>NZ_JBVKAV010000003.1:0-856160 GCF_055639295.1 Streptomyces sp. NPDC107528
GTCCGGCGGCGGCGTGGGCCCAAAAAAGACTCCCCCAACAAAACCCCCCCCTCGCCCCCCTCTTTTTCTCTCTTCCCCCCCCCTCTCTTTTTCTCCCCCCCCCCCCCCCCCACGACCCGGCTGGGGGCTATCCCTGATCGGCCACGAAGGAGGCCATCCGGGTCAGGGCCGAGTTCCAGTTGATCGTGTGCTCGTTCGTCGACCAGGACTGGATGTCGTCGATGTAGCAGAACTGACCGACACAGCCCTGGAGTTTGCTCTGTGCGTAGGGGTCCTGGATGCTCGAGTTCGGCCCGCCGGCGAGCGTGCCGACCGGCGGATTCGGCTGGCGCGGGTCGAGCTGATGGGCATACCAACGAGCGTGCTGGTTACGGGAGTTGACCTCGCCGTAGCCGGTCACGTACGAGATGTTCAACGCGTTGCGGCCGAGCAGACAGTCCATGCTCTGCACCGCGCCGTCGCGGTACTTCGAGGCACCCGTGATGTCGTAGGCGGTCGCGATGACGACGGCGTTGTGCAGGATCTGGTGGTTGGATCCCCAGTCGTAGAGGTTCTCCGGCGGGGCGTAGGGCATGCCGTACGCCTGTGACTTCAGCGTGGCCACATAGCCGTCCGCTCCCTTGATCACGGACTGGCGCACCTTGTCCCGGCCGGGCAGCCCGCTCGGCACGGTCGCGAGGTCCAGCCGGGCCGCTGCCGCCGTCCTGGCCCAGTCGTAGCCGAGGGGGCCGAAGATGTCGGCCGTGTGCGCCGGGGAGTTGAGGACGTGATCCGCGAACTCCTTTTCACCGGTGCTGAGATACAGCTCGGCCGCGGCCCAGTAGAACTCGTCGGTGACGTTGTTGTCGGCGTAGGTGCCGCCGCCGATGCCGTCGCTCTCGGAGGCGTACCGGTCGGGATGCGCGAGCGCCGCCGCCCACGCCTTCCGTGCGGCCGCGAGGGTCTTCGCCGCGAACTCCTTGTCGTACGGCCGGTACAGGCGCGCGGCCTGCGCGGCCGTCGCCGCCAGGTTCAGGGTCGCCGCGGTGGACGGCGGATGCAGTTCCCGCTTCTGCGGGTCGTCGCTCGGCAGCAGCGGCAGACCCGTCCACTGCTCGTCGTGGATCTTGTGATGGGCCATGCCGGCCAGCGGCTGCCCCGCGGGCACCTGCATCTTCAGCAGGAACTCCAGCTCCCAGCGGACTTCGTCGAGGATGTCCGGCACCTTGTTGCCGCTCTCCGGGATGGCAAGGGTGCCGTCACGCAGCTTGTTCGGTTCCCCGGTGCGGGCCAGCCGTTCGCGTTCGTACGTGCTCAGCAGCTCCCACACGGAGATGCCGCCGTTGACGACGTACTTGCCGTGGTCGCCGGCGTCGTACCAGCCGCCGGTGACATCGAGCCGGTAGTCGCAGACGCCCGGTTGGCAGGGCACGTTGCCGTCGCCCTGGTTGGGTGCGACGCCTATGTGTCCGGCGGGGCGGGCGTAGCCCGGGCGCAGGTCGTCGCGGATCGCGATGCCGCTGCGCTGCGTGTAGTAGTACTTCACGGCGTCCAGGCGCAGCCGCTCGTAGGCGGCCGTCCCGATGCCGAAGGGACGGCTCGTCTCCCCGTCGGCGACGAGCGTGAAGCCCTCACCCTGCTTGCGGTAGGCGCCGAAGTCGATGGAGTGGACGTTCTGCGCGGAGGAGGCGTCGGTGCCGCGCGGCACGGTCCAGCCGTGCGCGACGACGGTCCCGGAGGCGTTCTTGAGCTGCCAGGAGAGCTTCCCGGTCGCGTCGGTGACCAGCGTGGCGTTCTTCGGCCCGGCGGGCAGATACGCGACCTGGTTCACCCGCACCCGGGGCCCGGTGTCCGGCTCGTACACCTCGGGCGGGACACCGCCCAGCAGCGAGACGTCGTCCATGCAGAAGCGCCACGCGTCCGTGCTGCCGCCGAGTTGGAAGGCGACCTGGCCCTGCGGGGTGTCGACGGGCGAGGTGAAGGTGTACGCGTAGGAGTTCCCGGAGACGCTCAGCTGCGGCGTCACCTCGAAGTAGGTGTCGTACGGCGCCGCCGACAGACCGACGACCGCCCGCACGGCATGCCCCTCGGGCGAGCCGTTCGCGGTGAAGGAGAAGCGGTACGACTCCCCCTTCACCAGGGCGATGTCGTTCTGTCCGACGGCCGCGTCCCAGGGGTTGGCGGTGCCGCCGGGCACGTCGGCGCAGAGCTGCCCGTCGGACAGGCCGGCGGTGACGTTGCTGCTCGCCCACCACGGCTCGGTGGTGGTGTCGAAGGTGCCGTTCTTGAGCTGCTCGACCTCGTCGGCGCCGGCCGGTGCGGCCGGGAGTGCGATCAGTCCCGCCGCCAGCAGGGCCGTCAGGGACAACAGGGTGGTTCTGCGTCGTTTCACGTCTGGGCTCCTCGGGGGAGGTACGGGTGACGCTCACGATGGGAGCGCTCCCAGAGGCGGACGCAGCCATGTTTGTTGGCGACATGACACCCCGTCAACGGTTCTGACGGGAACCGGTGGGACCGGTCCCCGTCCGGACCGCTCACCGCCTCAGCTCGTCGGCACCTCCAGCCTGCTGATGCGCACCGCCCCTCGCGTCTCCCCCGGATGAGCGCTGACCAGGTTGAGCCGCACCCGGGACCCGCGTGCCGCGTCGAAGGTGATGACGGTCGCCGCGTCCGAGGCAGTGGCCCACTCCACGGCCGCCCCCTCCACCAGCACATACCGCCGACCGTCCCACACCTCGGCCACCACCGACGCGGGCAGCGTGTGCGTCGCGTCGACGGTGAAGGCGGCCTCCACCCGGTCGAAGGTCCGCGTCCGCCCGAAGTCCACCAGGACCCAGTCCTCGGGCCGGGCTACGTCGAAGGCGGGCAGCAGAGCCGTGGCCGCCTTGGAGAAACCGTTGGACCAGCCGGTGGCAGGGTCGCCGTCGAGCATCGCGGCCGGGAGCGTGTCCGGGCGGCCGGAGTAACTGGCGTCTGCGTACGGGTAGTCCGGGGGCGTCGGAGGGTCCGGCTCGAACACCGTGGCCGGGGTGAGCGACGCCGACCGTACCGGAGTCGTCCGCACAGCCACACTGCCCGTGCGCAGCCCCTCGGCCCGTGCGGTCACCTTCAGAGCGCCCGCCTTCGTGCCGGACCTCACGATCGCCAGCGCCTTGCCGTGGAATGCCGTACGCGTACTGGCCTGGTAGCGCTCGGCGCTCTCCTCCCGCCCGTTGTCGAGCCCGGCGAGCGAACCTCCCGTCACCTCGAAGGCGATCAGGTCCTCGGCGTCGGGCACCACGACGCCACGGGCGTCGACGACCTCGGCGGTCACGAAGAGCAGCGAACGGCCGTCGGCGGCAAGGGACTTGCGGTCGGCACGCAACCGCACGGCCTTCGGTGCGCCGGCGGTGCGCAGCACGTCGGTGACGACCGCCTTGCCGCCCTTGCGGGCCACGGCTTTCAACTCCCCCGCCTCGTACGGCACTTTCCAGGTGAGGTGGAGTTTGCCCGCGCTGCCGTTGGGGCTGGTGTAGCTGCCGGGGTAGGGGCCGTCGGTGAAGGTCTTGTCGTCGCCGGTCGCCTCGGTGGTCTCCAGGTAGGTCCGGCCGTCGAGGGTCTGCTTGGTGTCGAACGTCCGCGTGCCGAGGGACTTCCCGTTGAGGAACAGCTCCACGGTGTCGACGTTGGAGTACGCCCACACCTCGACCGTGTCGCCCTCCTCGTGGTTCCAGGTCATCGGCACCAGGTGGACCATCGGCTCGCTGATCCACTGGCTCCGGAAGAGGTGGTACATGTCCTTCGGGAAGCCGGCCGTGTCGACCGCGCCGAAGAAGGAGGCCTTCACCGGGAAGACGTCGTACGGCGTGGGTTCGCCGAGGTAGTCGATGCCCGACCACAGGAACTGCCCGGCGAACCACTTCCGGTCCCGGTCCTTCTTGTGCCCGTACTCGCCGCTCATGGTCCAGGAGGCGAGGTTGTTGTCGTACGAGGAGGTCGCACGCCTGCCCGGCGTGTGGTTCTCGCCGGTGTTGAGGCGGTCGGGCTCCTGGTATGTCCCGCGCGTGGACGTCTCGGAGGACGACTCCGACTCGAAGAGGACCAGATGCGGGTAGGCGTCGTGCAACTGGTCCACCGACTGGGCGCTGTTGTAGTTCAGTCCGAGCCCGTCCAGCTTGGCCAGCATCAGGTCGGCCGCCGAGCCCTTGGCGGGGAGCCGGCGGTACTTGTCGGAGCCGATGACGAGCGGACGGGTGTCGTCGGCGGCCTTGATGGCGTCGATGATCCGGTCGGCCATGGCGAGACCGGCGGTGGACGTGGAGTCGGGGACCTCGTTGCCGATCGACCACATCAGGACGGCCGGCGAGTTGCGTGCCGCCAGCACCATCTCGGTGGCGTCGCGTTCGGCCCACTCGTCGAAGAAACGACCGTAGTCGTAGCGGGTCTTGCCGGTCCTCCAGCAGTCGAACGCCTCCACCAGCATCACGATGCCCAACTCCTCGCAGCCCTGGATCATCTCCGGCGAGGGCGGGTTGTGGGACGTGCGGAAGGCGTTGACGCCCATCGACTTCATGATGGTCAACTGCCGGCGGACGGCGTCGATGCTGACGGCCGCGCCGAGGGCGCCCAGGTCGTGATGGAGATCGACGCCCTTGATCTTGCTGTGGGCGCCGTTGAGGTGGAAGCCCTCGTCCGGGTCGAAGCGGAAGGTGCGGAAGCCGAAGGGCGTGCGACAGGTGTCGGTGACTCTGCCGCCGACGCGTAGGTCGGTCCTCAGGGTGTAGCGGTGGTGCGGGGTCTCGAAGTCCCACAACTTCGGTGCGAGGACGGTGAGTTCATGGGTTTCGGTCGCCTTGTCGGTGACGGCGATCGTGGAGGACGTACGCGCGACCGTACGGCCGCCGGGGTCGACGACCCGCGAGACGACCTCGACGTCCCTGCCGCCGCCGGACGCGTTCACCACCGAGGTACGGACGTGGACGACGCCCCGCTTCCCGGTGATCTCCGGCGTGGTGACGTACGTACCCCAGCGCTCCACGTGCACCGGCTCGGTGACGACCAGGCGGGCCTCGCGGTAGATGCCGCTGCCCGAGTACCAGCGGCTGCTGGGCAGCCGGTTCTGCACCTTGACCGCGAGCACGTTCTCGGTGGTGCCGTCGGTGTGCAGCAGGTCCGTGAGGTCGAAGGCGAAGCCGGTGTACCCGTAGGGGTGGCGGCCGGCCTCCTTGCCGTTGCAGTGGACGTACGAGTCCATGTAGACGCCGTCGAACTCCACCGATATCCGCTTGCCCGCGAGGGAGGGCGGCAGGGTGAAGGCGAGGCGGTACCAGCCGAGGCCGCCGGGGAAGAAGCCGGTGCCGCTGGTGGTGCCGTGCTCGGTGGTCGGGGCGAACTCGATGCTCCAGTCGTGCGGCACCGCGACCTCGCGCCACTCCGAGTCGTCGTAACCGGGCTGGGCGGCGTCGGCGTAGGCACCGGTGGGGTCGGTGATGCCGCCCGGGTTCACGAGGGCGAAGCGCCAGCCGTCGCGCAGGGGGACGGTTCGGCGGCCGGACGCGGCGGGGCCGGCCCCCGTCGTCTCGGCGGCCTGCGCCGGCGGGGTGCTCGGCAGCGCTCCGGCCGCCGGAGCGGCCGTGGCGGCGAGCAGTAACGATCTTCGAGTGACTGTCATGGCGGCTCTCCCTCATCAGGACCCAGAAGTACTCACAAGCGATCGCGAACAAACGGATTCTGACGGGACGCGATGCCGGGCAGTCAAGGGTGCGCACGATTGTTCCGGTACGGGCGAGTCGCCGACGCACTAGGCTGGAGCCCAACTGACACGCTTGTTCACCGTGAGTGTGCGCGTTGGAGTGGCGAGCATGAGCCCGGAGTATCCGTTCGACGAGGCCGCGACGGCCCGGGCGGTCATCGACGACGACGGTGTGCTCGTCGAGTGGGGCGCCGGCGCCGAGCGGCTGCTGGGCCACCGGGCCGCCGACGTCGTGGGGCGCCCCGCCGCGGAGCTCCTGGCCGACCGGCAGGGCAGCGACCCCCCGCCGGGCGACCGCTGGGACGGCATCCTCACCCTGCGCCGCCGCGACGGCGGCACGCACTCCGTGTGGGCGCTCGCCCACCGTGTACGGCCGGAGCGCGGCGGCCCCTTTCGCTGGCTCGTGGTCACGCCGCTCGAAGGGCAGGGCACCCGTCCGCCGGACGATCCGCTGGACCATGTCGGGCTCCTCGACTCGCCCTGCGCCATCGCGATCTATGACGAACGGCTCCGGCTGCGCAGGATCAACGACGTCATGGCGGAGGTCCTCCATCTCTCCGAGGAGCATGTGCGGGGGCTGCGGGCGCCCGAGCTGACCGGCAGACGTCAGAGCTACGACATCGAGCGGCACCTTCTTCGCGTGCTCACCACGGGCCAGGGCACCGACGTACGGACCTACGTCCCGGTCGGCGGTGACCGGACGCACGCATGGCTGGCGCGCATGGCCCCGATCACCGATGCCAAGGGGCGGGTACGCGGCGTGTCCGTCGCCGCGCACGACTTCACCGAGCAGTACATGGCCCAGGAGCGGCTGCAGCTGGTGAACGAGGCCAGCGTCCGCATCGGCACCACCCTCGACGTCACACGCACGGCGCAGGAGCTGGCGGACATCTGCGTCCCCGCGCTCGCCGACTTCGTCAGCATCGATCTACTGGACCCGCCGGAGCACGGCGGCGAAGCACCCACCGGCCGGCCGACCGCCCCGATCAGCCTGCGCCGCGCAGCCCACCGGTCCATCAACACGGGCGACCCCGAAGCCGTGATCGAGCCGGGTCATGTGGATGTCTATCCGACCCCGTCGCCCCAGGCGGACGCACTCCTTGCGGGCCACACCATCGTGGCCTCGACCTCGACCGACGACCTCACGCAGTGGCTCTCCTGGGACCCCGAACGCGCCGAGCGCATCCAGGCGTACGGCATCCACACCACCATGTCGGTACCGATCCAGGCCCGCGGGACCACCCTCGGGGTCGCCGTGCTCAGCCGGTTCGAGAACCCCGAGCCGTTCACGCCCGACGACGTGCTGCTGGCCGAGGAGGTCACGGCACGCGCGGCCGTCTGCATCGACAACGCCCGCCGCTACTCCCGCGAACGCGAGACCGCCCTGGCCCTGCAGCGCAGTCTGCTGCCCCGGTCCCTGCCGCGCACCGCCGCGCTCGAAGCGGCCTCGCGCTACCTCCCGGCGGCGCGCTCCGGCGTGGGCGGCGACTGGTTCGACGTGATCCCGCTGTCGGGGATGCGGGTGGCGATGGTCGTCGGGGACGTGGTCGGCCACGGCGTCCAGGCCTCGGCCACCATGGGCCGGCTGCGCACCGCCGTGCGCACCCTGGCCGACATCGACCTCGCGCCCGACGAGCTGCTGACCCACCTCGACGACCTGGTCGTACGGCTGTCCGACGAGGCGGGCACCGAGGGCAGCTCCGGCGACGTCGGCGCCACCTGTCTGTACGCCGTGTACGACCCCGTCTCCCGGCGCTGCACGCTGGCCCGGGCCGGGCACCCCTCGCCCGTCATGGTCCCGCCCGGCGGCGAGCCGCGGGAGATCGAGCTGCCCGCCGGCCCGCCGCTGGGCCTGGGCGGGCTGCCGTTCGAGTCCGCGGAGATCGAGCTGCGCGAGGGCACGGTGCTGTCCTTCTACACCGACGGCCTGATCGAGACCCGGGTGCGTGATGTCGACGCCAGCCACGCGCTTCTCTGCGAAGCGCTGGCGGCCTCCTCCGGCTCGCTGGAAGAGACCTGCGACCGCGTCCTGAGCGCCCTGCTTCCGGCGGGGGGCGTCCCGGACGACGTGGCCCTGCTGCTGGCCCGCACTCAGGGGCTGCCCGCCTCCCGGGTCGCGACCTGGGACATCCCGGCGGACCCGGCGCTGGTCGCACCCATCCGCAAGCAGGTGCTGGAGCAGCTCGACATCTGGAATCTGAGCGAGGCGTCGTTCACGGCCGAGTTGGTCGTGAGCGAGCTGGTGACCAATGCCATCCGCTACGGCATCCACCCCATCCGGCTCCGGCTGATCCATGATGCGCGGACGCTGATCTGCGAGGTGTCCGACACCAGCCACACGGCACCGCATCTGCGCCGCGCCAAGACCTTCGACGAGGGTGGCCGCGGACTGCTGCTGGTCGCTCAGCTGACCCAGCGCTGGGGCAGCCGGCACACGGCGGACGGCAAGACCATCTGGGCGGAGATCGGGCTCCTCGGCGAGGTGTGACTCCTTGAGGTCGGGTGACTACTCGGCCCGAAAACGGGGATTCGTGACAGACATGGGACGTGCACGGACACTCCACCCCTCGCACCGGGCGACTCCCCTCGTGAGCGCCCTCGCGCTGGTGACCCTGCTGGCCGCATGCGCCGACGGCGGCGACTCCACGGGCACGGCACAGACACCGGCCGGCACGAGCAGCCGTACGACCGGACCGCCCACGGCCGACACCGGAAGCCCCACCACGGGGCCCGGCACGACCGGGCCTGCCACGACCGGGACGGGCCCCGCCGACACCGGCAGTCCTGTGACCCAGTCGGGCGCCGCCGCCCCGCGCTGCCACACCTCCGAACTGCGCGCAAAGATCGGCCGCCCCAGTCCGGGCGCCGGACAGCGCAACTTCCCGATCGTGCTGACCAATACGACCGACCGCACCTGCACGGTCCGCGGCTACCCCGGTGCCGCCTTCGTGGACGCGTCCGGGAAGCAGCTCGGCCCGGACCCGAAGCGCTCCCCCGACACGCCCACGGCCGTCACGCTGGCCCCGGGCCGAAGCTCCTGGGCGGGGCTGTCCTTCGCCAGCCCCGAGATCAGCGGGGCCCGTACGGCCCTGCCGGCGGCGCTGCTCGTGACGCCGCCCGACGAGCGGGAGTCGATCGAGGTGGCGTGGACGGCGGGTGAGGTGCCCGTGGCCGGCAACGAGTCCTCGGTGCGGCTGACGGTGTTCCAGCCCGGCACCGGCGGCTGATCAGTCGGACTTCGGTTCAGCGGCGACCGCCACCGCCGTATCCATAGCCGCCGTATCCGTCGTAGCCGCCATACCCCCCGTAGCCGCCATATCCGCCGGACCCCCCGTACCCGCCGCCGGACCAGCCGTTCTGGCCGCCCGACGAGCAGGAGTACGGGTAGGAGTAGCAGGACGCGTCGGTCGGGGTCGGGCTCGTGGTCGTCGGCTGCGACGCCGTCGGCGTTGCGGACGGGGTCGGCTCGGGCGTCGGCGTCCTCGACGGCCGGGGGGTGGGGGTCGGGTCGGCCGTCTTCACGCTCTCCGCCTCCGAGTCCCAGTTGACCACCTCCAGTTGGAGCTCCGGCTTCGAGGTGTCGACCACCCAGTGCTGGGCGTCGCTGTCGTCCTCGCGGGTCTTGAGGACCAGCGCGCCCGAACCGTCGGTGGCGGCGGGGCTCAGGGCGAGGTCCTGGTCGAAGCGCGGGACCAGGGTGCCCTGGAGTGTGAAGTCGTAGCGGACGTTCTTGGTCGCCGAGTCGGTGGCACCCGTGCAGGGGGCCAGCCGGACCGAGTAGCCGAGGTGGGAGTCGAGGCACAGATCGGGGTTCGCGCCGCTGCGCACCAGTCCGTCGGTCTCGTACGACCACTGCTGACCGGCCGCCGCCGAGGAGCACTTGGTGAGTTCGGTCTCCGCGTTTTTGACGGCCTTCCCGCCGACGACGCCGACACAGAGCCCGGACCCGATGTTGTAGAGCCGGCCTTGCAACTCGCCCTTCGCGGCCTCGGCGGCGCCCGCCCAGGAGGGGTTGCTGGTGGCGGAGCCCGTGCCGGGGCCGGGAGTCTCGGTGGGGCGGTCGTTCGCGGTGGGAGCGGAACCGTCCCCGGAATCGTTCGTGGACCAGATGACGAGCGGGAGGACGACGAGGGCGCTGACGGTCGCGACGGCCGCGGTGAGGTTGCGGCGCCGGGCGGCACGACGGGCGGCCTTGAGGGCCACACGCCCGGTGCAGGTGCGGGTGGCGCCGGAACGCGGGGCGGTGGCGGAGTCCGCTTTGCGAGCCGTCCTGCGGGCGGCCCTGCCGGTGGTCCGGGGGCCGGCCTCCGCAGGGGAGGACACCATGGCCGGGGCGGCGAAGGGCTCGCCCGCAGGGGCCGAGGGCTCGCCTGCCGCGGTGAAGGGCTCACCGGCAGGAGCGGCGGGCCGGCCCGGGAAGGCCGATGCCTCTGAGGCAGGGGCCGGCGGCTCACCACCGCCGGCGAAGCTCTCTGCGGCAGGGGCACGGCGGCTTCGGCCCGCAGCGGCACGGGAATTCATCGGAGAGACGGGAGCACTTCCCGGGGCGGCGGCAGAGGCATTTCCCGGTGGCGCGAAAGCGGCGGCGCCGTCCGCGAAGAACGACTCGCCGACGATCGGCGGTGCCGCGGCCGGCTCCGCCCCGGCCGGTTCCTCGGCCTGTCTCGCTCTCGACTCCAGATAGTCCCGCGCACCCCAGCCGAGCACCGCCTCCGCGAGTGCGGGGCCGAGTCCGTCGTTGAAGAAGCTGAGCTGGCCCGCGGCGTCGCTGCAGTGCCCGCAGCGGTCCAGGTGCCCGCGCAGGTCGGGGTCGACGTCGACGCCGCCGCGCCGGTACGTCACGTCCAGCATCCGCAAGTACTGCCGGCACTCGTGCTCGGGGGCGAGCTCACGGTGGACCTGGAGGCACTCCTCGCGCAACCGCTCGTTGGCGCGGCCCAGTTCGAGGCGGGCGGACTCCGCGTCCAGGCCGAGGAGGGCGGCCGGTACGGCGAGCGGTTCGGCCTCGACCTCGGTGTGCCACAGCAGACAGCGGGCCGACTGGGGAAGCCGCTGGAACGCGCCTGACAGCAGCCGGCGGTTCGCGGGCGGCAGCATCCGGGCGACCACGCGCTCGGCGCCCTCCGCCTCGGACTGCAGCGCGGGGTGGAGCAACTCCCGCCTGCGGTCGGTGTCCCACTCGGCCGCTATACGGCGCACGGTGACGAGGAGCTGGGGGCGCCAAGCTGCCGTCGGGCCGGTTTGTCGCAGCGTTTCACCGAAAAGCCGGGTGAATGCCGCGGTGGTGAGCATTCCCGCGGACCGGGCGTCGGCGGTGCACAGCCGTGCGTAGGCGAATCCCGCTTCCCAGTGCCTGTCGAGGAGTTCACCAACGGGATGCAGCGCCGGCGTCACCCCCGTCCACTTCTTCAGCTCGGCGCTCAGTTGAGCATCCGTCACATCAAAGAGGCGGGCGTCGCTGGGGGAATTCGACAGGCCTGCGTCACGCACGGCGGCATTCCTCCGGAGGGCATGCGGCATTGAAGGTCCATACCAATGAGTATGCTCCGGACGCGGCTCTTGTGAAGCGCGGGCGCGGGGGGAGCGAGACACACCTTTGCACAGGTCAGGGACAGAGAACAACCGGTTCCGGTTTTTGCGCATTGCGTGCCCGGCGATCACTATTTGACGAGCGGTCAATAAGCCCCCTCGGCATTGCGGCCTATCGGCAAGGCAATTGGAAACGGTATTCACTCAACGCCCTTTCGGGCCGCGACCCGGGAACCATTGAGCAGGTGATCTCCGACTTTTTTGCCTGGTCATACGGACGCATCCGCCTTCACCGCTCCTTCACAAGTCACGCGCCAACCATTGGGCCTGTGCCCCGGTAGGCGCCCGGCGGTCTCCCGTACCGGGCACGGAACACGCGGTTGAAGTGAAACGGGCTGGCGAACCCCGAGGCGACCGCAACGCGTTCCACGGACAGGTCGGTGCTCTCCAGCAGCCGGGCGGCGTGCCGCAGCCGCGCCTCGCGCAACACGCGCATCGGGGACTGCCCGAGCTGCTGGGTGAAGAGGTGGGCGAAACGGGAGGGCGAGAGCGCGACGTGCTCGGCGAGCGAGCGGACGGTGTGCGGGGCGGCCGGGTCGGCGACGATCAGCGCCTGCGCGCGGCGCACCCGGGCGTCCACGCCGGGCCGGGGCGGCTGGGTCCGCGCGGTGCCCGTGCCGCCCGCGGCGAGCAGGACGACCTCCTCCAGGGAGCACAGGGCGAGCTCGCGAGCCGCGGTGCCGTGGGCCACGGCGACCGACTCCTCCCCCGGCTGCTCCCCCGGTGCCGTCACCGGCGGCGCCTCCGTACCCGTCCATCGGGCGTCGTCGAGCATCCGGTGAAACGCCGCCTCGACACGGCCGTGCACGGCGTCCGGCGTCGGCGCGACGACGTACATCCCCGCACCGGCGTCGTACGGGCGCAGCCAGGAGCGCCAGGAGGGGCGGGCCTGGCAGTGCACCCACCAGAAGGCCCAGTGCGGCGCGCCCGGGGCCACCCCGTAGCCGTGCGCGACGCCCGGTGCCAGCACCACCAGGTCCCCCGCCCCGGCACGCGCCTCGGCGCTCCCGTGCCGCAGGCGGCCCTGGCCGCCGGTCGTCCAGGTGAACAGCCAGCTGTCGGCTCCTCGCGGCCGGCTGATCCCGTACCCCGGCGGCTGGTCGAAGTGACCGACCACCACCAGGCCCGGCGGCGGTGCGGGGTCGCCGGATGCAGCAGTCTCGGGCAATCCGTCAGCGCTCACAGTCATCCCCCTCGGGCAGGTGTCGGCCTAGCGTGGTCTGTGTGAGGACGACTGACCGAGGAGTGGACGAATGACAGCCACGGACATGGGCGCCCCCGACGCCCCCATCCTGCCCGAGGCCGGGCTCCGCCGGTTCCGCGAGGACGGCTTCACAGTCGTGCGCGGACTGTTCGGCCGCGACGAGATCGACCGGTTGTGCACCCGGTTCGCTGCGCTGCACGCGGCCGGTCCGGTGCCCGGGCACTTCGAGCCGCGTCCGTCCGACAGCGACCCGCTGCGGGCGTACCCGAGGGTGATGCACCCGCACGAGATCGACGCGCTGTCCCTGCGGGTGCTGCTCGACGCCCGGCTGCGCGGTGTGCTGGAGGTGCTGCTCGGGGAGGAGGTGCTGGCGGCACAGAGCATGTTCTACTTCAAGCCGCCGGGTGCCCGGGGGCAGGCGCTGCACCAGGACAACTTCTATCTGCGGGTCGAGCCGGGCACCTGTGTGGCGGCGTGGATCGCCTGCGATGTGATCGACCGGGACAACGGCGGGCTCGAAGTCGTCCCCGGCACGCACGAGATGGATGTGTTCTGCCCGGAAACGGCGGACGCCGAGGTATCCTTCGCCCGGGAGTACGTCCCGCCGCCGCCCGGTCTGACGGCCGTGCCCGTCGACATGGAACCGGGGGACGTCCTGTTCTTCAACGGCAGCCTCGTGCACGGTTCACAGCCCAACGGCACGCGGGACCGGTTCCGCCGTTCGTTCATCGGCCACTACGTGGGGCGGTCGGCCGAGCGGATCGGCGAGCACTATCGGACTCTGTCGATGAGCGGAGCTCGTGTGCCGCTGGCCGAAAGTGAAGGGGCGGGCCCGTGCGGCACCGAGTTCGCGCCGCACGGGCCCCACTAGGCGGTGAACCATTCGCTCACCGAGTGGTCAGTGACCGATGACCGGATGCGGCGCATACGGCTGCTGGAGCTCCTCCAACTCCTTCTCGGTGAGCTGCAGTTCGACCGCGGCCGCCGCGTCCGCCAGGTGCTGCGGCTTTGCGGCGCCGATGATCGGAGCCGTCACCGCGTCCTGGTGCAGCACCCAGGCGAGGGCGACCTGGGCGCGCGGAACGCCGCGTTCGTTCGCCACGCGGGTGACGGCCTCGACGACGACCCGGTCGCTGTCGACGTACAGCCGGCTGCCGAAGTTGTCGCTCGCGCTGCGGTCGGTGACCGTGCCCCAGTCGCGGGTGAGCCGGCCGCGCGCCAACGGGCTCCACGGCAGCACGCCGACGCCCTGGTCGGCACAGAGCGGCAGCATCTCGCGCTCCTCCTCGCGGTAGAGGAGGTTGTAGTAGTTCTGCATGGAGACGAACTTCGTCCAACCGTGCCGCTCGGCCGTGTACTGCATCTTGGAGAACTGCCAGGCGTACATCGAACTCGCCCCGATGTAACGCACCTTGCCCGCCTTGACCAGGTCGTGCAGCGCCTCCATCGTCTCCTCGACCGGGGTGTGCTGGTCGAAGCGGTGGATCTGGTACAGGTCGACGTAGTCGGTGCCGAGGCGGGCGAGGCTGTGGTCGATCTCGGTCATGATGGCCTTGCGGGAGAGCCCGGCGCCGTTCGCCCCGGGCCGCATCCGGCCGTTGACCTTCGTGGCCAGCACGATCTCGTCCCGGCGGGCGAAGTCGCGCAGCGCCTTGCCGACGATCTCCTCGCTGGTGCCGTCGGAGTAGACGTTCGCGGTGTCGAAGAAGTTGATACCGGCGTCGAGCGCCTGCCGGATCAACGGCCGTGACGCCTCCTCGTCGAGGGTCCACTCGTGCGCACCGCGGTCGGGGAGCCCGTAGGTCATGCAGCCCAGACAGATCCGCGACACGTCCAGGCCCGTCGAACCGAGCTTCACGTACTGCATCGTTGCTGCTCCTGCCTTCGGGATGGGGTATCAGGGGGAGCGTACGTGGTCGGGTGCGGGCGACGCCGGTTCCGTCCGGGGCGTCCCGCGGGTTCTCGTCATCGGGCCGCGGCTAGCCGCGATCGAGCAGATCGAGCGCCCGCTCCCACCCGAACTCCGGCCGCCCGCCGTCCTCTCCCGCCTCGCCGGAGTACGGTTCCCCGAAGCGCACGCCCATCCCTCGCAGCCGTATCAGGCTGTCCCCGTAGGCGGGATGGGCGGTGAGCGCGTCGGCGACGCAGGGGAGCACGGCGACGGGGACGCCGAGGCCGGACGCCTCGCACAGGGTGCCCAGGGCGAGGGTGTCGGCGATGCCGGCGGCCCACTTGTTGATCGTGTTGAAGGTGGCCGGGGCGACGACGACGGCGTCCGGCGGGGGGAAGGGACGCGGGTCGGCGGGCGTGCGCCAGGCCGAACGGATCGGGCGGCCGGTCTGGGCCCCTACGGCCGCGGTGTCGAAGAAGCCGTTCATGGCGACCGGGGTCGCGATGACGCCGACCTCCCAGTCCCGCTCCTGCGCGGCGGTGATCAGCTTGCTGACGTCCGCGGCGATCCCGGCGGCGCAGACGACGACGTAGAGGAAGGGTTTCTGGGCCTGTTGGGTCACCCGGGAACCCTACTCAACCTCCTCAACGGGCCTACCGCAACGGGAAGGTGAGCCCTCGCTCGTTCTCCGGCCGGGGGCCGAAGATCCGGCGGTCCTTCTCCTCGATCGACACGTCGTTGATGCTCGCCTCGCGCCGGGTCATCAGCCCGTGCTCGTCGAACTCCCACAACTCGTTGCCGTACGACCGCCACCACCGGCCGTCGGCGTCCTGGCACTCGTATTGGAAGCGGACCGCGATGCGGTCGCCGTCGAAGGCCCACAGGTCCTTGCGCAGCGCGTACTCCCGCTCGCGGGCCCACTTGGCGGTGAGGAGCTCGACGATCTCGGCGCGGCCGGTGACGAAGGTGTCGCGGTTGCGCCAGACGGAGTCCTCCGAGTAGGCGAGCGCCACCTTGTGCGGGTCGCGGGTGTTCCAGGCGTCCTCGGCGGCCTGCACCTTCTGTGCGGCGCTCTCGCGGGTGAACGGCGGCAGGGGCGGTCGGTCGGTCATGTCGTCCTCCGGGGTCGGATCGGCTGGAGAGACCGGGAGAACGTGCGTTCTCCCGCTGGCTGCTACCGTAGGAGAACGCTCGTTCTCAAGTCAAGGAGAGGTCGTACATGGACAGCTCAACCGCCCGGGTGCAGGCACTGGACGCCGCGGAGAAGCTGTTCTACGGCCGTGGCATCCAGTCCGTCGGCATGGACGACATCCGGGGCGCGTCCGGGGTCTCGCTGAAGCGCCTCTACCAGCTCTTCCCGGCGAAGGAGCAGCTGGTCGAGGCATACCTGGAGCGACGGGACGTGCGCTGGCGCGGGCAGCTCGCCGCCTACGTGGAGGAGCGGCAAACGAACCCCGAGCAGCGACTCCTGGCCGTCTTCGACTGGCTGGAGGAGTGGTTCGGCGAGGCGGACTTCCGCGGGTGCGCCTGGATCAATTCGTACGGCGAACTGGGCGCCCGGTCGGAGCGGGTGGCGGAGCAGGTCCGGGCACACAAGCAGGCCTTCCGGGACTACCTCGGCTCACTGGCGACGGCAGCGGGACTGCCCGACGCCCTGGCGGGGCAGCTGTACCTGCTGGCCGAGGGCGCCATGGTGACGGCAGGCATCACGGGCAGTACACGACCGGCGGCCGAAGCCCGGGAGGCGGCGCGAGCACTGCTGGCGGCCCGCTAGGGCCCGGCTCGGCCTGCACCGCCAGATCGGCGAGGCGTTCCCGCCGGCACCCGACGACCACCCGGACGGACCACCGCAGCCCTGCCGCCAAACGCCGCGACTGAGCTGCGGGCCAACCAGGCCCTGATGAATGCGGCAGGCATCACGGGCAGCACACGACCGGCGGCCGAGACCCGGGAGGCAGCGCGAGCACTGCTGGCGGCACGCTCGGGCCCGGTCGGTAGGCACCGCCAGGTCGGCGAGGCGGTCCCGCCGGCACCCGGCGTCCGCCGGACCGACCCCGCAGCCCTGCCGCCGAATGCGGCGACAGAGCTGCGGCAACCGGGCCCTGATGAATGCGTCAGGTGTCAACTCCCCGTTTCCGACACGGTGATGGCGCTGACCGGGCAGGCCCGGGCGGCCTCCCGCACCATGGGGTCGCCGCCGCCGTCCTCGCGGCCGGGGATCAGGGCACTGAAGCCGTCGTCGTCCTGGGTGAAGACGGACGGGGCGACCAGGGCGCACTGGCCGGCGCCGACGCAGAGGTCGTGATCGATGTCGATGTGCATGTCGTCTGTTTCGCGCGTTTCGCGCGTTTCGTTGTGCATGACCGGAGCCTCTTACCAGGTCACGGGGAGTTCCAGCATCCCCTGGATCGTGTCGCCGGGTTTGAAGGGGATTTCCTCCGCGGGGACGGCAAGCCGCAGGGTCGGCAGGCGGTCGAGGAGGGTGCGCAGGGCGATCTCCATCTCGGCGCGGGCCAGGTTCTGGCCGAGGCACTGGTGGATGCCGAAGCCGAAGGCGACATGGTGGCGGGCCGGGCGATGCCAGTCCAGGGTGTCGGGGTCGGGGTAGACGGCCTCGTCGCGGTTGATGACCGAGGTCGAGAAGAGCACGCCGTCGCCCGCCCGGATCGTCTCGCCGTCCGTCTCGATGTCCTCGACGGCGACCCGCAGCAGCCCGTCGGCGATCGACAGCATCCGCATGAGCTCCTCGACCGCGGCGGGCAGCAATTCCGGGTCGGCGCGCAACTCGGCCAGGCGGTCGGGGTGTTGGAGGAGGGTGAAGGTGCCCAGGGAGATCATGTTGGCGGTCGTCTCGTGGCCCGCGACCAGCAGGATGATCGCCATGGCGATGAGCTCCTCGCGGTCCAGATCGCCGTCGCGCAGTCGCTGGTGGACGAGTTCACCCAGGACGCCGTCGGCCGCCTCCCCCTGCTTCTGCTTGCGGTCGATGAGCTCTTCGAAGTACGCCTCCATGCGGCCGCGCGCGTCCATCGAGTCGGCGGCCGTCGGCCCGCGCAGCAGCCTGCGGGACTGGCCCTCGAAGAACTCGTGGTCCGCGTAGGGGACGCCGAGCAGGGCGCAGATCACCATCGACGGCACCGGCAGGGCGAACGCGCTCACCAGCTCGGCGGGCGGCCCCTGGGCGATCATCGCGTCGATCCGCTCGTCCACGATTTCCTGGATCCGCGGGCGCAGTTCGGCGGCGCGCTTGAGGGTGAAGCTGGGGATCATCATCCGCCGCTGGACGCGGTGCTCGGGGTCGTCGACGCCCAGCAGCGCGGTCCTGCGGCGGCGGACCTCCGCGAACCGGGCGTTGGTCGCCGGGAATTCGGGCCGGTTGGGATCGGTGGACAGGCGCCGGTCGGCCAGCAGGGTGCGGGCGAGCGTGTGGCCGGTGACCAGCCAGACGAGCCGGCCGTCGTAGAGCTTCACGCGGGCCAGCGGGCGCGCGTCGCGCAGGGGGTCGTAGGCGGTGGGCGGGTGATACGGACAGGTGCGGCTCTGGGGGAAGGCGACGGTGTGGGATTCCGTCATGTCCGTCATGGAAGACCTCACAGACGAAGAGTGCGTCGTGCCGATCTTCATTAGATGCCCGGGGCATCCAATGGACGACGTCAAGTTCGGCCAGATCAGCCGCACCGGCAATCTGGCCGGGGATGGTCGCACGGAGCGGGGGAAGATCGCACAGAACTTCGATCTGGGGCCCGCCCAGCCGGAGCTACCGGAGAAATTCGCTTGTCGGCGATCGGCCGCCACCCGCAGAATCCGGCCATGCCCAAGACCATCGCCTTCCTGCCGCTGACCGACACCCTTCGCCCGGTGCCGTTCCAGCAGCAGCCCGGCCGGCCGTGGAGGCCGACGCTTCCCACGTCGTGACCGCCGCGCTCGTCGCGGGACTGCTCGCGGGTTATGGCATCGCCATCCCCGTCGGCGCGGTCGCGACCTACCTCGTCTCCCTCACCGCCCGCACATCCCTGCGGATCGGCGTCTGTGCCGCGCTCGGCGTCGCAACCGCCGACGGGCTCTACGCCCTCGTCGCCACCCTCGGCGGCTCCGCACTGGCCGCCGCGCTGCGTCCGGTGCTGGTGCCGCTGCGCTGGGCCTCCGCCCTGGTGCTGGCCGCCCTCGCGGTACGGGGCGCGGTCACCGCCGTACGCCAGTACCGCGACCACCGGCTCGCCACCGCCCGCGCCACGCCTCCTCCCCCGAGCCCGGCGCGCGCCTACCTGGCGCTGCTCGGCATCACCCTGCTCAACCCGACCACCGTGATCTACTTCGCGGCTCTCGTCCTCGGCACCCGTGCGACGGGCCCCGTACAGCCCCTGGACCAGGGCGTTTTCGTCCTGGCCGCGTTCGCCGCGTCGGCGAGCTGGCAGCTGCTGCTCGCCGGGGGCGGGGCACTGCTGGGGCGGGTGCTGACGGGGCATCGCGGGCGGCTGGTGACGGCGCTGGTGTCGAGCGGCGTGATCCTGGCGTTGGGCGTGCGGATGCTGGTGTAGTCGCCGCAGGATGAATCTTGCACGCAACGGTGTTGCAGCAGGACGTCAGTCAGTACCAGGACACGACGATGGGACCGATGCCATGCCTCTTGACGGCGAGTACGAGCCCAGCCCGACCAAGTGGGTCCGCGACCAGGTGGAGTTGTACGAGAGCTCCGGCGGCACCGAGGGCACGACGCTGCAGAACACGGGGATGCCCGTGATCCTGCTCACGACCCGGGGCGCCAAGAGCGGAAAGATCCGCAAGACGCCGCTCATGCGCGTCGAGCACGACGGCCGGTATGCCGCGGTGGCCTCGCTGGGCGGGGCACCCAAGCACCCGGTCTGGTACCACAACGTCAAGGGCGACCCCCATGTGGAGCTCCAGGACGGCCCGGTGAAGCAGGACATGAAGGCCCGCGAGATCACCGGCGCGGAAAAGGACCAGTGGTGGGAGCGGGCCGTAGCGGCGTATCCGCCGTACGCCGAGTACCAGCAGAAGACGGACCGGGTGATCCCGGTCTTCGTCCTGGAGCCGCTCGACCAGGACTGATCCGGCCCCGGGAAGGCCGGACCGGGTCTCCCGCAGGGACTGATCAGGGCTCCGGAGACTTTTTCTCCCGGGGAACGCATGAACCCCCGTTCGCCGGGCACACGTGCGTCAGGCCCCGCCGCGCTCCCCCGTCGCGGCGGGGCTTCCTTGTGCCTCGCGCGCGGAGCGTTCGGTCACGTCGAGGAAGATCTGATCCGCCTCGGCGACGGTCCGGGCGATGGACCGCTTGATGCGGACGGCGACCTCCTCCACCTGCTCGCTGTCGATCCCGGGCACCAGATCGACCCGGGCCGCCACCAGGGCCGTTTCCAGTCCTGTCTTCATCGTGAGCAGGGCTTCCACGCTGTCGATCTCGGGCTGTGCCTCCAGCAGCGCCCGTATCCGGCCGGCGGCCTCCGGGTCGGCGGCCTCCCCGATCAGCTGGTCGCGGGCGTCGCGGCCCAGGCGGTAGGCGACGAAGACGAGCAGTGCGCCGATCGCGAGCGACGCGGACGCCTCCCACACGACCTGTCCGGTGACCATGTGCAACGCCATGCCGGCGAAGGCGAGGGTCACGCCGATCACCGCCGTGCCGTCCTCGGCCACAACCGTGCGCAGGGCGGGATCACGCAGGCCGCCCGCGGCGCCGCCCTGCCGGCGTACCTGGTACAACGCCCGCAGCAGCGACAGGCCCTCGGCGACGAAGGCGACACCGAGCACGACCATGCCCGCCACATACCCGGTGAACGTCTCCTCGCCGCCACCACGCAGTGCCTCGACGCCCTGGAAGAAGGAGAAGCACCCACCCATCACGAAGATGCCGACGGCCGCGAGCAGCGACCAGAAGAAGCGCTCCTTGCCGTAGCCGAAGGGATGGCGGGCGTCGGCGGGCCGGCGGCTGCGGCGCAGGGCGGCCAGCAGGAAGACCTCGTTCAGGCTGTCCGCCACGGAGTGCGCCGCTTCCGACAGCAGCGCGGGCGACTGGGTCAGGAGTCCGCCGACCGCCTTGGCGACGGCGATGACGAGATTGGCTGCGAGAGCCACCAGAACGGTGACGCGGGTCCTGTGATCGGTCTTCGGTGCTGTGGAGGTGCTGCTCATTTGTCACTGACTGCCCCGGTCGATGGGGCTCACACCGTGCCGTCGGCGAATTTCGGGGGACTCGGTGAGATCGGGGAACCCGGCATACGGCAGACGCTTGCGGCAGAGAGGAGCCAGGTCATGAGCGGCGGGGGCAACACCGGGAAGAAATTCCAGCGGTCCAGGGCCCACTTCACGGACCGGATCACCGCGGACGGGCGGGACGGCTGGCCGGTGGAGCCGGGGCGCTACCGTCTGGTGGTCAGCCGTGCCTGCCCGTGGGCGAGCCGGTCACTGGTGTCCCGGCGGCTGCTCGGCCTGGAGGACGCCCTGTCCCTGGCCGTCGCCGACCCCATCCAGGACGACCGCAGCTGGCGCTTCACGCTGGACCCCGACGACCGTGACCCGGTGCTCGGCATCCGCTATCTCAGTGAGGCCTACGACAAGCGGGAGACCGACTACCCGGGCGGCGTCAGCGTGCCCGCCGTCGTGGACGTGCCCAGCGGCCGGCTCGTCACCAACGACTATCAGAGGATCACCATCGACCTCGCCACCGAGTGGACGGCCCTGCACCGCGAGGGGGCACCCGATCTCTATCCGGAGGGACTGCGGGACGAGATCGACGCCGTGATGGCGGACGTCTACGACGACGTCAACAACGGGGTGTACCGGGCGGGCTTCGCCACCGGGCAGCAGGAGTACGAGCACGCGTACGCGCGGCTGTTCCGGCGGCTGGAGCTGCTGTCCGAGCGACTGGCCGGGCAGCGCTATCTGGTCGGCGACACCATCACCGAGGCGGACATCCGGCTGTTCACCACTCTGGTCCGTTTCGACGCCGCCTATCACGGCCACTTCAAGTGCAACCGCTGGAAGTTGACGGAGAACCAGGTGCTGTGGGCGTACGTCCGCGACCTCTACCAGACACCGGGGTTCGGTGACACCGTCGACTTCGACCACATCAAACGGCACTACTACGAAGTCCACAGCGGCATCAACCCGACCGGAATCGTGCCCGTGGGGCCGGACCTGTCGGGCTGGCTGACGCCGCATCACCGTCAGGAGCTGGGCGGAAGGCCGTTCGGCGACGGGACACCCCCCGGGCCGGTTTCCGAGGCCGAGCGGGTACCGGCGCAAGGGCGACCCTGACCCACGAAGGAGGCGCAGACGCGCATGGCCAAGAAGAACAAGCAGAAGAAGATGAAGCTCCCCCTCGCCTACAAGCCCCTCGGATTCGCCCTCGGCTGGGCGAGCGGGGCGCTGGCCGGGCTCGCCTTCCGCAAGACCTGGATGGCGATCCGGCACGAGGAGGACGCCCCCGACGCCCTGGACCGGGAGCGCGGCTGGGGGGAGATCCTGCTCGCGGCAGCGGTCCAGGGCGCCCTGTTCGCGGCGGCGCGCAGCCTGGCGGACCGCACGGGCGCGAAGGCGATCGAGCGCTCGACGGGCGTGTGGCCGGTCAGCGAGAAGGGCGGCCGGGACTGACGGTCCCGCCGGCACCGAGGGAGGACTGAGCCCCGCTGCGGTGCCGGCGGAGGGTGTCAGCCCTGCTTCGGTGCCGTCGGGGCCACCGTGCGCAGCATGAAGGAGTGGCCGGCGGGGTCGGCGTAGCCGCGTTCCTCGTAGGGGCCGGCCGCGTCCTTCGCCTCCACGGGACGGCCGCCGAGCCCGACGATCTTGCGCTCCGCCTCGTCCAAATCCTCCACCACGAAGTCCAGGTGGGCCTGGAGGGAGTTCTCGGGGCGCGGCCAGCTCGGCGGGGTGGCGTTCATGTCGCGACGGAACGCCAGGCGGGTCCCGTCGGCGCCCCTGATCTCGACGCGGTTGGCGGTCGCGTCCGTCATCTCGCCTTCCAGCAGATCCCGGTAGAACTCGGCGAGCTTCTCGGGCTCGGCACAATCGAGCACCACGAAACCGGCTTTCACCAGTGGCATGACTCCTCCGAAGGGTTTGGGGCACGGGACGTCCTGCCCCGCCGCCTGCATCCCAACGGGTGTCCCGGCCAGGCGGTTTCAGTCCGCCACCAGCCACTCGCCGTCCCGCATCAGTTCCCGCCCGTGCAGCTCGTCGGCCTCACGCCAGGCCTGCACCCGGGTCGGCAGGACGCGGAAGTACAGGTAGGGCGTGCTGAGTCGGCGCGGGTCGAAGCCGGTCCTGGTCGCGAAGAGGTCGCCCTCCTCCTGGGACAGCTCGGCCGGGGCGATCGCCTCGACCGTCCCCTCGAGCATGACGACGTCGCGGGTCGGCCCGATGCCGAGGCGTGTTCTGCCGGTCGCTTTGAGATTGCGGCCGGTCGGGCTCTTGGCCGGCGTGGCGAGCAGCAGGGTCGAGCCGTCCCACCGGAAGGACAGGGGGACGAGGTACGGCAGTCCCCCGGCGGCGTCGGCGGTGGCGACCCACACGTCCTCGTCGTGCTCCAGTCGGTGCAGGGTGTCCTGCTTGCGTTGCTCGGCGGGGCGGGCGAGTGGCCGGGTCATCGGCGAACGGTCTCCTCACGGAACGGCGTTGACGTGCGGGTCCAGTGTGGCCGTCGGACGTCCCGCCCGGGCGTGGATTTCCGTCAGTCGGGCCGCGGCGGCGATGAGCAGCAGGTCCAGGGCCGCCGGATAGGAGCTGTTCGGCATGTCGGCCACGAGATGGCGGGCGGTGGCGGCGATGTGCGGATGGGATTCGGCGGGCAGCCGCGCGTACGTCGCCCGCCAGACGGCCAGCTCCGCCTTGCGTGCGGCCTTCGGCATCGCCACGCTCGCCGAGTCGAGGGCGCCGTACGCGAGGGCCTGGTCGACGAAGGCGTGGTAGATCCGCACCGCCTCCGCGTCGGGAAAGCCCGCGCCGCGCAGCACGCCGAGGATCGTCTCGACGGCCTGGATCTCGTACGCCCGCCCGGTCACCCGGTACGAGCTGAGCACCGCCGCCCGGGGGTGGGCGAGGGCACCCGCGTGCATGCGCAGGCCGAGATCCCGCAGGTCGGTGCGCCAGTCGCCGGTCGGGCGCCAGGTGCGCAGCGTACGGCCGATGAGTTCGTCGGCGATGGCGAGCATCAGGTCGTCGGTGTGCCGGAAGTACCGGTACAGCGAGCTGGGGTCGGCGCCGAGCGCACGGCCGAGGCGGCGTACCGAGAGGGCGTCGGTGCCGTGCTCCTCGATCAGCCTGAGGGCCGTCTCCACGATCAGCTCCTCGGACAGGACGACGCCCTGTTTGGTGGGGCGCCTGCGCTGCCGGGCGGTGGGCGGGACGACGCGGTCGGTCATGGGCGCCTCCGTGGGCCGGTGGAACGGGGTCGATGGGCGAGACCTTACGACAACACCGTTGACCTGTTAACCCCCCGGACAGTTTCATGTCCGCTCATCGGGGCCGCCCAGGCCCCCCGGTGCGAGCGGAGACCGGCCATGTCCGACAACCCCTACAGCGTCGACCCTCCCGCGCGGCCCGAGCTGCGCAAGTCCCTCGGCGTCCTGGACGGCGTCGCCATCGCCGCGTCCAGCACGGCCGCGACCACCAGCATCGGCATCGGGCTCGGCGTCACGGCCGGCGTGGTCGGGCTGCATCTGCCGGCGATCATGCTGCTGGCGTTCCTACCGGTCATGGGCATCGCGGGCGCCTTCTCCCGGCTCAACAAGGTCGAGCCGAACGCGGGCAACGGCTATGTGTGGGTGGGCCGTTCGCTCACGCCCTGGCTGGGCTTCATGGTCGGCTGGGTGAACCTCGTTGCCGTGCTGGCGTTCCTCGCGTACACCACCGCGGTCACCGGTTCGGCCCTGCTCCAGCTGGCCGGGGACGCCGGGCTGCACCGGGTGGGCGGTCTCGCGCTGGACCCGGGTTCGACCGCGCAGACGACGGCGGTCGGCATCCTGGTCCTGGTGGCGGTCACGCTGACCGCAGTGACCGGCATCCGCAGCGCCGCGCGCCTCCAGGCCGGGCTGCTGGTCTTCGAGTACGTCGTCCTGCTGGGCTTTTGCGGATACGGCATCGTCACCGGCCCGCACGACTTCAGCCTGAGCTGGTTCGACCCCTTCGCGATCCCCTCGGCGACGGCGCTCGCGCAGGGGCTGCTGCTGTCGGTGTTCTGCTACTGGGGCTTCGAGTCGGCGTTCAGCGTCAACGAGGAGGTCCGCGACCCGCGCGACGCGTCCCGGGCCGGCATCACCACCCTGTTCACCATGCTGGGCCTGTTCCTGCTGGGCTCGATCGCCTTCCAACGCGTCCTGTCCGAGGAGGAGTTGGTGGGCCACGGCGCCGAGGGTCTGGCCTTCTTCGGCGACCGGCTGGCATCCCAGCCGTGGGCGGCGCTGCCGCTGATCGCCCTGATGTTCTCGGCGGTCGCCTCCCTGCAGGCCGGGGTGATTCCCACGGCTCGGGCGATGTTCGCGATGAGCCGGGACCGTACGCTCGGGCCGGTGTGGTCCAAGGTCAGCCCGCGGTACGGCACTCCGGCCGCCGGGACGGTGCTCATCGGCGCGCTCGCGGCGGTGGTCGCGGGACTGGCGCTGGTCATCCCCCGGCTCGCCGACATGATCATGGCGACGGTGAGCGCCGTGGGCATCGTGGTCGCCCTGTCCTACGCCCTCACGGCCCTCGCGGCGGCCGTGCGCTTCCGCTCCCTGCTGCGGGAGGACTGGCGCGAGGGCATACGGGCGGTCGTGCTCCCCTCGCTCAGCGCGGCGGCCCTGCTCGGCCTCGGCGGCTACCTCGGCTGGTCGTTCTACACCTCCGCCGACCACTTCGAAGTCAGCGCGGACAACGGCTGGTTCCTGCTTGCCACTCCCCTGGCGATGATCGCGTCCGGCTTCCTGGCCGCCGCCTGGGCGAAGTGGGTGCGCAAGTCGCCGTACTTCCGCACCGGCAAGGGCACCGACGCCGACGCGCCCCAGCTCATCGCCACCTCCTCCCGATAACCCCCTACCAGGAAGCGGACCATGCACGCAGATCTCCTCTTCACCGGCGGCCCCGTCCTCACGCCCGAGGGCCGCACCGCGACCGCTGTGGCCGTCACCGGCGACCGCATCACTGCCGTAGGACGGGAGGAGGTGCACGATCTCGCCGGGCCGCGGACCGAGGTGGTGGACCTCGCCGGCCGGCTGCTGCTCCCCGGGTTCCAGGACGCGCACGTGCATCCGGTGCCGGCGGGGCTGGAGCTGACCCAGTGCGACCTGACCGGAGCGAAAACGGCGGACGAGACGCTCGCCGCGGTGCGCGCCTATGCGGACGCGCATCCCGAGCGGGAGTGGATCACCGGCGGCGGCTGGTCGATGGAGGCGTTCGAAGGCGGTACGCCGACGAGGGAGCTGCTGGATGCGGTGGCGCCCGACCGGCCGGTCTATCTGCCCAACCGTGACCATCACGGCGCCTGGGTCAACAGCCGCGCCCTCGCGCTCGCGGGCATCACTCGCGACACGCCCGACCCTGCCGACGGACGGATCGACCGGGACGCCTCCGGCGAGCCGAGCGGCACGCTCCAGGAGGGTGCGATGCAGCTGGTGGGGCGGCTCACACCGCCCGCCACACCGGCCGACCGGGTCGCGGCGCTCCTGCACGCCCAGCGGCATCTGCACGCGCTCGGCATCACGGCCTGGCAGGACGCGCTGGTCGGGGACTTCCTCGGCATGGACGACCCGTCACAGGCGTATCTGACGGCCGCGCGGGACGGCTCGCTCACCGCCCGGGTCGTCGGGGCGCTGTGGTGGGACCGCGAGCGTGGCGCCGAGCAGATCCCCGAACTGGTCGAGAAGCGCTCGGCGTTGAGTCATGGCCGCTTCCGTGCGGGGAGCATCAAGCTGATGCTGGACGGCGTCGCCGAGACCGGGACGGCGGCGCTGCTTGAGCCCTACCTCGACAAGTGCGGCTGCGCGACTGCCAATCGGGGCACCAGCTTCATCGACGCGGGGCAGCTGCCCAAGTACGTCACCGAGTTGGACGCGCTGGGCTTCCAGTGCCACTTCCATGCCCTGGGCGACCGGGCCGTACGCGACGCGCTGGACGCGATCGAGGCGGCGCGGGCTGCGAACGGGCCGAGCGACACGCGGCCCCACCTGGCTCATCTCCAGGTCGTCCAGCCGACCGACGTGCCGCGCTTCGCCCGGCTCGGTGCCACGGCGAACATCCAGCCGCTGTGGGCCGCGCACGAACCGCAGATGGACGAGCTGACGATTCCGTTCCTGGGGGCCGAACGCGCCGCGTGGCAGTACCCGTTCGGCGCTCTGCTGCGCTCCGGCGCCCGGCTCGCGGCAGGCAGCGACTGGCCGGTGAGCAGCCCCGATCCGCTCCAGGGGATCCATGTCGCCGTCAACCGCGTGGCCCCGGAGGTGACATCGGGCCACGGCGACACGCCGGTGTTCCTGCCCGGCGAACGCATCGGACTCGCCGAGGCGTTGACCGCTTACACGGCGGGCTCGGCGTACGTGAACCACCTGGACGACACGGGCGAGGTACGCGCCGGTGCGCTGGCGGATCTCGTGGTCCTGGACCGCGATCCGTTCGACGGGCCGGCCGGGGCGATCGCGGAAACGCGTGTAGCTGTCACTTACGTCGGGGGCGCGCGAGTATACGCAGCTCAGGAGGCTTGAGCAGTAACGGAGATCACGGTCCGGTTACGCGTAGATCATTTACGGCCTGGGCAGCCTCGTACCGCTTTTCGATTCAACTTGCGCATCGGGAAGGTGAGTTCGAGCGGGCGGTCGTGCGGCCGCCCGCCCGCAGGGCGGGGGAGACCTCGCGCCACGTCCCCCGAAACGTGAGTCCGGCTGTTCGGCGAGGCCGTCGGGAATGCACGGAATCTTCTCGGACACGACCGGCTGACAACCACGGCCGATCGATTGCGTTGCCAGGACCACAGCTTGAAGGGAGACCGGTGTGAAATCTCGAGTCGTAGGCGGTGGCCCGGAGACATCCACCGGCAGCTTGCTCCAGGCGCAGCCAAGCGCCCAGCTCCAGCCGGCGGAGGCCGGGAGCGCCCTGGCCCACCTCTTCGCGCAACACATCAATGGGTGCACGGATGAGTTCCGAGATTGCCAGAACGCCGCTGAACAGCGGCTGGACGCGCTCGGATCCCCGGGCTCCAGCACGACGCTGCATGTAAAGGGAGCCCTCAATCTGGCGCCGCGCGCGTTCGTCCCGCCCGACGAGGAGGGCAACGCCAGGTTGAGGCGACTCGATGCCAGCCTGCGCGTGATCGAAGCGGCCTTCCCCCAAGTCAGCACCGATATCGAGGTCTGCCGACTGACTTGCACGATGCTGGAAGGGGCCTGGAAGAGCCGGGCACTCACCTCGCCGCGCGACGAGGAACAGGAAACCGCCTGCTCCTGCTCTCTGTGCCGTCGGCTGCCCACGCCCCCCGCACGCACGCTGGCTGACTACGGTTGGCGGCAGAGCGCCGGTCGTCCCCTCACCGTCAAGACCTGGCCGTACCACCGGGAACTCGACAGCGTCCTGACCGGTGGATGGGTCCTGGCCCGGCAGATGAACGACCACGAGCGAGACCTTGGCTACCGTCACCGCTTCGAGGACGACATCCTGCTCTTCCATGAGTACAAACGCGTGATCGACACGATAGACACCACGCACCTCACCCAACTCATCGAAGGCCGCCTGGCCGAGAGTTTCAGCACCAACACCGCGCGGGCCCTGGTCTGCGGACTCTACGCAGCCCACAAGCGATCCGCGGACGAGTCCTGGCTCCAACAGCACGCCGCGGGCAGCGTCGTACTCCCCCAGACCAACCCGCTCAGCCAGAGCACCTACTCACTCCTGCAAATGATGGACTGCCTGTTCTGGCACGTCTCACCCGACACCGAACTCTGGCAGGAGGAACACCTCGCCTCTCTGCTGCTGTGCCGCGTCATCGACGACATGGTCGACGTACGAGCCGACGCCCTCACCGGCGAGATCAGCAACTTCTGGCTCGCCGACATGCCGGCCCACACCAAGGCCCTCTACGCCGCCTGCGCCATCGCCAGCGTCAAGTACGGCTGCATGCCCGAGGCGCATTCCCCGATGTGGAACACCTGGCTGATGCCCAGCACCATCGTCTGGCTGGGGCTCACGGGACGCCACGCCCTGTGGTTCGACGGCATCACCGAGGGCCTGCCCCCGGTCCAGGACTGCCCGCTGTGCGACCTTCAGCCCAACGCATGCACCGGCATCCTCACCCACGGCACCACCCTCACCATCGCGCCGCGGCCCACCGCACCGGCTCTGAGCGCCCGGACCGCCGAGCTGTCCGCACGCTGCCGAGCCCAATACCCCGAGACATGGGCCCTCTTCGACGCCGAGCTCCATGCCTTCGAAGCACTGCACGGCCCCTGGCACGGCAACACCGACAGCTCATGGGAGATCCTGCGCCGCACGTACATCGCCGCCGTTGAAGCATCCAGAGCCGCACCGTCCACGACCCGCGCTCGGGAGATCCAACAGGACTCCGGCGCAGTCGGATCGGAGTTCTTCCACGCCCTGCACGACTCTCGGACCGGGAGGGAGGACGCCGCCCTGCTCGCCTACATGTTCGGCTGCGCCCACCCGCACTTCCTCTGGAACGCCACCGGATACCGTCCCACGGACCTCGCAGGCGACTGGCTCGACGGCTGACGCCTCCGCCCTGCTCCGTGTGACACGACGCCGCTGCCCGGCCGGGCAGCGGCGTCCTGGGGCCTATACCTCGAACTCGACCGGCAGGCTGTCCAGCAGGGACATCCATGTGGACGCGGTCGAGGTGAGCTCCTCCGGCGGCACGGCCAGGCGCAGGCCCGGCAGACGGTGCAGAAGGACGTCCACCGCGATCTCGATGATGGACATCCCGATGTTCTGCCCGGGGCACTCGTGCGGGCCCGCGCCGAACGCCAGGTGCGCCTGGTTGCCCTGCACCGAGACACCCGGGTCGGGCCGGACCTCGGGGTCGAGGTTGCCCGGGGCGAGACCGAGAACGAGCAGGTCGCCCTCCTCGATGCGGTGGCCGCCCAGTTCGACATCGCTGGCGGCGAAGCGGCCCGGCAGGACGGCCAGCGGCGGAGAGTTCCACATGGCCTCCTCGACCAGCGCCGAGATGTTCAGCTCACCGCTGATCAGCCCGGCGAGCCGGGAGGCGTCGGTCAGGACCAGCTCCAGCACGCGCGCCAGGAGGTTGGTCGTGACGTGCGCGGCGATCAGCACCGCGCGCAGGTGAGCCACGACCTCGTCATGGTCGAGCGCCGCGTGATGCTCCAGCAGGCCGGTGGCGAGGTCGGAGCCGGGTTCGGACCGCCTGCGCTCGGCGAGTTCACCGAAGATCTCCCTGATCACGCCGTCGTGCGTGACGGCGTCCTCGCCGCCCTTCATCACCTGGGCGCAGGACTCGACCAGGCGACGCCCCTCCGCCTCGGCAAGCCCCAGAATGCGGGCGGTCACGAGCATCGGCAGGTAGTCGGCGTAGTCCGCCACCAGATCGGCGCGGCCGGAGTCCGCGAACGCGTCGATCTGCTTGTTGGCGAAGTACGTGGCGTGGCGCCGGACACCGCGGTCGGCGGCGGACTGCAGCCCGTCGCTGACGGCGCCGCGCAGTCGGCGGTGAGCCTCGCCGTCCTGGGACACACAGTCGGGGCGCCAGGCGAGCATCGGAACCAGCGGAGAGTTCTCCGCGACCCGGCCCTCCCGCCAGTCCCGCCAGATCCGCGCGTCCCGGGGGAACTGGAGGGGATTGTCGAGCACGCGCCGGCTGTCCCGGTAGCCCAGCACCAACCAGGCGGTGATGTCGCCCTCCAGCAGCACCGGCGCCACGGAGCCGTGCTCCTTGCGCAGCCGCTCGTAGATGCCGCGCGGGTCGGTCGCCGCCTCCGGCCCGTACAGCCGGGTGAGCTCGGTGTCATGGCCGAAGGGGCAACCGCGGGGCGCATCGGGATCGTTTAAGGGCTGGGCGTTCATCGGGACTCCAGGGCGACGGCGGAGCGTTCCTTCAAGTGACGTATCAGGGCGACGAGGACGTCACGGCTGGAGGCCCGGTCGCGGGCGTCGCAGGCCACCACCGGGGTGTGCGGGGAGATGTCGAGGGCGTCCCTGATCTCCTCGACCGGATAGTCCTTGGAGTCGGGGAAGACGTTCAGCGCTACGACGAACGGCACGTCCTGCCGCTCCATCTCCTCGATCGCCCGGAAGCTGGAGGCGAGCCGGCGGGTGTCGACCAGGACGATCGCGCCGAGCGCGCCCTTGAACAGGCCGTTCCACAGAAACCAGAACCGCTCCTGTCCGGGCGTGCCGAACAGGTACAGCGTCAGGCTGTCATTGAGGCCGATCTTGCCGAAGTCCAGGCTGACGGTGGTCTGCGTCTTGTCGGCGACGCCGATGAGGTGGTCGACGTCGGCACTTGCCTGGGTGAGCGTCTCCTCGGTGGTGAGCGGCTTGATGTCGCTGACCGACCGGACCATGGTGGTCTTCCCGGTGCCGAAGCCGCCGGCGATCATCACCTTGACCGAGCGGGTGCCCCCGGCACCGGGCCCGCCCGGCTGGTCAAAGCCTTTCAAGTCCACTGAGTACCTCCTCAAGGAGCGCGAGGTCGGGCCCGCGGCCGGCGTGGTGTGCCGATATGGGGTCACGGGCTTCGACGTGGCCTGCCTCCAGCAGATCCGTCAGCAGCACCGCGAGAATGTTGAAGGGCAGTCCGAGATGGGCGCCGAGTTCGGCCACCGACAGTGGATCGCGGCAGCGCCGGAGGATCTCCTCGTGCTCGTGCTGCAACCCCGGTGCGGGGCCGGTACGGGAGACGATGAGGGTTGCCACGTCGAGGCTCGACGCCGAACCGCCCGGTCCGCTACGGCCCCGGGTGAGGACGTAGTAGCGCTCGAGACCGGACGGGTTCGTGGGCCTGCGGGGAGCACTCATCCAGAGTGCTCCTCCTGGCGCGGAGTGGTGCCGAGCAGTTCGCCCATCCTGCGCGCCAGGTCCCTCATCTGATGGCCGAGCAGGCCCTGGTCGAGGCCTTCCCGGGCGAGGACGCCGAGATAGGTCTCCACCCCGGCACGGACGACGAAGAGGTGGCCGCCGTCGACTTCGATCATCGCCAGCCTGAGCTGCCCCGCGTACTTGGGGAACTGCTCGGCGACCGGCTGGGCCAGTGCCTGCAGCCCGGCCACGACGGCCGCGAAGCGGTCCACGTCGTCGGGGTCCTCGGCGCCGTAGGAGGTGATGGCCTTGCCGTCGCTGGAGGCCACCAGGGCGAAGTTGATCTCCTGGATGCTCTCCACCAGGTCGCGGAGCGCCCAGCTCACGTCGGTTCCCTGTTGCGTCATGGGGACTAGTCGCTTCCTTCAGTGCTGTGCGGCTCGGTGGACTCGCGGCCGTCGTCCGGCCCGCCTTCCTCGCCGGGCTCGCGGCCCGCGGTGGCGAAGGCGGCCAGGCCTGCGAAGGACGCGTCGGGCGGCACGGCGACGACGGAGGTCGTGTCGTGGTCCCGCTCCGGACGCCCGGCCGGCTCGTGGCGGGCCTCCTCGTTCCGCTTGCTGCGCCGGCGGGGCAGGCCGCCGGGCGTGGTGTCCACGGCGTCGCCGAAGTCGGCCGGGGCCGTTTCGACGACGGCCGGCTCGCGGGCCGGTGCGATGGCGCCGGCCGGTGCCGTCTGGGCGGCCGCCGCCGGGGTGGCGGAGGCAGCCGCGGGCAGCGGGCTGAAGTACTTGTGCGGGACCACGACCACCACCGAGGTGCCCAGCCACGGCGAGTCCGCGAAGGTGACGCGGATGCCGTACCGGCGGGCGAGGATGCCGACGACGCGCAGACCGATGTTCGCGTCCTCCGAGATGCCGCCGAGGCCCGCGCCCTGCGCGGTGCCCGCGAGAGCGTGCTCGGCCTCGCGCTTCTTCTCCTCGCTCAGCCCCTTTCCGGAGTCCTGGATCTCGATGCCGACGCCGTTCGGGACCTCCTTGCCGGAGACGACGACCGGCTCGGTGGGCGGCGAGTAGCGGGCGGCGTTGTCCAGAAGGTGGGCGAAGATCAGCGTGAGGTGGTCCACCATGCCGCCGTCGACACCGAGTTCGGGCAGGTGGCGTACGTCGATCCGGTGGAAGTCCTTGATTCGGCCGATGCCGCCGCGGACCACGCTGAGCAGGCGCTGCGGCTCCTGCCACTGCCTGCCGGGCCGGTCGGAGCCGCCGAGGACGGTGACGCTGGCGGCGAGACAGTCGGCGGGGCCGATCGCCTGGTCGAGCTCCATCAGGCCCCGGGCGACGGCGGGCAGCCGGCCGTGCTCGCCCTGGAGGTCGTGCAGACGGCCGCGGAGCTTGCTGGTCAGGACGTGGATGCGGCTGCCGATGCCGACCACGGCGTGCTCTGCGGCGGTCGAGCGGTTGAACTCCTCCTCGACGCCGACCAGCGACGTGCGCAGGACCTTGCGCAGGTTTGTCTGCAGCTCGGCGCTGACCTTCGCGCACTGGTTGACGCTCGGCAGGACGTCGTCGATGGACTCGCCCTCGCGCAGCTGGCGCAGTGCCTCGGGCAGCTGCTCGTCGGCGAGCCGGACGACTGCGGCGAGCTGGTGGGCCAGTTGCTCCTGCCAGACCTCGGCCTGGTCGGCGAGCTGGGCCTCATAGGACTTGGCCTGGGCGGCGATCCGCTCCTCGTAGGAGGTGCTCTCCTGGGCCAGGCGCTCCTCGTAGGAGCGGGCCTGCTCGGCCAGTTGCGCCTCATAGGCGCCGGACTGCTCGGCGAGCCGGTTCTCCAGGGCACCGCGTTCGGCGCTGTACTTCCGCTCCAGGCCCGCGACATGCTGCTGCCACTGCTGGGAGTGCTCGGCCTGCGAGGTGCGGAAGTCGCCCTCGGACCGGCGCAGTTGGGTCCGGGTGCGCAGCAGGAGTCGTACACACACGGCGCTGGCGGTGGTGGCGGCGACACCGGCGATGCCGGCGGTTATTCGCTCCGAGCTCATGAACGTGGCGGCAACGGTCCCACCTCCTAAAGCCAGTGGCATCAGCCACCAGCTGTACCAGGCGACAGGGGGCCGCGCCGCCGGGGGCGGAGTGGCGAGTTCCATCTGCATCCTTCGAGGCGACGATCGAACATTGGGGGTGTGCTGGGCGATCGCACTCATGAGTACGCACCGCAAGCTGACCGATCGCGACCGGGTCAACTCGCAGTGCCGAACGGGAGCTTATCGGGTTTGAACACGAAAGGATCAACCACGAAGGTTGGCGGACGTGAGTATTCCGTCACTGTCAGCCAAGCGAACGAACGTCGACAAATGCCTTTACTGACCAGTGCAGTTGACCAAATCGGTCACCGCGCCGGGGCGGACAGGCTGCGGGGATTGCGGGGCGGCTATCGGGCGGCGGCCGTCTGGAACGTACGGCGATACGCCTGCGGGGACACCCCGATCGCGGCGTGCAGATGCTGGCGCAGCGAGGCGCCCGTGGCGAAGCCGACCTGGCCGGCGATCCGGTCCACCGAGAGGTCGCTGGACTCCAGCAGATGCCGGGCGCGGGCGACGCGCTGCTGGATCAGCCAGCGGCCGGGGCTCATGCCGACCTCGTCGTTGAAGCGGCGCGCGAAGGTGCGCAGGCTCATCCGGGCGTGGCCGGCGAGGTCGGCCAGAGTGAGGGGTTCGTCGAGGCGCTCCAGGGCCCAGACGCGGGTGTCCGCGGTGCTCGCCGCTCCGCTCTGCGGAACGGGCTGCTCGATGTACTGGGCCTGGCCACCGTCCCGGAAGGGAGGCACGACACAGCGCCGGGCGACCGCGTTGGCCAGCTCGCTGCCGTGGTCGGTGCGGACGATGTGCAGGCAGACGTCGACGCCGGAGGCGGCGCCCGCCGAGGTGAGGATCCTGCCGTCGTGGACGAACAGGACGTCCGGGTCGAGGTCGACGTGCGGGTAGCGGCGCCGGAACGGCTCGGTCACCTGCCAATGCGTGGTGGCCCTGCGGCCGTCCAGGAGGCCCGCCGCGGCGAGGACGAAGGCTGCGGTGCAGATGGACACGATGCGTGCGTCCGGGCGGATCCGCGCGAGCGCGCCGGCGACCTCGGCGGGCAGCTCCAAGGGGATGTACGGGACGGCCACGGAGGCGACCACGACGGTGTCGGCGGTGGCCAGAATCTCCGGGCCGTGCTGCACGCCGATCGTGAAGTCGGCGTTGCTGTGCACCGGTCCGCCGTCGACGCTGCAGGTCAGAACCTCGTACCGGCCGTCGGCCGCGCCGAAGATCCGGCTGGGGATGCCCAGCTCGAAGGGGTAGACGCCGTCGAGGGCCAGCACCACGACGCGCTCCACCCGACCCTCGCCGCGTCGCTCGCCCTCACACCGCTCACCGAACTGCTCTCCAGACTGCTCATCGCGCATGGCACGATCCTATCGAAGGTTGGCAATCGTGCCATTTCCCGGGGCGGCGGATCCCGGCAGGCTGGTTCACCATGAGCAATGTGAACACGATGCGAGCCATCAGCCAGGACGTTCTCGGCGGTCCCGAGGTCCTCAAGGAAGTGGAAGTTCAGCGCCCGGCCCCCCGCCCCAACGAGGTACTCGTCCGGGTACGCGCGGCCGGCCTCAACCCGACCGACTGGAAGCACCGCGACAACGGCGGATTCCTGGGCGAGCCGCCCTTCGTCCTGGGCTGGGACGTCTCGGGTGTGGTCGAGGCGGTCGGCATCGGCGTCGTCCGGTTCCAGCCCGGCGACGAGGTCTTCGGCATGCTGTCCTACCCGTTCGGCCATGGCTCGCACGCCGAGTACGTGACCGCACCGGCGCGCGTCTTCGCGCACAAGCCGACCTCGGTCGACCACATCCAGGCGGGCGCGCTGCCCCTGGTCTCCCTCACCGCATGGCAGGCCCTGGTCGAGTACGCGGACGTGCAGCCGGGACAGCGGGTACTGATCCACGCGGCCGCAGGCGGGGTCGGGCACGTGGCCGTGCAGATCGCCAAGGCGCGGGGCGCGCATGTGTTCGGCACGGCGAGCGCGGGCAAGCACGAGTTCCTGCGGGGCCTGGGCGCCGACGAGGTGATCGACTACCGGGAGACCGACTTCGCCGAGGCCGTGAAGGACGTGGATGTCGTCCTGGACACCCTGGGCGGTGAGACGTCCGTGCGCTCACTGGGCGTGCTGCGCCCGGGCGGCGTCGTGGTCTCGATCCTTCCGGTCGGTTCGGACGACTTCTACGAGGAGGCCGAGCGGCTCGGCGTCCGGGCGCTGCGGATGCTCGTGGACTCCGACCGCGCCGACCTGCGCGCGATCGCCGACCTGGTCGACAAGGGCCAGTTGCGCGCCGAGATCGCCGGCACGTTCCCGCTGGCCGATGCCGCCGAGGCGCATGCGCTGGGCGACACCGGCCGGACCGCGGGGAAGCTGGTCCTGACGGTCGACTGAGTCGGATCGGCGGCCCCTCCCGACTCGGCCGGCTCCCGGTCGACTCGGTCCGACTCGGCCGGCTCCCGGTCGACTCGGCCGGCTCCCGGTCGACTCGGCCGGCTCCCGCTCCACTCGGCCGGCTCCCGGTCGACTCGGCCGGCTCCCGGTCGACTCGGCCGGCTCCCGGTCGATTCGGTCGGACGGGTCAGAACGTCAGCACGGGCTTGATCGCCTTGCCCGCGCCCATGTCCCGCACCGCCTGGTCGATGTCCGCGAACGGATAGGTGCTGATCAGGCGGTGCAACGGGAGTCGGCCTTCCTTCACGAGCCGGACCAGGGCGGGGATGAAGGTCTGCGTCTCGGCGTCGCCGAGGGTGAGGCCGACGATCTGCTTGCCGCCGAGCAGTCCGTTGACGTCCAGGGCGACTTCGGTGCCGAAGGGCGGGGCGCCCACGACGACCAGGGTGCCGCGGGCGGCGAGCGCGTCGACGCCCTGGCGCAGGACGCCGACGTTGCCGGTGGTCTCCACGACTCCGTCGGCGCCCTGGCCGCCGGTGATCTCGGCGAGCGCCTCGCCGAGATCGGCCTCGGTCGCGTTGACGGTGTGGGTGGCGCCCAACTCCTTGGCCAGCGAGAGGCGTTCGTCGACCCGGTCGACGGCGACGACATGGGTGGCGGGGGTCAGGGCGGCGGCCATGACCGCGGAGAGGCCGACGGCTCCCGCGCCGAGGACGACGACGGTGCTGCCGGTGACGGGCTTCAGCACATTCCATACGGCGCCGACTCCGGTCTGCACACCGCAGCCGAGCGGAGCGATCGAGGCCAGCGGCACCTCCGGGTCGACCTTCACCAGGCTGCGTTCGTCCACCAACGCCCGCTCGGCGAAGGAGGACTGGCCGAAGAAGTGCCCGCCCAGCTCCTCCCCGCCCCGGCTGATCGTGCCGGTGCCGTCGGCCCGTCGGCCGCCGATGAGGTTCAGCGGCAGCCAGGTCGCGCAGTACGCGGGGTGGCCGCCACGGCAGTTGCGGCAGGCACCGCACGAGGTGAAGGACAGCACGACGTGGTCGCCCGGCGCGACGCCGGTCACCGCCGGACCGACGGCCTCGACGACACCCGCGCCCTCATGTCCGAGGACGCCGGGGAGCGGGAAGGGCAGTCCGCCGCTCGCCACACCGAGGTCCGTGTGACACAGGCCGGTCGCCACCATGCGGACCACGGCCTCGTACGGTCCGGGCTCGTCGAGCTGGACATCGGAGAGGGTGAAGGGTGCTCCGCCGGACTCGACGACGGCGGCACGGGTGGGGATGGACATCGTACGAACTCCTTGGCGGGGGCGCTCAGTCGAGCGAGACGACGACGGACTTGGTCGTGGTGTAGGCGTCGAGCGCCTCGGTCCCGTACTCGCGGCCGAATCCGGAGTCCTTGACCCCGCCGAAGGGGACCGCGGGGTCGAGCATCGCCCAGTCGTTGACCCAGACGATGCCGGCCTGGAGCCGGTCGGCGACCCGGTGGGCACGGGCCAGGTTGCCGGTCTGGACGCCGGAGGCCAGCCCGTACGGCGTGGAGTTGGCCAGCTCGACGGCCTCGTCCTCGGAGTCGAATGCCTGGACGGTGAGGACCGGGCCGAAGATCTCCTCCTGGATCACACGGGAGTCGTTCGGCAGGTCGGCGATCACGGTGGGCTTGTAGTAGTAGCCCCCGTCGAGGTCGAGCCGCTCGCCGCCGCAGACGATGCGGCCGCCTTCCTTGCGGGCCAGCTCGACGTACTCCTCGACCTTGCGCAGATGCCGCTCCCCCGCCATCGGGCCGATGACGGTCTCGGGCTTGCGGGGATCGCCCAGCGGAACGCCGGGCACGGCGTCGGCGAGGATGCCGAGCAGTGTGCTGTGGACCTGGCGGGCCACCAGCAGCCGGGGTCCGCCCATGCAGAACTGCCCGGTGTTGAAGACGAACCCCTTGATGATCGCCCCGACGGCCTTCTCCAGGTCGGCGTCCTCGAACACGAGGTGGGCCGCGTTGCCGCCGAGCTCCATGGTCACGGGCTTGAGCGACTCACCGGCGAGGGCGGCGACCCTGCGGCCGACCGCGGTCGAGCCGGTGAAGGCGACCTTGTCCACTCCCGAGTGCCGCAGCAGCGCCTCGCCCGTGGCGGGGCCACCGGTGACGACGTTGACCACGCCGTCGGGGACACCGGCGCGCTTGAAGAGCCCGGCCATGTACAGGGCGCTCAGCGGGGTCTCTTCGGCAGGCTTGTGCACCACCGTGTTACCGGCCGCGAGCGCCGGAGCCATCTTCGAACCGGCCAGGATCAGGGGGAAGTTGTACGGCGTGATCGCCGCGACCACCCCGAGCGGCCGGCGCCTGACGTAGGCGAGGGCGTTCATGGGCGTGTCCCGGACGGAGCCGTCCAGGGACTGGGCGAGGGCGGCGAAGTACTCGTAGTCGTTGGCGGCGTTGGTGACGTCGACGGCATGGGCGAGCGTGATCGGTTTGCCGACGTCACGGCTCTCCAGCTCGGCGATGATGTCGGCGTTCTCCCGGATCAGCTCGGCGACCCGGTACAGCACCCGGCCCCGCTCGCGGCCGCTCGATCCGGACCAGGCGCCGTCGTCGAAGGCTTCCCGCGCGGCGCGCACGGCGGCGTCCACGTCAGCGGCACCGGCGTCCGCGACGGTGGTGACGACGGCGCCGCGGGACGGGTCGACCACCTCGGCGCGCGCTCCGTCGGCGGCCTCACACCACCGGCCCCCGATGAACAACCGACCGGGTTCGATCTCGAAGGTGGTCATCGCCACTCCTCAGCCTCATCGCCAAGATTTCAACCAACAGGATTCCTGTCTGTTCGCAGTCTCATTACAGACAGGTTTCCTGTCAATGCTCTAGGCTGAAGTCATGCTCGACACCCAGGCAGCCAAGGCCCACCCCTCGCTTCTCTACATGGTGAAGCAGGTGGAGCTGGTCGTGCGCTCCCACCTGGACGAGCTGGTCAAGCCGTCCGGGATCACCGCGCTCCAGTACACGGCACTGACCGTCCTGGAACGCCACGACGGACTCTCGGCCGCACAGCTCGCCCGCGACTCCTTCGTCACCGCGCAGTCGATCGCCGATCTCGTGCGGTCCCTGGAGGGCCGCGGGCTGGTGCGCCGGGAGCGCAATCCCGACAATCGCCGGGAGCTGCAGATCCTGCTGACCGACGCCGCGCGTGAGCTGCTGGCGCGGCACGAGGGGCCCGTGCGGGAGCTGGAGGAGCAGATGGTGCGGGACCTCACGGCACATCAGGCCGAGCAGTTCCGCCAGGCACTCTCCAAGGCCTGGCACGCACTGTCGTAGTCACACCCCAAACATCAAGCGAAGCCTCTGTCGCAAATCAAAGACATATGTCAATCGAACATGCTCAGATTCGCTCAATCGAGGGTAACTTGCAGTGCGGGGACCGGATTTGCGCTCACTCGGGCTGCATCCCCGCCGCACCTGAGCAGGCTGGAGGCGATGTCGTCATGCAGCAGGAACCTGCGCCGTTCAGCCGGCATCTGCGCGTCCATCGGCACCGGGAACACACGGTGCTGGAGTTCCGCGGCGAGATCGACATCGCCGCCGCGGTGGAGATCGCCCCGTACCTGGACCGGGTCACGGCGCACCCCGACGCGCGGATCGTGATCGACCTCAGGACGGTCGAGTTCTTCGACTGCTCCGGACTGCGCCTGCTGTACCGGGCCCGCGGCCGGACCCTCGACCACGGCGGGCAGTTACACCTGGTCTGCACCCACCCCCTCACCCTGCGCGTCCTGAGGATCACCGGCCTCTCCCGGCTGCTGCCCCCGCATCCCACCCTCGACGCGGCCCTGAACCAGCCGGAGGCCACGTCCGGCACGTTATGAGGGCACGTGTCTAATCGGTGCCCGGCGCGTCGAACAGGGCGCTGACCGACTCCCCGTTGTGAATGCGACGCACGGCCTCGGCGAGCGCCGGGGCGATGGACAGGATCCGCAGCTTCTCGGTGCGCTCCTCCGCCGGCACCGGCACGGTGTTGGTGCACACGATCTCCAGTACGTCGGGCTGCTCCCCGATCCGCTTCAGCGCGCCGGACGCGAACAGACCGTGCGTACAGGCCACGCGGATCGAGCGCGGCCCCAGCTCCCGCAGCCGGTCGAGGAGCTCCAGGACCGTACTGCCCTTGGCGATCTCGTCGTCCAGGACGATGACGTCCCGACCGGTCACCTCGCCGATCACGGAGTTGATGCTGACCCGGTCGTCCGCGAACCGCTGCTTGGCACCGGCGGCCACCTGGGCGCCGATCATCCGCGCGAACGCGGCGGCCTCCTTGGCGTTGCCCAGGTCCGGCGACACGACGGTCGTACGGGAGAGGTCGTACTGCCGGAAGTGCGCGGCGAGTTCGCGCAGCGCGTGCAGGTGGTCGACCGGCACGGTGAAGAAGCCGTGCACCTGGGGCGAGTGCAGCGTCATCGCGAGGACGCGGCCGGCGCCGGCCGAGACCATCAGGTCGGCGACGAGCCGGCCGCCGAGGGAGATGCGGGGCGCGTCCTTCTTGTCGGAGCGGGCGTAGGAGTAGTGCGGCATGACGACGGTGATCCGGCCCGCGGAGGCGCCGCGGGCGGCGTCGCACATCAGCAGCAGTTCGACGAGGTGTTCCTGGACGGGCCGGACCAGGGGCTGGATCAGGAAGACGTCCCGTTCCCGGCAGTTTGCCTGGAGCTGCACCTCCAGGCAGTCGTTGGCGAACCTGCTGACCCGGCTGGGGCTGAGCGGCACCCCCAGATGCGCGCAGACCTCCGCCGCCAGTTCGGGGTGGGCACTACCGCTGAACACGGCGATCTCTCGCACGATCCGCTCCTCGAATGATCATTCCGGGTGGCGGACTCATGCTACTGACCTCGGCAGAAACGTTGCAGCGCGCCCGTGGGCGTGGACGTCCCTGCCCCGCTCGGAGGTGCCAATCGGCCAACGATCCGGTCCTCCTGGGGGTTTGGGGGTATCCGAAGGGCAGGGAAGGAGGAACGTCGACATGACGACTCCCATCAAGCGCATCAACAAGCGCATGCCCGGCTGGGCGAAGGTGGTGAGCGCCCTCGTACTGGTGCTCGTCGTCTTCTTCGCCGGGATCCGGTTCAGCGTGCTCCCCGGCCTCAAGGACCTGTTCGGCACCGAGACCAATGACCGCTCGGGTCCCGCACTGCTCCAGTCCATCCAGGACATGAGCCGCTACGACGCCGCCTCCGGCAACTTCCAGATCGTCGTGGATCTGGAGAAGGACGCCAAGCTCCTGCCCGACGCGATCCGCGGCTCCCGCACGCTGTACGTCGGCGCGGGCACCGTGGACGCCTATGTCGACCTCGGCAAGGTCGGCGAGGACGACGTCACGGTCAACGACGACCGTACGTCCGCAACGCTCCGCCTGCCGCACGCCGCCCTCGGCAAACCGTCCCTCGACCCCGACCGCTCCTACGCCGTCTCCAAGCAACGCGGTCTCCTGGACCGCCTCGGTGACCTCTTCTCGGACAACCCGAACAGCGAACAGGCCGTGCAGAAGCTGGCGGTGAAGCACATCGGCGACGCGGCCAAGGACAGCGAACTGACGGCCCGCGCCGAGACCAACACCACCGGCATGCTCGAAGGCCTGCTCCACTCGCTGGGGTTCAAGGAGGTGAAGGTGACGTACGGGGCCTGATGCGCATGCCCCCTCCCCGGGTCCACGGGCGCCTGCCGTGAGGGACCCAGGGCGGACCTCGGGAAGCCATGTCAAGCGCCCGCGGCGAGAAGCCACGTGGAGGCTCCGGCGAGGCCGATGCCGACGGCCCCCGTCTCCCGTGCGCGGGCACGACGGGCCTGCCCCGCCCGTGCGCGGGCACGACGGCCCGCCCGGCCGACCGCCGACTGGTGGTGGCGCCGCCGGGCGGGCCTCGGCGAAGCGACGTCAAGCGTTGGGGGGAGCGTGCGATCGCCGACCGCCGGCACGCTCGGCAAACCGTGCGGGCGCTCCGGCAAGGCACATTCTGGACGCCGTCCGGCGCAGGGGGCACCTGAGGGCAGCGTCCTGCGCAGTTGGCTGCCGGCCCCCGGGTGGAGCCCACCAGGCTTGCCTCGGCGAAGCCGGATCGCGCTCCCGCGAGGCGCATGACGGACGCCGCCCGCGCAGAGGGGGCGCCCGAGGGCAGGGCCTACGTCAGCCGGCTGCCCGCCCCCGGGGCGAGCCGCCGGGCTCACCTCGGCGAAGCCACATCAAGCCCGGAGACATGTGCAGTCGCTCGGCGCCCGGCGTTCGCGCGGTGAAGCCGGGTCCGCTCCGGCGAGGTGCGTGGCGGACGGTGTCCGGCGCGTGGGGCTTGGGCGGCGGGGGCGCCTACGTCAGCAGGCCCGGTAGGGCCAGTGCGCCCAGCAGGGTGGCTCCCATCAGTACCCAGGCCACGTAGTCCCCGACGTGCCCGGACTGCAGGCGACGTAGGGGGCGTGCGTGGGACGGGGCGGCCAGGAGGTCGGGGCGGGTTACGGCCAGGGCTGCCAGGCCGAGGGCCAGTACGGTCGAGGCGAGGTCCAGCAGGACGCCGGCCGGGGTCCAGTGCGGGGCGGGGACCACGGCGCCGCCCGAACCGGCCTCGTTGACGGCGTGGGCCACGACCTCGCCGAAGCCGGGGGCCACGCCGACGGCGAGGGAGCCGGCGAGCAGCACGGCGGGTACCGCGGTCATGGTGTCGGGGATCCGGCTGAGCCGGTGCCGGGTCTCGGGCCGTTCGCCGGCGCCGGTCGTCTCGTACTCGGGGTCGTCCGCAGGCGTCGGGCCGAGTCCGAAGAACACCCGGGCGGCGACCCGCAGTACGGCCGCGGCGGTGACCGCGCTCGCGACCACGTACAGCAGGGTCAGCGAGCCGCCCGCGGCCTTCTCCGTGACGGCCTTCCCGAACCCCGTCCCGAAAGGCGGGAGTCCTGCGAGGGCGAGCCCGCCCACCACGTACATCACGGCGACTCCGCGCAATTCCCGGGCGCGCCCGTGCAGCGCGTGCTCGTCGACGTTGCCGTACCGGTCGAGGAGGATGCCGGTGCAGGCGAACAGCGCGGCCTTCACCCCGGCGTGTCCGAGGACGTACAGCGCGACCCCGTCGTCGGCCTGAGGTGTGAGGACGCCGATGCCGATCAGGAACAGCCCGGTGTGGGCGACCGTCGAGTAGGCCAGCAGCCGCTTGATGTGCCTCTGGTACCAGCACATGACCGCGCCGATCAGCGCCGTCACCGCGCCGAGCACGACGAGGACCCGCTCCAGGTCGGCCGCCGGGATCCCGCCGGGTCCGGCGAATACGGTGCCGTACACCCGCCAGACGCCGTACACGCCGAGTTCGACCATGACGCCCGACAGCAGCATGCACACCGGTGTGGGTGCGACGGCGTGCGCGTCCGGGAGCCAGAAGTGGAACGGCACCGCGGCCGACTTGATCAGCAGGCCGGTCAGGACGAGGACGAAGGCGGCCAGGACGAGCGCGTCCGGCGGCCCGTGGGCATCGAGGCCGCGCCCGATCCCGTCCATGGCGAGTTCGCCGGTGCGGGCGTACAGCAGCGCGATGCCCATCAGCATGGCGTAGGCGCCGAGCGAGGTGACGACGCCGAAGGTCAGCGCGCCCTGCACGGCCTTGGCCTCCTCGACCCGGGTGCCCGTCAGCGCGTAGGCGACGACGCTCATCAGCTCGAACCACACGAACGCGTTGAACAGGTCGCCCGCGATCGCGAATCCGCACATGCCCGCCTGGAGGAGCAGGACCAGCGCGGGGAACGAGCCGGCGTGCCGACGCGGAGGCTCCTCGAAGTAGCGCCAGGAGTACGCCAGGGCCGCGAGGGTCAGCAGGGAGGCCAGGGCGGCCATGCCGAGCCCCGCGCCGTCCCCGATGAGGACGATGCCGACGCTGCGGCCCTCCACGGGCGTCCAGCCGCCGACCCATTCGACCATCGGCGGCGAGGAGTTCAGCGACAGCACGATCGCGAGCCCGGCCGTCCCCGCCGACACGGCACAGGCCACGGAATCCGCGACGACGCGGGGCAGGCGACGGCCGGCGGCGACCAGGAGGGCGGCACCGAGCAGCGGCACGGCGACGAGCAGCGGCAGCAGGTCGTTCATCAGCCGCGCAGCTCGGAGAGTTCGTCGGGGTCGACGGTGCCGTGCCGCTTGGCGACCTGGATGACGAGCGCGAGCAGCAGCGCGGTGACGGTGGCGCCGACGACGACGTCGGTGAGGGCGAGGGCCTGGACGACCGGGTCGACGACGGGGCGTGCGCCGGGCTCCAGGTCGGAGAAGACGGGCGCGGTGGCGCCGTCGCGGTAGCCGACCGCCAGCAGCAGGACGTACGTGGCCGACTGGCACACGGCCAGACAGCCGACGGCGTGGATCAGATTGCGGCTGGTCGCGAGGCCGTAGCAGCCGATGAGGAAGATCCACACGGCGACGAGGTACGGCAGCACATCCATCACGGCGCTCTCACTTCCCGCTCTCCCCCTCGATCTCGACGGCCTGGTCCAGGAATCGGGCGAGCAGCACGACCACCGCGCAGGCGACCTCCATGCCGACGGCCGCGTTCAGCAGCGGCACGGTGCCACCGGAGGACAGGGTGTTGAACGTGCCGTACGGCAGCAGGGTGTTGGCGAGGAACGCGGTGCCGCCGATGAGGCCCGCGAGGCCGGTGACCAGGTAGGCCGAGGCCGCCACGGCGTCACCGACCTCGTACAGACCGACCGGGCGGACGCGTTCCAGGGCGCGGTAGCCGGCGCCGAGGTAGAGCAGATGCAGGGCGGTCGCGGCGACGACGCCGCCCTGGAAGCCGCCGCCGGGACTGAGTTGCCCGTGCGCGATGACGTACAGGCCGACGACCAGGGCGACCGGCAGGACGATCAGGGCGTAGCGGCGCACCGGCGGGGCGACGTCGGCGGGTTCGGGCCGGGCGCGGTGCTCGTCGCGGGTCTGCCGCAGCAGGACGACACAGCCGACGACGGCCGCGAACAGGATGGTCATCTCGCCCATCGTGTCGAAGGCACGCTGGTCGAAGTTGATGGAGGCGATGGTGTTGGCGGTCTGCCGGGCGAGGGAATCGCGCACCGCGCGGTCGCCGTACGGGTGGCTGTCGCCGCCGAAGTCCGGCAGCCGCAGACATGCCGCGACGAGGAGCACGGCCAGGCCGGTGCCGCCGACGGCGACGAGCCGGAGCCGGGTGCGCGGGTTCATTCGTCACGCTCCTTGCGCCGCTTGACCTTGCGGACCGACAGGAGCAGCAGCAGCGGGGTGAGGGCCCCGCCGACCGCCAGTTGCGACAGGGCGACGTCCGGCGCCTGCATGGCGGTGAACAGCACGGCCAGTACGACGCCGAGGACGGCCAGCACGAGGGCCTGGCGCACGGGGTCGCGGACCAGTACGGCCACGGTCGCGCAGCCGGCGACCAGCAGCAGCGCGACGACGATCACCGCATCAGCCACTGCGCACCCCCGCGACGCCGCCGGACAACGCCTGGGAGGCGACGAAGTTCCCGCCGATCAGCAGCGCGCCCGTGAGGAGGACCTTCAGCATCGCCCGGCTCGGTCCCTCCGCCACGCACAGCGCCAGCACCACGGCCGCGCCGAGGCCGGCGGCCGCCCACGTCAGGCCCCGGGCGCGCGGCGGGTCGTCGGCGAGTTCGCCGGTCAGCAGGCGGGCGAAGACGAGGGTGCCGACCGGGCCGAGCAGGGCGAGGACCAGAGCGAGATCGACGTAGGCGGGGCGGTCGTATCCCTGGGCGAGCAGGAGCAGTCCGGGGCAGGCGAGGGCGGTGGACAGGTTCTGGGCGACGACCCTGCGCCGCAGTGGTCCGCTGGCGACGCCCCAGACGGTGGCGCCCACTCCCCCGCCGAGCACGACGGTCGCGGCGAGGAGCCAGCCGTTCATCGACCGGCCACCGCCCGGCGCGCGGCGACGGCCGCGAGCGCTGCCACGCCGGCGACGCCCGCGCCGACCGCGAGTTCCAGGGTGTCCACGGTGGTGACGAGGATCAGCCACAGCATGGCGAGCGCGGCCCACCAGGCCAGGAACTCGGTCGCGGCGAGCAGCGTCGTGCCCCGGTCCATGCGCCACCTCCGCCAGCCAGGTGTCCGTTACTTCCGTTTACTTCTGTTCCGCGTCATCCAAACACCACCCCGGATGACGGAGGCGGCGGCACGCGCGGCCCCCGCCCGGAGTGCCCCGACAGCGTGAAGGGAAACCGGGGCCGACTGTGATACCGGGCGCCGCCTCGTTGGGCATCTCGACGCGGTACCGGGGTAAGCGGCCTACCACGAAGGACTGTTGAAGAGTGGAGGATCGCATGGCCGGTGGGACCTCACGTTCGCGTGCCGCGTTGCACCCCGGCACCCCCAAATCCAGAGGTGCCGCCAAGGCGGCAGGAGGAGCGAAGTCCGCAAGGTCCGGCAAGTCCGCGGGGCGCTCGAAGTCCGCGGGTTCCCTCAAGTCCGCTCTGGGCGCGAAGTGGCGAGAGGCGACTCGGTCGGCAGGCGGCTCGAAGTCGCGAGGCGCGGGCAAGTCCGCGGGCCGCGCAAAATCGGGCGGTACCGCCAAGCCCGGGCTCACGGCCAGGCTCGGACGCACCACGAAGTCCGGACGCACGGCCAAGCCCGAACGCGCCGCCACCTCCGAGCGCAGCGCGCGCCCCAGGCGAAGTCCCCTGCGGTTTCTCGCCCGTCTCCTCGCGATGCTGTGCGCCTTCGCGTTCATGGTCGCGTTCGCCGTCGTGCTGGCGAAGCTCACCCTGCAGCCCTCCCCCGCCTCCGAGGCCCTGACGCACACCAATCTGCAGCCGGGCAGTTCGCTGCGGGCCTATCTGGACCAGCCCGAACTGCGCGACGCCGTCAAGCAGATCGGGGGCAACGTGCTGCTGGGTGTCCCGTTCGGCATCCTCGTTCCCGTCGTCGCGCCACGAACGCGCGGTGTCCTGCGGGTGCTGCTCCTGACGGCGACCGTCATGCTTCTGGTCGAGTTCGCGCAGGGTGCCCTGGTGACGGGGCGCGCCTTCGACATCGACGACGTCATCCTCAACACCACCGGCGCCCTGATCGGCTACCTCCTGCTGGGTCGCCGGCTCAGCCGCGTGGTGCACGCCCGGGGGCCCCGCCCCGCCAAGGCCTAACGCAGCACCAACTGGAGGATGGCCACCGTGCCGACGACCACGATGAACGCGCGCAGCACAGAGGGGCGCAGCCGGCGGCCCGTCCTGGCTCCCAGGAGGCCGCCGGCTGCGGACCCGATCGCGAGGAGGCCCACGGCCGTCCAGTCGAACTCCGCGGCGACGAGGAAGAACAGCGCGGCGACGGAGTTGACCACCGCGACGAGCACGTTCTTGGCGCCGGTGAGTCGTTGCAGGCTGTCGTCCAGGAGCATGCCCATCAGGGCCACGTAGATGATGCCCTGGGCCGCCGCGAAGTAGCCGCCGTAGACGCTGGCCAGGGTCAGTCCGACAAGCAGCAGGGGGCCACCGTCGGGGCGCGCCGGCTTTCCCTTCCGTGCCCGGCGGCTGCTCACCTTCCCGCTGATCAGCGGCTGGAGGACGACCAGTACGAGGGCGAGGCCCACGAGCACCGGCACGATCCGTTCGAACGCCGAGGCGGGCAGGGTGAGGAGCAGCGCGGCGCCGCTGAAACCGCCGAGGGCGGCGCCGGCGCCCCACTTCAGCAGGCGCCGGCGCTGACCGCGCAGTTCCTCGCGGTAGCCGATGGCTCCGCTGATCGAGCCGGGGATCAGCCCGAGCGCGTTGGAGACCGTGGCGGTGACGGGTGGCAGGCCGGTCGCGAGCAGGACCGGGAACGAGATCAGCGTCCCCGAGCCGACGACGGCGTTGACGGCACCGGCGGCCAGGCCCGCGCCCAGAATGGCGAGCAGTTCACCGATGTGTGCGGCGTTCATGGCGAGAAGCCTAGGAACCCGACACTTCGGCGGCGGACGAACCATGCCGGGTGGGGGCGATCTCTCCGCGATATCCGGACGCTCAAGTTCTGGTCCGTACCAAGGTATTGACGGCCCCTTACCTCACTCCTTAAATCAAGTGGCGACACCTTCACCCCCCACCTCGCTCGGCGCACCCCGTCCGCAACGGGCCGCCGCATGGAAGGGAGCACGATGGCCTCCCCACGCCTGCTCCGCACCGCACTCCTCGCCGCTCTGTCGGCCGTCCTGGTCGCGTCCGCCGCGATCGGCCCCGCGCAGGCCGAACCTCCGGGCGTCTCGGCCGCCGCGGTGACGTTCGCGGACAACTTCGACGGGCCCGCGGGCGCCGCGGTCGACTCGTCGAAGTGGCAGATCGAGACCGGCGACAACGTCAACAACCACGAGCGGCAGTACTACACCTCGGGCAACAAGAACGCGGCGCTGGACGGCCAGGGCCACATGGTCATCACCGCCCGGCGCGAGAACCCCGCCAACTACCGGTGCTGGTACGGCACCTGTCAGTACACCTCGGCCCGGCTGAACACCTCCGGCAAGTTCACGGCCCAGTACGGGCACATCGAGGCGCGCATGAAGGTGCCGCGGGGGCAGGGCATGTGGCCCGCGTTCTGGATGCTCGGCACACCGGTCAACTGGCCGGACTCGGGCGAGATCGACATCATGGAGAACGTCGGCTTCGAGCCCTCTACGGTCCACGGCACCATCCACGGCCCCGGCTACTCCGGGTCGGGCGGCATAGGCGCCGGCTACTCCCTGCCGAACGGACAGGCCTTCGCGGACGCCTTCCACAGCTTCGCCGTCGACTGGGCACCCGACTCGATCACCTGGTCCGTGGACGGCAACGTCTACCAGCGGCGCACACCCGCCGACCTGGGCGGCAGGCAGTGGGTCTTCAACAAGCCGTTCTTCCTGATCCTGAACCTCGCGGTGGGCGGCTACTGGCCCGGCGACCCGGACGGCTCCACGGTGTTCCCGCAGCAACTGGTGGTGGACCACGTCTCGGTGACGACCGGCGACAGCCCCGCCGGCGGCGCGATCAGGGGGCTGGCCGGGAAATGCGTGGACGTGGCCGGGGCGAGCTCCGCGAACGGTACGCCCGTACAGCTCTACGACTGCAACGGCAGTGCCGCCCAGCAGTGGTCCCGAGGCTCGGACGGCACGCTCCGCGCGCTCGGCAAGTGCCTGGACGCCACCGGGAACGGCACGGCGGACGGCACGACCGTCCAGCTGTGGGACTGCACGGGCGGCCCCAACCAGAGATGGGCCGTCAGCGCGGCAGGCGACATCGTCAACCCACAGGCCGACAAGTGCCTGGACGTGACCGGCAACAACTCGGCCAACGGCACCAGGATGCAGATCTGGACCTGCAGCGGCGGCGGCAACCAGAAGTGGACGGTCGGCTGACCCGGCCGTGCGGCCGCCTAGGCCACTTTCGCAGCGGGCCCTAGTGGTGGTGCCAGGTGAACTTGTCTCCGCCGACCCAGCGGACCACGTCCGGGTCGTCCAGGTCGTGGACCGTGATGCCGAACGCGGCGGCGTACTCCAGGACGTCGGTGATCGTCCTCGGCTGACCGACGACCTCGCCGTCGATCTCCATGATGCGGAACGGAGGCGTGCCCGGCTGAACCCCGAGCACCATGATCCGCGGCTGTGAAATGTGCGGGCTCGCGCTTTCGGTCATGAATAGAGCGTAGAACGCAACCCGCGTCAACGAATCCTCCAGGCGGACCGCGACACGCAGCCGCCGCTCCGTCCGCCGCCGTGCGGGCGCCGCAGGGCCGGGGAACCCTGGAGGAGGAGGTGGCGATGGACCCCGTCGACGCGCTGAACAGGATCGCGTTTCTGCTGGAGCGCTCACTGGAGCCGACGTATCGCGTACGGGCCTTCCGTACGGCCGCCCGGGTGCTGGCCGGGCTGCCCGCGGACGAGGTGCGGGCGCGGGCGCAGGCCGGGACGCTGGAGTCACTCAAGGGCGTCGGCCCCAAGACGGCCAAGGTGGTGCGCGAGGCGCTGGCCGGGCAGGTGCCCGCCTACCTGACGGACCTGGAGGGCAGGCCGGCGGCCGAGCCGCCCGTGAACGGCCACCGGCTGTGGGAGCTGCTGCGCGGGGACTGTCATCTGCATTCCGACTGGTCGGACGGTGGCAGCCCGATCGAGGAGATGGGCCGGACGGCGGCCGAGCTCGGCCACGAGTGGGCGGTGCTGACCGATCACTCGCCGCGTCTGACCGTGGCCCGCGGGCTGTCGGCGGACCGGCTGCGCGAGCAGCTGGACGTGGTGGCGGAACTCAACGCGACCTGGGCACCCTTCCGGCTGCTCACCGGCATCGAGTGCGACATCCTGGAGGACGGCTCGCTCGACCAGGAACCCGAGCTGCTGGAGCGGCTCGACGTGGTGGTCGTGTCCGTGCACTCCAAACTGCGGATGGACGCGCGCTCGATGACCCGGCGGATGGTCGCCGCCGTACGCAGTCCGCACGCGGACATCCTCGGCCACTGCACCGGTCGGCTGATCACCGGGCGGGGCCGGCCGGAGTCGGAGTTCGACGCGGACGAGGTGTTCGCCGCGTGCGCCGAGTCCGGTACGGCGGTGGAGATCAACAGTCGGCCCGAGCGGCTTGACCCGCCCCGTCGGCTGCTGCGGCGGGCCGTGGCGGCGGGCGTGCTGTTCTCCGTCGACACAGACGCGCACGCGCCCGGGCAGCTCGACTGGCAGCGGTACGGCTGTGCGCGGGCGGAGGAGTGCGAGGTGCCCGCCGAACGGGTGCTCACCACCTGGACGGCGGACGAGCTGCTGGCGTGGACGCGTGAGAAGTCGGCGGTCAAGTGAGCGTGGGGCAACGAGCGCGGGTGGCGCGTGATGCACATCACCGCGCTTCGTCGGAAACGCAGGAACACTCGCCGGTAGTTGCCCGTTGAACCAGCCGTGGGTGCGGATGGGACAGTGTCCCCGGGCCTCACCTTTTGCCCACAGGGACGATCGTTCGGCTGAAGCCCTGTGGAGCCTTTCGCCGAGAGGCGACCGCCATCCGCGCCCACACCTAAGGACCGCCCCGACCGGAACTCCCCCGTCCGGCCGGGGCTTTTTCCTGTTCGGGCGTGTCCCACAGGTCGGCTTGACTTCGAGAGCGCTCCAATTCGTAGCGTTCCGCACATGAGCACTGCACAGCACAAGATCGGCTCCGGTTTCGGGGCAACCAGCACCGCCGACGACGTCCTCCGCGGCATCGACCTGACCGGAAAGCTCGCGATCGTCACCGGCGGCTACTCCGGCCTCGGCCTGGAGACCACGCGGGCACTCACCAAGGCGGGCGCCCGCGTCGTCGTCCCCGCCCGCCGCCGCGCCGCCGCCGAGGAGGCGCTGTCCGGCCTCACCGGCGTCGAGGTGGACGAGCTGGACCTGGGCGACCTGGAGAGTGTGCGCGGCTTCGCCGAGCGCTTCCTCGCCTCCGGCCGCACGGTCGACATCGTGATCGACAACGCCGGGATCATGGCCTGCCCCGAGACCCGGGTGGGGCCGGGCTGGGAGGCACAGTTCGCGACCAACCACCTCGGTCACTTCGCCCTGGTCAACCGGCTGTGGCCGGCGATCGAACCCGGCGGCGCCCGAGTGGTGTCGGTCTCCTCGCGCGGCCACCATCTGTCCGGGATCCGCTGGGACGACGTCCACTGGCGGCACGGCTACGACAAATGGGAGGCGTACGGGCAGGCGAAGACCGCGAACGTCCTGTTCGCCGTCCACCTCGACAAGCTCGGCGCCGGCCAGGGGGTACGGGCCTTCTCGCTCCACCCGGGCGGCATCCTCACGCCGCTGCAGCGCCACCTCGCCAAGGAGGAGATGGTGGAGCGCGGCTGGATCGACGAGCAGGGCAACATGCTCCACCCCGAGGCCTTCAAGACCCCTGAGCAGGGCGCGGCCACGCAGGTGTGGGCCGCGACGTCGCCGCAGCTCAACGGCATGGGCGGGGTCTATCTGGAGGACTGCGACATCGCCGGGCCCGCTGCCGAGGACGACGAGGACCGCAGTGGCGTCATGGCCTGGGCCACCGACCCGGAGCAGGCGGCGCGGCTGTGGACGCTGTCGGCGGAGCTGACGGGCGTGAACGCGTTCGCCGCCTAGCCCCAGTGGGTACTCGGGGGCTCCCGTCCCCGCTCTCCGGGAGGAGCCGCAGGTGAGCAGCGAAGCGGCCCGAAGGATCGTCGTCACCGGTGCCACGGGCAATGTCGGTACGAGTGTGGTGCGGCTCCTCTCGGAGGATCCGGACGTCGGCTCCGTACTGGGCCTGGCCCGCCGGATCCCCGACTGGTCGCCGCCGAAGACGCAGTGGGCGGCGGTGGACCTGGCGTCCGAGCGTCCCGATCTGGCGGACATGTTCGAGGGCGCCGCCGCCGTCATCCATCTGGCCTGGGCGTTCCAGCCGACGCATGATCCGGCGGCGACCTGGCGCACGAACGTGCTGGGCGGCATGCAGGTCTTCGAGGCGGCGGCGGCCGCCAGGGTCCCGGCGCTGATCCACGCGTCGTCGGTGGGCGCGTACTCGCCGGGACCGAAGGATCACGCCGTGGACGAGTCGTGGCCGACGCACGGCTGGCCCGACGCCGCGTACTGCCGGGAGAAGGCCTACCTGGAACGGGCGCTCGACACCTTCGACCGGGCCCACCCCAGGGTGCGGGTGGTGCGGATGCGGCCGGCGTTCCTGTTCAAGCGGCAGTCGGCGAGTGAGCAGCGCCGTATCTTCGGCGGGCGGTTCCTGCCGGGGCCGCTGGCGCGACCCGAGCTGCTGCGGTTCCTGCCCGACATCCCGGGACTGCGGGTGCAGGCCCTGCACAGCGACGACGCGGCCACGGCGTATCAGCTGGCCGTGAAGTCCGACGCGCGCGGGGCGTTCAACCTGGCGGCCGAGCCGCCGGTGGACGCGAGGGTGCTGGGCGAGATGCTCGGGGCCCGCCCGGTCCGGCTTCCGCGCACGGCGGCCCGCTCGGCGATCGCCGCCGCGTGGGGGCTGCACCTGCTGCCCGCTTCCCCGCACCTCTTCGACGCGGTCCTCGGGCTGCCCCTGATGGACTGCACACGGGCGCGTACGGAACTGGGCTGGCGGCCGCAGCGCACGGCGACCGAGGTGCTGGAGGAGTTCGTGCAGGGCCTCCAGCGCGGTGCGGGCGCACCGACGGAGCCCATGCGGGGCCGCAAGGTGGGCTGACCCACGCCCTGCGGCGCCCCGCCCGGACCCGGCCGGAACGCGTCTCAGCCCGGCGACTCCTCGGGCGCCGGGTGCTCGGGGTGGACCGCACCGGACTGCCGCGCGCCTTGCCGGCTCGTGCCCCCCTCATCGGTGTCGGGCACGTCGTCCGCTTCGGCGGTCGTGTCCTCCGCCGGTCCTGCCGGCAGATCCCAGGGGTCCTCCCCCGGGGCGGCCTGCTGGTCCGGCAGATCCCTCGGTATCGGCTCGCCGGTCTCCTCCGGCGCCTCGCGACGGTCGTCGGCCATGGTGCACCTCTTTCGCGTCGTTCAAGGTCGTCCGAAGGCCCGCGAGTACCGCCCGGGCCGCAGGCGAAACCTCAGTGCGCCACTCGCTCCGCCAGATTCGTGTGCCAGGCGGGCGCCGGGCCCTCGGCCGCGGGCTCGGCGCGCCGGCCGCCGCGGGCGAAGAAGTCGGCGAGCGGCAGGATCGCGGCTCCGACGGTGACGGCTTCGGGGCCGAGCCGACCCACGTCGATCGTGACCCTCCCGGCCGGATGCCGCAGGGCGTAGGAGGCGGCGTGACGGCGTACGGAGGGCAGGAGGCGGGCGCCGAGCCGCAGTCCCGCCCAGCCGCCGATCAGGATGCGCTCGGGCTGGAAGAGGTTGATCAGGTCGGACAGGCCCGCGCCCAGGTACTCGGCGGTCTCCTCCAGGACGGCGAGCGCCACCGGGTCGGCCGCGCCGCCCTCGGGCGGATACGCGCCAGCCAGCAGCGCCGCCAGTGCCGTCTCCTCGTCGGCGCCCTCCGGCAGGGTCCCGCCCTCCTCGCCCCAGCGCGCCAGCAGCGACTCGGCGCCCGCGTACGCCTCCAGGCAGCCGAGCGCACCGCAGCGGCAGCGGCGCCCCCGGACCCGTACCGTCAGATGCCCCCACTCGACCGCCCGGCCGTGCTCCACCTCAGGGGTGACCAGACAGGCGCCGACGCCGGAGCCGAAGAGGACCACGATCGCGTTGCGGGCGCCGCGTCCGCCGCCGAACCACATCTCGGCCTGGCCGAGGGTCCGGGCACCGTTGTCGATGAAGTAGGGGACGGAGTCAGGGAGTTGGGAGCCGTAGCGCAGGCGCTGCTCCAGCGGTACCGCGTCCCAGCCGATCGTCTGTCCGTGCACGACGGCACCGAGCCGCGGCATGCGCTCGACGATCCCGGGAACGCCGATGCCGACGCCGAGGAGCCGCTCGGGTCCGACGCCGGCGTCCGAGAGCACCTCGGTGATGCCGTCGCGCACATGGCCGACGATGCCCTCGACCTCGTACCGCTGCCGCGTCAACGGCCGCTCCGTGCGGGCGAGTTCGGTGAGGGTCAGGTCGAACAGCCCGATCCGCACCCGGGTCTCGCCGACGTCGACGCCGATCATGTGACCGCTGCCGGGTGTGACGCGCAGCAGGATGCGGGGCCGGCCCCCGTCGGAGTCGACGCTGCCGGCCCCCTCGACCAGACCGTCGGCGATCAGCTCGGCGACGACGTTGCTGACGGACCCGGAGCTGAGCCCGGTCGCGGGGCCCAGTTCGAAGCGGCTGAGGGGGCCGTCGAAGTAGAGGCGCTGCAGCACGGCCGTCCGGTTGCCGCGTCTGAGGTCCCGTACCGTGCGCCCGTTCCGCCCCGCCATGCGGCTCCCCTTCGGTCGGCCCTGTTCCGCGCCCTGTTCGAATCGTCCCCCATTGTGGCCTACGCCGTCAGATCCTCGATCTCGGCCAGAGCGATCACGAGCTCCGGAGTCACCGTGTCCTGGACCCAGCGGTGCTGTGCGGGGTCGACCGCGCGGGGAATCGTCTCCGTGAGCATGATCAGGTAGAGGTAGGAGCGGTAGAGGGCCAGCCGCAGCCGGGCGGGTACGTCGAAGTCGGCCCGGCCCCCGGCCTCCCGGTAGCCGGCGAGGAACGCCTCGTCCTTCTTGATGTCGTCCAGGAGGGCCAGGGAGACGAAATCGGCCAGCGGGTCGCCCCAGAACATCCGCTCCCCGTCGATGAGGCCGCCGATCCGGGCCTCCCCCGATGCGCGGTCCACCAGGATGTTGCCCTGCCACAGGTCGAAGTGGACCAGGTACGGGACGGTGACGTCGTCGAGTGCGTCGTAGGCGGCCCGGAGCGTGTGCGCCACGGCGTCGGCGGGGCGGGGCAGCCGGGCCCCGTAGCGGCGGGTGTCGTCGAGGACGGCGTCGAGCATCCCGGTGAACGCGGTGCGCCAGTCGGCGGCGAGCGGGCCGAGGGCGCCGGACGGATAGCCGAAGCCGGGCCCGGTCACCCCGTGCAGGCGGGCCACGTGACAGCCCAACTCCCTGCGCAGATCCGTCCGTTCGGCGTCGGCGAGCTCACCGTTCCAGGGCTCGCCGGGACAGGCCGTCATCAGCAGCCGGTCCCCGCCGGCCACCACACGCGGTGCGGGTACGTCCGCCTCGGCGGCCCCGCGGTAGAACTCGGCCTCGGACATCAGCAGCCGGCCCTCGTGCCGCAGCCCCGGCACGGTCGGTGCGGGCGGCACCTTCAGCACGTACCGGCTGCCGTCGGTGAGGAGCAGTTCCTCGACCGTGTTGTACGTGCCGCCCGTCAGCGGGCGGAGCTGGGCGAGGTGGTCCGGCGGTATGCCCGCCCCGGCCAGGACCTGCCGGGCCCGTTCCCAGGAGTCCGCCACCGTGCGCCCACCCCGCCCCTTCGGTCAGCCGGCCGCGTAGACGTCCTCCACGTAACGGCCGTCCGCGACCAGTCCGCCGAGCCACTGCACGGCCGCCGCGTCGTCGGCGCCCGGCGTGCGCTCCCGGTACAGCGTACGGAACGCCTCCCGCACGCCCGGCGCCATCCGCGACCCGTCACCGCAGACGTACACCCGGGCACCAGCACCGAGCAGCTCCCAGACCTCGTCGGCCTCGGCGGCGATCCTGTGCTGCACGAAAGCCACACCGCCTATCGGGGCGGCGCTGAAGGCCGGGCGGAGCGAGACGGCTCCGGCGGCCTCCGCGGCGCGCAGTTCCTCGGCGTGCAGGTAGTCGGCGTCGGGGGCGTCGCAGCCGAAATAGCAAAGGGCCGGGGCGAGTTCGGCGCCGAGCGCGAGGGCCGCCGTACGGTCGGCGATCGCGCCGCGGAACGGGGCGAGGCCGGTGCCCGCGGCGACCATGACGACGGGGACGTCGGCGTCGATCCGGAAGGCCTCCCGGCAGGGCTGGACGCGGGCGTACACCGTGTCGCCGGGCCGGACGGTGGTGAGGTGTCCGGAGCCGGTGCCGCGGTAGGTGCCCTTGCCGGAGCGCGCCGGGGCCTGGAGCAGGGAGATCATCAGGTCCGCGTGGCCGGGATCGACGGCGGGCGAGGACGAGACGGAGTAGTGGCGCGGGCGCAGCGGGGTCAGGATCTCGAGGAGCTGCGGCCAGTCGAGGGCGCCGCGCAGGGCGGGGAAGTCCTCGATCAGCTCGACCAGGGTGCGCGGATCGTCGGTGAGGTTCGCCAGGGCCGTGCGCTCCGGCGGACACGGGTTGGCGGCGGCGAGGACCGAGAGCCGGTCGGCACTCGGGCGCTCCTGCAACTCGACGTGGCGCGTGAGGAGTTGACGTACCGTCAAAGGCCGGTCCACCGCGAGGCCGTCGCGGCGCGGGCGGGCCGGCCGGATGTCCAGGACTGAGTCGAGGTCCACGCCGAGTGCGGCGGCGGCGCGGTCGACGAGGGCCGGGGCGTTGGCAGGCAGGACGGTGAGGTGGTCGGCGGTGCGGTAGGTGACGCCGTCCGGCAGGGCGACACGGACGAGGCGCTTGCGGCGCGGGTGGCCGGGGGCGGTGAGGTCGTACGCCTCGGTGACGGTCATGGGGACGAGGCCGTGCCGTTCGGCGAGGGCGTCCAGGGGGCCGCCGGTCAGGGTGCGGACCTCGTACGCGCTCGTCGGCTCGTCGTCGGCCGGGACAGCGGCGTCCGGGTCGCCGTACTGCTCCAGCAGCGCGGTGCGGAGCCTGACGGTGAAGTCGCGTACCGCGCCGGTCAGATCGCCGGAGGCGTCGGCGGCGGCGCGGTCGACGAGACGGGTGGCGCCGAGTCCGGCGAGGCGGTCGTCGATGCGGGTCGGGACGTGCTGGTAGGTGGCGGCCCAGTTGCGGTCGCCGACGCCGAGGACGGCGTAGGCGACGTCCGTGGCGTCCGCCGCCTCCTCCAGCCACGCGGCGAAGGCGGTGGCGTCGTCGGTGGGGCGGCCGTTGTAGGAGGCGGCGGTGATCACGACGGGACGGTCGGTGGGCAGCCCGCCCGCGTACTCGTCCAGCGCCGCGACCTGTGTCTCGCAGCCGATGGCGGCGGCCTCGTCGGCGAGCTGGGCGGCGAAGTCGCGGCAGGTGCCGTAGTTGCTGCCGTGCAGGAACAGGGCGCTGGTGCCGGGGCGGACACGGGCGGGAAGGGCGGTCGTGTCGGACGCGGCCTCCGTGACCGCGGGGGCGGCGCCGGGCAGCGGGGTGTGCACGCGGTCGGCGGGGATGCGCGGGGTCAGGGTCAGGGTGAAGCCGTCGGGCTTGAGGGTGAGGGTCTCCTTGACCGTGAGGCGGTAGTCGGCGTGGTCGTGCAGCCGGTAGCGGTGGACCAGCATCGCCAGCAGCATGGTCGCCTCGTGCAGGGCGAACTGCCGCCCGATGCAGGCGCGTTCACCGGTTCCGAACGGCTTGAAGGCGTGCACCGAACGGGCCGCCTCCGCCTCCGGCGTGAAACGGGAGGGGTCGAACAGCTCGGGGTTGTCGCCCCAGACCGGCTGCCGGTGCAGCATCGGCGCAAGCACGGTGACGGACTGCCCGGCGCGCAGCGGGATGCGCCCGCCGAGCAGGGTGTCCTCGAGGGCGTGACGGCTGAAGGCGGCGGCGGTGGGCCAGAGCCTGAGAGCCTCGTTGAGGACCTGGCGGGTGTACGTCAGCTTGCCGATCTCGTCGTACGTCGGCTCGGGGTCGGCCCGGTCGCCCCACAGCTCGTCGACCTCGCGCTGCACGAGCCGGAGCGCGGTCGGATGCTTGGCGAGGCAGTACAGCGCGAAGGACATCGCGCCGGAGGTCGTCTCGTGGCCGGCGATCAGGAAGGTGATGACTTGGTTGCGGATGTTGGCCGCGTCGAGGGTGCTGCCGTCCTTCGGGTGCTCGGCGGTGAGCATCAGTCCGAGGAGGTCCTCGGCGTCGCGCTGGTCGGTGCCGGCGCGGGAGGCGATCACGTCGTCGACGACCTGCGCGAGATAGTCGGCGTCGTCCCGGAAGGCCGCGTCGGCGGCGGAGTGGTCCTGACCCGGGATGCGGGCGAGCCGGTTCATGCTCCACTCCAGGCAGCGGACCATCGACTCGACGAAGGGGTGCGGCTCGGCCCGCTCGAACGACCCGAAGTCGTAGCCGAAGCCGGCGAGCCCGATGGTGTCGAGGGTCATGCGGGTCATGTCGTCGGGGACATCGACCGGCTGCCCGTCACGGGCGTCACGATCCCAGGACGCGAGGACCCGCTGGGCCACCTTCAGCATCACCGGGTGGTAGGTGCGCATCGAGCCGAGCGCGAACGCGGGCATCAGGATGTCGTGCGCCCTGGCCCAGTTCGGTTCGTCGTTGTACGCCGTGAACAGCCCGTCGGCGGCGAACTCCCGCACGTTCTCCAGGGCGGGCCCGACATGCTTGGCGAACCGCTTCTCGTCCGCGAGGTCGGCCACCAGATCCAGGTCGGCGGTGAACAGTGCGTCCCGCCCGTGCAGCCGCCGCACGAGCACCGGCCCGTGCTCCCGCATCAGCTCCATGACCTGCTGGATCGGGGTACGGCCGGGGCCTATGGCGGTGATGTCGACGACGGGGACGCCGGGGAGGGCGTCGAGGGGCTGGGGGTGCAACGCGGTGGGGGGCATGGCGCGACAAGTGCCTTTCGCGGTACGGGAGTACTGCGATCCAGCGTGAGCGACGGGTCCCGGCCCGGTGCACCCCCGCACTACATGATTGTGTAGTGCGGATACGGGTGCGACCCTTGCGCCCGGTGACAGGAGGTGCCAGGAGGTGCCAGTGGACTGGACCCACCCCGCTGCCGTGGTGTGGCGCAATCGGGCCCTGATGGTCTTCGACCGCGTCTCGGTGCCGGTCGCGGTGTGCGATGTGTACGGCGCGGTCCAGGTGGCCAATCCCGCGATGGCGGCCGAGTGCGGTACGACGCCGGGGCGGCTGCGGGGCCGGGACGTACTGGAGCTCTTCCGGCCGCAGGAGGCGACGCAGGTGGAGCGGATCGCCGAGGCGCTGCGGCTGCGGCACCGGTCGCGGTATCAGGTGTCCGTGCGCTGGCAGGCGCCGGACGGTGCGCAGCGGTACGGGGAGCTCACGGCCGACCCGGTGAGCGACACCGTGGAGGACACGCCGGCACTGCTGGTGATGCTCCGCGTCCTCGCCGAACGCGAGGCCCACGAACAGCGCCCCCCACAGGTCGCACCGATCGAGGCCCGCATCCTGGCCCTCCTCGCCTCAGGCACCACCACCGCCCAGGCCGCCCGCGAGACCGACCTCACGGTGGACGGCGTGAACTACCACCTACGCCGCCTCTCGTCCCGCTGGAACGCGGCCAACCGCACGGAACTGGTCGCCCGCGCCTACGCACTGGGCGTCCTCGCCCCGGGGGTCTGGCCCCCGGTACCGGCCTCGTGGGAGGGGCCGGAGTAGGCGGAGCCGGTACCGGCGGGGGCGCACGCCCAAGCGACCGACGGCACATCCGCACGTCGCGGGACTGGTATTCGGTTCGGCAGCGCCCCAAGGGGCGCGGGGGAACTGCGCGACCAGCCGCGACGGCGCGGCAGCCGAACGACGACACAGCGTGGCGCTTCCAACCGAGCGCTCAGCCGGTGTCCAGGATGACGCCTCTACACCGCGAGCGGGGCCGCGGCCACTCCGAGATCGGCCGGCTCCGCCGGGCTTTCCGGGTAGCAGAAGGTCGCCCGGGCGAGTGCCGTGCCGGCCAGGCGGAAGTGCTTGGAGCCGAACCGCGGGGCGGCGCCGACCACTTGGTGCCGGAAGTTCAGCGCGCCGTGCACCGGCCGCTCGTGCGCGGACGCGTCGTCTTAGGCCCCGCCGAAGATCCGGCTCTCCCAACGCCCGCGGTCGCCGCGGGGTGGGCGGTGAGGCCGCCGTTGCTGGTGCCCGTGACGAACTGCGAGTGGTACGCGCCGTCCGCGGCCAGCGCGCCCAGGATCGGCGCCCCGCGCACCAGCGGGTCCGGACGGAAGTTGAGGGTGACGCGTACGTCGGCGTCGGGGGCAGGACCTGCGGAGGAGGCCGCGACATGGCGTAGTGCGGACCGGGCCCGACGTGACCCGACCTCGCCTTCGCCCTCACCCTCGCCGAAATTCACTGGCTCCCCCTCCTCCACCCTGCCTAACCTAGCCATGAACCTAGTGTCTCTAGGTTTGACCTAGGTGTGACGCTTGAGCCCCAGGAGGCCCGCATGAAGCCGCTCGCAGAGCAGGACATCCGCGACTCTTTCATCAACTGCTCGAAAGGGGAGGCGAAGCGCGTCTCCCTCCCCCGTGATCTCGGTGAACGCCCTTGGGACGACCTCGACTTCCTGGGCTGGCGGGATCCGGGGGCGCCCGATCGCAGCTATCTGGTGGTCGAGCGGGAGGGACGGCCGGTGGGCGTCACCTTCCGGTTCCCGACCTCGCGGCGCGGGTTCCTGCACCGCAGCATGTGCTCGCTCTGTCTGACCACCCACCCGGGCGGCGGCGTCTCGCTGATGACGGCGCGCAAAGCGGGCCCCGCCGGACGCGAGGGCAACTCCGTCGGCTTGTACATGTGCACCGACCTCGCCTGCTCCCTCTACGTCCGGGGCAAGAAGGCCGTGGACTCCGGGGCCCGCTTCGAGGAGAGCCTGACGGTGGAGGAACAGATCGCCCGGACCACGGGCAATCTGGCCGCTTTCATCGACAAACTGTACGTCTGACAGGGCAGCTACCGGTCCCGCAGCCCCGCCGCCTCCACCTCGCGCAGATGGATCAGGACGTCGTAGCTGCGGGCGAGCGCGATGTCGTGCGGGCCGTCCGGATAGGCGGTGCCGATGCTGCGCGTCGGCCGGGCCCGGCGCAGCCAGTCGTCGGCCGGTGATCCGACGAACCGCAGGTCCAGTACGTAGTCGCCGCCGTACCGCACCCGGTCCAGGGTCCGCTCGTTGCTGCCCGGGTCCGCAGGGCCGAGCGTCCGGCGGCGGATGGTGTCGTCGTCCCGGCCGGTGGCGTTGAACGAGCCGTGGCCGAAGGTCAGGCCCACGCTCACATAGCCCGCGCCGAGGCGGTCACGCAGGACGGCACCCTGGACCTTGGGGTTCTCGGCAGGCACTTCCGGGACATAGCCGACGTGGTTGTTGTGGGCCGACAGCAGCACCTTGCTGCCGGTGTGCTCCTGCCACCACACCACGTTGGCGGCCATCGCCCCGTCGCGATACCGCATGGCCTCGGCGATCTGGGCAGGGTCCTCGACGTCGAAGTCGTACTGCCGGGCGGTCTGGTCGATCACCGTCGCCTGCTGGACGGCCCAGTCGTACGCCTCCGTGTCGGCGGCGCCGGCCCCGTCCGTGGACTGCCGCCGCAGCAGCGCGAGCGCCTCGCCCGTGCGCTCCGCCCGCTCCTTGCGTTCGGCGTACGGCAGGCCCAGGTACTGCTCGATGTACGCGCCGGTCGGCACAGTGGGCCGCAGCCCGCGGTAGAGCTCGGCGAGGCGGGCGCTCAGTTCGGGCCGGGCAGCGGCCGCGTAGTCCTCGACGGCGTCGTACGACTCGGGTCCGGTCCAGGCGATGTCGTCGCCCATGAAACGGACGGGGTCGCCGGAGTGCCGGACGTTGTATCCGCGCATCCACTCGACGAGTCGCAGATAGTCGGTGTTGTTCCACCACAGGTAGTCCCGCTGGAACTCCGCGCGCATGATGTGCCGGGGATCGCCCTTGCCGTGGAGCACATAGTCGTTGAGACGCAGCCCGGTGCTCCAGGGGGCCTCCAGGGCGAAGGTGCGGAATCCCTTCTCCTCGACGAGATGCCGGAAGACGCGGGTCTTGAGGGCGAAGAAGTCGTGCGAGCTGTGGGTGGCCTCCCCCAGGCCGACGACCCGCACGTCGCCGATCATCCGGTCCAGGGGGCGCAGATCGCGGGTGTCCCCGCCCGGTTCCACGGTCCGCAGCGGGTGGGCGGCACGGTCGAGCGCCTCGACGACGGTGGTGGAGGTGAGGGAGGCGGTGGGGGCGGGTGCTGCCGTGGCCGGGATGCCGGTCGTCAGGGCGGCGAGGATGATGAACAGGGTCAGCGTTAATCCGGTCCGATGCCGATGCCGATGCCATTGCCATTGCCATTGCCATTGCCATTGCATGATCCAAGGCTTGCGTTCCGGGCGGGCGGGGACCATCCGACGGTCCTCCGTCCCGGGGTACGGACAACCATGCGGTGACGGCGGGGGTTTTCCCCAGTCCCGGACCCGGTCGGCCACCCGGCCGCGCGCGGGTGTCGACGATCACCGGCCCGGCCCCTTGCCGTACGGCGGCCGCTGCGATCAATCTGGGGGTCCTTCGGACCGTTACGTTCCGCAAGCAGGGTGTGGGAAGCATCTGTGGAAAGGGAACAGCCCAAGGATGCGAGAGGTACGTGAGGGGCCGGCGCTCCGAGAACTACTCGGGAAACTGCGCCGGGACCCCGTGGTGGTCCAGACGCTGCGATCGGCGGCCGCGGCGACGATCGCCTACGTCATCGCGCTGCGCCTGAGTCCCGAGGCCGCCCCGCTGACCGCGCCCCTGACCGCGCTGCTGGTCGTCCAGGTGACCTTCTACGCCACTCTCACCAACGGCATCCGCCGGGTGAACGCGGTGGTGGCCGGCGTCCTGGTGGCCATCGCCTTCAGCCTTCTGGTCGGCCTGACCTGGTGGAGCCTCGCTCTGCTGATCGTTGCCTCCCTCGGGGTCGGGCACCTCGTGCGGGTCAACGAGTACGTGCCCGAAGTGGCGATCAGCGCGATGCTGGTCCTCGGGGTCACGACCGTCGGGGACACGGCATGGGCGCGGGTCCTGGAGACGCTGATCGGCGCGGTGGTCGGGCTCGGCTTCAATCTGCTCCTCGCGCCGCCGGTGTGGGTGGACGAGGCCGGCGAGTCGATGGGGGGACTGGCCCGCCGGCTGCGGCAGTTGATGCTGCGCATCGGCGAGGAGGCGGCCGGCCGCCCCGCGTTCGAGGAGGCCGCGGCACGGCTGCACGAGGCACGCCGGCTCGACCACGACATCATCGAGGTGGACGCGGCCCTGCGGCAGGCCGAGGACAGCCTGCGGCTCAATCCGCGCGTGCGCGACAGCGTGCTGCACCGCGTGGTGCTGCGCACCGGGCTGGACACGCTGGAGATCTGCACGGTCGTGCTGCGGGTGCTGGCCCGCTCGCTCACGGACCTCGCGAAGGATCGCGAGCCCGAGCCGCTGTTCGCGGAGGAGACGGGCGCCGTCCTGGAGCAGTTGTTGTCCGAGATCGCCGACGCGGTGGTCAGCTTCTCGGTGCTGGTCACCACGCATGTCAGCAGCAACGCCGACGCGGCGGAGTCCCGGCTGACCGCCGAGTTGCGCACGGCGGCCGGCACCCGCGACAAGCTCGCCCTGCTGCTGCGCGAGGAGGCCGAGCGCGAGACAAAGTACTGGCAGCTGCACGGCGCCGTCCTGACCGAGGTCAACCGCATCCTCGACGAGCTCGACACCGAGCACCGCTCGCGCCGGCTGCTGGAGGAACTGGACCGCGTGTCGCAGGAGTCCCGCGTCCGGATGCCGCGCCTGACCCGGCTGCGCGAGCGGCTGGGCGTTCAGGAGCAGCTGTGGCGGAACCGGACGGGGTTCTTCGAACGTTCTCGGTAGGGAGCGCGGGGACGGACGGGCCGGCGCCGGACGCGAGGGAGCGGGGGCCGATGGCCGACACGACCGTACGGATCGACGGGAACACACTGCGGCTGCCGGGCGGGGTGGCGGTGCGCTTCATCCGTACGCTGCGGCTGCCCGAGTCGGGCACGCATGCACTGCCGCCGGGGCTCGGGGAGTTCCCGGTCCGGCGGGTCGCGGATTACGCGGACTCCGTTCCGCAGGCGTGGCGGGCGCGCGGCGGTGTGATGCTCCCGGTGTATCTGCGCGAGGCGATGTGGCTGAGCTTCGGGGGCACCGCCGAGCCGGCGGCCCTCCAGGTCGGCGTGGGCAAGGTGTGTGCGGTCTCGGGGAAGCCTTGGAGCGACCGGCTGTGCCGCAAGCCGCAGAACTACGTCCTGCTGCCCCGCCAGCCCTGGCTGGACGGCATCAACTCCGGGAAGGGCACGGTCCGCCAGTTCGTGGCGGTGCCGCTCGGGCTGGGCGCGACCGTCGAGGGCCAGGTGACGGGCGAGGAGGTCTGGGGCGGCGTACAGCTCCAGTCGTTCCCGCTGAAGGAGCCGCAGCTGGCGCGGTGGCGTCGGGAGGAGATGCTGCGGGCGGAGCGGGCACGGGCGTTCATGCCGTCCGGAGGCTATGGCGCCGCCATGCCGATGGCGGCGGCGCCCGCCCAGGGTGCCGCCCCGGCGGGCGGGCCGCGCAGGGCCGCCGCGGCGATGGGCCTGGGCGTCGGCGGTTCGATGCGCCAGGAGGTCTACGAGGACGACCGTCCCCTCTCGGACTGGGCCGATACGCCCGCCGGCCGGGTCTTCGTCCATCTGGTCACGCCCCCGGAGTGGCGCCGCATCACCGGCGAGGCTCCGCCGCCGTCACCGGTGGACCGGGCGGCGTACACGCGCGCGGGGCTGCCCTGGTTCGACTACTACGACCAGGACGCGGAGGATCTCGCCCCCACGGACACGTTGGGCGCCGTGAAGCCGGTCGGCGACTGGCTCGGCGACGACCACGAGCCCTGGCAGGCACCCTCGCCCGGCCAGGTGAAACCGCTCAAGGACGCGCCGGGGAAGCCTGTGGAGGACGGTGACTGGTAGCCGGGGCACGGCAACTCCCGGCTGACGGACGGCAAGCGGAGCCACACCCCTCTCATTGCGCCCTGCGCAACGCGCGTTGCCCTTCTTGCGCTGGGCGGCTGATCCACGCCAAGGTTGCTGTCGCGACCACGACGACCGACGACCTGAGGTGTGGACATGGGCAGTGGTGGGCTGAGCCGGCGCCGATTCGTCGGAACCCTCGCTGGATCGGCCGTCGGCGTGACACTCCCGGCGGCCACGGCGTGTGACGACGCGCCCGCCCCCGCGGACACGGCCGACACGGCCGCTCCCGAAGCCACCGGCCCCGGTGCGCGTCCGAGCTCCCGGACCGAGAGCCGCGAGCCGTCCGGCCCCCGCCCTCTCCACCTCGGCACCTACACCTCCGTCGACGGCGGCGGCGAGGGCATCGGCCTGGCCACGTACGACCCGGAGTCGGGCCGCATCACCGGGACCGGCACCATCAGCGGAGTCGGCGACCCGTCGTTTCTGGCGCTGCACCCGAACGGCCGGACGCTGTATGCGGTCAATGAGCGTGAGGACGGCGCCGTGACCGCCGTCCGCCTCGCCGACCGCAAGGTTCTGGGGAGTCGCAGCACCGGGGGCGCGGCGCCCTGCCATCTGTCCGTGCATCCGAGCGGGCGCTGGTTGCTGAGCGCCAATTACGGCACGGGCAGCGTGGCCGTGCACCCGATCGACGCCTCGGGCGCGCTCGGCGAGCGCACCGATCTCGTCACCCACTCCGATCCGGCGCCCGGTCCGGGCCAGGACGGCCCGCATGCGCACCAGTTCGTCACCAGCCCCGACGGCGGCCATGTGCTCGCCGTCGACCTGGGCACGGACACGGTGTACTCCTACCGCCTCGACCAGAAGGCCGGCACGCTCGCCGAGGTCGCGCGGGCGCAGACCGAGCCGGGTGCGGGCCCGCGGCATCTCACCTTCCATCCGGGCGGGCGGTACGCGTATCTGGCCAACGAGGTCGACAACACCGTGGCGGTCTGCGCGTACGACGCCGGCACGGGCCGGCTGAGCATCGGCGCGGGGCAGTCCACGGGCACGGGCCCGGGCACCAGCTATCCGGCGCAGCTCGTGGTGACGCGGAACGGCCGTTACGCCTATCTCGCCAACCGGGGCCACAACAGCCTCGCGCGCTATGCGGTGGAGGCGGACGGCGCCCGGCTGCGGCTGCTCGACACGGTGCCGGTGTCCGGGGACTTCCCGCGGCAGATCGCTCTCTCGCCGGACGGCACGCTGCTGTTCACGGCGAATCAGCGGTCGAGCACCGTCAGCGTCTTCCATGTCGACGAGGACAGCGGTGAACTGAAGCTCGCGGGCGAGCCGTTCGCGTCACCCGTCGCCGTCTGTGCGCTGCCGCTGTAGGGCGCGCGGGCAGGAGGCGGCGCTGGCCTGGGCGAGCAGGATGTGCATGCGTTCGGTGAGCTGCGCGACGTCGTCGGCGGGCCGGTGGAACGGCAGCCGTACGTCACCGTGCGAGCTGGCACGCTCGATGCGCAGCGTCAGTCCGTGCCGGTCGACGGCGAGGGGCTGGACGCGGACGGCGCCGTGCAGACTGTCGGACTCCACGAGGCGGGTGAGCCGCTCGACGGCGTCCGGGTGGCAGTCGGCGAGGTGGGTGAGCAGCCGGGCCTCGGCGGTGGCCAGCGGGTCGGGCGCAGCGTCGGCGAACTCGTCGAGGTCGACGACCACGGGGCCGGACGGCTGCCGCAGCACCACGCGGGTGGCCTTGAACGCGAGTTTGCCGTCCTCGGGCGTGAACCAGCCGGACATCCAGAGCCGGGTGCGGATCCGCTTGCGTACGGGCACGGGGGCGACGTCGGCGAACTCCAGGACGGCGGAGGGCTCTCCGCGGGGTGCGCAGATCGCCGCCGTGACGAGCACGCTGTCCTCCGGCACCTCCAGCAGGACGCGCCCCTCCTCGGTCACGGTGTGCGCGCCCACGAGCTCCTCGCGGCAGCTCTCCGCGGTCACCCCGCAGGACCACGCGCCGGCCAGCACCGACCGTGCTCGTTCCGCCGCGGAAGGTGCCGCCGTCCAGGCTTGGCTGTCACCCATCCCGTACCTCCTTAGGTAAGCCTCACCTAACCTATCGAAGATCGAGCCGCACGCCAACCAGCCACGGCCTTCCGGCGGTATCTCTTCGAGGTGCGCGGGGGGACTCAGCAGGCGATGACACCCAGCAGGGCGCGGGCGCACAGGTCGCGCACCTGCTCCCGCGAGAGGTCGGCACCCCGCAGCCACTCCAGACAGACGGCCGTGGTGAACGCCAGCCAGCCGCGCACCGCGAGCCGGACGTCGGGCCGCTTCTCGAAGGCCGGGCCGAACTCGGGGTCGGCCGACATCGCCGCCAGGATCTGCTTCTCCTGCGCGGCCAGGGCTTGTTGATAGACCTTGCGCACGGCCTGGTCGCCGGCCGCGTCGGCGCGATGGAAGGCGCGGTAGCCGTGCGCGTGCGCCTCGACATACTCCAGATAGGTGTCGAGGCCCGCGGCGAGTTGCTCGCGGACCGGGACTCCGGGCACGGCGGCCGTCATCCGCAGCATGCGCTCGCTCTCCCGCTCGACGACGGCCGCGAAGAAGTCACGCTTCGTCGGGAAGTAGTGGTAGAGCAGCCCGCGCGAGACGCCGGCGATCTCGGCGACCTGCTCGATCCACACCTCGTCGTACGGACTCTCCGAGAACAGCCGGGCCCCGACCGCGAGGAGCTGCTCACGGCGTTCCTCCGTGCTGAGCCGGCGGCGGGTGCGCTCGCCCTGGTTCGCGGCCATGCCCGCACTTTACTTGACGCGGGTTCAACAGCGGGATCAGACTGATTCGCGTTATTGAACCCACGTACAACGAGCTCAACGTGCCGCTGGATCAGGGGAGATCGAGGGAGATCGCGTCATGGCGGAGTCAACGACCGGGTCCAAGCTTCCGAGGGGATTCCGCAGCGCCGAGCAGGGCTGGCCGGAGCTGTCCCGCATCCCGCATCCGCCGCGCCGGCTCCCGCTGCTCGGCGATGTGCTCGGCGCCAGTCGGCTGACGCCGCTGCAGGATTCCCTGCGGTTCGCCCGGCAGTTGGGGCCGATCTTCCGGCGCAAGGCCTTCAACAAGGAGTTCGTGTTCGTGTGGGGCGCAGGCCTCGCGGCCGACATGGCGGACGAGTCGCGGTTCGCCAAGCATGTGGGGCTCGGCATAGCCAACCTGCGGCCGGTCGTCGGGGACGGCCTGTTCACGGCGTACAACCACGAGCCGAACTGGCAGCTGGCGCACGACGTTCTGGCGCCGGGGTTCAGCCGGGAGGCCATGGCGGGCTACCACCCGATGATGCTGGCCGTCGCCGACCGGCTCATGGACTCCTGGGACCGCGCCGCCGCTGCGGGCCGGGCGGTGGACGTGCCCGGGGACATGACCAAGCTGACCCTGGAGACCATCGCCCGCACCGGGTTCGGGCACGACTTCGGCTCCTTCGAACGCGCCCGCCCGCATCCCTTCGTGACGGCGATGGTCGGCACGCTCAGCTACGCGCAGCGGCTGAACACCGTGCCGTCGCCGTTCCTGCTGCGGCGTGCCGCACGGCGCAACCAGGCCGACATCGGCTACCTCAACCGCACGGTCGACGACCTGGTCCGCGCCCGTACGGCGGGCGGCGGCGGTAACGGGGACCTGCTGGACCGGATGCTGGAGACAGCCCATCCGGAGACGGGCGAGCGGCTCTCCGCGCAGAACGTACGCCGGCAGGTGATCACCTTCCTGGTGGCCGGCCACGAGACGACCTCGGGCGCCCTCTCCTTCGCCCTGCACTATCTGTCCCGGCACCCGGACGTCGCGGCTCGCGCCCGCGCCGAGGTGGACCGCGTGTGGGGCGACACGGCGGCGCCGGGCTACGACCAGGTGGCGCGGCTGCGGTATGTGCGCCGGATTCTCGACGAGTCGCTGCGGCTGTGGCCGACGGCGCCGGCCTTCGCCCGGGAGGCGCGCGAGGACACCGTGCTCGGCGGCGACCATCCGATGCGGCGGGGCGCCTGGGCACTGGTGCTGACGGCGATGCTGCACCGTGATCCGCAGGTGTGGGGCCCGGACGCCGAGCGCTTCGATCCGGACCGCTTCGATCCACAGGCCGTACGGACGCGTGCGTCGCACACCTTCAAGCCGTTCGGGACGGGGGCGCGGGCGTGCATCGGGCGCCAGTTCGCGCTGCACGAGGCCACGCTGGTGCTGGGCCTGCTGCTGCGCCGGTACGAGCTGCCGGCCGACCCGGGATATCGGCTGCGGGTGACGGAGCGGCTGACGCTGATGCCGCAGGGGCTGCGGCTGCGTGTGCAGCGCCGGATGCCCGGCACCGCGCGCACTGGGCCCGCCCCGTCCGGGACCGCCGAGAGCGCGACGTCAGACGTCCGCTGTCCAGTGCACAGGTCGGCCGACTGACGCGGGCAGCCGTGTGCCGGCGCTGCCCCGGGCCGCGTTGAGCTGGGGCTGGGTCAGGAAGAAGGCGTCCGTCAGATCGGCGTCCGTCAGGTCGGTGTCGCGCAGGTCGGCGCCGATGAGGTCCGCGCCGCGCAGATCGGCGCCGGTCAGGTCGGCGGCGATGAGGTAGGCGCCGCGCAGGTTCGCGCCCCGCAGGTCGGCGCCCCTCAGCCGGGCGCCCATCAGGTCCGCGCCCCGGCGGTTCTTCTTGCGCCCGCCGCCGATGCCGGCCCTGGCCAGCTCGCTGGTCTTGAGCAGGAGCACGTTGACGTCCTGCCGGTGCGCGGCCACGTCCAGGGCCGCGAGGTCCTGCGGGGTCCCCCGGGTGAGCTCCTCGGTCCTCTCCAGGATGCGCCGCAGGTCGGCGTGGAGGGGGCGGGCGGCGGGCAGGGCGAGTGCCTCGGTGAGGTACCAGAGCAGTTCGTGGAGCTGACGGACGACCGGGAAGACGTCGAACATCTGCCGGGCGTGCTCGCGCGAGCCCGTCCGCCAGTCCTGTCCGTCGAAGGTGACCTGTGAGACCTTCTGGCCTGCCCCGAAGCAGTCGTAGACGGTGCAGCCGGTGAAACCGGTCTGCCGGAGCCGGTCGTGGATGCCGCAGCGGTGGTCGTCACGGAGGTTGCGACAGGGCTTCCCGGCCGCCTTGTCCACCGCGAAGTCTGCCGACGCGGCGAAGGGCAGGGCCACACAGCACAGCCCGAAGCAGTTGGTGCAGTCACCGTGCAGGCCGGCCCGGTCGAACATCTGATCTTGCATACCATTCAGCTTACGGAACGAATAACTCACCGATGAGTTTCCGCTCCCGAGTGACTCAGCCGTCGAGGCCCGTCAGATCGAGGCCGCCGAGCCGGTCGGGGTCCGCCAGGATGAACATGTGCGTGATGCGGCCGTCGGCGACGGTGACGCCCATGACCGACTGCGTCCGCCCCTCGGGTGCGTGGACGACCCCGATCTCCCCGTTGACCAGCACGAGCTGCGCGTACCGCGCGAACTGAGCGAACAGCAGCGCCTGTTCGGCCACCGGCTTCGCACCGCGCACCACCTTCGACGCCGCCGCACCGCGGACCAGCGGCCCGGAGTCCGCGCGCAGCACCACGTCCGGGTCGAGGACCGCGAGCAGGGCCTCGAAGTCCCCCGCGCGGGAGGCCGCCATGAAGGCGTCGAGGACCTGCCGCTGTCTGCCGAGGTCGGGCTCGGACGACGGCGTCGCGCCCCGCACCCGGCGCCGGGCGCGACTGGCCAGCTGCCGGGTGGCGGCCGAGGAGCGTTCCACGATCGGCGCGATGTCGTCGAAGGGCACCGCGAACATGTCGTGCAGCACGAACGCGATTCGCTCGGCGGGATCCAGCGCCTCCAGCACCACCAGCAGTGCCAGGCCCACCGAGTCGGCCTGGAGAACCTCCTGCTCGGGATCGATCGTCGACAGCGGTCTGATCACGGGGTCGGGGACGAAGGTGTCGTCCAGGGGCTCCTCGTGGCGCCGGGTGCGCGAGCGCAGCATGTCCAGGCAGACCCGGCCGACGACCGTGGTCAGCCAGGCGCCGAGGTTCTCGATGGCGCCCGCGTCGCTGCGGCTCAGTTTCAGCCAGGTCTCCTGGACGGCGTCCTCCGCCTCGGCGAGTGAGCCGAGCATGCGGTAGGCGACCGCCCTGAGACGGCCGCGGTGCTCCTCGAAACTGTTCGCCAGCGCTTCCGTGTCGTTCACCGTGCTGCCCCCGTCTCCCCCGTCAATCCTTCGGAACTACCGGCCGAACAGTTCGAACGCCACCGCCGGCTTCCCGCCGAACCGCTCCCCCAGCGCCTCGGCGTTCGCGGTGAGGAAGCCGCGGGCGTACGTCTCCGGGTCCTCGCTCGTCAGCACCTCGATGTAGGTGCGGTGTTCGAGCAGCGAGCGCACCGCCCGCTCCAGGCCCGCCGTCGCGTCCACCGCGTGCGTGGGGGTACTGGAGCCGGCGACGGCCACCCAGCGGACGCCGTTCCAGGGCTCCAGGCCCTGCTCGATGAGCTCCGGGAAGATCCACCGGTTGCCCGCGTCGCCGGCCGCGTCCAGCGTCGCGCGGCCGACCGCCACATGGTCCGGGGTGTTCCAGGCTACGCCGCCCCAGGTGTCCCGGTGGTTGAGCGTGATCACCAGCTCGGGCCGGTGCCTGCGGATCGCGGCGGCGATGTCGCGGCGCAGGTCGATGCCGTACTCGATCACACCGTCCTTGTGGTCCAGGAACTCCACCGCCGACACGCCCACGACGGCCGCACTGGCCTGCTGCTCGCGCTCCCGCAGCGGTGCGCACTTCGCGGGTTCAAGTGTGTCGATGCCGGCCTCGCCGCGGGTTGCGAGGACGTAGGTGACCTCGCGGCCGGCGTCGGTCCAGGCGGCGACCGCCGCCGAGCAGCCGTACTCGAGGTCGTCCGGGTGCGCGACGACGGCGAGCGCGCGCTGCCAGTCGTCCGGCATGGGCTTCAGCTGAGTGATCGTCGGCTCGGTCATGTCCGCACACTAACGCGTGACACCGACATCACGCTTCGTCACGGGTGAGCGCGAGCAGCCGGTCCAGGACTCGGGGGCCGCCGGCCCGGACGCCGTCGTGTTCGAACTCGTCCGTCACCCAGGTCCGCAGGCCGCGGATGGTGCGAGCAGTGGCGAGGGAGTGGGCGGTGTCGACGTACATGTCGTCGTGGTAGACGGCCGCCGCGACCGGCACCTCGTTGGCGGCGAGGCGCGCCGGGTCGTACAGGGGCTGCCAGTCGGTGCGGGCGGCGAGGAGTTCGGCGGTCTCGCGCAGCGGGCGCAGCGCGGGGTCGCAGTCGAACATCCAGGGGTGGATCGTCTCGCCGGTGAACAGCAGCGGTGCGTCGCCCGCGAGGGTCTTGGCGGCGTCGAACTGCGGGAACTCCGCGCGCACACGCTCGGCGGACCAGTCGGTGGGGCGCGTGTCCTGGCCGTAGATCGCCTCGTGGACGAGGGCGTACAGCGGGTGGCTCGCGTACGACAGCAGACCCTGGACCTCCTCCTGGAAGGTGTCCGAGAGGGCGGATCCCTGCGGGGTGCGGACGAAGGCGTCCTCCAGCAGGTAGTGCAGGCGGTGGCTGCCCTCGCTGCCGCCGAGCAGGATGCCGAGCGACTGGAAGGCCTCGGCGGTGAGGCGGTAGCCGTTCGGCAGGACCACGTCGTTGGCGAGGAGGTGGTCGGCGATGCGGCGGGCGCGCTCGACGTCCTGCGGGTAGCGGGCGTAGTGCGCGGCGACCTTGCGCTCGATGCGCGGGTAGGCCGCCCGGTACACGTCGTCGGCGTGCGCGTCGAGGGAGGGCAGGCCGCCGGTGACGACCGCGGCGGTCAGGCCCTCGGGGGCGGTGGAGAGGTAGTTGACCGTGCAGAAGCCGCCGAAGCTCTGGCCGAGGACCGTCCAGGGGGCGCCGCCGGTCACCTCGCGGCGGATGGCCTCGCAGTCACGCACGATCGAGTCGGCACGGAAGTGCGTGAGGTAGTCGGCCTGTTCGGCGGCGGCGCCGCGCAGCGGGAGCGTCTGGCGGTTGGCGGGCGCGGAGTGGCCGGTGCCGCGCTGGTCCAGCAGCAGGACGCGGTACTCCTTGAGCGCGCGGCCGAGCCAGGCGCCCTTGCCGACGAAACGGTTCGCCCCGAAGCCGGGGCCGCCCTGCAGGTAGACCAGCCACGGCTGGTCCTGGTGTGCCTTGTCGCTGGCGACGACCTCACGGGCGTAGAGCTCGATCGTCTCGCCCGTCGGGGCGTCGTGGTCGAGGGGCACGGTGAAGTGGCGGTCGGTGAGGACGACGCCGGGCTGGCGGTAACTGACGGTCAACAGGGCTCCCGGGACGGAGGGTTTTCGGGCCGCGTCCCAGTTCAGCACATGTTCGTCCACCGACCGAGCCCTGGGATCATGAAATCCTACTGAACGACCGATCAGTGACCCCGGGTCCGGACCGCCTGAGGATCAGCGGGCCGACAGGCTGGAGCGCCGCACCACCAGCTCGGGCTGGAGTACGACACGCCGGTGCTCGTGCCGCTTCGTCCCGTCCTCCTCCGTCTCCTCCAGCAGCATCTCCGCCGCGAGGGTGCCCATGGTGACCGCTGGCTGCCGCACGGAAGTGAGGGGGACGGCCGCGGCGGCGGCGAACTCGATGTCGTCGTAGCCGACGATCGCCAGGTCGTCGGGGACACCGACGCCCGCGGCATACATGGCCTGCAGGACGCCCAGGGCGAGCAGGTCGTTGGCGCAGAAGACGGCGGTGGGGCGGTCGGCGAGGCCGAGCAGTCGGGCGCCCGCGTCCCGGCCGGCGGCGACGTCGAGGCGCTCGGTGGGCAGCTCGCGCAGGTTCTCGGGTCCGAGGCCGGCCTCCTCCAGCGCGTGCAGGGAGCCGGTACGGCGGTCGCGGACCTGGTTGAGACCGGGCGGGCCGCTGACGTACGCGATGGAGCGGTGCCCGGCGTCGACGAGGTGACGTACGGCCAGCGCGCCGCCCGCGACGTCGTCGACGGAGACCGAGCACTCGGTGGTGCCCTCGGCGACCCGGTCGACCAGGACGAAGGGGATGTTGTGGCGGCGAAACGTTTCGATGTTACGTCCGGTGGCGTCGGCCGGGGTCAGCAGCACGCCCCTTACGCGCTGCTCGGCGAAGAGGGAGAGGTAGTCGGCCTCCTCGCCGGCGCTCTGCGCGCTGTTGCAGACCATCACGCCGAGTCCGGCGTCGCGCGCGGTCCGCTCGGCGCCGCGCGCCACGTCGACGAAGAAGGGGTTGCCCATGTCCAGGACGAGCAGTCCCATGATCCGGCTGCGCCCCGCGCGCAGCTGGCGCGCGGACTCGCTGCGGACATAGCCCAGCCGGTCTATCGCGGACTGCACGCGCGCCCGGGTCTCCGTGGCGACCGCGTCAGGACGGTTGATGACGTTGGACACCGTGCCGACGGAGACTCCGGCGGCACGTGCGACGTCCTTGATACCCACCGACTGGGCCATCGGGCAGGGACCTCCAGAAAGACTCGTAAGACGCGGGGCGGCGGGAAGGCCTTCACATTACCGTCATGCCGCCCACATCGGCTGCGATCAGGCAGGCAGGCGGAAGTTGAGGTTGCGCAGCGCCGAGGGTGTCGTACCGCTGGACTTCTCCTGGTACATGATCGACAGGTAGTGGTCCTGACCGACGCGCGTCTCGTCGATCACGACCTCGCCGAAGGCGTTCAGCCCGGCGGTGACACCGTCGTACAGCACCGTCCAGTCCGTGTGTCCGGAGGCCTTGGAGGCTCCGGCTATCCGGCAGAACGGGAAGATCGCGTACGCGTTGTCGTACTTGTCCAGGATCAGCTTGGTGCGCTGGCTGGAGTTCAGCGGGACCGGGATCTCGGTCTTCTGCCAGGCGCCCGAGGCGTTCTTGCGCACATGGAAGGCGCGGCCGTTCGCGGTGCGGTCGGCGACGTAGTCGGTGGTGCACTGCCCGAAGCGGCCGGGGACATAGCTGATGATCGCGTGCGGCAGGCCCGCGGAGTCGGTGAACTGGCTCTCCTGGTTCATCAGGGAGTGGTCCGGGTTGATCGCGTCGATCACCAGTCCGCTGTCGGTGACGGCGACCTTGTCGGAGCCGCCGGTCGTGCCGACGACGGTGCCGGCGTTGTTGCGCCAGGTCCGGCCGCGGTCGTCGGAGTAGACGTAGCCGGTGTCGTGATTGGTGATACCGCCGCCGTTGCACATCACGGCGCCGTTCTGCTCGCGCCAGGTGAAGAAGGAGTGCAGGCGCCCGCCCCCGTCGTAGTCGATGCCGTGCAGGTACATGTTGCGGGCGGTCGAGGAGCCGTGCTCGCTGGTGTACGTGCCGGTGGAGCCGGACCACTCGCCGAGGTTCGTCCAGGTCGAACCGTCGTACTCGGCGAGGGCGTTTCGGCCGTTGCCGGAGACGGCGACCCGGTAGCTGAGCTGGAGTCTGCCCTCGGGGGTGGAGATGAACTGCGGGTAGGTGAACTGCGAGGTGAGTGCGAGGCCGTCCAAGGTCGACCGGGGTGCGCCGAAGCGGCTCGCGGTCCAGCTCAGGCCTGCCGGGTTGTCCATCAGCCCGGCGACCGACTTGACGTAGGTGAAGCCGTCGCTGTGCGAGTCCATGTTGAGATGGAGGCGGCCGTCGACCTTCGAGATCCCCATCGAGATGACGTTGTGGGAGTCGTCGTAGCGCAGGGTGTGGCCCACCTTGACCGTGGACCAGGTGGCGGCGCCGAGCGCGCGGCGGCCGACGACGGCGCCTCGGTCGGCGGTGTACCAGACGGCGTACTGGTAGCCCTTGTAGGTCAGCAGGCCGTTCTTCTGGAAGGCGTTGTTGTTGACCAGGCCGTCGTACGACACGAAGAAGATGGCCTGAGTGTCGAGCGTGGTCGTGCCGGTCAGGGTGAGGGACGGACCGGGGCCGGCGGCGCGGGCGGTGCCGGACGCGAGGGCGGGGGTCATCACGGCTCCGGCGAGGGCGGCGCCCAGCAGGGTGCGTCTCTTCATCTCGGGGACTCCGTTGTCGGCGAGGAGTGGGGAGGGGCGGGTCAGGCGAGGTGGAACACCTCGGTGAGCGGTTTCATGGCCTCGTCGGGCCGGGCTCCGTCCAATGACTCGAAGAACGACGCCATCTCCGCCTGCCAGCGGGCGTTGACATCGGTGGCTTCCATACCGGCCACGGCGGCGGCGAAATCCTCGGTCTCCAGGTAGCCGACGAGCAGGCCGTCGTCCCGCAGGAAGAGCGAGTAGTTGTGCCAGCCGGTGGCCGAGAGCGCTTCGAGCATCTCGGGCCACACGGCGGCGTGCCGCTCGCGGTACTCGTCGAGGCGGTCCGCCCTGACCTTCAGCAGGAAGCACACGCGCTGCATCAACGACCCTCCGGGGCCTAGAAGGTGAAGACGGCTCAGAAGTTGAACTTGTCGATGTTCTTGGCGTCGAACACGGTCGGCTTGCCGAGGCTGATCACGCCGTCCTTGCCGATGGTGTACTCGCCCATGTCGCCGGCCTTGAAGGTCTCGCCCTCCTTGCCGGTGATCTGGCCGGAGACCAGGGCGACGGCGGTACGGGCGGCCAGCTCGCCGAGCTTCGAGGGGTCCCACAGCTCGAACGCCTCGACGGTGCCGTTCTTCACGTACTTGCGCATGTCGTTCGGCGTGCCGAGGCCGGTCAGCTTGACCTTGCCCTTGTACTTCGAGCCGGAGAGGTACTGGGCGGCCGCCTTGATGCCGACCGTCGTCGGGGAGATGATCCCCTTCAGGTTCGGGTACTCCTGGAGCAGGCCCTGGGTCTGCTGGAAGGACTGCTGGGCGTCGTCGTTGCCGTACGCGATCTTGACGAGCTTGATGTCCTTGTACTTGGGGTCCTTGAGCTCGTCCTTCATGAAGTCGATCCAGGTGTTCTGGTTCGTCGCGGTCTGCGCGGCGGACAGGATCGCGATCTCGCCCTTGTAGTCGATCTGTTCGGCGAGCAGCTGCACCTCGGTGCGGCCGAGGTCCTCGGCGGACGCCTGCGAGACGAAGGCGTTGCGGCAGTCGGCGGTGGTGTCGGAGTCGTAGGTGACGACCTTGATGTCGTTCTTCATGGCCTGCTTCAGCGCGGTGCACAGGGCGCCCGGGTCCTGCGCGGAGACGGCCATCGCGTCGACCTGCTGCTGAGTGAGCGTGTTGACGTAACTCACCTGTCCGGCGGTGTCGGTGGCGCTGGACGGCCCGACCTCCTTGTAGCTGGAGCCCAGCTCCTTCAGCGCGGCCTCGCCGCCCTTGTCGGCGGAGGTGAAGTAGGGGTTGTTGACCTGCTTGGGCAGGAAGCCGACGGTCAGGCCCTTCTTCAGCTCGGCGTTCGGGTCGGCCTTGCCGGCGGTGGCGGCGGAGGCGCCCTCGTTCTTGACGTCCTCCTTGGTGGTGCCGCCGCATGCGGTGAGGGCGAGAGCGAGGGACGTGGCGGCGGCGAGAGCAGCGGAGGCGCGGCGGAGGGATGACTTGCGCATGGTGGGAGTCCTTTTCGAAGAAGGGCTGAGTTACGAGGTCGGAGTCGAGGCGGCTCTGCGGCCCGCCCTCGCTACGGAGATCTGCCGTGCGACCCGCGGGCCGAGCACGGAAAGCACGAGCAGGACGCCGGTGACGACGATCTGCGACTGGGCGGAGACGTCCTGGAGGCTCATGACGTTCTGCAGCGCCCCCAGCAGGAACACCCCGGCGATGGCGCCGCCCAGGGTGCCCTTGCCGCCGTCGAAGTCGATGCCGCCGAGCAACACGGCGGCCACGACGGAGAGTTCGAGCCCGGTGGCGTTGTCGTAGCGGGCGCTCGCGTAGTGCAGCGCCCAGAAGATGCCGGTGAGGGAGGCCATCAGGCCGGTCACCGTGAACAGGATCAACTTCTGCCGCTTGACACGGATACCGGCGAAGCGCGCCGCCTCCTCGCTCGCGCCGGTGGCGAAGACCGACCGCCCGAACGGCGTGGCGTGCAGGGCGACCACGGCGATGGCCAGCAGGACGAGGAAGGGCAGGAAGGCGTACGGAATGAACGTGTCGCCGATCCGCCCCGCCGCGAAGTCCAGGTACTGGGACGGGAAGTCGGTCACCGCGTCCGACCCGAGCACGATCTGCGCGATGCCCCGGTAGGCGGCGAGCGTGCCGATCGTGACGGCGAGGGACGGCAGGCCCAGCCTGGTCACCAGGAGCCCGTTGATCAGACCGCACACCACACCGAGCAACAGACAGATCGGAATGATCGCCTCGATCGTCATGCCCTGGTTCCACAGCGCACCCATCACGGCGCCCGAGAGCCCCGCGGTCGATGCGACCGAAAGATCGATCTCGCCCGAGACGACCAGCAGTGTCATCGGCAGGGCGATCAATGCGATCGGAAGGGTGTTTCCGATCAGGAACGACAGGTTGAGAGCGTTGCCGAATCCATCGACCGTGGTGAAGGACAGCAGGAGCACGACGATCAGGAGGGCGCCGACAACCGTGTCCCAGCGAACGGCGCGCGTGAGCGACGAGTCAGCCATGGCGTGCGTTCCTCTTCTTCAGGGCGTTGGCCACGCGCAGCGCGACGATCCGGTCGACCGCGATGGCGAGGATGAGCAGGATGCCGTTGATGGCGAGCACCCAGACGGAGCTGACGCCGAGGGCGGGCAGGACGCTGTTGATGGAGGTCAGCAGCAGCGCGCCGAGGGCGGCGCCGTAGACGCTGCCGGAGCCGCCGGTGAAGACGACGCCGCCGACCACGACCGCGCTGACGACGGTGAGTTCGTAGCCGTTGCCGGTGCCGGAGTCGACGTTGCCGAACCGGGCCAGGTACAGGGCGCCCGCGAGACCGGCGAGGGCGCCGCAGAAGGTGTACGCGGCGAGGATCCGTTTGCGGACCGGGATGCCGGCGAGGCGGGCGGCCTCCGGGTTGGAGCCGAGGGCGTACAGCTCACGGCCGCTGCCGAAGTGCTTGAGGTAGTACGCGGTCGCCACGACCATGGCGAGGGCGATCAGCGCCAGCCACGGCACCGCGGAGATACCGCCGGAGCCGAAGTCGACGAAGCCGTCGGGGAGGTCGGCCGCGGTGATCTGGCGGGAGCCGACCCAGATGGAGTCGATGCCGCGGATGATGTAGAGGGTGCCGAGGGTGACGACGAGGGCGGGCACCTGGCCGAGGCTGACGAGCAGTCCGTTCAGCAAGCCGAAGCCGATGCCCATCAGGACCGCCAGGAGCACGGCGAGGACCGGGTTCCCGCCGCCCTGGAGGTACGTTCCGGCGGCGAAGGCGCTGATGCCGAGTGTGGAGCCGACGGACAGGTCGACGTTCCGCGTGATCACCACCAGCGACTGGCCCGTGGCGACCAGGACGAGGATCGTCGCGTTCAGCAACAGGTCCTTGATGCCCTGTTCGGTGAGGAACTCGCTGTTGCCCAGCTGGGTGACGACGATCATCACCACGAAGACGACCAGGATGGCGAGTTCGCGCATCTTGAAGACGCGGTCGACCAGGCGGGTGCCGCTGGACCTCGGTACGTCGGTGACAGGGGCCTCCTTGGGAGTGATCACCGTCATGCGGCGGCCCTCCCCGTTGCTGCGGCCATCACGGTTTCCTCGGTGGCTTCGGAGCGCGGGATCTCGGCGGTGAGGCGTCCCTCGTGCATCACGAGCACGCGGTCGGCCATGCCGAGGATCTCGGGCAGGTCGGAGGAGATCATCAGGACGGCCACGCCGTCGGCGGCCAACTCGCTGAGCAGCCGGTGCACTTCGGCCTTCGTACCGACGTCGATGCCCCGGGTGGGCTCGTCGACGATCAGCACCTTGGGGCCGGTCGCGAGCCATTTGGCGAGGACGACCTTCTGCTGGTTGCCGCCGGACAGAGTGTTGACGGTGTCGGCGATCCGCGCGTACTTGACCTGGAGCTTGACGGCCCAGTCGAGGGAGCGGCTGCGTTCGGCGCCGCGGTCCATCAGGCCGGCCTTCACGGTCGTACGCAGCCCGGTGAGGCCGATGTTGCGCTCGATGGACATGTCCATCACCAGGCCTTGCGCGCGCCGGTCCTCGGGGACGAGGGCGAGGCCGGAGGCCATGGCGGTGGAGGGGGCGCCGTTGGTGAGGGCCTTGCCGCCCACGGAGACCTCGCCGGCGTCCCAGCGGTCGATGCCGAACACGGCCCGCGCGACCTCCGTACGGCCCGCGCCGACGAGGCCCGCGAGACCGACGATCTCACCGCGCCGTACATCGAAGGAGACGTCGGTGAAGACGCCTTCGCGGGTCAACCGGCGTACGCTCAACGCCACTTCGCCCGGCTCCACGTCCTGCTTGGGGTACATCTCGTCGAGGTCGCGGCCGACCATCCTGCGTACGAGGTCGTCCTCCGTCATGCCGTCCAGCGGCTCGCTGGCGATCCAGGCGCCGTCGCGCAGGGTGGTGACCCGCCGGCAGATCTGGAAGATCTCCTCCAGCCGGTGGGAGATGAAGAGGACGGCGGCGCCCTGTTCGCGCAGGGCACGCACGACGCCGAAGAGCCGGGAGACCTCGCTGCCGGTGAGGGCGGCGGTCGGCTCGTCCATGATCAGGACGCGGGCGTCGAAGGACAGCGCCTTGGCGATCTCGACGATCTGCTGGTCGGCGATGGACAGGCCGCGCGCGGGGCGGTCGGGGTCGAGTTCGACGCCGAGCCGCTGCATCAGCGCGAGGGTCGCGGTGTGCGTGGCCTTGTGGTCGATCCGGCCGAGGGCGCGCCGTGGCTGACGGCCCATGAAGATGTTCTCGGCGATCGACAGGTCGGGGAAGAGGGTCGGCTCCTGGTAGATCACGGCGATACCGGCGTCGCGGGCGTCGCCGGGGCCGTGGAAGACGACGGGCGCGCCGTCGAGCAGCACCTGGCCGGCGTCCGGCCGGTGCACTCCGGCGAGCGTCTTGATCAGGGTCGACTTGCCCGCGCCGTTCTCCCCGGCGAGGGCGTGCACCTCCCCGGGAAACAGCTCCAGGGAGACGTCCCGCAGGGCGCGGACCGCGCCGAAGGACTTGGAGATGTCCCTGAGCGCAAGAACCGGGGCCGGACCCGTGGTGGACGGGTGGGTCATGGGGGCTCCTCGACAACGTCGGCGGGACGGCCCTCTCGACGTCGTGAAAGGTTTCAACTTGGTTGCCGGGACGTTAGGCACGGAGCCCATGTCACGTCAATGGGTCCGTGTCGAAAAACTTTCGATGAACGAAGGTCACGGCCGAGTCACAACAAGAAGCCGTGGCCGCGGGGCTTGACACCCCTTCGGGGGCCTCATACGTTCCCGTCTTGAATCGTTTCACGACCAAGCTTTTCAGATGTCCACCGTCCGACTTCCGTCCCGACGTCACAGGAGCCCTCAGTGACCGAGCTCGCCGCGGTGAAGGCCGCACTCAAGACCCAGGCAGTCGAAACGCCGTCGTGGGCGTACGGGAACTCGGGGACGCGGTTCAAGGTGTTCGCCCAGCAGGGCGTTCCCCGGACACCGCAGGAGAAGCTGGACGACGCCGCTCAGGTGCACGCGTTCACCGGTGTCGCGCCGACCGTCGCCCTGCACATCCCGTGGGACAAGGTCGACGACTATGCGGCACTGGCCAAGCACGCCGAGGAGCGCGGCGTGAAGCTGGGCGCGATCAACTCCAACACTTTCCAGGACGACGACTACAAGCTGGGCAGCGTCTGTCATCCGGACGCGGCGGTGCGACGCAAGGCCGTCGATCATCTGCTGGAGTGCGTCGACATCATGGACGCGACGGGCTCCGCCGATCTGAAGCTGTGGTTCGCGGACGGCACGAACTATCCCGGGCAGGACGACATCCGCTCGCGGCAGGACCGCCTGGCCGAGGCTCTGGCGAAGGTGTACGAGCGGCTCGGGGACGGGCAGCGGATGCTGCTGGAGTACAAGTTCTTCGAGCCGGCCTTCTACACGACGGACGTGCCGGACTGGGGCACGGCGTATGCGCACTGCCTGAAGCTCGGGCCGAAGGCGCAGGTCGTCGTCGACACCGGGCATCACGCGCCGGGCACCAACATCGAGTTCATCGTCGCGACGCTGCTGCGGGAGGGGAAGCTCGGCGGATTCGACTTCAACTCGCGCTTCTACGCCGACGACGACCTGATGGTGGGGGCCGCGGATCCGTTCCAGTTGTTCCGGATCATGTACGAGGTGGTGCGTGGGGGCGGGTTCACGACCGACGTGGCCTTCATGCTCGACCAGTGCCACAACATCGAGGCGAAGATCCCGGCGATCATCCGGTCGGTGATGAACGTGCAGGAAGCCACGGCGAAGGCGCTGCTGGTCGACCCGGAGGCGTTGGCTGCGGCCCAGGCTTCCGGTGACGTGCTGGGCGCGAATGCGGTGCTCATGGATGCATACAACACGGATGTGCGGCCGTTGCTGGCCGAGGTTCGGGGAGAGATGGGGATCGATGCGGATCCCATGGGTGCGTATCGCCGTTCCGGGTGGGCCGAGAAGGTCGTGGCTGAGCGGGTTGGTGGGCAGCAGGCCGGTTGGGGGGCGTAAGCGTCTGCCGGGTTCTCATTCGTCGCGGGCTGCGAGCCGTTGTGGCTGGTCGCGCACACGCGGCGGTAGCCGCACATCCAACACGCCCCGCGCCCCTAGGTACGTGCACTCCCCTCCCTCCAAAAGGACTGAAGTTCATGGCAACTCATCCCGAAGCCGCCGCCCTCCTCGCCCGGTCCCACCGTCTCGGCTCCGATCCCCGCAACACGAACTATGCCGGCGGAAACGCGTCCGCCAAGGGCACCGGCGTCGACCCCGTCACCGGCCGTGATGCCGAGTTGATGTGGGTCAAGGGGTCGGGTGGTGACCTCGGCACGCTCACCGAGGCCGGGCTGGCGGTGTTGCGGCTGGACCGAATGCGGGCCCTCGTCGACGTCTACCCGGGCGTCGAGCGTGAGGACGAGATGGTCGCCGCGTTCGACTACTGCCTGCACGGCAAGGGCGGGGCGGCTCCGTCGATCGACACCGCCATGCACGGGCTCGTGGCGGCCGCGCATGTCGATCATCTGCACCCCGACTCCGGCATCGCTCTCGCCTGTGCCGCCGACGGGGAGAAGCTGACCGCCGAGTGCTTCGGGGACAGCGTGCTGTGGGTGCCGTGGCGGCGGCCCGGGTTTCAGCTGGGGCTGGACATCGCCGCGGTCAAGGAGGCCAATCCGCAGGCCATCGGGTGCGTGCTCGGTGGGCATGGCATCACCGCCTGGGGTGACACCTCCGAGGAGTGCGAGCGCAATTCGCTGCACATCATCCGGACCGCCGAGACGTTTCTCGCCGAGCGCGGGAAGCCGGAGCCGTTCGGGCCGCTGATCGAGGGGTACGCGGCGCTCGGCGCCGGCGAGCGGCGGGAGCGGGCCGCGGCCCTGGCGCCGGTCATCCGCGGCATCGCCTCGCAGGACCGCCCGCAGGTCGGTCACTTCACCGACTCCGAGGTCGTCCTCGACTTCCTCGCGAGCGCCGAGCACCCGCGACTCGCCGCGCTCGGTACGTCCTGCCCCGATCACTTCCTGCGCACCAAGGTGCGGCCGCTCGTCCTCGACCTGCCGCCGACCGCTCCCCTCGACGAGGCGATCGCCCGGCTGGGGGAGCTGCACACCGCGTACCGCGAGGAGTACGCCGCCTACTACCGGCGGCACGCCCTGCCCGACTCCCCCGCCATGCGCGGCGCCGACCCGGCGATCGTGCTGGTCCCGGGCGTCGGCATGTTCAGCTTCGGCAAGGACAAGCAGACCGCCCGGGTCGCCGGCGAGTTCTACGTCAACGCCGTCAATGTGATGCGCGGGGCCGAGGCGGTCTCGACGTACGCGCCCATCGAGGAGTCCGAGAAGTTCCGTATCGAGTACTGGGCGCTGGAGGAGGCCAAGCTTCAGCGGATGCCGAGGCCCAAGGCGCTCGCGACGCGGGTCGCGTTCGTGACCGGCGCCGGAAGTGGGATCGGGAAGGCCATCGCGCACCGGCTCGTCGCCGAGGGCGCGTGTGTGGTGGTCGCCGACCTCGACGCCGACAACGCCCAGGCCGTCGCCGAGGAGCTGGGCGGGCCCGACAAGGCCGTGGCGGTGGCGGTGGACGTCACGTCCGAGGAGCAGATCGCCGACGCGTTCAAGGCGGCCGTGCTGGCTTTCGGCGGAGTCGATCTCGTCGTCAACAACGCCGGTATCTCCATCTCCAAGCCCCTCCTCGAGACCTCGGCCAAGGACTGGGACCTGCAGCACGACATCATGGCGCGTGGCTCCTTCCTCGTGTCGAGGGAGGCGGCGCGCGTGATGACCGCCCAGCGGCTGGGCGGGGATGTCGTCTACATCGCCTCCAAGAACGCGGTCTTCGCCGGGCCCAACAACATCGCCTACTCGGCCACCAAGGCCGACCAGGCTCACCAAGTGCGGCTGCTGGCTGCCGAGTTGGGCGAGCACGGCATCCGCGTCAACGGCGTCAACCCGGACGGCGTGGTCCGCGGGTCCGGGATCTTCGCCGGGGGTTGGGGTGCTCAGCGGGCCGCCGTGTACGGGGTCGAGGAGGACAAGCTGGGTGAGTTCTACGCCCAGCGGACCATCCTGAAGCGGGAGGTGCTTCCCGAGCATGTCGCGAACGCCGTATTCGCGCTCACCGGCGGGGACCTGACCCACACCACGGGACTGCACATCCCGGTCGACGCCGGCGTCGCGGCCGCCTTCCTGCGGTGAGTGCGCCCGTGAAGTCGTACGCCGCGGTCGACCTCGGCGCGTCCAGCGGGCGTGTCATGGTCGGCCGCGTCGGCCCCGACCGGCTGGAGCTGACCGAGGCGCACCGCTTCCCCAACCGGCCCGTGCGGGTGCCCGAGGGGCTGTGCTGGGATGTTCTCGCCCTGTACGCGGGCGTGCTCGCGGGACTGCGGTCGGCCGGTCAGGTCGACTCGGTCGGCATCGACAGCTGGGCGGTCGACTACGGCCTGCTGGACGCGGACGGGGCCCTGCTCGGCAACCCCGTGCACTACCGGGACTCCCGGACGGAGGGCGTCGCGGAGAAGGTGTGGGCGACCGTCCCGGCGGAGGAGCTGTACGCGGCCACCGGGTTGCAGTACGCGCCCTTCAACACCCTGTATCAGCTGACGGCCGCCCGGGCCTCGGCTCAACTGCACTACGCCGAGCGGCTGTTGCTCGTTCCGGACTTGCTGACGTACTGGCTCACCGGCGAGCAGGGCACCGAGCTCACGAACGCCTCCACCACCCAGCTGATCGATGCCCGGACACGCGACTGGGCCTACGACATCGCCTCCCGGCTGGGCATCGACCTGGGCCTGTTCGCGCCGCTGCGGCAACCCGGCGAGCCCGCGGGGGTGCTGCGCGACGAGGTGCTTCAGGAGACCGGGCTGAGCGGCCCGGTGCCGGTGACGGCGGTGGGGTCGCACGACACCGCGTCCGCCGTGGCCGCCGTTCCGGCCGACGGCGGCGAGCGGTTCGCCTATATCTGCACCGGCACCTGGTCGCTGGCGGGGCTGGAGCTGGACGCCCCCGTGCTGACCGAGGAGAGCCGGGCCGCCAACTTCACCAATGAGCTGGGGCTGGACGGCACGGTCCGGTATCTGCGGAACATCATGGGGCTGTGGTTGCTCCAGGAGTGCGTACGGGCCTGGGGGGACCCCGACCTGGGCGGGCTGCTGCTCGACGCGTCCGAGGTGCCGGCGCTGCGGTCGGTCGTGGACGCGGGAGACGCGGCGTTCCTGGCGCCGGGGCGGATGCCGGAGCGGATCGCCGAGGCGTGCCGCGCTTCGGGGCAGCCGGTGCCCGTCTCGCCCGCCGAGATCACGCGTTGCATCCTCGACTCGCTCGCCCTGGCCCACCGGCGCGCGATCCGGGACGCCGAGCGGCTGGCCGACCATCCCGTCGACGTCGTGCATGTCGTCGGGGGCGGCGCCCGCAACGCCCTGCTGTGCCGGCTGACCGCCGACGCCTGCGGGCTGCCGGTGGTGGCCGGCCCTGGCGAGGCGGCCGCCCTCGGGAACGTCCTGGTCCAGGCGCGGTCCCACGGGCTGGTCGGCGACCTCGCCGACGGGCGGCGCCTGCTCACCCGTACGCAGCCGCTGACCCGGTACGAGCCGCGGGGGGACGCGGCGCGCTGGAACGAGGCGGAGGCGCGGCTCCTCCGGACGTGACCGGCCCGTCCGAGGGTGACCGGCTCACCCGGGGCGAGCGGGGTCTCCCCTACGCCGCGCTGCCGCACTACCCTGCACTCATCCGATGATCGATCGCAAGGAGCCGCGATGCGTGTCGCCCTGTTCCTGACCTGTGTCAACGACACGCTCTATCCGGACACCGGGCGCGCTGTGGTGAAACTGCTGACCAGGCTGGGCGTCGAGGTCGACTTCCCGATGGCCCAGACCTGCTGCGGACAGGCGCACTACAACACCGGATACCGGCACGAGGCCGAGCCGCTCGCCCGGCATTTCTCCGATGTCTTCGGGGAGTACGAGGCGATCGTCACCCCGTCCGGATCGTGCGGGGCGATGGTGCGCGAGCTGTATCCGCGGATGGGTGAGCGGGCCCGGGCCGAGGGGCGCGGGGACACGCTCGCGGTGACCCTGGCGCCGGTCGTGCCGAAGACGTACGAGCTGACGGAGTTCCTGGTGGACGTGCTGGGGGTGACGGACGTGGGCGCCTACTACCCACACAGGGTGACGTACCACCCGACCTGTCACGGGCTGCGCGGGCTGGGGCTGGCCGACCGGCCCCGGCGGCTGCTCCAGGCCGTCAAGGGGCTGGAGTTGGCGGAGTTGCCGGGCGCGGACGAGTGCTGCGGGTTCGGCGGGACCTTCGCGCTGAAGAACGTCGACGTCTCGGCGGCGATGGGCACGGACAAGGTGCGCAACGCCGAGTCGACGGGCGCCGAGGTGCTGTGCGCGGCCGACAACTCCTGTCTGATGCACATCGGCGGGACCATGACCCGGCTGCGGACGGGAATGCGGCCGGTGCACATCGCGGAGATCCTGGCGAGCACGGAGGAGGACCCGGCGGCATGAGTGGAACGTTCGTGGGAATGCCGGCGTTTCCGGAAGCCGCGCACGAGGCCGTGCACGACACGACCCTGCGCGGCAACCTGCGTCACGCCACGCACACGATCCGCGCCAAGCGGGCCAAGGCCGTCGCGGAGGTGTCCGACTGGACGGCCCTGCGGGAGGCCGGGAAACGGATCAAGGACCATACGCTGCGTCATCTCGACCGGTATCTCGTGCAGTTGGAGGAGTCGGTCACGGCGGCGGGCGGCACGGTCCACTGGGCCGCCGACGCCGACGAGGCCAACCGGATCGTGGCCGATCTTGTGAAGGCGACCGGTGAGTCGGAGGTCGTCAAGGTCAAGTCGATGGCCACGCAGGAGATCGGACTGAACGAGGCCCTGGAGGCGGAGGGCATTCGCGCGTACGAGACCGATCTCGCGGAGCTGATCGTGCAGTTGGGCAAGGACCGGCCCTCGCACATCCTCGTCCCGGCCATCCATCGCAACCGGGGCGAGATCCGGGACATCTTCCGGCGTGAGATGGGCCAGTGGGGCCGCCCGGCTCCGGAAGGCCTGACGGACACCCCCGCCGAACTCGCCGAGGCGGCCCGGCTGCACCTGCGCGAGAAGTTCCTGCGCGCCAAAGTCGGTATTTCCGGCGCCAACTTCATGGTCGCCGAGACCGGCACGCTGGTCGTCGTGGAGTCCGAGGGCAACGGACGGATGTGTCTGACCCTGCCCGAGACGCTGATCTCGGTCGTCGGCATCGAGAAGATCGTGCCCAGCTGGCGGGACCTGGAGGTGTTCCTGCAGACCCTCCCCCGCTCCTCCACCGCCGAGCGCATGAACCCGTACACGTCCATGTGGACCGGCACGACGGACTCCGAGACGGCAGACGGGCCGAAGACCTTCCATCTGGTCCTCCTCGACAACGGGCGGACCGACACGCTCTCCGACGAGGTCGGCCGCCAGGCCCTGCGCTGCATCCGCTGCTCGGCGTGCCTCAACGTCTGCCCCGTCTACGAGCGGGCCGGCGGTCACGCCTACGGCTCGGTCTATCCGGGCCCGATCGGTGCCATCCTCAGCCCCCAACTCCGGGGCGTGACAAGCGAGATCGACGCCTCACTGCCGTATGCGTCATCGCTGTGCGGCGCCTGCTACGAGGTCTGCCCGGTCGCCATCGACATCCCCGAGGTGCTGGTGCATCTGCGGGAGCGCGTCGTCGAGGGCGGCCAGGTGACCTCGAACGGCAACAAGGTGGTCCTGAAGCCCGCGAAGGGGCATGCCGCCGAGCGGGCCGCGATGCGGGCGGCACGCTGGGCGTTCAGCCACCCGGGCGCACTGCGCACCGGCCAGCGTTTCGCGTCACGCACCCGCCGCATGCATCCACGCTCGCTGCCCGGGCCCGGCAAGGCGTGGAGCGGGACGAGGGATCTGCCGGCGGTGCCTGCGGAGCCGTTCCGGGACTGGTGGCAGCGGACGCAGGGCGGAAAGGGCGGGGCCAAGTGAGCAGCAGGGAACGGATCCTGGGCCGGGTGCGACGCGCGCTGGCGGACGTACCGGACACGCCCCGGGACGAGCCGCCGTACGAGGAGGCGGTTCCGCGGGACTATCTGCGGGAGCACGGGCAGCGCAGTGTCGCGGAGACGGTCGATCTGCTGGCCGAGAACCTGGCGGACTACCGGGCGATCGTGCACCGCTGCACGGCCGCAGATCTCGCGGCGACGATCGCCGGGATGCTCGCCGCGCGGGGTGCGCGCACGGTGCTCGTGCCGCCGGGGTTGGAGCCCGGGTGGCCGGCGGCGTCCGACGCCGAGCGGATCCCGGACCGGAAGGAGAGCACCCCGCACGAACTGGACCGGGTCGACAGCGTGGTCACGGCGTGCGCACTCGCCATCGCCGAGACCGGCACCCTGGTCCTCGACGGCTCCCCCGACCAGGGCCGTCGCCGCATCACGCTCGTGCCCGACCACCACATCTGTGTCGTACGGGTCCCCGAGCAGGTCGTGTCGTCGGTCCCTCAGGCGCTGGAACGCCTCGATCCCACCCGCCCGTTGACGTGGATCTCCGGCCCCTCGGCCACCAGCGACATCGAGCTGGACCGGGTGGAGGGGGTGCACGGCCCGCGCACGCTGGAGGTCGTCCTGGTCGGCCCCGACGGCAGCTGAGGGCACCGCCTCAGAGGTCGCGCCGCTCCAACGGCCGTACGGCGGGCCCCTGGACGACACGGCCGTCCGGATCGAAGCGGGAGCCGTGGCAGGGGCACTCCCAGGTTCGTTCCGCGCGGTTGAACGCGACCAGGCAGCCGAGGTGGGTGCACTTGGCGGAGACGGCGTGCACGTTCCCGTCGTCGTCGCGGTGGACTGCGCAGCGCTTGCCGGACACGTGGACGATGGCGCCTTCGCCGGGGGCGATGTCGTCCACCGATGTGGTCGACGGGCCGGGGAGGTGGTGCAGCCGGTCGCCGACGAAGTGGCGGGCGACGTCGGACTGGTGCTTGACGAAGTCCTTGCCCTCGCGGACGACGGACTTCAGACGGCGTGGGTCGTAAAGGTCACTCCACAGGTTCTCCCGACCGGTGATCAGGTCGCAGAGCAGGCGGCCCGCCATGATGCCGCCACTGAGCCCCCAGCCGCCGAAGCCGGTGGCCACGTGGACATGCCGACTGGCGGGGTGCAGGGGGCCGACGAGCGGGACGGAGTCGGTGGAGTCGTTGTCCTGCGTGGCCCAGCGGTGGGTGAAGGTGAGGTCACCGAAGCGCTCCACCGCCCAGCGGGTCAGCGCGTCGAAGCGCGCCTCGACATCGCCGCCCGCGCCCGGCGTGAAGTGCTCGCCGGTCACGATGAGAAGGCGTTTTCCGTCCCCGTAAGGGGCCGTGCGGATCGAACGGGTGTTCTGCTCGGGGGTGATGTACATGCCGGTGGGCGCCTTGGCCGCGTCGATGGGGGCGGTGACGACCAGTTCCCGCCGGGGCGAGAGGCGGGTGAACAGCAGCGCCCGGTCGAAGATCGGGTAGTGGGTGGCGACCACGACCTTGCCGGCCCTCACCTTCACGCCGTCCTCGGTCGTCAGCACGCAGGGCTCGCCCTCGGACAGACCCACCACGCGTGTGTGCTCGTACACCTGCCCGCCGAGGCGTTTGAGGTCGGCGGCCAGCGCCAGCAGGTACTTGCGGGGATGGAACTGCGCCTGTCCCTCGACGCGCACCGCCCCCGCCACCGGAAACGGCAGCTCCGTCCCGGTCACGTACTCCGCGCGCAGGCCGGCCTCCCGGGCGGCATCGGCCTCGGCGCGCAGGTCGTCGCTACGGTCCCCGTCCTCGGCGTAGGTGTAGGCCGCCGTGTCCTCCCAGTCGCAGTCGATGCCGAGCTCGTCGACGACGTCGGCGACGTGCCGGATCGCGTCCGTCTGCGAGGTCGCGTACAGGCGGGCGCCGTCCTTGCCGCGGGTGCGGCGGAGCCGGTCGTAGATCAGGGTGTGCTGGGCGGTCAGCTTGGCGGTGGTGTGCCCGGTGACGCCGGCGGCGATCCGGTCCGCCTCCAGCAGGGCGACGCCGTGACCCCGCCGGGCCAGCTCCCAGGCCGTGGCGATCCCGGCGATCCCCGCGCCCACGACGGCGACGTCGACCGTGAGGTCACCGTCCGGCGGGGGCGCGAGATCGCCGGGCGGTGCCGTCTCGATCCAGTACGACGTGCGGGTGCGGCTCGGCTCATCCATGCCGGCCGAGTTCCCCCGACCGGCATCACCACACGAGGGGCCGCAGGTCAGCCGAGGGCGGCTGTCACCCGGTAGTGGCCGGAGGGCAGCCGGTAGCTCGCTGTCCCGTCCTCGAAGCCCGCGTACTCGACACCCGTCACCCGGGCCAGGGGGGTCCTGCCCTCGCGCACCGAGACCGGGTCGGACGTGGGGATGTGCAGGGTCGCCGTACTGTTCGCGGGGACCACCGCCCGGTACGTCAGCCTCCGGGCCTCCGCCCGCCACTCGCTGACGATCTCCCCGTACGGAGAGTGGTGCGACCCGGCGACCTGCGTGACCCGCCCGGCCGGGTCGAGGTGCGGGCGCAGGAAGAAGTGACGGAAACCCGGGTGGGCCGGGTCCTTCGCGATGCCCGCCATGCTCTCGTACATCCACTCCATGATCGCGCCGTAGGAGTAGTGGTTGAACGAGTTCATGTCGACCGGGCCGAAGCCGTCCTCCTTGGAGTACGAGTTCCAGCGCTCCCAGATGGTGGTGGCGCCGTTGCGCACCGAGTACAGCCAGGACGGCATGGCGTCCTGGTGCAGCAGCCGGTACGCGAGGTCGACGCGGCCCTCGTCGGTGAGCACGGGGGCGAGGACGTTCACGCCGAGGAAGCCGACGGACAGGGTGTTCTCGGTGTACTTCACGCGGGTGCTGTCGGGGTGGGACTCCTTGTAGGCCTCGTCGTTGCCGATGTTCTCGGCGAGCAGCGTGACCAGTTGGCGGCGCTGGGCCTCGGTGTCGTAGAAGCCGAGTTTGAGGACCCACAGCAGGGCGGTCTGGGTGTCGTCCTCGGTCCGGCCGCCCGTGGGAGGCGCGTCTCCGAGACTCGACCGTACGGTCACCCGGCCCGTCGTCGCGTCGGTGGCCAGGTACTTGGTGGTGAACGCGCGCTTGATGCGGGCGAAGAGGTCGTCGTAGGCGCGTGCCTCGGTGGTGCGGCCGGTGCCGCGGGCCATGTCCGCCATGAGGCGCACGCTGTAGCCGAAGTAGACGTCGCTGATCAGCTGGGTGCTGGTGTCCTGGAAGGCGAGCCAGTCGCCGAAGATGGCGCCCTGCCCGGCGTACGCGTCGCCGGTGCGCCCGCGGATCCAGTCGACGTACTTCGTCATCGCCGCCCAGCTGCGGTCGACGATCGTGGGGTCGCCGGTCATCTGCCACACCGTCCACGGCACGACCACCCCGCAGTCCGCCCAACCGCTGGCGGGAGCGGCCGCGTTGTAGCGGTTGCCGGGCGCGACCGCCGTGAACTGGGCGCCGTCCAGGCCGTAGGTGCGCTGCGAGTCGATGAGGTTGTCCTCGAAGTGGCTGAGGAAGTTGACCGCGTCGGCGTTGTAGAGCCCGGTGTTGCAGAAGAGCTGGGTGTCACCCGTCCAGCCGAGGCGTTCGTCGCGTTGCGGGCAGTCGGTGGGCACCCAGAGGTAGTTGCCGCGCTGTCCCCAACGCACGTTGCTGATCAGCTGGTTGACGTCGGTGTCGTCGGTCGTGATCATGCCGATGTCGCGGAGGGCGGAGGTCGCGACCCGGCCGGTGAAGCGGGTGAGGGTGACGGTGTCGGTCGCGGTGACGGAGACGTAGCGGAAGCCGTAGAAGGTCAGCGAGTCCTCGTGGGACTCGCCGTCGGGGTCGCCCTTGAGGATGTACGTGCTGGTGGCCTTGGCGGAGCGGAGGTTGGCGCGGTAGACCGAGCCGACGGGGCCGTCGGCGCCCTCGCTGTCGTCGTTGAGCATCTCGCCGGGTTTGAAGGCGACTTGGGTGCCTGCGGGGCCGCGCAGGGTGTAGCGGGGTACACCGACCAGGTTCTGGCCCAGGTCGATGACGGCCGTGTCGCCGGGGTGCAGGGTCACGGCCGCCCCGGCTGCGGCGTCCGGGTCGGTGACCGTGCGGGCCGGGTCGACGACGATGCGGCCCTTGCCGCCCGGGCTGCCGTCCTGTCCGGTCACGCCGGTGTAGACGGTGACGGACTGCGGCTCGCGGTCCCACCGGGACATCAGGCGGGCGCTCTCGCCCGGGTGGGCGACCAGCCTGACGTCGGGGAACCTGGTGGTGAAGTCGTGCTCGGTCACGCCGGCCCAGGCGGAGGCGTCGAAGTCGCCGGCCGTCCAGCCCGCCAGTTCCTTGCGGGCGTCGTAGGTCTGGCCGTCGTAGATGTCGTCGGCGCGGTAGGGGCCGGTGTCGGTGGCCTTCCAGTCGTCGCCGGGTGCGGTGACCACCGTCTGCTCGGAGCCGTCGGCGTACCGGATCAGGAGCTTGGCCTTGAGGGCCAGGCGGTTGCCGTCGGCGGAGTAGTAGGTGCTGTTCTCGGAGACACGGCTGTTGTACCAGCCGTTGCCGAGTACGGCGGCGAGAGTGACGTGCCCCGCGTTCCGCTGCCGCCCGCCGTGGCGCTCCCCCGCGACCAGGTCCGTGACGTCGTAGGTGAAGTAGTTGACGGTGCTGTCGTAGTTGGTCCAGCCCGGCGTCAGCAGCTCATGGGTGGTTGTGTCGCCCTGCGGTACAGCGACGCGGTGCCCGTTGATGTGGGCCTCATAGACGCCGAGGGCGGAGATGTAGAGCCGGGCGTCCCTTACTTGACGTCCCGTCAGCTCTGCCTGGTGGCGGAGCAGTGGGGCGCCGGGTGTGTTGGGTTGCTTGCCGGCCATGGTGATCCAACGGGCGCCGTCCCAGCCGGCGATGCCGTCGGTGCCGAGCAGGCCGGTCTCGAAGTGGGCGGTGGGGGCGGCGGGGACGGCGCGGCCGGTCTCGTCCCAGGCCGTCACCGTCCAGTGGTAGCGGGTGGAGGCGCGCAGGGCGGGGCCCTCGTAGCGCACGGCGATCGATTCCCGTGAGGCGACCCGGCCGCCGTTCCAGACGTCCGCCCGGGAGGGGGTCAGACGGTCGGGTGCGGTCGCGACGAGGATCCGGTACGCGGACTGGCGGCGGCCGCGCGTCGAGGACGCCATGCGCCAGCCGAACCGCGGGTGGGCGGCGTCCACGCCGAGGGGGTTCGTTCTGTGCTCGACCGTCAGGCCCTCGACGGCCGTGCGCTGCGAGGTGGGTGCGGCCGATGCGGGGCCGCCTGCGGCGATCCCGCCCGCCAGAACCACCGGTGCTGCGCCGAGTGCGGTGGTGAGCACGGTCCTGCGGCGGACCCCTCTGCCCTTCGTGCTGTCGACTCCGTCGTTCATGCCGTAGTCCCTTCGGCTCATCGAAGTTGGAACGATTCAGGTCGAACGACGGTTGAAGCTAGTGGCAGAAGTGACGTGAGTCCATGGTGCGAGCAGCATGAATTCTGTGCAGATTCCAACAGAAGCACTCAGTCGACGAAGGGTGCGGCGAAGATGGAATTGAAACCGTTCAATTGGCCGGTTCCGTGCGGTCCGAGGCTCTGCCCCGTCAGGGGGTGTCGCCAAGTACACCCGGCAATACGGGTTCTGCGCCCAATGTGGTCGACTCGTCGGCTCCGTAGCTTCGTCGGCAGGGCACAGGGAGTGCCGGACGGAGAGTGATGACGATGTTTCGGGCAAGCTCGCGACGTACGCAGGACAAGGGACCCGCCGCCGAGGCACTCCGGCTGGTCAAGGTCACCAAGACCTACGGTGCGCAGGACAGCGCGGTGACCGCGCTGGACGGGGTCACGCTGGGACTGGGACGGGGCACTTTCACCGCGGTGATGGGGCCGTCCGGCTCCGGCAAGACCACGCTGCTGCACTGCGCGGCCGGTCTCGACCGGCCCGACAGCGGCATCGTGTGCGTGGACGGCACCGAGCTGTCCGGGGGCGGCGAGGCCGAGTTGACGAAGTTCCGGCGTGGCCGGATCGGGTTCGTGTTCCAGCAGTACAACCTGCTCGACACACTGACCGTCGCCCAGAACACGGTGCTGCCGCTCAAGCTCGCCGGGCAGCGCGTCGACCGGAGGCGGGCCAAGGAGGTGCTGACGTCCGTCGGTCTCGGCGACCGGCTGGGGCACCGCCCGGACCAGCTGTCCGGCGGTCAGCGCCAGCGAGTCGCCATCGCCCGCGCCCTGGTGTCCGAGCCGCGGGTGATCTTCGCGGACGAGCCGACGGGCGCCCTGGACACGCGCAGCGCCCGCGATGTGCTGCGGCTGCTCCAGGAGACGGTGCGGGTGCACGGCCGGACGGTGGTGATGGTGACCCATGACCCGGTCGCCGCCTCCTATGCGGACTCGGTGCTGTTCCTGGCGGACGGACGACTGGCGGGCAGGCTGGACGCCCCGACGGCGGATGTGGTGGCAGAGCGCCTGGCGCACCTGGGCGACAACGTGACGACGGGGGTATGAGCGATGTTCATGCTGGCCATACGGTCGACAGGGCACCGCCCCGGGCGGTTCCTCGCCACGCTGCTGTCCGCGTTTCTCGGCGCGGCGATCATCATGACGTTCAACTCGATGCACGACACGGCCGCGCAGGACGGCGTCGACTCGACCAGCGCGGAGACACTGTCCACCGCGGCGGGCGTCGTCGGCGGCTACGGCACCCTGCTGGTCTTCTTCGCCGTCGCCTCCGCCCTGACGGTCAACGTCCGTCAGCGCACGGGCGAGTTGGAGCTGCTGCGCTGCTCGGGGGCGACTCCGGCGCAGCTCAAGCGGATGGTCGTCGGTGAGGCGGTGGTCGTGGCGCTGGTGGGCGCGGCGCTGGCGATCGGCCCGGCGATGCTGGGCGGCCGGGCACTGCTGGAGATCTTCCAGAACAGCGGCCAGGTTGCCGAGTCCGTCGACCACTCCTTCGGCCCGATCGCGCTCCTGTCGGGCATCGACATCACGCTGCTCGCGTCCGCGGGCGCCGCCTTCCTCGCCGTACGGCGAGCGACGCGCGGACCCCAACGGCGGGGCGGGGCACGAAAGTTCCTCGCGTACGGCGCGATGCTCGCCGGGGCCGCCGCGGCCTCCTCCACCTTCGCGTTCTCGGCGACGGACGCGGCGCTGATGGCAGCGCCGGCCTACGGGGCGATCCTGCTGTCGGTCGGCTTCGCCCTGATGGCGCCGCGACTCCTGAAGGGCGTGCTGGACCGGCTGCCGCTGAGCGGGGCGAGCGGTTGGCTGGCCGTGCGGAATCTGCGGGAGCGGGCCGGTCAGCTGGCCGGGATCCTGATGTCGCTGATCCTGTTCACGGCGGTGGCCACGGCCACGCTCACCATGCAGGCGGTGGAGAGCGACTCCGTCGAGGCCTCGGGTCTGACGAAGTCGATCGACGCCAAGAACCTGGAGACGCTCAACTTCACGGTCGTCGGCATCATCGTGGTCTTCGTCTGCGTGATGCTGGTCAACTCGCTGTACGCCGCGACGAGTTACCGCAGCCGGGAGTTCGGGCAGCAGCGACTCGCCGGGGCGACCCCCGGGCAGGTGCTCGGGACGGTCGGCACCGAGACGCTGATCCTGACCGTATCCGGAGTCCTCCTCGGCATGGTGGCCGCGCTGGCCGGGATCGTCCCGTTCACGATGGTCCGCACCGACGGGGTGCTGCCGGGGCAGGCCTACGGCACGGCGGTCGCCGTGGTCGCGATCGCGGCGACGGTGACCCTGGGCACCAGCCTCGCCACGGCCCGGCGGATGCTGCGCACTCCGGCGGTGAGGGCGGTCGCGGTGGCGCCGTGACGCCGGGCACGACGAGGACGACAGGCAGGACGGGGACGACAGGCACGAGCACGACAGGCGGGTCGAGGGGTGGTCACCACGGTGGCCGCCCCTTCCTGTGTCACTCCACGCCGGCCGCGTCCAGCAGCGCGGTCACGGTCGCGGTGGCCAGCCCGTCCAGCGTCTCGACCTGCGCGCCCGCCCGGGCGCTGGCCCCGTCGAAGACCAGCATCAGCTGGCGGGCAAGCAGCTCGGGATCCCGCGCCCCGCCCTCCTGTGCACGCGCACGGAAAAAGTCCCGCATCCACTCCTTCGCCCCGCGCGCGACCGCACTCGCCGGATGCTCGGGATCCTTCAGCTCGACCAGGACCGCGAGATAGGGACAGCCGTGGTAGGCGGGCTCGGTGGACGCCTTCTCCAGCCGCTCGAAGACATGCAGGATCCGCTGCCGGGGCGTACCGGCGTCCTGGTCGCCGGGCGCCAGCTGGGCCTCGTACGCCGGAAGCTGTCGGGCCAGGCTCGCCGCGAGGACCTCGTCCTTGCTCGCGAAGAGCTGGTACATGGACCGCTTCGAGACCCCGGCGGTCCGGCACAGCGCCTCGACGCCGATGGAGACGCCGTCGCGGTAGAAGAGCTCGGCCGCCGCGTCGAGGAGCCGGTCCTTGGTGGACGCCTTGTCTGTCATGGCCATACGGCGAGGCTACCGCGCGCCCGACCCAGAAGGAAACCGATCGGTCTCCAGTGAGGAAGCCCTCGCAAAAGCCCTCGGATCACGGGTGACAGCGGAGGTGAACAAGCGCTTAGATAGGTGACTGGACCAGATAGGTGACCGGAACAGACATCTCTCACCCCAGCCGGAGGCCCCGTTGTTCACTTCCGTCGACGACGTCTCCGCACGTCTGGCCGAGACCGGCTATCTCGCCTCGCCCGCGGTCGCCACGACCGTCTTCCTCGCCGACCGCCTCGGCAAGCCGCTCCTGGTGGAGGGCCCGGCCGGGGTCGGCAAGACGGAGCTGGCCAAGGCCGTGGCCGAGATCACCGGGGCGCGGCTCGTGCGCCTGCAGTGCTATGAGGGCGTCGACGAGTCCCGGGCACTGTACGAGTGGAACCACGCCAAGCAGCTGCTGCGCATCAGCGCGGGCCGCGACGAGACGTGGGACGAGGCGCGCACGGACATCTTCAGCGAGGAGTTCCTGCTCACGCGGCCACTGCTGACGGCCATCCGGGGGGACGAGGCGAAGGTCCTGCTGATCGACGAGACCGACAAGGCGGACGTCGAGGTGGAGGGCCTGTTGCTGGAGGTACTCAGCGACTTCCAGGTGACCGTCCCCGAACTCGGCACGATCACCGCGACACGCCGCCCCTTCGTCGTCCTCACGTCCAACGCCAGCCGAGAGCTGTCCGAGGCGCTGCGCCGCCGCTGCCTGTTCCTCCACATCGGCTTCCCGGACGAGGAGCTGGAGCGCCGGATCGTACGGCTGAAGGTGCCGGGACTCGACGAGGCGCTGGTCCGCTCAGTCGTCCGGGTCGTGGGCGCGCTGCGGGCGATGGACCTGCGCAAGGTGCCGTCGGTCGCCGAGACCATCGACTGGGCGCGCACCCTGCTGGCGCTGGGCGCCGGCACGCTGGACGAGACGGTCGTGCAGGCCAGCCTCGGCGTGCTCCTCAAACACCAGGACGACGTCCTCAAGGCGACCGCCAAGCTCGACCTGGACGCCCTGTGACCACGCCCGCGGGCGTCGCGGAGCGGCTGACGTCCCTCGTCTCGGCGCTGCGTGCGCACGGTGTCCGCATCGGCACCGGCGAGACGGTCGACGCGGGGCGCGCGATGGAGGCCCTCGGTCTCGCCGACCGGGAGCTGCTGCGCGAGGGGCTGGCGGCGACGCTGTTGCACGGAAACGGCCAACGACCGGTGTTCGACCCGGTCTTCGACCTCTACTTTCCGCGCGGGGTCGGCGCACCGGAGCAGAAAGCCGCGGGACGGGACGACCTGCGCAACCGTCTGGCGGCGGCCCTGGCTGCCAACGACCAGGCCCAGATGGGCCGCCTGGCGGCCGAGGCGGTCGACGGTTTCGGTGGTTACGGCTCCTCGCCGGAGTCGGACGGCTGGTCGTCGTACCAGACGCTGGAACGGCTGCGGCCACAGACCCTGCTGGCCCGTGTCCGCGACACCATCCGTGGGCAGGGCGGGAGTCCGGGGTTCACGGACCGGCTGCTGGAGGACGAGATCCGGCAGCGCATCGAGGCGTTCCGGGCACTGGTGGCCGCGGAGGCGCGACGCCGGGTCGCCGAGCGGCGCGGGCGGGACGAGATCGCCCGGCGGGCGGTGGCTCCGACCGCCGACCGGGTCGACTTCCTCTTCGCCGGCAAGGCTCAACTGGCCGAGCTGCGCAGGGCCGTGCAGCCACTCGCCCGCAAACTCGCGACCCGGCTCGCGGCGCGTCGCCGTCGCGCTTCGCGGGGCAGTATCGATCTACGGCGAACCCTGCGCGGTTCCCTGTCGACGGGCGGCGTGCCGATGAAGCCGGTACTGCGCCGACGCCGGCCCGTCCGCCCCGAACTGGTGCTGCTGTGCGATGTGTCGGGGTCGGTGTCCGGCTTCTCGGACTTCACGATGCTGCTGGTGCAGGCGCTGCACGACCAGTTCAGCAAGGTGCGTGTGTTCGCCTTCGTCAACCGGATCGACGAGGTGACCGGGCTGCTCCAGCGCGGGACCGCCGACCCGGAGGGGCTCAGCGCCCGCATCGAGGCGGAGGCCACGCTGACGGGCTATCACGGCAGCAGCGACTACGGCATGGCGCTGGGCGAGTTCGCGGAGCGGTACGGCGACACGGTCGGCCATCGCACGACCGTGTTCGTCCTCGGCGACGCCCGCACCAACCGGAGCGACCCGAACCTGCCCGCCGTACGGCAGATCTCCGAACGGGCCCGTCGGGTCTACTGGCTGAACCCGGAGCAGCGCTCCCGCTGGGGCACGGGCGACTCCGCCGCACCCGCCTACGCCGAGCTGGTCGAGATGCACGAGTGCCGCACCGCCCGGCAGCTCAGCGCGCTGGTGGCGCGCCTGCTGCCGGTGTGATCAGGGCGCAGGTCAGGCGGCGAGCTGCGGGTACAGAGTGGCCGGGTCGGCCGCCAGGCCCGCCTTGACCTGCCGCGAGACGTCGTCGGCCAGGACCTCGAAGGCGCCCGACGCGATCCCGTCGAGGGCCTGGGCGGCGACACTCTCGGCCGTGGACTTGGGCGCGTCGATGCCGACGGTCAGGTCGGTGTCGACGTATCCGACGTGCAGGCCCGTGACCTCGATGCCGCGCGGCTTCAGGTCCAGGCGCAGTGAGTTGGTCTGCGACCAGAAGGCGGCCTTGGATGCGCTGTAGGAACCGGCGAGACCAATCCACGACAGCACGGAGTGGACGTTCAGGATGTGCCCGCCGCCGTTGCGTTCGAGGACGGGCACGAAGGCCCGTGTGACCAGGAGCGGTCCGTAGAAGTTGGTCTCGAACTCACGGCGGACGTCCTCGACGGGAGAGTCGAGGAAGTTCGCGTTGACCGACGCGCCCGCGTTGTTGATCAGCAGGGTGACGTCCTGCGCCTGCTCGGCAGCCGCCGCGACGGACGCGGGGTCGGTCACCTCCAGGGCGAGCGGCACCGCATCGGGGTGGGTGACGGTGCGCGGGTCGCGGGCGGTGGCGTACACCTTCTTCGCGCCCCGCTCGTACAGGGCGGCGACCAGGGCACGGCCGATGCCGCGGCTGCCGCCGGTGACCAGGGCGACGGAACCTTCGATGGCGGTCATGGGATCTCCAGGCTGTCTCAAGACATGGAAACCGATCGGTTTCCGACTGTGGGTCCCAGCGTAAACCGATCGGTTTCATCCGGGCAAGGCCAGGGGCGCCCCTGAGAAAATCAGGGTTCATCCCCGATATCCGCCTCCGCCGGCTTTCCGTAGGCTCGCCGGAGATGGAGGGGGATCCCATGAAGGCAGTGCTGCAGGACCGGTACGGCTCGGCGGACGTGCTGGAGTTCAGGGACATCGACCGGCCCGTGCCGGCCACCGACGAGGTGCTGGTGCGGGTGCATGCGGCCTCGGTGAACGCCTACGACTGGCACTTCATGCGCGGGGACCCCTTGATCGGCCGCGGCATGATGGGGCTGCGGCGGCCCAGGGCGCGCGTGCGGGGCCGGGACTTCGCGGGCACGGTGGAGGCGGTGGGCGCCGGGGTCACGGGAATCGAGCCCGGAGACGAGGTGTACGGCGAGGCCGACGGCGCGTTCGCGGAGTACGTGTGCGCGCGGGACAGCGAGGTCGGCCCGAAGCCGGCCAACCTCACCTTCGAGCAGGCGGCGGCGATACCGCTGGCGGGGAACACCGCCCTGATCGGCCTGCGCGACGTCGCCCGGCTGCAACCGGGCCAGACGGTCCTGGTGAACGGGGCGTCGGGCGGGGTGGGCACGTTCGCCGTGCAACTCGGCAAGGCGTACGGCGCGGAGGTGACGGCCGTGTGCAGCACGAGGAACGTGGACCTGGTCCGCTCACTCGGCGCCGACCGCGTCGTCGACTACACGCAGGACGACTTCACCCGGGGCGAGAAGACGTACGACGTGGTCCTGGACCTCGTCGGCAATCGCTCACTCGGAGAGTTCCGGCGGGTCCTGACGCCCACCGGGACGCTCATCCTGTCCGGCGGCGGGGTGTACGAGGGCGGCAGCGTCGTCGGCCCCATGGGGCTCTTCCTCAAGCGGCGGCTGGTGGCCCCCTTCGCGCGCCCGCAGCAGCTGCTCGAGATCTCGGCCCGGCAGAGCAGGGCCAACCTGGCGGCGCTGCGCGAACTCGCCGAGTCCGGCAGGATCGCCCCGGTCGTCGAGCGGACCTATCCGCTGAGCGAGGCTGCCGAGGCGCTCCGGTACGTGGAGGTGAAGCACGCGCGCGCGAAGATAGTCGTCACCGTCTGACGTACCGGGCACCGAGTCGGCGGCCGCGCGCTACTTCTGCTTCGCGTACTCCCTCGCCGTCTGTCCCTGGAAGTCGTAGACCACGACCTGCTCGTCACCCACGACCCAGGCGTCGTGTCCGGGCGAGCAGACGAAGACGTCACCAGGACCGACCTCGCTCTCGCCGCCGTCATCCATGCGGATGTGCATGCGGCCCTGGGCCATGTAGCAGTTGTGGTGCATCTGGCAGGTGTCGGTGCCCGCGATGGAGGCTAGGGACTCCGTCCAGCGCCATCCGGGCTCGAAGGTCGCCACGGCGAAGTCGAGATCCGTCATGTGGACGGCTTCGAGGTGACCGCGGGGGAAATCGCGCCGCTCATCAGGCTTGTCGATGGGCTTCACTTCCAACATGGTGGGCTCCCTTCCGGCCGCGTCTCACCGCGACCGCGGCCGACCTCCCCGGCGAACCCTGCGCACCGCCGTCGACGGCCGGCCCCTTACCACTCCATCGTCCGCCCGGCCATCCGGGGCCGCCATTCGGGGAACTCCCGCTCAGGGCCGCGTCCCACAGAGCTCGGCAAAGCGCTCGGCGTCGACATTGCCCCCGGAGATGATCACGCCGACCCGGCTGGGCAGCGTGCCCGCCCGGCCGGTGAGCAGGGCGGCCAGCGGGGTGGCGCCACTCGGTTCGACGACGATCTTCAGGCGTTCGAAGGCGAGCCGCATCGCGTCCCGGATCTCGTCGTCGCTGACCAGCGCGATCGCGTCGACGAGCCGTCGGTTGACGGAGAAGGTGAGTTCGCCGGGGGTGTGCAGGGCCTGGCCGTCGGCGATGGTGTGCGGTACCGGGATGCTGATGCGCCGCCCCGCCTCCAGGGATCGCTTGGTGTCGTCCCCGGCCTCCGGCTCGACGCCGATCATCCGGATGTCCGGATACAGGCCCTTGGCCGCCGTGGAGCTGCCGGCGATGAGCCCGCCGCCGCCGACCGGCGTCAGCAGCGCACCCAACTCCCCTACCTCTTCGAGGAGTTCGAGCGCAGCGGTGCCCTGCCCGGCCATGATGTGCGGATGCTCGTACGGCGGGATGACGGTGAGTCCGCGCTCAGCGGCCAGTGTCTCGGCGATCGCGACCCGGTCGCCGGTGTAGCGGTCGTAGGTGACGATCTCGGCGCCGTAACCGACGGTGGCGGCCCGCTTCGACGGCGGGGCGTCCTCGGGCATGACGATCACCGCGGTGGTGCCGAGTTCCCGGGCGGCGAGGGCGACGGCCTGCGCGTGGTTCCCGGAGGAGTACGCGGCGATGCCACGCTCCAGCTGCTCCGGCGTCAGACGGGAGGCCGCGTTGTAGGCGCCGCGGAACTTGAAGGCGCCGACCCGCTGGAAGTTCTCGCACTTGAGGAAGATCTCCGCGCCGACGAGTTCGTCGAGCGTGCGCGAGCGCAGCACCGGGGTGCGGTGCGCGACGCCCTTGAGCCGGGCGGCGGCGTCGCGGACGTCGTCGAGGGTGACCGGTGGGGTGGTGGTCGTCACGCGTGTCCTCCAGAGGGTGTCGTGTCGGTGGCGGCCTCGTCGGCCGACGTCCCGGCCTCGGTGCGCGCCTGCGACAGATAGCTGTAGGCGGACGCTCGGGAGATGCCGAGTCGTGCCGCAACCTGTTCGATCGCGCGCCGCACTGCGAAGACGCCCCGCTCGTCCAGGCCACGGAACAGTTCCAGGCGCTCGGCGCGTGCGAGACCGGCCCAGCTGCCGTTCTGCCGGAGCTGGTGGGCGTCGAGGATGGCGTCGACGACGGAGTCGATGTCGTTGCCGAAGGTGGTGACGGGTACGTCGGCTGAGGTGGTGCCGACGCCGGCGAGGGCTCCGAGCAGGGCGTGGGCGTCGTTGAGGGCGGTCACGTCGAGGTTGACGCAGAGGGCGCCGAACACCGTGCCCGTCGAGTCCCGCAGCACCATGGTGGACGCCTTGACCAGCTTGCCGCTCCGCGTGCGGGTGACGTAGTTCAGCTCGTCGCCCGCACCGTCGCCGCGCGCGACGACCCGCATGCCGATCTCGCTCATGGCCCCGCCCACGGCCCGCCCGGTCACCGAACCGGCCACGGCGACCACGGACTTCTCCGGCCGCCGATAGTCGTGCAGGACCACTTCGCACATCGGCCCGAACGTCGCCACGAGCCCGTCGACGACCGGCCTCAGCGCGGCCACGATCGCGTCCCGCTCCGCTTCGAGGACCCGCTCGGCCGCCATCGCACACTCCTCTGCCGCAAGGGCTCGGCAGTCTGATCCCCGAGCGTCTTCTAGACTACACGTCCAGGCTCTGTACTGACAGTCTAAATCGATCGGCTTGTCCACCGCCCCAGCCGAGCCGCACCGGTCGAGTCGCTCGTCCCGGTCGACCTGGTGGTCCGCCGCAGCAGCGGCCCTGCGCCCGAGTCTGGACGCTGACCGGCAGCCGCCGCCTGCCCGACTACGGCCGGAAGTCACCTGTGGGCACACCCGCCCCGTTGATCGAACGGAACATCGCCGCTTCGATGACCCCTGGCCGGGCGGCACTGTGCCGCCGGCACCCGCGAGCGAGGGGGGTCGGGAGACCGTGCGTCACCCCAGAAGAGCCACCAGGAGAACCACCGGCAGAGTCGGCGGCCGCCGAGGCGGTCACCGGGCACAACCGATCGGATTACCGGGTGCGGCGGCGCTGTTGAGCGTCGTCGCACTCGTCGTCTCGGCGGCGCCTGCCGACGCCGTGACGGAGGCGACGGCACCGCCGCCGAACCCGGCGGAAGTGATCCCGGGGCAGGAGACGCAGACCCCGGCGCTGGTACGGGGCATCCTGGAGCAGGCCTCCGCCACCGGCAGTGCCGCAGCCGCGGCCCGCGCCCATCTGGACGGCAGGCAGGGCCGGTACCGGATCCCCGACGCGAACCGCGATCTGGTGCCCGCCGGGACCACCGCCGCCGACGGCCGCGAGACCGTCCGGCTCCAGCAGCGGCACCGGGGGGTGCCCGTCCTGGGCGGCCAGTACGTCGTCCGTATGCAGCGGCAGGACGGCGAGCGGGTCGTCACCGGGACCTCGGGCAAGTACTTCACCGAGCTGAGCACCGGCACGACGCCCGAGGTCGGCGAGGCGCTCGCCGTCGAGCGTGCGGTACACGCCGTCCTCACCGAACTCGGCGACAGGAATTTCGCCGCCGCGCCACCGCGCGAGGGGGCCGAGGAGGAGTCCCCGCTCGAAGGCACCGCGCGCGGCCTCGTCGTACTGCCCGCCGGGGCGGGCGTCCTCACCCGGCACGTCACGGTGCACGGCACCGACCCGGCGACCGGTGAGCCCGTGCGCCGCGAGGTCTACGTGGACGCCCGCGCCGGATATCCGGTCCTTCAGTACAGCGGTATCAAGACGTTCGGCACGCCTCGCACGACAGCCGGGCAGTCGGCCGCCGGCAGGCGCTCGCGGCAGGCGCTCGCCGCCGAGGAGGGCACCGGCGTCAGGCTCGACGGCACCACCGTCGGCCTCGACATCGACCGCGACGACAACCGTGGTCTGTACGTCCTGCGCGACCGCTCCCGAATACCCGCCGGCGACTCCGACAACGTCCTGTCGACGTGGGACGCGCGCGGCAAGTGGTACACCGACGTCGGCGGAGTGTGGCCCGAGGGCATCCAGGAGTTCGGCTCGCCGACCCCTGCGTTCGGCCCCGAGGCCACCGAATCGGGGGCCGTGGACGCACACTGGGCAGCCGGGCAGGTCTACGACTACTTCAAGGGCAAGCACGGCCGCGACAGCCTCGACGGCCGCGGCATGACCGTCAACTCCCTGGTGGGCGTGACCAATTACGGGCAGCCGTACGTCAACGCCTTCTGGGACGGCCAGAAGATGGTGTACGGCAACGGCGACGCCGAGTACCGCCCGCTCTCCGCGGCCATGGACGTCGTCGGACACGAGATGACGCACGGCGTGATCGAGCATTCCGCGAACCTCGTCTACGCCGGTCAGTCCGGCGCCCTGAACGAGGCCATCGCCGACTACTTCGGCAACGCCATCGAGGCTGACGTGTACGGCATCCCTGCGACGGACCCCGACTCGGGCCTCCTGGGCGAGCGGCTCTGCCGGACCAAGTCCCCGCGGGAATGCGCGCTGCGCGACCTGGGCGACGGACGCACCACGGCCAAGTCGTTCCTCGGCGTCGGCTTCGCCACCGACAGCGGCGGCGTCCACCTCAACTCGACCATCATCGGCGGCGCGCTGTGGGACGCCCGTGAGGACCTGGGCGCCGAGACGATGGACAAGATCGTCTACAGAGCGCTGACCGAGTACCTCACGCCGCTCGACGGCTTCACCGAGGCACGGGCCGCCATGCTCGCCGCCGCCCAGGACCTCGCGATCCCGGCGGCGGGCCGGAAGACGCTGCAGCGCGCCTTCACCGCCCACGGCATAGCGCCGGGCTGGGAGTCGGCCCTCGGCATGGACGCCGACGTCCTCCTCGACCGGATCAACACCAGCAACACGAACCTGGGCGGGGGCGGCGGCTGGTGGGCGGCGTCCAAGTCCGACGAGGACGGCACGGAGCCGTACTCGGTGTGGGCCGGGCGCGCCGACGGCCAGGGCACGCCCAAGCTGATGAGCCCCAACGACGGCCGCTACCACGTCAATCCGGCCACCGACGGCAAGACCGTGGTGTGGCAGGCGTACGGCCCGGACGGCGTCGACGTCCTGGCCAGGCCGCTCGCGGGCGGCCCCGTGAAGAAGCTCTGGCACGGCCGGACCCCCGGCAGCTCGGTGGACGTCGACGGTGACCTCGTGGCCTTCGACTTCGTCACCTACGGCGGGCGCCGGGCCGTCGCCCATCTGAGCATCAAGGACCCGGCGAACGTGGAGACGATCGGCGGTGGCACCTACTACCGGGCGTGGGCGCCGTCGGTGGGCCACGGCAAGGTCGCCTACCAGGAGCGGCGACGGGTGCGCGCCGAGTACGCGGTGAGCACACGGGTCATCGACGTCGCCACCGGCGAGAACACCGCGGTCCAATCGGCCACGGACGGCATCAGTCTCGGCCCGACGGCCATCAACGGCACCCACGTTTTCTGGCTCCTCGACGATGACGCCACCGACGGAACGAGGGCCCTGCGCCGCGCCGCACTCGACGGTTCCGGCGTGGTGGACCTGAGCCCGGAGACCGGGCAGAACGCCCTCAACGCCTACGACCTGACGGTCTCGGAGGACAGCGTGACGGTCGGCAGCTACCTGCCCGGCGCCCCGCTCAGCAACGAATCGGCGCCCAAGCTCTACCAGTTCGCCGCGGCCGGCGCGCCCGATGATCCGGCCACCCTCAAGGGCCGGGTCTCCTGCAACCGCGGCGAGCAGTCGTCCGCGGCCGCGGTCGGCGGCAGCCAGGTGGTGTGGCTGGACTCGACGACCGGCACCACCGATGCCGTGACCCGCGCTCGGCCGGCGGGCCGCTGCGACTGACGTCGAGACGCAGTCCGAAAGGAGCAGTGCGACAGGGGCCGTTGGCCCGCCCGGTGTGCGACAGGGCGGGCCAACGGCCCCGCGCAGTAGCGTCGTTGGCTCGTACGGCCTTCGGGGCCACAGGCCCTTCAGCCGGTCCCTGTCAGCCGGTCCCTGTCAGCCGGGGCAATATCAGCTGGCGCCATGTCAGCCCTGTTCCGTCAGCCGGTCCCGTCTGCCGCCGCCCGATCCCAAGCCGCGTCCCGCAGCAGCCGCAGTCCGTTCAGGCCGACGAGGACCGTGGAGCCCTCGTGGCCCGCGACGCCGAGCGGCAGCGGGAGCGTGCCGACCAGGTCCCAGGTCACGAGGCCGGCGATGAAAACCCCGGCGATGACGAGGTTCTGCACGACCAGTTTCCGGGCCCGGCGCGAGAGGGCGACGGTGGTGGGGACGGCGGCGAGTTCGTCGCGGACGATCACCGCGTCGGCGGTCTCCAGGGCGAGGTCGGAGCCCGCGCGGCCCATGGCGACGCCGATGTGGGCGGCGGCCAGGGCGGGTGCGTCGTTGACACCGTCCCCGACGACCATCACCTTGCGGCCTGCCCCCTCCAACTCCTTGACCGCGGCCAGCTTGTCCTGCGGCAGCAGCCCCGCGCGCACGTCCTCGATGCCGGCCTCGGCGGCCAGGTGGGCAGCGGCCCGGGGATTGTCGCCGGTGAGCAGGGTCGGGGCGGCGCCGGTGAGCGCGGTGAGGGAGACGACGGTGGCGGCGGCGTCGGGGCGCAGCCGGTCCGCGATGCCGAGCACCCCGGCGGGGGTGCCGTCGACGACCACGAGGACGGCGGTACGGCCGGACCGCTGGAGTTCTTCGGTGAGCGCGGCGACCGGGCTCGCGTCATCGGCGTCGGTCGCGGCGTAGGCGTTGTCGAGCAGGCGGGCCGGGGCACCCACTTCGACGGTACGACCGCCCGCGACGGCCTTCACCCCCACCCCGGGCGCGGACATGAAGTCCCGTACGTCGGGCAGGTGGAGGCGCCGTTCGCGTGCGGCGTCCACCACGGCCCGGGCCAGCGGGTGTTCGCTGGAATGCTCGGCCGCCGCGGCGATCGTCAGCAACTCGTCCTCGTCCAGCGCCGAGCCGGCCAGGGGCCGTACGTCGACAACGCGCGGGGTGCCCTCGGTCAGCGTGCCGGTCTTGTCCAGGGCGACGGCGTCGACCTGGCCGAGGCGCTCCATCACCACCGCCGACTTCACCAGCACACCGTGCCGGCCGGCGTTGGCGATGGCCGACAGCAGGGGCGGCATGGTGGCCAGGACCACCGCGCAGGGCGAGGCGACGATCATGAAGGTCATGGCGCGCAGCAGCGCCTCGGAGAACTCCTCGCCGAAGGCGAGCGGGACGCCGAACACGGCGAGGGTCGCGGCGACCATGCCCAGTGAGTAACGCTGTTCGACCTTTTCGATGAACAGCTGGGTGGGTGCCTTCGTCCCGGACGCCTCTTCCACCATCCGCACGATCCGGGCGATCACGGAGTCGGAGGCGTCGCGTTCGACCCTGACGCGCAGCGCCCCGGTGCCGTTGAGGGTGCCCGCGAACACCTCGTCGCCCGGCTGCTTCGGCGCGGGGAGCGGTTCTCCGGTGATGCTCGCCTGGTCCACCTCGCTGACGCCGTCCAGCACCCGGCCGTCGGCTCCGACGCGCTCGCCGGGCCGTACGAGGACGGTGTCGCCGACCGTCAACTCCTCGACATGAAGGGTCTGTTCGGTGCCGTCGGGGGCAATCCGAGTGGCCGTGGCAGGGGCCATGTCGAGCAGTCCGCGCACGGAGTCGGCGGTACGGGCGGTGGCGAGTGCCTCCAGTGCGCCCGAGGTCGCGAAGATGACGATCAGCAGGGCGCCGTCCATCACCTGCCCGATCGAGGCGGCACCGAGCGCGGCGACGACCATCAGCAGATCGACGTCGAGGGTCCTGTCCTTGAGCGCCTTGAGCCCTTCCCAGCCCGGCTCCCAGCCGCCGGTCGCGTACGACAGCGCGTAGAGCGGGCCCCACGTCCAGGCGGGCGCTCCGGCGAGTTGCAGGGGCAGCGCGAGCAGGAACAGCGCGGTGGCCGCGACGGCCCAGCGGACCTCCGGCAGCGCGAGGAGCCGGGTGCGCCGCCGCGGCACGGCCCCGGCGCGCGCGGACACGGCCCGCTCGGCCGACGGCGGGGTGAGCGTCGAAGTCATGCGCTCACGATACAGGAATAGATGAACACCCCTTCATGTCTTCATGTCGCCTGGACTTCCGGCGGCGGCCCAGCAGCCTGCACCCGAGGTAGATCGCGAACGAGATCGTGGTGACGTACGGGCTGATCGGGATGCTGCTGCCCAGCGCCGTCAGGATCCCGCCCTCGATGGAGGCCACCGCGAACACCACGCTCAGGAGGGGCAGCAGCACCGGTGAGGCCGTGAGCCGGGCAGCGGCGGCCGCCGGGGTGACGACGAGCGTGAGGACCAGCAGCGCGCCGACGATCTGCACGGACAGGGCGACCGCGAGGCCCAGCACGAGCATGAAGGCGAACGACAGCGCCCGTACGGGCACGCCCCGCGCCGCGGCCACGTCCGGGTCGGCACTGGCGAAGGCGAGCGGGCGCCACATCGCCGCCAGGGCGACGAGCACCACGGCCGACGTGCCGAGCAGCCAGGACATCTGCGGGGTGTCGACGGCGACGATCTGCCCGGTGAGGAGGCCGAACTTGTTCGCCGCCCGGCCCTTGTAGAGGGCGAGGAAGAGCACGCCGAGCCCGAGGCCGAACGGCATGATGACGCCGATCACGGAGTTGCGGTCCCGGGCGCGGGAGCCGAGCAGTCCGATCGCCCCGGCGGCGACGAGCGAGCCGACGATCGACCCGGCCACGATGTTCGTGCCCAGCAGCAGCGCGGCCGAGGCGCCGGCGAAGGACAGCTCGCTGATCCCGTGCACCGCGAACGGCAGATCCCGCATGATCACGAACACCCCCACCAGACCGCCGACCAGACCGAGTGCGGCGCCGGCGACGAGGGAGTTGCGGACCAGGGCGAGCAGTTCGCCGTAGTGGTCGAAGTTGAAGACCTGCTGCCAGATCCCGTCGGCGATGGTCATGACCGTACTCCGTGCGGCAGTTCGGGGTGGTGCGGCGACGGCGCGGCCTCGTCGGGTCCGGCGACGACCGTGACGCGGTCCCGGACGCGGATGACGTCGACCGGGGTGCCGTACAGCTGCGACAGCGCCTCGGAGGTCAGCACCTCGTCGGGGGTGCCGATGCGGTGGCCGCCGCGGGCGAGGTAGAGAACGCGGTCCACCAGCCCCAGCACGGGGTTGATCTCGTGGGTCACGAACACCACGGCCGTGCCGTGGGAGCGGCGGCGGGCGTCCACCAGCTCCGTGACGGCCCGTTGGTGGTGCAGGTCGAGGGAGAGCAGCGGCTCGTCGCAGAGCAGGATCCGCGGGTCGGTCACCAGTGCCTGTCCGATGCGTACGCGCTGCCGTTCGCCGCCGGAGAGCAGACCGAGGGGGACATCCGCGTACGCGGCGGCACCGACCGCGGTGAGGACCTCGTCCACGCGGCGGCGTACAGCACCCGTGCGCAGCCGGGGTCCGAAGCGGTGCCCGTCGATACCGAAGCGGACCAGGTCCCGGGCGCGCAGCATCGCGTGGGCGGACAGGGTCGCCTGCTGCGGGACGTAGCCGACGCGTGGGCTGCCCTTGCGGGGCGGACGACCCAGGACCGTCAACGTACCGTCGGACAAGGGCCGTTGACCCAGTAGAACCCGGACGAAGCTGGTCTTGCCCGCCCCGTTGGGCCCGAGTACCGCCAGGAACTCGCCCGGTCGTACGTCGAGTTGGAGGTCCTGCCACAGCACACGCTCGCCGTAGGACAGAGCCGCTCCGCGCAGACTGATCAGCGCGGCGCCGCCGGCCGCGGTGGGGGGCCTCACTTGGCCAGCGCGCTCGCGAGCGCGTCGACGTTGGCGGTCATCCAGCCGAGGTAGTCCTTGCCGTGGGGCAGGGTCTCGGTCACCGGGACGACGGGGATTCCGGCGTCCCTGGCGGCCTGCTCGGCCTTCTCGGTCTGCGGGCCGGAGGTCTGCTCGTTGCAGACCAGCGCCCTGACCTTCTCGCCGGTGAACAGCGCCAGCGTCTCCTGCAGGGTCCTCGCGGAGACGTCGCCCCCTTCTTCGATGGCCTCGCTGAACTCCTCGGGCGTCGCGTTCTCCAGCCCGGCGGCCTGGATCATGTACAGCGGCACGGGCTCGGTGATGGCCACGCGCTCACCGCCGTGGTCGGCCTTGATCCGGGCTTCCTCCTCCTCCAGCAGCTTGAGTTTCGCCTCGAAGTTCTTGGCATTCCTGCCGAAGGCGACGGCGTCGTCCGGGTCGGCCTTGGCGAGGGCGGCGGCGATACGGTCGGCGAGCCGGGCGACCGTGGGGAAGTCGTACCAGACGTGCTCGTTGAGCTCCCCGCCCGCCGGGGCGGTCTTCTCGGAGACCTTGACGGCGCTGACCACCTCGGCGGACGAACCGCCGCTCTTCAGCATGCGGTCGACGAAGTCGTCGTAGCCGCCGCCGTTCTCGATCACGACCTTCGCCTTGGACAGCGCCAGCTGGTTCTGCGTGTTGGCCTCGTAGGAGTGCGGGTCCTGGTCGGGGTCGCTGATGATCGAGGTGACCTGCACCTTTCCGCCGCCTATTCGCTCCGCGATATCGCCGTAGACATTCGTCGAGGCCACCACCGGGACGGCGGACGCGGCAGCGGGGTGCTGCGCGGCGTCGGAGCCGCTTGCGGAGTCCGGCGTGTTGCCGCAGCCGGCGAGGAGGATCAGACATGCGCCGGTTGTCAGTGGCACAAGCGGAAGACGACGGTACGAGGACGCAGGCATGGAACCCTCCGAGGGCACGGCGAATGATGTGCCGAGCTCCACCCGTCCCGGCTTCGGGCTCACGCTAGATGAAAACGGATGTCAAAATCGTCTAGCGGCCGTCCGGCGGGGCAACCCTTACCCAGAACTCACCTTCGGGGTCAGGGAGCGGGGACCTCGTCCAGGAGTTGAGGGCCGTTGTTGCGGACGCTGTTGACGGCCGGGGAGACGGGGCGGGCATCCAGGTGGCCGTCCGCCGGCGGGGCGAGCAGGGCGCGGAGGTCGTCGGTGTCCTCGTGGTGCGGGTCGAGCCAGGCGTCGTAGTACTCGGGGGTGAGGGCGAGGGGCATGCGCGGATGGATCCGGCCGGCGGCGTCGGTGGCCTCGGTGGTGATGATCGTGCACGTCAGCAGCCAGGCGGCGGGATCGTCGGAGTCCTTGATCTCCGGGTCACGCCAGAACTCGTAGAGCCCGGCGAGGGCCAGGACCTGCCCGTCCTCCGGGTGGATGAAGTAGGGCTGCTTGCGGACCTTGCCCGACTTCTTGTCCTCGACCTGGTCCCACTCGTAGAAGCCGTCGGCCGGCAGCAGACAACGGCGCTTGACGAACGCGCGGCGGAAGGCGGGCTTCTCGTGCACCGTCTCCACCCGCGCGTTGATCAGCCGCGCGCCGATCTTGACGTCCTTCGCCCACGAGGGCACCAGCCCCCACCGCAGCGGCCGCAGCCGGCGCCGTACCGGCTCGCCCTCGTCGGCGCCGCGCGGCGTGCGCTCCAGAACGGCCCACACCTCGTCGGTCGGGGCCACGTTCCAGCTGGGCGCAAGTGTCTCCTCCGGATGCCACTCGGTCACCTGGAACAGCTGGGCGAGGTCCTCGGGACTGCGGCTGGAGGCATAGCGTCCGCACATACGGCCACTGTGTCACGGTGCGGTCTGCCAGTCTTGATGAGCTGGTCAGCATGTGTGGCGCGAGGTTCTTGGCCGGGCGCGTGGCCGGGCGTTTGGCCGGGCTCAGGTCGCGAGGGGCTGCTGGATGCTGTCGCCTCGGTTGTTGATCGCGATGTGGGTGCCGATGCGCCGGAAATCGTTGATCACGCCGAACATGCTCTTGTCCGACGGCAGGAGGGCCGGGAGCGCGGCGTCCTGGGCCAGCTGGGCTCGGAGCATCTCCTTGTAGGCGTTGTAGACCCTCGCCGTGTAGCCGGGCTCGGTCGCCGCGTTCATCCGGTGGTCGTTGGTGACCGCGATCGAGGCGAGGTCCATGAGGTAGCAGTCGAACAGGTCCGTGACGTCCTTGGACTTCGCGTTGTCGTCCCCGGTCGCCGCGTCCCGCGCGAGTACCTGGCCCATCTCCATGACGATCTCGCGGTACATCCGGTGCCTCGTGCTGCTGGGGAAGGCCGCCATGATGTGGTCGGCCTGCCCGGCGCCCTCCGTGCTCATCGTGCGCGGCGTCTTCAGATCGGACAGTCCGGGCACCGCCAGCGGCACTCCCCGGAACATCATCTCTTCGTCGGGGATGCCCTCGTTCTGGGAGGCCAGCGGATGCAGTCCGATCTCATGGGCCAGCATGCCCATCACGTAGCCGATGTCGTACTTCTCGAAGTAGTAGCTGGCGAGTTCGATGTCGACGCCGTCCGCGCCCCGGTCCCGCACATTGGCGGGCGTCTCCGTGGTCCGCACCAGCAGGGTGATGCGGCACGGGCGCTCGTCGATGTAGCTCCGGATGGTCGCGTGCTTGCGCAGCAACTCGATGATGCGGACGGCCTTGTCGCGGTACCTGTCGTCCGTGAGCTTCAGGTTGGTGAACTCGAAGTTCCCCGACTTGAAGGGGACGAGGGCCGGCTCGACCGCGGCGGACGACGCGTTCGGGTCCGCCGGCATGTGCGGCGGGACCTCTGGGGCCGTGGGGCCGGTGCGGTCGGCCGGCTGGGGCAGGGAGACAGGGTCGACCCAGACGGACGCGCGCGGGACCGGTGTGGTGGCCGTGCGGGCGTCGTCCCAGGACTGCTCCGGGTGCTCCTCAGCAGCGGGGGTCACATCCCCGACGAGCGCGTGGAGCAGGTCCAGATGCCGGCCGCGTAGACCGGAAGCGGCGAGGGAGGAGTCCTCGGGGCGGGCGTTGAGGTCACCCAGCAGGCTGCCCGGGATGTGGGGGCGGTGCGGGGAATCGCTGTCACGGTACTCATCGCGTAGGCCGAGCTGGTGGGTCAGCTCATGGACCAGGTGTACGGGGTCGGCGTCCGTCCACCACGTGTTCTGGTCCATGGCCCGGTCCCGGCCCGCCAGGTCCACGGTCAGGTGGGGGGCATCGGCAGGGTCGACGTACTCGACGGTGACGTGCAGTCGGTCACCGTTGGGCAGGCGGTACGCCCGGTCGTTGAGGAACTCACGTACCCCGGCGTCGAGTTGGTCGCGTACATGCGCGATCTGCCCATCCGTGCCGCGCATAGCGATCCGCACGGTGAGGTCGGTGACCCGCTCGCTCCGGTACGACAACCGCCGGGCATCGAAGCCCGAACGCACCACGAAACGCGGGCGGCTGTCACGGGGGCCGCGCGGCTGCGGCGTGGCGGGCGGCGGCACCGCAGCTTCGCCGGACTGAGGCAACCGGGGTCCGACTGTCTGGATGCTGTCGCCCTGGTTGTTGAAGGTGAAGCTGGTACCGAGGCCGAGGAAGTTGTTGGTGATGCCGAACATGCCCTTGTCCGCAGGCAGCAGCGGCCGTACCGGACTGTCATCCGCCAACCGAGCGGCGAACATCTCCTTGTACGCGTTGTAGACCTTCGCTGTGTTACGGGGCTCCCAAGCCGCGCTCTTACGGTTGTCGTTGGTGACGGCGATCGTCGCCAGGTCCATCAAGTAGCAGTCGATCAGATCCGTAACGTCCTTGGGCTTGGCGCCCTCCTCCCCCGACTGAGCCTCTTCCGCCAGATCGTGGGCCATCCTCAGCACGATGTCCCGGTAGATCCCGTGACGGGTGCTGCTGCTGAAGGCAGCCATGATGTGGTCCGCCTGACCCGCGCCCTTGGTGCTCATACTGCGCGGCGTCTTCAAGTCCGACAGACCCGGCACCGGGAGCGGGACATCCTCGAACATCGCCTCCTCGACAGGGATGTCCGTCCGTCGTGAAGCCAGGGGGTGCAGGCCGATCTCGTGGGCCAGCATCCCCATGATGTAGCCGATGTCGTACTTCTCGAAGTAATAGCTCGCCAGATTGATGTCCACGCCGTCGTCGCCGCGGTCCGTCACATCAGCCGGAGTCTCCGTCGTGCGCAGGTGCAGAGTGATACGGCAGGGGCGATTGCCGATGTAGTCGCGGATCGTGTCGTGCTTACGGAGCAGCTCGATGATCCGGATCGCCTTGTCGCGGTAGCGCTCATTCGTGTGCTTGAGGTTGGTGAACTCGAAGTTCCCCGACTTGAAGGGTGTGAGGGGTACGTCAGCCTGCGGCATGTGGGCCGGGACCTCGGTGGTGTCCGTGCCCTCGGCGGGCTGCGGGAGAGAGACCGGGTCGACCCACACGGACGCGTGCGGGACTGGTGTGGTGGCCGTGCGGGCGTCATCCCAGGACTGCTCCGGGTGCTGCTCAGCAGCTGGGGTCACATCCCCGATGAGCGCGTCGAGGAGAGCCATGTGCCGGCCGCGAAGACCGAAAGCGGCGAGGGAGGAGTCCTCGGGGTCGGCGTTGAGGTCGCCCAGCAAGCTGCCCGGGATGTGGGGGCGGTGCGGGGAATCGGCGTCACGGTACTCATCGCGTAGGCCGAGTTGGTGGGTGAGTTCGTGGACCATGTGCACCGGGTCGGCGTCCGTCCACCACGTGTTCTGGTCCATCGGGCGGTCCCGGCCCGCCAGGTCCACCGTCAAGTGCGGGTTGTCGGACGGGGCGACGTGCTCGACCGTCACATGCAGACGGTCGCCGTTCGGCAGGCGGTACTCGGGGGCGTTCAGGAAGTTACGCACACCGGCGTCGAGTTGGTCGCGGACGTGGCCGGTCTGACCCTCCGGACCCCGGATCGCCAGCCGTACCGTGAGGTCGGTGACCCGCTCACCCTGGTACGAGAACCGACGGGTGTCGAAGCTTGACCGCACCACGAAACGGGGGCGGGTGTCGCGCGGGCCCCGTGGGGTGGGGATGGTCGCCCTCGGTGGTTCGGCGGACGGGTCCCGGGGCAGCCGCGGGCCCACCGCTTCCGGGATCGGCGCCGCGTTGTCCGGGGCGGCATCCGTGTCCATCGCGGCGTCCGTGTCCGTTGCCTCGCCGCCGGACTCGTACTCGGAGGAGGACGCGTCGGGGTTCTGCGGGCCCCCGGTGCCGGTCCTGTCGCCGTTGAGTACGCCGTTCTCGTCGAGGGTCGCGCCGATGCTCCCCGCGTTGTCCCGGATGTGGTTCCACAGCTCCGTCCGCTGCTGCATCCACTGCGGCATGCGCCAGCCGGGGAAGAAGGTGCCGTGGGTCCCGGACGCCTGCACCCGGTGGCCGAGGGGGCGCCCGATGTGCTCGTTGACCGCCTGGTAGGCGAGGTCGCAGGAGGCGCAGGCCATCTTGAACCCGCCGAGGTCGAGCGTCTGCGGGTTGTTCGGGTCGCCGGGGTTGTTCTGCCAGTGCTCGACCCAGTGCCCGAGCAGGGTCAGCTCGCCGTGTTCGGATCCGTACGACCCGAAGGCCGGGGTCGCGTCGCGGCCGCTGACGTTGAGGACCGTCGGATTGGCCAACGCCCGCTTGACGAGGTCGAGTTCGGGTGAACCCGGGTGGTAGAGCCGGTACCAGCCGGTGGCCAGGGCCCGTAGCTTCGTACGGTCGCGCATCTCCCGTGCCATGGCGGGTCGCCTGCGGGACAGCCAGCGCTCGTCGCGCCGCCACTGCTGCTGGTCCGCCGTCAGGAGTCGGCGGTCCTGCCGGAGGGCCTCCTCCTCGTTCGGGAGGTTGTCCCACTGCTGCTGCCGCTCGTCGTTCCAGTCGCCCGACTCGTACTGTTCGTCGAGCCGCGCCCCCAGGTCCCCCAACTCCTGTGCGCGTTGGCCGAGTTCCTGCTCTCGCCGGTCCAGCCGCGCCCGGCTCTGCCGGTGCTGCTCCTCGTCCCGGTTCCACTGCTCCAGCTTCCGCAGGCGTGGTGTGCCTGCCGCTTCCTGACCGGTGACGAACCAGCGCAGTTCCTGCTCCACCAGGGTGGCCTCGTCGCTGGTCAGCGCCTTCGCGCCGGTGTTGCCCGCGATGCCGAGGGAGCCGTCCGGCAGCAGGGCGACGGCGATGTGCGGGGTGACCTGGGCGTCCGCATCCCGGTCCGCCTTGCGGAGGGCTTCCTTCACCAGGCGGGCCACCCGGTCCAGCATCCGCAGTGTCACCTCGCGGTCCCGCGCCGAGGTGCCGGTGGGGCGTGTCTGGGTGAACGGGCTGCCGGTACCGAGGCCGAGGGCCTCGCGCAGGTCGTCGTAGTCCTCGGTCTCCAGTCGGCCGTCCTGCTCCGCCTGGTCCAGGGCCTCGGGTACGCCGATGCCGGTGAGTTCGGTGAACGCGCTGTCGAACGCCACGTCCGGGAAGCCGCCGAGGGCTGTGTTGCGCTGTCGCACCACGTCCAGCAGGACGTCGACCCGCAGGTCGGGCTCGTTGAGGAGGTCGGCGAACCGGGTCGCGAACTCGGTCTCCGGGCCGGTGAGTACGGCAGCTTCCTCGGGCGCGGAATCGTCGTCGGATTCGAGGTCCATCTCGACGTCCGAGTCCTCGCCCGGCTGCCCCGTGTCGCCCGCGTCCCCCATGTGCGGGGTGGGGCTGTTTCCGGACAGGGTGCTCAGGTCGAGCGCCTCCTCCTCGGTGGGGAGGCCGGCGAGGCTCGGGAGGCTGTTGCCTGCGAAGGACGGGGGCAGCGGGATGGTGGCCGGGTCCTGCTCGTCGTCCTGCCGCGGCTCGGGTGCCGGGGTGCGCAGGGTCAGGGGGACGAAGTCGCCGCCGCGGCGGCGCAGTCTGAGGTGGGGGCCCGCTTCGCCGGACGGTCCGGCGTAGGTGTGGGCGGTGCCGTTCTCCTCGATCAGGGTGACGGAGGCGCCGGTCGCGGCGGCGGCCCACTCGGCCACCGCGCGGTCGGCCGCCGGGCCCCAGGGGGCGTCGGCGAGGTGGCGGCGCAGGTGGCCGTCGCGGGCGTCCTGGCTCGGCGCGGGCGTGCCGGGGAGCCGGCGGAGCGGCGGGGGCGTGAAGAGCGAGTCGCGCTCGGCCGGGGTGCCGGGGAGGCCGTTCAGGCGCATCAGCCGGTTGGGCGGGGCTCCGGCGCGGCTGCGCAGTCGGGTTGCCTCGCGGCTGTCCAGGCCCGGCTGGTCGGCGGCGTGGTGCAGGGCCGTGGAGAGCGCGGCGAAGAAGCCGTTGCCGCGGCCGGTGGGGGTGCCCTGGGTGTACGTGGCGCCATCGGGAGCGGTGAGGATGCCGTCGCGGTCGAGGCGGTAGCGGGGGCCGCTGCTGTCGGCGGGCGGCATCCAGGGCGGGGTGGCATGGCTGCGGTGCGCCGACGGCTTCGCGGACTGCTGCGAGGTGGGTCCGGTCGTCGTCCCGGCGGTCGTGGTGGAGCCGGCCGGGGCCGGGAGCGGGGTGGCGACGGGGGGTGGGGTGCCGGGCGGAAGCGCGGCGTGGAAGAAGCCGTCGGCGGCGAACAGGACCGGATCGGTGGCCGGGTCGACGGCGGCCGGATCGGTGCCGTGCGGGAGGAAGAGCTGGTCGCGGCCCTCGCCGGTCACCACGGTGAGGGGGGTGCCAAGGACCCGGGCGGCGAGGGCGGGCAGCAGGTCGGCGCCGCCGTGGTCGCCGGCGCGGGGCTCGGGCGGGGCCGGTTCGCCGTCGGGTTGCCCGGTGCCGTCGTCTTGACGCGGCTCGCTCGTGAACGGGCGGAGCATGGCCGCGGTGGCCAGCGCGACGCGTTGTGCGGGGGTCGGCCAGACGGTCTGCGGGAGCCGGCCGAGGGCGTCGAACTCGGCCTGCTGGACGGGGCTCAACTGCACGCCCGCGAAGTCGAGTTCGCCCTGGGTGAAGGTGTCCGCGGCGTCCAGGGCGAGGCCGTCGAGCAGGTCCGCGTTGCTGTCCTCGCCCAGGGCCCAGGCGAGGCGGTTGCGGGCGGCGCGGACGGCCCGCTCGGTGACCGCCGGGTCGCCGGGGGCGGCGGTGAACCGCTCGGCGAGGTCGGTGCCGAGAAGGTGGGGCAGCCGACCGCGGTCGTGGGCGGCGGCGAGCAGTGCGTGGAAGAAGGAGGCGCCGTCGTGCGGCATGTCGTGCACCTCGCGCACGGTGGTGCCGTCCGGCGAGGTGAGCATGCGCGGGGTGGAGTCGGTGCCGTCGGTGACGGTGTACGGCTCGGGCGCCTCGGAGCGCCAGTCCGGGGCGGTGTACTCCTGTGGCCGGTCCGGCACCGGGACCGAGGCCGAACCCTGGTGGTGGGCGGTGAGACGGGAGGCGGCGAGGTGCAGCCGGTGGTGGTCCGCGGCGGCGGCGGCGGTGCGCTGTTCCCAGCGGCGGACCTCCTCGCGGGCGGCCTGCCAGGCGGCGACGGCCGGGGTCTGGGCCATGGCCTGCGGCAGGACGGTCGGCCGGTCGGGGTGGTCGTCGCCGAGCGCGGCCTGCTCCTGCGGACTCAGGTCGAGCCATGTCTCGCGGGCCCGGGCGCGGGCGTCGTAGTAGCCCTTCTCGGCCGCGGCGAGGTCACCTGCGGCGCCCGCCAGGTCGTCCCAGGCGCTGCTGGCCTCGTCGGGGAACGTGGTGTCGTCCAGGAGGCCGTAGTCGCGGGCGATGTCCTCGCGCAGCCAGACCAGGGCCGTGGTCTCCGCCTCGGCGGCCCGGGGTCCGCGCTTGGCCTTGCCGAGCGCGTGCAGCGGGCGGCTGTCGGTGATGCGGTGGTCCACCTCGGCCAAGGAGAGCCAGCTCACCGGCAGCGCGAAGAGCATGCTGCGGTCGGTGACGACCTTGAGGTGGGTGCCGAGGGTGGTGTCGACCGTGCCCTTGAGGGCGGTGCCGTCGTTCGCGCCGCCGATCGGGATCGCGGCGCCCGGGTTGGTGACACCCGCGTTGCTGTTGCCGGCCAGCGGCGATGTGCCGACCACGCCCTCGACGTTGTCGGTGATGCCGGCCTCCAGCGCGTCGGAGGTCTTCGCGCGCTGCATGGCCTCCATGCGCGGCTTGTTCTCCACGGTGAGCAGCCGGGCGCCGCGGCGGTGCATCTTCGCGTAGAGACGGGAGTCGGCGGTGTGGGACTGGCCGAAGAGACGGGCGGAGGCCTGGGTGGGCAGCGCTGAACCGTTCGCGCCGAGCGCCTCGCGGAAGCCGGCGGTCAGGCCGACCTGTGTGGTGGCCTCCTGCTGGGCCTGGGCGGGGGCGGTGCCGAGGCCGGTGAGCGGGGTGAGGCGGGCCATGCGGACGCGTTCGCTGAGCGTCCTGCCGGTGTGCCGTTTGCCGAGGTCGCTGTCGCCGAGGCCGTCGGCGCGGGCGGTGGCCAGGGTCAGGGCGTCCTGCACGTTGGCCGCGCCGCGGATGTCCACGGCGAGGATGCCGGAACCGATCCGGTCGTCGAAGGGCAGTACGTCCGCGTCGTCGGTGTCGCCGCCGCGCCAGGCGGCGATGCCGTCCGGCCGGGCCTGATCGGCCGTCAGCATCCGTACCGCGCGCTCGGGTTCCGGCACGTTCTGCTCGGTGAGTGCGCCGTCGGCGCCGTCGCCGTCCGGGGTGAGCAGGCTTGCGGGGAGGATCTCGTTGAGGCTGCCGACCGGGGCGACGGCGCGAGGGGAGAGCGGTTCGCCGGTCGCGTCCGTCATGGTGACCGTCAGGGTGTAGCCGGTGACGATCTCGGCATGCGCCTGGGTGGTGGCGATGTTCGGCATGGAGGTGCTGCCGGCGGTCTCGGTGCGGGTGCTCGACCGCTGCTTGGCGGCGGTGCCCTGGAGCGAGGGGTTGGCGAGCAGGACACCGCTGTCGACGGCGCGCTGGCCGACGCCGAGCGTCACGTCGGCGCCGCGGTCCCGGGAGGAGCCGTCGGCGTCGTCGCGGGCGGTGGTGCGGTAGTCCTCCAGCTCGAAGCCGGTGCGCAGCCGCTCCACGGTGGTGGTGACCGGCGTCAGTTTGAACCGGACCTGTCCGGGGCTGCCGCCGACCGGCAGCCGCAGCGGGCTGGACCAGGCGCGGTAGCGGACCGGCAGGGTCATCCCGTCGGTCGTCAGCTCGTGCAGGTTGGCGCGCAGGAAGTCCGGGGAGAGCCGCTGGAGGACCTGCTCGCGGTCGTGGGAGGGCACTCCGATCTTCTCCAGCCGCCCCATCAGCTGCTGCGCCGCGTGGCTCGCGTCGAGCTGGCCACTGGGGTGGGTGGGGAAGCGGCGGCCGCGCAGGAAGCCGGGCAGCCGGTAGCCGCCGCCGAGGTTGCTCGGGGTGCTGGTGCCCAGGCCGTCAGGGGCGAGTCCGGCCTCGATGGCGTCCTGCATCGGCAGATGGAACATCACGGCGTCACAGACGCGCTGGAGCGCGGCGGCGGCACGGCGGGGGGCGAGGCCGCGTCCGAGACGCTCGGAGAGCCGGTCGGCGGCGGAGCTGATCCGGCCCCCGGCGCGGGTACCGATCGCGCCCATCGCGGCCGTCCACCGGTCCCGTACGGCGACGGTCTCGGCGGCGTCGGCGACCACCAGGTACATGCGCCCGGCGAAGGTGAGGGTGGTGTTGCGTCCCCGGGTGAGGGTCTGCGAGACGCTGCGGCCCTTGCCCCAGGCGTACTGGAGGGCGGTCGAGTAGGACCCGACCACCGCCGGTTGGCCCGGGGCCTGCTGGAGCGGCATGTCGGCGCCCTGGACGCCGAGGGTGGTGCGTGAGGTGGTGCTTGTGCTGCCGGCGACGCGGTGCTCGTTACCGATGGTGGCTTCGAGGCTGGCGGGTTTCGGGTCGCTCTTGACGCGCGGGTTGTGCAGTTCGCCGCGGACGGCGGCCTTCAGGTAGTGGGTCTGGAACGGTCCGGCACCGTTGAGTCCGGTGATGCGGGAGCCGAACGGGCCCAGATACTGGCCGAGTTGGCCGGCCACGTTGAGGTTGGCCATGGCCCGGCGCAGGGCGGTGCGCACCGGGGCGCCGGGTGCGCTGACGTGCCAGGAGGTGCCGGAGGCGCGGTCGGCGGTGTCCTGCATGAGCTGCTGACGCTGCGGGCCGCCCTCGGCGCTGAGCACCACGTGCGGGGCGCTCAGCAGCTTCCGGGTGAGCTGCCGTTCGGCCGATTCCGTCCTCGGCAGCGGGCGGGTGCCGTCGAGGAGCTGGTCGGCCTCGATGGCGGAGAGCCGCTGCGGTGCGGGGGTGGTGGGCGCCGGTGCCGTCACCGGTCCGCCGGGCGGCGGGTCGGCGGGGCCGTGCCGTTCGGAGCCGTGCGCCACGGGCACGGCCAGCTCCACGCGGCCCACGGTCTCGCTGCCCCGGTTGAACAGCGGGCGCTCCTCGACCTTGCTGACGAAGACGCCGGCGCCGAGCAGGCCGACCGAGGCGAGCCGGGCCCAGCCTCGTGGGCGGCGGTGGCCCTCGAAGGAGGCGCCCAGTTCCACCTGGTAGCTGTAGAGGTCGGCGCCGTTCTGGAACGTCAGGTGATCATGGGTGACCGCGACCGTGTTCCGGGTGGCCTTCTGGTCGGTCTTGGCGTACCGGACGCCGACGGAGACGTTGCCGGTCTGGCGCGGCACTCCGGCTTCGGGCGCCTTGTCGTGGTCGCGCGGCGAGATGCCCAGTTCCACACCGCCGGAGAGAGTGGTGGACGCCTGCTGCCCCTGGCCCGAGATCTCGGTGCCGATCACGGCGTTGCGCAGTGACCGTTCGCTCATGGTGGTCTCGAACCGCCGGTCGGAGAGCCGGGCCCGCAGGATCAGGGTGTGGTGGCCGCGGCGCACCTTGCCGTCCTCGGTGAGGGTGACCGGCACCCCGGTGGTGGTCAGGTCGTCCAGGCTCTGCGCGAGGGTGGGCCGGTTGAGCGCCTCGCGCACCTGGCGGTCGTTGTGCAGCGCGGTCCGCATCCGCCCGTCGCCGTACCAGAACTTGGCCAGCCGCGGGCGCCGCAGCATCAGCGGCGGGACGAACAGTGACGGGTATGAGCGGTGCAGGGTGTCGAGAACCGTGTCCGCGAAGGCCCGCATGGGGTCCTGGGGGGCGGGCTGCCCGTTCGGGTTCTGCTGGCGGCTGGGTTGTTGGCCCGGCTGCTGGCCCGGCTGCTGGCCCGGCTGCTGGTCCTGCTGCTGGCTGGGTTGCCGGTCCGGCTGCCGGCTCGGGGGCTGGTTCTGCCCTTGGTTCGGTACGGCGTTCTGCGGGCGGTCGGGGCGGAAGCCCTCGGCGCGGACCTGACCGCTGAGGTGGACCGGGTCCTCGCGGGTGAGGTACCACGGCACCGGCGGCTCGGCGTCGGGGTTCGGGCCGGTCTGCCCGGGCGTACGGCTGTCCCAGCCCGCGAGCCGGCGGGCGTCCTGCGTGGAGATCCAGTCCAGGCTGACCACCCGGACCGGGCGGGCCGCGGACGAGGGTTCGCCGGCCTTGCGCACCATCAGGGTGCGCTCCACCCGGTAGAGCGCGACCGGGTGGTTGCGGACGCGGCCGGTGGTCTTGCGGGCGGCGTCGGTGCCCAGGTAGTGGCCGCGCCCGGTGCTGAGGTCCGCGCGGACCAGCGGGCCGCCCTGGAGACGTACGTCGGTCTCCGGGCCGACGAGGGTGTAGTTGGGGCCGGCGGTGACCTGGACACCGAAGCGGGTGTCGCGGGCGTGCCCGCGTTCGTTCTGGTACGTGGTCTGGGTGAGGTCGCGCAGCTCCGCCTTGACCGACTCGGTGACCAGGGTGGCCCGGTGCGGGATCGACCGCTCGACGATCAGGTGCCCCAGCGGGTGCTGGCCGCTCCCCCGGGTCAGCTCGGGTCCGCTGACCGGGCCGGAGAACCGCCCGAACAGCGCGAGCAGTCGCCCGGGACGGACGTACGAGACCAGCGTGCGGTGCGCCGAACTGCCGGGCCGCGCACCGGAGATGGCGAGCGCCAGGTCCTCCGGCGGGTCCGTCAGGTGCAGTCCGGTGGTGTCGGTGATCCGCGGCTCGACCCCGTCCGGGAAGGTGAGCGTCTCCGGCGCCCGCCGGGGCCCGGCGAAAGGCACGGTGAAGTCGTCCGGCAGCCGCCAGCTGAGACCGTCCCGCATGGCGAACTCCGCGGAGTGCACCGGACTGCGCCGCCAACCGGGGCTCGTGGGCGGTGAGTTGCCCGGGCCGGGGGTCTTCGGTGACGCCTCGGTGACCCTGTCCACACGCACCCGGTAGTGGACGTCGTCCAGGTGCAGGTGTGAGCCCTCGTGGGCGCGGTGCTCGGTCTGGTGGTACGCCTGGGTGCCCTGTGTGTAGTCGGTCCTGCGGGTCCAGCCCAGCGAGACGCCGATCTTCAGCAGCCAGTTGAGCGGCGGGCCCATGCTCAGCGCGGCGGCGATCCGGCGCCCGTAGCCGACGCTGCGCCCGCCGCCGGTACCGGCCTGGCCGCGGCGCATGGTGTCCAGCCGTACGGTGCCGCCGTTCACGTCGGAGAAGCGTTCCCAGCGGTGGTACGGGATGGCCTCGACGGTCATCTCGTGGCCGACGCCGGACTTCTCCCGGCCCACGAAGCGTGCGCCGCGCGGGGCGGTGAAGGCGCCGGGCTGCTCGGTGAGCAGGCGCAGCAGTTCCGCCTCGTCGAACTGGTCGCGCAGTTTCTTCGGCAGTTGCCCGAGGATCTCCTGGGCAACCTGCTCGGGCGAGCGCAGGGTGAGGACACCCGGGCCGGTGAAGAGCCCGGTCGGGACGCTCTGCGGGGTCGTCGCGTCCGTGGAGGGTTGCGGGCTGCTGCCGTGCGGATCGGCCTCCGGGCTGATCAGTACGGTGGGCAGCCGGCTGCCGTCCTCGAAGGTGACGGTGCGCGGGGCCGGGCCCGGCGGCCGGGCGTCCGGGCCGGTCAGCAGCCGGGCCGGGCGGTGCCGTTCGAGCTGGGTCTCCAGCGGCACCGGGTCGCCCCGGTCAGGGGTCTCGGGGTCGGGGCGGTCGAGGTCGGTGATCCCGCCCATGCTGCGCAGCCACTCGCTGAAGGGGTCGGATCCGTCCGGCTCCTCGGTGGCCGGGTCCGGTACGGGGGTGAGCGGGGCGTTGGCCGGGACCAGGGCGTCGTAGTGGTCGCTGCCGTTGTAGGCAAGGTGCAGGGTGCCGCCCCGTCCGCCCGGGTGGAGGGTCGTGACGAGGGTGTTCCCCGGCGCCTGCGGGTCGCGCTGGACGAGCCGCAGGTCGAGGTCGAGGGTGTGCGCCAGCGCCTGCGGGAGCAGGTCCGCGAAGGGAGAGGACCACAGCTCCCTGAGTTCGGCGGCCTCGGCGAAGAGCCCTTCGGTGCCCAGTCGTCGCGCGTCGGCGGGAGTGGGAGCCACGTGGGCGAGGTGCGGGTATCCGCTGTCGCGCAGGATGCTCCGCCACTGGCGGGCGTCGCCGTGGGTGACGACCGACTGCGCGATCCGGTTCCAGCGCTCGGTGATCCGGCGCCGCGCTTCCGGGTCCCGCACCCCGGCGACGGCGGTCATCCGCAGGTCGTCCACCACGGCGAGCACCGGGTCCGGCATCGCCTCGGCCGCCGCGGTGGCCAGTTCGGACCCGGTGATCCGCTCGCGCAGCGTGCCGCGCAGCCCGGCGACATTGCGCGCCGCCCACGCGGGCGGCACGTCCTGGCTGCGCGCGCTGTCGAGCAGGGCACGGAAGAGGCAGTCCCCGCCGCCCGGCGTGTCCAGCCGCCGGAACTGCGCGCCGTCCGCATGCACGGTGTCCGCCGGGCCGGTCGTGATGGCGCCCTTGCTGTACAGGGCCAGGTCTTCGGCGAGGCTCTCCGGGCGGCTCGGCGTGGGCGCCAGGTCGGGTCTGCGGCGGGCGAGTTCCGCTGTGTCCTCGGCGCTGAGGGCCAGCTCGGAGAGCGGCAGCGGGGTGTCGGAGAGCGACCAGGTGATCTGCGCGGACGGCGCATGAGCGAGACCGCGCACGTCCTCCGGCGAGACCAGGGTGGTCGGCGGGAGCGCGGGCGGCGGCGGGGGCAGCAGCGCGTCGAGGGTGGTGTCGGGTCCGGCGGTGGACCGCAACTCGGCAGCGGCGCGCAGGAATTCGGTGTACTGCTCGACGGTGGGGCCGGCCGCCGGATCGACGTCGGTACCGCCCCTGGCACCGACCCGGTCGGTGACCATACGGCGCAGCAGATCCGGGGTCATGCGGCCGTCGCCGTAGCGGGCCGCGGTGTCCGGGCTCAGCCAGCGCAGGCCGTCCACGTAGGCGAGACCGGCGAGCAACTCCCGGTTTTCCGGCTGCTGTTCGGCGTCCGTTCCGAGGGCGTCGCGCAAGGTGCGGATCTGCTGGAGGGTACGGGCCCGGGCGAAGGCGTCGGCCGGTTCCGGGCCCGTGTGCAGGCCGGCGTCGCGCGCCAGCCCGTCCAGGTCGGCGCCGCCCGGCTCCGGGGTGAACAGCCGCCACCGGCCCGGCCCGTCCGGTCCCTCGGTGAGTACCGGGCGCACCTCGCCGTCCCGGTCCCGGGCCGTGCCCACCTCGGTGGTCGGCGCGTACACCGGCCGCCCGGTGCGGTTGGCGACGTGCTGCGCCACCGGCAGGCCCGCCACCTCAGGCTGTCGCCCCGTCTCGCAGGAGAAAAGCACCAGCGGTCGGTCCTGATCGCCGTCCTGCGCCCAGGACTTGAGCACCTCGTCCAGCTGCACACCGCTGACCTTCACCGTGGGTCGCGCCGCGTCGTCGGTGCCTAGGGTGACGGTACGGGGGGTGCCGTGCCCGGCGAAGTAGTCGGCGCCCTGCTCGGTCCCCGAGCCGGGGAGGGCGGTCGGCGGGCCGGTGAACACGGTACGGGGCGGAGGCTGGACGGAGTTGTCCCCCGGGGCCGGCGGACCGGAGGTGGTGCGCACACCGCGGAAGGTGTCCTGGCCGAGCAGGGTCTGGCGTGCCGTCCCGTGCGACGTTCCGTCCTCGGCGGGGCTCTGCGAGATCGTCAACGTTCGTACGGCACGTCCGGGTTGGGGCTTCACGGACGCGTCCGGCACCCAGCGCCGCAGCTGCTCGACGGGCACCGTGTGTCCGTCCAGGGTGGTGACGAACGGCTCGCCCGTGGGGCGCGTGGGCCCGTTCACGTCGTCGCTGTTGCCGCTGTTGCCGCTGTCGTCCACCGGTCGTACGACGAGCCGTCCGGGCGGCGGAGGTGCTACGGGGGGTGTCGCCGGGGCGTGGTCCGGCGTCGTGGGTGGCGTGGTGGGCGGGGGTGGGGGCGGCGGAGTGCCGTCGCCGCCCGGACCGCGCTCGCCGCCGCCCGGGCCGGTGACTTGTCCGCCGGTTCCGTTGCCATGACCCGACTCCAGGTGCAGGTCGGTGGCCGGCTCGGGCCAGGGACGGGACAGGGTGGTGAGTTTGGCCGCGGGGAGTTCGGTGGCGACGGTGGCGATGGTGTTGGTGACGACCTTGGAATCCGATTCGACTCCGTTGCCGGGCAGGGGCGTTGTGGTCTCCGTGAGCACCTTCGTGGGCGGCGCCGTGGTGGTGCTCGCCGGGTTGCTGTCGGTCGTCGCCGTGCTCAGGGTGGCGGGGCGGGATGCGGGTCCGAGGGCGTCGGCGAGGGGCAGCAGTACGTCCGCGCCGGGAAAGGCGGTCTCGGTGGTGACCGTGGTGGCGTCCGTGGCCTCCGGGGTGCCGTGATCCGGCATGGTGGGCGGAGGGCCGCTGAGCGTGCGGACCCGGACCGGGGCGCCCGGCCCTTCGCGGGTCAGCTCGACGGCGGCGCGAACCGGACGCCCCGCCCCGTCGGGCGTGACCGCCGGCCCGAGCACCACTGCCCGGTCCGTCCCGGCCCCGTCCAGCAGAGCGGCAGCCTCCGGCGACCCCTCCCCCGACGGCGGCACCTCGGAGGAGACCACGATCGTCAGCGGCGGTGCCGTAGTTGCGCCGCTGATGTCGAGCGCGTCGCCCGTGTCGGCGTACGAGCCGGTGGTGCCCACCTTCGGCGGAGCGGCGGTGAGGTCCGCGGCCTGGGTGGAGACGCTGCCGGTGGAGTCCGCAGTGGCGGCGATGTCAGATGCGTTGATGGTGTCCCGCGAGGGAGTGGGCTCCGGCGAGAAGGGGGTGTCCGGAGCAGAGGTGTTCTCCGTGGAGGAATTGGAGTTCGTGGCGGAATCGGAGTCCGTGGCGGAATTGGAGTCCGTGGAGGAATTGGAGTCCGTGGAGGAATCGGAGTCCGTGGAGGAATCGGAGTCCGTGGCGGAATCGGAGTCCGTGGAAGACGTGGACTCCTGGGAGGACGGACCCCCCGTCGAGGACCTGTCCTCCGCAGAGGCTCTGTCCTCCGCAGGGGACGTGCTCTCCGACGGCTGCGAGGTCTGACGGGAGTCGTCTGTCGTCGTCTGTGAGGTGTCTGCCTGGGCCGCGCCGTCCGGGGTTCGGGTCGCGGCGGGGGCCGGGGTACCTCCGCCGGTGAGGGCGCCACCCGGCCGGCCGCCGGTGGCCGTGCCGGGCGCGTTTGCGTTGGTCGAGGCGTTGGAGGCGACGGGACCGCCGGTCCCCTGACCCGGCGCCGCAGCCGTACGGTCGTCCTGCCCGCCCACTTCGACGGACGACGTGAGCGGGCCGTCCACCGTGACCGGCGTGCCGAAGCCGTCGAGGGCGCGGCGGACCTGGTCGGCGTCGACCTGCGCGGCGGGGCCGTTCCCGGCGGGCACCACCCGGACCTCGGGCAGCTGCGACAGGTTGCTGTGCACGCTGTCACGGACGCCGATCTCCGTGCTGCCGGGCGGCTCGGCGCCGCGCAGGGCGGCGATGTCGCGCAGCGCCTGCTCGCGGACCTCGGCCGGCCCGTTGTGGACCTGCTGCCACAGCGCGTTCTCGGCGGCGGTCACCGGCAGCGTGCCCGGGGAGTACGGGGGCGGGTCCAGGGTCGTGTACGGCGGCAGGTCTTCCGCGGTGTAGGGCGGAGGCACGTCGCTGCCGGTGAAGTAGCCCTGCCCGGCGTTCTGTTGGGCGACGGGCTGGGGTGAAGTGGACGAGGAGCCGACGCCGCCCGGGGGGTTCACGGTCGAGGGACCGCCGGTGCGGTCGGGGCCGTCACCGTTCTCGGAGCGGGTCGAGCCGGAGGACTCCCGCGTGTCGGAGTCGCCGGTGTCTGCGCTGTCGCCGGAGACGGTGGGCGGCTGGTTGCGCATCTTGTCGATGACGTGGCGCAGTTCGGCGCCGCTGTTCTGGGCGGTGTCGGTGAGGGTGGCCTCGACCTGGCTGCTGACACCCGCGCCGACGAAGGTGGACCAGCTGGTGGACCAGTCCCCCTCGAAGGCGCCCTTGATCAGGATCTCCGCGACGGACTCGCCCGCGCCGGCGGCGAGGAAGTCGGCCGTCCCCTTGAGCCCGTAGTGCCCGGCCAGCGCGCCCGGCCGGTCGGCGTTGTTGCGCAGGAGCTGGTTGTTGCGCCACAGGTCGGGGTTGTTCCGGAAGGAGAGCGGGTCGTTGCGGAACGTCACCGGCGTGTTGTTGGTGACGTTGGGGCCGTTCCCGTTGGAGTTCGGGGTGGGGTCGGGGCCGTTGTTCGGTCCCGGGCCGGGGTCGGGGTTCGGTTTGGGGTTGGGGCTGTTGTTCTTGAAGTCGAGGTCGGGCGTGTTCCTCAGGTTGGGGTTGGGGGTCGGCTTGAAGTCGAGGTCCGGCCCGTTCTTGAGGAAGTTGTTGTCGTAGCTCTTGACGATGTTCTTCGCGAAGTTGTCGAAGATGCTGGTGAAGAAGCCCGCGGCGGCACCGAACGCGGCGGACTTGAGGATGTCGTTCCAGTCGAAGCCGTCGGGGCGGCGGCCGTCCGGGGCGAAGTTCATCATCGCCAGCCGGACCGCGAAGGTGGTGAACGCCTCGGCGAACGCCTCGGTCAGTGAGGGCGCTATGTGCAGCCGCTGGAGCAGGTGGGTGAGCGTGGTGAGGATCAGGAACCGGCTGCGCAGCTTGGCCATCATGATCTGGCTGGCCGAAGCACCTCCGGTGAAGAAGGACATCGCCAGGTAGATGGCGATCTCGATGAGCAGCCGGATGACCTCGGCGATGACCTGCCACTTGGACTCCATGATGTCCATGGAGGTCTTGCGCCGGCCCTCGGCGATCTTGTCGAGCTGCTCGGCGAAGTCGCGCAGGTAGTTCTTGCCGCCGTCGTCGATGAGCATGCCCATCGCCTTGGCGTACGACTTGGCCAGGTCGTCCGGCATGACCTCGGCGATGTCGTGGATCGACTTGTCGATCAGTGACGACATCCGGTCCAGCTTGCGGCCCAGCCCTGAGTAGGGCCGTCGGCTCTCGTAGGCGAGGTCCTCGTCGGCGTCGATGAGCTTCTCCCCGGTGAGGATGAAGATCATCGCGTTGACCTCGGGCGATGCCTGGATGCTCATCCGGGGCCGTCCTGGACACCGTGCGGGCAGGACGGTGCGGCCGCTCCCGGCATGGTGCGGGAGCGGCCGGCGGGGCGGAGGTGGTCAGCGGCGGCCATGCCCGCCCGGGCCGCCGTCGCCATCGCCGTTCAACCCGTTGGTCCTGATGCGGTTGTCGCCCCGCTCGATGTCCTCGAGGTTGCGGTCGCGGGTGTCCTTCATCATCCGGACCTGGCTGACCGTGGCGTCGGTGATGCCGACCAGCGCGTCGCGGATGGACATCATCGTTTCCTTGGTGGTTTGCCGTTCCTTCTGCTCCTGCGGCTTGGCCTTCTCCGCGAACTCGCCTTCCGTGCCGGGCCAACTGACCGTGGGCGCCAGCTCGTCGAGGAACTCCTCGGTGATGCTCGTGGCGAGGGTGCCGATCTCCTCCAGCTGCCTCGCCAGCGCCTCGATGCGGTGCGGGTCGACGTAGTACCGCTGCCCCATGGTCAGTCCTCCCCGTCCTCGTCGAGCGCGTCCCGCCAGGCGGGGGTGGCCGCCTGGCCGTCGCGCGCCGTGTCCTCGTCGTCCTCGCGCAGGACCTCGGGACCGAAGATCCGCTCCCAGTCCAGCTCGAAGCCCTTCAGTTCGGGCACATTGCTGCTGGGCTCGGCGAAGGGCGCCATCGCCTTCATCACGTGGCGGTTCATCTTCAGGCGGGCCGCGTTCGCCGCCTCCAGGACGCTGGCGGCCAGCTCCTGGGGGGACATGTCGCGGTACTTGTTCTCCAGGAACTCGATCCCGGCCAGCTCACCCTGCGGGCCCACGGTGGCGCGGACCGCACGGTCGGAGGAGAGCACCGCGAACGACGCCTGCCGCAGTTCGCGTTCGGTGCGCGCGACCGCTTCCTGGGCCGCCTGGAGTTCGGCCATCGCCTTCTCGAGGCGCTTCTCCAGCGGTTCCGTCACGGCCGCTCCTGCCCTTCTGCGTCGCCCGACTCATCAACTGCCCTGCTGATCCTGCCTGGTGAGGCCCTCGCCGCGGAAGCCGGGGCGTGGTGGGATTCGTCTCCGCGCGGTGGTCATGCCCGGGCCGCGCGGTGCTCACCGCCCGATGACGGCCGGGGTGCCGCCGTCCTCGGTGCCCCACACGTCCGTGTCCTCCTCCAGGTAGTCGGCGGAGCTGGTGACCCTGCGGCCCTGCTCCGTTTCCTCCTCGGGGGTGTCACCGCCGGTGGTCGCCACCCGGGAGGCCGGCGCCAGGAAGGTGTCGCTGTCCTCCTGGCGGTTCCACGGGCTGCGTCGGCGGCGGTTGCGGCGCTCGCTCTCCTCCGCCGCGTCGACCAGGACGGCGCGCACCCGCTCGCCGTTGCCCTTGTCGCCGCCGGCGCCCATGCCGCCCATGCCGCCGCCCATCGGCATCCCAGGGCTGCCCGGTGTGCCGGGCGCGCCGGGGGTGCCGGCCGTGGCGGCGGGTGCGAGCGGGGTGCCCTCGCTCGCGGCGGCACCGTCGGAGAGAGGCTCGGCACCGAGTCCGCCGGAGCCGTCCGGGGAGAAGGCGTCCGCCCCGGACAGGCCGCCGCCGGACGCGCCTGCGCCCACGCCGCCGCCGAGTCCCAGATCGGAGAGCGACACGTCCCGGGTGCCGTTTCCGCCACCGCTCCCGTTGAGGTCGCCGAGGCTGCCGAGGTCGTCGAGTACGCCCGAATCGCCGCGGCCGCCTCGCGAGTTGAGGTCGTGCAGATTCACCGTCTCGGCGTTGCCCTTGGCGTCGGTGACGGTGGCGACGCCGGTGTCCGGGTCGATGACCTGGGTGCTGCCGTCCGGGAACGTGGTGGTCAGCTTGCCGTTGTCCAGGACGGTGGTGGAGCCGTCCGGGTTGGTCACCTTGGCGCCGTGGGTGAGGTCGGTTGTTGTGGTGGACCCGTCCGCGTCGGTGGTGGTGAGCGTCCCGGTGTCCGGGTCGAAGACGGCCTTGCTGCCGTCCGCGAAGGTCGTGGCGAAGTCGTCGCCCTGAAGGGCGGTGTGCCCGCCCGTCGGGGTCTCCAGGCCGGCCCGGTCGGTGTTGAGGTTCCCGAGGTCGCCCAGGTCGCCGATGGACTCCGTGGGCAGGTCGGGGTTGAGGTCGCCCAGGTCACCGAGCCCGTTCTGGCTGTTGAGGTTGCCCAGGCTGCCGAGGTTCTCCGTGGTGGTTCTGCCGTCCGGATCGGTGGTGGTGGTCTGCCCGGTCGTCGGGTCGACGGTCTGCTTGGTGCCGTCCGGGAAGGTCGTCGTCAGCTTGCCGTCGTCGCCGAGCGAGGTGACCGAGCCGTCCGGGTTGGTCACCTCGGCACCGTTGCCCAGGTCGGTGGTGGTCGTCGAGCCGTCCGGGTGCGTGGTGGTGAGCGTCCCGCTGTCCGGGTCGAAGCTGGTACGGCTGCCGTCCGCGAAGTCGGTCGTCAGGTCGCCGCCGCTGGTCAGCTGGGTACTGCCGCCGGTCGGGGTGTCGAGCAAGCCGTCGCCGCCGCCGAGGCCGCTGTTGAGGCCGTCGAGGCTGCCCAGGTCGGTCGTGGTGGTCGTGCCGTCCGGGTTCGTCGTGGTGGTCTGCCCGGTCGTCGGATCGACGGTCTGGGTGGTGCCGTCCGGGAAGGTCGTCGTCAGCTTGCCGTCGTCGCCGAGCGAGGTGACCGAGCCGTCCGGGTTGGTCACCCGGGTGCCGTCGCCCAGGTTCTGCGTGGTGACGCTGCCGTCCGGATGGGTCGTGGTGAGCACCCCGTTGTCCGGGTCGAAGCTGGTGCTGCTGCCGTCCGGGAAGTCGGTGGTGAGCTTGCCGTCGTTGAGCTGGGTGTTGCCGCCGGTCGGGGTCTTGAGGGAGCCGCCGCCGGTGTTCAGGCCGCCTAGGCTGCCGAGGCTCTCGGTGATCGCGTCGTTGGCGGCGTTGTTCGTCCCGCCCGGTTGGTTGTTCAGGTTCCCGAGGTTGCCCAGGTTCGTGGTGACCGGCGGCGGGGTGCTCGTGAGAGCCTCATGGACACCGCCCGGATTGTTCACGTCGCCGAGGTCACCCAGGCTCTCCGTGACCGTGGTCGGGTTCAGCAGTTCGTCGATGTTGCCGAGGTTCTGCTCGGTGACGGCGCCCGGGTCGTTGATGCCGCCGAGGCTCTCCTGCATGGCCTTGGTCTGCTCCTCGGCCTCCCGTTTGGCCTCCTCCTGCTCACGCCGCTGTTCCTCGCGGAGCTCGTCCTGGTACTTCTTGTCCTCGTCGCGCTGCTGGTTCTGCTCGTTGCGCAGCTCGTCCTGGAGGCGCTTGTCCTCCTCGCGCTGCTGGTTCTGTTCCTCGCGCAACTCGTCCTGGTACTTCTTGTCCTCCTCCCGCTGCTGCCGCTGCTCCTCGCGGAGTTCCTCCTGGTACTTGCGGTCCTCCTCGCGCTGCCGCTCCTGCTCCGCACGCAGCTCGTCCTGGTACTTGCGGTTCTCCTCGTTCTGCCGGTTGATCTCCTCCTGCTGCTCCTCGGCCTTCCTCTCCTCGTACTCCTCCGCGGCCGTGCTGGTGGACTTCGGCTTGGGCACGTTGTCGGAGAAGTCGTCGCCCAGGTCGAGGAAGTGGTTGTTGAGGTTCGACTGCACCTGGGCGGCGGGCTTGCCGAGGAACTCGTCGACGCCCTGGCTCCAGATCTTCACCGCCTTGTCGCCGACCTTCGCCCAGTTCGCGATGTCGGTGAGATCGCCGTAGTCGGGGTGCACCTGGGAGAAGCCGCCCTGCGGGCTGTGGCTGACGGTCGTCGTGTAGCGGGAGGTGTACGACTTGATGTCGGTCTTGGCGACGTTGTTCGCGTCCACCCACTGGGCGAGGTCGTCCAGGACGTAGCGCAGCACCTGGTGCGGGTCGTAGTAGGGGGACTTGGCCCAGGCCAGCCACGCCTCCAGCAGTTTGTTGGCGGAGTCCACCAGGTACGTGCGGCCCAGGGACAGGGCACGCGAGTACACCGTGTTGCCCGTGCCGGTCTCGTCGCCGGAGCCCGGGTTGGAGTCGAAGGTCTCGACGTAACTGTCGTAGTTCTCGCGGATCTTCTTCAGCAGGCTGCGGAAGACCTCCGCGGCCTCGCCCTTCCAGCTCGCGTCGTCCCGCCCGAAGCGGTCCTCCCAGTCCTTCAGCACCACCGCGTGGTCCCGGAAGAACTTGGCCGCGAAGTCGAAGGACTCCCCTGTGGTGTTGAAGGAGTTCAGGTCCACCACGTCGGCGCCGGGCACGCCCAGGTTGCTGAACCGGGCGTCCTGGGTGTTGCCGCCCAGCAGGGCGAGGAGCGCCGCCCGCGGCCCGTTCATGTACCGGGCTAGCGGGATGGTGCTCATCTTGTCCTTGTTGTAGTCCGTGAACTCGTTGCCCTCACGGACCTGTGCGTCATGGACGTTGTCCGAACCCGGACCGGCGAAGATGATCTCCTCGCCGGCCTTCACGCGGCCCTCGAAGACGATCCGGGCCTGCATGATGGACCGCTTCTTGCCGCTGTCGAAGAACCAGATGTCGTAGTCCTCGCCCTTGTTCGTCAGGAAGCCGGAGTCCTTGACGAGCAGGGAGAGGCTGCGCTCCTTGATGTCCATCCGGAAGAGCTTGCCGCCGTGTTCGGAGCGGAGCGTGTCGAAGACGGTGTTGCGGTCCGGCACCGGATAGCCGGTGATGTGGGTGACCAGGGTGGCCCAGGTGTCGCTCGACGGGTCGCCGGCATTGTCGAACTTGTCGAGGTTGGCGACGGAGTTGGGATCGTAGCGATCGGCCACCGGGCGCCCTTTCTGGTCGGTTGGTCAGGACTCGTCGTCCGGGTCGCCGGTGGTGCCGGCGGTCAGGGTGTCGACCTCGTCGAAGGTCTGGAGCAGCGTCTGCGCGTCGATCGCGTCGAGGTTCTTGTCCTTGGTCTTGTTGGCCTCGTCGATCGTGTCGGTGAGCGCCTCTTTCAGCTCCTTGAAGAGGTCCATCTGGTCACCGAGCAGCTTGTCGATGGCCTCGGCCGCGGTGCGGATGTCCTCGATCAGCTTCGGTCCCGAGACCAGGGGTTCGGTGACCATCCTGCCGATGCGCAGGAGTTGCTTGTCCTGGGCGAGGTTCTCCGGTGTGGTGTGGCCGTCGATGAGGTGGCCGAGCGGGCGGATGTGGGACCCGTCGCCGTCCTCCTTGTGCTTCTTCGCGGCGGTGTGCACCGGCTGCACCTCGTTGTCCCGGAAGTTCTCCATCTGCTTGAGGTCGAAATGCTTGACGTCGGCCTTCTCACCGGCCATGGGACGCTCTCCTGCCGCTTGCTGCCGGACGGGGATACGGGGCCCGGCGGACGCCCCACGCACGGGCGACGGCCGGGCCGGTGGGACCGTGTGCCGGGTGGGCACACCGGGTCGGTCCGGAGTTTCCCGCCCACTCGCCGGCGTCCGGCACGTCCGTTTCCGGGAATCCGCGGGCAGCGGTCCCGGCCGCGTCGCCGAACCGTCCGTGCGGGACCGGGACACGGGCGGTTCGGCGTCCTGCGGTCACGTGTGCCGGCCGCGGGGCCCGCCCTGCGGACGGACGACGGGAACTCCGGCTAGGGCCTGTTGCGAAAGTGGCCTCGTCCCCGCAGGGCGGCCGCGCGGCGTCCGGTGCGTGCTCTCGGAGTGCCGCCCGAAAGCCCTCGTACTGGGCGTACTCGGGTTTTCGGGCGGTGCGGCGAGAGCACGTGCCGGGCGTCGCGCGGCAGAGGCCACTTTCGCAACAGGCCCTAGGCCGTGTCCGCAAAGTCCCGTCGTTCGCCCGGTGCGGCGGTGGGGGACCCTCCCGCTCTAGCGAAGCCGAGAGCGGGGGAGCGTGCCAGGCGTCGCGGGGCAGGCGGACTTTGCGGACACGGCCCAGGCCTCAACGGGCCCGCACGTTCCCCCAGTTGTCGGCGCTCCTGCGCTCGTCGCGGGAGTGGTTGTCGTGGATGGTCTGGATCAGCTCGCCGTTGTCGCCGAGGAGCATGGCCATGTTCTTGGTGGCCTGGTCCCACTCCGCCTGGACCTGGCGGTACGTCTCCTGGTCCGAACCCTCCCAGGAGGTGACGAGCGGCTTCAGCTCGTCCTCCAGGTTGTTGAGGGTCGTGATGATCTGCTGGGTCTGGGCCATCAGTTCCTCGATGGCATTGCGGACCGCGGGGTACTGCACGTCGATGATGCCGTCGGCCATGACGTCTCCTCTCGGACGGCCGGGCGTCGGCGCCCGGAAAGCTCAGGGGGTCCGGCCTCGCCCTACGGGGGCCGGTGCTGCGGGGACGGGTCAGCGCAGCGCTTCGAAGACGCCCTGGCTGGTCTTGCTGTTGAGGACCTCGGTCAGGTCCTGGTTCTCCTGCGCCAGGCGGTTGGCGGAGGTCACGTTCTCCTGGAGCGCGTCGACCATCTTGCTGATCTGGATGACGACCTTCTGCGCCTCGGCGTTCCAGCTGCGGAAGAGCTTCAGCAGGGCCTGGCCCTCGTCGCCGCCGACACCCGAACGCGCGGCGATCTCACCGACGTTGTTCTGGATCTTCTCGACCTGGCTCCGTGCCGACTCCAGGGAGGAGACACCCCCCAAGCCCTTGGCATAATCCGCTTTCCTCGCAGCACTGTCCGCCATGTCGCGCTCCCTTCGTTCAGGCTTGTCCCGACGCATCGTTGCCCGCTGAGGCTAAAGAGAACTGAGCGTTCCGCGCAACGCGTGCAGGGAAGATTTGAGCATCGGTCAGCTCACCCCAGAATTGTTGCGTGGCACGGGAGTTGTGCGGAGGTTTCGGCGATATGAACACGCGCACCCGACCAGCGGGGCAGCGGATGTGAACCCGTCCCGGGGCGATGCGATGCGGGCAGAAAGCGGGCACGCGAAGTAGGTGAACGGGCATCGGCGAGGACCGTATCCGGCAACGAAAGCGCTTCCCCAGGATTTCAGGGGATACGGCGGGTCTAAATCTCTGAGCTCAATTTGAGGTTCCCCGCCGCACCCGGTCCCCCGATCACTCCGAGAACTTCACACCCGCGGCGCCGAGTTTGGCTGAATACTTCCGTTACCCCCGCCCTTTTCTTTTTCTTCGGCACGGTATGCCTTCCTTGCCGTGATCAGCGCGCCGTGTCCGCCTTGTCCTTCTCGGTATTCGCCTCGCTGCGCTCCGGCTGTCCGGCGGCACCGCACGCGGGTGCCGTGACCTTGGGCTCCGCGGCGCCCGACGCGGCGGCCGGGTCGAGGTCCGCGCCGGTCGGGAGCGCCGCGAGCAGCGGGGCGGGGACCGAGCCGATGTCACCGGTCCCGTAGCCGAGGGCGGCCAGCGCGTTCTTGGCGGAGACCCGGTACTTCACGCCGTTCTCCGCCACCAGATAGGTGGTCCCGGCGTGCGCGGCGCCGCTGGCGTGCAGGGCCCTGACCAGGGCGCCGCGTCCGGGCCGTACCACCGTGGCGTCCACCGGGACGCAGGCCGGCTTCAGCGGCTCGGCGGTGCCCTGCGGCACCGCGACCGGGGCGAGCCGGGTCAGGGGGACCAGTACCGACCTGATCCGGGCGCCGCCGTCGTCGCCGTCCACCTGCGCACAGAGCGCGGTGCCGCGCGGCGCGGACTGCGGGAGGGGCGGGGCGTCCGGCAGCTCCGCGGAGGCGGAGGGGCCAGGGTCGGTGGCCCGGTGCTCGCGCAGCGCGTCCGCGCCGACCGTGCGCACCTCGGGCGACTGCCCCTGGTAGGCGTCCCGTTGGGTGGCCGGGTCGCCCAGCACCAGGGCGGCGCCGAGCCGGGTCAGCGGCACCAGGCCGTCCTTGCGCAGCAGGTGGTAAGTGCTGCCGCCGCCGGGCACGCTGACCTTGAACAGCTGGCCGATCCGGCTGGCCTCGCCGCCGAGTACGGGCCCCTGCGCACCGCGTCCCGGTACGGCGGGAGGCTTCAGGGCGGGGCCGGGGGCCAGCGCGTCGAGGAAGGCCGCCGAGACCGGCATCGGCCGCTCGGAACCGTAGCCGAGGGCGTTGCGGGCGTCGGAGGCGCGGTCCAGTGGCAGTCTGCTGCCGCGCCACACCAGGTACTCGGTGTCGTCCGGCCCGCGCACCAGCAGCGCGCGGTCGGCGCCGATGCCGCGGGAGTCCAGCGGCGCCCCGGCGACCACGGTGGTGGCGCCCGGCTCGTCCACGCCGGTGTTCGCCACGACTCCGGAGGTGTCGGGCAGCGCCCCGTCGGGCCCGGTGACGCACATGTGCCAGGCGCCGTCGTCGAGTTGGCCGGGGTCGGGCACGGTGTCGGGGGCGCCGGGGATGCCGGCCGGGGCTCCCACCGGGACATCCCGCAGCGAGGCGGTGCCGACGTCCACGGTCTTCAGGTCGGACCCGCCGATGAGCCGCGCCGAGGCGTAGTTGCGCACGGGGTGCAGTACGCCGTCGGTGCCGGTCCACAGGTAGCGGGCGCCGGTGTCGCGGTTGACCACCAGGTGGTCACCGTCGCGCCAGGCGTCGTTCCCGCCGGGGCGCAGCAGGCCGTAGACGGTGGCGCCGGCGCCGATCAGGACGGTGACCAGGACGCCGAAGACCACTCCGCGGGTGGTGCGCCCGAGCGGGCTCTCCGGGGCGTCCGGGTCGGCCATCAGCAGGCCCGAACTGAGCCTGCCCATCATGAAACTGTGGGCGTGTACCTGGTCGCGTTTGGACTGCACGGCATCTCCTCGACTTCGTTCTCTTGCCGGAGTGCGGGTGTACTCAGCCGAACAGGCCGCGCAGCCAGCCGAAGAGCCCGGCCACCCACAGGCTGAGCGGCAGCAGCGCCACGGCGAAGCCGGTGTGCGCGATCTCCGCTGCCCGGCCCCAGTACGGCAGCATCCGCCGGCCGGGCACCGTCCAGGCGGCGATGACCAATGCGGCAGCGGCGCCGAGCAGCACCGCGAAGACCACCAGGCGTCCGTCGCCGTCGCTGTCCGTCGCCCAGGCGCGGGCGAGCAGCAGCAGCCCCCAGACGCCGGGTACGGCCAGGGTCAGCCGCTGGCCGATGTGCACCAGGCCGCGGGAGTGCAGGAGCAGCAGCAGGCTCAGTGTGACCGCGGTCAACACCTCGGGCAGGTCCGGGTGTTGGGCGATGACGACGAGGGCGGCCGCGGCGACGATGCCGGTGGCGGCGAAGAGCGCGGTGACCCAGCGCCCGGCCAGCTCGGTGCGTTCGGCGACCTCGTCGCCCGCATAGGGCTCGATGCCCTCCTGGAGCTGGCTGGCGGAGGAGGGCAGGGCGGGCATCCGCATCCCGGCCAGCTTGAAGGCGAACGGTGCGACCGTCCCGGCCGCCAGAGCGACCACCGCGGCCACCAGCGCCACGGCGGCGGGCACGTCCAGGCCCGAGTACCCGATCAGGGCGCCGGCGATCGCGGTGGCCACCGAGACGACCGCGGTGGCCAGCAGGGCCGGGGCGCCGACCGCGGTGGCGGCCAGCGCGAGAACCGCGCCGCCCGCGCCCGCGGCGCCCGCGGCGAGCAGCCGCGCGCCCACGACCCGCGCCGTGTCCGGGCCGGTCAGCTCGCCGCCGGGCAGTACCCAGCCGGCCAGGGCCAGGCAGGGCGCGACCAGCAGGCCGAGTGCGGTCGCGGAGAGACGCTCGCCGACGGCGCGGCTGGCGGTGCCCGCGCCCGCGAGCAGCAGCACCCCCGCGACGGCGGCGCAGGCGGCCCTGACCGAGCCGGAGCCGGTCACGCCTGGCCAGAACACCAGCACCAGGGCGGCCACCACGGTCGCCACCGTGGTGCCCACCAGCAGTCCGCGGGCCGCTTCGGGGTGCCAGGTGTGCAGCCTGCGGCCCGCGGTGTCGGCTATGCCGTCGACCAGGTCGTCGAGCCTTGCCTCGGGCAACGCCTCGGTGTGCGGGCGCAGATAGAGCACGTCCCCGTCGGCGAGCCCGGCGCGCGCGAGGGTGGTCTCCTCGTCGAGCGGGGCGTCACCGAGCCGCTGCAGCACCCAGCCCGCGTGGTCGAGTCCGGCCTCCTCGGCCTCCTCGCCGACGTAACGCAGCAGCGTCGGCAGCAGATCGGCGACCGGCACGTCGGCGGGCACGGCCAGATCGACGGAGACGCTCGGCGCACGTACGGTCAGGCGGCACAGTTCGGCCACCGCACTGTCGGTCATCAGCTGAACTCTCGTCTTCCGTGGGGGGCTTTGACAGAAGGACTTCCTCGCAAGAGGGCCGTGCGCAGAGTACGTAAGGCCCGCGCGGCCGGGAACCGAGCTGTCGGACAAGGGAATTGTGTCCGTGCGCCCGGAAACCACCTCTCCCACGTGGACAGGTCGCGTTACGTGAATGCAGACTACTGCCTGCGCCCGCCGGATCGTGCTGCGGACCGGACTCCCTGTCCGGTATGCAGTTGAGTGCGGGGGGAGTTGACCGTCCCCCGCTTTCAGCTCACAACATTCATCCGGCGTTCACCGCGCCGCCCGGGACCCGCAGAATGGGTGCGGTGCGGTCTTTCCCGCTACCGGGTGTGTGCCGGTATTCGGCGCGGGCCGGAAAGCCAGTGAAACCGGAGGTTTCGTTCCTTGAGTGTGGTGCTGTTTCGCCGGCCGGCCCGCAGGCGCGGACCCGAGATGCCCGACGGGCAATTGACCCTCCAGGAGCCGCCGGTTCTCGCTGAGACGGTGCCGGACACCTCGGCGATATGGACCTATTTGCCGATGGCGCTGATGTCGGTGTCGATGATGCTGATGTTCCTGCGCCCGGGCGGTGGCAACGGCGTCTTCATGTATCTGGCGATGGGCGTCATGGCGCTCTCCGCCGGTGCGATGCTGCTGGGGCAGCTGATGCGCCGCTCCAGCGAGCGCAAGCAGCGCCTGAAGGGCGAACGCCGCGACTATCTCCGCTATCTGGCGCAGATGCGCAAGCGGGTCCGGGGCACCATCACGGAGCAGCAGCGGGCGCTCGCCTGGCGCCACCCGGAGCCCTCCTCGCTGCGTTCGCTGGCCCGCACCTCACGGCTGTGGGAACGCCGCCCGGCCGACGAGGACTTCGGCGAGGTCCGGCTCGCGATCGGCGAACAGCAGCTCGCCCTCACCCTCAACCCGGTCTCCACCCGCCCGGTGGAGGACCTCGAACCGCTCTGCGCGCACGCCCTGCGCCGCTTCATCCGCGCCTATTCCACCATCCCCGAGCAGCCCCTCGGCCTCTACCTGCGCTCCTCGGCGCGGGTGATGCTGCGCCCCGAGGAGTCACCCGGCGAGGAGACGACCGAGCCGGGCACGGCACCGTACGGGGAGAGCGGCGCGAGCCGGGCCGAGGGCGCCGAGCCGGGCGCCGACGCGGCACGTGCCCTGGTGCGGGCCATGCTCGGCCAGCTCGCGGTGTTCCACGCGCCCGAGGAGCTGTGGCTCGCGGTGTGCGTCAGTGACGAGCGGCGGCCCGACTGGGAGTGGGTCAAGTGGCTGCCGCACGCGCTGCACCCGCACGAGGAGGACGGCGCCGGCCAGGTCCGCCGGATCACCGCCGACCTCACCGAGCTGGACGATCTGCTCGGCGCCGAGTTCGCCGAGCGTCCCGGCTTCGACCCGGACGCCCGCCCCGGCCGCGACGAGCCCTACACGGTCGTCGTCCTGGACGGCGTCACCGTTCCCGAGGGGCACCGCTGGGAGGGCCACGGCTACCGCAACGCCATGGTCCTGGACGTCTCCGGGGCGCTGCGCTGGCGGCCCGGCCGCAACACGTTGCGGCTGACCGTCGGACCGGACCGGGTGAACCTGGTGCGTACCGACCGCAGCCGCAAGGAGCGCTCCGTCGCGCTGGGCCGCCCGGACCGGCTCGGCCCGCTCGGCGCCGAGTCGCTGGCCCGGCTGCTGACCGCCCGCCGGATGAGCCTGGGCACGGACATCGCACAGCCGCTGGACGCCGACGTCGAGCTGACCACCCTGCTCGGCATCCCCGATCTGCACCGGCACGACCCGAAGGTCCTCTTCGACCGGCACACCGGCTCCGCCCGGCTGCGGGTGCCGATCGCCGTCGGCGTGGACGGCCGTCCGGTGGACCTCGACATCAAGGAGTCCGCGCAAGGCGGCATGGGCCCGCACGGCATGCTGATCGGTGCGACCGGCTCCGGCAAGAGCGAACTGCTGCGCACCCTCGTCCTCGGTCTCGCGCTGACCAACTCCTCCGAGACCCTCAACTTCGTCCTGGTCGACTTCAAGGGCGGTGCGACCTTCCTCGGTCTGGAGGAACTCCCGCACACCTCCGCCGTCATCACCAACCTCGCCGACGAAGTCGCCCTGGTGGAACGTATGCAGGACGCCCTGCACGGCGAACTCATCCGCCGCCAGGAGCTGTTGCGCGCCGCCGGCAACTACACCTCCGCCCTGGAGTACGAGCGGGCCCGCGCCGCCGGGACGGACCTCACCCCGCTGCCCAGCCTGTTCGTGGTGGTCGACGAGTTCAGCGAACTGCTGTCCGCGCACCGGGAGTTCATGGACCTGTTCGTGATGATCGGCCGCCTCGGCCGCTCCCTCGGGGTGCATCTGCTGCTGGCCTCGCAGCGCCTGGACGAGGGCCGCATGCACCAGTTGGAGAGCCACCTTTCGTACCGCATCGGCCTGCGTACCTTCTCCGCCATGGAAAGCCGTGGCGTGCTCGGCGTGCCGGACGCCTACGAGTTGCCGGCCCAGCCCGGCAGCGGCTATCTGAAGTCCGGCGTGGAAGCCCTGACCAGGTTCCGCGCCGCCTACTCCTCCGGTACGTACCGGCGCCGCACCGGCGCCGTGGTGCAGGCCCGGGTGGCCAGCCAGGTGGTGCCGTGGACCAGCGGCTGGGTGGTGCCGCGCACGCTGGAGCCGGCGTCCGAGCCGGAGCCGGAGATCGAGGAGACCGGCGACGAGGAGACCCTGCTGGACGTGGCCCTCGACCGGCTGCGCGACGCGGGCCCCGCCGCCCACCAGGTGTGGCTGCCGCCTTTGGACGAGCCCTCCCCGCTGGACGTCCTGCTGCCCGGCATCGCCCCCGACCCCGAGCGCGGCCTCACCGCCACCGGCTGGGCCGGGACCGGCAAGCTGCGGGTGCCGGTGGGCCTGGTGGACAAGCCCTTCGACCAGCGCCGCGATCCGCTGGTCGTGGACCTGGCCGGGGCCGGCGGCCACGTCGCCATCGCGGGCGGCTCCCAGAGCGGCAAGTCGACCCTGGCCCGTACGCTGATCGCGGCCCTCGCCCTCACGCACACCCCCGCCGAGATCCAGTTCTACTGCCTGGACTTCGGCGGCGGCGGTCTCTCCCAGCTCGCCTCACTCCCCCACGTCGGCGGGGTCGCGGCGCGGCTCAACCCGGAGCGGGTGCACCGGGCCGTCGCCGAGGTGATGACGCTGCTCGCCCGCCGCGAGCAGTTCTTCGTGGACCACACCCTCGACTCCATGCAGTCCTACCGTCGTCGCCGGGCCGCCGGGGAGTTCCCCGACGAGCCGTTCGGCGACGTGTTCATGGTGGTCGACGGCTGGTCGACGGTCCGTCAGGACTACGACGACCTGGTCCCGAAGTTCAACGAACTCGCCGCCCGTGGCCTGAACTACGGCATCCACCTGCTCATCACCACGACCCGCTGGGTGGAGTTGTCCGCACAGGTCCGCGACCAGGCGGCCACCCGCCTGGAATTGCGGATGGGTGACCCGATGGACTCCGAGATCGACACCCGCAAGGCCCGCTCGGTGCCGCGCAGCGGCGGTCGCGGCATCACCGCCGACAGCAAGATGCACTTCCTCGCCGGCCTGCCCCGCCTGGACGGCAGCGGGTCCCTCGAAGACCTCGGCGAGGGCGTCGCCCACCTGGTCGGCGAGGTCGCCAAGCACTGGTCGGGCCCGGCCGCACCGCCGGTGCGGATGCTGCCGCACCGGTTGCCGCTCGCCGAACTCCCCGCACCGCAGCCCACCGAGGGCGGCGGCCTGCGCCTCCCGCTCGGCATCGACCAGGACGCCCTGGAGCCGGTGTGGCACGACTTCAGCCGCACTCCGCACCTGATCGTGGTCGGCGACACGGAGAGCGGCAAGACCAACCTGCTGCGCCGTATCACCGAGGGCATCACCGCCCGGTACACCCCGAGCGAGGCGAAGATCATCGCGGTGGACTACCGCCGCACCCTGGTGGACGCCATCCCGGCGGAGTACCGCATCGGGCACGTGATCTCCCTGGACAACCTCAAGGAGACCGTCGACGGCGCGGCCCGCGCGCTGAAGACCCGCGTCCCCGGCGCGGACATCGCCCCTGCCCGGATGCGTCAGTGCGACTGGTGGACAGGGCCGCGGCTGTTCATCCTGGTCGACGACTACGACATGGTCTCCGGCAACTCCTTCCAGAGCCCCTTCGAGCCGCTCTTCGAGCATCTGACCCTCGGCTTCGAGATGGGCCTGCACCTGGTCGTCGCCCGCAGCGCCATGGGCGCCGGCCGCGGCCTCAGCGACGGCCTGATCCGCCGCATGGACGAGGCGAACAACCCCGCCGTCCTCCTCTCCTGCCCGCCCACCGAGGGCCGCCTCTTCGGCAACGCGAAGCCCCTCAACCTCCCGCCGGGCCGGGCCCTGCACATCGCCCGCCGCAAGGCGCGGTTGATGCAGACGGCACTGGTGGAGGAGGGGCGGGGGCAGGAGGGCTGACGGCGTGTGAGGAACGCAGTGGGGCCACCTGAGGTGGCCCCACAGTTGTTGGGACGGTTGTACCCAGTCCGGGCCACTGCACCCGCGCGGGGCCGCCCCGATGCCTCCCGGCGTCCCCGGCCCCGGGCTCGGTCCTCGCTCACACCGGCCGGCCCCGACAGGCGCCATCCCGGGCACGGCATACGCGGAGGCACCGGTCGAGAACAGCCGAGGAACGAACCTCGCAGGTGCGCCTGCCCTTCCCGGCCCCGGCCTGCCGGCCCCCTCGCCCCACCACCCCTAGGGCACCCCGGCGCCCTCCGGCCTCGGCTCGCGCCGCTCGCTCCAGCAGCCCGACGGACGCCGACTCCGAACATGGCCGCAAGGGTCAACTGACGTGTGCGGCCTCGGAGTTGGCCGCAACTGACCCCCGGGCCGCGCGCCTCACCCGTCGGCACGCGCCCGGGTCACCTGGCGGGGACCCCACTGGAGTTGGTGCCAATTCGGCCCCGGGCCGAGCCTCACACCGCGCACCCGCCCTGTCCCCGGGCACGTCCCCCCTACGACGCCTCAGCCTCCCCGAGTCTCGGCTCGGCACCCGCTCGATCCGGTCGTCCCGCTGGACGCCAGCCGCGGGCGCGGGCCCTGGGGAGGGTGAAGGCGGCCCAGAGGACGGCGAGTACGCCGGCGGAGCCGAGGAGGACGAAGAGGGTGGCTCGGCCGGTGGCGCGGTCGGCGCTGGACGTGTCGCGGACGGTCACGGGATCCCCGGCGCCCTCGGTGCCGGACGGCGCGCCCGAGTCGTCGAGGACAGTGGTCACGGCGGCGTAGGCGTCCAGTTGGGGGATGTCGGCCGGGTACGCGGTCGCGGTCAGGCGGTGGATGACGGCGTCGGGCGCGTCGTCGGGGTGGGCGGCGCGGACCACCGCGGCGGCCCCGGCGGCGTAGGCGGCGGCCACCGAGGCGCCGGCGCCGAGGTAGTGGCCGTTGCCGCGCGGGCCCCCGGAGACCACCCCGGCGCCGGGGGCGGCGAGGTCGATGCCCGTGGTGGGCAGGGAGCCGTCGGGGCGGACGCCGCCGGGGAGCATGTCGGCGACCGAGAGGACACCGGGTTCGCCGGCCGGCCAGTAGACGCGGGACGGGATGTCGTCGGTGCCGCCCCGGGAGGGCGGGTCCGGGGTGGCCGCGGCGACCACGACAGCGCCCGCCCGGCGGGCCGCGGCGATCGCGTCGGTCAGCGCGGTGTCGCGGCGCGGCAGGGCCACCGTGACGGCGATCACCTCGGCGCCCGATTCGGTGGCCTCGCGTACCGCCGCCGCGGCCAGTTCGGGGCTCGCCACACCGCGCGTGTCGGTGCCGCGCAGCGCCAGGACCTTCGCGCCGGGGGCGACCCCGGCGAGGCGCTGAATGTCCCCGCCGGTGCCGGCGATCAGCCCGGCCAGGAAGGTGCCGTGCCCGACGCAGTCCTCGGCGGCCGTGCCCTGGGCGGTGACCCGGCCGTCGAGACCGGCGGCGTCGGGGGCGACGCCGGTGTCGATCAGGGCTACGGTCACGCCCGCCCCGGTGCTGTGCCCGCGCAGCCGGTCCAGGTCGAGGCGCTGGCGCGACCAGTCCTGCTTCTTCGCCGTCTCCTCGGAGGCGGGGGTGCAGGCCGTGTCCTCGGCGTCCGGATCGAGCAGGGACGGCATGCCGGGGAGTTCCTGCCCCTTCTTCTCGTCGGCCGTCGGCGGGCGCGAGAGGGAGGCCGTCTGGGCCGGGACGGCCGTGGGCAGCAACAGTGCGGCGGCGAGGCCGGCGCCGGACAGCAGGCGGGCGGTCCCGCGGGCGCGCCGCGTCATCGGGGAGCCGCCTTCGGGGCCGCGGCCGGGACGTCCTCGGGGATCAGGATGCGCAGGTCGTCCAGGGTGGGCGCGGACAGCGAACCGAGCCGTCCCGCCTGCCGGGTGACCATCGCCTCGACCACCTGGCGGGCCAGGCGGGCGTTGCCGAACGAGCGGTCCCGGGGCAGCGACTCGAAGTACTCCCTGAGCAGCGGGCCGGTGCCGGGCCCGCACTCGTAGCCCATGCTCCCGGCCTGGCCGCGCACGATGGTGACGAGCTCCTCGGAGGAGTAGTCGGCGAAGGTGATCCGGCGCGGGAAGCGGGAGGACAGACCGGGGTTGGAGGCGAGGAAGCGTTCCATCTCGTCGGTGTAGCCGGCGACGATGACGACGACCTCGTCGCGGTGGTCCTCCATCAGCTTCAGCAGCGTGTCCACCGCCTCCTGCCCGAAGTCGGCGCCGCCGCCACGCGGGGTGAGGGTGTACGCCTCGTCGATGAACAGCACGCCGCCGCGGGCCCGTTCGAAGACCTCGCGGGTGAGCTGGGCGGTATGGCCGATGTAGCGGCCGACCAGGTCGGCGCGGGCCGCCTCGATCAGCTGGCCCCGTTGCAGGATGCCGAGCTGGGTCAGGATCTCGCCGTAGAGACGGGCCACGGTGGTCTTGCCGGTACCGGGCGGGCCGGTGAAGACCAGGTGGTGGCTGAGCGAGGGCACCGGCAGCCCGGCGGCGGCACGGTGGCGTGCGGTGGTGATGAGGTTGACCAGGTCGGCGACGTCGCGCTTCACCTCGGACAGGCCGATCATGTCGCCGAGGCGCGTCAGCGGGTCGTCGTCCGGGGCGGCGGACTCGGCGGCCGTCGCGGCGGCGGCGGAGACGTCCTCCGGCAGCAGCAGCCGCAGATCGTGCTCACCCACCTGCGCCTGGGAGGCGAGCCGGACCGCCTGCCGGTCCACCATCTCCTCGAACACCCCGCGCGCGGCACGGCCGTTGCCGAATCCCGCGTCTCTCGGCATCGTCTCGAAGTGCGCGGCCAGCGCCGCCGCGGTGCCCTCACCCAGCTCGTACTGGTGCTGGGCGCACATGTTCTCCATGATCGCGACCAGCTCGGGCACCGAGTAGTTCTCGAACTCGACGGTCCGTGAGAAGCGTGACGCCAGACCCGGGTTGGAGCCGAGGAAGGACTCCATCTCGCGGGAGTAGCCGGCCGCGACCACCACGACGTCGTCGCGGTGGTCCTCCATCAGCTTCAGCAGGGTGTCCACCGCTTCGCGGCCGAAGTCGGCGCCGCCGTTGCCGCTGTCCGCGGTGAGTGTGTATGCCTCGTCGACGAACAGCACGCCGCCGAGGGCGCGTTGGAAGGTCTCGGTGGTCTTGATCGCCGTACCGCCGACGACCTGCGCGACCAGGTCGGCGCGGGAGACCTCCACGAGGTGTCCGCTGCGCAGCGAACCCAGTTCGGCGAGGATCGCCCCGTAGAGGCGGGCGACGGTGGTCTTACCCGTGCCGGGCGGTCCGGCGAAGATCAGGTGCCGGCTCATCGGCGGGGCGGACATGCCGAGTTGTTCGCGGCGCTGGGCGAGCTGGGTCAGGTTGACCAGGGTGCCCACCTGCTGCTTGACGTTCTCCAGGCCGATCAGCGCGTTCAGGGCGCCGAGCGGGCCGTCCGCGCGGTCCGTCGGGGGCGCGTCCGCGGCGCCGGAGCCGGCCGGGTCGGTGTTCTCGGCGCTACCGGTGCCCCAGGCGTCCCGCTTGCCGTTGCCGGTGCTGTTCAGGCCGTCCACGGCGAGCCGTTCGCCGGGCACCGTCTGGACCAGGCCGCCGCCCTCGTTCTCCCGGGCGAGGCAGTTCACGAGCGAGACCGGCGCGGTGGACTCCACCCGGAAGCCGTCCTGGGCGCCGCCGGAGACCTCGCAGCCGCTGAGCGAGGCGAGCGCGCCCTCGCGGAGCAGGAAGCCGTGGCCCTGGGCGGCGTGCACCGTGGTGCGGTTGGCGGTCAACTCGCCGCCCGCGGCGACCACCACGCCCTCCTCGCCTGATATCTCGACGCGGAAGTCGCGGACGGTGACATTGCCCCCTTCCTCTACGATCAGGCCGCTGGTGGCGGTGTCGGAGACCCCGCCACCGGCCAGGTAGAGGGTGCTGCCGGAGCCCACGCGCACACCCGCGCCCTTCGGCCGTACGATCTCGCAGTCCTCGGCACGGCCACGGGCGTCCTTGCCGGCCACGATGCCGTCGCCGGCGGGCTCCACCAGCCGGGCCCGGCGCAGCAGCGGGTTGGCGCCGCCGCGCACCGAGACCGCGGGCGCGCCGCCGATCACTTCCAGCCGGTCCAGCTCCGGCGCCGAGTCCTCCTCCAGAAGCAGCCCGGTCTGTTCGCAGTCGCGGACGGTCAGGCCGGTCAGCGCCGGGGAGGCGGCCCCGGCGACGCGCACCGCGGCGCCCTGCGCGCCGTCCACCCAGCAGTCCTCGAAGGTGCCGCGGGCCCTGTCGGTGACCAGCACGCCCTGGCCGCGGGTGCGCGAGACGCGGCAGCGCCGCAGCACCGGGTCGCTGCCCGCGGCCAGCGTGATCCCGTTGCCGGAGGCGCCGGTGACGCGGACGTCCTCCAGCGTCGTACGGCCCGCGCTGCTCAAGTGCACGCCCGTGCTGGTGTCGTGCACCACGGTGCGGATCACCGTGAGGGAGCAGTTCTGCTCCAGGGCGAGGGAGGGCTTGTCGGTGGAGGAGATGTCGCAGTCCTCGACGGTGCCGCGGGATTCGCCGTTGGCGAGCAGGCCGTTGCCACGGGCGTCGCGCACCGTGCAGCCGCGGATGCGGGCCTCGCCCTGCTCGGCGAGGACCAGGCCGCTGGTGCCCAAGTGCTCCAGCGTGCAGGATTCGACGGTGGTGGGCGTGGTCGAGGTGACCACGATGCCCGCGCCCTGCGGGTTGCTCACCCGGCACTCCCGCAGCGCGAGCGAACCGGTGCCCCCGGCCAGCATCGCGGTCCAGGCGGCGCCGACGACCTCGCAGCCGTCGAGGGCGGCCTGCCCGCGCCGCACGTCCACGGCGGGCAGCTCGGCGTCGCCGCCGCGCAGGGTCAGTTCCGAGAGCATCACGGCGTCGGCGCGCAGCGCGAGGACGCTGCCCGAACGCGGCCGGATCTCGACGGTGCCCCGCCCTTCGGCGGCAGTGAGTGTGACCCTGGTGTTGATCACCAGGTTCTCCGCGTACGTCCCGGGCCGGACGCTGATGAGCGCACCCGTTCGGGCGGCCGCGAGTGCCTCACCGATCGTCCGGTAGCGGTCCCGGTCCCCCGTACCGACCGTCAGTACCTGGCGCGACACGCACCAACCTCCTTGCTCCGGCGGCGACTTATGCTGGCGCCCCTCGTCGGCGGCGCGTGTCGGCGAGCCGACCGTGCCATCATGCCCCGCCTTCGGGGCGTACGGATGCCGAGAACGGTGTTCTCGGCCTGTGGGCGTCCGGTCAGACGCTCCACTTCTGGTTGTCGGTGCCCGCGCAGGTCCACAGTTGCAGCCAGGCCCCGTTGCCCCGGTTGTTGTCCTTGATGTCGACGCACTTGCCGACGACGGTGTTCACCAGGTCGTGCCGCTCGTTCAGGACGAACTTCTGGGCGGCGTTGCCGCTGCACCAGGCGATCTGGATGGGAGTGCCGTCGTTGTAGTTCGCGTTGGCCACGTCCAGGCACAGGCCGTTGATGCGGACGGTGCCGTCGGAGGCGAACTGCCACCTCTGCGCGGGACCGTTGTTGCAGTCCCACACCATCAGCTGCTTGCCGTCGCCGAACTCGGCGTTCGGTACGTCGATGCAGCGGCCGGAGAGGTGGCTGCGCAGGGAGACCGGGGCGCTGAACATCACGCCCGAACCGGTGTTGGCGGGCTTGTCGTCGCCGCCGGACTTGTTCCCGCCGCTGGGCTTCTCCGGCTGGTCCTGCTGGCCCGAGTCCCCCTTGGGGCGGTCCTTCTGGCCGGCGTCCTGCTTCGGCGTGTCCTTGCCCGAGTTCTGCGCCGAGGTGCCCGCGGGAGCTCCCTTGGCCGGCTTGTCGGGCTTGGCGGACTCCTTCTTGCCGTCGCCCGAGGCACTGGCGTCGGGCTCGGTCACCACGAAGTCGCCCGGTGCTTCCGGCGAACCGCCGCCGAGCACGGTTCCTCCCGCCGGGGCCGTCTTGTTGTCCTTGTCGTCGCCCCCGGCGAGTACCAGGAACGGCACCGACACGAGCAGCGCCCCGGCGACCGCGGCCCCGGCCAGGGCCGCCCTGCCCGGCCGTCCCACCTGACCGGCCTCCTGCTGCGGCCGGTCGATGGCGGTCACGGTCATGGTCCGCACGAGTGCGGGCAGCCGGCTCTTGGCCGCAGCGGCGGCACCGGGATCGGTGTCGGCCTCGGACCGGCTGCCGGCCTCGGCCCCGCTCTCGGTGCTGGTCCCGGCCTCGGCCTCGGACCGGGCCTCGGACTCGGCCTCGGCCTCGGGCTCAGTGGTCTTGGCCTGTACGGCCGTTGCCTCCGACTCCCCGGCCTTGGCCCCCGTCTTCGCCCCTGCGGGCTCGGGTTCGGGCTCGGTGGCCGAGGCGGCCACGGCAGTGGCGGCGGTCGCGGCCGTCTCCTCGCCGTCGGAGCCGGACTCCGACCGCGCGGAGGTGGGGGTGTGCTGGACCGGACGCGTCACGGGGTCCTCCCTGTGATGTGGGGCCAGGGTTCAGGGGAGTTGTCGGTGCGGGCCGCGGAGGGAATAGCGGTCGCGGGGCCGGTACGGTCCGCCGGGCCGGAGCGGGCGCCGACGCCCTCCCCCGCCGCTGCGTCCGCCGCGGGCGCCCCCTCGACCTCCGGCCCGCTTTCGGGACCGAGGAGACTGTCCGCCGGTACGAGCAAGGGGGCGGCGGCCCCGGCGTTGACCATCAGCAAGGTGCCCGAACCGGTCAGGGAACGGGCCAGCTCCCGGGCGGGGAGCGTGTCATGGCGAAGTGCCGCGGACATGAACTCGTGCGCCGGTGAGGTGAACAACAGCACCACTGGCGCCCCGTCCCGCCCGGCGGCCGTGAGCGGCCCGCCGTCCGGTCCGCGCACCACGGTGATGTCCGCTTCGGCGAGCGCCGTCAGGGCCTCGTCCACCGATCCGTAGCCGGTGGCGGCCCGCTGTGCCGCCGCGTCCACCGGGTCGGTGGGCTCCGGCCAGCCGAGCACCCGCGCCGAGGGCCGGTACGCCTGGTTGGCGCGGTAGTCCCCCACACTCCCGCTCTCGTCCGACCGCCACTCCCCCAGCACCGCCCACTCGGGCGGCGTCCGCTCGTCGGTCCACTCGGGGTCCACCATGCCGATCCAGTGCCCCGGCGCCCGGCGGGCGGCGGCCTGCACGGCCTCGGGTATGTCGGGGGTGTCGGTGGCCTCGACCGCGCCGGCGCCGGCCGGCTCCGAGGCGACCGTGGGTCCGGAGCGGTCGGGCATCTCGGACAGGGCGTCGCGCCCGCCCTCCTGCCGTCGTCCGGGCCGTATCTCCACCTGAACTCTTGTGTCCCTACGAATACTTGAGTGTCGAACTGCGTGCGTGCACGCCGACACTGATCAACTCGGGGCGTCAACAGGATGCCACACGAGCCTCGTCCGTGGCGGTGCGGGCAGGGTCCGTATCGGGTGCCTGCGTGCCCGTTTACTGCCCGAGTGGGGGACGTTCCGGGAGCAGGGCGGCGTGGACGGACAAAGCGACGGAAGCGTTGAGGCGGGTGGGGCGGCTGATCGCCCCTGGTACAGGCTAAGTTGGGCTACGCCATCGGTCCGGTCGGCATACGGTGCCTTCCGGCCGGACGTCCGGGCCGAGGCCGTACGGGAAGACCGCGCAGCTCGTAAGGACGTCGGACCGGCCTGCGGCCGCCACCCCCGCGGGTCCTGTGGAACTAGGCGACCGGAACCGGGCCGAACCGGCTCACCCGGCGTGACACTCGGCCAACACCCGTCGGGTTTCTCGGCGTTCGTCCGGCCGGCCATCGCGCGGGCCCTGCACACCACCGACAGCTCCGCCACCGAGGAGGAGTACCGCATGTCCCCCCAGCAGCAGACCCCCGGCGCGAACGCGGAGGCGGCCGCCGCCCGCGAAGGGGAGGCCGGGTTACCGCCCACGCCCTCCGCACCGGACGAGGCGGCGCCGAGTACGGCCGCAGCCCCCGAGTCGGAGTCCGGCAGCACCCCGGCAGGGGAGACCACCGCCACCGCACCTCCCACCGAGGAGACCGCCGAAGCCGCGGCCCCGCCCGCGGCGGCAGCCGGGACGACCGAGGCGCCCGAGGAACGCGTCGCGGTGACCGCGGCAGTGGGGACGACGCCTCCGGGCACCAGGACCGACACCGGCGTCGGCAGCGGCCGCTCCCGCAAGCCGGTCCTCGCGGGAGCCGCGATAGCCGGCGCGGTGCTCATCGCCGTACCGCTGCTGCTGGCCGGCAGCGCGAAGGACGACGGCCCCGGCGATTCCAAAGGGCTGACCGCGGGTTCCGACACGGTCCTCAACCCGAACTCCGCCCCCGCCGCCCTCGACGACTACGTGGCCTCGAAGCCCAGCCCGTCCCCGACGAAGGCGAAGCCGAAGAAGAGCGAGCCTGCGAAGGTCGCCGCTCCCCCGCCCGCCGCGCCCTCCCCGGAGCCCAGCAGGACCAGCGTTCCCGCGAAACCGAAACCGAAGCCGAAGCCGAAGGCGAGCCCGAAGCCGAACTGGAGCACCGAGAGCGTCTTCGCGACCAGCGTCCTGGAGGTCAACCAGGCCTGGACCACCAACCGCATCCGGATGGTCATGCAGACCGACGGCAATCTCGTCGTCTACAACGAGCAGAGCAAGCCCATCTGGGCGTCCATGACCTTCGGCCGGAACCACCGGGCGATCTTCCAGCAGGACGGCAATCTCGTCATCCACAACGGCGAGGACCGCCCCATCTGGGCCTCCCAGACCTGGGGCAACGAAGGAGCCCAGCTGGTCCTGCGGGCCGACGCCAAGGTGGTCATCGTGAACAACGGCAGGGTGGTCTGGTCGACCTGACACCCCTCGCGCGACGGGCTCTCCAAGGGCCCGTCGCGCTGCCGGCCCTAGGGCCCGCCTGTGTGACTCCCTCACCACCCTCCAGGGCACGGGCACCCGCCTCGGCCTGAAGCTGAACAACCGGAGCGGCCTGGACCGCCTGCACTGGGCCCGGCGGGCGTAGCCGGGTGTCCGGCCCGGGCCGGCCGTAGCCGTGTCCCGGCCCGCCGTCAGTGCCCGACCAGCTGGTCGGCCAGGCGGTGGGCCTGGGTGAGGAGGGTGCCGTAGGTCGCCAGGGTGTCCGGGTCGTCGGGGGCCGCGCCGAGCAGCTGTTGCCGTAGATCGGCCAAGGCGCGGTTCAGGTCCTCGACCACCTCGCGGAGCTCCTGGTCGGCCTGCTCGTCCTGGCCGCCGGGGGCGAACCGGCTGCGCGTGTAGAGCCGGATGGCACTGGCGCTGCTGTGCAGGAAGTCCGCGTACGGCTCCGTGGCGTGCGGGCCCGGTCGCCAGCCCTTGCGATCGTCGCCGGAGGACTCCAGTACGGCCCGGGTGACGCCCGCGGTGTGGACGGCGACGTAGTCGAGGACGGTGACCGCGTCGTCGTAGTCCTGGTCCGGCTGTGAGAAGGCACGGCTGCGGCTGCGGGGATTGACGCGCAGGCTCTCCCGGCTCCAGCCGACCGCCGCGTGGGCCTGGTCCACCAGGCGCCACAGGCGCAGGGCACGCTCGTGCAGGGAACCGGCCGTGTGGGAGTCCCACTCGTCGGCGGCCAGCCGGTCGGCCACCCTGTCCAGGATCTCCTGCGCCTCGTCGGCCGCGTCCTCCAGCGCGGCACGGGTGCTGCGCAGATACACCGGCGGCCTGATCAGCACATTGACGGCGATACCGACGACCGCGCCGAAGACCGCCTCCGCGATCCGCGCCGCCGACGAGGTGATCGTGATCGGCCCGCCCGTCAGGACGAAGAGGGCGCCCGTGGCCGCGTAGACGCCCTGGCTGCCCAGTCGGCGCCAGTTGCCCAGCAGCACGACCGCCGGGAGCACCAGCGCCATGGCCGCCATCGGGGAGTCCAGGAGCAGGGCGACGCCGGTGGCCACCACGGTTCCCGTGGCGATGGCCGCCAGTTGCTGCAGACCGTGCGCGATCGACCGGTACACCGTCGACTCCACCAGCACGATCGCCACCCACGGGGCGATGAACGCCATCGGCGCCTCAAGCCACCAGCCCGCCACCGCCCACGCCACACACGCCGCCAGCGCGGCCTTGCCCGCCTGCATCGCCAGATCCCGCTCACGCCCCGGCTCCGCAAAGGCCCGCCGGACGGTCTCTGTGGCGGCCCTGACGCGGGGGCGTACACCCAGCGGCCTTCCTCGCATCCCCTGCATGCGGGCCAAGTGCCCTGACCGACCGGGATGAATGCACCCGGCAGCGGGTGACGTACGCCGCGTCGCGCGGTGCCTCTGTCGCATGGCGCGGCTCCTCCAGTGGTGGGAACCTGGATGTGGTGCTGTGCGCCGCTCCACGCTCTCGCGAGGAGGGATGGTCATGGCCAAGCGTCTGGTCGTCTGCTGTGACGGCACATGGAACTTCGCCGACCAACCGAGCAAGACCAACGTCGCCAAGGTCGCCCTTTCCGTGCTCCCGGGTTTCGCCGCCGGGAAGGAGCAGCGCGTCCACTACCACAGCGGGGTGGGCACGCGACGGCGGGAGCGGTTGCGGGGCGGCGCGTTCGGCGCGGGTCTGTCCCGGAACGTCATCGACGCCTACCGGTTCCTCGTCGAGACGTACGAGCCCGACGACGAACTCTTCCTTTTCGGCTTCAGCCGGGGCGCCTTCACCGCCCGCAGTCTCGCGGGACTGGTGCGTAACGGCGGCATCCTGCGGCGGGAGCACGCCGACCGGATTCCGGAGGCCTGGGCCCTGTACCGGGACCGGATCGAGCAACCGAAGGGCGCGGCGGCCACGTTGTTCCGCCGCTCCTATGCGCGCGAGACGGAGATCCGTTTCATCGGGGTGTGGGACACGGTCGGTGCCCTCGGTATCCCCGTTCCCGGCCCCACGTGGTTGCAGCCCGCGGCGCACCGGTTCAACCGCCGCTGGGCGTTCCACAACACCGAGCTGAGCAGTTGGGTCCGGGCGGCGTTCCACGCGCTGGCCGTCGACGAGCAGCGCTCGGCGTTCCGGCCCGCGCTGTGGCACCAGCAGCCCGGTGCGGCCGAGCAGGGCCAGGAGCTCAAGCAGGTCTGGTTCGCCGGGGTGCACTGCGATGTCGGTGGCGGCTACAAGGAGACGGGACTGTCGGACATCCCCCTGCTGTGGATGGTCGATCAGGCCCGCAGACACGGGCTGCAGTTCGACACGGACGTACTCGGCGCTGCCGGTCCCAAGGTGATGAAGCCCGAGCAGAGCATCGACTTCCGGGTACGGCCGGACGCCTTGGGCGACCTGCACGACTCTCGGACGGGTATGTACCGGCTGGCCGACCCCCTGCACCGGCCGATCGGGGAAGCGGTCGACGCCGAGGGAGTCCCCGACGGCAACGAGTTCCTTGCGGTGCCCGCCAAGGAGCGCTACGACCGGGACACGGGCTACCGGCCCCCGCAGTTGGAGCGCCGCCTGACCGCCCAGGACCGGATCCGGCTGGAGCCCGTCCTCCTGCCGGACCTCGCCACGGGCCTGCCGCCCCTGCCGCCCGCGTCGTCCGCCCCGGGGACGACGGCCGAAGCGCCGGGCGGCCTCGACCGCGCCCCATGACCCGTCCGGAACTCCTTCACCTTTCCCTGAGTGCGAGGGCCGTCCACGCCGTCGGCAAGGTGAGGATTTCGGCTCCGTCGCCGGTGATGGCGATCGTGTGCTCGCTGTGTGCCGTACGGCAGCCCGTCGCGCTTCGGAGCGTCCACCCGTCGGCATCAGTGACGAGTTGAGCGGTGTCCGCCATCACCCATGGTTCCAGTGCCAGCAGCAGCCCTGGGCGCAGTTTGTATCCACGGCCGGGCCGTCCGGTGTTCGCGACGTGCGGGTCCTGGTGCATCGTCGACCCGATGCCGTGGCCTCCGAACTCGGTGTTGATCGGATACCCGGCCTCGCTGAGGACCGCGCCGATGGCATGCGAGATGTCTCCGATGCGGGCCCCGGGCCCGGCAGCGGCGATCCCGGCGGCCAGCGCGCGTTCGGTCGCACTGATCATCGCGACGCTCTCCGGGGGCTTCGCGTCGCCCACGAGGAAGCTGATGGCGGCGTCCGCAGCGACGCCGCCTCTGGCGACGGCGAGGTCGAGGGTCAGCAGATCCCCGTCGGCCAGCGTGTAGTCGTACGGCCGTCCGTGGAGCACGGCGTCGTTGACGGCCGTGCAGATGTAGTGGCCGAACGGTCCGCGTCCGAAGGACGGCGCGTAGTCGACGTAACAGGACACCGCTCCCGCCTCGGCGATCATCGCCTTGGCCCAACGGTCGATGTCCAGCAGGTTCGTACCGATCGCGCTGCGGCTCTTCAGCGTCTGCAGGATGTCAGCGACCAGGGCGCCTGTGTCCCTTGCCCGGGTCAGCAGGGTGGGGTTCAAGATCTCGATCACGCGGTGCCCTTCTCATGCCACCAATAACTATACCGGTCAAACTATACCGGGTTAAAATTGGAGCGTGACGCTCGGCCAGCTCGGGATTTCTTGTCATCGGGCTGAGTGGAGGTGAACTCACGGCTTCGCGCGGCTGAATCCTCGGGATGAGGCGAAGTCGGGGCGACAACAGTGCAACCGCGTGTAGCGGCCGGACAGATCTTGATGACCGAAGCAGTGTGCAGTCGCCCCGAGGAGTCACACCCCCGATGTCGAGCATCACGTCCGCCGAGATACGTACCGTCCCGGCGAGCGCCAGATCATCCGCACCGTCCCGGGGCCCCGCCCTGCGGCTCGACATCCAGGGGCTGCGCGCGGTGGCCGTCGGGCTGGTCGTGCTCTCCCACGCCGGCGTGTCCCGGGTCAGGGGCGGTTACGTCGGTGTCGACGTCTTCTTCGTGATCTCCGGCTTCCTCATCACGTCGCTGCTGTTGCGCGAAGTCGCCACCACCGGCCGGGTGTCGGTCCGTTCCTTCTACGCCCGCCGGGCACTACGGCTGCTTCCCGCTTCGTCCCTGGTCATCGCCGTCACGCTGGGCGGGGCGTGGCTGTTCCTGTCGAAGGCACGGCTCGCCGAGTACGCGGGTGACGCCCTCGCGAGCGCGGTGTACGCGGTCAACTTCCGGCTGGCGGCGGCCGGTACGGACTATCTGGCCCAGAACAGCCCGCCGTCACCGTTCCAGCACTTCTGGTCGCTCGCCGTGGAAGAGCAGTTCTACCTGGTGTGGCCGCTGCTCCTGCTGCTCACCTGGCGGGTCGCCCGCGGTCGCCGCCGGCTGGTCGCGGTCCCGCTCGGGGTACTGAGCCTGGGGTCGTTCGCGGCGGGCGTGCTCGTGACGAACTCCTCCGCGCCCTGGGCGTACTTCGGCTCCCTCACCCGGGCCTGGGAACTGGGCGCCGGTGCGCTCCTGGCGCTGGCCACCGGCAGGCTGAAACGACTGCCGGCCGCGCTCGCGGCCCCGATGACCTGGCTCGGCCTGTTCGGCGTCACGCTGGCAGCCCTCTGGTACGACGCGGAGACGCCCTTCCCCGGCTACCACGTCCTCCTGCCGGTCGCCGGTACCGCGCTCGTCCTGGCCGGCGGTTGCGCGCCCACCCCGCACGGCGCGGGCCGGCTGCTGGGGCGGCGACCGCTGGTGTGGCTCGGCGGACTCTCGTACGGCTGGTACCTGTGGCACTGGCCGCTGCTGGTCATAGCCCCGGCGGCGCTCGGCCGCACGGACGGCACCGCGGACGTGCCGCTCGCGCTCGGGCTGTCGGCGGCGGCGCTGGGCCTGGCGTGGCTGACCCTGCGCCTCGTCGAGAACCCGGTCCGCTTCCACCGGGCCTTCCGCAGGCGCCCCCGCCGCGCCCTGGCGTTCGGGGTCGCGCTGTCCGCGGGCGTCTCGGCGCTGTCTCTGACGGCGACGGCGGTCCCGCCGACGATCGAGGTGGGCGCCCCCGCGCCCGTGCTGGCGCAGGCTCTCTCCGACGCTCCGGCCCCGCAGGAACGTCTCACCGAACTCCTGACGTCGTCCCCCACCGCCCTGCCGAGCAATCTCGCCCCGCCCCTGCCGAAGGTGAAGTCCGCCCGCTCCGCGGTCTACCGGGACGGCTGCCATGTCGACTACGCCGCCACCCTCTCCCCGCCCTGCGTCTACGGCGACCGCACATCGTCCCGTACGGTCGTCCTCTTCGGCGACTCCCATGCGGCCCAGTGGTTCCCGGCTCTGCAACGGCTCGCGACGGCAGGCGGCTGGAAGCTGGTCTCGTTGACGAAGGCCTCCTGCAAGGTCGCCGACGTGACCATCGTCAGCGGCCACAAGCCGTACACCGCCTGCGACACCTGGCGCTCCCACGCCATGGCGAGGATCGAGAGCCTGCGCCCCGCCCTGGTCGTCGTCTCCTCCTCGGACGCCGGCGATCCGGCCCGCCCCGCCGCCGACTCCCTCCACCAATGGACGACCGGCTTCGAGCGCACCTTCCGCGCCCTGGCCACCTCCGGCGCCCGGGTCACCGCCCTGCTCGACACCCCATGGCCCAAGGGGGACCCGATCGACTGCGCCGCCAGGAATTCCCTCCAACTACGCACCTGCGCACACCACGTGCCGGGCGCGACCCGCGATGCGTCCCGCGGCGAAGCCATTCGCGCCGCCGCATCCACCACGGCCGCCACAGTCATCGACCCGACCCCCTGGCTCTGCGCCCCCCGCACCGGCATCTGCCCCGTGGTCGTCGCCGACACCGCCGTCTACCGCGACGACAGCCACATCTCGGAGGCGTACGCCGAGGCACTCGCCCCGGTTCTGGCGCCCTCTCTGGATGTCGAATGAGCCAGGACGTCCCAGCAGGTCCCGGCAGATCGCCACGCACCCGTGCATGATTCAGAAGCCCTCACTCACAAGGGGAACTTCCGCCCAGATCGTCTTGCCGGCACGTGTGTGCCGGCTCCCCCAGCGCTGTGCGAGTTGGGCGACGATGAACAGTCCGCGGCCGCCTTCGTCGAATGTGCGGGCACGCCGCAGATGGGGTGCCGTGCTGCTGGCGTCGCTCACTTCGCAGATGAGCGTGGTGTCGCGGATCAGTCGCAGTTGCACGGGTGGATGACCGTAGCGGATGGCGTTGGTGACCAGTTCGCTGACGATCAGTTCGGCGACGAAGACGAGGTCCTCCAGATGCCAGTCGGCGAGCGCACCGCTCACCAGTTCCCGGGTGCGAGCGACGACGGCCGGGTCCGAAGGCAGGTCCCAGTCCGCGACCTGATCGCCGCCCAGGGCCCGGGTGCGGGCCAGCAGGAGGGCGGCGTCATCGGTGCGGACGCCGGGCAGGAGGGCTTTGAGTGTGCTGTCGCAGGTGTCCTGCAATGGACGTGTCGAGTCGGCGAGGGCCGTACGAAGCACGGCTCGGCCCTCGTCGACGTCACGGTTCGCACCGTCGATGACACCGTTGGTGTAGAGGGCCAGGACACTGCCTTCCGGCACGTCGAACTCCGCTGTTTCGAAGGGCAGCCCTCCCAGCCCCAGCGGCGGACCGGCCGGCAGGCTCAGGAAGTCCGTGGTGCCGTCAGGCATGACGAGAACCGGCGCGGGGTGGCCCGCCCGCGCCATGGTGCAGCGACGGGAGACGGGGTCGTACACGGCGTAGAGACAGGTGGCTCCCACCTCGCCCTGTCCGTCGACGGGCGCCTGGCTGGTGCCGTTGGCCGGGTCACCACGGTCCATGCGCAGGACGAGGTCGTCGAGCTGGGTGAGCAACTCGTCGGGGGCAAGGTCGACATCGGCGAGCGTACGGACCGCCGTGCACAACCGGCCCATGGTCGCGGACGCCTGAATGCCGCGTCCCACCACGTCTCCCACCACGAGTGCCACCCGCGCTCCCGACAGCGGGATGACGTCGTACCAGTCACCGCCGATGCCCACATCCGGGTCCGCCGGCAGATACCGGCAGGCCACCTCCACGGCGGCCTGGTGGACAACGTGTTCCGGCAGGAGGCCGGCCTGCAGGGCGAGCGCGATGTCGCGCTCGCGGGTGTAACGGCGGGCGTTGTCGATGTAGACCGCCGCTCGGGCGGCGAGCTCCTCCGCCAGCCGAAGGTCTTCGTCGTCGAAGGATTCCGCGGTGCGGTGGCGGCAGAAGACCGCCACGCCCAAGGTGACACCTCGGGCGGACAGCGGCGCCACCATCAACGAATGGATCCCGTGCGTTCTGATGCTCCTGGCGCGGTCGGGGCTCCCATCGGCCCAGGACCCGAGCGTGGTGTCGTCGACGTGATGGCGCGAGGCGCGGCCGGTGGCCAGGGCGCGGCCCGGCGGGGACTGCTCGTGGTAGCTGTGCACCTGCCTGAGCGCGACCACGGCCTCGGGGCATCCCGGTACGACGGAGTGCTGGGCGGTCCGGCGCAGTGACGAGCGGTCACCGGCGGGAGGTGTGCCGGGTTCGGTGACGACGAGGCTTTCGATCAGGTCGACGGCGACGAAGTCGGCGAAGTGTTCTGTGGCCACCTGAGCCAACTCCTGCGCTGTGCGCGTGACATCGAGTGTCGTACCGATCCGCAGGCCGGCTTCGTTGAGAACGCTCAGCCGCTGGCGGGCACGGAACTGCTCTGTCGTGTCGGCTGCCGCCTGGGACAGTGCGCACACCCGGCCCGCACGGTCCTTCACGGGATAGAGCGAGAGCAGCCATGCGTGGGGGTGCGTCTCGCCGGGGGTGCGCAGGTGGGCTTCCACCTGCGTCGGCTCACCCCGGCGCCAAACCTGTTCGGCGACCTCTCCGATGTGTTCCAGACCCTTCATCGGCTGTGCCGGGGCGGTGTGGCCGATCCGGATGCCGAGGAGATCGCGTTCCGGCATCCCCATCACACGAGTCGTAGCCGCATTGACCGCCAGGCACAGGCCCTCCCGGTCGAAGAGCGCCATCGGCAGGGGAAGCTGCTCGAGCGCCCACATCTTGAGGCGGGAGAGATCCGGTTCACCCGTGGCGTCCGGACCTGTGGCAGTACGTTCAACAGCGGTGACGGTGAGGAGCCAGTCGGTCTCGCCGATCGCATTGAGGAGAGGGTGGGCCTCCAGACGGACACGGAGAGTGTGGCCGTCCTGGTGACGGACAGCGACGGAGCCGCTCCAGGGCACGCCCTCGGCCCAGCAGCGCCGGTACTCGGCGGAAAGGGGCCCGGACAGAAATCCGGCAACGCGCTTGCCGAGCACGTCCTCGGACCGGTAACCCAGCAGCTCACGCGCCTCGCCGCTCCAAGCAGTGGCCACTCCGCGGGCATCCAGCGCGATGAAGGCGGCCTGCCCCGGTACCAGCCGCACGTTGTCAGGACCGGCCGACACAGCGACCTCCTCGTCCACGGGTGGACCACTGTCCTGGTCGCCCTCGTCCGCAGGGCGCACCTGGCTTCTCCAGCCTGCGCCCGTCGTCGCACTTTCTCAACGACAGGACCTCGTGGACTCGCGGCACTCGTGCACCGGCATGGTGGACGTCACGGCTCTCTCACGCCCCGCGGCATCCGGATGTCCCGCAAGGGGTCGGACTCGACCCGTGAGACCGCGTCGAAGATCATGCCGGCTCGGTGAGTGGTCTCGAACGCGGACCAGGCGGCGCCGGGATGGCCGTGGCGCGCGAAGGACGCCCATGCGGAACTTATGGCGTCCGCGAGGGGCTGTGGCGCGGCGGGGCCGGTGAACCGGTCGACCCCCGGGGCCCTCAGGTTGTCGAAGACGAAGGGCAGATCGAGCGAGTGGCAGGCGCCCAGCTCCCCGTTCCGGGCCGTGGAACGCCAGGTGAACAGGTACGTCCACACCTGGCTGGTACGGGCTGCGTGCGCCTCGACGAGCCTCGCGGTGGGCGCGTGGAACATGCGTTCCCCGATGAGGGCGGCGATCTCGTCGCCGTGCGGCGCCTGTGGGCCGAGCAGGAACAGCCGCGCCTCTTCCTCAGTGGTACCCGAGATCAGAGGGATCGGGGGTACGGCTCCTGATGCGAACGCTGCCGGCGGTGCCTGCGGGAGGGTGAGTCCGTCCACGACGGGAGCGAACGGCAGGCCGAGAGCGTCGCCGCGCTCACGCAAGCTCTCCCCCACCGATTGCTGGGCATGGAGAAGCGCCGCGATTGGGAGGTCGAGGAGCCGTCGTGCCTCGGCTTCGGGAAGGGCGAGCGCGGTCAGCAGGTCCCGGGCCACGGCGGTGGCCCGCTCGCGGGTGTGCGTGTACTCGGCGCTGCCGCTCTGGGCGATGGCCTTGTGGAAGAGGCCCTGCGCGGCCGGCATGGCCATCAGCGTGAGGACACTCATCGCCCCGGCGGACTGTCCGAACACGGTGATGTTGTCCGGATCGCCGCCGAACCCGGTGATGTTGTCCCGTATCCAGTGGAGGGCGGCGATCTGGTCCAGGAGGCCCACGTTGCCGGATGACCCGTACTCGTCCCCGAGCAGTTCGCCCAGGTACAGGAATCCCAGGGGGCCGAGTCGGTAGTTGACGGTGACGACGACCACGTCGTGCCGTGAGGCGAGTCGGCTGCCGTCGAACACCACGTCACGGCCCGAGCCCGTCAGAAAAGCTCCTCCGTGCAGCCACACCATGACGGGCAGGTTGTGGGCGCCCCGCTGAGGCGTCCATACGTTGACGGTGAGGCACGACTCCTCGCTCGTGGGAAACGGCGGATGGCCGAACATCTGCTCCAGCACCGGGTCACGCGGTTGCGGTGCGGCAGGGCCGTAGTCCGTCGCCGGTTTCGGTCGCGTCCAGGACTCCGGCGGCTGCGGGGGCTGGAAGCGCAGGCGCCCCACAGGCGGAGCGGCGAACGGTATGCCCTTGAATACGCGCACGCCTTCGCCGGTGACGCCCTGGACCGGCCCGTGCGTCGTGTCGGCAATCTGTCCGGCCATACCTCACTCCTTCGTCAACGGGCGGCCCGGTGCGTGCCCGGCATCGTCCGCCGGACACGCACCGCAGTCTTCGTGTGCCGCCGCTGCCTTCGTGTGCCGATGCGCCGCCGCTACTTCGGGGTGACGGCCCAGGCGAGATCGGGTATGTAGCTGGGGGCGGCGGTGAATCCGGCCAGCTTCTTGCCGTTGAAGGCGAACAGCCCGTCCATGCGCAGCACGGAGACGAACCACGCCTGGTCGACGACGTAGCGCATCGCGTCCTGGTACAGGGCCCGTCGGTGTTGCGCGGGCGCCGCGTTCGCCTTGGCCAGCATCCGGGTCAGCTTGGGATCCGACGTGGCGAAGGGGTTGAAGGCGGTGGGGTGCGGCAGCATCCAGTCCAGGGCGAGTGTGTAGGTGGGTGCGCCGCCGTAACCGAAGCCGAGGACCGGGTACTTCTTCGATGTGGCGGAGGCGAGCCACTGTCCGACGCTGGTGTCGGTGGTGACGTCGGTCTTGACGCCGATCTTCTGCCACTGCTGGACCACGGCTTGGGACACGAGGTCGATGCCGAAGAACCCCTGCGTTTCCATCTTCAGCCGGAACCCGTTCGGGTATCCCGCCTCGGCGAGGAGCTTCTTCGCCTTTGCCGGGTCGTAGGGATAGCGGTTGTCGTAGTCGGGGGCGAAGCCGTCGAGGCCGGGCAGGGAGATCTGGTCCGTGGGGTGGCCGTGCGTCTGGACGACGGCCTTGGTGATCGCGGCTCTGTCGACGGCGTAGTTGAGGGCCCTGCGGACGCGTACGTCCTTGAGGGGCGGGGCGAGGGTGCCGTCGCGGTCGGCGAGGGTGACTCCGAGGAACACGTTGGGGCTGCCGGTGACCTTGAGTCCCGCGGCCTTGGCGGTGTCGACCTGGTTGGCGGTGATCGCCATGGCGTCGGCCTGTCCCGTCCTGACGGCCTGGAGCGCCGAGTTGGGGTTGGCGACGATCTTGATGACCACCTTCTTCCAGTGGATCTTCTTCTTGTCCCAGTAGTTCGGGTTGGGTGTGTAGGTGTAGTGGTCGCCCGTCGCGGTGTGGGCCGTATCGAGCACGTAGGGTCCCGCTCCGAAGGACTTGGTGCCCATGGCGCCCGGCGCGGACAGCCCCTTGGGGCTGATGGCGGAGCCGATCATGAGTACCTGGCTCAGGAGCTGGGGCAGGATCGGGTTGGGGTCGGCGCACCGGATGCGCACGGTCAGGGGTCCGGTGGCCTGGACCGAGCTGATGGCCGAGGTCCAGGAGACGTTCAGGCCGTTCTTCCGGGTGTAGTCGAGGGAGGCCGCGACGGCCTTGGCGTCCAGCGCGGTGCCGTCGGCGAACTTGAGGTCCGGGCGCAGGGTGAATTCGAAGGTCTTGTTGCCGGTGCCGACATAGCCCCACTTCGTTGCCAGGCCCGCGGTGGTCTTGCCGCCCGGACCCAGGCGGAGCACCGTGTCGTAGGCGAGGTTGACGAACCAGTTGTCCGAACCGACGTTGGCCTTGGCGGGGTTGAGACTCGCGGGCGCGCCGGCCGACACCACGGTGAGCGTGCCCCCTGAGCCGCCATCGGAGCCCGAGGGCCCTGAGCCGCTGCAGGCGGTGGTCGCTGTCGCGAGCGCGGCGAGCGCCGCCACTGCCGCGGTTATTCGCTGTCTGCGCATGATGCTTCCTTACGTTCCGGGCCGCTGGGTGCGGATTCGAGTCGCCGTCCGGTCATGGGCCGCGGCATGGGCGGCCCGTGGAGTTCCGCGGAGCGGTGACAGGCGACGGTGCGGTCGCCTCCGTCGGTGCCCTCCCGTCCGCTCGGCAACGGCTTCAGGTGGGGGCGTTCGCGGTGGCACAGGTCGATGGCGTGAGAGCAGCGGTGGACGAAGGCGCACCCCGTGCCGGACGGAAAACCCGGGACCCGGTCGGTCTCTCGTACCGATCTGCGCACCCGCTGCACGCGAGGGTCCGGTTGGGGCACCGCCTCGAGGAGCATGCGTGTGTAGGGGTGCACTGGATCGCCGTACACCGTCTCGGCAGGCCCCGATTCCATGACCTGGCCGCGGTGGAGCACGACGATGCGATGGGACAGGTGGCGTACCACGGGCAGGTCGTGGGCGATGAAGAGATAGCTGACGGAGAGTTCCTGCTGCAGGTCGGCGAGCAGGTTCATCACCTGTGCCTGGATCGAGAGGTCGAGGGCACTGACCGGTTCGTCGCAGATCACCAGGCGGGGATGGAGCATCAGCGCGCGGGCGATGGCGATGCGCTGGCGCTGGCCGCCCGAGAACTGTCCCGGAAAGCGCTGCGCGGTGTCGGCCGGCAGGCCCACGCGTTCGAGCATGGACGTGATGCGCCGGTTGACGCCCTTGCGGTCCGTCCCGCCGTGCGCCAGGAACGGCTCGGCCAGGGTCTGCCCGATGGTGCGGGCCGGATTGAGGGAGGAATAGGGGTCCTGGAAGACCACCTGGAGACGGGCGCTCAGGGCACGCCTGTCCCGGGCGGAGGCGTGGAGGATGTCCCGCCCTTCGAAGCGGATGTCGCCCGAGCGGACCGGGTTGAGTCCGAGCACGGCGCGGCCGAGGGTGGACTTCCCCGATCCCGACTCGCCGACGAGACCGACGGTTTCGCCCTCGGCGATCGTCAGCGAGACGCCGTCCAGGGCCCGGAACGGTGGTGTCCGACGGCCCTGCCGGAACTGGACGACGAGGTCGCTGATGTGCAGGAGGGTTGGCTGGGTCATGCGCGGCTGCCTTCCGCGAGGAGCTGCTGGTGGTGGACGCAGCGGGTGAACCGGGCGGGCGCGGGCTCGGTGAGCGGGACCGGGCCTTCACTGCACGTCTCGTCGGCGAGACGGCAGCGGGCGGCGAAGCGGCAGCCGGCCGGCCAGTCACCGGGCGCGGGCACGGTTCCCGGGATCGTGGGCAGCGGTTCGCCGTGGCGGGCGAGGTGAGGGTTGGCGCCCAGCAGTCCCACCGTGTACGGGTGGAGCGGCCGGTCGAACATCGGCTCCACCTCGCCCTGTTCCACCACCTGCCCGGCGTACATGACCACGGAGCGGTGGCACAGGTCGGCCACGACGCCCCAGTCATGGGTGACGATGAGCACCGCCATGCCCGTGCGCTCCTGCAGCGTGCGCAGCAGGGCGAGGATCTCGGCCTGCACGGTGACGTCGAGCGCGGTCGTGGGCTCGTCCGCGATCAGCAACTCGGGGTCACCCGCGAGGGCCAGGGCGATGGCCACCCGCTGTGCCATCCCGCCGGACAGTTGGTGGGGGTACCGCGTCGCCACGCCGGCCGGGTCGGGAATGTTCACCATCTCCAGGAGTTGCGTCACCCGTGCGCGCGCCGCGCGGCGATCGCATTTGTGGTGCCTGCGCACCGCCTCGGCCAACTGCTTGCCGACCGAGAAGGTCGGGTCGAGGGCGACCATCGGCTCCTGCGAGACGTAGGCGATGCCGGTGCCGCGGACCTGCTCCAGGGCCCGGGGCGCGCCGACAAGGTCGACGCCGTTGAAGAGGACCTGGCCGCCGGTGATCTCGCCGCCTCCCGGGACGAGCCCCAGGATGCCGAGCGATGTGACCGACTTGCCGCATCCGGACTCGCCGACCAGACCGAGGGTCTCCCCCGCGTCCAGGTGGAAGCTGACGCCTTGCACCACGGGCGTCCCGCCTATGCCGATCGACAGGTCCCGCACCGTGAGCAGCCCCGAGGACTGGGGCCGCGTGCTCACCACGGCACCGTTCTGGGGGGAAATGCCGGTGGTCGCAGGAGACTTGGCCCGTCGCTCCGGCGTGCCCAGTTTCGGTACGGACCAGTTCTCGGTCGCCGCGTCCCTGATGGCGTCGCCCAGGATGGCCAGTGCCATCACGGTGAGGACGAGCGGGACACCGGTGGGTACGAGCATCCACGGCGCGCGGTCGATGTTCTGGGAGGCGTCCGCGACGAGACCACCCCAGGACGGGGCGGGCGGTTGGGCGCCCAACCCGAGGAAGCCGAGGCCTGCTTGGATGACGACGACGACCGCGGCGAACAGCGACGACTGGACGATGACCGTGCTCGCCAGCCGGGGCAGGATGTGGCGGCGCATGATCCGGGCCCGGCTCAGGCCCGCCACCTGCGCCGCGGCGACATAGAGTTCCTCGCGGATGCCGAGGGTCTGGGACCTCAGAACGCGGGTGATGCCGGGACTGCCGAGGACGCCGAACGTGATCATCGCGGCGTGCAGATTGCCCGGGAACACCGAGAGCACGACCAGGACGATGATGATCCCTGGAAGGGCGAACAGGAGATCGGCGGTCCGCGTGACGAGCCAGTCGACCCACCCCCTGAGGAAGCCGGCCGCCAGGCCGGAGGTGACGCCGATCAGAAGAAAGACGACCAGGGCCTCCGCGACGGCCAGGAGTGTGGAGCGACCGCCGTACAGCAGACGACTGAGCAGGTCCCTGCCGAGGTTGTCGGTGCCGAGCAGATGCCGGCCGGAGGGCCCGGCGAGTACCTGGCCCAGATCCTGGTCCAGCGGGCCGTGGGCGGACACGGCGGGGGCCGCGAGCGTGGCGACGGTGACCAGGACCAGCCAGCCGAAGGACAGCGCGCCTCCGGGACGGCGCAGTACCCGTTTCATGAGTCCGGGGCGTCGGACGACCTGGGCGGACGCGGTCGGGGAGAGTTTCATGAGGCACGCACCCTCGGGTCGAGTCGGCCGTAGGCCAGATCCACGAGCAGGTTGACGATCACCACGAGGACGGTGATGTAGAGGACGGCTCCCTGGATGACGGGGATGTCGTGCTGGACCGTCGCCTGCTGGGTGAGACTGCCGAGCCCGGGCATGGCGAACACGGTCTCCACGAACACGGACGCGGCCAGCAGGCTGACCAGCACGACGCCGAGCACCGTGACGACGGGCAGGGCGGCGTTGCGCAGCGCGTGCCGGTACAGAACCGAGCGCCGGGAGAACCCGTTGGCCTCCATCACCCGGATGAAGTCCCGGCCGAAGGTGTCCAGCACCGCGTCGCGGGTCTGCTTGGCGATGATCGCCACCGCGCTCAACGACAGTGACAGCACCGGCAGGACGAGTGAGCGCGCCCACTCGGCCGGCCCGTCGGCGAAGGCCACGTAGCCCGTGACCGGGAACCAGCGCAGCTGCACGGAACCGATCGCGATCAGCACGAGTGCGAACCAGAAGGCCGGCACCGCCAGGCCGACGAGCGACAGGCCGTCGACGAGCTTCACCAGGAAGCCGCCGCGCCGTGCGCTCACCAGGCCGAGCGCCACCCCCAGCACGCCGGAGACCAGGGTGCCCGCAATGATCAGGGACAGGGACACCGGAAGCCGGGCGCCGAGTACGTCGGTCACCGCCTCGCCGCTGAACAGTGAGGCGCCGAGGTCACCGTGGAAGACGCGCGCCAGCCATTGCCCGTACTGGACGGGCAGCGCCTCGTCCAGACCCAGCTGCCGGCGCACGTCCTGGTACTGCTCGACGGTCGCGTGTTGGCCGACGATCGTGCGGGCCGGATCCCCGGGGACGAGGGACACCAGGACGAAGGTCAACGCGGAGACCAGAAACAAGAGGGGGATCGACGACAGCAGTCGTCTTGCCACCAACCGCAGGATTGCCATGCTCACCTCACCGTGAGTCGTGCAACTGATCGGTCGTTCATGTCTTTTGGGGGCGAGAGTCACAGCCGCCCGCCACCGGAACCGGGCGGGAGAGCGGTGACCACGAGAACGAGAAGGAAGGTCGGCTCCCAGAACGGGGCCACGAAGAGGTCGGCGCGCAGGTCCTGGCGCGGCGACTGGTTCCACCGGCGGGATGTGCGACTACCCGAGCCGGACGCTATAGCGTAATTTCGTCGGCCGCTAGAACTACAACATAAACGTTGAGTAACGCGCCACGCGACCCGCTTGCCCACCCATACGTCGTCATGGAGACTGCTTACACGTGTTACCTGCAAGACGTCCAGAGGATGAGCAGAGCGAAGAAGAAAGGCCAAGGCTGGGTGTCTACCGCAACCCTGGGCGGCACGACCCGGCACTCAGGGTCAGTTACTCGTATTAGCAGCGGGGCGACGGACCCCGGCGTCGCAGGCTCAGGCGCCCGTCACCTTGCGTACATGCTCCAGGCTCGGAGCGGCGAGCACACCGTGCAGCCGCTGGAAGAGCTGACGGGCGGTCACCGCGTTCCAGTCGTCGGGGAGCAGTTCGGCGGGGAGACCCGGGTCGAGATAGGGCAGGCGCCGCCACTGTGTGAGCATCGGGACGTAGTGGCGGAACGCCTCTGAGGCGTCTATGTCGTCGCGCTCGTCGATGGACGCGAGGACCGGGCCGTAGTGATCGGTGAAGGCGGCGTACTGGGCCTCGATCGCGGGGAAGTCCCACCACGTGCTCACCGTGGCGCGCAGGTCGCTGAAAGCCGCGTACTGCGATGTGAACAGATGGACGTAGTCACTGAGGCCGAGGCGCTCAAGCGTGCTGCGGGCGGGCTCCAGCAGTCGGGCCGGCGCCAGCCAGAGGCCCGGTGCCATGTTTCCGAAACCGAGCCAGGTCAGCCGCGTACGCAACTGGTAGCGGTAGGTCCGTTCCGATTCGGGAACGGAGAAGACCGCCATGACCCAGCCCTCCTCCAGCGCGGCGGGTTCGAGGCTCTCGAAGATGCGGCGGTCACCCTCGTCGAAGACGGGGTGCATGGCGGGGCTGAGGCTGTACCCCGTGCCCGAGCGGCGCTCGGGCACGAGGACGCCTCGCTTCTTCAGCCGGGAGATGGCGGAGCGCACCGCCTGGCTGTCCACGTCGAGCTCCCCCATCAGCACGATCAGGTCGGCGATGGAGGTCCATCCGCCGAGCCGCCGGACGAATGCTCCGTAGACCGTGTTGATGAGGGAGCTTGGCCGAATGGAGCTTTCCACCTGATCGCCTTCCGTCGTGTGCGGTGGCGATCCTATCGACCAAAACGGCGCCCCCCGGCGCCAGGCGGCTCCCCTGCCGGGGTCATTCCCCGCAGGTGGAACCGCTTCCGAGCGGCGCCTGCGCGTACGCTCCGGACAGCAGGTGGCCCGCGCCCGGGGCCACCGCGGGAAGGCCGAGCGCCCGGAGCATCTGGTGGGCGGTGCAGATCGCCGCGGAGACCACGGGCTTGCCCAGCAGCTGTTCGGCCTCCCCGACGGCACCCAGCGACGGCATCTGGACGCACGCGGACAGCACTACGGCATCGGCATCGGCGTGGTCGAGCGCCTGGGCGAGGCCGGGGAGCTTCGCAGGATCGTGGGCGGCCACGTCGAGGTTGTTGGGGATCTCCAGCGCCTCGTAGTCGAGGACCTCGATGCCTTCGTGGGTGAGGTAGTCCACGACCGTCCGGGTCAGGGGACGCATGTAGGGCGCGAGCAGGGCGATCTTCTTGGCGCCGAGCGTGTGCAGGCCGTGGACGAGCGCTCCCGCGCTGGTGACGACCGGTGCCGGGGCCCCGTTCTCGACGGTACGGCCATGCAGGCGCTCCTCGGAGATGCGGTGGTAGCCCAGGCCCATGCTCATGATGGCCACCAGACAGGCGTAGCCGAGGACGTCGACGTGGGCGTCGGAGAGTTCCAGGGCGCACCGGTCGGAGTCGGCGTCCATGGCCTTGAGCTGCTCGGGCGTGACGTGTGTCATGCGCATGCGACTGGAGTGGAAGGTGAAGCGTTCCGGCGCGACGGTTTCCCGGGCGCGCAGGATCGCCGGCACCTCCGTCTCCATGGTGATGTTGGAACTCGGAACGATCTGGCCGATCCGGTATGTGCGTGGGGCCAAGGGGATTCTCCTGATGAACGTGGGAGGCGACGGTGGGTCAGCGCGCGTCGACGACGGGGTTGGTCAGGGTGCCGATGCCCTCGACGGTGGCCTCGACCGTGTCTCCGGGCACGAGGAACTGGGGCGGGACCATGCCGGCGCCGACTCCGGAGGGGGAGCCGGTGGCGATGACGTCGCCGGGCTCCAGCGTGACGCCGGAGGTGATGTCGGCGATGAGCCGGGCGATCGGGAAGAGCATGTGGCGGGTGTTCGACTTCTGCTTGGTCACCCCGTTGACCCGCAGTTCGAGGTCGAGGGACATGGGGTCGAGGATCTCGTCCGCGGTGACGACGGCCGGGCCGAACGGCGCGTAGGAGTCCTGCCCCTTGGAGAAGAACCACTGTCCGGAGCGGCGCTGGTCGCGGGCGCTGATGTCGTTGACGATGCTGTAGCCGAAGACGTGGTCAAAGGCGTCGTCCTCGCTGACGCGGAAGGCGGTGCGGCCGATGACGACGGCCAGCTCGCACTCCCAGTCCAGTTGCTGGGTGAGGTCGCCGTTGTGCAGGATCGGCCGGCCGGGACCGGTGACCGCGGTGGACGGCTTGCTGAAGAGGACGGGGCGCGTCGGCAGGTCCTTGTCGGTGTCGAGGCTGCGGCTGGACTCCTCGACGTGCTCGACGTAGTTCAGGCCGACCCCGATGATCTTGCCCGGGCGCAGGGGGGCGTGCAGGGCGACCTCGTCCAGCCGGTGACAGACATCGGCGGGCCAGGCGGCCGGGTCGGTCGCGAGCAGGCGGCGGGCGACGGCCCGGCCTGCGTCGCCGGCCCGGATGAAGGACAGCAGGTCCTGCGGCAGTTCCTCCTCGTGGAACGCGGCCAGGCCGGACAGGTCGATCACGCTCTCGTCGGTCCGGGCGCCGAGGCGCGCGGGGTCGTCGCCGAGGCTGTAGGTCACCAGGCGCATGGGGACTCCTTGGGCAATGGGTACGGGCAATGCGTACGGATGGCAGGCGGGGAGGGCGGGGCAGTGGCGAAGGTCAGGTCGCGTCGCCACCGCCCCGGGACCGAGGGCGGCGCGGGGCAACGGTTGGCCGTCCTCGGTCGCGCCGCCGTCTCCACCACCGGTGTCAGGGCCGGCGGCGGTGGGACGGCGGGCACGGTCTAGGCGGTGGGCTGGTGCCCCCCGCTGTCGGTGTACGCCTCCTCCCGCCAGAACCCGAGCGAGCGCATGACGGGGAAGTCGTTGAAGGAGAACAGGCAGGCGTCGTCGCCCTGGTCGAGGTTGTGGTGCTCGTGCCACGCCCAGGAGGGGACGCAGAAGATGTCGCCCTCCTGCCAGGCGAACCGCTCGCCGGCGATGACCGACTGGCCGCGGCCCTTGGCCACGGTGTAGATCACCGATCCGGTGTGACGGTGGGCCTGGGTGGCCTGACCGGGCCGGAGCAGCTGCATGTGTGCGCCCATGGTGGGCATGACCGGGCCGCCGGTGACCGGGTTGGTGTACTCGGCGATCACGCCGTCGTAGGGGGAGCCTTCGGATGCCCGTGCCAGGTTCCGCAGGGATGCGTAGGTCGGCTCCCAGGGGTAGGCGAGCAGCGGGGAGTAGGGGCGGTTCCACTTCTCGACCCCGTAGGGCAGGAGGTTGGCGCCGTAGGTGAGCACGGAGGAGTTGATGACCTTTCCGGGCTTCTGGTAGAGCTCCGGGTGGACTTCGTAGAAGCCGGCGTCCAGGGCGTTGACGAGGGGGATGTCGAGGCCGTCCTGCCAGATGACCGGGGCGTCGTCGGACTCGTTGCCGTGCTCGTGCCAGGTGTTGTTGGGGGTGATGGCGAAGTCGCGCGGGCCGACCTTCAGCTTCTGTCCGTCGACGACGGTCCAGGCCCCGGTGCCCTCGTGCACGAAGCGCAGGGCGGCCGCCTGGTGACGATGGGCGGTCATCGCCTCGCCGGGGCCCATGATCTGCAGGCCCGTGTAGAGGAGGCCGACCGCGGCGCTGACGTCCCCTCGGCCCGGGTTGACGAGCATCACCACCCGGCGGCCGGCGTCGTCGGCCTTGACCAGGTCGAGTGCCTTGCGGACCAGGGGGCGCAGTTCCTCGTACCGCCACAGGACGGGAACGGACTTGGGCTGCGGGTACCAGGGTTCGATGTCGTTGGCGACGGTCCACAGGGCGCCGGCGTCCCGTTCGGCGAGTTCACCGTAGTAGGCGGTGAGTTCGGGAGTGTCGGACACGCGGGCGCGTCCGAGCTGGTTGTCGTCGTGTGCGGTGGTCATGCGTCGTCCTCCTGGGTGGTGTCGGTGCCGTCGGCGGGCAGCGGAACGCAGTGGTGGGCCGTGGGCTGCCGCGCGGAGTCGGCGGTGAAGGTCACCGGGGCGCGGGGCGTGTTGTCGACGTGGAGCTGGAAGACGTCGAAGCGGTTGTAGTGGCCGACGATGTCGTGCATCTGCTTGGGCTGGACGCACTTGGCCAGATCGATCTCGGCGTAGACGATGCCCTCGTCGTCCACGAGCGGTTCGGTCACGGGCCTGCCGTCGGGTCCGAAGATTCCCGACAGTGCACTGCGGGGGCGGGCGAGCATGCGCCGTACCTCTTCGTCGTCGCCGGCGACGGTGTCGACGATCTGCGGGGAGATCGTCGAACAGGAGACGACGGAGAAGACCTTGCCCTCGAAGCTGTGGGCGGCGGTGCGTACGGCGATGGCGTCCGCCATGTCGTAGTCCTCGGGGGCGACCGGCAGCGCGATGTAGCTTGCTGCGTGGACGAGTTCACCCTGTGCGAGGAGCGTGAAGCGGGCGAGGGTGTTGGTGTTCTCGCCGCAGGCGAGGGCGCCGAGCGGACCGATCGGGGTCCGGTGGACGCGCAGGGAGCTGCCGTCGCCGCCGGTCCAGGTGAGCTTCTCCGCCCAGGTGGGCACCAACTTGCGGTGCACGCCCAGCAGTTGTCCGTCGGGGCCGATGGTGAGAAGGGTGTTGTAGAGGACGCCCAGACTGTGCGGGCCGCGCTCGTTGACCCCGATCACGACGACCGCGTTGTGCTTGCGGGCCGCCGCGCACAACCTGTCCACGTGGGGACCGGGTACGTCGATGGAGGAGCGGTAGAGGCGTTCGAACCAGGGTGAGCCCTTGACCGGGTTCATCGTCCAGTTCCAGTACGGGTAGCCCGGGACGAAGACCTCGGGGAGGACGACGAGCGAGGCGCCGTTGCGGGCGGCCTCCTCGATGAGGGCAACCGCCTTGTCGACGGTGGCGGCCGGGTCGAGGTAGACGGGGGCGGCCTGGATCGCCGCGGCGGTGAAGCGGGGAAAGGTGTCCACGAGTTCCTCCTGGGACCTGGGGTGCCCTGGGCGGGTCAACGGACTGCCGCCGCGGCGACGGTGGCCCGTGTGTCCGGCAGCCAGCGCTGGTGCACGGGCGCGGGCGCATCGCGCAGGAGTTGCAGACGGGGCGGGACACGGTCGGTCCGCGCGCCGGGGGGTCTGCCGCTGCCCGCCTGCCAGGAGGCCGGCCACGGTGCGGCGGGTCCCGCGTACTCCTGGGCTGCCGCCGCGTGCAGGGTCCACAGCGGATCGTGCAGCTGGGCCCGGCCGACGGCGCAGAGATCGGCGCGGCCGGCCAGGATGATGGAGTTCACGTCGTCGTAGGTGGAGATGGCTCCGACTGCGATGGTGGGAATGCCGGTGGCGTTGCGGATGAGATCCGCGTACGGCGTCTGGTAACTGCGCCCGTAGCGGGGCCGTTCGTGGGCGACGACCTCGCCCGTCGAGACGTCGACGGCATCGGCGCCGGCCTGTGACAGGGCGCGGGCGATCTCGACCGCCTCGGCCTGCGTGGTGCCTCCCTCGGCCCAGTCGGCCGCCGAGATGCGGACGATCAGCGCCTTGCCCGCCGGCCACACCTCACGCACGGCCTCCAGCACCTCGACGGGGAAACGGAGCCGGTTGGTGAGGCCGCCGCCGTAGGCATCGGTACGGGTGTTGGTCAGCGGTGACAGGAAGCCCGACAGCAGGTGGCCGTGCCCGAACTGCAGCTCCAGGGCGTCGAATCCGGCCCGGTCGGCACGGCGCGCGGCTGCGGCGAAGTCCCCGGTGATGTCCTCCATGTCCTGGCGCGTGGCCTCCCGAGGTGTGCCGCCGGCGCTGTCCCAGGGGAGGGCCGAGGCCGCGACGAGTGGCCATCCGTGTTCCCCGAGTGGGGCGCTACGGCCGTCGGCGTGCGGCACGCCGGTGGCCGCACGGCGGCCGGCGTGGGTGAGCTGAACACCCAGACGGGCGCCCGACTGGCGGTGGATGAAGTCGGTGATCTCCGCCCAGGCGGCCTCCTGCTCGTCGTTGTAGAGACCGGGGCAGCCGGGCGTGGCACGGGCGTCCGGGCTCACGGCCGTCATACCGGCGATCACCAGCCCGGCCCCGCCGAGGGTTTGGGTGCTCAGGTGCACCAGGTCGAAGTCTCCCGGGACACCCTCACACGCCGAGTACAGCGCCACCGGGGGCGCCACGACACGGTTGCGCAGGTGCAGACCGCCGAGCTGGAACGGCCGGAACATGGGCGGCACGACGGCTGCGGTGGTGATCGGAGACCTCGTGGTGGCGTGCCATGCCTGCTCCACCGCGTCCGTGAACTCCCGGTCCCGCACGCGCAGGTTGTCGTGGGTGACACGCCGGCTGCGGGTCAGCAGGTTGAAGGCGAACTGGTGGGGCTCCTGCCCGGTGTACCGCCCCACGTTCTCGAACCATTCGAGGCTGGCCTGCGCGGCCCGCTGGGTGGACTCCACCACCGGCTTGCGCTCGGCCTCGTACGCGGCCAGAGCCGTTGTGAGGTCGGGCTGCTCGTGGAGGCAGGCCGCGAGCGCGAGGGCATCCTCCATGGCGAGCTTGGTGCCCGAGCCGATGGAGAAGTGCGCGGTGTGGGCGGCGTCGCCGAGCAGCACCACGTTGCCGTGCCGCCAGGTCCTGTTGCGGACCGTGGTGAAGCGGATCCACTTGGAGTTGTTGGGTATCAGGCGATGCCCGTCGAGGTGGTCGGCGAGGATCTCCTGGCACAGCCGAATGCTTTCCTCGTCGCTGGTCCCCGGCGGGTGGTCGCGGGCGGCGTACTCGGCGAAGCCTGCGCGCCGCCAGGAATCCTCGTCGATCTCGACGATGAACGTGCTGCGCGTCGTGTCGAAGGGATAGGCGTGCACCTGCACGGTGCCGAAGTCGCACTCGGCGACGATGAAGGTGAACGCCTCGAACACCTTGTCCGTGGCCAGCCACATGTAACGGCAGTGCCGTTCGTCGAGGTCCGGCTGGAAGCAGTCGGCGTAGGCGGCGCGGGCCGCCGACCGTACTCCGTCACTGGCGACCACCAGGTCGTAGTCGACGGCGAGTTCGGCCACCGGCGGAGCCGGGGTGCGGTAGCGCACGTCCACGTTCAGGGCCGCGCACCGTTCCTGAAGGATGGCCAGCAGCCGCTTGCGCCCGAGCGCCGCGAAGCCGTGGCCCCCCGAGGTGAGCACCTGCCCCTTGTAGCGGACGTCGATGTCGCTCCAGCGGGCGAACTCGGCCGACATCGTCGTGAAGATCTCGGGGTCTGCCTGCGCGATGCCGTCGAGGGTCTCGTCGGAGAACACGACACCGAATCCGAAGGTGTCGTCGGCCGCGTTGCGCTCCCAGACGGTGACCTCCCAGTGCGGGGAGAGCTGCTTGGCCAGAGCTGCGAAGTACAGCCCGCCAGGCCCTCCCCCGATGACTGCTACGCGCACGGCGTCCTCCTTGTGGTTCCAGAACAAAATATGCTGCCAATTCTACGGTCGTCAAGAAAACGGCATATGGAACGGGGGTGGGATTCAGAGCAGCCGTTCCGGCGCCTGAGGCCCCGCTTTGGTCAGCACCTCGCGCACGTCGTCGGGCCACGGCGTGGCGCCAGTCGCCCGTGCGGCCGAGTGTGCGATCGACATGCGTCCGGTGGCCGCCACCTCGCTGTCGTCGGCCCGCACGGTGAAGGCGTAGTGCAGGGATGCCGTGCCGACCTTCGTGACGCTCAGCTCGGTGCGGACGAGCTGGCCGAACCAGAGCCGGGCGCGGTAGTCGGCCTCGAAGTGCACCCTCGGGGTGCTGCCGAAGAGTTGGTCGAGGCCCAGCCGCCTCAACAGCACCGCTTCGGCCGCCTCCACCCAGCGCACGACGGTCGAGTGGTGGTAGTGGCCGGCCGCGTCGGTGTCCGGCCATTCGACACGTCGCTCGATGACGACGCTGGGCAACTGGAGCTCGTGCACTTCGAGGACGTCGCCGGAGGAGTCACCGGCCATGGGGGTTTCCGACAGCGGGCCGGGCGCATCCACGAGAGTGCCTTGCGACGCGCCCAGGGCGTGCTTGCGCAGTTCGGACCGCTGCAGTTTGCCGTTGATCGTGCGGGGCAGGTCGGTGACGAACTCGACGGCCCGGGGGTACTTGTAGGGCGCGATGGCCTGCTTCACGTGGTTCTGGAGTTCCTTGGTCGTGACCTCGTCGCCGGTGACGCCCGGTCTGAGTACGACGTACGCCTTCACGATCATCCCGCGGCGTTCGTCCGGGGCTCCCACGACAGCGCAATCTGCGACGTACGGGTGGGTGACCAGGGCTTTCTCGACCTCGGGGCCGGCGATGTTGTAACCGGAGGACACGATCATGTCGTCACTGCGGGCCACGTACCAGAAGTAGCCGTCCGCGTCCCGGATGTAGGTGTCGCCGGTGATGTTCCAGCCGTTCTGCACGTAGGTCGTCTGCCGGGGGTCGTCCAGGTAGCGGCATCCGGTGGGGCCGGTCACGGCGAGCAGTCCGGGCTCTCCGTCGGGCACGGATGCGCCGGTCTCGTCGACGACCCTCGCCCGGTACCCGGGGACGGGCCTGCCCGTTGAGCCGGGGCGTATGTCGTCGTCCGCGGCGGAGATGAACACGTGCAGCATCTCCGTGGCACCGATGCCGTCGATGATGCGCAAACCGGTGGCGGCGTGGAAGTCCTCCCAGACCTGCGCCGGGAGCGCCTCACCCGCGGACACGCAGCGGCGCAGCCGCGCGAGACGGTCCGCCTTTCCCGCAGCCATGATCGACCGGTATGCGGTGGGCGCGGTGAACAGCACGGTGACGCCGTACTCGGCGACATGTTCGGCCAGTTGGTCCGGTGTGGCCTGTTCCAGCAGCAGGGAGGCCGCGCCGGCGTGCAGGGGGAAGACGACCAGTCCCCCGAGGCCGAAGGTGAAGGCGAGCGGCGGAGTTCCCGTGAAGACGTCGTCCGGGCGGGGTTTCAGGACGTGCCGCGAGAACGTGTCGGCGTTGACGAGGACGTCGCGATGGAAGTGCAGCGTGGCCTTCGGCCGCCCGGTGGTTCCGGACGTGAAGGCGATCAGCGCCACGTCGTCCGCGGCGGTGTCGACGTTGTGGAACGTCGGGTCCTTGGTGGCGCAGCGCGCGACGAGGTCGTCCGCCGTGCCGCCGCCGTAGGCGATGACGCTCATGCCCGGCGCATCGGCGGCGCTCAGTTCGTCCAGGAAACGGTGATCGCACACGGCGACGACCGGAAGGCTGATCTCGTGCAGTTGCCTCAGTTCCGCGGCGCGCAGCAACGGCATGGTGGTGACCGCGACGCAGCCCGCCTTCAGAACACCGAACCAGGTGGCGACGAGCCAGGGATTGTTGGGTCCGCGCAACAGGACGCGGTTGCCGGGCCGGACACCGAAGTCCTCGGTCAGGACGCGGGCGATCTGATTGGCCCGGCGCAGCAGGTCACCGTAGCTCCACGACTCGGTGGGCGTCAGGAGACAGGGGCGGTCGGCGCCCCAGCGCTCGACGGCGTCGTCGAGCAGCCGTGCGGCGCAGTTGAGCCGCGCCGGATAGCTCAACTCGGGGAGGTCGTAGTGGAGTTCGGGCCACAGGGAGAAGGGTGGGAGGCGATCGCGGCAGAAGGAGTCCACATGTGCGGACGGGGAGAGCTCCATGGGGTGCACCTCGTCTCGGGGCAGCAGGGAGAGTGCAGCAAGTATCCAGCTTTTATGACGGCAGTCAATCTTTCGCTATAAATCTGGGACGGAGGTCCCTTCAGGGCCGCCCGCGGCACGCGTGACACACCGCACCGGACGCCAACTCCGCGGCCAACAGGGACTTCACGACGGTCGGCAACCGCCGGGGCCTCGTGCGCTGCACCCGCGAGGCGGCACGAACGAGCAGTGCGGGGCAGCCGGACAGGCTCGACGGGAGCCGTTCGCGACTCACGCCTGCCGTCCGGCGCGTTACACGTGTAACATCGTGGCTGCCGGCGGTCCTACGCGCAATACATTCCGGACATTTTCCCGGCCGGAGCCCAGCGCTCCCCTCGCAGGGTCGCTGAACCACCGCCCCTGCGGCGCGACCGGCCGCCGAGCCACACCACACCAGCCGTGCGACCCAGAATCGAGGCACACATGACGCAGTCACCGCCCGCCGAGCTCGGCCTCGGGTGGCCTCCCCCGCCCTTCCTGGCCCCGCCTCCCGCCCTGGTCAGCCCGGAGGGCGTCCGTCGCTTCGACGGAGTCACGTACGCGACGAGCCCGGGCTACCGCCCGCGCCTGCTGGACGTCCAGGTGCCGGCGAGCACGGAACCCGTGCCGGCCGTCATCTGGATCCACGGAGGCGGCTGGCTGGAGGGAGACCGGCGCTACCCGCCGCCCACCATCCCCGTCGAGCTACTGCACGGATCCGTTCTGCGGGCCGGTCTGGCCCTTGTCTCCGTCGACTACCGGCACAGCCTGGAGGCTCCGTTCCCGGCGCAGCTGCACGACGTCAAGGCCGCCATCCGCTATGTGCGCCGCTTCGCGGACACCCTCGGGATCGACGGCGACCGCATCGGCGTATGGGGCGAATCCGCGGGAGGTCACCTGGCCGCTCTCACCGGTCTCGTCGGTACGGACGATCGCCGGCACACCGATCTCGAGGGCGGCGAAGGAAGCACCGAGGAGAGCAGTTCGGTGCGCGCCGTTGTCGACTGGTACGGCGTCTCGGACCTGATATCTCTCCTCTCGCACACCCTGCCGGCCGCCCCCGGGCTCGACTATCCCAACCCGTTCACAGCGCTTCTGGGAGGCACCACCGGTGAGGAACTCGTGACACGGGCCGCGATCGCCAGCCCGGTCACCCATGTGACGGCAGGTTCTCCGCCGCCGCCGTTCCTCCTGATCCACGGCACGAAGGACGGCCTGGTGCCGTACGGCCAGAGCGAGGTTCTCGCCGCGGCGCTCGAACAGATCGAGGCGGACGTGACGTTGCAGCCCGTCCCGGAGGCGGATCACATCTTCCTGGGCGTGCAGGACGTCGTACCGATCGTGACCCAGAGCGTCGACTTCCTCGCACGTCACCTGAAGGCGCCTGAGGCCGCTGCCCGCTGAGTGCCCCTCAGGCCCCCAGGCGCACGGCCACCGTGCGCGTACGGCTGGTGTCGATGCCGTGGTTTCGGGTCCCTTCCCCGCTTCGGCCCCGGGCCCGTGCATCGACGTGCCCCGCGCATCCCCTGATACGCGTGGACCACGGCTCTTGCGCCTCCGGGCGCTCCGCCGCCGCACTGCTCGTGGTGGTCGTGGGCGCCGGTGGTGGTGGGCGATCGGCGGCACGTTCGTGTCGGCCATGTTGGGGAGCCGCACCTGGCTCAGCGCCCACTGGCTCAGCGAAACCGTGGCCGGCGCGTCGATCGGGGCGGGGCGCGGTTGTCAGAGCGGGCGCGGTGATCGAGGCGGGCGCGGCGCTCCCCCTCTGGCGTGCCTTCGCACCGGTGGCCGCCCGGGAACGCCCGTCACGACGACTGCCGGGCAACCAGCACGGCGTCGTTCAGTGGCAGGCCGGGAACACCGGTGCCCTTGATCAGCGCATCGATGGTGTCCGCAACCTGCGCAGGTGACGGCACTTCCAGTCGCACCGTGGTGAGCGGCGGGCGTTGCAGAGCGGAGGGTACGAGGTCGTCGGCGCCCACGACCGCGACCTCTTCCGGGACGACGATGCCGCGGTCCTGGAGGGCGTGCATGAGCAGGGTGGCGTACTCGTCGTTGTAGGCGAACACCGCGTCGAGGCCGAGGCTCGGCCACCGGTCCGCCAGTTCGGCCGCCGACTCCCGGGTGTAGTTCATCGGGACGGGAGTGACCGTGGCGGCACTGCGTGAGGCGACGCCCCGGGCGCCGGCCAGGCGGGGCTGCGCGAAGATGTCCAGCCCGCGTTCGCCCGGCATGATCACACCGATCCGCTCACGGCCCCTCGACACCAGGTGCTCCGCCGCGACCTCGCCGATCCTGGCGTGGTCGAAGGCGAACGTGTGGGCCCCCGCGACGGGGCTCGCTGCGAAGGCGAGGAGGGCGGGAACCCCGGCCCGCTGGAGCACGTCGACCGCGCGGCTCGTCAACCTGTCCCCGTCCAGCGCCAGGACCGCGGCCGGACGCAGCTCCGCCCAGGCGCGGGCGCCGGCGGCCGCGTCGGTGTACCGGCCCGCGTGCAGCACCGCGATGAAGCCGTGCCGCTCCAGCTCGGTGTGCAGATCGTCGAGCCAGCTGCTGACCAGGCCGCCGACCGCCGCGACCGACGCGGGAATCAGCACGAGGTTGCTGCGTCCGGCGCGCAGTGACCGCGCCGCGGCATGGGGGACGTATCCCAGCTGCTGGGCTGCGGCCAGCACCCGCGCCCGCGTCGCGTCGCTCACGCGGTGTGCCTGGGTGTTGTTGAGGACGAAGGAGACCGTGGCCCGCGACACTCCGGCCAGTCGGGCCACGTCCGCGCTGGTGATCGACGCCGTCGCGTTCGACTCCTGGGCCATCGCGTGCATCACCCTGTCACGTGCGGTTCTGGATTTCGTACGAGAGACCAGGTTACACGCGTTACAAACGGGTCACCGTGCCGCGGTGTGGGCATCACACCGAGGGATATTCCGAAGCATTGACCTGCGTAATGGAAACTCGATATTTTACACGTGTCACCCATTCTGGGTGAACCCCAGGTCGACCAGAGCCGTGCCGAATCGTCGCGCACGCCGTCGCCTTTCCGCGCGCACCCCGTCGCCGATCCGCGTGCGCACACCTCATGGCTCGAACAGGACCTTCCTCGCAAGTGCAGAGAGGCTGAGAGCGATCTCATGAACCCAATCCGCGGGTATGACGAGATGCGGCACGCCTGGGGCTCCGCCGCCCCCGTCAGCATCCATCCGGGAGTCACCGCATGGCTGGTCCTGGGTCACCAGGCAGCCTTGGAGGTGATCTGGAACGAGCACCCCTTTTCCTCCGACGCGCGGTGCTGGAACGCTGTCACCGACGCCGGACTGCCGCCGGACGCACCACTGCTGGCGATGCTCGGCTGGCGTCCGGCGGTCTCCCGCCTCTCCATGGACGAGCACAGGCGGCACCGCCAGGCCGTGACCGGCGTCCTCGAACAGATCGATCTGCGGCGCCTGCGCCTGGTGGTCCAACTACGGGCCGACGGCCTCATCGACCACTGGGCACAGCGGACGAGCGCGGATCTGGTCACCGAGTACAGCCGCCCCTTGGTCTGGGCCGTCTTCGCCCAACTGGTCGGCTTCTCCCCCGCATCGGCTCCGGCGCTGGAGGCACTGGTGATCGCCATCACCGACACCGCCGACGACGCCGCTGATGCGGATGCCGAACTGCTGGAGGCGGTGCGCCGGTTGACGCAGACCAGGATCGCCGCACCCGGCCCGGACCTCGCGTCCTGGATGGCTCACGCGACCACGCTGACGGAGACCGAGATCGCGCACAACCTCGTGCAGCTTCTGCTCTACGGCGCTCGCAGCACCGTCGACTGGATCGGCAACGCCCTGCGGCTCCTCCTGTCCGACAGCCACGTGAACGCGCTGGTGGCGACCGGCCGCCTCACCCCGGCGGACGTTCTCGAGCGGACGCTCATGGCCGACCCGCCCGTCCCGAACATCCCCGGCAGGTGGGCCACGAAGGACCTGATGCTCGCCGGACACCCGATCCGCGCGGGTGACCTGCTCATTCCGTGCCTGGCGGCCGCCAACACCGACCCGGCGGTCCATGGCGGCGGCGGTGCCGCACGCACGAGCAACCGCGCGCACCTGGCCTGGGGAACGGGCGCTCATGGCTGCCCCGCCAAGGACCTGGCCCGGCTGATCGCCGAGACGGCGGTGGATGCCGCACTGCGTCGGCTTCCCGAGCCACAGCCGGTCCACTCGGGGTCCGCCCGTGCCGCACAGCGGTCCATGTGGTCGAGCGGACCGGCCGAGTTGCCGGTCGAATTCGCCCGGGCGACTCCTGCGCACCGCACCGAGGTACCTCACGACCTGCCGACCGTGATGGTGGTTCCGGAGAGGACACGGACCGTGCCGGCGCAGGAGGGAGAAGCATCGCAACGGTGGGGCTGGTGGAACTCCCTCACCGGGTGGTGACCTCGTCCGTCCCGCGACGGTTCGGGTTCTCCGCAGCCACCTGTGTTCTCCGGGCCGGCAGCCGGCTCCGGACAACCGCGCATCGCCGCCGATGACTCGGCGGCGATGCGTCCACGTCAAGGTCGACCGGTCGAGAGCCTAGAGGCCGTGGCCGTGGGGAAAGAGCGGGTCGGCCGAGTCATTGGGGACGTCCTCCCGGCCGGCGACAACGGCCGCCATGGACCGGGGAAGTTCGAAGGGAAGGCGCCCCTCGGCCCGCACCCTCCCGAACAGCACATCCAGCAGGGCGGTGTCCGAGGCACCGTAGTTGGCCACAAGAGCGGCCGACTGATCGGCGATTTCCGGCAGGGCGGCGGGTCGGTCGAGGAAAACGTCGACGACCGTGGGCACCGCCTGAACGACCTCCAGGATCGGCCGCAGTTCTTCGGCGGTGAAATCGAGCCTGCCGGCCCGGAAGAAGCTTTCGAAGCCCTGCGTCCGCTGCTCGAAGGGGGCGCTGATGCGCAGGACGGCGACGTCGGCTTCTGCCGGTGTCGCCACCACGGTGCCGTACCGGCCCGCCACCTCCGGGTCGACGCCCCGGACATGGATCCTCGTGCCGGCGGCGAGAGGAAGCACGGGTGTCGCGGCGCCGAGCGGGCGGTCCTTCAGCACGGTCACGGAGCGGCTCTGAGCGGCCAGGCCCTCCGCGGTGAACTCACTGTTCCCGCAGATGCGTTCGGCCTCGTCGGGATCGACGTAGGGGTTGTCGAACAGACCCAGCACGAACTTCTCCCGGAGGAGTCGTGCCGCCGACGTGTCGATGCGGCCCAGCGACACCTTTCCGTCGCGTACGAGTTCCGCGATCAGCTCGGGTGCCGCTTCGCCGCCGAGCTGGTCGGCACCGGCGTCGAGGATCCGCTCCACCCGGGCGAGCCGGTCGAGATGCTCCACGCCCCATGCGCGGGCCGGGAAGGGCGCGCCGAAGATGGTCGAGTCGGTCACCAGGCCCCAGTCGGTGCAGACGATGCCGCCGAAGCCGTACTTCTCCCGCAGCAGCCCGGTGATGACGCCCTTGTTGAACCCGAAGCCGACCTCCTCGTAGTCGGTGCCCACCGGCATGGCGTAGTAGGGCATGACTTGCGAGGTTCCGGCGGCGAACGCGGCCTCGAACGGGATCAGGTGGTAGTCGAGGTTGTCGCCCGGGTAGACCTGCTCACGGCCGTAGGGGAAGTGGGCGTCCTCACCGTCCTTCTGCGGGCCGGCGCCCGGGAAGTGCTTCGTCATCGTGCTGACGCTGTCCGGGCCGAGGGACTCTCCCTGGAGGCCGCGGATGCAGGCGGCGATCAGACGGGCAGCCGTGGCCGCGTCGGAGCCGAAGGTCCCCAGATTTCGCGCCCATCGAGGCTCCGTGGCGAGGTCGGCCATCGGGTGCAGCGCCAGGCGGATGCCCACGGCCAGGTACTCCTGGCGGACGATGTCGGCGTGGCGCAGGACCAGGTCCTCGTCGCCGATGGCCGCCAGCCCCAACGGCTCGGGCCAGAGCGAGAAGCCCCGCGTCTGCACCGCAGCGGCCGGATTGTCGACGAAGCCGTTGCGGGGGTCGGTGGAGACGGTCACCGGAATACCCAGGCGGGTACCTGCGGCGAGGTCCTGGATGCGGTTGTTCCACTCGGCCATGCGGCGGGGAGCTGCGGCCCCGAAGAGGTTGAAGTGGTTCATGCAATTCGCCGTCACCATGCGGGACGTGGAGGCGCGCATCGGGTCGTCGTCTGGCGCCCCGGGCTCCGGCTCCATGAGCGAACCGTCGTCGTTCATGGTGATCATCGTCTGGAAGAGCAGCCCGGCCTTCTCCTCCAGGGTCATGCGCCCCAGCAGATCACGCACACGGTCGTCCACGGGCAGGCGGGGATTCTCGTACGGCTCCATGGTGCCGTTGCCGTTGAGGTCCCGGAACACAGTGCCGCAAGGAGCGGTCAGCAGGCGCGGGCGGGCGGGAGGTGTCAGTGGCATGAAGGATCCAATTCAACCGGTGACCGCGCCGCGATCGGTGAAGCGGCCGGACGGGCCCGGCGGCGGAGGCAGCGCGTCGACAACAGGGGCTGGCGTGCCCGGTCCCATGCGGTCAAGTCGCATGGGACCGGGGGCGGCCACTCCCCTCAGTTGGCAGCCGACCTGAGGTTACACGTGTAACGCGACAGAAGGAAGGCCTTGCGGCTCCTTCGTGAGAGCGGCTATCGGGTTGCACCGAGATGCAGCAGGCGGGAGTGACCAGCCAGATCGTCGATCGCCGAGACGACCGAGTCGAAGCGCATCGTGGAGCGACCGCCGACCTCGTAGACCGGCCACTCCGGAAGTCCCGGGTGGTCAGGACGTCCGTCACGCACGAAGGAGATCCATGCCCGGTGCATGCTGCGCGTCAGGCCCTGACGGACGCCGGATTCGATCCCTTCGACGAACGGCGCCCCGGACCAGTTGTCGAAGTTGCCGAAGACGAAGGGAAGTTCAAGGCAGTGGGCCGCCCCCAGCCGGCCTTGGTGAGCGGGCGTCGCGAAGTCGAACTGATACGCCCACACCGGCCGCCCCATCTGCGCCCGCCCCTCCGCCACTTGCAGGGCAGGAACGCGGAACAGTTCGTCGCTGACCAGATCCATCAGCACGTCCACGGGCCGTGAACCGGGCCGGGTGCGTTCATAGGCGGCATACACCTCGGGGGCCTCGTCTCCGAATGTGTCCGCGATCCGGCCGAGCACCTGCCTCCTGGTCGCCGACTCATAGCCGGCTCCCGGGAGAGCGAAATGGAAGTTGGCCTCGTCGCGGGTCCAGCCGATCATGACGTCCAAGTCCGCGGTGCCGTCGCAGAGCAGGGATTCGACGGGGTGACGGGACAACGTGACGCCGTCGACGACGGGGAGGAAGGGCGTGGGCCAGTACCCCCAACGGGCACACGCCCCGAACAGCGCCATCGTCGCCTCGACCAGCCGCTGCCACGGGACCTGGCGCAGCGCCTCGACGTCGCTCACACCCACCGCCTTGAGGAACATGTCGGTGCGCTCGGCACAGGCCGCGGGGTCGGGAAGCGACAGCCCGAAGGGCGCGCTCTGCAGGATGATCCGGTGGACCAGACCTCGAGCAGCGGGATGCCCCGCCAGCGCCGCGGTGGACAGCGCGCCGCCCGACTGACCGGCGACCGTGATGCTGTCCGGGTCGCCGCCGAAGTGCGCGATGTTCTCGTGCACCCAGCGCAGGGCGGCCAGCTGGTCCGTGAGCCAGAAGTTTCCCGGCTCCGGCTCGTCACGGTCGGGGCCTAGGTAGAGGTAACCCAGGGGGCCCAGACGGTAGTTGAGGGTCACCACGACGATGTCGCCGTCGCGGGCAAGGTTCTCGCCGGAGTAGTACGGCAGGGACCCGGACCCTGAGACGAAGCCTCCGCCGTGGATCCACACCATGACCGGCCGCCGGGCGTCGTCCGCCGCGGGTGTCCACACATTGAGGGTCAGACAGTCTTCGTCGAACGGCGGGAACCCGTGCCCGCCCAGCACCGGGTCGCCCCCCTCGATGAACGGCTGCGGCGCACTGGGCCCGAATGCCACCGCTTCCCGGACACCGGTCCACCCGGGGTGAGGCTGCGCAGGCCGCCACCTCAGTTTCCCTACGGGCGGGGCGGCGTAGGGCACCCCCTTGAAGACGGCGCCCCCTCCTTCCGCGCTCCCCCGCATTCGGCCCGCCGGAAGATCCACATATGGCGCAGCGGCAGCAGACAGGTCGGTCATGGTCGGTCTCTCCTTCATCATCCCCGCTCGGCGGGCCCGGCTGGAGGGGGTGCGCCAAGGCACGCCCCATCGACACGGTATGCATTAAATTTTACGGACGTCAACGAATCGCTACACAACTTACTCGCCCCCGAGGCCGATTCGTTCGAAGGGCCGACGTGGTGACCGGTGTTCCGGCTCGCCTCCGCCGCGACGGCCCTTCGCTACTGCGCGAACGCTCAAACAAACGCACCGTCAGCGGAGTTGACGCATCCCGGGTCCACGCGAGCGCAAGCGTCGCGGGAGCACGCGGAGGGGCTGCACCTCAGAACTCGACCCGACGGCGTACGGCGCATGCGGGGTCGCCGGCGATGCGCGGACCCGGCGCCGCGAGCCTCGTTTCACCCGCGGTGCGGCGAGGACCCAAGGGCAGACACAAGAGCGCCGCCCGCGGCGGCCTGCGACAGGTCACGACATGGAACAGCTCGCGCTCCACCCTGGCGCAGCCCCGGGAACGGTGCTACACAATGTCTGCCCGGTAGGTAACACGTGTAACTAGATCGCTTCGGGGTGCACCCGTTCCGTGCCCGCCGCACCCGGCCGGCCCCTCCGGCGCCCTGCCCCCGCACCACCTCCTGAGGAGTCGACATGCCTGTCTGCCCGTCCCCTCGCGCCGCGAGCGCCCGCCCCACCGCACGGGAGTCACGATGAGCGCCGCGGAGCTGATCCAGCCGCAGAAAGCGGCCACAGAAGTACCCCGTCAAAGAGGGCTGCTGCTGCTTCTCCTGATCGCCAACTCCTCGATGCTGGCGGTCTACATGGGAGTCGGCTCCGTTCTCCTCCCCATGCAGATCGCATCGATCGACCCCGCCAACAAGGTGGCCGTCCTGGGCGTCATCGGAGGCGTCAGCGCGATCTTCGCCACCGCCTTCAACCCGATCGCGGGCGCACTCTCCGACCGCTCCGGCAAGCGGAATCCGTGGATCCTCGGCGGGGCGTTCCTCTCGTGCGCAGGCCTGGTCTTCCTGGGCACGGTACGTACGGCACTCCTGCTCGGCATCGGCTGGTGCCTGGTGCAGGCGACCATGAACACCTACCAGGCCGCGGTGACCGCCATCGTGCCCGACCGGGTCCCTCACTCCCGGCGCGGCGCCGCCTCCGCACTCGTGGGCCTCGCTCTGCCGGTCGGCGGCACGCTGGGGGTGCTGATCGCCTCACGTACCGCCGACAACCTCACCACGGGCTACCTGATTCTGGGCGCCACGGTCGCCGGGTCGGCCGCGCTGCTGTCGTTCTTCTTCCGCGACGTGCCCCGGCAGCGGACGACGCCCGAGGCGTCCCGCCAGGCCAAGATCGCCGCCTTCCTCTCCGCGCTGTCCCACCACGACTTCCGCTGGGCATTCATCGGACGGGCCCTGCTGGTACTCGGCTACTTCTCCGTCGTCGGCTACCAGCTGTACATCCTGGACGACCACATCGCACTGCCGGACGGCATGGAGCCCACCGAGGCGATGGCGGTCCTGACACCGGTGTCCATGGTGGCCATGGCGGTCTCGACCGTCGTCGGCGGAGTCCTGTCCGACCGCTGGAACCGGCGCAAGGTGTTCGTCGGCGTGTCGGCGGCTCTCGCCGGCCTCGTCACCGTGATTCCGGTCATCAGCCCGACCTGGCCCGGCATGCTGGCGTTCAGTGTCCTCAACGGCCTGGCGTTCGGCTGCTTCATGGCGGTGGACACCGCTCTCGTCACCCTGGTGCTGCCGAAGGCCGAGGACGTTGCGCGGGACATGGGCGTGCTGAACATCGCCAACGCCGGACCCCAGATCATCGCCCCCTTCGTCGCCTCGGCCGTCGTGACCGTCACGGGGGGCTACGGCCCTCTCTTCCTGACGGGCGGCGTCCTCGCGCTCCTCGGTGCGCTGGCGATCCTGCCGATTCGCGGAGTGCGCTGACAGCCGCTTCGACCGGCCCATCCGCGCCCGGGACCCCTACCCCGGCGGACGCACGCCGAGGGTTCGTGCGTCCGCCGGTCCTGCCCTCGACCCTCACGCTTCCAAGGAGTACCGCATGAGACGCAAGCGAGTTCTACCGCTGGCCGCCCTGGTGTTGTGCGTGCCCGCCCTGGGCGTCACGACGCCGGCGACGGCTTCGTCGCCGGGCGACACACACGGTCCGCTGCGCATCCTGCTCACCAACGACGACGGCTACGACGCACCCGGCATCCGGATCATGTTCGACCGGCTGACGGCCGCCGGGCACGAGGTCACGATTGTCGCCCCGCTCACCAACCAGAGCGGCGCGGGGACGAAGATATCGAGCGCGAGTACGGTGACGGTGAAGCACCCGGAACCCCGCGTGTGGGCCGTCGAGGGCACTCCCGGCGACTCGGTGGCCTTCGGCCTCTCCGAGGTGTTCGCCGACCGGGCACCGGATCTGGTGGTCTCCGGCACCAACTTCGGCCCGAACGTCGCGGGACTGGCCACACACTCGGGCACGGTGGGCGGTGCGATCGCCGCACTGGAACAGGGCGTGCCCGCCATCGCCGTGAGCACCGGCGGTCTCTCCGCGCCCGTCTACGAGCCCACCGTCAACGCGATGAAGCCGACCAGCGACTTCACGGTCAAGCTCATCGATCGGCTCGAGGACCGCGCGAAGTCCGGCCGCCTGCTGCCCGTTGGCGTCGGCCTCAACGTCAACCACCCGGTGATCGGCGCGGACGGAACGGGAACCGCCCGCGGCACCGCCCTCACCACCCAGGACCCCCAGCAGTTCCTCAAGGCGGACTACACCGACAACGGTGACGGCACGTGGAAGGTCAACGTCAACGTCGTCCAGCAGCCCGCCGCGAAGGGAGGGGATGTCGAAGCCGTGACCGCCCAGAAGGTCTCCATCACCCCGGTCTCCCCCGATTGGAACACCGGCCCGTTCACCTTCGCCAAGACCGCGTCGCTGCTCAGCGGCCTGCGGCCGTAGCCACCCGGACGACCCGCGACGATCCTTTGGGGTCGCCGCCGGCCGCAGCCGCCCCGGTGCCGCTCTCACGCATCGGAGCGGCTGCGCGGCGAGCCCGAACACCGAGGCGACGGCGGACCGTCTCCCGCTCGTTCACCGGCCGCCTGGCTTCAGGCATTTTCGCAGGTCAACGAACCCTCCCTCGCGGCTTCAACGCCACCGCCGGCAACGCGGGGGCAGGCAGCGGGTCCCCGTCGTAGCCCTTCACCTCCCCGAACCGGGTACCGGTCATCCAGTCGGCGCGGGCCTGTTCGATCTCCTCCTGCGTCCGCCCGATCCAGTTCCAGAACATGATCAGCTCCTCTTCGAACGGCTCGCCGCCGAGGAGCATCAGGCCGGCGTCCGACTCGGCGCGCAGCGGGAGTTCGGTGCGGCCGCAGCCGAGGTAGAGCATGGAGCCGGGGAGTACCGGCACGCCGTCCACGTGGGCCTCGCCGGACATGGACAGGACGGCGTACTCGAAGTCCGGCTCCAGAGGGAGGCGTACGTCCGCGCCGCGCGACAGCGTGAGGTCGGCGCCGACGATCGGGGTGTACGTCGTGCCGGGCGAGGTCGCTCCGTCGAGGCCGCCGAGGATCAGCGTGGCCCGCAGGCCCTGAGCCGTGACGACCGGCAGGTCGGCGTGGTGTTCGAAGTGCGGGTCGGTGTGGCGGTGGCCGTCCGGGAGGGCGACCCAGAGCTGGGCGCCGTGCAGGAGGCGGGCGTGCGACTTCGGGCTCTCCTCGGAGTGGCTGATCGCCCGGCCGGAGGTCATCAGGCCCAGCTCGCGCGGGTGGATCGTCTGGAGGCTGCCCGTCGAGTCCCGGTGCAGCACCTCGCCCTCGTGCAGCCAACTCACCGTCTGCAGACCCATGTGCGGGTGCGGCGGCACCTGCATGCCGGGCTCGTCGGCGATGTCGTCGGGACCGTAGTGATCGACGAAGCACCAGGCGCCGACCATGCGCCGGCCCAGGTTGGGCAGCAGGCGGCGGACTTCGGTGGATTCGCCGAGCTTGACGCGGCGAGGGCTGAGGAGTTCGCGTACGGGCTCTGCCACGACGAAACCGCGGCCGCCGCAGATGGCGGGCACCGCCTCGCGATCAAGATTGCTCATGGCGCCCAAACTAGCCCTGTCCGGGCCATCACGTCAGTCCGTCACTCTGCGCTGTCCGGATGCCGTTGAGAAAATAGTAGCCATGGACATAGTAGCCATGTACTGTATTGGCCATGAGCAAGGGTTCCGAGAAGGCCACGCCCGGCTTCCTGGTGTGGCGCCTGTCCACGAAGTGGCGGGTCGCGGTCGACCGAGCCGTGGCCCCGCTGGGTCTCACCCACGCGCAGTACGCGCTGGTGGCCTCGCTGTACGGCATGCAGCGCCACGGTGAGCGCCCCAGCCAGCGGCGTCTGGCCGACCACACCGGGCTGGAGCCGCTGTACGTCTCCAAGCTGGCGCGCTCCCTGGAGAGCGCCGGCCTCCTCGAACGCACCCGGGACCCCCGCGACCCGCGCGCGGTGCAGCTGGCGCTGACCGAGCAGGGCCGGGAGCGGACCCGGCAGGCGATCGAGGTCGTGCACGGGCTCCTGCAGCAGTTGCTGGCACCTCTCGGCGGCCTGGACAGCGTGCGGGCGCGGGAGTTCACCCGTGACCTCGCGGTCCTGCTCGACGCACCGCTCGACCCGCTTGCCCCAGACAGTGAGTCCGACAAGGAGTAGTCATGACCACCACCACTCCCCTGCTCGACCCCCGTGTCATAGCTCTGGCCCACTACGCGAGCCGCGCGCTTCTCGAGCGCGTGCTGGCCCGCCACGGCGCGACCTTCCAGCAGTCCGTCACCCTCCGGCTCGTCAACGTCGCCGACGGCCCGGTCGAGCGCGACCACCTCGTCGACGGCGTCGTCGGCGCGCTGAAGATCGACGCCGCGGAGGCCCACTCCGTGGTCGACGAGCTGATCGCCGTACGGCTGCTGGCCCCGCAGGAGCCGTCCCGGGTGCGGATCACGGACGCCGGACGGGAGTTGTACGAGCGGACCTCCGCCGAGACCGCTCCCATCTCCGCCCGGGTCTACGCCGACATCCCCACGGAGGACCTGGCGGCTGCCGGACGAGTGCTGACCCTCATCACCGAGCGGGCCAACGCCGAGCTCGCCGCCATGAAGCGGTAGCCCCGAACCCCGGCACGAAGTAGTGGAATATTGAACCACTGTGCTCCGTTGACGGCCTCGAAGGAGGTCACGAGTGGACACGACGTACTACGACCGCGGAACATCGGCCGAGCGCTGGGAGCGTGCGCGGATGTTCTTCGACGCCAAGGACTACGCCGCCGCGGCCCGCGTCCTGGGCAAGCTGGTCGAGGAGGTGCCGGAGCAGACCGGACCCCGGCTGCTGCTGGCGCGCTCCTACTACCACTCGGCCCAACTGCGGCGCGCGGAGAGCGAGTTGAGGATCGTCATCGAGCGCGACCCGGTCGAGCACTACGCCCGGCTGATGCTGGGCCGCACCCTGCAACGGCAGGGCCGGGACGAGGAGGCCGAGCCGCATCTGCGCGTCGCCTCGGCGCTCGCGGGTGACTTCGAGCAGCTCTGAGCAGTATCGAGCAGCTCCCGGCGTGTCGACACGAGGGGCCCGGTTCCATCGCGGAACCGGGCCCCTCGTCCGTCGGCTCTTGCGGCCGGCTTCCGCCTGCCCAGGCACTTTCGTTTGGATCAGCGGGCGAGGTCCTGTCCGCCAGGACCACGTCCGGCCTGGTCGCCACCTCACCGGGCGCTCCTCGGCGTCCTCTCGGCGCCGGCGTGTGGCGTGTGGCGTGCAGCCGGTCATTGCTCGGCGTCGCGGACCAGGAGTGCGATCTGCACCCGGTTCTCGACCGCCAGCTTGGCGAACAGGTTGCCTGTGTGCGCCTTGACGGTCGCGATGCTGATGCGCAGCCGCTCGGCGATCTCCGGGTTGTTCAGCCCGTCCGCGATGGCACGGGCGGTGTCGAGTTCTCGTTCGGTCAGCGCGGACAACTGTTTCCGCGCGGCTTCGCGGGACGAGCGGCGCGCCTCGGAGGACCGCGGCCCGGTGGCTGCGGCGATCACCCGTGCCGTGGCCGCCGGGGACAGCACAGGGTTCCCGTCCGCCACGGTCCGCACCGCGTCGAGAATCCGGGCCGGCGGGGTGTCCTTCAGGACGAACCCGAGGGCTCCGGCTCGTAGCGCGCCGAGCACCAGATCGTCCGAGTCGAATGTGGTCAGCATGAGCACCCGGGGCGGCGCCGGCCGGGTGAGGAGTTCCCGGGTCGTGCTGAGACCGTCGCGGCCGGGCATCCGGATGTCCATCAGCACGACGTCCGGCCGCTGCTCGTCCACCACGGTGATCGCGGCGTCCCCGTCGGCCGCCTCCGCGACGACGGTCAGGTCCGGTTCGCCGTCGATGACGAGTCGCAGCGCCAGCCGCACCAGTTGTTCGTCGTCGACGATGACGACACGCACCGGCTCCCGCTCGCTCTCCACTCAGCTGCTCTCTTCGTGGTCGTGGCCCGACCAGGGTAGGTGCGCGGCGAGGACGTATCCGCCGTCGTGTGTGGGTTGGTGACTGAGTCTTCCGCCGGCGAGGGTGACGCGTTCGGCGAGGCCGAGCATGCCGAATCCTGACGCCGGCGATCGAGTGGTCGTCGTGGTGGCCGGGGAGTTGTGGATGCTCACGTGCACTTCGTCACCGGCTGTTCCTTCGACGGTGACGTCCACGTGGGCGCCCGGGGCATGTTTGGCGGCGTTGGTCAGTCCTTCCTGGATGACCCGGTAGCAGGTTCGTCCCACGACGCCGGACGGATTTCCCGTCACCGTGGTGGTGAACGTGACGTCCAGTCCTGAAGTGCGGGCGTCGGCCACCAGCTCGGGGATTCGGTCGAGGGAGGGCTGTGGGGGCTCCGGGCGGCCCGGGTCGGCGCGGAGCACACCGAGGACGTCTCGCAGTTCTTCCAGCGCCTGGTGGGAGCCGTCGGCGATGCCACGGATCAGCGTGCTGTTCTCCTCAGTGGTGAGGTTGCGCCGGTGGTCCAGCACCCCTGCCTGCATGGCGACCAGGGAGATCCGGTGCGCCAGCACGTCGTGCATCTCCCTGGCGATACGGTTGCGTTCCACGGCCCGTGCCTGCGCCTCCCGTGCCGTCTGTTCGCGTTCCGCGCTCTCCGCCCGCTCTCGCAAGGACCGTACCTCGACACGCCGTGCGCCGATGGCCACACCCATGGCCACCGCGATGCCCGCGCTCAGGGTCGTGAGTGCGAGTTGGAGCCAGGTCGAGCCGGGCGGGTTCTCGATCGGGTACAGCACGAGGGTGAAGTGCGACGCGGCCACGTAGGCGAGCGCGACAACTCCGATCTCCACCGGACGGCGACGAGTGGAGATCGAGCACAGAGCCAGAAGCGCGGCACCAGTGGCGAGCGTCGACCCGCTCGAAGCGATGGCCACCGCCATGGCGACGGCGAGCGGGAACCGTCGCCGCCACAGGAGCGCCGTCAGGCAGCCGAGAGCCACCTGCGGATCGCCGGTGACGAACCAGGAACACGTGTCGCTCGCGCACCCCCGTGGCAGCGCCGCACCGGTGGCGACCCAGAACGGAATGCCCAGTGCCGCGGCCGCCACCAGCCGCCATGTCTGCTGCCACCCCTGGATCCGTGGCGCGACGTCCGTGTTCATCCGGTCATTGTTGCGAAACCGTGCGGCCGGTTCAGCAGACCTGAGGACAGTCCCGCCCTCACCCGGAGTCGTAGGACCGCCTCGACTTTGGTCGAAGGTGACTCGAGCCGCCGGGCCGATGTGCCGGCGACGCCGGATCAACAGACTCGTATCCGTCACCCCCACCGTTGCGGCGCGCAACCTCGTGCGCCCCCTCAGGAGGACACCCGATGCGCAAAACCCTGTCCCTCGCCCTCGCCGCCACCGCAGTCGCGGCGGCCGCGATTTCGGGAGCGTCGGCGGCAGTGACCCCGGACACGGTGGCGGCAACGCCGGACTCCCCCCAATGGGGCCCCTGTCCGCAGGAGGCCGACGCTCGGAACGCCGACGCGTCCCGTCTTGAATGCGCGACGCTCGACGTCCCGCTGGACTACCGCCATCCCGACGGCCGGCAGATCGAGATCGCCGTCTCCCGCCTGGCGAGCAGCAACCCCGCGAAACGCCGCGGTGTACTGCTGACCAACCCGGGCGGCCCCGGTGGCTCCGGGCTCGACTACCCGGCCCTCCTCGCCGGCGCCGGGCTGCCGAAGGACGTCCTCGACTCCTACGACGTGATCGGCTTCGACCCTCGTGGCGTGGGCCGCAGCACGCCGGTCACCTGCGACCTGACACCGCAGCAGCAGACACGCGGCAACTTCCCCCCGTACGCGCACACCGCGGCCGACGTCGCCGAGGAGGCGCCGCACGCGCGGGCCGTCGCCGAACAGTGCGCCAGGTCGCGAACGGCGTGGATGCTGCCGCACACCACCACCGCGAACACCGCGCGCGACATGGACCGGATCCGGGCGGCGCTGGGCGAGCCGAAGGCCTCCTACTTCGGTTCCTCCTACGGCAGTTACCTCGGTGCGGTGTACACGACGATGTTCCCCGAGCGCGGTGACCGGATCGTGCTCGACAGCAACATGGGCCCCGGTGGCTACGACCTGGCGAACTTCCGCTTGCTCGGTCGCGGGATGGAGGACCGGTTCCCGGACTTCGCGGCGTACGCGGCAGCGCACCCCGAGTACGGTCTGGGCGCCACACCGAAGCAGGTGACCGCGAAATTCTTCGAACTCGCGCAGCGGCTGGACGCCGAACCGGTCGGCGGCATCGACGGAACGCTGTTCCGCGGAGTGACGTTCGAGCGCCTTTACGTCGAGGGCCTCATGCCCCGGCTTGCCGAGGAATGGCAGGCGCTGGACAAGGGCAGGCCGCTGCCGACTCCGCCGCCGATCTCGGAGAACCTCCTGGCCAGCCACTTCTACGTGACCTGCGGTGACTCGCGTTGGCCAGGCAAGGTCCGGGACTACCAGCGCAATGCCGCGTTCGACCGGCTGAAGTACCCCATGCTGGGCGGGGCCACCGGAAGCATCAAGCCCTGCGCGTACTGGCCGGACAACCGGGTCGAGCCGCCGGTGCAGATCGGTGACCGCGGCCCGTCGAACGTACTGATGGTGCAGAACGAACGCGACCCGGGGACACCTCTGGTCGGCGCCATGAAGCTGCGCCGGGCATTCGGCGACCGGGCCACGCTGGTGACCGCCGACCAGGGCGGGCACGGTGTCTACCCGTTCGGCCGCAACACGTGCGCGAAGAACACGGTGACGGCGTTCCTGACCGACGGAAAGCGCCCGGCCGAGGACCTCGCCTGCGCGGCGGAGCCGAACAAGTGACGGGAGGCGGACACATGATCAAGGTGGTGGCGGCACAGTCGTGCCCTACGGCGGGTCATGCCCGGGGACGGGCGAGAGTTGAAGCGTTTCCGCTGGTGGGAGTTGCCTTTCCGCGCGCTGTTCCGTCTGCGGCCGGCGGGCTGCCGTCTTCCCCGTCCCGGGCGGCTCCGTGGAGGTGAGGATGAGCGGATTCGGCCTCAAGCGCTGCCACTACGTCACCGACGAAGGGAGCGAGTTCCAGCTGATCCCGGACCCCGAATCCGCCGAGGGGCGCCGGGCGCGCCTCGAACGCGCGCACTCCGCGCTGAGCCGCACCATCGGTCTCCTCTCGCTGTGCGTGCTCGTCGCCGCCCGGGCCGTCCTCCTTCCGCAACTTGCCGCACAGCTCACCGAGTCCGAGGGCATCGCCCAGCACACCGGGACCTCCACCTCGCCCATCGACGGGCCGAAGTGGGGAAACATCGTGATCGGCGTCGCCACCTTGGTAGCCGGCACGGAACGGGCACTGCGACTGCGCCACAGCCACCTGCTGGACGGCGCGGCGGGCTGATCCGCCCGACCACCCGAGGCGTCGCAGCCGCGCCGCCGACACCTCACAGCCGAGCAGATCTGAACGACGGGGCCTAGTTCACCTCCGCGGGCTTGCGCTTCCCCCGCCGATGGGCCACCTCGCCAAGAACGACGTCCACGACGACGAAGGCGGCCAGCGAGATGCCGAGCAGCGGCACGAAGTAGCCGACCACGGCGACGACCGCGACCAGCGGGACCAGGATCTGCGGGGGCACCTGCTGCCAGGCGCCGCGCGGGATCGGCCGGCCGAAGGCGGAGCCGCGGCCGCGCTGCCACCACATGCGGTAGCCCCACACGATCAGCAGGATCAGCGAGAGCGTGAGCGCCATGAGGGCGATCTGGTTGACCAGGCCGAAGAGGACCCCGGTGTGCAGGTCGATGCCCCAGCGGGTCAGCTTGGCGAGCACCGGGTATTCGGAGAACCTCAGCACGTCGACGACCTCGCCGCCGGCCGGGTCGATGGCGACCGAGTCCCCCTTCGTGGGCCAGCTGCGCTGCACCTGCCGTACCACGTACGCGGACGAGTCGTCGGCGGGCGGCACGATCTCCACCGGATCGCCGAGGCCCTCGGCGCGGGCGGACGCCAGGACCTTGTCGAGGCCGACGCCGTGCTCGCCGCTGCCACCCGTGGCGGCGGCGCTGCCGTGGCCCCCGTGTTCGCCGCCGGCCGTCGCCGAGATGGACGGCGTGGCCTGGCCGAGGGAGGTGCGCAGTTCGTCGATGTTGGCGCCGGCGTAGGCCGACCAGGTGAGGCCGGTCGCCGAGAGGAAGATGAACCCGATCGCGGCCCAGACGCCTACGGTGCCGTGCAGACCGAGCGTGCGGCGGCGCCCGCTGGTGCCCCGGACCTTGCGCAGGGCGCGGCGGCGGGAGAACCACAGCACCAGGCCGCCGGCCGCGATGACCCACAGCCAGCTGGCGGCGAGCTCGCTGTAGTAGCGGCCGGTCTCACCGAGGTGCAGGTCGCGGTGGAACTCGTCGATCCAGGTGCGCAGGGGCAGCGCGCCGGTCGAGCCGTACTGTTCGAGGGCGCCGCGCACCTCGGCGGTGTAGGGGTCGACGAACACGGCCATCGTGTGCTCGGCGTCGACGCCCTTGACGCCGGACAGCATGATCCTGGTCGACTCGTCGTCGGCCGGCGAGGGACGTATCGCAGAGACCGTGCCCTCGGGGTGGGCCTTGCGCGCGGCGGCGACCTGCTCGGATATCGGCAGTTTCGCGTCGCCGACAGGGACGTACATCTCGTGGGCGTACACGATCTTCTCGGCCTGGAACGCTCCGGCGTACAGGAAGCCGGTGGCCGCGGCGACGAGCAGGAACGGCGCGACGAGCACTCCGGCGTAGAAGTGCAGACGCAGGATCAGCGGGCGCAGCGGTGCCCATCTGCGGGGCGACGCCGGGGCGTCGGGCTGCGTCGCCTCCTCCGTGGTGGTGGTCGCGGGAGCGGTGGACATCGGCGGCTTCTCCGGGGGTGCGACGGGGAGTGGGGACGTTTCCTTCGGTGCTGTTGCGGTCCAGTAGTCGGATGAAGTGGCCGTCGAGTTCCAGGCATATTAAGTGGCGTACGTCACAAGGGAGTCGGCGAGTGGCGTGGGTGCCGTGGCATGCTGGCGCGATGGCACTTCCGAACGAGCGCGCCCCCTTGGCCGAGCGGGTCGAGCAACTCCTGGCCGTCGAGGGACCGTTGCCCATCGTGGCGGCCGGCGACCCGGTGCTGCGACGTCCCACCGAGCGCTTCGACGGCCAGCTGGACCCGGCGCTGCTGTCCCGCTTCGTCGAGGCGCTCCGGGTCACCATGCACGCGGCGCCGGGCGTCGGCCTCGCGGCACCGCAGGTCGGCGTGGGGCTGCGGATCGCGGTGATCGAGGACCCGGCGCCGGTGCCGGAGGACGTGCGACTGGTGCGCGGGCGGGTGCCGCAGCCGTTCCGGGTGCTGGTGAACCCGTCGTACGAACCCGTCGGCGGCGACCGTGCCGCGTTCTTCGAGGGCTGTCTGAGCGTGCCGGGCTATCAGGCGGTGGTGGCCCGTCCGGCCGAGGTGCGGCTGACCGGCGAGGACGAGCACGGGCACGCGGTCGACGAGGTGTTCACGGGGTGGCCCGCCCGTATCGTGCAGCACGAGACGGACCACCTCGACGGCGTGCTCTACCTGGACCGGGCCGAGTTGCGCTCACTCTCCTCGAACCAGGCGATGGCCGAGCGCTGGGCCGAGCCCGCCCCGGTTGAGGCGGCGCGGGCCCTCGGCTTCGAACTGCCCCACTGAGTAAGTCAGTTGTCCCGGTACGACTCCAGCAGCCGCAGCCACACCTCGCTGATCGTCGGATACGACGGAACCGCGTGCCACAGCCTGCTGATCGGCACCTGCCCAACGACCGCGATCGTCGCCGAGTGGATGAGCTCACCGACGCCCGGGCCGACGAACGTGACGCCGAGCAGGATCTCGCGCTCCAGGTCGACGACCATGCGGGCGCGGCCCTTGTAGCCCTCGGCGTACACCGACGCCCCCGCGACCGAGGCGAGGTCGTAGTCGACGGCGCGGACCCGGTGACCGGCCTGTTCCGCTTCGGCCAGGGAGAGGCCCACGGCCCCGGCCTCGGGGTCGGTGAAGACGACCTGGGGGACGGCGGCGTGGTCGGCGGTGGCGGCGTGGGCGCCCCACGGGTCCGATTCCAGGAGGGGAACTCCGGAGGCGCGGGCGGCGATGGCCGCGCCTGCGATGCGGGCCTGGTACTTGCCCTGGTGGGTGAGAAGGGCACGGTGATTGATGTCGCCCACCGCGTACAGCCACTCGCTGCCGGTGACGCGCAGACTGTCGTCGACCTCCAGCCAGGAACCCGGCGTCAGGCCGACGGTGTCCAGGCCGAGGTCGTCGGTGCGCGGGGCGCGTCCGGTCGCGAAGAGGATCTCGTCGGCCTCGATACGGCCGCCGCGGTCGGTGACGACCACGACCGTGCCGTTCTCACGGGTCACCGACTCGACCGACGTGCCGGTGCGGACGTCGACGCCGGCCTCGGAGAGCCCCTCGGCGACCATCTCGCCTGCGAAGGGCTCCATGCGGTTGAGCAGGCCCTTGCCGCGGACCAGGAGCGTGACACGGGAGCCGAGGGCCTGGTAGGCGGTGGCCATCTCGGTGGCGACCACTCCGCCGCCGACCACGACCAGCCGACCGGGCACGGACTGGGCGCTGGTGGCCTCACGGCTGGTCCACGGCTTGACCTCGGCGAGTCCGGGCAGGTTCGGGAGCATGGCGCGGGTGCCGGTGCACAGGGCGACGGCGTGCCGGGCGGTCAGCACCTGGCGTGCGCCGTCGGGCCCGGTCACCTCCACCGTGCGGGGTCCGGTGAGGCGGCCGTGGCCGCGGTGGAAGTCGGCGCCGATGCCGTTGAGCCATTCGACCTGGCCGTCGTCGTTCCAGTTGCCGGTGAACTCGTTGCGCCGGGCCAGGACGGCAGCCGCGTCCAGGGGGCCCTGTACCGAGTGGCTGAGCCCGGGCAGGCGGCGGGCGTCCGCCTGGGCGATGACCGGCCGCAGCAGCGTCTTGCTGGGCATGCACGCCCAGTACGAGCACTCCCCGCCGACCAGCTCGCTCTCCACCACCGCGGTGCTCAGACCGGCCGCACGGGTGCGGTCGGCCACGTTCTCCCCCACCGGCCCGGCTCCGACCACCACGACGTCGTACACGTTGGAATCCGTTTCCGTCATGTGGTCAGTCTTACGGGTGGTGTGCGGAGTGGCCACACGGGTACGCGCGCGGAATACGCGGCCGTACGGTCCTGTTGACGCCGACGGCACCGCCCCGACACCAGGAAGAGGGAAAACGCCATGAGCAGCACCGTGGAGCTCACCAAGGAGAACTTCGATGAGACGGTCACGGACAACGAGTTCGTTCTGATCGACTTCTGGGCGTCCTGGTGCGGGCCGTGCCGTCAGTTCGCCCCCGTTTACGAGAAGGCCGCCGAGGAGAACCCGGACCTTGTGTTCGGCAAGGTCGACACCGAGGCGCAGCCGGAGCTTGCCGCCGCCTTCGGTATCCAGTCGATCCCGACGCTGATGATCGTCCGTGACCGTGTCGCCGTGTTCGCGCAGCCGGGTGCCCTGCCCGAGGACGCCCTCGCGGACGTCATCGGGCAGGCCCGCAAGCTCGACATGGACGAGGTCCACAAGGCCGTCGCCGCCCAGCAGGAGCAGGCCGACCAGAACGGCCAGTGACGCCCTGCTCTAGAAGGGGTACGCCGCCACGTCACCACGTACCGTCGTCCAGCGCACGTCGGTGAACGCGTCCAGGTTGGCCTCGCCGCCGAACCGGGCGCCGGTGCCGGAGGCGGCTATACCGCCGAACGGGGCGACGGCCTCGTCGTTAACGGTCTGGTCGTTGATGTGCACGATGCCGGTCGGGATGCGCTCGGCCAGGTCGAGGCCCCGGGCGGTGTCCCTGGTGACGATGCCCAGGGAGAGGCCGTAGGAGCTCGCCGCGGCGAGAGCGGCGGCCTCGTCGGCGGTGGTGAAGGGGCGCACCGGCGCGACGGGTCCGAAGACCTCCTCGGTGTACACGGGGGTCGCGTCGTCGACGCCCGCGAGCACCGTCGGCCGGTAGAACAGCTGCTCGTGGCTGCCGCCCGCGGCGAGCTTGGCCCCGCGGGACGTACTGGCCTCGACCAGACCGTGCACCTTCCCCAGCTGACCCGAGTCGATGAGCGGCCCGAGGTGGACCTCGGCGCGGTGCGGGTCGCCCACGGCGAGGCCGTCGGCCTTGGCGGCGAGTCGCTCGACGTACTCCTCGTACAACGACTGGTGGACCAGGTGGCGGCCGGTCGTCATGCAGATCTGCCCCTGGTGGAAGAAGGAGCCCCAGGCGGCGGTGGAGATCACCGCGTCGAGGTCGGCGTCCTCCAGCACGATCAGGGCGGAGTTGCCGCCCAGCTCCAGATGGACGCGCTTGAGGTGGCGCCCGGCGGCCTCGCCGACGGCCCGGCCCGCGGCGGTGGACCCGGTGAAGGAGATGACGGGCACCCGCGGGTCGGTGACCAGCGCCTGGCCCGTCTCCGCGGCGCCCGGCAGGATGTGCAGCAGCCCCTCGGGCAGACCGGCCTCCGCGAAGACCGCGGCCAGCGAGAGCCCGCCGCAGACCGCCGTGCGCGGGTCCGGCTTCAGCAGGACCGCGTTGCCGAGGGCGAGGGCGGGGGCGACGGAGCGGATGGACAGGATCAGCGGGGCGTTGAACGGCGCGATCACGCCGACGACACCGGCGGGAACCCGGCGCGTGTACGACAGGCGGGGTGCCTCGCTGGGCAGGACCTGCCCGGCCGGGCGGGAGGCGAGTGCGGCGGCCTCGTAGCACTCCTGGGCGGCCACGTGCAGTTCGAAGTCGGCCTTGCCGGGTATCGAACCGGACTCGCGGACCAGCCATTCGCGCAGCTCGTCGGCGTGCGCGGCGAACAGGTCACCGGCCTTGCGCAGCACCCCGGCGCGCACGAAGTGCGGGACGCGGGCCCACTGGGCCTGGGCGGCGCGGGCGGCCTCGGCGGCCGTGGCGACGTCCTCGGCGGTGGCCAGGGTGACGGTGCCGAGCGTGTCGCCGGTGGCGGGCTCGGTGACGGTGTACTCGTCTCCCGACAGGGGGCGGGACTGCCAGGCCTTGGGGTCGAGCAACGGCATGGGCGACTCTCCGTTCGATCACCGGCGGGACTCACATGAGGAGCGGAAGTCCCGAGTAGTTGGCCGCCAGTTCGGCGGCGGCGTGACGGGATGCGGTGATCCGGCGCAGACGTGCGAGCTGCATCCGGTGGTCGAACGCATCCCCATCTGGTTGAGCGTGCAACATCCTAGTCATGTCGTCGGAGAAACGGCTCGCCTGCCACACCCGCCGGAGGCACAACTCGGAGTAGCTGTCCAGGAGTTGTGTGTCCCCTGTGCGGTGCAGATCGATGAGGGCGCGGGCCAGGACCCGTACGTCCGACACGGCGAGGTTGAGTCCCTTGGCGCCCGTCGGCGGGACGATGTGGGCGGCGTCGCCGGCGAGCAGGAGTCGTCCGTGGCGCATCGGTTCGTGGACGTAACTGCGCATCGACGTCACGGACTTGGCGGTGATGGGCCCGCGGTTCAGGGTCCAGTCGGCGTCGATCGCGAAGCGGGCAGCGAGTTCGTCCCAGACACGGTCGTCGGGCCAGTCGTCGGGGTCGGTGCCGACCGGGACCTGGAGGTAGAGCCGGGAGACGGACGAGGAACGCATGCTGTGCAGCGCGAAGCCGCGTTCACCCCGCGCGTAGATCAATTCGTCGCCGGACGGCGGCACTTCGGCCATGATGCCGAGCCAGGAGTACGGATAGTCGTGCGCGTACGAGCTGCTGATCCCGGCCGGGAAGGTGGCGCGGGAGATGCCGTGGAAACCGTCGCAGCCGGCGACCCAGTCGCAGGTCAGCGTCTGTTCGCGGCCCTCGTGCCGGAACCGCACGACGGGCGTGGCGCTCTCCGGCTGCTCTACGGCGAGCGCCGCGGCCTCGAACAACAGCGGTGGGCCGTCGGCGAGTTGGAGCGCGACGAGGTCCTTCACGATCTCGGTCTGGGCGTAGATCGTGACCGTGTGGCCGCCGGTGAGAGCCGGGAAGTCGAGGTGGTGGCGTTCCCGGTCGAAGCGCAGCTCGATGCCCTGGTGCACCAGGCCCTCCGCCTCCAGCCGCTCGGCGGCACCGGCCTCGTGCAGCGCGTCGACCGTGCCCTGTTCCAGCATTCCGGCCCGCTGGCGCTGCTCGACGTAGCTGCGAGTCCTGCTCTCCAGGACCACGCAGTCGATGCCCGCGCAGTGCAGCAGGCGGGCGAGGAGGAGCCCGGCGGGGCCGCCGCCGATGATGCCGACCGTCGTGCGCATTCCACGCCTCCCTGGCTTCGACGGTACGTCGGCCGGACGCCGGCTGCCTCAGCTGGACTCGCGGTGCACCACCGTCGCTCCCAGCACCTTGTGCGTCTGGGGTGCGGCGCCGGGGTTGCGCACCGCGTGGTCGACCAGCTCCGCGAGGTCGCGGCCGGACGGCAGTTCGATGTGGACCGTGCTCAGCCTAGGCCGCAGCAGCCGTCCGAGCATCAGGTCGTCGGCGCCGATGACGGCCGTGTCGGCGGGGATGCGGACGCCCTCGTCCTGCAGGGCGCGCATCAGCAGCATCGCGTACTCGTCGTTGTAGGCGAACACGGCGTCGAGGCCCCGGTCGCGCCAGCCGCGGGCGAGCCGCGCGGCGGACTGCTCGTCGTAGGTGAGGGGCAGCTCGGTCACGGTGGCGTCCGTGCCGTGCAGGGCACGGCGCACCCCTTCGAGACGCGGCGCGGAGAAGGACTCCAGGCCGTCCTCCTCGGGGACGACGACGCCCACCCGGCGCCTGCCTCGGTCGTGGAGGTGGCGGCCCGCGCGGTACCCCACGGCCTCGTAGTCCATCAGCAGGGCGTGGGCACCCTCGACGGACTCGGGTCCGAGTGAGACCACGGCCCGGGCGCCGGAGCGCTTGAGCACCGTCACGCCCTTCGGGCCGAGGCCGGAACCCGAGAACAGGACGGCGGCGGGGCGCAGCTCGGCCCAGGCGCGGGCGGCCTCGTCGCCGTGCAGGCCGACGCTGCCGTGCTGCACGACGGTGTAGTCGAGGCGGCCGAGCGCCAGCTGGAGGTCGCTGAGGAACCGGCCGTACAGGGAGCCGACGGGGAAGCTCGGGGCGGGCATCAGGACCATGCGGCTGTGCCCGGCACGCAGGCTGCGGGCGGCCGCGTGCGGGACGTACCCGAGTTCCTTCGCGGCCTCGTGGACGCGGCGGCGGGTGGGTTCGCTGATCCGGACGGCACTGGTGTTGTTGAGGACGTAGGAGACGGTCGCGCGCGAGACGCCGGCCAGGCGGGCCACGTCGGCGCTCGTGGGTACCGAGCGCTGTGCGGGCAGTGCGGGCGCGGGCGTTTTCGGTATCTGCACCATGACGTACCGCATCTTTGCAGAACCTGTGCGTAGCGGTCGGGTCAGGGTCCCCGCCCGGTCATGCCTCGGTGCGCGTCATGCGGGTGACCAGGTCGGACCAGCCGTTCTCCAGCCGCTCCATGGGCATGCCGCACTGCTTGGTCAGGTGGTGGATCAGGCCGGGGTCGAGATACGCCATGAGCGTCTGGGCGAGGAGATCGCAGTCGGCTTCCGGCGTGATCTGCCGCAGCAGCATGGCGACATGGGTGTGCAGCGCGCGGTACGAGGGGTGGGCGAAGCGGCGGGTCGGCTCCGGCTGCGCGGCCAGTTGCAGGTCCAGCTGCTCGGCCGCGCGGTACAGCACCGCGACACCGAACGCCCGCAGCCGCTCCACCGGCGGGGCACCCGGACCCAGCGGCGGCGGTCCGCCGATGAAGTCGGCCTGCAGCTTCCGTGCGGAGTGGTCGAGCAGGGCCGTCAGCAGGCCGGTGCGGTCGCCGAAGCGGCGGAAGACGGTCCCCTTGCCCACGCCGGCCGCCGCGGCCACCGCCTCCATGGTGACGCCGGCTGCCCCGTGCTCCGCGATCAGCTCGGTCGCGGCCTCCAGCAGCCGGGCGCGGTTGCGGGCCGCGTCGGCGCGCAGGCAGGGCTCGTCGGGGGCAGAGCCGACCTCCAGCAGCTGGGGCTTGCCCTCGGGCTCCTGAGACTGCGGGAACGGCGGCAGTACGGCGGACATGACGCCAGCGTAAAGCATCGGGAATGAAACTGGACCGCGGTCCGGTTAAGGTGCTAGAAATTAAACGGACCCCGGTCCGGATCGTAACGGCAGTGTTTCAGCATCCTTGGAGTTCGCATGTCTGTTCGCATCCTCGCGCTCGTCGGCAGCCTTCGCGCCGGTTCGCACAACCGTCAGCTCGCCGAGGCGGCCGTCAAGCTCGCCCCCGAGGGCGCTGAGGTCGTGCTCTTCGAGGGCCTGGCCGACATCCCCTTCTACAACGAGGACATCGACGTCGAGGGCACCGTCCCCGCCACCGCGGCCAAGCTGCGTGAGGCCGCGCAGGCCGCGGACGCGTTCCTGCTCTTCTCCCCCGAGTACAACGGCACCATCCCGGCCGTCCTGAAGAACGCCATCGACTGGCTGTCCCGCCCGTACGGCTCCGGGGCCTTCGGCGGCAAGCCGGTCGCCGTGGTCGGCACCGCGTTCGGCCAGTACGGCGGCGTGTGGGCGCAGGACGAGACCCGCAAGGCCGTGGGCATCGCGGGCGGCAAGGTGCTGGAGGACGTCAAGCTGTCCATCCCCGGCTCCGTGACCCGCTTCGCGGAGACCCACCCGGTCGACGACGCCGAGGTCGCCGCGCAACTGACCGAGGTCATCGCGCGCGTCCACGGGCACGCGGGCGAGGTCGTCGCGGCCTGACCCGGACCCGAGGTCCTCGTGGAGGGGCCGGAGCCGAGCGCTCCGGCCCCTTCTCGCATGCCCGGCCCCTCCTCAGCCCTTCCTCCTGCGTCAGGCCACCGCCGTGGAGGCCAGCCCCCGCAGTTCCTCCAGCGCCGCCGCCACCGCCGGCCGCTCCCGGCGACCCCGGCGAACACAGGTCAGCACCTTGCGGTGCGGGTCGCCGACGCAGCGGACCCGGGTGATCGGGACTTGCGGGGTCAACTGGAACAGCCGTGGGATCAGCGCGACGCCGAGCCGGCTGGCGACCAGGAGGGCGGTGACATTCCAGTCCAGCGCGTGATGGATCACGTCCGGGGTGAACCCGGCCGCCCCGCACGCCGACATCACATGCGGGCGGCAGGGGCTCTGCGGCACCGGCGCGATCCAGTCCTCGTGCGCCACCTCGGCGAGGTCGACGCGTTCGAGTCCGGCCAGCGGATGGTCGTCGGGGACGACGAGGTCGTACGGGTCGTCCAGCAGCGGCTGCTGGTCGAAGCGCGCGTCGCTCAGCGGCGGGTTGTGCGGGGTCACGTCCACCACCGCCAGGTCGACCTCCCCTTCGAAGAGCAGGTCGAAGCTCTCCGGCACCGCCGTCTCGCGGATCCGTACGGTCAGCTGCGGATGCCGCTCCCGCATCCGCACGGCCATCGGCGCCAGCAGAACCGACACGGCCGTCGTGAAGCCGCTGACGCGCAGTTGCCCGGCGGGGGCGCTGTACTCGGCGCGCAGGTCCAGCTCGGCCGCCTCCCAGCGCTCCGCGATCGCATCCGCGTGCGCGAGAAGACTTTCGGCCGCCGCGGTGAGGCGCACTCCGCGGCCCTGGGGTTCGAGGAGGTCGACCCCAAGGTCACCGGCCAGCTGACGGATCTGCTGGGAGGCGGCGGACGGGGTGAAGTGCAGGGCGCGGGCGGCCGCGGTGACCGTGCCGTAGTGCGCCACGGCCCTCAGTACGTGCAGTCGGCGCAAGTCAATCATGAAGGCCACGCTTCAAGGTGACGTCCAGAAAGTCAACCTGGACGTGCATGAAAGCGCACCGCACCCTTGATTGTGTCGCGACGGTCAACCAGCCACGAGATACGAGGAGTCGCCATGACCAGCACGACCGGCACCGTCTGCCCGCACTGCGGATGGCCCGACGGAGCCGAGCCCTACCAGGTGGTGTCCCGGCACACCACGGCGGCGGGCAGCACGGTGTGGACGCGGTGCGCCTGCGGTTCGTTGCAGGTGCGCATGGTGGACGCCCGAGGCATGCGCGTCGCCTCCCGCAGCCGGCCCACGGGGACTCCTGCGCACTCCCCCGGCCGGTGACGTCGGTTCAGTCGAGCCCGGCCAGCCGCTGTACGGCAGGGGCCGCGAAGTGCTCGATGAAGGCCGCCGGTTCCCCGGTGCGCGGGCCGAGGATCACCGTGTCGATGCCGAGCTCGGTGTAGGCCGCGATGTCCCGGGTGAAGGCGTCGAGGTCGCCGCTGACCGCGGGCTCCCCGGCGTAGAGGATGGTCCTGCGGATCTCGTCGTAGTCGCGCCCCTCGGTGTCGCAGTGGCCGCGCAGCACATTGAGCTTGTGCCGGACCTCCTCCGGCGAGGAGGCGAACAGGTTGCACGCGTCGCCGTAGCGGGCGACCAGCCGGAGCGTCTTCTTCTCGCCGCCCCCGCCGATCATGATCTCGGGGCGCGGGGCGCTGACGGGCGCCGGGACGCAGAGGGTCTCGGCGAGGCGGTAGTGCTTGCCCTCGAACGGGCCGTTGGCCTGCGGGTCCCACATCTGCAGGCAGATCCGCAAGGTCTCCTCCAGCCGCTCGAAGCGCTCGGCGACCGGCGGGAACGGCACACCGAGCCCCTCGTGCTCGCGGCCGTACCAGGCGGCGCCGATCCCGAGGGTGGCCCGGCCGCCGGACAGCACGTCGAGCGAGGTGGCGATCTTGGCCAGCAGGCCGGGCGGACGGTAGGTCACGCCGGTCACCAGCGCACCGAGGCGGACGGTGGAAGTGTGGGCAGCGAGGTAGCCGAGGGTCGTGTAGGCCTCCAGCATGGGGTCCTCGGCGCGGTCGTTGATCTCCATCTGGAAGTAGTGGTCCATCACCGACAGCCAGCTCAGACCCGCCGCCTCGGCCGCGGCGCCCGCTGCGCCGAGTTCGGCTCCGAGCGCGGGGCCTCCGCCGGGATGGTCGAACCGGTTGATGTGCACGCCGACGCGCATGACCTGTCTCCGCTCACCCGGATTTTCAGCGACCTTGCCGACGCTAGATCTTCGAGCGCTCTCGAAGTCAAGCCCCGCCGCCGAGGCGGCCGTCAGACCACGCCGTCAGGCCACTCCGTCAAGTCGCGCCCGCGAGTTGGTCGCCGAGTGCGGTACGCCGGTACAGCACGCGCCGTCCGTCGCGGGCCCGGGTGACGAGTCCCGTCGCGTGCAGCACCTTCAGGTGTTGGGAGACCGCGCTGGGCGTCACGCCGAGGCGGCGGGCGAGTTCGACCGTGGGGAGCGGTTCGGCGAGCAGCCGCAGGACCGTGGTGCGGGGCGCGCCGAGCAGCGCGGTCAGGGCGGAGGCCCCGGGCTCGGGCCGCGGTTCCCACAGGGTCGCGGCACCCCTGCTGGGATACGCCAGCATCGGCGCTTCGGCGGCGCTGACCGGCGGTGCGGGTTTGTGGGAGAACAGGGAAGGGACCAGGCGCAGTCCCCGCCCGGAGCCGTCCACCTCGTGCCGGGCGATCATCTGGTCGACGCGCAGGACGCCGTCGCGCCAGCGGACGTTGCGGTGCAGGTCGGAGAAGAGGAGGTGGGCTCCGCCGGTGGCCAGTTGCCGGGCGCGGTGGGTGATGTCGGCCTCCAGCACGAGCCGCATCCGTGGCCAGTCGGGGCGTACGACCAACTCCCAGTACCGGTGCAGGAGTTCGCACAGTTCATCCAACAGCTCCGCCACGGGCGCGTCGCCGGGCGCGGTGATCTGTCGCAGGGCGTCCGGGAGGGGGTGCGGGGCATGGGTCGCGAGCAGGTCGCGTCGTACGAGCTCCGGTGGCGTCGTCCCCACGACGGTGAGCTGGTCGTCCAGCGTGGGTGCGAAGGTCGTCGGGCGCGGGGTCAGGAAGTCGGGCAGGGTCAGGTTCCGGCCGACCAGGGCCCGCAGCAGCCGGGCGTCGGCGGGGTCGAGGCGTTCCAGGACCGACCGGCGCCATGGGGTGTGCAGGGGGTAGAGGCCCGGGGCGCGCAGGGCCCGCAGGCTGCCCATGACCTCGCGCAACGGCGAGATCGCGAACCGGGTGTCCGCGAGGTCGTCGACGTCGAGCAGGAAGCTGATCATTAAGCCTCCGGCTACATCCTTTGGCAACCGTCCGTCGCTGCCGTGCACTTCGGCGTATGACGGATCACAACTCCCGGCAGGCTACCCCGGCGATCGCGCTGCTCGCCTTCGCCTGCGGGGTCGCGGTGGGCAATGTCTACTTCCCGCAGGCGATCGGCCCGTTGGTGGCCTCGGGCCTCGGCGTCTCCCCCGATTCGGCCGCCACGGTGGTGACCGCGACCCAGTTCGGCTACTCGGCCGGCATCTACCTTCTCGTGCCGCTCGGCGACCGGCTGCGCCCCCGCCGGCTGCTCGTCACCCTGCTCACGCTGACCGGCCTCGCACTGCTCGCCGCGAGTTCGGCGCGGGCGTTGCTGCCCCTGGTCCTCGCGAGCGCGCTCGTCGGGGCGGTGACGGTGATCGCGCCGCTCGCCGGTGTACTGGCGGCCGGCCTGGTGCCCGCCGAACGGCGCGGAGTCGTCAGCGGCACCCTGCTGAGCGGTTCCCTCGCCGGGATGCTGCTGTCCCGTGCCGTCGGCGGCGCCCTCGGCGACTGGCTGGGCTGGCGGGCGCCGTACGTCCTCGCCGCCGCGCTCTCCTTCACGGTCGCCGTCCTGCTGGCCCGCATGCTGCCGACGCTGCCCGCGTCGGCCCGGGCCCCGTACCCGGCGCTGCTCGCCGCACCCCTGCGGCTGCTGCGCACCGAACCCGAGCTGCGCCGCTCCTGCCTGTACCAGGCGACGGTGTTCGCCGGGTTCTCCGCGGTGTGGACGGGCGTGGCGCTGCTGCTCACGGGGCCGGTGTACGGCATGAGCGCGAAGGCGGCCGGGCTGCTCGCGCTCGTCAACGCGGCGACGATGCTGTGCACTCCGGTCGCCGGGCGGTTGGTGGACCGTCGGGGTCCGGACCGGGTCAACCTCGTGTGCTTCCTCATGGTCGGTGCCTCGGCGGTGGTGCTGGCGTTCGGCGGCCTGGGCGGCGTGCCCGGGCTGACCGCGCTGGTCGTCGGCACGCTGCTGCTCGACGTCGGCATGCAGTCCGGGATGGTCGCCAACACGGTGCGGATCTACGGCCTCGGCGCGGACGTCCGCAGCCGCCTCAACACCGCGTACATGACCTGCGCCTATCTGGGTGGCACGGCCGGCTCGTGGCTGGGTGCGCGGGCCTACGGCCGCTTCGGGTGGAGTGGCGTGTGCGCATTGGTCGCGACGCTCACCGCGGTGGCGGTCGCCCGCCATCTGAGCCGTCGCAGAGCCGTCACCGGGCCATGTGCTCCGGCTCGGCCTGCTCCCGCTCCCGCTTCTTCGAAGCCCGCAGGCTGGTCACCGTCGTGATGGCCAGGACGAGCACGATGAAGCCGAGCGAGAAGGGGATGCTGATCTCCGGGACGTGCACGCCGGACTCGTGCAGCGCGTGCAGGACGAGCTTGACGCCGATGAAGCCGAGGATGATCGACAGGCCGTAGCTGAGGTGGACCAGCTTCTTCAGCAGGCCGCCGATGAGGAAGTACAGCTGCCTGAGGCCCATCAGGGCGAAGGCGTTGGCGGTGAAGACGATGTACGGGTCCTGGGTCAGCCCGTAGATCGCGGGGATGGAGTCGAGGGCGAACAGGACGTCGGTGGAGCCGATCGCCAGCATCACGACCAGCATCGGGGTCATGACCCGCTTGCCGTTCTCGGTGATGAACAACTTGGTGCCGTGGTACCGGTCGGCCACGCCGAAGCGTTTCTCCACTGCCTTCAGCAGCTTGCTCTCCTCGTACTCCTCCTCGTGCTCCTCCTTGCGCGCGTCCTGGATGAGCTTCCAGGCGGTCCAGATCAGGAAGGCGCCGAAGAGGTAGAACACCCAGGAGAACGCGGAGATGATCGCCGCGCCGGCCGCGATGAACCCGGCGCGCAGCACCAGGGCCATGATCACGCCGACCATCAGCACGCGCTGCTGGTACTGCGACGGCACCGCGAACTTGCCCATGATCAGGACGAAGACGAAGAGGTTGTCGACGCTGAGCGACTTCTCCGTGATGTACCCGGCGAAGAACTCGCCGGTGGGCCCGCCACCGCCATGGACGAACAGGCCCAGTCCGAACAGACAGGCCAGGACGACCCAGACGATCGTCCACGTCCCCGCTTCACGGATGGAAACGTCGTGGGGTTTGCGACCGATGAAGAAGTCCACGGCGACGAGCGCGCACAGGGCGACGATCGTCAGCAGCCAGACGGAGAGGGAGACGTTCACGGGTTGTACTCCTGGTGCAGGCGGGACCTTGACAGCGTTGTCGCCGGCCGGCATCCCTTCCACCTACGACAGGTGAACAACGGGTCATGTCCTGGCAAGCTCCAGGCTCACGCAGGTGCCACCCGCCGGACGGCGGGGAGGTTCCGCCGAACGGCGGCCCTCCGGGCGGGGACCGGTGAGCAGATCATGGCCGCAGAGCCGCAGAGCCGTCCGGCACCCGCGTGCTGCCGTGTGAGGAGACCCCATGACCCAGGCCCCGCCCCCGCCACCGTTCGACCCCGAGCTCGCCGCCGCCCTGGAGCTCATCAAGGACATGATCTCGCCCGCCCTCACGATGGACGAGATAGCGGACGTCCGCCAGGGCCCGGGGATCGAGATGCTGGCCCGACTCGACCTCACCATGGACGGCTTCTTCGAGGTCGAGGACCGCGCGGTGCCTGGTCCCGAGGGCGCACCCGAGGTCTCCCTGCTGATCTGCCGGCCGGCTGCCGCGGCCGGCGCGGGTCCGCGGCCCGTGATCTATCACGTCCACGGCGGCGGGCTGATCATCGGCAACAACCGTGTCGGCGTCGACGTTCCCCTGGCCTGGGCGAAGGAACTGGACGCGGTCGTCGTGTCCGTGGAGTACCGGCTCGCGCCCGAGCACCCGTATCCGGCGCAGATCGAGGACGTGTACGCCGGGCTGGAGTGGACGACGAAGCACGCCGCCGAGCTGGGGGGCGATCCGCAGCGGATCGTCGTCGCCGGTGCCAGCGCGGGTGGCGGGCTGTCGGCGGCGCTCGCCCTGCTCACCCGGGATCGCCGGGGGCCCGAGCTGATCGGGCAGATGCTCATGTGCCCGATGCTGGACGACCGCAACGACAGCCCGTCCACCCACCAGATGGCGGGGCGCGGTGTCTGGGACCGTACGGCGAACGAGACCGGCTGGACGGCTCTGCTCGGTGAGCTGCGGGGCGGTCCCGACGTCTCCGCGTACGCCGCGCCGGCCCGTGCCGAGGAGTTGTCCGGGCTGCCGCCGGCGTTTCTGGACGTCGGTTCCGCGGAGACGTTCCGCGACGAGGTCGTCGCCTATGCCTCGCGGATCTGGCAGGCCGGTGGGGTGGCCGAGTTGCATGTATGGCCGGGCGGCTTCCACGGATTCGACGGCTTCGCGCCGCAGGCGGCGGTTTCGCAGGCCTGTCGGGGGGCGCAGCTGGCTTGGCTGAAGAGGCTGTTGAACGGGTGAGATGTGGGTGCCAGGGGCGAGGGTTGCGCCTACTCGTCTGCCGGGTTGTGGTGTTGCGCGGGTGCGGGTTGTCTGTGGCTTGTCGCGCGGTTCCCCGCGCCCCTGGGCGGGCCGCCGGCCCCGGGGTTTTTCCGTCGGGGTGAGTTCGGCCTTGACTCCGTGCCGCACCATGGGCCTATGAAAGAGCTGGCCGGACGTCTGACCGCGTTGGATCCGGATGCCGGGGCGGCCGTGCGGGTCATCGCCTACTTCGATCGGCTCGCCGAGTCGCGGGCCGGGCTGGAGGCGTTGGTGCGCGGTGCCGCCGTGCTGGCCGGGGTGCCGGCCCGGCTTGTGGACGCGGACCGGCGGGTGCAGGTCAGGGTCGAGGTCGACGGGACGCGGCGGGACAGCGCTGTGCCGCCGGATCCCGCGTGGCCGAGCGCCGCGCTGACGCCGGGCGGCGTTCCGGCGCTGTGGCTGGAGCGGGCCCAGGACGCGGAGCCGAGCGTCGTGGACGCGGTGATCCTGGAGCGGGCCGCCGGGGCCGTACGGCTCGTGCTCGACCGGACCCGGGGACGGGCGCCGGCCGATGACCCGGCGCTGGTGGAGACCGTCCTCGATGCCACGGCTCCGGAGGCGGCGCGCCTGCACGCGGCCCGCCGGCTGGGGCTCGACCCCGCCGCGGCGGCGCGCGTCCTGGCCCCGTTCGCCGGCCAACCCCGCATCGTCCCGGCACACTTGGACGCCGAGCCGCCCGTCGTCCGCATGGGCGTGGGGCCCGCGGTCCCGGTGCTCGACCTGCCGCGCTCCTGGTCGCAGGCCCGCGTCGCGCTGCGGTTCACGGCCGAGGGCACCGCGCAGGACCCCGGCCCCGGCGTCGTCCACGCCGACGAGCTGGGCGGCATCGCCCTTCTCGCCGACGTCGTACCGTCGGGCTCCGAACCGCCGCCCGACGTACAGGCCCTGGAGGCGGCTGCGGCGACCACGCCCTGGCTGCTCGCCACGCTGCACGCGGTCGCCTCGACGGTGAGCCTGCGGGCGGCGGCGTCAGAGATCAACGTCCACCACTCCACCCTCCAGGAGCGACTGGCCCACGCCGAGCACCTGCTGGGCTGGCCCCTGCGGACTCCGCAGGGCAGATTCCGGCTGGGTCTGGCACTGGCCGTGCGGCATCTGGTGCGTAATTAGTGGGGCCTTGTCGATTGGCCGAGCCTCTGGATCATGCCCGCGAAGGCACCCCCTGGCGGCCGTGCCCCGTCGCCGTCACTGTCACTGTCACCGTCACCGGAATTCGTGAACCACCTCGATCTCGCCGACGATGTGGGCGTTGAACTCGCCCAGTTCCTCGGCCGGCACCCACAGTTCGAGGATCGTCTCGCCGCCCGCCTGCTGGACCGGATAGCGGCTCAGGAACTCCGACTCGACCTCGAACCGGGTCACAAAGCCGGCGCCGTCGTGCTTGACGTTCCAGTCCCGGGCGATCTTCACGGCGTAGTCCTCGTTGAGCACCGGGTAGAAGATCGGCTGCTCGGGCAGCCTCGGTGGCCAGGCTCGCCAGTTCAGCTCGCGCACCAAGTCCAGCTCCTTGGGGCCGGTGGGTCGCCACAGGGTGGTCGTTGAGGTCGGGCTGCTCATGGGCGGTGACGATATCCACGGGCCGGCCTCGGCAGCCACGGAGTTTCAGCCGGCGGCAGCCCCACTGCTTGCATGCGCGCTATACGCGCACTCGCCGGAAATTTCACGGATGGCCTATCCTGGAGGTCATTCATCTCGGGACGGAGGACTCCGGCGCCATGACCGCCACGGACCCCGCGCTCACCGCGCTCGCCCAGGGCTGGTGCGCGCTCTCCCTGCTGCACGGGAGGATCGAGGCGCACATCGAGCGTGCCCTGCAGAGCGGGCACGACCTGAGCGTGCGCGAGTACTCCCTGCTCGACGTGCTCAGCCGCCAGCACAGCGGCGAAGGCGGCCATCTGCAGATGAAGCAGGTCGCCGACGCCGTCGTCCTCAGCCAGAGCGCCACCACCCGGCTCGTCACCCGGCTCGAGGACCGCGGCCTGCTCTCCCGCTACCTCTGCCCCACCGACCGCCGCGGCATCTACACCGACGTCACCGAAGCAGGCCTGACACTCCTCAACGAGGCACGGCCCACCAACGACAAAGCGCTGCGCCAAGCCCTCGACGAGGCCGCGACCAATCCCGAGCTGGCCCCGCTGGTCCGGGCCGTCGAGACGCTCCGCATCCCCGCCTGAGGGCCCGGCTTCGCGCTAGCCCTGCTCCCCGACCGACAGCACCAGCTTTCCGCGCACGCGCCCCGCACTGCTGATCCGCCAGGCCTCGGCGGCCTCGGCGAGTGGGAGCACCCGGGCGACGTGGACGGCGAGGCGGCCCACGTCGGCCAGTTCGCCGAGGGCCGTCAGATCGGCCGGGTCGGGGCGCACCCACAGGACGTGGCCGCCCTTCGCCAGGACGTCCGGGTCGGCGATGGACACCACCCGGTCACGCTGCTTGAGGACCTGCTGAGACACGTCCACGGCGTCGCCCCCGACGAAGTCGAGCGCCGCGTCGACGCCGTCCGGGGCCAGCTCGCGAAGCCGGTCGGCCAGGCCGTCGCCGTAGGTCACCGGCTCGGCGCCGAGTTCCCGGACGAAGTCGTGGTTGCGCTCGCTCGCGGTGCCGATGACCCGGGCGCCGAGCGCGACGGCGATCTGCACGCCGAACATGCCGACCCCGCCGCCCGCCGCGTGCACCAGGACCGTCTCGCCCTCACGCACACCCACGCGCTTGATCGACTGATAGGCGGTCAGTCCCGCCAGCGGCACGCCCGCCGCCTGCTCCCAGCTGAGCGAGACCGGCTTGCGCGCGACCAGCCGCACGTTCGCGGACACCAGCTCGGCGTAGGTGCCGAGCTGCACGGAGTCCTTGCGGACATAGCCGTACACCTCGTCACCGGGCGCGAACTCGTCGACGTCCAGCCCGACCCGTTCGACGACTCCGGAGACGTCCCAGCCGGGAATCATGGGGAAGTGGGTCTCCATGAGCGGGTCGAGGTACCCCGCCCCGAGCTTCCAGTCCACCGGGTTGACCCCGGCGGCCTTCACGCGGATGAGGACCTCGCCCGGAGCCACCTTGGGGTCGGGGTGCTCCACCAGCTTCAGATCCTCGGGCTGACCGTAGTGCTGCAGTGTGATGGCCTTCATGGAACCTATGTAACCACACGACTGTTACCGGCATACGCAATATATGCATCCGCATTCACGCGCCGGTCCCGGCATTGACGCGATCTCCGATGTGGTCGTACACATGGCCCCATGAGCGCGCCACACCTTCCCCTGTCCGGCATCACCGTGGTCAGCCTGGAGCAGGCCGTGGCCGCCCCGTACGCCACCCGACAGCTCGCCGATCTCGGCGCACGCGTGATCAAGGTCGAGCGGCCCGGGGAGGGGGATTTCGCGCGCCGGTACGACACGACGGTGCACGGTCACTCCAGCTATTTCGTGTGGCTCAACCGGTCCAAGGAGTCCCTGACGCTGGACCTCAAGGATCCGCGGGGCCTCGAGATCCTGCACCGGCTCCTCGATGACGCCGACGTGTTCGTGCAGAACCTGGCGCCGGGCGCCGCCGACCGCCTCGGCCTGGGTGTCGAGGCGCTCGGCGCGCGCCGGCCGCGGCTGATCCCGTGCACGATCTCCGGATACGGCACGTCCGGGCCGTGGGCCGACCGCAAGTCGTACGACCTGCTGGTGCAGTGCCAGACCGGGCTGGTGTCACTGACGGGGACCCCCGACGAGACCGCGCGTGTCGGGATCTCCGTCGCCGACATCGCGGCCGGGATGTACGCGTACAGCGGCATCCTCACCGCCCTCTTCACGCGGGCCACCACGGGCACGGCCCACCCCGTTGAGGTGTCCCTGTTCGAAGCGCTGGCCGAGTGGATGGGCCAGCCCGCCAACTACACCCGCTACAGCGGCACCCAGCCCCCGCGGCTGGGCACCCAGCACCCGACCCTCGCTCCCTACGGTGCCTACCCGGCCGCCGACGGCAGGGAGGTGCTGTTCTCCATCCAGAACGAGCGCGAGTGGGCCGTCCTGTGTGACCGCTTCCTTGGCCGGCCCGAGCTGACCGACGACCCGCGCTTCGCCACGAGTTCCGCGCGGGTGGCGCACCGGGATGAGGTCAACGCCGTCGTCGCCGAGCGCTGCGCCCGCTCCGACGCCGAGGAGATCCTCAAGGAGCTGGAGTCCATCGGCATCGCCTGCGCCGGGGTCAACGACGTCACCGCGTTCCTGGATCACCCGGTCCTCGCCGCCCGCGAGCGCTGGCACGACGTGACCGTACCCGGCGGTGCGACGGTGCAGGCCCTGCTCCCGCCGGCCGACCTCGCGGGACTGCCCGCGCGCATGGACCCGGTCCCTGCGGTGGGCGAGCACACGGAGGCGATCCTCACCGAACTCGGCCGTACCGGCGAGGAGATCGAGGCCCTGCGCGCCGAAGCCGTGATCTGACCACCGGTCCCCCGGTGTGACCGAACGCGACCCGCCCTCCGTGCGTCACAGTGCCGGGCGGCCGCGGCACCGCCCCTCCCGTGCCTGCCGCTGTCCGTTCAGGGGGATCCATGCGTACGACCGCTTCACGCACCGCCTCGCTGCTCACCGCCCTCGGCCTGCTCGGCGCCGGATGCGGCACCGTCACGGCAGGGTCCGACGACACGGACCCGGCCCCGGAGACCAGGACCCGCGCCCACGAGGTCGCCGACGCCTGGGACGGTTCACCGGCCGCCGACGCCTGGCTCAAGGGCTACTTCCCGATGGCGGACGCGGTGCAGCCGCCCGAGGACGCCTTCCACAACGAGAACGACAAGAAGGCCTACCAACGCCAGAACTTCGAGCTGCGCGGCGACCTCCCTGGTTCCGAGCAGAAGGAAGGGAAGGTGACCTGGCGGGACGGCGGTTCGCTCACGCTGCCGCTCATGGGGGCGCAAGAGGCGTACAAGACGGTGGACCGCACGGACGCGCCCGCGCCGCGCCTCGTCGTGACCGGGGCGAAGCTGGGCGAGACGACGCTGGTCACGAGCCGCGGCCCGGCCACCGTCCCGGCCTGGCTGTTCACCGTCGAGGGCTACGACACCCCGCTCAAGCGGGTCGCCGTGAGGCCCTCGAAGCTTCCCAAGCCGCCCATCGGGCCGGCCCGGGACACCCCCACCGAAACCCTCTGGGAGCTCAACCGGCTGGTCGAGGTGGCCGCGGACGGCCGCTCCGTCACCGTGCTGGCCCACCACGGGTCCTGCGACGACGGACCCGCCGTGGACGTGCTGGAAACGGAGGGCAGCGTGGTCCTGTCCGGCTATGTCGTCGGTATGGAGGAAGGCCTGTGCACGTCCGACCTGCGCGCGAAGAAGGTGACCGTCGAGCTGGACCGTCCGCTCGCCGAGCGACTCCTACTGGACGCGTTCACGGGCCGCCCCGTGCCGCAGGGGAACCCCAACGGGCCCTCCGGCAGCTGGAGCTGACTGGTCGTCACAGTCTATTTGCGGCCAATGCGCCTTGTGGTTCATGCGCCTTGTGGTCCATGCGTCGTCAACTGCGCAGGGCTGCCTCGGCCGCCGCCCTGGCCTGCTCGGCGTAGCCGCGGCCGAAGAGCACGGTGTGCACCAGCAGCGGGAAGAGCTGGTGGAGGCCGATCCGGTCGGACCAGCCGGCGGCGAGGGGCGCCGCGTCCTGATAGCCGACCAGGATCCGGTCCAGGTGAGGGCAGCCGAAGAGGTGGAGCATGGCCAGGTCGGTCTCGCGGTGGCCGCCGTGCGCGGCCGGGTCGATCAGCCAGGCGTGCCCGTCGGCGCCCCACAGGACGTTGCCGTTCCACAGGTCGCCGTGCAGCCGGGCGGGCGGCTCGGCGGGGCCCGCCAGCTCGGGGAGCCGCTCGCAGACCCGCTCGAACACGGACGCCTCCGCGCCACGGACCGTGCCGTCGTCGACAGCGCGGCGCAGATACGGCAGCACGCGGTACTCGGCGTACCAGTGCGGCCAGTCCGGGCCGGTGACGTTGCGCATCGGGGCCAGCCCGATGTACGCGTCCTCGGGGCCGCCGGGCGGTGCGGCGCCGAACGCCGGTGCGCCGGTGGCGTGCAGTGCGGCCAGATCGCGTCCGAACCGCTCGGCCGCGTCGGCGGTGGGAGGGCCGGTCGCCACTCGTTCCGTGACCAGCCACTGCCCGTCCTGGCCGTGCACGGCGGGGACACGGACCGTGCCGGCGTCGGCCAGCCAGCGCAGCCCGGCCGCCTCGGCCAGTGCGGCGCCGTCGCCTTCGCCGCGTTTGACCATCGCGACCTGCCCACCGGCGAGGGTGACTTCGGCGAGCGTCGCGGAGAGCCGGCGTTCCCCGGCGACCGGTCGCCCCGTGAGACGCGCGGCCGTGGCGCCGGGGCCGTCGAAGGAGTCGTCCACGGCCACAGGGTACGGCGGCCACCTGCCGGACCGGAGTCACCCATCCGGTCAGCTGTCGGCGGCGGCCTTCTTGATCGCCTCCCGGATCCTGGAGTACGTACCGCAGCGGCAGACGTTCTCGATCCGGTCGATGTCCGCGTCCGTCGGCCGGGGCGTCTTCTTCAGCAGGGCGGCCGTGGCCATGATCTGGCCCGGCTGGCAGAAGCCGCACTGGGCGACGTCACAGTCGAGCCAGGCCTGCTGAACGGGGTGGAGGCGGTCGCCGTCGGCGAGGCCCTCGATGGTGGTGACCGCACGGCCGGCGCAGTCGGCGACCGGAACGACGCAGGGCTGGATCTCGTCGCCGTCGAGATGGCTGGTGCAGGCACGGCAGGCGCCCACGCCACAGCCGAACTTGGGGCCGGTGACGTTCAGCAGGTCGCGCAGCACCCACAGCAGGGGCATGTCGGCGGGGGCCTCGACGGTGACCCGCTTGCCGTTGAGGGTGAAGGAGTAGGACGGCATCGCTACCTTCTCGGGTGGCTCAGAAGTTGAGGGGGAAACGGCGCGGCTTGGTGCCGGTCGCCCGTGCGTAGGCGTTGGCGACGGCACCGGACGCGGCCGGGACGCCGAGTTCACCGGCGCCGCCGGGAGCGCGCCGGGAGGGCATGATGTGCGCCTCGAAGTGCTGCGGGGCGTGCCGCTGGCGTGCGTAGTGGAAGTCGGCGAAGCTGCTCTCCCGGACGGCGCCCCGGTCGATGTGCAGGCCGGCTCGCAAAACGGTGGAGATACCGTCGACGGCCGTGCCCATGAGCTGCGCCTCCAGGCCGCGCGGGTTGACTGCCGTTCCCACGTCGGCCGCCATCACCACCTTGGTGACCCGGGGGTTCTTCGGGTCGACGGCGTCGATCTCGACCAGGCAGGCCACACAGGAGTCGTACTCCTCGTGGACCGCGACACCCTGGGCGTGCCCCCGCGGCATGGTCCGGCCCCACTTCCCGGCGGTCGCGACCTTGTCCAGTACGGCCCTGACGGTCTTGCTCCGCAGCGTCGTACGGCGAAAGGCGACGGGGTCCTTGCCGAGGCTGCGGGCGATCTCGTCGACGACGATCTCCTCGGCGGTGCGCACCGTGCCGGAGTCCACCGAGCGCCAGGCGCCGAGGGGGATCGCCAGGTCGACCGAGCCCGAGTTCCCGGAGAGGCGGCCGAAGTTGTAGAGGCCGCTGTCGCTGGGGAGCGGGGCAGCGGCCGGGGCGCGGACGGCCGAGGGTGCGGCGCCTTGAGCAAAACGCAGGCCTACTTGAGTGGGATTCACGCCTCCCTGCGGGGACAGCCCCCGCTCCTCGAAGGACTCGCTGACCGAGGCCGTCGCGTGGGCGAAGGCGACCACCCTGCCCCGCGCATGGCTGGCCCGGATCCGGTGATGGGAGGCCGGGCGCATCCTGCCATGCCGGATGTCGTCCTCCCGGCTCCACATGAGCTTGACCGGTCGGCGCGCCTTCTTGGAGATCAGAGCCGCCTCGATCGCGGCGTCATAGTTCAGGCGCCGCCCGAACGAGCCGCCGCCGCGCACCACATGGACCTGCACCTTCGACACCGGCAGGCCGAGCCGCGACGCGATGTCCTCCCGCGCGGACGTCGGGGTCTGGGAGGAGAACCAGATCTCGGCCCGCCCGGCGCGTACGTCCGCCACGGCGGTGAGGACCTCCATCGGCGCGTGGCTGACGAAGGCGAACTCGAACTCGGCCTCGGTCTGCGCCGATCCGCGCGGCGGGTCCCCCAGCTTCGGGACCGCGGCGCGCAGCCGGGAGCGGATGCCGGCGTCGGAGAGGTTCGCCAGCGGGCCGGGCGCCCACTTGATCCGGAGGGCGTCCCTGGCCCGGAAGGCATGGTGGAAGGTCTCCGCGACCACGGCCACACCACCGTCGATCCGGACTACCGCATGCACACCGGGCATGGCCCGGGCTGCCGTGGAGTCGACCGAGAGGACCTTCCCGCCGATCGTCGGCGGCCGGGCCACAACCGTCGGCCTGGCCCCGGCCGCCGTGAGGTCTCCGGTGTACTTCGCCTTGCCGGTGATGAGTTCGCGGGCGTCGATCCGGGTCGTCGGGCGCCCGATCACCCGGTGTTTCGACGCCGGCTTCGGATCGGTCGGCACGGTCGGCCGTGTGATCCGGGCGGCGCTCCTCGTCAGCGAGCCGAAGGTGGCCGAGCGCCCGTCCGGTGCGAAGACTCTCGTGCCCCGGGTGCGCAGGGTCCGCGCGGGGACGTGCCAGCGGCGGGCGGCAGCGGTCACCAGCTTGGCGCGGGCGGTGGCGGCCAGCTTCCGCGCCGGTCCGTACAGCGAACTGACCGAACTGGAGCCGCCGGTGAACTGGTTGCCCTCGTTGCGGGCATCCGCGAGCGGGATGTCCACGTCGGCGAGCCGGGCGTCCAGTTCCTCGGCGATCAGCATCGCGACGGCGGTGGTGACGCCCTGGCCGACCTCGACGCGGGGCAGCCGTACGACGACCCTGTTGGCCGGCGTGACCTCCAGGACCAGCATCTCCGCGTCGGTGCCGGTGACCAGGACGTCGGAGGACCGGCGGTCGCCGTCCACGGCTCGCTCGGCGCCCTCCGCACTCGCGGAGTCACAGCCGAGCGGTGCCGCGACGGTCAGAGTGGTCGCCGCGAGCGAATAGACCACGAACTGTCGACGGGACAACTGACGGGCCAACAGGCGCTCCTCTCAGCGAACCGGACTGGTTCGACCTGTATGAGGGGTCGGTGCACCGCGGGGTTGCGCCGGCTGGTCGTTCCTTCGGGGTTACGGCGCGAGTTGCGAGAGGTCGGTGCTCCACTCCAGGTGCCGTATGAGCTCGTCGTCGCCCGGCCGGTCCGCACTCGCGCCCCGGGGGCCGGGGCCCGACGGGGTGTGGGCACCGCGGGAGATGTTGCCGCTCACGGTGATGTTGTGTTCCACGCGGGGGCGGCGGAGGGTCTCGTAGAGGGACAGCGCGGCGTCGGTGTCCGGGGCGTCCCGCAGCGACTTGGCGAGGACTACGGCGTCCTCCAGCGCCATCGAGGCGCCCTGCCCGGTGGCGGGGGACGCCGCGTGGGCCGCGTCCCCGATGATCAGGGTCCGGCCCGAGCGCCAGGGTGTTCCGGTGGGAAGTTCGGTGGCGTTGGTGACCATGAGGCGGTCGGGGGTGGCTGCCACCAGGTCGGCGGCGGGGGTCGAGTCCTTGCGCAGCAGCGGCAGGAGCAGGTCGCGCCATCGGGCGGGCGTGCCCTGCGCGATGGTGTCGGCGGCCAAGGGCTCGTCGGTGACGCGGGCGAACCAGTACGTCTCCCCGTCCGGCGACACCGCGTACCCGAAGGCGACGGAGCTGCCGCGCACCATCGTGATGGTCTCGGGCCGGGCCGGGCCGGATGCGGCGCCGGTGTAGCCGTAGAAGACGTACTGCCCGGCGTAGACCGGCCGGGCGTCGGGGGAGACGAGGCGGCGGACGGTGGAGTTGAGGCCGTCGGCCCCGATGAGCAGATCACCGGTCGCCGTGGTGCCGTCGGCGAAGTGGGCGGTGACGCCGCCCTGACCTTCGACGACCGACATCAGGCGCGCGCCGTGCCGGATGTCGATGCCGCGGCGCGTGACCTCGGCCTGCAAGGCGGAGTTGAGGTCGCCGCGTCGCAGACAGCGATACCGCAGGTGCGGGATACCGGCCTCGCCGAGCGGCACCTGGGCCAGCTCGGTGCCCGTGTCGTCCAGGACCCGCATCGAGGTCAGCGGGAAGCCGATCGCGGTCACCGCGGCCGAGGCGTCCAGCTGTGCCAGGGCTCGCATGCCGTTGCTCGCCAGCGTGAGGAACGCGCCGATGTCCTCGGCGGAGTCGGGGTGCGCCTCGTGCACGACGACGTCGAATCCGGCCTTGTCCAGCGCCAGAGCCGCCGCCGCTCCCGCGATTCCGCCCCCGATGACCAGCACCTGTGCCACGTCGCTCCCCCACTCGTACACACACGACCCCCGTGAGTCGCCCAGGTACTCCATGGAACGCCCGGCCCCCGGCGTCGGTTCCCGACGAGATCGTCGACCTGAGGTTGCCCCCACCCCGTTCCGGGGGTCGTCCGGCGTGTCCCGGACCGGCGACACGTGATCGGCTTGTGCGGACGAACTACGGGGAAATGCATGCAAGTTGAGGAATCCGAACAGTGACGCCACGAGACCGGGCCCGGCCACACGGCGCGACTGCTCAGGCCGGCGCAGCACCTTGAGCCGGCGCGGCTCCTCAGGCCGGCGCAGCACCTTGAGCCGGCCCGGTTCCTCGGACCGGCCCGGTTCCTCGGACCTGCGCGGCTACATCGCTCGGCGCACACACTCGGCCTGGCTCGGCTACCTCGCTTGGGTCACCGGGGTCGCCCAGTTCTTCGTACTGCACGTGGTCGTGGAGTCGGCGTGGCACAGCCCGGCGTACAGCTGGGCCCGGAACAACATCAGCGACCTGGGCAACGTCCACTGTGCCCTGCAGTCGGATCCCGAACCGCGCTACATCTGCTCGCCCGAGCACGGACTGATGAACGGTTCGTTCATCGCGCTCGGCGCACTGCTCGTGGTCGGCGCCGCGCTCACCGGGCCCCTCTGGCGCACGGGCACGGCGGGGGTGTCGGCCAGGCTGCTGCTTGCGGGTGGAGGTGTCGGCTTCGTGCTGGCAGGGCCGGCTCCCTCCGACGTCGACGAGAACCAACGCGCGCTGGGCACCCTGCTGGTCATGGGGGCCGGCAATATCGGCCTGATGCCGGCCGGGGCCGGCCTGGCGGGCAGCGCGCCTCGGACGCTGAGGCGGCTGACCGGGCTGCTGGGAGTCATCGCGATCACGGGCCTCGGGCTGTTCCTCTCCGAGCAGTACCTGGGCCTCGGCATGGGCGGAATGGAACGAGTCGCGGCATTCCCCATTCTGGTGTGGACGCTGGTCATCGGCGCTCTCGCCGTCTTCCGGTTGATTCCCGCCATCTCTCGCGAGTAATGCAACCATTGACGCTACCCGGGTGTCTCACCAGATATCAGACACTTAGCCTCCCCGGGGGACGCAATGGTACAAAAGCGAACTGCATGGGCGACAGCCGCGCTCATGGGCATCACCTTGGGAGTGGCGGCGGTCCCTGCCGGCGCTGCCCCCGCCCGCACCGCCCAGGCCACCACGGCCTGCCCCACCGGCTGGGGCAGCCAGGCCGAGACCCGCTCCGCCGCCACGACGGAGTCGGTGACGAACGTCCGGACCGGCCGGCACGCCTGCTTCGACCGCATGGTCGTCGACGTCCCCGGGGCGGGCAGCGGCGACCTGGGCTATTCCGTCCAGTACGTCAGCCGCGTCCACCAGGACGGTTCGGGCGACCCCATCGCCGTCGGCGGCGGAGCCGTCCTCGAGGTGCGAGTGACCGCACCCGCCTACGACCCCGACACCGGGAAGCCCACGTATCCCGTGCGAGCCGGTCAGCGTCTCAAGGGCGTCGACCTCACGGGGTACCGCACCTTCAGGGACGGCCGGTTCGTCGGCAGCTTCGAAGGGGACACGCAGCTCGGGCTCGGCGTCCGGGCGCGGCTGCCGTTCCGGGTGTCGGTGACCGACGGCCGGATCGTGGTCGACGTGGCGCACAACTGGACCGGCGCACGCTGAGGGCGGCGGTCGGGGGGTCCGGGGCGGGGAGCGATCAGAGCACCCCGCCCGGCCCCGCCCCGCCCGGCCCCGGTCCAGCCCTGTCCGGCCTCGCCCGGCCCCGGTCCAGCCCTGTCCGGCCTCGCTCGGCCCCGGCCCGGCCCTGTCCGGCACCGGCCGACTCCGGCCCGGGCCCCCTGCCTCCGATCAGGGCGACGCCAACCTGAGTCGCGCCTCGCCTCCGAGCACAGCTTCCCGCTCCCCGATCACGGCGTCCCGCACTCCAGATCACGGCGTCCCGCTCCCAATCGCGGCATCCCGCTCCAGATCACGGCGTCCCGCTCCCAATCGCAGCGTCCCGCTCCCAATCGCGGCATCCCGCTCCCGATCACGGCATCCCGCCCCGGATCCCGGCATCCCGCCCCTGGTACTCCCGCAGCTTCCGGTAGAGGGTCGCCCGGGCGATGCCCAACGCCGCCGCGGCGCGTGCCTTGTTGCCACCGTGGCGGCGCAGCGCCTCCAGGATCGCGGCGCGTTCCGCGAGCTCCATCGGGCTGAGGTTCCGTCCCGCGGGACCTTCCCGCACGGGATCGGGCAGTTCGCTCCGCCGCACCGGTCCGCGGAGCCGCCGTTGACGGGCCAACGCCCGCACGAGGTGGGCGAGTTCGGTGATGTTGCCGGCCCAGGGGTGCCGCTCCAGCGCCCGCAGCGCGTCCAGCGACCAGGTCAGCGGCGGGCTGCCGGGTGCGGGCGCGGGCACGAGGGCGGGCAGCAACTCCCTGATGTCCTCGGCGCGTTCCCGCAACGCCGGCAGGGTCACCGAGCGGGCCGCGAGGGTGTCGAGGAGGCGCTGGAGGCAGGGGCCGGGTGAGGTTCCGGGCGTATAGGTGACCACCAGGCGGGCGTCGGGGCGCTCGTCCAGGAAGGAGTTGAGGGCGGCGACGTCGGACTGGGCGAGCCGTTCGGCGTGCCGCAGCAGCAGCGGCCGGTCACCGGCCCTGCCCCAGCCTTCGGCGAGGGCGCCCCCCGTCTCGCCACGCATGTCATCGTTGAGGCCGAGTTCGGGTGATTCGGCGGCGTCCACGACCAAGGGGGCCGTGCCGTCGAGCAGTTCGAGGGCCAGCGTGGTCTTGCCGGTTCCCCGTTCGCCCACGACGAGCAAGGGCCCCGCAGTCCGGGCCAGGGCCGTCGCCCGCGCGACAGCGTGCCGCCACGGCACCGAGTTCCCGATCAACTCGCTCCCCGGACACGGCACAGATTCCGGCACCGGCTCCACGGAACGCGGCTCGAGCACGGCGACCAGGCCGACGGCGCACCCCTCATGCCGTACCGGAGTGATCTCGACACTGCACCCCGCGTCCTCGGGAAGCGAGACCTCGTACGACTCGCCGGTCCCCCTCCCCCGCGCCCGCGCACCCCGCTCAAGCGCCTCCAGCACCTGCGGTGAGGCCAGGCGTGCCGCCGCCTCGCTGATCAGGCGGTTCCGGCCGTCCAGCGCGACGACCGCTCGTTCGCGTCCCCGCGCGGCCCGCTCGTATGCGTCGAGCAGCGCCCGTTCCGCGGTACGCGCGCGTGCCCGCAGTTCGGCCTCCACCGCCGCGGCAGCCGCCTCGGCGAGGGCGGCGCCGGGGTGCGGTCGGCAGCCCGCGCACAGACCGGAGGCGACGGTCACCGTGCCGAGCACCTGTTCCGAATCCGGGGACAGCAGCGGCACGCTGACCGCGGAGACGTCCTGCCACACGTCGAGGAAGTGCTCGGGTCCGTGCACCTCGGCCCGGCGCCGGGTGCGCAGGGCGAGCGCGGCGCTGTTGTGGCCGACCTCGCGCTCGGACAGGTCGCTGCAGGTGTCGTCGCCGGGGGCGCTGCCGGTCGACCACAGCACCCTCAGCCGTTCGTCCGTGAGCACGAGCGCCGAGCGTCCGGCGTCCAGGGCCGGGGCGATCCGGGCGAGCACCGGAAGCGCCGCCTCCAGCAGGGGCGAGTCGACGGCGTGGCCCGACTCCCGTACCGGGCCGTCGAGATCGGGCCGTACGCCGAAGAACCGGGCTCGCCGCCAAGCGGCGACGACGTCGTCCGGCACGCCGGCCGGGAGCGGGCGGCCCGTCAGGAACCGTTCCCGGGCATGGCGGAGGGGGGCGAGGGCAGGAGGATGTTCCGCGGTGGTCATGGCGCCCCTCACCGTATCCGGGGCGCCGGGCACGCGACGACGGCGGGCCGTGCGGCGGAGGTTGTCTCGTATTGAGACACCCATGACCGACCGCAGCGCTCCATGATCTTGAAAGGCATGGGTCCGTTCTCGTTTTCTCGGCTCCTGCCCGGATCCGAGCTCGTGCCCCGGCTCATCCGCTTGCTGACCCCTGACTCGCCTCCTGGAGCGTTCTGTCGTGCACACCGTTGTCGAGACCGACGTACTGATCGTGGGCAGCGGCCCGGCGGGGGCGTCGGCCGCGCTCGCGCTGAGCACCTACGGCGTGCGCAACATGGTCGTCACCCGGCACGCGAGCCTCGCCGACACGCCTCGCGCGCACATCACCAACCAGCGGACCATGGAGGTGCTGCGCGACCTGGGCGTCGAGCAGGAGGTCATCGCCAAGGCGACGCCCCAGCACCTGATGGGCAACACGACGTTCTGCACGAGCCTCGCGGGCGACGAGCTCGGCAGGGTGCGCTCCTGGGGCAACGACCCGCTCGTGCAGGCGGCGCACGAGCTGGCCAGCCCGACGCGGATGTGCGACATGCCGCAGCATCTGATGGAGCCGGTGCTGGTGAACGCGGCGATCGCGCGCGGCACGGACCTCCGGTTCAGCACGGTCTACAAATCCTTCGTCCAGGACGAGGGCGGCGTCACGGTCACCGTCGAGGACCGGCTGCGCGGCGACGAGTACGCGATTCGCGCCAAGTACCTGATCGGCGCCGACGGCGGCCGTTCCAAGGTCGCCGAGGACGCCGGGCTGCCGATGGGCGGACAGATGGGCGTCGCGGGCAGCATCAACATCGTCTTCGACGCGGACCTGAGCAAGTACACCGCGCACCGCCCCTCCACCCTGTACTGGGTCCTCGCCCCCGGCGCCACGGTCGGCGGCATCGGCGCGGGCCTGGTGCGCTGCGTACGGCCCTGGAACGAGTGGCTGATCGTGTGGGGGTACGACGTGAGCGCCGGCGCCCCGGACCTCACCGAGGAGTACGCCCTGTCCGTCGTACGCCAGTTGGTAGGGGACGACGGGATTCCGGTGACCATCAAGTCGTCGTCGGCGTGGACGGTCAACGAGATGTACGCGCAGACCTACGTCAACGGCCGGGTGTTCTGCGCCGGCGACGCCGTGCACCGCCACCCGCCGTCCAACGGGCTCGGCTCCAACACCTCCATCCAGGATTCCCACAACCTGGCCTGGAAGCTGAAGCTCGTCCTCGACGGCGTCGCCTCGCCGCGGCTCCTCGACACCTACGACGCCGAGCGCGCTCCGGTCGGCAGGCAGATCGTCACCCGCGCCAACAAGTCCATCGCCGAGACCGCCCCGATCTTCGAGGCGCTCGACGGGCTGTCGCCGCAGACGCCCGAGCAGTTGTGGGCCAACATCGCCGCCCGCAAGGACAGCACCGAGGCGGCGGCCGAGCAGCGGGCCGCGCTGCGCGAGGCGATCGCTTTCAAGGCGTACGAGTTCAACGCGCACGGCGTCGACCTCAACCAGCGCTACGCCTCCGACGCGGTCGTCCCCGACGGCACGCCCGACGCCGGCTTCACCCGCGATCCCGAACTGCACCACCAGCCCACCTCCCGCCCCGGCGCCAAGCTCCCGCACGCCTGGATCACCTCCGGGCCCCGGACCCTGTCCACCCTCGACACGGTCGGCAAGGGCCGCTTCACCCTGCTCACCGGCATCGGCGGCGAGAGGTGGCTGCGGGCGGCCGAGGCGCAGCCCCTCGACATCGCCACGGTCGTCATCGGACCGGGCCGGGAGTTCGAGGACCCCTACGGCGACTGGGCCGGCTTGAGCGAGATCTCCGACGCGGGCGCGCTCCTCGTACGCCCCGACGGGTATGTGGCGTTCCGGCACGCCGACGTGGCCGTGGACGCCGAGCGGTTGCTCACCGGCGCGGTGCGGCGGATTCTCGGGCACGGTTGAGATGGACTCCCAGGCAGCCGAAGAAGGACTGGAAGCCGAAGAAGGACATGAAGCCGCGGGACGGGCAGCCGCACGACAAGGAGCCCGGGAAGGAGCCGACATGACCGGTGACGCGCCGGACACGGTCACCGACGAGGTCGTCGCGAGTCTGAGGGGCACGGACGACCCCCGTCTGCGGGAGCTGCTGACCGGCCTGATCCGGCATCTGCACGCCTTCGCCCGGGAGTCGCGGCTGACGCAGGAGGAGTGGGAGCGGGCGGTCGGGTTCCTGACGGCGACCGGGCAGGCATGCACGCGGACCCGGCAGGAGTTCATCATGCTGTCGGATGTGCTCGGCCTGTCGATGCTCCTTGAGGCGATCAACGAGCGGCACGGTCCCGGCGCCACCGAGTCGACGGTCCTGGGTCCGTTCCACATGACCGAGTCGCCGGTGCGCGCGCTCGGCGCGAACATCGACCTGGCCGGCGGTGGCGAGCCGTGCGTGGTCAGCGGGCGGGTGCTGTCCCGGGACGGCGGCCCGCTGCCCGGCGCGGTCGTCGACGTGTGGCAGGCCGACGGCAACGGCTTCTACGACGTGCAGCAGCCGGACGTTCAGCCTCCGGGCAACGGCCGCGGGCTGTTCACCGCGGACGGCGAGGGACGGTTCTGGTTCCGTACGTGCGTACCGAGCGCGTACCCGATCCCGACGGACGGACCGGTCGGCGCGCTGCTGCGGGCCACCGGACGGCACCCCTACCGGCCCGCGCACATCCACTTCATCGTCTCTGCCGACGGACACACCCCGGTGACCACGCACATCTTCGTGGCGGGCAGCGACTACCTGGACTCGGACGCGGTGTTCGCCGTCAAGCCGGGCCTCGTCACCGACTTCGCCCCGGTCGACGACCCGTCCGCGGCACGGGAGTTCGGCGTGCCGAACCCGTTCCGGCACGCCTGCTTCGACCTCGTACTGGAGCGGTCGTGAACGACGCCCTCGACTTCTCCTACGACGCCCTGCCCGTCCGGGTCGTCTTCCGGCCCGGCGCCGCGGTGTCCGCGACGCCGGGCGAGGTCGGGCGGCTGGGGCTGCGGCGGGTGCTGGTGGTGTGCGGGGCGCGGGGCGCGGACACCGCGCGGGCGGTCGCCGACGCGCTCGGCCCGGCCTGCGTCGGCGTGCACGACCGGGCGCGGATGCACGTGCCCGTCGAGGTCGCCGACGTGGCGGTCCGGGCGGCTCGCGCGGCGGGCGCCGACGGGTGCGTGGCGGTGGGCGGCGGCTCGTCGATCGGGCTGGGCAAGGCGATCGCCCTGCGCACCGGACTGCCGCTGATCGCGGTGCCCTCCACATACTCGGGGTCGGAGATGACCCCGGTCTGGGGCTTGACCGAGCAGGGCGCCAAGCGGACCGGCCGCGACCCGAAGGTGCTGCCCCGCAGTGTGGTCTACGACCCCGAGCTCACCCTCTCCCTGCCCGTGCCCCTCTCCGTGACCAGCGGTATCAACGCGCTCGCCCACGCCGTCGAGGCCCTGTACGCCCCCGACACCTCGCCCTTCGTCGCGCTGATGGCCGAGGAGGGCGTTCGGGCGATGGCGCGGGCGCTCCCGGCGGTGGCCGAGGAGCCGGCGTCGCCGGGCGCCCGCGGTCGCGCGCTGTACGGGGCCTGGCTGTGCGGGTCCTGCCTGGGCGGCACCACCATGGGTCTGCACCACAAGCTGTGCCATGTCCTGGGCGGCAGCTTCGGCCTCCCGCACGCCGAGACGCACACGGTGGTCCTGCCGTACGTCCTGGCGCACAACGCGCCCGCCGCCCCGGACGCGGCCGCCACCGTGGCCCGCGCGCTGGACGCGGCCGACGCTCCGACGGCCCTGTGGGAACTGGCGGGACGCCTCGGCGCACCCCGCTCGCTCGCCGAACTGGGCCTCGCTGAGGCCGACTTGGCGGCAGCTGCCGCGCAGACCGCCGGCCAGGCGTACCCCAACCCCCGCCCGGTCACCGCCGACGACGTACTCGCCCTGCTGCGGGCGGCGTACGAGGGCGTGCCGCCCGTCTCGGGCGCCCAGTGACGTCCCTCGCCGGCCTCAGCGCCTACTGACACACCCCCTGCCCCCCACGCTCGAAGATCCCCCCACGACGGAAGAAAGGTGATCAGCATGCCCCTCGGTCTACTCAGGAGCCGAAACTCCCGAGGGAGCCGACGCTCGCGGGGAGCGCCGGGAATCCCGTTGCCCGTGCCGGCCGGTGCAGGCGTCGTGGGCCGTGAGGTCGTGGACCCGGTCGGGCTGCCGATGCGCGGCGCCGACGTGACCGTGTCCGCGATGGACTCGCACGAGGTCGTGGCGTCCGGTACGACGGACCCGTACGGCCTCTTCTTCGCCGCGCTCCCGCCGGGCCGCTACAGCCTCATGATCACGGCCGAGGGCCTGACACCGCACCGGGAGTCGCTGGACGTCGTCGCCGGTGCGCCGCAGCCCGCCGCGCGGGTCCAGCTGACGTCGGGCCGGCAGCTGGAACTGCCGACTGCGGGCACCTGGCTGTTCGACCCGCCGCACACGGCGATCCGGTTCATCGCCAAGCACGTCGGCATGGCCCATGTCCACGGCCGCTTCGAGCGGTTCACCGGCGGCATAAGGGTGGCGCCCGACATGGCCGATTCCCAGGTGTCGGTGCGCATCGAGGCGGCCAGCATCACCACGGGCAACAACACCCGGGACAACCATCTGCGTTCGGCCGACTTCCTGAACGTCGAGCGCTACCCGTACATCGACTTCACCAGCACCCGTTTCGCCTTCCGCGGCGGCGCCAAGTGGACGCTGCAGGGGTCGCTCACCATGCACGGCGTGAGCCGCTCGGTGGAGCTGGACACCACCTACCTGGGGTCGGTCAACGGCGGCTACGGTGAGGAGCTGCGGTGTGCGGCGCTGGCCAGGGCGGAGCTGCACCGCGAGGACTTCACCCTGAACTGGCGCAGCATGCTGGCCCGCGGGATCGCGGTGGTCGGGCCCACCGTGCAGCTGGAGCTGGACGTCCAGGCGATGTACCGCACGCACGACACGCCGACCCCTCCCGACTAGGCCAGGATGGCCGAGAGGTACCTCACGCCACGGTTACGAATCGCTCAACCTCTGGTTGCGACGCGGTGATCGGGTGACTATGGGGGCATGACACTGGCCCAGCGCGCCATGAAGCAACTGGAAGTCTGGCCCGATCTGAGCCCGGGCCCGGCCAGTTGCGGTGCAGGGCGGGCACTGCGCTCCGTCCACAGCGACATCGTGCACTTCCACTCCGACCATGACGTGGACCTGCACCTGACGGTGTCGGCCATCCGACGTTTCCACGCCGACCTCCAGGAGTCCACCGCGATCAGGCTGGTCCCCGGCTCGGGCTGGGTGACGGTGCATCTCGACTGCGACACGGACGTCGATCTGCTGATGAGCCTGGTCAGCGCCGCGCTCAAGGCCCACCAGAGCGTGCCGTCCCCTGCCGGGAAGCGTCCGGCAGGGGGCGAGTGCAACTTCCGGAGGGTCACGGTGCTGCCCCGCCGCTAGTGCCCGGGGCCCAGGAGTCGTCCTCCCCCGCCTCCAGCAGGCCCGCGGCCGCGCCGACGATCCGGGGGTCGGCGGTACCGACGACTTCCTCGTCCTTGTCGTTGTAGTCGAAGCGGGCCAGCACGCTGCGCATCGCCTCGACGCGCGCCCGCTTCTTGTCGTTGCTCTTCACCACGGTCCAGGGCGTGTGCTCGGTGTCCGTCTCGCGGAACATGGCGACCTTGGCGGCGGTGTAGTCGTCCCAGCGGTCCAGCGACGCCAGGTCCATCGGGCTGAGCTTCCACTGCCGTACGGGGTCGACCTGGCGGATGGTGAAGCGGGTGCGCTGCTCGCCCTGGGACACCGAGAACCAGAACTTGATCAGGTCGACGCCGTCGTCGACGAGCATGCGCTCGAAGGCGGGCGCCTGCCGCATGAAGCGCCGGTACTCGTCATCCGTGCAGAAGCCCATCACCCGTTCCACGCCGGCCCGGTTGTACCAGGACCGGTCGAACAGCACGATCTCGCCCGCGGTGGGCAGATGCTCGACGTACCGCTGGAAGTACCACTGTCCGCGCTCCCGCTCGGTCGGCTTCTCCAGCGCCACGACCCGGGCGCCGCGCGGATTGAGGTGCTCGGTGAACCGCTTGATCGTGCCGCCCTTGCCGGCCGCGTCCCGCCCCTCGAAGACGATGACGAGCCGGCGGCCGGTCTCCTTGATCCAGCTCTGCAGCTTCAGCAGTTCTATCTGCTGCAGCCGCTTGTGCCACTCGTACTCCGGGCGCTCCATGCGCTTGTCGTACGGGTAGTTCTCGCGCCATGTGTCCACCGGACTTCCGTCCGGCCGGATCAGCACGGGGTCGTCCTGGTCGGTGTAGTCGACGCGCAACCCTGACAGCAGTTCGGTGTCCATGCATACCCATGAAAGCGAGCGCTTTCATACGGGCGGCGAACCCCAGGCAAAGATCACGTAACTCCCGGACGGATCACCGTGGTCCGGCCTCGACCAGCCGGGCGAGGTTCGCAAGCGCCATCCGCGTGCCGGTCTCGTTGTCCGCGGCCGGCACCACGTCGGGGATTCCCTCGTGCACGACGAGGACGTCCGTGCCGCCGTCGGCGTCGGTGAGGGTGGTGGTCATCGTCATCAGGCCGCGCAGGGCGGGGTCGTCGGTCTCGAACTCGACCTCCTCGACGACCTGCTCGTCCGGCACGAGCCGCACGAAGCGGCCGTGGTAGGTGTCGGTGTGTGCGTCCGACTTCCCGGCGCCGGTCGGCAGGTCATAGGTGAGCGAGACCCGGAACGCCCCGCCTTCGCGCCCCTCGAACTCGTGCACATGCCCGCTCATGCCGTCCGGAACCCGCCACTTCTCGACGGCGTCCGCGTCCAGCAGCGCCCGGTAGACGGCCGCGCGTGAGGCGTTCACATGCCAGGAGACCCGCGTCGAGTACATGGCCTCACCATAGTGGCGGGCCTACGGGTCAGGGGACTCCCAAGAGGCCAGTGCGCGCATCGCCGCCGCCGTCCGCGTGAACCCGTCCTCGCCCAGCAGCGCCCGCGCCTCGGCGTTGAACCGGTCGACCTCGGGCTGCGCCGCGTCGAGTGCGGCGGCCCCGTCGACGGTCAACTCCAGCACCACGGCGCGGTGTTCCCGCGGATGCGCCCTTCTGGCGACCAGACCGGCCGCGGTGAGGCGGCCGACCAGCCCGGTGACGGCGGACTCGCGCAGCCCTAGGGTGCGGGCCAGCGCCTGCTGGGTGATGCCCGGCTCGTCGCGGATCGCGAACAGCGCGCCGAGCTGGGCCGTGGTGATCCCGGCGGTGGCCAGCAGGCGCCGGTCCGAGGCGGTGCGCAGTTGGTGCGCCGCCCGCTGGAGCAGGAAGAACAGTCGCTGATCGGGCTCGGGCATGGACCGATGTTGACAGACGGGACGGGACAACGCCATCCTCACTTCACTAGTGAAGTGACCTCGTTGAAGTGACCTACGACGACGGTGGACGGTGGTCTCGTGAACAACACTCTCGATCTGCCCCTGGCCCGCAAGGTGCTGGCCGCCCAACCCTTCAGCGTGCTGCTGGGTGCCAGGCTCACGGCCTTCGGGGACGGCGAGGCGACACTCGAACTGGACCTCCGTGAGGATCTGCTGCAGCAGCACGGCTTCGCCCACGGCGGTCTGCTCGGCTACGCGGCGGACAACGCGCTGTCGTTCGCCGCGGGCGCCGCGGTCGGCTTCGGTGTGATGACCGCCGGATTCACCATCGACTTCCTGCGCCCCGCCAAGGGCGAGACCCTGCGCGCCCATGCCCGGGTGATCCGGGCCGGCCGTACGCGCGCGGTGTGCCGCTGCGATCTGACGACGGTCGCCGCCGACGGCACCACGACCCTGTGCGCCGTGGCCCAGGGCAGCATCGCGGTCACCGAACCGGCCCGGGACAGCGAGCGTGACGCCCCCTGACCATGATTTGAGAGCACCCGGCGAGGTTCAGCGCACGAGGCAGGGCCGCTTGGCGTCGAAGGTCCAGCCGTCGATCAGATACCGCATGCCGACGGCGTCGTCCCGGCCCGACAGCGCCTTCTCCTCGTAGAGCTCGTGGGCGGCCAGGAGCCGGTCCATGTCCAGCCGGATGCCGAGTCCGGGCGTGTCCGGTACGGCGACCTCGCCGCCGGCGATCCTCGGCGGCTCCGCGGTGAGCCGCTCCAGCCCCTCCTGCCAGATCCAGTGCGTGTCCAGGGCGTTGTAGTCGCCGGGTGCCGCCGCACCGCAGTGGGCCATCATCGCCAGGGAGATGTCGAAGTGGTTGTTGGAGTGGCAGCCCCAGGTCAGCCCCATCGCGTTGCACAGCTGGGCAACGCGCACCGAGCCCTGCATGGTCCAGAAGTGCGGGTCGGCGAGCGGGATGGACACCGACTGCAGGGCCAGGGCGTGGGTCAGCTGACGCCAGTCCGTGGCGATCATGTTGGTCGCCGTGGGCAGCCCGGTGGCCCTGCGGAACTCCGCGAGGATCTCGCGCCCCGAGTAGCCGCCTTCGGCCCCGCAGGGGTCCTCGGCATAGGCGAGGGTGCCCAGGAGTGGACGGCACAGCTCGACCGCCTCGCGCAGCGACCAGGCGCCGTTCGGGTCGAGGGTGATCCGAGCTGCGGGGAAGCGCTCCTTGAGCGCGGTGACGGCCTTGACCTCCTCCGCGCCGGGCAGGACTCCGCCCTTGAGCTTGAAGTCGCGGAAGCCGTAGTGGTCGTAGGTGGCCTCGGCCTGCCGGACGATCGCCTCGGGCGTCAGTGCCTCCTCGTGCCGGATGCGGTACCAGTCGACGTCCGCGTCCGGGGCGCGGACGTAGTCCAGGTCGGTCCGGTCCGGGTCGCCGACGTAGAAGAGGTAGCCGAGTACCCGTACGGAGTCGCGCTGTTGCCCGTCGCCGAGGAGGGCGGCGACCGGGACTTCGAGGTGTTGGCCGAGCAGGTCGAGGAGGGCCGACTCGACGGCGGTGACCGCGTGGACGGTGGTGCGCAGGTCGTAGGTCTGGGCGCCGCGACCGCCCGTGTCGCGGTCGGCGAAGGCGGACTCGATGGCACGCAGGACGCGCTTGTGGTCGCCCACACGCGCGCCGACGACGAGACGTTCGGCGTCGCGCAGGGTCCGGGTGATCTTCTCGCCGCCGGGCACCTCACCGAGGCCCGTACGCCCTTCTGAGTCCTCGATGACGACGACGTTGCGGGTGAAGTACGGGGCGTGCGCGCCGGAGAGGTTGAGGAGCATCGAGTCGTGGCCGGCGACCGGATAGACGGCGAAGCTGGTGACGACGGGCTGGGTCATGGCTGGCGGATGCCGTTCTCGTGAGGAGGGAGGTCGGTCAGATGCTGAGGGCGTCGAGGACCGGTTCCAGGACCAGGACGCCGGCCAGCCCGAGAAGTGCGAGCACCGTCGTGTACGTGGTGCGCGCCTTGATCGCGTCGAGGACGGACAGGTTGAAGTACTCCTTGAACATCCAGAATCCCGGGTCGTTGACGTGGGAGAAGGCGATCGAGCCGCAGGAGACGGCGAGCACCATCACCTCGGGGTGGACGCCACTGCCCGCGAGCAGGGGCAGCGCCACACCGGAGGCGGTGACGACGGCGACGGTCGCGGAGCCGAGGGCGATGCGGAGTATGGCCGCGATCAGCCAGGCCAGCAGGATCGGGGAGATCGACCAGCCGTCGGTGGCGTCCTTGATGTAGTCGGAGATGCCGCCCTCGACGAGGACGTTCTTGAAGGCACCGCCCGCGCCGATGACGAGCAGGATCATCGCCATCGCCTGGGCGGCCTCCTTGCACGAGGCGCTGACCTCGGCGAGGCTGCGGCCGATGCGCGGGCCGAACGCCCAGATCGCCACGAGCAGGGTGAGCAGCAGGGCGATCGGCGCGGATCCGATGAAGGCGATGAAGTGCAGCGGGCCGTTGTCGCCGGAGGCGGCGAGGTCGGTCACCGCGGCGCCGGCGATGAGGACCACGGGCAGCAGGGCGACGGACAGCGACCAGCCCATGCCGGGCATCTCGTCGTCCTCGAAGACACGGTCGCTGACCAGGCCCTTGGGGATGGACGGGTTCATCGCGCGGACGAACGGAAGGCGCGGCCACAGCAGCGCGATGAACGCGCCGACCGGGACGGCGATGAACAGGCCGTAGAACAGGGTGAGTCCGACGGACGCGTGGAAGGTTGCGGCCACCGCGGTGGGGCCCGGGTGGGGCGGCAGGAAGCTGTGCATGGTGGACAGGGCGATCGACATGGGCAGCCCCACCCACAGCAGGTTGGCCCGGGTGACCCGGACGAGAGTGAAGGCGATCGGCACGATGATGACGAAGGCCACCTCATAGAACATCGTGACGCCGATGAGCATGGCCGTCAGCACCATGGCCACCTGCACCCAGCGCGGCCCGCACACGTCGAGAAGCCGGCCGGCTATTCGCTGGGCGGCGCCGGAGTCCCCCATCACCCGGCCGACCATGGCACCGAGCCCGATGGTGAGCATGGTGTCGCCGATCTGGTCGCCGATGCCCTCGGCGAGGACGTCCGGGATCTTCGCCGGCCCGATCCCCTGGACCAGGCCGACGCCCACCGCCACGAGGAGCAGGGCGGCGAAGCCGTTCAGCCGGAGTTTGGTCATCAGGACGAGCAGGACCAGGACGCTGATCCCGACCACCACGAGCGGCATATGTCAGTTCTCCTTTGAACGCCGGCCGCCTATGTTCAACCCGCTGAACGGGGTCTTCACATGAAGACGTCGTCTACATATGAAGACGGAGATTATGTTCATGGATGGTCAAGGTCAATGGGTCTGCGCCCGTTGATTCACTCGGCGTGACTCAGGCGGCGTGATTCACCCGGGGTGATTCACCCGGCGTCCGGTGCGGCCCGCCAGCCGCTCCAGCGCACGACGGTGATCACGATCACCGGCCCTGCGGGCGGCCGTGCCTCGTAGTGGCGGGGGTACTTCTGCCGCAGCGACTCGACGGCGGCGGCGTACTCGTCACGCACTGCCCCGTCGGTCGCGTCCGACGGCAGAATCCGGGCGTCGCCGTCCGCCCTGACCCACCACAGGCGGTCCCAGTCGTCGTCGTACACGTCCGCCAGCAGACAGACGGCCGGGTGCCCGGCAATGTTGTGCAGCCGCCTGAGCCGCTGGGAGCGCTTCGGCTTGTGGTCGACGGCGGTGACGATCTCGTCGCCGCGCAGCGCGAACACGACCGGGACCAGATGCGGGCGGCCCTCCGGATCGACCGTCGCCAGCCGAGCCACCGGCGCCCCGGCGAACCGGCTGCGCGCCTCGTCCCGTTCCATGTCCGGCATGTCGGCTCCCTCCGCCCCGGCGGTACGCCGCGCCCTGAGACGGGTACCCCTATCCGTGTGGCCCTGAGCGGCCCAGAGCGGCCCGGACGGCATGAGCGGATCAGGTGGTGCCGATGGTCGGCGACACGGACGACGACATCCAGACGCGACGGCGCGGTGGAAGCGGCCATCGGGCGGTGCCCCACCCGGACGACGTACGGATCGAGGCCTGGGGCGTCAGCCGCGAGCGCTGCCTGGTAGAGGCGGCGATGGGCATGGTGGAGTGCTTCGCCGACGTGACGGCGGTGCGGCCCACCTCCATGGAACGGGTACGGCTCGCCGAGGAGGACGACGAACGGCTGCTGAGCGCCCTGCTCGACGAGGTCGCCCTCCGGCTGGACGCGAACGGCCGGGTGCCCGTCGACCTGGAGGCCACCACCTCGGACGGCGCCCTCGACCTACGGCTCGCACTCGCCGACCTGGCGGACGTGCAGGCCACCGGCGCCTCCCCGAAGGGCGTCTCTTGGCACGGGCTGCACATCGGTCCGGATCCGTACGGGTGGTCGTGCGCGGTGACCGTGGACGTGTGAGGGCGCCGACCGGAGGAAGGGCAGGCCCCTCGTCACCGCCGTACCCCCCGTACGGTGGAGACATGAGCGGCGGCACGGTGACGCTGTTCGTCTGCGGTGACGTGATGCTCGGACGCGGCGTCGACCAGATCCTGGCCCGGCCCGGCGACCCGGCGCTGCGGGAGGGGTACGTGACGGACGCCCGCTCCTACGTGAGCATGGCGGAGGCGGTGAACGGACCGATTCCGGCGCCCGTCGACCCGTCGTGGCCGTGGGGCGAGGCGCTGGGGCTGCTGGAGTCGGGCGGTCCGGACGTGCGGATCGTCAATCTGGAGACGTCGGTGACGTGCAGCGACTCGTTCGAGCCCGGCAAGGCGGTCCACTACCGCATGCATCCGGCCAACCTGCCGGCCCTCACCGTCGCCCGGCCCGACGTGTGCGTCCTGTCCAACAACCACGTACTCGACTTCGGCCGCGCCGGCCTGGAGGAGACTCTCGACGTGCTCCACGGAGCGGGTCTGCGCACGGCCGGCGCGGGGCGGAGCGCCGACGAGGCGTACGCGCCCGTGGCACTCCCGCTCCCCCACGGCGGCCGCGTGCTCGTCTTCGCCCTCGGCGCCGCCGGCAGCGGCGTCCCCGCGGCCTGGGCGGCGACGGCGGACCGGCCCGGCGTCGCCCACGTTCCCGCGTTGTCACCGACCGCGGCCGCCGAAGCGGTACGGCACATACGGCAGGTGAAGCGGGCCGACGACCTCGTGGTCGTGTCCGTGCACTGGGGATCCAACTGGGGCTACACCGTCCCCCGGGACCAGCGCCGTTTCGCGCACGCCCTGGTGGACGGTGGCGCCGATGTCGTCCACGGTCACTCCTCGCACCATCCCCGCCCCGTCGAGGTGCACCGCGGCCGGCTGATCCTGCACGGCTGCGGCGACTTCATCGACGACTACGAGGGCATCCCGGGCTACGAGCAGTACCGCGACGACCTGCGCCTGGCCTGCTTCGTGACGGTGGCGGCGGACACGGGCGAACTCGTCGGGCTGCGCATGGTGCCGCTGCTCGCCCGCCGCATGCGCCTGGAGCCCGCCCCGCCCGAGGACCGCACGTGGCTGCACGCCACCCTCGACGGCATCAGTCACGGCGTCCACCTCGCCCTCGAGGCGGACGGCGCGCTCATCCTGTCGAAGCCCGTCGGCCGAGCCGCCCGCTGAACGGCCCGCTCCGTCCGATGTCACTCGCCGCCCAGTGCTTCCAGCACATCGGCGTCGGTCAGCTGGCCGAAATCCTCGTACCACTCTCCGACCGAGCTGAACAGCCCTGGCTGGTGCAGGCAGACGAAGTCGTCGACCTCCCGGCGCAGTTCCTCGGCCGCCTCGGGTGCGCAGACCGGGACGGCAAGCACCAGATGCTCGGGGTGCCGGGCCCGTAGGGCGCGCAGGGCGACGCGTGCGGTGGAGCCGGTCGCGACTCCGTCGTCGACGACGACGGCCGTACGGCCAAGCAGCTCGGGAGCCGGACGGCCCTGCCGATAGCGTTCCTCGCGCCGCCGCAGCTCGTGCCGCTCCCGCTCCACCACCGGCGCCAGGTCGGCCTCGTTCAACCCGAGCCGCAGCAGCGTCTGCTCGTCGAAGAGCGGAGGCCCGTCGCCCGCGAGCGCGCCGACCCCGAACTCCTCGTGGAACGGGGCGCCGATCTTGCGTACGACGAGCACGTCCAGCGGGGCTTGCAGCGCCCTGGAGATCTCCCGGGCGACCGCGACGCCTCCGCGTGGCAGCGCGAGGACCACGGGATGCGGAAGGAGGCCCTTGTCCTGCCGGACACGCAGCTGCTCGGCCAGCTCACGCCCGGCCTCCGCGCGGTCACGGAACTGCATGGGCTTCCCCTTCCGTCCGTCGCCGCGTACCCCACCCATCCGTGTCGGACACCCCGTCGGCCTGGGCCCTACTGAATGCTCCAGCCGACGCTGCCGACGCCGGAGCTGTAGATCGCACAGACGCCGGACGACTCGCCGTACTGGCCCGGCGCCAGCGTCACCCACTGGCCGGAGACGTCCGGTGCCCAGCCGCAGACGACCTCGGCGCGGAAGGTGACGGTGCGGTCGGTGTTGTTCTTGCAGCCCGCGATGCCGTGGTCCGGGTTGTTGTTGTGCACCCAGCCGTCGCAGTCGACGGTGCCCGCCATGGCGGCGGCATCGCCGGCCGCCGCGGCCTGGGCCGGGGCGGCCGATGCGCCGACGGTGAGGGCCAGGGCGGAAACGGTGGTGGCGAGGCCGGCCGCGAAGATGCTCGTCCTGCGGTTCATGTGGATCCCCCGTGAGGTAGTGGTCCCGTTCGGACCTGCTGCCTTCAGTCAAGGTCAGCGGCGCTCCGACGGGAACCTCAGACCTCCGAGGGTGGGGCCGGTCCCCCGTTCACCCGTTTGCCGTGTCGGACGTGTCGGTGCCGTTCCAGTCGTACGGCCCGCCGCCGCGCCACTCGATCAGGTCGGGGTCGTCGACGGCCCGGTCCTCGCCGGGGAGGCCGGCGCGGTGCACCAGGTCCATGACGTCGAACAGGCTGTAGGCGGTGCCGGTCGGCTCGCCGCGGATCGTCACCTGACGCCCGCCGTCCGACGCCGGCGGCTGCACCACCACGGGGGGACGCGTGCTCATGCCACCACCATGCGCTCTGCGCGCCGGAAACGCAGCCCGGCCGTCACCGTTTGTAGAGCCCGATGAGTGTCCCGCTGGCGAGCTGCTGCTCGTCGAACACCCGGTGGGCCTCCACGGCCGAGGCCGCCTCCGGGACGGAAACGGGGCCCGGCAGGGCGTACAGGCGGAAGAAGTACCGGTGCGCGTCATCGCCCACCGGGGGCAGGGGGCCGCCCCACCCCGATTCGCCGTAGCCGTTCGTGTGCGGGTGGCTGCCAGGGGTCGTTCCGCCGGCCGGCAGTCCGTCCGCGTGCGGATCGATGCCGGTGACCAGCCAGTGCACGAAGGTTCCCGACGGGGCGTCCGGGTCCTCGCACAGCAGGGCCAGTTCCGCCGCCTCGTCGGGTACTCCGGACCAGGCCAGCGGCGGGGAGAGGTTCTCCCCTTCCAGGGCGTACCGCCGCGGGATCATCGCGTCGTGGTCGAACGCGGAGCTCTTGAGTTCTATGTCGGTCATGTGCGCCGCAGTACCCGTCGTCACGCGGACCACACGCGGCACCCGTTCGGGTGTGCCGGGCGCAGGCCCGCCGGGTGCCGCGCCGGTCAGTTCGTCGGGACGGCGGGCTCGGAACCCCTCGTCAGCTCTCGCCAGGGGCGGGCCGTGCGATGGCGCCACAGTCCGCCGAGGCGGTGGCAGACGGCGGCGGGCGGGATGAGGACGCTGGTCACGAGCATCGTGTCGACCTCGTACCTGGTGCGGGGCCCGGGAGCGATCCGTTTCCAGGCGAAACGGGCGGTGCCGAGGGTCCAGGCACCTGCCGCGAGGCCCGCGGCCGCGGGCCTTCGGGCCGCGAGGAGCGCGCAGGCGGCCACGCCCGCCGAGGTGACCGCCGCATGGGCGCGGATACGGCCGCGCGGCGACGCCGTCTTGTACCACCAGTCGGGGCCGTGCAGCCGGACCATGAGCGCGTCGTCGGCGTTGCCGCGCTCGTCGTGCAGGGAGTCCCACCGGTCAGCGGGACGGACGGGGTGGCGGGTGGTGCGCCGGCCCCGCCGGATGCCCCAGCCGGCGTCCAGGACGCGCAGGGCGAGGTCGGTGTCCTCGTGCTGCGCGTGCCGGAAGCGTTCGTCGAAGCCGCCGACCTCCCTTAGGACGTCGGTGCGGTAGGCCATGTCGGAGGTGATCCACCGGGCCGTGGCCAGGCCCACGGTGCGGCGCTCACAGTCGGTGGGGCGGCGCCCGCCGGGCAGCGGCACCGTGATCACGCCCTGGACGCCCGCCGTGGTCGACGGCGCCTCGGCCAGGTCCCGCACCACCTGCTCGCACCAGTGCGGTCCCACCTGCACGTCGTCGTCGAGGAAGACGACCCAGTCAGCGGTACGCACGCCCCGCAGACCGGCGTTGCGCGCGACCGCCGGGCCGTGGCCGCCGCTGCGCACCACCGTGGTGCGGGCCCGCAGGTCGCCGAGCACGTCGAGCGGATGGCCCAGGTCACCGTGGTCCGGCCCGCGACGGTCGTCGACGAGGACGATCTCGTCCGGCGGCGCTCCGGTCGCGGCGGCGAGCGCGCCCAGACAGTCCGCGAGGGTGTCGCGCAACCGGGTCGGCACGACCACGGCGTAGGAGAGCGGTGGCGCTGTGGTGTCCGCGCCGTCCACCACCCGGCTCGGCCTCGTCATACGACGGTCCTCCTCTGTCGGCATCGGTCGCGTCCCCCGGCTACGGCAGTGGCGTTCCGCCCGTGGCGTTGAGGATCTCGGCGGTGACGAAGCTGGCGTCCTGGGAGGCGAGATAGACGTACGCCGGGGCCAGTTCGGCGGGTTGTGCCGGGCGGCCCAGCGGGCTCTGCTTTCCGAACTCGACCGTGTCGGGCATCGTCGCGGGGATCAGCGGCGTCCACACCGGCCCCGGTGCGACCGCGTTCACCCGGATGCCCCGGTCGACGACCATCTGGGCCAGCCCCTGGGTGAAGGTCACGATCGCGCCCTTCGTCATCGCGTAGTCCAGCAGATGCGGACTCGGCTTGTAGGCCTGCACCGAGGTCGAGTTGATGACGCTGCCGCCCTCGGGCATGTGCGGCAGCGCGAACTTCGTCAGCCAGAACATGCCGTAGAGGTTGGTGCGCATGACCCGGTCGAACTGCTCGGTGGTGATCGCCTCGATGCCGTCCGGCTGGGACATCTGGTAGGCGGCGTTGTTCACCAGGACGTCGATGTGCCCGAACTCCGCGACGGCGCGCTCGATCAGGGTCCGGCAGTTGTCCTCGTCCCGGATGTCGCAGGGGACGGCTACCGCCTTGCGGCCGGCGTCCTCGACGAGCCGGGACGTCTCGCGTGCCTCGTCCGTCTCCTCCTGGAGGTGGGTGAAGAGCACGTCGGCGCCCTCCCGGGCGAAGGCCAGCGCCACCGCCCGTCCGATGCCGGAGTCGCCGCCGGTGACGACGGTCTTGCGGCCGTCCAGCCGGCCGCTGCCGCGGTAGCTGTCCTCACCGTGATCGGGCGGCGGGTCCATCGGCCCCGTCCACCCGGGATGGGGCTGGTCCTGTGCGGGGAATTCGGGCTGCGGGTGCTGGGTGGCCGGGTTCTGCCGGCTGTGCTGCGGATCGGTCACGACGGCCTCCTGACCGCTGGCGGGCACGGACGACTGGCCGGGTTCCCGCCTCGCAGCTGCCGAAAAGCTGGGTCAGCCGGTCAGCCGTCCTCCCGGTCCAGCAGCGCCTTGACGCCGTGGGCCGTCAGCGCGAGCTGCTCGGGGGTGCCCGCGTCGATGACGAGGGAGAGGTTGTCGGAGGGCCAACCGTGGGCGAGGGCACCGAGTTGCACGCTGCGGTGCCGGTGCATCCGGGGCAGGGCCTGCTCCATGCGTTCCTGGGTGGTGAAGACCGGCACCAGTTCGGTCCCGTCCTCCTGTTCGAACACCGGAAGCGTCAGTGCCTTGGGGGCCGGCCCCTCCGCGTCCGCAGCCGCCGGTACCAGTACCTCGCTGTGGGCCAGCGTGCTCAGCGCCGCCTCGTCCACGCCGTTCTCGACGACCGTGCGCAGAGCCTGCTGTGCCGCGAAGGCACCGCTCTCGAAGTGGGGGTCAGTCATGTCCATCCCCTTGCCGTGTCGTGCCCGTCCGTCCGGTACGCGCCGCATGATCCGCGTACCCGCTCCACCGTCCCTCATGTGTCCGCCCGCCTCATGTGCGCATCGTCGTCCCGGCCCTCCTGCGAACGCTCGCACTCCCTCCCGGGTGCTGGCGCACTCGTCCCCGGCGCTCATGTCGCGGACCCTGCGTCGTTTCACGGACCGCCGCGCCGGGCACCCGGCGACCGCGCCGAGCGCGAGGGAGGTGCGCCGTGCCGTTCCGTGACCGTACCCACGCCGGACAGGAACTCGCCCTGCGGCTGGTCGAGTGGGCCGACTCCGGTGATCTGATTGATTCGCTCGTGCTGGCCCTCCCGGCCGGTGGCGTGCCGGTCGCGGTCGAGGTGGCCCGTGCTCTGCACGCCCCGCTGGACGTGCTCGTGGCCCGCGAGATCAGCACGCCGATCCGGCCGGAGACGCCGATCGGGGCGATCGTCGCCGACGATCCGCCGCTGTACGACCGGCAGAGTCTGGCCATGATGCATCTGTCCGAGGACCGGCTCGGCGATGTCGTCGCCGGCGAGCGCAACGAGCTGCACCGCCTCGAATACGTCTACCGCGGCCACCACCCGCTCCCGTCCGTCGACGGCCGCACGATCGTCCTCGTCGACGACGGCCTGGCCACCGGCCTCACCGCCACGGCGGCTCTGCACTTCCTGCGCCACCACCGCCCTGCCCGCCTGGTCCTGGCCGTCCCCGTCGGCAGCCCGCGAACCCTGACCGCCCTGCGAACCCAGTACGACGACCTCGTGTGCCTGGAGCAGCCGGCGTCCCTGCACGCGGTCGGCGAGTGGTACGAGGACTTCGACCGGCTTTCGGAGACAGAGGTCGCGGACATGCTGCACAGGTTCCGCGCCACGGTATGACGCACCCTGGCGTGACGTCACTCCGGGTCGATCAGCGATTCCGGGTCGATCAGCGCAAGCCCCAGTTCGGGCCGGTGGATCTTCGCCAGGGCAGCCGGGCTGTCGCGGACGATCACCTCCAGGGTCGGCCACACCCGGCCCTCCAGCAGATGGCCGCCGCGGGTCGTGCCGTCCGACAGGCCCAGTACGGCGTGCAGGTGTGCGGTGGGTCCGTCCTCGCCGACGGCGATGTCCCCCAGGAGGGACAGGACCTCGCACTGCTCGTCGACCCCGATGCGGCGATAGTCCTTCGCCGCGCGGTCGAACCACCCCACGACGGCCCGTGAGAAGGCCCCCACGGCCGTCACCTGGGACGCCCCGAGCCCCTGCTCCCGGGCGAAGCCGGTGATCTCGGCGAGGGCGTCCTCGCCGGCAGCCGGCACCAGGACGTACACCGACGCCGGAGAAGCCTCCACCTGTTGCCACTTCATGCGCCTCGGGTACCCGCATCGCGCTGTGCCACCACGCGGCGCACGCGAGCGCGCCGTGAAAGGGTGGTGCCATGACCATGGACGTCCGCCCGGCTTCGGACTTCGAGGCCGTTCGCGCGGTGCTGGGCCCGAAGTCACCCGCGGCAAACGTGTGTTGGTGCCTGAGCTACCGGATCCCGTCCAAGCTCAACAACGAGCTGCGAGGGCCGGCCCGCGGTGAGTACGTCGCGGACTTGTGCCGCACCGATCCTCCTCCCGGAGTGATCGCCTACGACGGTGACGAGCCGGTCGGCTGGGCCGCGGTGGCACCGCGCTCGGCCACGTCCTTCGCGCGCAACCGCAAGATCCCGCACGTCGACGACCTGCCGGTCTGGTCGCTGTGGTGCATCCGTGTCCGCCCCGGCCACCGCAAGCAGGGGATCACGCACGCCCTGATCGCCGGCGCGGTCGAGTTCGCCCGCGACCGGGGCGCCCCGGTGATCGAGGCGTACCCCCTCGACAACGGTGACGCGAGGGTCGACCTGACGATGGCGTACGCCGGCATCCGGAAGAACTTCGAACGTGCCGGCTTCGTCCACGCCGCCGACACGACCTCCGTCCTGGCCGGTCACCCCCGCATCCTGATGCGGCTCGACCTGCGCTGACGCGACGGCCCCGCGGGGCTCAGTGCACGGAGAACCCGCCGTCGACGAAGATCGCCTGCCCGGTGACGTAGGCGGAGGAGCCGCTCGCGAGGAACACCGCCGCGCCGGCGAAGTCCTCGGCCAGGCCGTTGCGTCCGACCATCGTGCGCGCCGCGAGCGCCGCCACCTTCTCGGGGTCGGACGACAGGCGAGTGTTGAGCGGCGTCATCACGAACCCCGGCACGAGCGTGTTGCAGGTGACGCCGTAGGGCGACCATGCCTCGGCCTGGGATCGGGCCAGCGCCTCCAGCGCCCCCTTGGACACGCCGTAGGCGCCGCTCTGGACGAACGCCCGGTGGGCCTGCTGGGAGGTGATGTGGATGATCCGTCCGAAGCCCCGCTCGGCCATGCCGGGGCCGAAACGCTGCCCCAGCAGGTGGGGCGCCTCCAGGTTCACGGCCATCGTGGTGTCCCACACGTCCTCGCCCAGCTCGCCCATCGGCGGCCGCAGATTGATCCCGGCGCAGTTGACGAGGATGTCGGGCTCACCGAATGCCCCGACCGCCTCCTCGGCAGCCGCCCGCACGCCGTCGCGCGTGCCGAGATCGGCGCTGACCCAGGCCGCCCGGCAGCCTTGCGCCTCCAACTCACCGACCGTCGCGGCCAGTTCGGCCTCCCTGCGCGCCACGACCACGACACTCGCGCCCGCGCGGGCGAGGGCCTCGGCAATGGCCCGGCCGATGCCTGAACTGCCACCGGTCACCACGGCGACCCGGCCATCCAGGGAGAACAGTTCGGAGAGGTATGCCTGCGACATCATGCCCGCACCCTAGGCGGCCTGTTCGGGGGGACGGCGCTCGGGGGCGTCGTCGTCACGGCGCCTGCGGGATGCCGTGGCAGCGACCGTCCCTTCCGTTTCCCCGCCCTTCGTGTGAGCCCGCCGGGTGCGGGCACTCGGAGTCCGCGGCGCGTCCGACCGGACCGCCGCCCGATTCTGGAGGTGGAGAGCTATGGGTCATGGTGGGAACGTCATCGACGAGCTGGTGACCGATCACCGCGAGGTCGAGGAGTTCTTCGGCCGGATCGAGGCGCTTCCGTCCGGTGACAAGGACCGCAAGGTGTACGCCGACCAGGCCACGATCGAGCTGGTGCGGCATTCGGTGGCCGAGGAGATCTATCTGTACCCGGCCGTGCGTGAGCATGTCGCGGGCGGGGACGCCATCGTCGACCGGGAGATCGACGACCACTCCCGGGCCGAGCGGCTCATGAAGGACCTGGAGGGATGCGACGCCGGTGACCCCGACTTCGACCGGCTCATCGGGATGCTGATGACCGAGGTCCGCTCGCATCTGGCCGACGAGGAGCAGAACCTCTTCCCGAGGCTGCGCGCGGCGTGCACCCCGGAGACGCTGGACCAGCTGGGCGACAAGGTGCGTCAGGCGAAGAAGGTGGCGCCGACCCGCCCCCACCCGTCCGCCCCGGACACGCCGCCGGCGAACAAGCTGCTGGCTCCGGGGACCGGCCTGGTCGACCGGCTGCGCGACGCGCTGTCGGGACGCGGCAAGAAGGACTGACTGGGCGTACTTCCCACGGGCGGCAACCCGGCTCTGACTCGGCGGCCGCCCGGGCGAGAACAGGGCACGCAGGGGCGCGCTCGGCCGAGCACGGCTCAGGCACGGGCGCGCTCCGGCGAACACCACCCAGCCACACGCACGCTCCGGCAAACACGACCCAGCCACACGCACGCGCCCGGGCGAGAACACTCAGGCACGGACCCGCTCGGGCCAGGCAACTCAGGCACGGATGCGCGGGCGAGCACCACTCAGGCACGGGCACGCTCCGGCGAACACCACCCAGGCCCGGGCGCGCTCCGGCAAACACCACCCAGGCCCGGGCGCGCTCCGGCAAACACCACCCAGCCACACGCACGCGCCCGGGCGAGAACACTCAGGCACGGACCCGCTCGGGCCAGGCAACTCAGGCACGGATGCGCGGGCGAGCACCACTCAGGCACGGATGCGCTCGGGCGAGCACCACTCAGGCACGGGCCCGCTCCGGCAAGAGCAGCTCAGGCGGGGGTGCTCAGCCGAAGGCTCAGGCGATGAGCGCCCGGCCCGGGTCGAGGCGCTCGTGGAGGGCGGGGCGGTGCAGCGCGGCCACCGGGTCTAGGAGATCCGGGTGGCGCAGCAGTGCCGCTGCCTGGCGGTCCTGGGTGTCCGGGGCCAACAGGCGGCGGAACTCGACCGGCACGCCGGTCGCGTGGGTGCCTTCGGCGATCTCGGTGACCGCCAGCCGGGCCAGGTCGGTGTCGGTGAGCAGGCAGGCCGCCCAGCTCGCCACCACCTCGTCCACCCAGGTGCGCCAGGCGAAGTCGTCCGCGTGGTCCGGCGTGGCGCTGTCGGCGCCGGTGATCCAGTCCAGGCCGGCCGACCCGCCGGGCCCGGCCATCGCGACGAGGGCGGCGTCCGTCGGCGTCGGGTAGCGCAGCCATGCCGCCACGGTGACGGCCTGGCGGGCCTGCACCTCGCCGAGGGCGGCGGCGAGCGCGCCACCGCACGCGGGGTAGGAACACGTCAGCCATTGGGTGGTCGCCGCGATGAGCGGGGAGAGATCTGCGAGCACTGCAGGGCCGTCCGAGGTACTGGCGGGAACGGGGATCCCTCACACGGTAGCCCGGCGATCCGGGCGTCCGACATGTCCTTCGCCTCGTGAACGCCGTGGCCTCGCCCACACCGGGGCGGTGCGCAGGGGCGGAGCGCAGGGGCGCCGAAACGGCGCGGTCAGCCCGCCCTGCCGCCCGACGCGCCGGCCGTGGACCGGTCGGGCCGCGCGAGGTGGTAGACGTGAAACGCCCGGCCGATGACCGGTTGGGCGACGTTGCGCACCTTCACGCCCCCGCTGGTCATGCCGTGCTCGGTGCCGAGGTGGGCGTGCCCGTGCACCGCGAGGTCGGCGCCCGCCGTGTCGATGGCCTCCGCCAGCAGATAGCTGCCGAGGAACGGATAGATCTCGCAAGGCTCCCCGGCCAGCGTGTCCGGCACCGGCGAGAAGTGGGTCAGGGCGATGCGTACGTCGCAGTCCTGCCCCTGCAGCTCCTCCAGGGAGGCCCGCAGGCTGTCCGCGCTGCGCCGCGAGTAGCGGACGAACTCCTTCATGATCGGCTCGCCGAACTCGCCCGCGCAGCGGCCCACGAACCCGCCGCCGAACCCCTTCGTACCGGCCACGCCGATCCGCGCGGAGCCGTTCTCCACCACGGTGGCCCGGCCCTCCAGGACCCGCGCACCCGCGTCCTGAAGCACGGCGGTGACCTCCTGCGGGCAGTCGGCATGATGGTCGTGGTTGCCCAGGACCGCGACCACGGGAACGGCCAGGTCCTTGATCTCCCGTGCGACGACCTGGGCCTCCTCGGGAGTGCCGTGCCTGGTGAGGTCCCCGGCGAGCAGCAGGACGTCGGCGCTCTCGTGCAGGGTCTCGAACGAGGGCCGCAGCACGCCCTGGCTCTCAGGGCCCATGTGGATGTCCCCTACGGCCGCGATCCGGATCATTCGACCTCCTCGGCGTGGTCGGGCGCGGCGCTGTCCGCGACCACGATGTCGCAGTGCACCGGGTGTCCCACCAGTTCCGCGCGGGCGGTGCGCAGGACGTCGTCGCGGTACCGGGCGGACGGCACGGTGCCGGTCAGCAGGATCGCCTCGCCGCGGATCTCGATGCGCACCCCCAGCTCGCCGAGGGGCCCGGCGGCCAGGTGGTCCGTCAGATGGGCCACGAGGTAGTCCAGGTTCTGCGCGCCGCCCGGGCCCTGGGCCGGCTCAGTGCCGGGGCGGCTCATCGGGGCTGCTCCCTGGGGGCGATCACGTTGAGGCGCTCCAGGAGGAAGAAGAACGCGGCCGGCATCGGCTCGTCCCCGCAGGAGCCGCGTACGTCCTCCCAGTCGACCTTCTCACGAAGGGCGCGGGCGGCGGCGAGCACCGGCCCGAAGTCGCAGTAGTGCTCCGAGAAGGCCTCGATCAGCCCGCGCATCAAATCGGTCGGCGCGAGGACGGGCATGTGCACCGAGTCGACCGGGACGTCCTGCGCGCGGGCCAGCACGTCCGTGGTGACCGGGCGGTGTGCCATCTCGAAGAGGAAGTCGATCTCCTGTCCGAGACATGTCGTCTTCATCAGCCAGTCCTCGGGCGGTGTACGGACCGCGAGGCCCGCCTCGGCGAGTGTGTCCGCGACCGCGTCGGCGTCCGCGCGCAGCACGCAGAAGTCGGCGTCGTGCTGCAGATGACCGCTTCCGCCGTGGGCGTACACCGCTACGCTGCCGGCCAGGGCGAATCTGTGCCCCTTGCGCTTCAGCAACGCACCCACCTGTTTGGCCGCCTCCAGGATCGCCTGGCTGCGGTCGTGGGGCAGCTCCTGGCTGTTCAGCGAACGCGACCCGCCCGGCGCCGGCTCACCCGGGCTGTTGCCGACCGGGCGCAGCTCGGCAAAATCGGGTCGCGGGGCCGGTGTCGCGCTCTGCTGGTTCTGCGTCATGCCCACTCCGTTCGCCGCACGGAGGTCCGGTACGAGCCCGGGGCGGGCTCGGTAAGGGAACCGAGTACCCGGCGTCGGGGTTTCGATACGGCAGGGTCACGCCGCGGTGTAGCCGAGCTGTCGCCTCATGTAGGGCGTCATGAGCGTCTTTGCCTTGGCCAGCGTGGTGGTGCGGCCGCCGAGGACCGCAGTCTCGCCGCCCGGCACGGGCAGCATCGTCACTCCGTCGGCCGGGCCGAACGGGACGATGAGCGGGGTGCGGTGGACCGCACGGTAGGAGCGGGGCTCCTTGCGGTGCTTGCCGGCGCTGTTCAGATAGGCGCGGATGTTGTGTGCGGCCAGGTCGGCCTGGGCGAGCGCGGCCGGGGTGATCTTGACCTCGGTGGCGTCGTTCACGTCGCCGACCGCGAAGACGTCCAGCCACCCCTGCACCCGGAGCGCCTGGTCGACCTTCACGTGGCCCGTTCCGGTCAGCCAGCTCCCGAGCCCGGCCAGCCGCAGCCAGAGCGTGTTGGGCGTGGTGCCGGTCGCCCAGAAGGAGCGGTCGGCCGCGAGGATGTTGCCGCGGGCGTCGCGGTAGGTGTCGAAGTCGGTGCCGGGGGACATGAAGGAGTCCAGCCACACGTCCACGCCGTGGGACTCCAGCCAGGCCCGCGCCTTGCGTCCGGCCCGCGCACTGCCCGTCGCGTGCAGCAGCTCCGGCCCGGAGTGGGCGAGCGTGACGCGGGCGTCCGGCCGGGCGAGGCGGATCTCGGCGCTGAGCTCGACCCCGGAGGGCCCGCCGCCGACGACCAGGACATGCTCGGCCGCGGCGATGTGCTGCTGATGGGCGACGAGGGACTTCACCGCTTCCTCGGTGCTGGTGCCGGTGAAGCGGGCCGGTTCGGGGTAGTCGGCGCCGGTGGCGATCACCAGCACGTCGTACGGGAGCCGCTCCCCCGTCGCGAGCGTGACATGCCGCTCGGTGGTGTCGATGCGGACCGCCTTGCCCACGGCGACCCGGCCGTTGCGCAGCAGCCGGTCGTACGGGATGAAGGGGCTGTGCGACCAGTCCGGGCGCACCCCGGCCCGCAGGGCCGCGATGCGGTGGAAGAAGACCTCCTTGCGGTCCACGAGCGTGACCCGCGCCGTCGCGTCCAGTCGCTTCGCCAGACGGACGCCGGCATAGCCGCCGCCGATCACCACTACGTCGCCATCAAGCACGCCGTGTCTCCTTCTTCCTCTGCGGCGAGCCTAGCGATTGAAACTTAAATAATTGATGGAGACGGGTGCGCGTTCTGTGAAAGGTGCGGCTGGTGTTGCAGCAGTGCACAAACACGGCGTCCAGGCCGACCCCTGCGGGCCGGCCTGGACGCCGTGTTTCGTATGGATCAGACGGATCAGACGAGGTCGAACCGGTCCAGGTCCATGACCTTGGCCCACGCCGCGACGAAGTCGTTCACGAACTTCTCCTTCGCGTCGTCGCTCGCGTAGACCTCCGCGAGCGCGCGCAGCTCGGAGTTCGAGCCGAAGACGAGGTCGGCACGGGTGCCGGTCCACTTGACGGCGCCCGAGGCGTCACGGCCCTCGAAGGTCGTCTGGTCGCCGGAGGTCGACTTCCACGTCGTGCCCAGGTCGAGCAGGTTGACGAAGAAGTCGTTGGTCAGCACGCCCGGGGTGTCCGTGAACACGCCGTGCGAGGACTGCCCCTGGTTGGCGCCCAGGACACGCAGACCACCGACGAGGGCGGTCAGCTGCGGCGCGCTCAGGGTGAGCAGGTTGGCGCGGTCGAGCAGCAGGTACTCGGCCGGCAGGCGGTTGCCCTTGCCGAGGTAGTTGCGGAAGCCGTCGGAGGACGGCTCCAGCGCGGCGAACGACTCGGGGTCGGTGTGCTCCTCGGTCGCGTCCACGCGGCCCGGCGTGAAGGGGACCTCCACGTCGAAGCCGGCGTCCTTGGCGGCCTTCTCGACCGCGGCGGCACCGCCGAGGACGATCAGGTCGGCCAGGGAGACCTTCTTGGCACCGGAGTTGAACTCCGACTGGACGCCCTCCAGGACGCGCAGGACCTGCGCGAGCTGGTCGGGGTCGTTGACCTCCCAGCCGTTCTGCGGCTGCAGACGGATACGGGCGCCGTTGGCACCGCCGCGCTTGTCGCTGCCGCGGAACGTCGAGGCCGACGCCCACGCGGTGGAGACCAGCTGCGAGACGGTCATGCCCGACTCCAGGAGCTTGGCCTTGAGCACCGTCGCGTCCGCGGCGTCGATGGCCTCGCCCTCGGCCTGCGGCAGCGGGTCCTGCCACAGCATCGTCTCCGCCGGGACCTCCGGGCCGAGGTACAGGGACTTCGGGCCCAGGTCACGGTGGGTCAGCTTGTACCAGGCGCGGGCGAAGGCGTCCGCGAACTCGGCCGGGTTCTCGTGGAAGCGCTTCGAGATCGGGCCGTAGATCGGGTCGAAGCGCAGCGAGAGGTCGGTGGTGAGCATCGTCGGCAGCTTCTTGGAGTCGCTGTGGGCGTCGGGGATGATCGCCTCGGCGTCCTTGGCCACCCACTGGTTGGCGCCGGCGGGGCTCTGGGTCAGCTCCCACTCGTAGCCGAAGAGGATGTCGAAGAAGTCGTTGGACCACTGGGTGGGCTTGGTGGTCCAGGTGACCTCCAGACCGGAGGTGATGGCGTCGCCGCCCTTGCCGGTGCCGTGGGTGGACTTCCAGCCCAGGCCCTGCTCCTCCATGGAGGCGGCCTCGGGGTCGTTGCCGACCGCGTCGGCCGGGCCGGCGCCGTGGGTCTTGCCGAAGGTGTGACCACCGGCGATGAGGGCGACGGTCTCCTCGTCGTTCATCGCCATGCGGCGGAACGTCTCGCGGATGTCGCGGGCCGCGGCGATCGGGTCCGGGTTGCCGTTCGGGCCCTCGGGGTTGACGTAGATGAGGCCCATCTGGACGGCGCCGAGCGGGTTCTCCAGCTCACGGTCGCCGGTGTAGCGCTGGTCGTCGAGCCAGGTGGTCTCGGGACCCCAGTACACGTCCTCGTCGGCCTCCCAGACGTCGGCGCGACCGCCGGCGAAGCCGAACGTCTCGAAGCCCATCGTCTCCAGCGCGACATTGCCCGTGAGGATCATGAGGTCGGCCCAGGAGATGGACTGGCCGTACTTCTTCTTGACCGGCCACAGCAGACGGCGGGCCTTGTCCAGGTTGCCGTTGTCCGGCCAGCTGTTCAGCGGGGCGAAGCGCTGCTGGCCACGGCCGCCACCGCCACGGCCGTCGCTGATGCGGTAGGTGCCGGCGCTGTGCCAGGCCATACGGACCATCAGCGGGCCGTAGTTGCCGAAGTCGGCGGGCCACCAGTCCTGCGAGGTGGTGAGCACCTCGGCGATGTCACGTTTCACGGCCGCCAGGTCGAGGGCCTGGAACGCCTCGGCGTAGTCGAACTCCGCACCGAGCGGGTTGGCGACGACCGGGTCCTTGGCAAGGATCTTCAGGTTGAGCCGCTCCGGCCACCACTGGCGGTTTCCACCGCCCTGCGTGGGGTGCGCGGCGCGATCATGCGCGACGGGACAGCCGCCTCCGGTGCCCTCCGTCTTCGCGTCGGTGACGATCGCATCGGGGTTCTCAGCCATGGGAAACCTTCCGAACTAGGTGGATCACAGTGCTCGGGGTGCACTGCGGGCGGTGGAGCAGTCGGGGCACAGGCCCCAGTAGATGACCTCGGCCTCGTCGATCGTGAAGCCGTGGTCGTCCGACGCGGTCAGACAGGGCGCCTCGCCGACCTCGCAGTCGACATCGGCGACGACACCGCATGATCGGCACACGATGTGGTGGTGGTTGTCGCCGACACGCCCCTCGAACCGGGCCGGGCTGCCGGCCGGCTCGATACGACGGATGAGTCCCGCCGCCGTGAGGGCGTGGAGGCCCTCGTACACGGCTTGCAGGGAGACATGACCTACGCGATCACGAACCCCGGAGGCGATGGCCTCGACACCGAGGTGGTCACCGGCCCGGACGGCCTCCAGCAGCGCGACACGCGCCGCCGTCACCCGCAGGCCGGCACCGCGGAGCTCCTCGGCAGGGGTCGGAGTCTGGGATGCGGTCATGGCGCCAAGCTACCGCGCTAAACACGAATGATTCAAGAAAACGAATGATGAAACTTTGGCGCGCCACCCCGGGTCACCCGGACACGGCCCCGCGCACCGCCCAAAGCGCGAAAAATCATCTTTTCTGACATTGAGTCATGCCTTTTTGTCAAGGCCTTCATTGGTCGTAACCCCACCTGTACTCGATGGAGGTACAACGCATGCTCGGCAGACATACCGCGGCGGGTCGCCGCGTCGCCCTCACCGCTCTCGGCGCCCTCGCCCTCACCGGAGCCACCTCGGCCGCGGCGGCCGAGCCGCCCCCCGCGGTGCCCGCGTCCACCGCCGCGCAGACGCTCGGTGCCGACCGGCCGCCGGCCGCGCTGCTGCGGGCCCTGGAGCGTGACCTCAAGCTGAAGCCGGGGCAGGCGGCCGAGCGGCTGGTCAACGAGGCCGAGGCGGGCGTCCGCGCAGGTCGCCTCCGCAACTCCCTGGGCGATCGCTTCGCGGGGGCCTGGCTGCGGGGGGCGACCGCGGCCGAGCTCACCGTCGCCACCACCCACGCAGGGGACGTGTCCGCCATTCAGGCGCAGGGCGCGAAGGCCGCGGTCGTCAAGCGGCCGCTGAGCGAGCTGCGAGCCGTCAAGCAGAAGCTGGACGCCGCCTCCGCCCGGGTCAAGACGCGCGACACGCCGGTCTGGTACGTCGACGTGCCGACGAACCGGGTCGTCGTGCAGGCGACCAAGCGGTCGGCCGCCACCGCCTTCATCAAGGCCGCCGGCGTCCGGGGCAAGGGCGTCGGCGTACGCGTGTCGGAGCACCGGCCGCGGCTCTTCGCGGACGTCGTCGGCGGCGAGGCCTACTACATCAACGGCTCCGCCCGCTGCTCCGTCGGGTTCTCCGTCACCAAGGGCACCCAGCAGGGCTTCGCCTCGGCGGGCCACTGCGGCAACGCGGAGGACGAGACCACCGGCTCCAACATGGACGAACAGGGCACGTTCCAGGCCTCCACGTTCCCCGGCAAGGACATGTCCTGGGTCGCCGTGAACAGCGACTGGAAGGCCACGGCCGACGTGAAGGGCGAGGGCGGCCAGCGCACCCAGGTCACCGGCTCGGTCCAGGCGCTCGTCGGGGCGTCGATCTGCCGCTCCGGCTCCACCACCGGATGGCACTGCGGCACCATCGAGCAGCACGACACGAGTGTCAGCTACTCCGAGGGCACCGTCGACGGCGTGACCGAGACGACCGTGTGCGCCGAGCCGGGCGACTCCGGCGGCCCGTACATGTCGGGCTCCCAGGCACAGGGCGTGACCTCGGGCGGCTCGGGCAACTGCACGTCCGGCGGGACCACCTTCTACCAGCCGATCAACCCGATCCTCAACGACTTCGGCCTCGTCCTTAAGACCGCGTCCGCCCAGAAGGGCGTTCCCGCTCCACAGGACAACGGGGCGGCCGACACCTGGGCCGCGGGCCGCGTCTACGAGGCCGGCACCACGGTGACCGTCGCGGGTGTGCGCTACCAGTGCCTGCAGACCCACCAGGCCCAGGGCAGGTGGTCGCCGGTGGCCACTCCGGCCCTGTGGCAGAAGATGTAGGTGGTCCAAGGAGTCGTACGGCTTCCGGTGCGGGGCACCGTCCCCGCACCGTCCGCTCCCGGCCCCGCCCGCTCGCTACTCCCCCACTAGTCCACTAGTCCTCTAGTCCACTAGTCCTCTAGTCCTCTAGTCCTCGGCCAGGAACCCGTACGCGGTGGTGACGAAGGGGTCGTGGGCGCGGAAGCGGCGGGTGCACATCGCGGCGAGGGCCGTTCCCGTGTCGGGCCTGAAGCCAAGGAAGGCCTGCTGGCCGAGGGTGGCTCCGCTGTGGAAGTACATCGGTCCGCCGTCCGTGGGGTGCCGGAACCACGCCACCGTGTGCACGTGCCGGTGCCCCCGGCCGCGCCGCAGTACGGGCGTGCGCACCGCCCGCAGTGCGTCGGCCGGCGGGAAACCGTCCGGGTCGAGGTGCGCCTCGAGGAACGTGAGCAGGTCATGCGGCGTCGCGCGGACGGCGCCGGCGGCCTCGAAGCCGCCCGCGTCGAAGGCGAGGGTCGGGGTGCGCCCGTCCTTGCCGTGCCCGACGGCGTCGGCCTTCGGGTCCTCCGCCCGCAGGGCCGTGCCGCTCAGGCCGAGAGGACGCAGTACGTGCGTGGCGAGCAGGTCCTCCCACGCCGTACCGGACACCGCCGAGAGGGCGTGGCCGAGGACGGCGACGCCGAAGTTGGAGTAGTGCCACCGGGTGCCGGGCCGGTGCCGCGGGCGGTACCGCAGGAAGGCGTCCGTGACCCGCTCGGCCGGATAGCGGCCATAGGGGTTGGTACGCCAGGCGGGCAGCGCCCGGCGGTAGAAGTCGGCCGGCAGGGCGGGCAGCCCGGCGGTGTGCGTGATGAGGTGGGCCAGCGTCACCGGGTCCGCGCCGGTCCGCCGGCCGGGGTGCAGGCAGGCGGCGGCCGGTTCGCCCCCGGTCAGCAGGCCGCGCCGGACGAGCTGGGCCAGCAGCAGGCCGGTGAACGTCTTCGAGGCCGAACCGATCTCGTAGCGCAGGTCCTGCCGGGGGACCGGCGGGGGCGGGGCCGTCCCGGCGCAGTGCAGCGTGTGGCGGCCGTGCCGGGACACCGCGAAGACGACGTCGGGGGCGTCGACGGCATCGGCGGCGCTCTCCAGGCGCTCGCGCAGGGTGTCGTCGTCGACGGGACCGCCGTCCGCTCGGGGCTGGTCCACGTCGTCGGCGATGCCCGGCCAGGGCGTGGACCGGCCGGTCATGAGGTGGCGTGCGTCAGCTCGGACAGGGCGCGGGAGGTGGCCAGCACGGAGGCGAAGGCGGCGACCAGCGTCGGGTGGTAGATCATGTCGAACAGATCGTCCGGCTCGCCCTCCGGCATGTCCCGTACGGCCGGCATGGCGCCGTCGGCCTGCTGTGCGGCGGCGAAGCCCTCCCAGCCCCGTTCGTCCAGGGTGGGGCGGGGCAGGCAGGCGTCGACGACGAGGAGTTCGCCGAGCAGGTCCCAGCGCTCGAGGTCCAGCCAGTCGTCGATCCAGACCGGCAGCCACATGGCGAGGTAGTCGGCGATGTCCGGCGGCAGGCCGTCGGGGTGCTCTCCCCAGTCGGTGAGGTGGAACACCGTGTGGGTGAGGTCGTAGGCGATGTGCCCGCTGACCGTCCAGGGTTCGGGCCTGCTGCCCAGCCAGGTGGAGCCGACGATGTCCGCCTCGGGCATGCGGGGCGTGAGGCCGAAGCGGCGCTGGAACGCGGACAGTCCGAGGCGTCGGGTCGGGTCCAGTTCGAGGGCCGACCAGCTGTTGAGCCGCTGGTAGAGGACGGTCGCGCGCTCCACCTCGGGTTCGCTGTACCCGAGTTCCTTGTACGGCAGGTACACCTCGAACGGGATCGGCGAGAGCGGCTCGATGCGCTGGCCGCGTACCAGCATGCGACCGCCGTCCAGGGTGTGCCGCCAGGTGTGGTCGAGGAGCTTGCGCGCCAGCTCGGCCTGGCGTGAACCGGCCACGCCCTCGCGGAACAGCACTCGGCAGATCAGGGCCAGTTCGCCGACCGGTTTGAAGCGCTCCAGGAACCCCACTTCGGGATCGACGTCGGGCTCCAGGCGAAAGCCGTCGCGATGGGCCCACAGCCACTCCAGGGCGCGTACGCCGACGGTGTGCATCAGACGGGTGTCGGTCATCCGGGCACTCCTTGTCCCCCGTACCGGTTCCGCACGCTGTCCGCGTGCGGTGCGGCGCCGTCGTCATCGGCCTCGCCGCTCAGGCACTTGACGGTCTGTGCAGCCGCGAAGGCGGCCATCAGCGTGGAGTGGTAGCAGCGCAGGAAGTCCGGCTCCGGATCCGCTCCCCCTTCACCTACTGGGGCCTGTTGCGGCAGTGCGCCCGAGTCGTACTGCGCCCGCGCGATCCGGGTCCAGGCGTGTTCGAGCGTCGCCGGGTCGGGCGGGCACGGGAGGCTCGCGGCGACGACCAGCAACTCGCAGCTCAGATCCCACATCCCGGCGTCCAGGCAGGTGTCGAGCCAGGCCGGCAGCCAGTGCGCCAGGTAGCCGGCCAGGTCGGCGGGGACGCCCGCGGGGAGGCGGCCCCAGTCGGTGAGGTGGAAGACGACGTGGGTGAGCGCGTACCCCGAGGAGCGCTCGAACGTCCATGGCTCCGCGAGCCCGCCCAGCCAGGTGCTCCGCAGCACCGGCTCGGCCTGCTCCTTCCGGTGGATGCCGCTGCGCCGTTCGGCCTTCAGGACGCCGAGCCGGCGGGTGGGCTCCTGCTCGGTGAGCCGCCAGCCACGGGTGCGGGCCGTCGTCGCGGCGGCTGCCTCGTACCCGGCATGCCGCAGTCCGGCCGCGGCGAAGACGGAGTAGACCTCCAGCGGGTAGGTCGCGAAGGGCTCCCACCGCTGGAGGCGCAGAAACAGTTCCCCCTGCCCGGTCTGCTGCCAGGCGAAGCGCAACAGGTCCGCGGCGTACGCGTGCAGCGGGTCCCACGCCGGGGTGTGCGCGCGCACGCTCGAACAGGTCTGGGCGAGTTCCCCGAGCGGCTTCCAGGTGGCGTCGACATGACCGTCGGCGGTGAGCGCGTCCTCGCCCAGCGCGAAGTCCTCGCGGTGGGCGGACAGCCAGGCGAACGCGGCGGCTCCGACGTCCCGGATCTCATCGACGCCCATGGCTGTCACGGTCGTCGTATCGGTCATACGAGTGCTCCGGCGGCCCGCATGACCCGGGCCGCCTGAACCTGGAGTGCCACCCGGGGGTCCTTGCCGCCCATCAGTTCCACGAAGTCCAGGCCCGCTTCGAGGCCGAGCGTGTCCGGTACCCCCTCGATCAGGGTCAGCCAGCGTCCCGCTCCGGCGGCCTGCTGCCAGTCCCTGCGGCGCACCGCACGTACGAAGCCGCGGGCCAGGTCGACCGGGCGCCCCCGGGCCACGCGGACCGCGGCGCTGTCCTCGCCGGGCACCGCGAGAGGGGCCAGGACCGCGAGTTGGTGCGTCAGCACCTGCCAGGTCGCCGCGTCGAGCCATGCGGCGTCGGGTTCTGTGTCCCCGTCCCCGGCGGATGCGCCTGTCAGGGGTGCGTCGAGGCGCAGCAGGGTGCGGCGCATCGCCCAGTGACTCCACTGGACGGTGGGTGCCGCGTCGGCGCGCGGCGGGAAGGCCTCCACCGTCTGCCGGAAAACCGTGAGTACGTCCGAGGCGGGCGGAGTCGGGAACAGTACGTGCGGCAGCAACAGGTCTGCTCCCACCACGCGTACGGCCGCGAGGGCGAACTGTCCCTCGGGGTCGTCGACTGCCCTTGTGCCGGACATGCGCACGTGGTCTCCGCCCCGGAGGGCGGAGACCACGTCGGACGCGATGTCCTGCACAGCGCCCTGCAAGAGGGCCGAAGTGCCTGACTGGTCCATTCAGCTACTCCCGTTCGTCCGCTCAGCCCTTCTTGGGGCGAGGGGTCGGCGGGGACAGCAGCAGCTTGGTGTCCGCGGAGAGCAGCGCCAGGGCGGCGCACTCACGGCTGTCGCGGAAGACACCGTCGGACTCGGCAGGGTCAAGTGCCGCTTCCAGGTCGGTCCGGACACCCGTGATCTCTTCGATCGCCTTGTCAATGGAAGGCATATCACCATCTCCTCTGGGGTCAGCCATAGCCTCCATGACCCAGAGCACCACACAGTCACATAGCGCGCATCTTTTCCCAGAAGGCAACATAAGTACCTTCTTCAACATTTCCACCATGCGCACCGACCGCACCTCGAACTCCCTTGCCGCGACGCGCAGTTGAACCTCACGGAAGGTGAGACGCAGCTCACATACCTCGTCCTGTCACATGTTCCGCGTTACTCCGGTCAGTAGGGCGTACCCCGCTGCAAGACAAGGAGATCCCGTGGAATCGCGTGTCAACTACTTCGGCAACGCCCTGGCAGGCAAGGTCCTGAAGCACATCAACTCAGCCGGCAAGGTGGTGTCGGACTCGACCCTGCCTGCCGCCATCCAGGAGCTGGTGAAGATCCGCGCAAGCCAGATCAACGGCTGCGGCTTCTGCACGGACATGCATATCAAGGATGCGGCTCACGCCGGCGAGACCGCGCAGCGCCTGCACCTGGTCGCGGTCTGGCGGGAGGCGACGGTGTTCACGGAGGCCGAGCGCGCCGCCCTGGAAGTGGCGGAGCAGGGCACCCGTATCGCCGATGCCGCGGGCGGTGTCTCCGACGAGGCATGGGCCAACGCCGCCAAGCACTTCGACGAGGACCAGCTCGTGGCCCTGATCTCCCTCCTCGGGGTCATCAACGCCTACAACCGCATCAACGTCATCAACCAGCAGCCCGCCGGGGACTACCAGCCCGGCCAGTTCGGCTGACCGGTCATGACGCGGGCCGGGCTGCCGTCGCGGATCGAGCCCTTTCCGGTCCCGTGCACCGCGGTGGCCGCCCGCCCGGGCGGGACATCGACTTCTTCCCTGGTGGAGGCCAGGCTGTGAGCACCATCGCGTTTCTCAACATCGGCATGCACGGGCACGTCAACCCGACGCTGCCGGTCGTGGCCGAGCTGGTCCGGCGCGGCCACACCGTCACGTACCACACCTCGCCCGCGTTCCGAGCGGAGATCGAGGCCACCGGCGCGACCGTGCACCTCTACCCCGGAGGCGAACTGCCGCTGCCCGATCCGCCGACGCCGGTCACGCTGCTTGAGTCCCTCGCGGGCACCACCGTCCGGCTGCTGCCCGCCGTGCTCGACGACCTGCGCCGCGACCGGCCCGACCTGATCGTCCACGACAGTTCCTGTCCGTGGGGCGCGGTGGCCGCACGTGAACTCGACGTACCGGCGGCGTCGTCGTTCACCACGTTCGCCTTCAACCGGCAGGTCCCGAGTCCCACCCGCGGGTCGTGGCAGCTGTTGGCAGCGGCACGGAGGCAACCGGGCAGCGTGCAGGGCTACCTGCGCTCCCGCCGGGAGTTGCATCGCCGCTTCGACGCGCGCGGGCTGCCGCCGCTCGACCTGCTGAACATCCGTCAGCCGCTCAACCTGGTCTACACGTCACGAGCGTTCCAGCCCGCCGTCGAGCACTTCGACCAGTCGTACCGTTTCGTCGGCCCGAGTATCGGCGCCCGCCCGGTCGACCCGTCGTTCGAGGCCGACCGGCTCCAGGACCCGGTGCTGTACGCCTCCCTCGGCACGGTGTTCAACACCGAACCGAAGCTGCTGCGCACCTTCGCCACCGCACTCTCCCCGCTGGGCGGCACCGTGATCGTCTCCACCGGGCAGACCGATCCCGACGCACTGGGCCCGTTGCCGGCCAATGTGCTCCCGCGGCGTTTCGTCCCTCAGCCGGAAGTGCTGGCCCGGGCGGCGCTGTTCGTCACCCATGGCGGCATGAACAGCGTCAACGAGGCCATGTACGCCGGGGTCCCGATGCTGGTGGTCCCGCAGGGCGCCGACCAGCCGATGATCGCCCGCCGCGTCGCAGCGCTCGGCGCGGGCCTGTCGCTGCGTACCCAGGACGTCGCCAAGGGCTCGGTGCGTGCCCTCGCCCGACGCCTGCTGCACGAGCCCGCGTTCCGGGCGGCCGCGACGACCCTCAGGACCGCCCAGCGCGGCGCCGGCGGACATCGACGGGCCGCCGACGAACTGGAGCGGTACGTGCATACGGCCGGCTCGGCACACCGGCCGGTTCCCGCCGACCCGTCACAGCGAGGTTGAGCGATGTCCGCTGTCGTCGTCCTGCTGCTGTTCGCCGGGCTGTCCGAGGCCGCCGGGCGCATCCTGCCGCTGCTGGCGGGCCGCCCGGGCATGCCTCGGCTGCTCGTGGCCGGGCTGCTGCCGGCCGCCGGCCTCGTCGAGGCCGCCGTGTTCGCGCTGTGGCCGCTGACCGCGTGGACCCTCGCCGAGCTGGTGGTGTCCTCGCCACCGCCGGGCGACGGGATGGGCTGGACACCGGGCCTGGTCGCGCCGCTGCTGCTCTCTGCCGTGCTCGCGTTCCCCCTCCTCGGGCCGCTGCTGCACCTGCTGCTCTTCGTGGGGGTCGGCGCCGGGCTGGCCGGCCCGCTGGCTGCGGCGACCGGGCTCGGCTGGTGGGGTGCCGCCGGCTGCGTGGCCGTCGCCGGGGCCGGACTCGGTGTCGCCGTCGAGACCGTCCGGCGTCTGGTCGTACGGATCAGTGCGTCCCGTACACCGGAGCCGGCCGCATGAACGACTTCCTGTTCTGGGCCTGTGTACTCGGGCCCGTCCTGCTCGCCGAAGGTCTGCTGGCCCGCTACGAGGTGCTGGTCTACAGCGCCGGCTTCCGGGCCCCCACCAGCGAGCTCCCCGAGGGGGTGCCCTACGCCCGGGGTGCTGCCGCCGACCGGCCCCCGGAGGCCTACCTGGTCTACCTGGACGGCATCGGCAAGCGCCGCGTCCGCGACACCCGGGACGGCGGCCAGCTGGTCAAGGCGCTGCTCGCCGCAGCGCCCGAGCTGCGCGTGCTGGGGCAGGTGCAGCCTTACTCGCCGTTGGCCGACCCGCTCGCCGACCGGCCGGTGTGGGCGTGGCTGCGCCGCCGCATCGGGCTGCTGTTGTTCCTGCACAACGTCATGCAGATCTTCGTCGCCGCCGACCACCGGTACCGGCCCCTCTACAACCGGGCCGTCGGCTCCCAGATCGCCTCGCAGCTGCGGCTGGCCGGGTACGAGCCCGACAGCGGCATCCCCGTGGTGCTGCTCAGCTACAGCGGCGGCGCCCAGGTCGCCACCGGCGCGGTCGACGAACTGCACACCCGGCTGCGCTGCCCGCTCCTGCTGATCACGCTCGGCGGGTTCCACAACGGCGCCAACGACCTCACCAAGGCCGAGCACCTGCATCAACTCACCAGCGCCCACGACCGGATCGAGCGGGTCGGCACCTGGATGTTCCCGCAGCGCAGGCGGCTGCTGCGCGGCAGCGGATGGAACCGCGCCCGCCGCGCCGGGAAGATCACCGTGCACCGACTCGATCCGGCCACCCATCTCGGTCCGCGCAGCTACATCAGCCCCGTGGCTCAGCTGCCCGGGGGCCGCAGCAACCTCGACCGTACGACCGACACCGTAATCGCTCTCATCCGCGCCCGGCACTGGGCGAAGGCGGCGACGGACCGCCCGATGTCATGAGGCCCGGCGCCGGCCGATCAGCTGTCCGTCCCCGTCCTGCGGGCCGCAGCACCGTCGGCGTCGAGCCCGGAGACCAGGCCCCGCAGCAGCGGGCCGTACTCCGGGTGGGCCAGGGCGAAGGCCATCTGGGCGACCAGGTAGTCGGCCGGGTTGCCGGTGTCGTACCAGCGGCCCTTGATGACCTGGCCGTACACCGCGCGGGTGGCGGCGTAGGCGTTGATGGCGTCGGTCAGATAGACCTCGCCGGTCCGGTGCTCGTACCAGCGGCGGGTCTGCTCGCGCAGTTCGTCGATGATGCCCGGGGTGATGACGTAGCCGCCGATCGCCGCGTACGACGAGGGGGCGGCGGCGGGCTCGGGCTTCTCGACGAGGCCGGTGATGCGCAGCTGGCCGTCCCCGAGGTCCTCCTTGACGACGGGCACGCCGTAGCGCTGGGACTCGGTGGGGTCCATCGGCAGCAGGGCCAGCACGGGGCAGCCGGTCTGCTCGTAGGCGCGGATCAGCTGCTGGGCGCGGGGGACCTCGGCCACGAAGACGTCGTCGGGCCACAGCACCAGTACGGGCTCGTCGCCGAAGGAACGGGCGGCGTTCAGCACCGGGGTGCCGTTGCCGTACGGGCCGTACTGGTCGAGGTAGGTGATGTGTCCCTGGCGGGCCAGCTCGGCGACCTCCTCCACCGCGTCGGCGTACGCCGTCTTGCCGTCCCTGCGGAGCTGCTCGACGAGGGCGGGGTTGGGCCGGAAGTGGTCCTGGATGAGGCTCTTGCCGCCGGAGACCACGATGGTGATGTCGGTGATGCCGGAATCCACCAGCTCACGCACCGTGTGCTCGATGACCGGCTTGTCGCCGACCGGGAGCATCTCCTTCGGTGTCGCCTTCGTCAGAGGCAGCAGTCGGGAGCCGAGTCCGGCGGCGGGGATCACAGCCCTGCGGATCGTCGGGGACATCACATCTCTCTCGGTCGATCGACGCGCCGTACCGGCGGACACGGCACGCTTTCGACGCTACCAACGCCTGCCACGGCCCCGCCGACCGCCCGGGACCGGGCAGCTGCGACGGACGTCCCGGGAAGGCGGCTCCCGGCGGCGCGCACCCTGTCGTGCCCGCTTGTAGCCTGGTCGTCCAGGACTGGAGGAATCCATGCCCGCCGAGGATGACGCAGCCCCCCTCGACCAGGCCGCACAGCAGTTCACGGCGGCGCGCCCCCAGCTCTTCGGCATCGCCTACCGCGTGCTCGGCAGCGCCGTGGAGGCCGAGGACATCGTCCAGGAGACGTGGCTGCGGTGGCAGAAGACCGACCGCACCGACATCCGGGAACCGACCGCGTTCCTGACGACCGTCACGACCCGGCTGGCGATCAACCTCGCCCAGTCGGCGAGGATGCGGCGTGAGTCGTACGTCGGTCCCTGGCTCCCGGAGCCGGTCGACACCCGGGCGGATCCGCAGGTGGGGGCGGAGCGGGCCGAGGCCGTCGACATGGCGGTGCTGCTGCTCCTCGAAAAGCTCAATCCCGTGGAGCGGGCCGCCTACGTGCTGCGGGAGGCCTTCGCCTACCCCTACAAGCGGATCGCGGACATCCTGGAGTCCAGCGAGGCCAACACCCGCCAGCTGGTGAGCCGCGCGAGGAAACACCTGGCGGCGGAGCGCAGGGAGCCGGTCAGCTCCACCGCTCACCGGCGCCTTCTGGAAGCATTTCTCTCGGCGGCCCGGACCGGCAGTCTGTCGGTGCTGGAGGAGGTCCTCACACAGGACGTGGTCAGTTACTCCGACGGTGGCGGCATGCGCGGGGCGTCCAGGATCCCGGTCGTCGGGCTCGAGCACGTCTCCAAGTACCTCGCCGCCTTCGCCCCACGGTTCTGGCCCTCGACGGACGTGCGCTGGGTCGAGGCCAACGGCAGGCCGGCCGTCCTCGTCGTCTCGGCCGACGGCACCGCGAAGGCGCTGCTATGCGTCGACATCTCGGCGCGCGGCATCGAACGCATCATGTGGGTCCTGAACCCGGCCAAGCTGGCCCCTTACGTGGCTTCGCTGGCCGGCTGAGGCCGCTCCTGACGGCCGACTCGCCGCTGTCCGGCGCGGGGATGGCGTGGCACGGAACGCCGGTGCCCAGCACACTGGAGTTCTGCTCCGCGCGTGCGTCTCTCCTACCGAGTGCTGTCACAGTTCCAACCACTGCTCGGTCGTAGTGAGTGACGCCCCCTGATCGGAGAAGACCGTGGCAGTCACCGAACAACGTCTTTCCACCATGGTGCTGGTGATCGGCACCGGAGGTGCGGGCCTGCGGGCGGCGATCGAGCTGGCCGAGGCCGGCGTCGACGTCCTCGCCGTAGGCAAACGCCCCAAGGAGGACGCCCATACGGCACTCGCCGCCGGCGGCATCAACGCGGCGCTGGCCACCATGGATCCCGAGGACAGCTGGCAACAGCACGCGGCGGACACCATCAAGGAGAGCTATCTGCTCGCCGACCCCCGCACCGTGGAGATCGTCACCCAGGGCGCCGCCCGGGGCATCGACGACCTGGAGCGCTTCGGCATGGCGTTCGCCCGGGAGGAGGACGGCCGTATCTCGCAGCGGTTCTTCGGCGCGCACAAGTTCCGGCGCACCGCCTTCGCCGGCGACTACACCGGACTGGAGATCCAGCGCACCCTGGTCCGCCGCGCCGAGCAGCTCAAGATCCCCGTGCTCGACGGCGTCTACATCACCCGGCTGCTGGTGCATGAGGGTGCCGTCTTCGGTGCGTACGGCTTCGACCTCGCGACCGGACGGCGCTACGTGATCCACGCCGACGCCGTCATCCTCGCCGCCGGCGGCCACACCCGGATCTGGCGGCGCACGTCCTCGCGGCGCGACGAGAACACGGGGGACTCGTTCCGTCTGGCCGTGGAGGCCGGAGCCCGCCTGCGCGACCCGGAGCTGGTCCAGTTCCACCCCTCCGGGATCATCGAACCGGAGAACGCGGCCGGCACCCTGGTCAGCGAGGCCGCCCGGGGCGAGGGCGGGATCCTGCGCAACGCCCTCGGGGAGCGGTTCATGGCCCGCTACGACCCCGACCGGATGGAGCTGTCCACCCGCGACCGCGTGGCCCTGGCCTCCTACACGGAGATCAAGGAAGGGCGGGGCACCCCCAAGGGCGGTGTGTGGCTCGACGTCTCCCATCTGCCGCGGCAGACGATCATGACGCGGCTCCCCCGCGTCTACCAGACGATGCTCGACCTCCAGATGCTGGACATCACCCGCGAGCCGATCGAGATCGCGCCCACCGCGCACTACTCGATGGGCGGCGTGTGGGTGCGTCCAGAGGACCACAGCACCGATGTGCGGGGCCTGTACGCCATCGGGGAGGCGTCCAGCGGGCTGCACGGCGCCAACCGCCTCGGCGGCAACAGTCTCATCGAACTGCTGGTCTTCGGCCGTGTCACGGGGCGGGCCGCCGCCGCGTACTCGCAGTCGCTGACCGCACAGCGCCGGTCGGCGTCGGCCGTCGCCGAGGCCCGCGCGGAGGTCGACAGCCTGCTCGCGGCGGACGGGGCGGAGAACGTACGTGCCCTGCAACGCGCCATCCGCAACACCATGACCGAGCACGCAGGGGTCGTACGCGATGAGGAGGGCCTGCGCGCGGGGCTGACGGAACTCGCCCTGATCGAGAAGCGGATGGAGGACGTCGGCGTACACCCCGACATCGCCGGTTATCAGGACCTCGCGCACGCCTTCGATCTCAAGTCCGCCGCCCTGGCGGCCCGGGCCACCCTCGAAGCGGCGCTGGAGCGACGCGAGACCCGCGGCTGTCACAACCGCAGCGACCACCCCGACCTCGACCCCGCTCTGCAGGTCAATCTCGTGTGGTCCCCGACGACCGGTGTCACCCGCGAGAGCATCCCGGGCGTCTCCGACGAGATCTCGTCGCTGATGGAGGAGGTCTCGACCGACGGCAAGCTCGCCGAATGAGCCGCCGGGTGAGCGCTGCTGTCACAAGCAGGACCCCTGCTCTGTCACTTCCAGTGCAGACCAATCCCGTGCAGACCAAGAAATTCTCCGAGAGGAAAGCACCATGAAGGTCGTAGTGATCGGTGGAACCGGGCTCATCGGCTCGAAGCTCGTCGGCAAGCTCGAGGAGCACGGGCACGAGGCGGTCGCAGCCGCGCCGAACACCGGTGTCAACACGCTGACGGGCGAGGGTCTCGCCGAGGTCCTGAAGGACGCGTCGGTCGTGGTCGACGTGTCCAACTCCCCTTCGTGGGAGGACGACGCCGTCATGAAGTTCTTCCGCACCTCCACGGAAAACCTGCTCAACGCGGAGGCCGAGGCCGGCGTGACGCATCATGTCGCCCTGTCCGTGGTCGGCACCGACCGCCTCCAGGAGAGCGGGTACTTCCGGGCCAAGCAGGCCCAGGAAGAGCTGATCAAGGCGTCCGGCATGCCCTACTCCCTCGTCCACGCCACCCAGTTCTTCGAGTTCATCAAGGGGATTGCGGACATCTCGACCGAGGGCGACACGGTGCGGCTGGCCCCCGCCAAGTTCCAGCCGATCTACTCCGACGACGTGGCAGCGGCCGTCGGCCGTACCGCGGTCGGCGATCCCGTCAACGGCACGGTGGAGATCGCGGGCCCCGACGTGTTCCAGCTCGACGAGCTCATCCGCGAGACGCTCGCCGCCCAGAACGACCCCCGCACGGTCGTCACCGACCCGCACGCCCCTTACTCGGGCGCCGAGTTGGAGGAAACCACGCTCCTGCCGGGTCCGGACGCGCACCTCACCGGGACCAGGCTGTCCGACTGGCTCGCGAAGCAGCAGTAGGTCCTGCTCCTGCTACGTGGCCCCTGCCCGGGAGATGCCGTATGGCGGGTATGGATGACGCGGTCCCGATCGCGGAGTTGCTCGACGAACGGCGGCATCTGCTGCATCTCGCGTACTGGATGCTCGGGAGCAGCCGTGCGGCGGAGAGCGTCATCGACGAGACCTACCGACGGTGGTTCGAGCTGCCGGAGCAGGCCCGGGCACGGATCGCGGCGCCGCGGTCGTGGCTGGCGGGCGTCGCCGGGAGTATCTGCCTGACGTGGCCGGCCCTGCCCGAACCGGACAGGGCCGGCGCGGTGGCCCACCTCGTGCGCCGGACCGAATCGCGTGGTGCCGGGTCGCGTGGTGCCGAACCGCAGGGTGCCGAACCGGCCGCCCTGGCCAGGCACAGTCTGCGGGCCCGGCACGCGCGTCCCACGCCGGCCCGGCAGCACGACACGGTGGCGCGTGCGGTGCATCTGGCCTGCGTGACGCACGACGAAGGACTCCTGACGTCTCTCCTCGCGGCCGATGCCACGGCCTTCTTCGACGGCGGCGGCAAGGTGCGGACGCTGATCAATCCGGTACACGGCAATACCCACGTGGCCCGCACCCTGCTGACCCTGCTGGCCCGACATCCACGAACCACCTTGTGCCCCGGCCCCGTCAACGGACGGACCGGTCTGGTGGTGCGCTACGGCCCTCACGTCGCCGCCGTCATCAGCCTCGACGTCGCCGGGCCTCACGTCGTCCAGGTGTGGGGCACCCTCAACCCCGACAAGCTCCGCACCTGGAACCGCCCCTCACCCCGCACGTAACGGCCGTCCGCATCACCGGCACTGCCGGGCGGTGTTGATGCACCGGACCATCTTGTTCATCAGCCGCTCGTCGAAGACGTTGACGAAGTCGCCGTGGTCCGTGACCGGCTTGTGCATCTGCTCGGGGAAACCGTCCACCGCGTAGAACGGGCTGGAGCCACCGTTGTCGTTCAGGCTGGGCGCGTCCACGTCGTAGACCAGGCGTTGCACGAGCTGCGGAATGGCCCGGAAGCCGCTCGGGCAGGCGCCGGTGCGCGGATCGGCGTAGGCGACGTGGGTGCGGTGGTTGGCGCTGTCCACGTTCCGGCCGTCCCAGCAGCTCTGGAACTTCGACGTCCGGACCAGGCGGCTGCCCTCGGGACAGATCGGGTACTTGTCCGTCAGCTGACGGTTCTCGAAGCCGGTGCAGCTCCACGCCGCGTTGGCGTTCGCGGTGCCGTTGGTGAACGCCTTGGCGTCACCGGTGATGATCCGCAGGAACTTGGGCATGGCCACCACCTTGCCCCGCGCGTTCCCCACGTAGTCCAGGGTCACCTGCGACGCGGTGAGGATCCTGCCGGTGTTGCCCTCGGCGCCGCCGCCCTGTTGCCCGGCGTCGAACTCCTCGGTGCCGTCCTGCAGCCGGAGGACGGGCCAGTAGTACGACGACTTGTCGCCCTGGTTCCGGCAGGTCGTCTCGCCGTTCGCGAAGTCCTGGTTGTCGGCGAACGCGTCGTTGGCCTGGTTGCCGACGTAGTCGTGGGTGTGATGAGCACCGTTGTCCACACCGGGCGCGACGATGACGTTGTCGGAGTTGTAGAGCTTGTTCTCGTTCACACCGCACTGGGTGGTGAAGGTTCCCCGGGACGCGTTGCGCGCCTTGCGGGGCGCTGTCGCGTTGGGCCGGACCTTGGTGATGTCGACGAAGTCGGCGGCGACGGGGCCGTTCCCTTGCTGTCCGCCGGCACCAGGCTCGCCCTGTCCCTGCTCCTGGCCGCTGTCGGACCCGCGCAACGTGCAGGCGGCCAGTGGCTCAAGGCCCTGCGGCCTGTCCCCCACCCTGTCGATGGCGGTGGCGATCCGCTCGATCGTCGCGGTCCGCTTGTCCTTGAGGGGGCCGAGGACGGCGTTGTTCGCGAAGCCGCTGTCCTGCGCCATCGCCCGGCCCGAATTCCGCAGCTTCTGGTACGCCTCGGAGATCTGGCTGTCCAGCAGGGCGAGTTCCTTGTCGACCTGAGCCCTGGCCCCGGCCGGGGTCTGCTCCAGCCGGCTGCCGACGTCGGGGCAGTCGATGGTCGAGGCCTGCGGGGCCACGGCCTGGCCCGCGCCGCCCTCGGAAGACCGTTTGACGGTGTTGCCGCCGGACGTCTCATGGGCGGAGGCATACACGTTCACGACCACCAGCCCACCCCCTCCGAGCGTGAGGGCCGCCAGGGCGGCAATGACCTTGCCGCTCGTGCTCTTCGTTCGTTTTCGCGCGTTGCGCCGCATGGACCTTCTCCGAACTCTCGTGGTGGGACCATCACCAGAGTTGTCCATGGGGCTGATGTGAAGGAGGAGTTCGGTTGTCGCGTCAGTTTCTCGTAAGAACTCGGGCACAGCAGGCCGGCAACGGTGGTGTCGACCACGCCGGCCATGGTCAGGAGCTGAGGTAGGCGCCCCTCGCAAGGCCTTGCAGGACGCTGTTGGCGGTCGCCTCCGCGGTCAGGTTGGTGGAGTCCAGGACGTGGGCCTCATAGGCGCCCAGGTCGCTGAACTGGTCGTGCAGCGAGCGAATCGGCTCGGGGTCGGTCAAGGCGTCGCCGAGCCGGCTCGTTGCCCGTTCGAGTGTGATGTGTGGGTCCGGCCGAAGGATGACGTAGCTCAGCGGCAGGGCCCGCTCCCGGGCCGTCACGCGGAAGAGATCGATGAACCAGGGGCCGACGATCCCGTCGCAGATCACCTGGTAACCGCCGTCGGCGTAACCGAAGGCCGCCGACGCCAGCACCCGCAGGACCACCTGGTTCTGTCGATGGGCTTGGGGCAGGTAGGGCTCGATCCGGCCCTGCTTGATCCAGCGCCAGAAGTCGTCGCTGTGCAGGTGGACGCTGGGAGTCAGGTGATCGGCCAGCAGTTGCGCCACCGTGCTCTTGCCGGCGCCGGGCGGCCCGGTCAGGACGACGACCTGTCCGCGGTGAGGGCACGTCCGGTTGAGGGGCGGCGCGTTCATGTCGCCACCGTGCCAGGTTCGGCCGGCACACCGCTTTCGAATGTGACTCCCGCTCGGACCCAGGGACCAGGTGCCGTCCGGCTCGGATCGCGACGAGCGGGCCCACGGTACGTCCTGTCTGGTTCCTCTGGGAAGAGGGAGCCTTCTGGATCCTGACAGGCCCATGGGCCCGGTTGTTCGACCGCGTGAAGGGTGACCCGAACGTCGCTCTCGTCGTGGACGAGTGCGATCTCTGTGGGACGCGCGTTCGTGCACTACCTGCACGATGATCCGGGCGAACGGGGCACGACGTGGTTGCGTCTGGTGCCTGCCGCGTTCACCGCGACGGATCTCAGTTACTCCGCGGCGTCGCGACGGTGTTCTCAGCGGTGTCGTTCTTCCGCACCTTGGTGCGGGCCACGCAAGCACAGACTTGCGCGCCGTGACTCGTGTCCACAATGCCCGTATCCTCATCAATGCCAGATTCTTCCGATGAGCGCATGGTCGTAGACGCGGAGTGAGGCGAGGCGTGGTTCGGTCCGACGACGAACCGATGCTGACGGGACGTGCGGCAGGCGGCACAGGACCCGCCGACTTTCGCGAGCGGTTTCTGCAGGGTGAGTCGGTCGCGGCGGGTGTTCGGCCCGCGATCTTGAGTTCCTGGCAGCGTTCCCGGGCCCTCGGCCTGTCGCCGAACCAGTCCGAGCTGCCGTTCCGGGAGGACTTCGAGCCCGACGGCCGGATCGTCCGTGCCGCCGTGCCGGTGCTGGACCGGTTGCGGTCCAGGTTCGACGGCAGCGAGATGAACATCTCCGTCGCCGACGCGAACGGGACGGTTCTGCTGCGCCGTTTCGGCAGGATGTCGCTGGCCAGGAGCCTGCCTGCGATCCAGAGCGTCCCGGGGTTCGTGTTCGCCGAGCGGTTCGCCGGTACCAACGGAATCGGTCTCGCCCTGGCAGAGCGGCAACTTATCCGGGTCTACGGTGCCGAGCACTTCGCCGAGCGCTCCCAGGGCAGCGCCTGCCGCGCGCTTCCCGTGCGCGATCCGCTGAACGGGCGCATCGAGGGCGTGCTGTGCCTGGGCTATCCGCGCAGCGCCGAGGACCCGTCGCTGGACCACGTGATACGCAAGGCTGCCGAGGCCATCGAGCGGCGGCTGCTGCGGCAGAACTCCACGCGGGAGCGCGATCTGCTGCGGGCGTACCTGGCCGCCGGAGCGCAGGCCGTCTCCGGACTTCACCACAGCGTCGCTGTGGACGAGCTGGCCTTGGAGCTGCGCCCCGGCGACCGGGCGATCCTCCTGGAGAAGGCCGCCGAGCTGATCTCCCGCGCCCAGCGGGCCGCCGTCGACGTGGCCCTGCCCGACGGACGGTCGATCACGCTGGTGAGCCGTCCGATGACGAGCGCGTCCGGAGTGGAGGGCTTCGCCATCGAGGCCGTTCTGCCCGGTCCCGCGCCACTCGGGGCCGACGCCATCCCGCACCAGTTCGACGAGCCGCCGGGCTTGTCCACCCTGCCTGCCGCCGCTGCGCCGCCACTGTCCGGGACCGTCGCCGTCGTTGCCGCGCTCGGGGATCCTTCCGCCGTACCGCCGACCGGGCACCCTCCCGACGCGACCCCCGGCTGGAGCGCCCCGGGGGCCGCGGGCATCACAACCGCCGGCCTCGACGGCACGGGGGGCGATCACCACTCCTCCCCGCCCCCGCCCAGAGGGCTCGTACTGGTGGGGGAACCGCAGGTGGGGACGTACGCCCTGGCCGCCCGGCGCCGCCTGGAGCTGCTGTCGGAGGCCGGCACGCGCATCGGCAGCACCCTGGACGTGCGCCGTACCGCCCAGGAGCTCGCCGAGACGGCGGTGCCGCGACTGGCCGACTTCGTCACCATCGACCTGCCCGAGGCCGTCCTGCGCGGCGAGGAGGCCGCCACTCCCCTGGACGTCCTGCACCGCGCGGTGGTCCACGGCATCCGCGACGACTGTCCCTTCAGGTCGGTCGGCCAGACGGTCGAGTACAGCCCGACCACGCCCCAGCTGCGATCACTGACGGACGGACAGGCCGTGCTGGAGCCCGACCTGAACGCCGCCGCGGGCTGGCTCGCACAGGACCCCGAGCACACCGCACGACTGCTGCGCCACGTGCACTCCCTCATCGCCGTTCCCCTGGTCGCGCGGGGCGTCGTCCTGGGCATCGTGAGTTTCTACCGCGCGCAGGACTCCGCCCCCTTCGAGGACGACGACCGCTCACTGGCCCAGGAACTCGCCGTCCGCGCGGCGCTGTCCCTCGACAACGCCCGGTGCTACACCCGCGAACGGACCATGGCCCTTGCTCTCCAGCGCAGCCTGCTCCCGCACGGCCTGCCCGACCACAGCGCCGTCGACGTCGCCCATCGCTACCTGCCCGCCAAGTCCGACGTCGGCGGGGACTGGTACGACGTCATCCCGCTCTCCGGTACGCGCATCGGCCTCTTCGTCGGCGACGTCGTCGGCCACGGCATGCTCTCGGCCGCCACCATGGGACGACTGCGCACCGCCGCACGCAGCTTCGCCGAGCTCGACTTCCCACCGGACGAGGTTTTCGTCCACCTGGACAACCTCGTGAGCCGTCTGGACCGGGAGGACCCGGCCTCCGACGGCGCCGGCATCATCGGCGCGACCTGTCTGTACGCCGTCTACGACCCGACCTCGCAGCGGTGCACCATGGCCCGGGCCGGCCATCCCCCGCCCGCGCTGGTCCACCCCGACGGGACGGTGTCGTTCCCTGAGCTGCCCGCAGGTCCTCCGCTGGGCCTCGGAGGTCTGCCCTTCGAGGCCGCCGACATAGACATGCCCGAGGACAGCCGCCTGATCCTCTACACCGACGGACTCATCGAGGACCGCAAACGGGACGTCGACGCGGTGCTCGACCAGCTGCGCGACACCCTGGCCCACTCGACGCGCACACCCGAGGAGATCTGTCAGGTCGTCCTGGACACCGTCGCGCCCGCCCACCCCTACGACGACATCGCCCTGCTCGTCGCCCGCACCCACGCCCTCGAACCGCATCGGATCGCCGCCTGGGACGTGCCCGCCGACCCGGCCGTCGTCAGCGAGGTCCGCGCCTCGACGACGCGCCAGCTGGCCGATTGGGGGCTCGACGAGGCCGCGTTCGCCGCGGAGCTGCTGCTCAGCGAGCTCGTCACCAACGCCATCCGCCACGCCGCCGGACCGATCCGGGTCCGGCTGCTCCACGACCGCACCCTGATCTGCGAGGTCTCCGACGCCAGCGACACCGCTCCCCACCTGCGCCGCGCCGCGACCACCGACGAGGGCGGCCGAGGGCTCTTCCTGGTCGCGCAGCTGGCACAGAGCTGGGGAACGCGCTATACGCCGGATGGCAAGGTCATCTGGGCCGAGTGCGAGCTGCACGGCGCGTGAGGCGGGCCGATTGATCCACGAGGGATCACACGGGGTAGCAAGGGGTAGCGAGGGGTAGCGAGGATGGGCAAATATCCGCAATTTAGATATACGTCCCATTAGTATCGCTCCTGAAGTCGGGAGGAACCCGCCAGGCCGACCACCGGAGTTGTCCGTGGAACCTCTGGTCCGTGTCCGTGGGCTCGCCAAGCGTTTCGGCGGGACCGTCGCGCTGGCCGGAGTCGACCTCGACGTCCACGCCGGCAGCGTCCTCGCCCTCCTCGGCCCCAACGGAGCCGGTAAGTCCACCCTGATCAAGGTGCTGGCCGGCGTCCATCACGCCGACGCCGGGCAGGTCACGGTGGACGGGCTGCCGCTCGGGAGTCACGACGCCTCCCGCGCCATGTCCTTCATCCACCAGGACCTGGGTCTGGTGGAGTGGATGACCGTCGCCGAGAACATCGCCCTGAGCACCGGGTATCCCCGCCGCGCCGGGCTGATCTCCTGGCCTCGGACCCGAGAGCGCTGTGCCGAGGCCCTGCGGACCGTCGCGGGGCACCTCGACCCGGACGTACCGGTCGGACTGCTCGCCCCGGCGGAGCGTTCACTGGTCGCCATCGCACGGGCCCTCGCGGCGCGGGCGAGGCTCATCGTCCTCGACGAGCCGACCGCGCGCCTGCCCGCCGCGGACTGCGCCCGGCTGTTCCGCGTCCTGCACACCCTGCGCGACCGTGGGCACGGCATCCTCTACGTCACCCACCGCCTGGACGAGGTGTACGAGGTCGCCGACACCTTCGCCGTCCTGCGCGACGGCCGGCTGGTCAGCCAGGGTCCGCTGGCGGGTCACAGCCCCGCCCGCCTCGTGTACGACATCACCGGCGAGGCACCGGCCGACCACCTTCCCGCCCCGGCGCCGGGCAGCGCTCCAGCGGTCCTGACCCTTGACGGCGTACGGACCACCGGTGCGGGACCGGTCGGGCTGGAACTCAGGGCCGGCGAAGTCCTGGGCCTGGTCGGTCTCACGGGCGCCGGACACATGGACCTGGGCCGAGCCGTCGCGGGTGCCCGGCCTCTGCTCGCCGGACGGGCCCTGCTCGGCGGCCGGCCGTACCGTCCGCGCTCGGTCGGCGACGCCGTCCGGCTCGGCGTCGCCCTCGTACCCGGCGACAGACAGGTCGAAGGGTGCCTCCCCGAGTTGACCGTACGGGAGAACCTCTTGGCCAACCCTCGCGCGGGCGGCCTGCCTGCGCCGCACTGGATCGGTCCGCGCCGGGAACGCCACGAGGCCGCCGGCCTGATCGAACGGTTCTCGGTGCGTCCCCGCGACAGCGAGGCCGCCATCGCCACCCTGTCCGGCGGCAATCAGCAGAAGGTCATGATCGGACGGTGGCTCCGGGTGGGGCTGCGTCTGCTCGTCCTGGAGGAGCCGACGGCGAGCGTGGACGTCGGCGCCAAGGCCGCGATCCACCGTCTGCTCGACGAGGCGCTGGCAGCCGGCCTCGCGGTCCTCCTGGTCTCCACCGACTTCGAGGAGGTCGCGGGCGTGTGCCGGCGCGCGCTGGTCTTCGTACGCGGATCCGTGACGGCGGAGCTGAGCGGCCCGTCCCTCACCGTCACCGGGCTCACCCGGGCCGCTTCGGCCATGCCGCCCGCCGACACGGCCACGAACCGGTGAGCGCCTCGCCCTCCTCGCCGGGACCGCGGAGCCGACCCGGCCGCCGGGACGGCCCGAGCCCGACGGCCCGGCTGCGCGGTGGCCGGGGCGGACACCTCGTCGGCGCCTACGGCCTCCTGGCCCTCACCGCCCTCCTCTTCCTGATCTTCTCCCTCACTCTGCCGCGCACCTTCCCCACCCGGGACACCGTCGACTCGATCCTGTCCACCCAGTCGATCCCGGCGGTGCTGGCGCTCGCCGCGATGGTCCCGATCGTGACGGGCGCCTTCGACCTCTCCATCGGCTACGGCCTCGGCCTGGCGCACGTCCTGGTGATGCAGCTCATCGTCAATGAAGGATGGCCCTGGCCACTGGTCTGCCTCACGGTGATCGTCGGAGGCGGTGTCGTCGGCGTCCTCAACGGTGTCATCGTCGAGTTCGGCCGGATCGACTCGTTCATCGCCACGCTCGGGACCGGCAGCATGATGTACGCCGCGACCGGCTGGATCACCGACGGCAGCCGGATCGTCCCCGGCCCGCAGGGTCTCCCGGCCGCCTTCACCGACCTCTACAACTCCACATTCCTCGGCCTTCCGATCCCGGCGTTCTACGTGCTCGCCATCACAGCCGTCCTGTGGCTGGTGCTGGAGCGGCTGCCGCTCGGCCGGTACTTGTATGTCGTCGGGTCGAACCCGCGCGCCGCCGATCTCCTCGGCATCCCGATCCGGAAGTACACGGTGTACGCCTTCGCCACGTCGGGGCTGCTCGTCGGCTTCGCCGGAGTGCTGCTCGCGGCCCAGCAGCAGATCGGCAATCCGAGCGTCGGCCTCGACTATCTGCTGCCCGCCTTCGTCGGCGCCCTGCTCGGCTCCACAGCCATCAAGCCCGGCCGCCCCAACGCCCTGGGCACCCTCGTGGCCGTCGCCGTCCTGGCCGTCGGCCTCACCGGCATCGGCCAGATGGGCGCCGACTTCTGGACCGTCCCGTTGTTCCACGGCGGCACCCTCCTCCTGGCCGTCGGCCTCGCGGGCTACACCGCGCGCCGCCGGCTGCGCACCGGCGCCGCCACGGCACGCGATTCACCCGACGTGCCGACGGAGCCGGCGCCGGGCCCGACGCGGGACGGCGGCACGCGGGACGGCGGCACGCGGGACGGCGGCACAAACGACGGTGCCCCGTGATCCACGCCCTGGTGATCCACGTGCCCGCGATCCACATTCCCGCGATCCCCGTCCCTGGGCAGAACAGCCCCCAGCCGCACACCCCCTCACCCGCCCTCGTCCCCGCATCCTCCGCGAGGAGCTTCCGTGCACCGCACACCGAAGGCAACCCCTGGCACCCTCAGGGCCACGTCCGTGGCCGCTGCCCTGCTTGCCGCGGTAACCGTCCTGGCCGGCTGCGAACGCGGCTCCGAAAACGTGCCGGATGACCCCACCTCCGGCCCGAACGGCTGTCCCACGGCCCACGCGAGGGCCCAGACGGCCGTCGATCGGGCGCGGCGGACGGACGTCCCTTGGAACGGGCCGACCACGGGCCCGACGGCCGTGTCCGGCCGGACCATCGTCTACGTCGCCCAGACCATGACCAACCCCGGAGTGGCGGGCGCCGCCGAGGGTGTGCGGGACGCCGCGGGCGTCATCGGCTGGAACGTCCGGGTGATCGACGGCGGCGGCACCCCGGCTGGCATCCAGGCGGCGATGAGCGAGGCGGGGGCCCTCAGGCCGGCGGGGATCGTCATCGGCGGCTTCGACCCCAACGCGACCTCGCAGCAGGTGACTCGGGCGGCCGCGTCCCGCATTCCGCTCGTCGGCTGGCACGCGGTCGCCGCCCCGGGCCCCAGCCGACGCCCTCCGCTCTTCACGAACATCACCACGAACGTCGAGGAGGTGGCCAGAATCAGCGCGCAATGGGTGATCTCCCAATCCAACGGCAACGCGGGCGCCGTGATCTTCACCGATGCCTCCATCCCCTTCGCCCGGAACAAGTCGGAGCTGATCAGGAAGGAACTCGCCACCTGCTCGGGCGTGCAGCTGCTGTCGTACCAGAACATCCCGATCCCGGACGCGAGCAGCCGCACGCCCCGGGAGGTCTCCTCGCTCCTGTCGCGCTTCCAGGACAGGTGGACCCACTCCGTCGCCATCAACGACCTCTACTTCGCCGACGCCGCACCGGCCTTGCGCGCGGCCGGCGAGAAGGGTTCCGGCCCGCCCTACAACATCGGCGCCGGAGACGGCGACCCCTCGGCCTTCCAGCGCATCAACAACGAGCAGTACCAGTCGGCGACGGTGCCCGAACCGCTGTCCCTCCAGGGCTGGCAGATCATCGACGAGTTCAACCGGGCCTTCTCCGGCCGTCCCGCGAGCGGCTATGTGGCCCCCATCCACATCAGTACGGCCGACAACACCGACGGTGCCACGACGTGGGATCCCTCGGGATACCAGCAGGCGTATCGGAAGATCTGGGGCAAGTAGCCGTGTTCGGCCCTCGCCTCCCTGCGACCCCTGGAGCACGGAGCATCACATGACCAGCACCGCGGACAACGGCCCCCACGTCTCACGGGAGGAGTTCGACGCCCTCTTCGAGACCGTACGCGCATGGGGGCACTGGACCCCCGCCGACCGTGGCGCGTGGAACCGGGTCACGCCCGCACATGTCCGCCGTGCCACCGCACTCGTCCGCAGCGGTACGACGGTGCCGATGGCCCTGCCCTGGAACACGGTGCCCGGCCCGGACAACAGCAAGCCCGCGCTGTTCCACATGTCCGACCTCGGCGACGTGGAGGCGCCCGAGCCGTCCTGCCACAAGGACTTCATCGCCGTCGACTACCACGGCAAGGGCGTCAGCCACCTCGACGCGCTCTCCCACATCGCCTATCGGGGGCAGCTCTATGACGGCCGCACCGCCCGCGAGGTCGTCGACGCCGCCGGCGCCCACTTCGGCGCGGTCTCCTCCCTCGGTCCCCTCGTCACCAGGGGCGTCCTGCTCGACCTGCCCGCCGTCCTCGGCACCGACTGGCTCGAACCCGGCACCGCCGTACACGCCGACGACGTCCTCGCCGCCGAGAACGCGCTCGGCGTGCAGATCGGCGAGGGTGACGCGGTCCTGCTGCGCTCCGGCCACTTCCGGCGCCGCGCCCGACTCGGCCCCTGGAACCCGGACCACGCCAGTGCCGGCCTCCATGTGGACGCCGTGCCCCTGCTTGCCGAACGCGGGATCTCACTGCTCGGTGGCGACGGCGACAGCGACGTTCGGCCCTCTCCGGTCGAGGGGCTGCACTCCCCCGTACACGCCCTCGCCATCACCGCCATGGGAGTACCGCTACTGGACAACCTCGACCTGGAGCCACTGTCCACCGCGTGCGCGACGGAAGGGCGTTACGAGTTCCTGCTCGTCGTGGCACCCCTGAACGTCCCCCACGGCACGGGCTCCCCCGTCAATCCTGTCGCGGTCCTGTGACAACGACTTCGCCGACCCTGTGCAGTCCGCAAGCGTGACCGCAGGCGACCCGGAAACTCAAATGCGGCCGGAACGGAAGGTGTTGGAGGCGCAAGGTTCCCTGCGAAGCACCGCCCGCTCCGGCCTCACGGATACTCCTGCCCTGTAAAAGCGTCCCCATTGGCCTGATGTCGAATTTCGTGGATGCGTGCGCCGCTTGGCGTACCGAAGGGCCCCGCCGGCGATCTTCGGCGGGGCCCTTCGCGTTCAGTGCTGTCTACCTACCAGCGGTACCAGCGACCCTTGCGGCCACCGTGGCCGGCGGGTCGGACCACGAAGCCGAGCAGCCACACCACCAGGACGACGACGGCGATCCACCACAGGGCCTTGAGGGCGAAACCGGCGCCGAAAAGGATCAGCGCGAGAAGCAGAACGACAAGCAGGGGAACCATGAATATCAACCTCCGCACACTCAGGTGCCCCGCCAAATCCCCTTCACGCTCACAGCGTGAACGCATGTTTCCGCGATTCCAGGGAACTCAGATGCGCTGCGAGCGAGCCGCATCCACGGCGTGGCTACAGAAAGCGGCGTATGGGCATGACGGCGACCTCACGCGCTTGCTGCAGCACGGAACGCCGCTTCCAGCGGCCCTTACGGATCAGCGTGGCGGCCTTGAGGTCTCCGTCGAAGTGGCTGTCGAGGGTGGCTGTGAACTCCTGGTCCAGGACGGCGAGCATGATCTCTTCGTCGTGGTCGAGGGAGCGGCGGTTGAAGTTGGTGGAGCCGACCAGGGCGGCGATGCCGTCGATGGTGACGACTTTGGCGTGCATCATCGTCGGCTGGTACTGGTGGATCTCCACGCCGCAGGCGGTGAGGGCGTCGTAGTGGTGCTGGCCGGCCAGTTGGCAGACCCGCTTGTCGGTGTGCGGGCCCGGCAGGAGGATCTCCACCTTGACGCCCCGCCGGGCGGCGGCGCACAGCAGGTCGACGAAGTAGGCGTCTGGTGAGAAGTAGGCGGTGGCCAGCCTGAAGCGGTCCTCGGCCGACTCCAGCATCACGCGGATCAGCGTCTGCATGTCCTGCCAGCCGAAGCTGGCCGACCCGCGCACCACCTGCACCACCGCGCCGCCCTGCGGGCGGTGCGGTACGAACCGGTCGCGCACGTCGAAGAGTTCGTGGTGGCCTTCGGCCCAGTTCTGGGCGAACGCGGCGGCGATGCCGTCCACGGCCGGCCCGCGGACCTCGACGTGGGTGTCGCGCCATTCGTGTTCGTTGCGGGCGTTGCCGCACCACTCCTCGGCGATGCCGACCCCGCCGGTGAAGGCCGTCTGTTCATCGACGACGAGGACCTTGCGGTGGCAGCGGTGGTTCTGCTTGAAAGGCGACAGGAGCAGCGGCTTGCGGAACCAGGCCACCTGCACCCCGGCCCGCTCCATCTCCTCCAGCAGATCCTTCTCGATCAGCCGGCTGCCGAACCCGTCCAGCAGCAGCCGCACCCGCACTCCCGACCGGGCCCGGCCGGCCAGCGCCTGCGCGAACTCCCGGGCGATGTCCCCCTTCCAGTACACGAACGTCATCATGTCCACGGTGTGCTCGGCAGACCGGATGGCCGCCAGCATCGCGGGGAAGATCTCATCTCCGTTACGCAGAGCGGTGAGTGCGTTGCCCTCCGTCGCCGCGATGCCGATCAGCCGCTCCAGCCGGCGGCGTATCCGTGTGGTGCGTTCCTGGACCGAAGCCTCTGCAGCCTCTGCCTGCGCATCGGCGCCGGGGGCGGTCAGCTCTGGCTGGTCCTGTGTACTGGTCATGGCGTCACCTGGCCGGCGCCCGAAAGAGACAGGGGAGCCACGCTGCCCGGTCCGGCGCGGGACGCAGCGAGCAGACTGTACCCCCAGGCATTTCACCCGAGACTCGCGGGCGGCGGGGGCCGGGCATCCGTACGGTGCGTTTCCGGCCCCGCACGCAATGGGCGCGGCCGCGCGGACATGCATGCAGCCGGGGCGGGCAGGAGAGGCCCAACCTGCTTTCCACCTAAGGCGGCACCGTGAGGTCCTGCGTGAACGTCCCCGAAGCACCCGCCTGCAGCACGAACACACCGGAGGTCACAGCTGACCTGCCGCGGATCGAGGACGGTGGCAAGGTCACTCCCAAGGACGCGAACCGGGGCAGCCGCGACACGGAGGACATCATCCGGTCGGCACCATCGGCCTGATCAAGGCCGTCAACCGATTCGACCTCTCCCGCGAGGTCGAGTTCGGATGCGCTTCGGCCAGGAGATGACCCAGGCGGAGATCGGGCGCGAACTGCGTCTGTCGCACATGCACATCTCCCGCCTGCTCACCCGCACCCTTACCAAGCTGCGCATCGGTCCCCTCCCCTCATGACCTCCCTGCTCCGCTCGCCCCCACCGAAAGAGGCCCTGGCGTGAATGCCGAGCACGATCCACTGCGTCAGCCCGCCGCGCCCGTTGTCACCGAGCCGGTGCCGGACGTGCAGCTGCAGATGCTGGTACGACTGATCGGGCAGGACGCGCAGGCCGCCCTGCCGATCACCCTTGTCGTCGGGGGCTGCTTCCTCCACGGTGACCTGGTCTCCCACGAGAGTTGGCGCGCCGACTGGGCGCGCAGCCTGCGCGGCGTCGACGGGCCCGGCGCCCAGTTGCTGGAACGGTTCCCGGAGCAGGTGGACGAAGCAGTCGCCGACAAGCAGGGCAACGGGGTCGCGCAGCGGCTGCCGCAGTGGATCCATCTGCGTGACGCCACCGGAACGGCCGCATCGGGCCGTCCCGTGGTCATGCCCCTGTGGCGCGGCCGGCTCGCGGATGTATCCGGCTGGTCCCTGGGCAGGCCCGAGTAACCGCCGAGGACGAGCGCCATCGGCAACGCGCTGCACCGGCTTCTTCTCTCGCCCGCCATCACGGGCCGGCGACCTGTGCGGGGCTCGTTCGGCGCTGCGATGATGGAAGAAGCGCTCTGCGAGGATGTGCCGCATGACTGTACGCAGCAGAAACCATGTGACGGTGTCCGGCCGTACCGGGGCGCCGGTGGTGATGCTGGCGCACGGGTTCGGGTGCGACCAGAACATGTGGCGGCTGGTGGTACCGCTTCTGGAGCGCGACTTCACCGTGGTGCTCTTCGACCATGTGGGGGCCGGACGGTCCGATCTGTCGGCGTGGAGCGAGGAGCGCTATTCCACGCTGGACGGCTATACCGAGGACGTGCTGGAGATCTGCCGTGATCTGGCGCTCGGCCCGGTGACGTTCGTGGGGCACTCGGTGAGCGCGATGATGGGCGTCCTGGCGGCGGCGCGCGAGCCGGAGGCATTCGCCGGTCTGGTGCTGCTCGCCCCGTCGCCGTGTTTCATCGACGATCCCGGCGCCGGATATCGCGGCGGGTTCAGCGCCGAGGACATCGACGAACTCCTCGGCTCCTTGGAAGCGAACTATCTGGGCTGGTCGGGCGCCATGGCTCCGGTGATCATGGGGAATCCCGACCGGCCGGAACTGGGCGAGGAACTGACCAACAGCTTCTGCCGGACCGACCCGGAGATCGCCCGCGTCTTCGCCCGCGTGACGTTTCTGTCCGACAACCGCGACGATCTCGTCAAAGTCACCGTTCCCACCCTGGTCGCGCAGTGCTCCAACGACGCGATTGCGCCTCCGGAGGTCGGGGCGTTCGTGCGGTCCCGGATATTTGGGAGCCGGCTGGTCACCCTGAACGCGACCGGGCACTGCCCCCAGCTCGCCGCACCGGAGGAGACGGCCGCCGCGATCATCGATTTCGTCCAAGCCGCGCGATGATGTGCAAGACCGGCGACGGAGCGAGCGGTGAGCTTCCACTGCCCGGGGAACCGCACGGTGCCGACCGCGCGGCCTTCTCCGCGCTGCTGGAAGACAGCGCCGAGGATCTGTACGAGCATGCGCCGTGCGGCTACCTCTCCACGCTGCTCGACGGCACCATCGCGAAGGTCAACACGACGCTGCTGGACTGGCTCGGTCACGCCCGCGGTGACCTGGTCGGCCGCAGAACGTTCTCCGACCTGCTCACCGTGGGAGGCCGCCTTTACCACGAGACGCACTTCGCCCCGCTGCTGCGCATGCAGGGCCAGGTCCGCGGCATCGCGCTGGAGCTGAAGGCAGCCGACGGCTCCCGGCTGCCCGTCCTGATCACCTCGACGGTGAAGACGGGCCCCGACGGGGAGCCCCTGCTGATCCGCACGACCGTCTTCGACGCCCGTGACCGCCGGGCCTACGAGACGGAACTGCTGCGCGCCCGCAAGCAGGCGGAACACGAACGCGAAGAGCTCAAGCGCCTCAACGCCACCCTGCAGCAGACCCTGCTGCCCCCGGCGCTGGTGAGCGTGCCCGGACTGGACGTGTCCGCGTACTACCACATCGCCTCCACCGACATGGTCGGCGGCGACTTCTACGACCTCTTCCCGCTCGCCGGCGGGACGTGGGGACTGTTCCTGGGCGACGTATGCGGCAAGGGCGCCGCCGCGGCCGCCGTCACCTCCCTGGCCCGCTACACCCTGCGCGCCGCCGCCGTCTACGACCCGGACCCGGCCGCCGTCCTGAGCAACCTCAACACCGTCCTCAACCACGAATACAACGGCACCGACCCCCGGTTCTGCACCGTGATCTTCGGACTGCTCACCCCCGACACCGATGAGGGCGGCTTCCGGATCACCCTGGCCGCCGGTGGCCACCCCCCGGCACTGCTGATGCGCGCGGACGGCAGCGCCCGTTATCTGCCCACGCCCGGCGGACAGCTCATCGGTGTGCTGTCCGACGCCCACATCGCGACCACCACCGTCCACCTGGAGGCGGGTGACACCCTGTTGCTCCACACGGACGGCCTCACCGAAGCCCACACCGCTTCGGACAAGGACGACGACCGCTACGGCGACGAAGCCCTCCTCGACTTCGCCCAGTCCCTTGCGCCCGCCACCGCGGCCACCACCGTCGCCGCGATCCGCGACCTGCTCGACAGCTTCGGCACCGGCGTCGACGACGACACCGCCGTCCTGGCCATCAGCGTGCCCCGACTCACCAGTGAAGAGCAGCAGTGAGCCACCTCGCCATCCACACCCGAACCACCACCGCCGGGCCCGTCATGGAACTGAACGGCGAACTCGACTACGACAGTTGCACCCAGGTGCGCGACCTGCTGCCCCACCTGACTCTTGAGCCGGGCCGGCAACTGGTCATCGACCTGACCGGCATCACCTTCTGCGACTCCAGCGGCATCACCGCCCTCATCGCCGCCCGCAACCACGCCGCCGCCGCGCACGCCGGCATCGTCCTGGCAGCAGTCCCCCACCCCATCAGCCGTATCTTCAGCATGGTCGGTCTGGACCAGGTCTTCGCCACCCATCCCACCGCGCAGGCAGCCGAAGCAGCCTGGACACCCCCCGCACCCCGCCCCTGACCGAGTAGGGGTGCAGGTCAGACCCAAGCCGTCACCGGCACGAACGAACTGTCCTGCCGGAACAGCTCCGTCCCGTCCGCCCGTTCCACCCGCAGCTGATAGCTGTAGTGGCGCAGGTAGTACCCGGGGTAGTTGTACGACTCGAAGCGGAGCGAGCCGCTCGATGTGCCCGTGCGGGCAACGAACGTGGCGTCTCTCGCGAACGTCGACGTGCCGTCGTTGGTGTCGAAGCGGGCTCGGAAGTCCCAGTGGCGGAGGTACTTGCCGGACGAGTCCCGGAAGGAGCAGCCGTTCGCGTCGGCCAGGCCGGGCACCACCGTGAAGGTCGATGACTGCTTCTCGGCGGTCGTGCTGGAGCCGCTGACCACCGGGAGGTCGAGCAGGGAGGACTGTGCCTGCCAGTAGCGGGTGGTGTAGTTGGCCGACTGGAAGGAACGGGTGACGTTCTTCGCCAGGGCCGGGCCGCCCGAGACGGTCTCCTTGATGACCGTGAAGTGGCGGGCCGTTCCGGAGACGGCGGGCAGGGCGGCCGGGTCCGACCAGGTCGCGAAGGTGTCGTAGCTGTCGCTGTAGTAGTACGTGCCGTCACCGTAGCCGTCGAAGAAGAGCCGCCAGCCGCCGTTGTCGAGCTGGACGAGTGCGGGGCCCTCGCGGTAGCTGCCCCAGCCCGCCCAGTCGCCGGTGCGGGAGATCGTGTAGGGGCCGGTGAGGCTCGACGCCGTGGCGTACTCGATGTACTTCGTCGTCTCGTTCTTGGTGAAGGCGTGGTAGGTCGAGCCCAGCTTCACGATGAACGTGTCGATGTGGTTCGCGCCGATGCCGGACAGTGCCACCGGTGAACTCCACGCCGTGAGAGCGGAGTTCGTGGCCCTCAGCAGATACGGCGTGAAGATCCACTCGTCGTTGGTGGTCGAGCAGGACACGATGACGTTCACGCTGCCGTCGCTGTCGACGAACCACTCCGGCGCCCACGCGCGGGAGAGGCCCGCGATCGGGACGGTGTAGTCGTACAGGAACGTCCAGTTGAGCCGGTCGGTGCTGCGGGCGAAGCCGATGGTGGTGCTGGTGTCCTGCCAGGTGTGGGTCGTGTAGGTGACGTAGTAGTAGCCGTTGGTGTGCTTGATGATGCTCGCGTCGCGAATGCGGTTGCTCGGCGGCGTGTAGGCGGAGGCCTTCGCCAGACGGAAGTCGGTGGCGTCGTCCGACTGGTAGACGTTCACGGTCCCGTCGTTGCTGTTCAGGAACGGCACGATCGTGTACCGGGTGGCCGTGCCGCTCGGCGGTGCGGCGGCCAGGGCGGTACCGAGCAGTCCGGGAGCTTCACCCAGCGCGAGGGCCGAGGCGGGCAGGACGGCCATCGCGCGCAGCAGGGTGCGGCGGGACGGTCTGGACGGCGGTGGGGTCACGGCGGCTCTCCATGACGTTCAGGGATTCAGGGGCTCAGGGGCTCACACGGCCTACACCTGTGTGCGAAATACCGAACACAGTTCGGTGAGGCGATCAGACGGTAGAGGTGGGACCAGGCCTCGTCAATGCTTCGCGCACGAAGCGGGAGAGGCCTGTGGGAAGCCTGTACTCCGTCGGCGCTCCCCCAATCGGACTCCCCCCGTTTCCGAAGTCGTTCCACCGGCGGGCCCCGGAGGTTACTGTTCGGTAGACAACGTCGTCCCGGAGGTGCCCGTATGACACCCGACCGTGCCGTAGGCCTCGCCGAGTCCGCCCGTGCGCTGGCCGACGGGGAGGTGACGTCGCAGACGCTCGTCGCGGAGGCGCTCGCGCGGATCGAGGCGACCCAGGGGTCCCTCAACGCCTTCCGGGTGGTCCGGGGCGAGGCCGCCCTCGCCGAGGCGAAGGCCGCCGACGCGGAACTCGCCGCCGGCGGACGTCGACCCCTGCTGGGCGTACCGGTCGCGGTGAAGGACGACATGGACGTGGCGGGCGAGCCGACCGCGTTCGGCTGCTGCGGCGAGTTCCCTCCGGTCGCCGAGGACGGTGAGGCGGTACGGCGGCTGCGCGCGGCCGGGGCGGTGATCGTGGGCAAGACGAACACCTGCGAGCTGGGGCAGTGGCCGTTCACCGAGGGACCGGCCTTCGGCGCGACCCGCAACCCGTGGCACTCGGACCACACGCCGGGGGGCTCGTCCGGCGGTTCGGCGGCCGCCGTGGCCGCCGGTCTGGTGCCCGCCGCGCTCGGCTCGGACGGCGCCGGTTCGGTGCGGATCCCGGCATCGTGGACGCATCTGATCGGCATCAAGCCGCAGCGCGGACGTGTCTCCACCTGGCCGCGCGGCGAGTCCTTCCAGGGCATCACGGTCAACGGCACCCTCGCCCGTACGGTGGCCGACGCGGCCCTCCTGCTGGACGCCGCCGCCGGCAACCACGACCTCGACCCGCACCGCCCGCCCGCGGTGGACGCCTCGGAGGCGGTCGGCCGCGAACCCGGACGGCTGCGCATCGCGCTCTCCCTGAAGCCGCCGTTCACCGCTCTGCCCGCCCGGCTGCAGCCGGAGGTACGGGCCAGGGTCGTCCGACTCGCCGAGAAACTGAGCGCGTTGGGGCACTACGTCGAGGAGGCCGATCCGCCGTACGGCCAGATCGGGCTGACCTTCATCCCGCGTGCGACGGTGGGCATCGCCGAGTGGGCGAGCGCGGCGCCCTTCCCCGCGCTGCTCGACCGGCGCACCCGGGACGCCGCCCGGCTGGGCCGGCTCCTCGGCGGGGTCCCGCTGCGGGCGGCCCGGCGCGCGGAGGCGGTGCTGCACCGTCGTATCGGCGCGTTCTACGAGTCGTACGACGTGGTCCTCGCGCCCACAACGGCCGCTCCCCCGCCCCGTATCGGCGCGATGCTCGAACTCGGCGGTTTCGCCACCGACCGGGCCATGATCGCCGCATGTCCCTACGCGTGGCCGTGGAACGTGCTGGGCTGGCCCGGTGTGAACGTCCCGGCCGGGTTCGTGGACGGTCTGCCCGTAGGCGCCCAGTTGCTCGGGCCGGCGAACAGCGAGCCCCTGCTGATCTCGCTGGCCGCGCAGTTGGAGGCGGAGCTGCGCTGGCACGAGCTGTGGCCGCCGCAGCAGGGCGAGACCGTTCCCGCCCCGGTCGTCTGAGCGGACGCAGGACCTACCCTGTGACAATGGACGATGCGTCGATGGTCGGGCTCATGGGGCGGGTCACCGGCACGGTGGGACCCGGGCTCGTCGGCGAGGTGATCGTGCGGGTGCGCGGCGGCGCCGAGCACTTCCTCGCCTATCCGGCCACCGGCAGCGACCGTATCGAACGCGGCACGGTGGTGATGGTGGTGGAGTACCAGCCGCCGCGGACCGTCTACGTCCAGGCTGCATACGACAGTTGAGCCCGCTCCTTCGCAGGTGAGAGCCGTCTGCGTCAAGGTTGCGGCAAGGATGCGTCAACCCCTGTACCTGCGTGGCGCACAGGCGCACACTCCCATTCGTTCGGTGCCGAAAGGGCACCATCCAAAGGGGGCGTATGCCGATGGTTGTCGGCGTCGTTGCGGGGGTGGCGGTAGCCGCCGTCCTCGTTCTGATCGGTCTGTTCAAGATGATGTGGCGGGTCGCCGAACCCAACGAGGCGCTGGTCATCTCCGGTTCCAAGCACCGCACCGAGGGCCTAGAGGAGGGCATGGGCTTTCGGATCGTCACCGGGCGGGGCACGCTGGTGCTGCCCGGGGTGCAGGCGGTGCGCAAGCTGTCGCTCGACCTGAACGAGACCGAGTTGCAGGTGGACTGTGTGACGCACCAGGGCATTCCGCTGAAGGTGCGGGGCGTGGTCATATTCAAGGTGGGCGACGACTTCGTGTCGATCGCCAACGCGGCCCGTCGTTTCCTGGACCAGCAGAAGCTGATGTCGGAGCGGGTGCACAACGTCTTCGCCGGTCATCTGCGGTCCATCGTGGGCGGGTTGACCGTGGAGGACATGATCCGCGACCGGGAGAAGCTGACCGGGCAGACGCGGGCCGCGTGCGGTACCGAGATGGAGAAGCTCGGGCTCATCGTCGACTCGCTGCAAATCCACGAGATCGAGGACCCCACCGGGTACATCCAGAACCTGGCCATGCCGCACGCGGCGGCCGTGCAGCGGGACGCGCGGATCGCGCAGGCCGAGGCGAACCGGCTCGCCACCGAGGCGGAGCAGCAGAGTTACGCGCGGATGGCCGAGGCGACCCGGGACAGCGAGATCCTCCAGGCCGGATACCAGGCCGAGCGCGACAAGGCGGGCGCCAAGGCCCGGCAGGCCGGTCCGCTCGCCGACGCGGCGGCCCGGCAGGAGGTCGTCGTCCAGGAGACCCGCGTCGCCGAACTGGAGGCGCACCGGCGGGAACAGCAGCTCCAGGCCGACGTCCGCAAACCCGCCGACGCGCAGGCCTACGAGAAGCGCACCCTGGCCGAGGCCGAGCGCGACGCGCGGATCTCGGCGGCGCAGGCCAAGGCGAAGGAGACGGAGCTGGCAGCCGCCGCCGAGGCGACCCGGGTCAAGACGGCGGCCGGCGCCGAGGCCGAGGCGACCAAGGCGCGCGGCACGGCGACGGCCGCCGCGACTCGCGCCACCGGCGAGGCGGAGGCCGCCGCCGCACAGGCCAAGGGCCTCGCGCAGGCCGAAGCGGCCAAGGCCAAAGGGCTCGCGGAGGCGGAGGCCATCAAGGCCCGGGCCGCCGCCCTCGCCGAGAACCAGGAGGCCGTGGTCGCGCAGCAACTCGCCGAGAACTGGCCGGAGATCGTCCGGGCCGGCGCGTCCGCCTTCGGCAGCGTCGACAACATGGTGCTGCTCAACGGCGCCGACGGCATGGCGGACATGTTCGCCAAGGCGCTCACCATGGGCGGTACGGGACTGGGGCTGGCCCGCCGGCTGCTCGCGTCGATGAACCAGAACGGGCAGGTGCCGAACGAGGGTTCTTCGCTCAACGGGCTCGCCCAGAAGGTGCCTGGACGAGAAGTGACCAGTCGCGAGAAGTGACCCGGTGCGAGAAGTGACCCGGCGGACGTGTTCGCGGGGGCAGCCTCTAGGGTGCCCCCGTGAGCATCTCCACCGATGGATACGTCCCGGGCCGGTTCGGCCCCTCCGCCACGACCGAGGCCGATCCCCGCAAGGTCGGCAAGGTGCGCACCGAGTACTCCCCCGCGCACGACGGCGACCCCGACCCCGGGGAGATCGTCTGGACCTGGGTGCCCTTCGAGGAGAACGACGGGCGGGGCAAGGACCGGCCGGTGCTCGTGGTGGCCCGGGAGCCCGGCGGGACGTTCCTCGCGGTGCAGCTGTCCAGCAAGCGGCACGACGGGGACCGTGAGTGGGTCGCCATCGGCAGCGGGCCGTGGGACCGGACGGGGCGCGACTCCTGGGTCGACGTGGACCGCATCCTCCGCCTGCACGAACAGGGCATGCGCCGGGAGGCGTGCGCCCTGGACCGCGGGCGGTTCAACCTGGTCAGGCACCGGCTGCACGAGCGCTACGGCTGGACCTGAGCGCTACCGCTGGAGCTGCCCCTCGGGGAACGCCCGGACGAACGCGGCTCGCACCGGGCTGTCCGGCGTGCGGTCCAGGATGCCGAACACCACGTGCTCGAAGGCCCCGGCGAACCGCCCGCCGGGCGTGAGCAGCCCCCGGAACGCGCCTGCCACCTGCGCCGGGTCGTTCTGGAACACTCCGCAGCCCCAGGCACCGAGCACCAGGCGTCGGTACCCGTGCACCAGGGCCGTCTCCAGCACCCGCTCGGCCCGGGTCGCGAGGGCGCCCGGCAACTCGGCCGTGCGCTGCGGGGCCGTACGCCGGATGACGCCCGCGTTCGGTGCGGCGGCTGTCAGGAAGCCCGCCAGGTACGGGGCGTCCAGCAGGCTGCCGCGGTCGTCGCGGAAGACGGGCACGCCGGGTGAGTGGATGACACGGTCGGTGTAGAACGGGTCGCGGTGGGCCCGATGGTGGTCATAGAACGCGCGGGCGCCGAGCAAGGCGGTGTACAGCGCCGAGGCGCGGCACAGGGCTTCCTCCTGGGCCTGGGCGCCGTTCAGATAGCCGCCTCCGGGGTTGCGGGCCGAGGCGAAGTTCAGTACGGCTGTCCAGGCCCCGAGGCGACGGGCCGCCTCCAGGCTGCTCTCGCCCGTGACCTCGAAGAACGTCTCCCCTTCAGGGTCCTGAGGAACCGGCACCGGCACCGGGTCCGGCCCGTACATCCGGGTGCCCTCCCGCGCCGCCTCGATCGCCGCCGCGAGGGACACCTCGCAGCCGTCCGGCGCGCGGTACCTCCCCGCCGCCACGATCTCTTGCGTCTGCTGCGCGATGCCGCGCAGGCGCGCGCTCATGGCGCCACCCCCGTGCGCGCCATGACCGTGCGACCGCGTCGGCTGCACGCGATCTCCCCCGTCGTGCTCATGCAGGCATCCTGAGCGATGCTGGTCATGCGGTGCAACAGAATTTCCCGGGCCGACAGCCGACCGAGAACGCTGGGGAAAGCCCCCGCCAACGCCCGGAGAGCAAAGATTACGCACCCGGAACATGCCGGTTCGCGCCCTTGTGCGAAGCGACGCGAGGGTCTTGGGTGGGACGAGTGTGCCGGCCCGCCCACAAGGTCCGGGCCGGGTGGCATCTGGACTCTCAGGAGGATCCACGACATGTCAGATTCGGTGAGCGACTGTACGGAGCAGCCGCGCTCCGCAGTCACCGAAGCCGAGGTGGAGGCCCTGGTCAGGGGCATCTGCTTCAAGACGGGCCCGCCCCGCGCCCTCGGGGTCGAAGTGGAATGGCTCGTCCATGAGCTGCGCGGCCCGCAGCTCCCCGTGACACCCGAACGACTCGAAGCGGCCTACGCCGCACTACGGACCGTGCCCCTGAGGTCGGCGCTCACCGTCGAACCCGGCGGTCAGCTGGAGCTGAGCTCCCCGCCCGCCGCCTCGCTGATGGAGTGCATCGGTACCGTCTCCGCCGACCTCGACGCCGCCCGCGCGGTGCTGCGCGAGCACAGCCTCGGTCTGGTCGGCATGGGCAATGATCCCTGGCACTCGCCCCGCCGTTTCCTGCGCCAGCCGCGCTATGACGCCATGGAGGCGTACCTGGACCGGGCAGGCCCGGCCGGCCGCGCCATGATGTGCACCTCGGCTTCCGTTCAGGTGTGCCTGGACTCCGGATACGAGGAGCCCGGCCCGCTCGGGCACGGACGGCGCTGGTGGCTGGCACACCAGCTGGGCGCGGTTCTGGTCGCCGCCTTCGCCAACTCCCCACTGGCCGGGAACGAGCCCACGGGCTGGCTGTCCACCCGGCAGCTGCTGTGGATGGAGATAGGCCCGGGCCGCGCGGGCGCACCTCCGCTGGACGGCGACCCGCGGGTCGCCTGGGCGCGGCACGTCCTGGACGCGCCGGTGATGTGCGTGCGGCGGGACGGTGGCCCGTGGGACGTCCCGGACGGGCTGACGTTCCGGGAGTGGACCAGGTCGGGAGCGCCGAGGCCGCCGACGCAGGAGGACCTCGACTATCACCTGACGACACTGTTCCCGCCGGTCAGACCGCGGGGCCATCTGGAACTGCGCATGATCGACGCGCAGCCGGGCGAGGACGGGTGGATCGTGCCGCTCGCCGTGGCCACGGCTCTCTTCGACGACCCCGAGGCCGCCGAGACCGCCTACCGCGCGGTGAAGCCGCTGGCCGAGCGCGGCCTGTCGCTGCCCGCCCCGCACAATCCGCTGTGGCTCGACGCGGCCCGCTCGGGCCTCGCCGACCCGGAGTTGCAGGAGGTGGCGGACACCTGCTTCGCGGCAGCGCTGGAGGCCCTGCCCCGCCTGGGGGCCACGACCGAGGTCACGGACACCGTCGCGGCGTACCGGGACCGCTATGTCAGCAAGGGCCGCTGCCCCGCCGACGACCTGCTGGACGAGCTCTACGGCACGGACCGCACCCTGCACGGGAAGGACAACCGGACATGACCGACCCCGCCCACGACGCCGACACGCTCCGGGAGCGGGCACTGACCACCCTCACCACCGCCCGTGCCCGGACGACCCTGCTGACGTCCTGTGTCGAGGACCCCGACCTCACCGCCCAGCACTCGCCGCTGATGTCCCCGCTGGTGTGGGACCTCGCGCACATCGGCAACCAGGAGGAGCAGTGGCTGCTCCGGACGGTCGCCGGGCGGGAGGCGATGCGGCCCGAGATCGACGGCATCTACGACGCCTTCGAGCACCCTCGCGCCGCCCGCCCCACCCTGCCGCTGCTGCCGCCGACCGAGGCCCGTCACTACGCCTCCGAGGTGCGCGGACGGGTCCTGGACCTGCTGGAGAGCACCGCGTTCCACGGGACGCGGCTGACCGAGGCGGCCTTCGCCTTCGGGATGATCGCGCAGCACGAGCAGCAGCACGACGAGACGATGCTGATCACCCATCAGCTCCGCAAGGGCCCACAGGCCCTGACGGCGCCGGACCCGGAACCGGCGCCCCTGCTGACGGGACCGTCGGAAGTCCTGGTCCCCGGCGGCCCGTTCACGATGGGCACCTCGACCGAGCCGTGGGCGCTGGACAACGAACGCCCGGCGCACCGGCGCGAGGTGCCGCCGTTCTACATCGACACCACACCTGTGACGAACGCCGCGTACAAGGCGTTCATCGAGGACGGCGGCTACGACGACGACCGCTGGTGGACGCCGGAGGGCTGGGCGCACATCCGCGGGAACTCGATCCACGCGCCGCTGTTCTGGCGCCAGGACGGCAAGCAGTGGCTCCGCCGCCGCTTCGGCGTCACGGAGGTGGTGCCGCCCGACGAGCCCGTCCTGCACGTGTGCTGGTACGAGGCGGACGCCTACGCCCGCTGGGCCGGGCGCCGGCTGCCCACCGAGGCCGAGTGGGAGAAGGCCGCCCGCCACGACCCGGCCGGGGACCGCTCGATGCGCTACCCGTGGGGCGACGACGATCCCGGACCGGAGCACGCCAACCTCGGTCAGCGGCATCTGCGCCCCGCGCCCGCCGGCAGCTATCCGGAGGGCGAATCTCCGCTCGGTGTACGGCAGTTGATCGGGGATGTGTGGGAGTGGACGGCGAGCGACTTCCTGCCGTACCCGGGCTTCCAGGCGTTCCCGTACAAGGAGTACTCGGAGGTGTTCTTCGGGCCGGAGTACAAGGTGCTGCGCGGCGGCGCGTTCGCCGTGGACGCGGTGGCCTGCCGGGGCACCTTCCGCAACTGGGACTATCCGATCCGTCGGCAGATCTTCTCCGGGTTCCGTACGGCCCGGTCCGCGGGGGACGCCTGATGTGCCGTCACCTGGCCTATCTGGGCCCCGAGGAGCCGCTCGGCACACTCCTGGTGGACCCCCCGCACGGCCTGTACCGCCAGTCGTGGGCGCCTCGGCGGCAGCGGTACGGGACCGTCAACGCCGATGGTTTCGGGGTCGGTTGGTACGCGGAGGGCGACCCGGTGCCGGCGCGGTACCGCCGGGCCGGGCCCATCTGGGCGGATCCGTCCTTCGCCGATCTGGCCCGGGTCGTACGCAGCGGCGCGCTGCTGGCCGCCGTACGGGACGCGACGCTGCCGGGCGCCGATCAGGAGGCCGCGGCGGCGCCGTTCGCCGCGGGTCCCTGGCTGTTCAGCCACAACGGCGCGGTGAAGGGCTGGCCGGGCTCGCTCGCGCCGCTCGTCCCGACCCTGCCCGCGCTGGACGTGCTGTCGATGGAGGCCCGCAACGACTCGGCGCTCGTATGGGCGCTGGTCCTGGCGCGGTTGCGCGGCGGCGACGACGAGGGGCAGGCGCTGGCCGACACGGTCCTGGAGGTCGCCGAGGCGGCCCCCGGTTCCCGGCTCAACCTGCTGCTCACCAACGGTGAGACCATCGCCGCGACCGCCTGGGGCGACACCCTCTTCCATCTGACCCGGCCCGGCGACGGCACCGTCGTGGCCTCCGAGCCCTACGACGACGATCCGCACTGGCAGGAGGTCCCCGACCGGACCCTCCTGGTGGCGAGCGGCACCGACGTGCTGCTCACCCCGCTGAAGGATCCGAGCGACCCCCCGCAACCCTCCGCACCACCGAAGGAGCCCCGCACGTGAGTCCGTTCCTTCTCACTCGCACCCTGCCCGAGGACGCCACCGACGCCGCACTGCGCGCCGACGTCCTCAAGGGCCTGACGAGCACGCCCAAGACGCTGCCGCCGAAGTGGTTCTACGACGCGCAGGGCAGCGAACTGTTCGAGAAGATCACCGAGTTGCCCGAGTACTACCCGACGCGCGCCGAGCGGGAGATCCTCGTCGACCGGGCCGGCGAGATCGCCGCGGCCACCGGTGCCCGCACGCTGGTCGAACTGGGCTCCGGCTCCTCGGAGAAGACGCGGTACCTGATCGACGCGCTGACGGGACTGCACACCTACGTCCCCGTCGACGTCAGCGAGAGCGCGCTCACCCTGGCCGGGCATGCCCTCATCAAGGAGCGCCCGGAGCTGGACGTGCACGCGCTGATCGCCGACTTCACCGGCGGCCTGGCGCTGCCGGACACGCCGGGGCCCCGGCTGGTGGCGTTCCTCGGCGGCACGATCGGCAATCTGCTGCCGGCCGAGCGTGCCGCGTTCCTCGCCTCGGCGCGGTCCCTGCTCTCCCCGGGTGACGCGCTGCTGCTCGGCACGGATCTGGTCAAGGACGAGAGGGTCCTGGTCGAGGCGTACGACGACGCGGCCGGGGTGACGGCCGCGTTCAACAAGAACGTCCTGGCGGTGATCGACCGCGAGTTGGGCGCCGACTTCGATCCGGCCGCCTTCGACCACGTCGCGGTGTGGGACGCGCACCAGGAGTGGATCGAGATGCGGCTGCGTTCCCGTACGGCGCAGACGGTGAAGGTGCCCGCGCTGGGCCTCGCCGTCGACTTCGCGGCGGGCGAGGACATGCGCACCGAGGTGTCGGCGAAGTTCCGGAAGGAGGGTGTCCGCGCGGAACTCTCGGCGGCCGGGCTGGAGCTGGCGCACTGGTGGACGGACGTCGAGGGTCGCTTCGCGCTGTCACTCAGCGTGGCGCGGTGACGGACGGCTCGCGCGATGCCCCTCCTTGGGGCACCGTGGAGTGACGCGTGTGAGAGGAGCACCCACATGTCGAACCACACCTACCGGGTCACGGATATCGTCGGCACCTCGCCGGAGGGCGTGGACCAGGCCATCCGCAACGGCATCGAGCGTGCCTCACAGACGCTGCGCAACCTGGACTGGTTCGAGGTGACCGAGGTGCGCGGCCAGCTCGACGACGGGCAGATCGCGCACTGGCAGGTGACCATGAAGGTCGGCTTCCGCCTGGACGAGGCCGGGTAGCAGGCCCGGCGCCTCCCCTCAGGTCCGCCCCTCCCGCTCCTGCGCCACTTTCAGCGCCGCGGAGGGGGCGGACCAGCGTGCCCGTACGACGGTGAATCCGGCCCGTTCGGCGTCCTCGCAGACCAACTCGTCGTCGTCCACCAGGACCCGGATCTCGTGGGTCCGGGCGAGGCGGCGCAGGGTCTCCAGCTTGGTGCGCCGGGCGGGCCGCCGGTCGTCGTCGCGCCGCATGTACACGCGTCCCTCGGGCAGCCCGTGCGCGGCGAGCCAGTCGAGTGTGTCACGCCGGCAGCGCTCGGGCCGCCCGGTCAGATAGCGGACCTCGCACTCCTGCGCGCTCTCAAGCGCCAGCGCGACACCTTCCGCTAGGGGCGGGTCGTGCGGGGCGGCCGCGAAGAAGCCGTCCCAGTCACGCGGCTTGCGCTCCAGGAAGTGCTGACGGTGCGCCGTGTCGGCGAGGGTGTTGTCCAGGTCGAACACGGCGACGGGGCGGTCGTTGCTGTCGGTCACGTCCCTCACTCTAATCCGGGGCCCTGATGTGAAACGGTCCGACCCGAAGGCATGGTCCGGACTAATTCACCGAAAGCCGTTATCCGCGCGCTTCACCTGATCGCCGGAAAAACAAGAGGGCCGAATGCGCCACCGCGGGGCGGCAATTCACGTCGCCGGTTGATTGCTCAAAGAGAGCGCTGTCATACTCCGGCTTCTGGCTTTCGCCAACCGCCACCCGTCCCCATCAGGCCCGCACGCCCCAGTGTGTTCGGCATGCCGCAGCGAAGAAGGTGCGCCTGTGCCCGAGTTTTCACCATGGCACGACAATTCCCTCACATCCAATTCTCCGGTCAATGGTCCCGTACCGTACAAACGCATATCCGAAGACGCCGAATTCCACTCACTTCGCCGCGCCCAGCGCAGGTTCGGCGTGCGCGCGACGATCCTGTCGGTCGGCGGATTCCTGCTGTACGTACTGCTGTCGCACACCGCTCCGGCCCTGATGAACCAACGTCTGACCGGCAACCTCACCCTCGGCCTCGCGCTGGGTCTCGGCCAGTTCGTCGTGATGGGTGTGACGGCCTGGTGCTATGTACGGCACATGCGCACCCGGGTCGACCCGCTGGCCCGTGGCCTGGCCTCGCGCCTGCGGCAGCAGGAGCTGGGATCACCCCGCGCCGCGGCGCCGCACGGCGAGGCCGGGGGGCACCGCGCGTGGTGACCGTGTCCGCAGGCATCGTCGACAGGTTCAGCCTCAACCTGACGTTCGTGCTGTTCCTCACGGTGGTCGTGGTCACGCTGTTCATGGCGCTACTGACAGCCCCTCAGCGGGACGAGATCAGCGAGTTCTACCTCGGCAACCGCACCATGTCCCCGCTGCGCAACGGCCTCGCGATGTGCGGCGACTACCTGTCGGCCGCGACCCTGCTCGGCAGCACCGGACTGGTCGCGCTCAACGGCTACGACGGCCTGCTGTATCTCGGCGGCACCGTCGTCGCCTGGATGATGGTGCTGCTGCTCATCGCCGAACCCCTGCGCCGGGCGGGCAAGTTCACCCTTGGTGACACACTGGCCCTGCGACTGCCCCGGATGCAACGCCCGGTCAGGATCGCCGTCGCGATCTGCACCCTCGCCATCACGACGCTCTACCTCGTCGCCCAACTCGTCGGCAGCATCGCCTTGTTGACCCAGTTCACGGGCGAACCCAGCGCCGCGACACGGACCCTGTGCGTGATCGTGATCGGCACGGTCGTCATCGTGTACGCCGCGATCGGCGGCGCGCCCGGCGCCACCGTCATTCAGATCATCAAGGCGGTGATGCTGGTGGCGGGCGTGACGGTCACCGCCGTCATGGTGCTCAACCACTACGACTGGAACCCGGGCGCCCTGCTGTCCGCGGCCGCGAACCACAGCGGCACCGGCACCCAGTTCCTCGAACCCGGACTGCGCTACGGCGTCAGCACCACCAGCAAGCTCGACTTCTTCAGCCTGGAACTGGCGATCGTCCTGGGCCTCGCCGCACTCCCTCACGTGCTGATGCGCCTGCTCGCGCCGCGCAGGATCGACGTACTGCGCTCCTCCGTCGTATGGGCGGTGGGCCTGGTCGGTCTGGTCTGCCTCGCGGCCGGCGTGCTCGGCCTCGGCGCCACCGCCATCGTCGGCCGGGAGACCATCGCGGAGACGGACCACAAGGGCGACTCGGCCGTCCTTCTCCTCGCAAACGCCCTGGGCGGCGGCATCCTCACCGCGCTGCTGTCCTGCCTCGCGTTCGTCACGCTGCTCGCGGTCGCGGCCGGCCTCACCCTCGCCGCCGCCTCGTCCCTCGCCCACGACCTGTACGGCGAGGTGATCCGCAAGGGGCGTGCGAGCGAGACCGAGGAGCTGATGGTCGCCCGGCTGTCCGCGGTCGTCATCGGCGTCCTCGCCATGATGCTCGCCCTCGTCTCCTGGGGCGCCAACACAGCGACGCTCGCCTTCCTCGCCTTCGCGATGGCGGCGTCCGCGATCCTGCCGACGATCGTGTACACCCTCTTCTGGCGCCGCTTCACGGGCCAGGGGGCGCTGCTCAGCCTCTGGGGCGGCCTGGTGTGCTCGGTCCTGCTGGTGCTGTTCTCCCCGGTGGTCTCCGCCAGCCCCGGCTCCTTCTACCCGGACTCGGACTTCGCCTGGTTCCCGCTCCAGAACCCCGGCATCGTCTCCATCCCCGCGGGCTTCTTCCTCGGCTGGCTCGGCACGGTGCTGAGCCACCGCCGACAACCCCGGGACGACGCCGCCTACGAGGAGTTCGAGGTACGGATGCTGGTGGGCGCCAGCGAGTGACTCCCAGGAGCAGCGCTCCCGCGCGGGCATGACCGGCGGACGCAATTGTTAATGGGATCCATTTTCATATAGCCTCCTCGGTGTTCACCCACCGAGGAGGTCCGTCATGGCTGTCCCCAAGCGGAAGATGTCCCGCAGCAACACCCGCCACCGCCGCGCCCAGTGGAAGGCGAACACACCGCAGCTCGTGCCCGTCACCATCGCGGGCGTCAGCCACCTCGTGCCGCAGCACCTGGTGAAGGCGTACGAGCGCGGGCTGCTGCGCCCCGAGGGCTGACCAGGGTGGACGTAGGCCGACTCCCCCGCCGCCGTCCTGCCTATCCTGGTGGAGGGCCGGTCCTGCTCGCAGAGCGCGAGAAGGGAGCCGCTGGTGACCGAGCGGACGATGGACAGGGCGGCCGCGGACACCTTGCGGCAGGCCAGGGATGCCGCCGCGCGTGAGGCGTGGGCCGAGGCACACCGGTTGCTGAGCAGCTTGGACGCCGGCCTGCTCACCCCCGACGACTGCGCCGCGTTCGCCGACGCCGCCTGGTGGACCGGCCGTGTCGACGAGTCGATCGCCGGGCGGACGCGGGCCTACTCCGGATATGTCACGGCGGGGGCCGCCCGGCAGGCGGGCCACTCGGCGTGGCTGCTGTTCTACGAGCACCAACTGGCGGGACGTACGGCCGTGGCCGCCGGCTGGCTGGGCCGGGCCCGGCGGCACCTGGGTGGTGAGCCGGAGTGTGTCGAGCAGTGCTACCTCGCCTGGGTCGACGCGGAGGACGCTCAGCGGCGCGGCGCGTTCGACGAGGCGATGGCTGCCGCCCGGCGCATGGCAGGGATGGCGCGGCGCCGCGGCAGCCCGGATCTGCTCGCCATGGGCATCCAGGCGCAGGCGGGTGTGCTGGTGGCCCAGGGGCGCGTCCGCGAGGGGCTCGATCTGCTGGACGAGGCGATGTGCTCGGCCATGGCGGGTGAGCTCAGCTCCTTCTTCACCGGCTGGGTCTACTGCCTGGGCCTGCAGCAGTCCATGGCCTGCGTCGATCTGGGCCGCGCCGCCGAATGGACCGACGCGGCCATGCGGTGGTGCGCGGCGATGCCGGCCGAGAACAACTTCCGGGGACTGTGCCGGGTGCACCGGGTCGAGGTGCTGGAGCTGCGGGGCAGCTGGGACGAAGCGCTGACCGAGGCCGAGCGGACCTGCGAGGAACTGCTGCCGTACGAGGCGCGGATGGCCGCCGAGGCGGTCTACGTGGTCGGCCAGATCCACCGCCGGCGCGGCGAGCTCACGGCGGCCGAGCGGTCGTACGGCCGCGCCCATGAGCTCGGCCGCGACCCACAGCCCGGCCTCGCCCTGCTGCGGCAGGCCCAGGGCAAGGCCGACGCCGCGGCTGCCGCCCTGCGGCTTGCGGGCACGGTCGAGGCGGGCGGTATCACGCGGAGCGGACTGCTGGCTGCCCAGGTGGAGGTGTGCCTGGCGCTGGGCCGGACGGCCGAGGCACGCACGGCAGCCGAGGAGCTGGGCTCCCTGGCCCGCGACTGGCAGCGGCGGTGCGGTTCGCAGACGACTCTCCTGCACGCGAGCGCCGCCACGGCGTCCGGCGCGGTGGCCTTCGCGGCCCGGGACCTCGACCGGGCACTGCCCCGGCTGCGCCTGGCGCTGACGCTCTGGCTGGAGCTGCGGGTGCCGTACGAGGCCGCCCAGGTGCGGATGACGCTGGCCGCCGCCGACCGGGCCGCCGGGGACGGTGAGGGTGCCCGGATGGAACTGCGGGCAGCCGAGCAGGTGTTCCGGCAGCTCGGCGCCGTACCGGACGCGCTCCGGGCGGCCGCTCTGCTCGCCGATGTGCGCCCGGGGCGGCCCGGTGGGCTCACCGAGCGGGAGATCCAGGTGCTGCGACTGGTCGCGGCGGGCCGCACGAACCGGGCCGTCGCGACGGAGCTGGTGATCAGTGAGCACACCGTCGCCCGGCATCTGAACAACATCTTCGCCAAGCTCGAGGTGTCCTCGCGGGCGGCGGCGACGGGGTACGCGTACCGGCACGGCATCGCGTGACACGTATGGGCCGTTCCGCCCATGCCCCGCTCCCCCTGGATGGGCGATTCCGGCGATGAGCACGGCCCCTGCGCGCGCGTACACCGGTGGTGTATCCCTCCCGGCACAGGAACGGAGAGCGGCCGCCATGACCACCTCCACAGCGACCCTCGACCACCGGCTGACGGACCGGCTGCGCGGCGACGTCGTCGTGCCCGGCGACCCGGCCTACGACGAGGCACGCAAGGTCTACAACGCCATGCACGACAAGCGGCCGGCCGTCATCGTGCGGGCCGTCGACGCGGGCGACGTCGTCGCCACGGTGGACTTCGCCCGTGAGCAGGGCCTGCCGCTCGCCGTGCGCGGCGGAAGTCACAGCGTCCCCGGCCACGGCACGTGTGACGACGGGGTCGTCCTCGACCTGGGCCGGATGCGCGGGGTCCGCGTCGATCCCGGCGCCCGCACGGCGTGGGTGGAGGGCGGCTGCACCTGGGCGGACGTCGATCACGCCACGCACGCGTTCGGGCTGGCCACCACCGGCGGGGTCGTCTCCACGACCGGCGTGGGCGGTCTGACGACCGGCGGCGGCATGGGCCACCTGGCCCGGCGCTGCGGTCTGGCCTGCGACAACCTCGTCTCGGTGGATCTGGTGACGGCCGACGGATCCTTCCTGACCTGCACGGACGACCAGCACAGCGATCTGATGTGGGCGGTGCGCGGAGGCGGCGGGAACTTCGGCGTCGTCACGTCCTTCGCGTTCCGGCTGCACCCCGTCGCCGACATCCTGGGCGGGCCCACGTTCTTCCCGCTCGACGCCGACGTGATCCGCCGGTACCGGGAACTGGTCGCCGAGGCGGACGAACGCCTCGGAGCCGTCCTCGTCGTGGGGCTCGGACCGCCGGTGCCGTTCCTGCCCGAGCGCCGGCACGGGCAGCCGATGTGCGGCGTGGTCGCCTGCTGGAGCGGCCCGCAGGACGAGGACGACCGGATCCGGGACCGGGTCGCCGCACTCGGGCCGGTGCTGGGCCGGCACCTGGAGCGCATGCCCTACCCCGTGATCAACACCCTCTTCGACGACTTGGTGCCCGCCGGGCTCTACCACTACTGGAAGGGCAGCTTCACGAAGGGCCTGCCGGAGGGAGCCGTCGACGCCCTCGTCGAGTACGGCGCCACCACGCCCTCGATCCAGAGCGTCACGGTCGTCTTCCCCATCGACGGGGCCTGCCAACGTGTCGGACCGGAGGAGACCGCCTTCTCCTACCGGGACGCCGACTACTCGATCGCGCTCAGCCCCACGCTCACCACCCGGCAGGAATGCGAGGACCGCAAGGCCTGGGTGCACGCCTTCCACCGGGCGCTCGAACCGCACTCCATGGGCGGCGGCTACGTGAACTTCATGGACGGCGACGACCAGGACCGCGTACGGGCCAACTACCGGACGAACTACGACCGTCTCAGGGATCTGAAACGGCGCCACGACCCGGGCAACCTGTTCCGTCTGAACCACAACGTCGCACCGTGAGGAATCCTGCGGGCTCCCAGGTGTTGAACCCGGTATGAGCTCCGCGATCGCCCAGGCCCGCTTCTCCGTCCTCGACCGCTCCCGCACCCGCGAGGGCCACCCGACCGGAGAAGCGCTGCGTGACACCGTACGGCTGGCGCGGGAGCTGGAGGAGCTGGGCTACCACCGCGTCTGGGTCTCGGAGCACCACGGCGTGCCGGGCGTGGCGGGGTCCGCGCCGACCGTCCTGGCCGCCGCTGTGGCGTCCGCCACCCGCACCATCAGGGTCGGCACCGGCGGGGTGATGCTGCCCAACCACCAACCCCTGGTCGTGGCCGAGCAGTTCGGGGTGCTGGAGTCCCTCTTCCCCGGCCGTATCGACATGGGGCTCGGGCGGTCGGTCGGATTCACGGACGGTGTCCGCAAGGCGCTCGGGCGGGACAAGGGGGACGCCGAGGACTTCGCGGCGCAGATCGGGGAGCTGCTCGACTGGTTCCGCGGCACCTCGCCGACCGGCGTGCACGCGCGCCCCGCCGAGGGACTCACCGTGCCGCCGTTCGTGCTGGCGATGGGCGAGGGCGCGGACATCGCGGCCCGCGCCGGGCTGCCGATGGTCATCGGTGATCTGCGGAACCGGGAGAAGATGCGGCGCGGGATCGATCACTACCGCGACCGCTTCCAGCCCTCCGCGTGGGCCGGTGAGCCGTACGTCGTCATCTCCGGCTCGATCGCGGTGGCCGGCACGCCCGAGGAGGCCCGGCGGCTGCTCGTGCCGGAGGCCTGGGCCATGGCGTACTCCCGCACGCACGGCACGTTCCCGCCGCTGGCTCCCGCCGAGCGCGTCGAGGCGCTGGCCATGACCGACAAGGAGCGCGGCTTCTACGAGGGCGGCCTCGCCGGGCACATCGCGGGCACCGAGGAGCAGGTCGCGCACGAGCTGGAGACGGTGCTGAAGGAGACCGAGGCACAGGAGGTGCTGGTCACGACGAGCACGTACGACCGTGCGGCGCTGGTGGACTCCTACCGGCGGCTCGCCCGGATCATCTCTGCGTGATCCGCGCGAGCCGCCGGCCGGGGCGTCAGTCCGTGTCGCGCGGGTCGAACGACTTGGTGTCGATCGTCAGCGGCTTCGGGAACGCGGTCGCCACCGAGTCCCACCGCGTGAACTTGAAGTTGGTGCCCTCCCGGTCCCCGTCGGCGGGCGCGGCCTCGCCGTCGTGGGTGACGAGCAGCCCCTTGGGGAACGAGCGGCCGAGCGGCACGTTGACCACGGCGGCGCCGTCGGAGTGCTGCACCCCGTCGGTGGCGGCGCTGTCCGTGACGGTGAAGGAGCCGAGGTAGGCGTTGCGGCCCTGGCGCTCGTACACGGCGAAGGTGTTGTCGCCCTGGCTGGAGGCGAGCAGGTATCCCTTGCCGTCGGCGGCGTGGTAGATCGTGGCGCCCTCGGCGTCGGCGCTCAGGTGCTCACCGCCGAAGCCGGGGTCGCCCGCGGTGTCGATGACGCACTCCTCTTCCTCGGCGTCGTACGTCCACGGAGTGCCGTACTCCCGCACCCGGTCGATCAGCTCGGGGCGGCCGAACTCCTCGTCGTCGAGGTCGACCCGCCACAGCCCGACGTCCTCCTGGGCGGCGTACAGGACGTGCTCCTCCTGGTCGACGACCATGCCCTCGACCTGCGCGTGGTCGCCGGGGTCGGCGCACGGCGTCCAGCTCTTGCCGTTCGGCAGTGTGAAGGAGCCGGGCAGGTCGAGGGTGTCCTCGGCCTGGTAGCCGACGCGGCCGTCGCGGTCCTCCAGCTGCAGCAGCCGTACGCGGGTCTCCGAGCGGCGCGACACGGCCACGTAGGCGTTGTCGTCGTCGCTGAAGGCGGCCAGCCCGTAGGCGGTGCGCTGGTCGTCGACCTCCGGCTCGCTCGCGGAGAAGACCGGCGCGACGCCGACCGCGGTCACGTCCTTCAGCGGGGGCCTGCCCGCCGCCACCGCGGCCCGGTCGATCGCGTAGGCCCGGACTCGGTCCCGGCCGCGGTCGCTGACCAGAGCGAGGTCGGTCTTCTTGCCGCCCAGTTCGAAGCCGTACACGACGTCGACGTTGTTGAAGCGGCCGGGGGCGGCGTCCTCGCCGGGTGCCGCGGGCGCGGCGATGTGCTGGAGCCGCTTGCCGTCGAGGCCGTAGACGTCGAGGCCGGCCTCCTTCAGGGTGCTGATCACGAGGCTGCGGCCCGCGTCGCGGGGGTCGACCCAGACGGCCGGGTCGTCGGCGTCGGCGTTGCCGCCCGCCGTGTCGTCGTGGACGGCGGGGGTCTCCACGCGGGCGGAGACGGAGACCGGCTGCGGGGCGGACGCGCCCGTGACCATCAGCAGCGCGGCGGTGAGAGTGCTCAGAGCTGAGGCGCTCACGATACTCCTCGGTAGGAAGAGAGACTGGCGAGACGGTATGGGGGGCCGGTGTGGGCGAGCCGACGGCATCGTGAACAGCAGGTGGCTCATACGGCCCGAGCGCCCCGTTCGTTTAGAATTGCGGAGTTTGCCCACGACGCCGACGCACACCTTCCGGAGCCCTCACCCATGCCTTCCCCGCACGACCCCTACGTCCGCGTCCGCGGCGCCCGTGAGCACAACCTCAGGGGCGTGGACGTCGACATCCCACGGGACGTGCTGGCGGTGTTCACCGGTGTGTCCGGGTCGGGGAAGTCCTCGCTCGCCTTCGGCACGATCTACGCGGAGGCCCAGCGCCGCTACTTCGAGTCGGTGGCGCCGTACGCGCGCAGGCTGATCCACCAGGTCGGCGCGCCGAAGGTCGGCGAGATCACCGGGCTGCCGCCCGCCGTGTCCCTCCAGCAGCGCCGCTCGGCGCCGACGTCCCGCTCCTCCGTCGGCACGGTCACCAACCTCTCCAACTCCCTGCGGATGCTGTACTCCCGGGCGGGCGACTACCCGCCGGGCGCCGAGCGGCTCGACTCGGACTCCTTCTCACCGAATACGGCGGCCGGGGCGTGCCCGCAGTGCCACGGGCTCGGGCAAGTGCACCGTACGACCGAGGAGTTGCTGGTCCCCGATCCGGGGCTGTCCATCCGGGAGGGCGCGATCGCGGCGTGGCCCGGTGCCTGGCAGGGCAAGAACCTGCGCGACATCCTCGACGCGCTCGGCCACGACGTCGACCGGCCCTGGCGCGAGCTGCCCGCCGAGCAGCGGGAGTGGATCCTGTTCACCGACGAGCAGCCGGTCGTCACCGTGCACCCGGTGCGCGACGCCGACCGCATCCAACGCCCGTACCAGGGCACGTACATGAGCGCCCGCCGGTACGTCATGAAGACCTTCGCCGACTCCAAGAGCCCGACCCTCAGGACGAAGGCGGAGCGTTTCCTCGCCGCAGCGCCCTGTCCGGCGTGCGGCGGCAGCAGGCTGCGTCCCGAGGCGCTGGCGGTGACCTTCGGCGGCCGGACGATCGCCGATGTGGCCGCACTGCCGCTCACGGAGCTGGCGGGATTGCTGGAAGGTGGCTCCTCGGAGGCGGCCCGTGTCCTCACCGAGGACCTCAAGTCCCGTATCGGGCCCGTCGTCGAGCTCGGCCTCGGCTATCTGAGTCTTGACCGCGCCACGCCCACGCTCTCGGCGGGCGAACTGCAGCGCCTGCGGCTCGCGACGCAACTGCGGTCCGGGCTGTTCGGTGTCGTGTACGTCCTCGACGAGCCGTCCGCGGGGCTGCATCCGGCGGACACCGAGGCGCTGCTGACGGTGCTGGCGCGGCTGAAGGCGGCCGGGAACACGGTGTTCGTGGTCGAGCATCATCTCGACGTCATGCGCGGCGCGGACTGGCTGGTCGACGTGGGACCGCAGGCGGGCGAGCACGGCGGGCAGGTGCTGCACAGCGGGCCGGTGGCGGAGCTGGCGGGGGTCACGGAGTCGGCCACGGCGCGGTTCCTGTTCGACGGCTCGCCTGCCGCCGCGCGCCAAGTGCGTGCATCGCACGGCCAGTTGAAGGTAGGTCCGGTCACCCGGCACAACCTGCGCGGGGTGACCGCCGAGTTCCCGCTCGGCGTGTTCACAGCCGTCACCGGCGTCTCGGGTTCGGGCAAGTCCACGCTCATCGGCGAGATCACCGAGGAACTGGCGGGTGTGGGCCGCCTGGTCTCGGTCGACCAGAAGCCGATCGGCCGCACCCCGCGCTCCAACCTCGCCACCTACACCGGTCTCTTCGACGTCGTACGCAAGGTGTTCGCGGCCACCGACGAGGCACGGGCCCGTGGTTACGGCGTCGGGCGGTTCTCCTTCAATGTCGCGGGAGGACGGTGCGAGACCTGTCAGGGCGAGGGGTTCGTCAGCGTGGAGCTGCTGTTCCTGCCGAGCACGTACGCGCCGTGCCCCGACTGCGGCGGGGCCCGCTACAACCCCGAGACGCTCCAAGTTGCGTACCGGGGGCGGAACATCGCGCAGGTGCTGGACCTCACGGTCGAGGGGGCGGCGGAGTTCTTCGCGGACACCCCGGCAGTGGCCCGCAGTCTCGGCGCCCTGCTCGACGTGGGCCTCGGCTATCTGCGTCTCGGGCAGCCCGCCACCGAGCTGTCCGGCGGCGAGGCCCAGCGCATCAAGCTGGCGAGCGAGTTGCAGCGCGGACGGCGCGGCCACACGCTCTACCTCCTCGACGAGCCCACGACCGGACTCCACCCGGCCGACGTCGAGGTGCTGATGCGCCAGCTGCACGGGCTCGTCGACGCCGGGCACACCGTGGTCGTGGTCGAGCACGACATGTCCGTCGTGGCGGGCGCGGACTGGGTGATCGACCTGGGGCCGGGCGGGGGTGACGCGGGCGGACGGATCGTGGCGGCGGGGCCGCCGGTGGGCGTGGCTCGGGCGGAGGGGAGCGCCACAGCTCCGTATCTGGCCCGTGTCATGCCGTAACCGCCTTTGGCGACACGGCACTTGAGAGTCGTAGAGTGACCCCGTGCGTTGATCCTCCGCGCGTCGGCGTGTGCCGACGCGGACCGTGTGGGCGCCCGGACCTTTTGTGGCCGCCCCCGGCAGGCATACCCGTCGCCGACCCACCGGAGATTCACGCATGACCGCGCAGCAGTGCCTGACCTACGACGCGTTCGTCGCGCTCGCCATGGCCGACCCCGCTGTCGTCGGCCTCGTCCTCAAGGGCTCGCGGGCCCATGACGGCATGGCCACCGAGCACTCCGACCACGATCTGTACGTCGTCCTCGCGGACGGCGCGGCGACGGACCTCCGTCGCTTCACCGGTCACCGCACGTCGCGACTGGATCTGGTGATCGTCTCCCTCGCCGAGTTCCGGGCAGCCGGAATGCCGGGGCACGAGCGCTATGCCCTCGCCCGGGCGCGGATCGTACTCGACCGGCCCGCCGGAGGGATCGCGGACTTCGGGGGGATCGCTGAGATCCTCGCCGCCAAGGCACGGCTCAACGCCGACGAGGCGTTCCGGGCCGCGGGCAGTCGGCTGGACGCCTACGCCAACTCCCTTTACCGCTCGGTGAACGACCGTGTCGGTGAGCCGCTCGCCGCCCGGCTCGACGCCACCGACAGCGTGGGGCACTTGCTGGAGCTGCTCTTCGCCCTCGATCGGCGCCCCCGCCCGTACAACAAGTACCTACGCTGGGAGCTTGCCCGTCATCCGCTGCCGGGCTGGGACGGCGACGCCCTGCTGGGAGCTGTGGACCGTATCTCCGCGACCGGCGACGTGGCGGTCCAGCGAGGGCTGTTCGCCCGCGTGGAGGCCTCGGCCCGCCGCGAGGGCCACGGGGCGGTGCTGGACGCCTGGGGCGAGGACCTCCGGCTGATGCGCCCTCAGTAGTACGGACACCTCGGCCGCCCGGGCCAGAGAGCGGCGGTCCGGGTGGCTGCCCGGTGCCATCGGCTCCCGCACCTCCGCCTCCGCGACCAGCTCGCGTGCCCGCACGACCCGCCACACCGAGGTGAGGAGCGAGTCCGCGCCGACGAACGCGGCCGCCGTGCTGGGCGTGCCCTGGGCCGCCCGGTAGCGCAGGCGGACCGGCTGGACCGGGACGCCCGCGTCGAGGGCTGCCTGGAACGCGGCCCGGCGGAAGTAGCCCTGTGTGCGGCCGCACCACGTGCTGCCCTCGGGGAAGACGGCGACCGCGTCGCCGGCCCGCAACGCCTCGGTGATCCGGGCCACCGTGCCGGGCAGGGCGCGGATCCGGTCCCGGTCGATGAACAGGGCACCGCTGCGGGCGGTCATCCACCCCGCCACCGGCCAGTCCCTGATCTCCGACTTGGCGAGCATCCGGGCCGGACGGACGGCGGCGAGCAGCGGGATGTCCAGCCAGGAGACGTGGTTGGCGACGAGCAGCAGCCCGCCGTCGGGCGCGGCGCCGCCGTCGATCCGTACCCGGACGCCGGCGGCCCGGACGACCCAGCGGGACCAGCGCCGGACCAGTCCGCCGGGTATCCGCCCCCCGAGCGGGCTGAGCAGGAACCCGATGATCAGCAGGAGCAGGACCGCCGCGATCCGCAGGACGGCAAGGGGCACGGCTCTGGCCGGTCCCGTCGCGTCCACGCACCCCTGGGGGGTGCAGGGGGCGCTGGGCCGCCAGAGGGTCGCCACCTCGACGGGATGGGCGAGTGCGGCCGGTACGCCGGCCGCCTGGGCCTTGGCAGCGGTCGCCGCGGGGATTCCGACGGCACCGAGGGAGGGGGTGCTCATGGCCGCCACGTCCGTCACGCCGGGACGAGGGAGAGGAAGTGGCGCAGGTAGCGCGAGTTGACCCGGCGCATCGACAGCAGCACGTACATGTCGGCGACCCCGAACTCCGGGTCGTGCGCGGGCTCGCCGCAGACCCAGGCGCCGAGGCGGATGTAGCCGCGCAGGAGGGCCGGGAGTTCCATGCGGGCGGCGGGCGCGGGCTCGGTGGGCTGCCAGGGCCGCAGCGGTCGCACCCGGTACTCCTCAGGGGCGAGGTGCTTGTCCTGCACCCGGTCCCAGGTGGCCGCCGCGAGCTTGCCGCCGTCGGCCAGCGGGATCGAGCAGCAGCCGGCCAGCCACTCGTGGCCGCGGTCGACCATGTAGCGGGCGATGCCGGCCCAGATGAGGCTGATGACGGCGCCGTCGCGGTGGTCGGGGTGCACGCAGGAGCGGCCGACCTCGACCAGGTTCGGACGCAGGCCGTCGATGCGGCTCAGGTCGAACTCGCCCTCGGAGTACAGCCGGCCCGCGACCGCGGCCCGCTCCGGCGGGAGCAGTCGGTAGGTGCCGACGACCTGGCCGGACACCTCCTCACGGACGAGCAGGTGGTCGCAGTACGCGTCGAAGGCGTCGATGTCGTGGCCCGGCTGCGGGGTGGTCAGCTGGGCCCCCATCTCACCGGCGAAGACGTCGTGCCGCAGCCGCTGGGCGGCGCGCACGTCCTCCTCGTCGCGGGCGAGGCCGACGGTGTAGCGGGTGGGTGCCGTGGGCTGCGGGGGACGGTCGACGGTCAGTACGCCGGTCATGGCTTACTCCTGGTCACGGGCCGGGGACGGCGAGCGGAGCTCGGTGGGAGCGGTGCGATGTGCCGCCCCTGTTCTTCCTATGCCGGTTGGCGTATGCGTGACCTGTGCCAGGAGAGTGGATGTGCGAATGTTGAACGGCGTGAGCCGGTACCGGCCGTCCATGTTCCGGTGCCCGGCCGGTCAGCCGGGCGATCCAGTGCTGTTCACCTGAGGGGCGCGGAAACGCGAGACGGGGCCGGAGAGCACCACTCCCGACCCCGCCCGTCCGCACCTTTCGGCGAACGTCTGTTGGGCGCCGCGCCCTACCGCTTCACCTTCCGCGTGGCCCGCAGCCACTCCTTGTTCATGCTCGTGATGGACATCAGGGGGATGCCCTTGGGGCAGGCGGTGGCACACTCTCCGGTGAGAGTGCACCCGCCGAAGCCCTCGTCGTCCATCTGCGCCACCATGTCCAGGACACGGGTCTCGCGCTCGGGCGCCCCCTGCGGCAGTACGTTCAGGTGGTTGACCTTGGCGGAGGTGAACAGCATCGCCGCCCCGTTGGGACACGCGGCCACACACGCCCCGCAGCCGATGCACTCGGCGTGCTCGAAGGCGAGGTCGGCGTCCGGTTTGGGCACGGGTGTGGCGTGGGCTTCCGGCGCGGCACCCGTCGGGGCGGTGACGTACCCGCCCGCCTGGATGATCCGGTCGAACGCGGACCGGTCGACGACCAGGTCCTTGATGACCGGGAACGCCGACGCCCGCCACGGCTCGATGTCGATCGTGTCGCCGTCCTTGAAGGACCGCATGTGCAGCTGGCAGGAGGTGGTCCGCTCGGGGCCGTGCGCGTCACCGTTGATGACGAGCGAGCAGGCGCCGCAGATGCCCTCACGGCAGTCGTGGTCGAAGGCGACCGGGTCCTCACCGCGGAGGATGAGTTCCTCGTTGAGGGTGTCGAGCATCTCCAGGAATGACATGTCGGAGGAGATGCCGTCCACCTCGTACGTGGACATGGCGCCTTCGGCGGCGGCGTTGCGCTGCCGCCAGACGCGCAGGGTGAGCTTCATGCGTAGCTCCGCTGGGTGGGGTGGACGTACTCGAAGACCAGGTCTTCCTTGTGCAGCACGGGAGCGTTGCCCGTGTCGGTGAACTCCCAGGCCGCCGCGTAGGCGAACTCGTCGTCCTTGCGGGCCGCCTCGCCGTCCGGCGTCTGCGACTCCTCGCGGAAGTGGCCGCCGCAGGACTCGCTGCGGTCCAGCGCGTCGAGGCACATGAGCTCGGCGAGCTCCAGGTAGTCGACGACGCGGTTGGCCTTCTCCAGCGACTGGTTGAACTCCTCGCCGGTGCCCGGCACCTTGATCCGCCGCCAGAACTCCTCGCGGATCTGCGGGATGCGCTCCAGGGCCTTGCGCAGTCCGGAGTCCGTGCGGGCCATCCCGCAGAACTCCCACATCAGCTCGCCGAGTTCACGGTGGAAGGAGTCCGGCGTACGGTCGCCGTCCACGGCCAGTAGCAGGTTGAGCCGGTCCTGGGTGTCCGCCAGCACCTCCTGCACGACGGGGTGCTCGTCGGTGACCGCCTCGTGGTGCGGGTTGCGGGCGAGGTAGTCGTTGATGGTGGCCGGCAGCACGAAGTAGCCGTCGGCCAGCCCCTGCATCAGGGCCGAGGCACCGAGCCGGTTCGCGCCGTGGTCGGAGAAGTTGGCCTCGCCGATGGCGAACAGGCCGGGGACGGTGGTCTGCAGGTCGTAGTCGACCCACAGGCCGCCCATCGTGTAGTGCACGGCCGGGTAGATACGCATCGGCACCGCGTACGGATCCTCGTCGGTGATCCGCTGGTACATGTCGAAGAGGTTGCCGTACTTGGCCTCGACGGCCTTGCGGCCCATCCGCTCGATTGCGTCGGCGAAGTCCAGGTAGACGCCCTGTCCGGCGGGGCCCACTCCCCTGCCCTCGTCGCAGACGTTCTTCGCTGCGCGGGAGGCGATGTCGCGGGGCACGAGGTTGCCGAAGGACGGGTAGATGCGCTCCAGGTAGTAGTCGCGCTCGTCCTCCGGGATCTTGTTTGCGGGACGGTCGTCGCCCTTGGCCTTCGGCACCCAGATCCGGCCGTCGTTGCGCAGCGACTCGCTCATCAGCGTCAGCTTGGACTGGTGGTCGCCGGTGCGCGGGATGCACGTCGGGTGGATCTGCGTGAAACAGGGGTTGGCGAAGTAGGCGCCGCGCCGGTGGGCCCGCCAGATCGCGGTGGCGTTGGAGTTCATGGCGTTCGTCGACAGGTAGAAGACGTTGCCGTAACCGCCGCTCGCGAGTACGACGGCGTCCGCGAAGTAGGTGTCGATGCGGCCGGTGATGAGATCCCGGGCGACGATCCCGCGTGCCTTGCCGTCGACGACGATCAGGTCGAGCATCTCGGTCCGCGGGTGCATCTCGACGTTCCCCGCGGCGATCTGCCTGCTCAGCGCCTGATATGCGCCGAGCAGCAGCTGCTGGCCCGTCTGGCCGCGGGCGTAGAACGTCCGCGACACCTGGACGCCGCCGAAGGAGCGGGTGTCGAGCAGGCCGCCGTACTCGCGGGCGAACGGCACGCCCTGAGCCACGCACTGGTCGATGATCTCGACGGAGATCTGGGCGAGCCGGTGGACGTTGGACTCCCGGGCGCGGAAGTCGCCGCCCTTCACCGTGTCGTAGAACAGGCGGTGCACGGAGTCGCCGTCGTTGCGGTAGTTCTTCGCGGCGTTGATGCCGCCCTGCGCGGCGATGGAGTGGGCGCGGCGCGGGGAGTCCTGGTAGCAGAACTGGACGACGTGGTAGCCCTGTTCGGCGAGGGTGGCGCCCGCGGAGCCGCCGGCCAGGCCCGTCCCCACCACGATCACGGTGTGCTTGCGCCGGTTGGCGGGGTTGACCAGCTTGGCCTCGAAGCGGCGCTTGTCCCAGCGCTCGCTGACGGGCCCGGCGGGGGCTTTGGCGTCGACGACCGGTTCGCCGGTCGTGTACTCGGCGTAGGTAGACATGTCAGCTCACCAATCCGGTCATGACGCCCACGGGTACGGCGATGAAACCGACCGTGAGCAGCAGCGCGAGGATGTCGGCCGTGGCCTTCAGGGCGCGGTCGCGGGTGCGGCTGCCGGCGCCGAGGGTCTGGGCGGCACTCCAGAAGCCGTGCCGGATGTGCAGGCCGAGCGCGAGCATCGCGACGATGTAGATCACGTTGCCGTACCAGGTGGAGAAGGTGTCCACCACGTTCTGGTACGCGTGGCCCTCCTGGAAGCCGCCGGAGTGCACGGTGCCGGTCGTCAGGTCGAGGACGTGCCAGACGATGAAGAGGCCGAGGATGATGCCGCCCCAGCGCATGGTGCGGGTGGCGTAGGAGGCGCGCGGCTTCTTGTGCACGTACTTGCTGGGGCGTGCCTTGATGTCGCGGCGGCTGAGCTGGTACGCGGACGTGGCGTGGGCGACGACGGCGACGACCAGCACGACGCGGATGAGCCAGAGCGTCCACTCGTAGTGCATGAACGGCTCGCCGACGGTGCGCAGCCAGTGCGCGTAGTGGTTGAACTCGCTCGCCCCGAAGAAGATCTTCAGGTTTCCGATCATGTGGACGACCAGGTACGCCAGCATGATCAGTCCGCTGACCGCCATCACGGTCTTCTTGCCGACGGTGGAGTCCCACACTGTGCGTGCCATGGACGGCCGTCGGTCCGTCCGCGTTGCCAGAGCCATGGAACAGGACGCTACGGCCGCACCACCCCATCGGTCCAAGACATGGTCCGGCTCGTTTCGATAGGCAGGCCCTATGCTGGCTGGATGCAGTTCCAGCAGCTCCAGTACTTCGTGGCGGTCGCCGAGACCCGGCACTTCACCCGGGCCGCCGACCTGGTGCATGTCGCCCAGCCCTCGCTGTCGCAGCAGATCAAGTCGCTGGAGCGGGAGTTGGGGGCGGATCTGTTCCTGCGGGCGCGCGGCAACATCACGCTGACGGACGCCGGGGAGGCCCTGCTGCCGCTCGCCCGGCGCATCCTGGCCGACGCGGACACCGCACGGTACGAGGTGCAGGAACTGGTGCAGCTGCGCCAGGGGCGGGTCCGGCTGGGGGCGACGCCGAGCCTGTGCACTGGCCTGCTCCCGGACGTGCTGCGCGCCTTCCACGACCGCTACCCCGGCATCCAGCTGCTGATCGAGGAAGGCGGCTCGCACGACCTGATCCGGGAGCTGGCCCGTGGTGCCCTCGACCTGGCCCTGGTGGTCCTGCCCCTGCCGACGGCCTCCCCCGCGCTGACCACGGTGGAGCTGCTGCGCGAGGACCTGGTGGTCGTCTCCTCGCCGGAGGCGCCCCGGCCGGGCGGTGGGCGGCGCACCGTGCGCATCGCCGACCTGGAGGGCGAGCGCCTGGTGATGTTCCGGCACGGCTACGACCTGCGTGAGCTGACGGTGGCCGCCTGCCGTGCCGAGGGCTTCGAGCCGGACTTCGCGGTCGAGGGCGGGGAGATGGACGCGGTGCTGGGGTTCGTGCGGGCGGGGCTGGGAGTGGCCGTCGTACCGCGCATGGTGGCGGCCCGGTCGGGCCGGGGGCTACGGGTCACCCCGCTGGCCCGGCCCGGCCTGCACCGGACGATCGCCCTGGCCCATCGCAGCGACGTGGCTCCGCCGCGGGCCGCGCGTGAGTTGCAGCGGATGCTGCTGGAGCGGTGAGGGTCAGCCGGCCGTGTGGGGTGTGAGCAGGTCCGTCATGCCGATGCGCTCGTAGAAGTCGGCACGGACACCGTCGGCGACGTCGCTGACCCGCTCCGAGCCGTCGTCGGCCGGGTCGATGGTGACGCGGAAGGGGCGCTCGCCCTTCGGTGTGCCGACGATGCGGACGATGGCTCGGGCCACCTCCATGACATCGGCGTCGGCGGGTGCCAGCGCGGCCAGGGCCTTGCCGACGTCGTCCATCAGCCCCGCGTAGAAGGTGTCGTACGCCTCCGCGGTGGCGGTGTCCTCGGGGTGCATCGCGTGGGCGAAGTGGTTGGTGCCCGAGGTGAAGGAACCCGGGACCACGATGGAGGTGTCGATGCCGAAGCGGCTCAGCTCGACCGCGTAGCTCTTGGCCAGGTGGTCCATCGCGGCCTTCGCGCCGAAGTAGGGGCCGAGGTAGGGCGGGGTGCCGCCGTAGGTGCTGGACGACCCCACCCACAGCAGCAGACCGTCGCGCCTGTCCCGCATCTGCGGCAGCACGGCCCGGTTGACGCGCTGCGTGGACAGCACGTTGGTGTCGTAGATCTCGGCGATCTGCTCCGGCGTGAACGCCTCCGTCGGGCCGAGGACCATGTGCCCGGCGTTGTGGACGACGACGTCGATCCGTCCGGCCTCGGCGGTGACCTGCGCGACGGCGGCGTCCACGGACTCCTGGGCGGAGACGTCGAGTTCGACGGCACGCAGCACCACGCCGTGCCGGTCGGCGTAGGTCTGCGCGTCCGCGACGGCGGGGGCGTTGCGGCCGGTGGTCTGCCGCATCCCGGCGTAGACGGTGTGTCCGGCATCGGCGAGGGCGCGGGCGGTCAGGGCGCCGAAGCCGCTGGAGGCACCCGTGACAAGGACGACGTAGGGCATGGCGAACTCCTTGGTGGCGTGCGGAAACGTAAAGGGGTGGTTCTGATCGCGGCCGGAGGCCCGGTCCAGCGCTGGGCGGGTCCGGTCGGTCAGGCGAAGGTGATGACGCTGCGACCGTGGGCGGAGCCCTCCGCCATGGCGTCGAGAACCGCCGGGGCCCGGTCCAGGGTGATCGGGGTGACCTCGGGCAGGATGCCGTGGGCCAGCGAGAAGGCGAGGGTGTCGCGCAGGTCGCGGGGCGAGCCGGAGGGGGACGCGGCCACGTGCAGGCGGTTGAGGACCATGGGCGGGGTGGGCAGCGTCAGCGGCTCGGAGCCGTAGCCGAGGAGCAGCAGGGTGCCGTCGGGGGCGAGGCCGCCCAGGGTGGCTCCGGCCGCGGCGGTGGACGGGGCTGCGTTGAGCACCAGGTCGGCACCGCCGTCCCACGCCTTGAGTGCCTCGGCCGGGTCGGACTCGTCGGTGGCGACGAACAGTTCGGCGCCCAGGGTCTTGGCCTGGTCCTCGCCGCGCCGGGAGCGGCCCACCACGGCGACCCGCGCGCCCATGGCGGCGGCGTAGCGCACGGCCAGGGTGCCCACTCCGCCCAGACCGACGACGGCGACCCTGGAACCGGCCTTCGCGCCGCCCTGCCGCAGGCCGTTGAAGGCGGTGAGGCCGGCGCACATCAGCGGCGCGGCGGCAACGGGATCCAGGCCCTCCGGCAGCGGGGTGACGAAGTTGGCCTTGAGCAGGGCGTACTCGGCGTAGCCGCCGTCGGCCACGACGCCGGTGATCCGCTTGCGGGGGCACAGGATCTGGTCGCCGCGCACGCAGTAGTCGCAGTGCTCGCAGGAGTCGTACAGGAACTGGGCGCCGACCGTGGTGCCGACCGCGGGGAAGGTCACGCCCTCGCCGACGGCCGTCACGACTCCGGTGATCTCATGGCCGGGGATGACGGGGAACCGGGCGAAGGGGTATTCGCCGCGCAGCAGGTTCAGGTCGGAGAAGCAGACGCCACAGGCGGTGACCTTGACCAGGACCTCGCCGGGGGCGGGCTGGGGGACGTCGAGGGTGTCGAGGGCGAGCGGAAGGTTCGCGCCGGTGGCGACGGCAGCACGCATCGCGGGCTCCAAGGGTGTCGGGGGGAAGTACTCCAGTTGGGTTCCTGGTACTTCCGAGTCTCCGAGCCCGCTGTGATCCCGTCCAATGCTTGTTACGGCTCGATTGATGCCGAGGAGGCATCGGCGCAGGTCTACGTCGTGCCTCGGGCCCGCACGGCGGCGTGGACGGTGTCGACGAAGCTCGTCACGAGGTGCGAGGGGCGCGAGCCGTTCCAGGCGAGGGACACCTGGCCCGGGGGTACGTCCGCGACGGGGACGTACGCGATGTCGGACCGGGGGAACGCGGCCGCGACGGAACTCGGCACGAAGGCGATTCCGCGCCCGCCGCGGACGTAGCCCAGCAACTCCTCCATGTCGTGGAAGGCGGGGCCGTGGCCGGGCCGGGTGCCGTCGGGGCGTGGGTCGGCGTTCCATACGGCCGACCAGGCCTCGGCCGCCTCGGCGTACTCCAGGACGGGGGCGTCGGTCAGGGCCGCGAGGTCGACCTTGGCGTCCCGGGCCCGTGGATGATCGATCGGCAGGACGGCGGCGAGATGCTCGGCGTACAGGGCGAGGAGGTCCACGCCGTCGGCCTCCAGCGGCGGCCGGACGAACCCGACGTCGACACTGCCGTCGAGGAGGGCACGCGCCTGGCTCCACCAGCGCAGCCGGACCAGTTCGATGGAGACACGGGGGAAGCGCGCGGAGAACGCGTTCAGCGCCAGGCTCACATCCGTGCCCAGCATGAACCCGACGACCAGCGCGTCGTCACCGGCGCCGATGCGGCGGGCCCGCTCCTGGGCGGCCTCCGCGGCGGCGAGCAGCGCCTTGGCGTCGCGCAGGAACTGCTCCCCGGCCGGGGTGAGCGAGACCTCGCGCGTGCTGCGGGTGAACAGCTCGACGCGGAGCTCGTGCTCCAGCTGGCGTACCTGACGGGACAGCGCGGGCTGGGTGACGTGCAGGGCGACCGCCGCCTGCCCGAAGTGCCGGCGCTCGGCCACGGCCACGAAATAGCGCAGCTTGCGCAGATCCAGATCGATCGGCCTGTCGGGCATGGCCTGTCCTGCCTCTCCGCCCCATCCGCTCTGCCCGCCGACGGAAGCGGCGCGCGGTGCCGCAGTCGGCGCCCTTCACGCTATCCGACCGAACGGGACGCGCCGCCCGGATCGCCCACTTGGCGTGCCCGACGTGGGCCCCGGCCCGGACACGCCGGCATCTACGGCCGCACGGCCCAAGGAACGCCGGGCTCCGCGACGCGCCCCGCCTGCAGCGGCCCCCTCACACCCACCCCCAGGACATCACCCTCGCGCGGTGTGATGGGCGGCGTGGGCAGTTCCCTTCTCCGGTCCCGGAAGGGGTCCAGCGCGCTTCTCGCCGGTCCGGGGCACCGGCACCGCAGTCCGCCCTCCCGCCGGTCCGGGCCACGGCTCACAGTCCGCCCAACCCACCGGTCCGGAACAGACCCAACCCGCCCCGCCCCGGTCATGGAAGAGGCTTCAGCCCGCCCTCACGGCCCGAGAAAAGACCCACAGCCCACCCCTCCCACCGATCCAGAACAGGCCCAGCCCGCCCCACACCACACGCCGAACGGGAGTCAGCCCTCACGACCCGGCAAGCGGCCCACAGCCCACCCCTCCCACCGATCCAGAACAGGCCCAGCCCGCCCCACACCACACGCCGAACGGGAGTCAGCCCTCACGACCCGGGGAGCGGCCCACAGCCCACCCCTCCCACCGATCCAGAACAGGCCCAGCCCGCCCCACACCACACGCCGAACGGGAGTCAGCCCTCACGACCCGGGAAGCGGCCCACAGCCCACTCCTCCCACCGGTCCGGAACAGAGCCAACCCGCCCCACACCACACGCCGAACGGCCTTCAGCCCGCCCTCCAGGGCCGGGCAAGAACCCACGGCCCGCCCATACCGCCGGCCCGGGACAGGCCCAGCGGGCCGCCATCCCGTCCGGCCCGGCCCCGTCGGCTCAGCCCGACGCGTCCACCAGGGCCAGTTCGTGGAGTCGGTCCGGTGGGCCCGGGCGGGCGTAGTACCAGCCCTGGGCCGTGTCGCAGCCGAGTATGCGAAGTTGTTCGGCCTGGGCGCCGGTTTCCACGCCCTCCACGGTCACGGCCAGGCTCAGGCTGTGGGCCAGGGAGACGATTCCCTCGACGATCTTGAGGTCGACGGGGTCGGCCGGGAACTGCTGCATGCTCTGTGTGAAGGAGCGGTCCAGCTTGAGGATGCTCACCGGGAGCCGGCGCAGGTTGGCGAGGTTGGAGTAGCCCGTGCCGAAGTCGTCCAGGGCGATGTCGACGCCCATCTCGGCCAGTCGGCGAAGCGGCTTGAGCAGGTCGTCGTCGGCGCCGATGAGGGCCGACTCGGTGACTTCCAGGCAGAGGGCGTCGGGTGCCACCCCCGCGCGCTCCAGGATGTCCACCGTGTCCTGCACCAGCCCGGGGTGGGTGAGTTGGCAGGGCGAGAGGTTCACGTTGATACGGAGCGGGCCCGCGTCGACGTGGCGTTCCCGCCACTCGCGTGCCTGGCGCACCGACTGTTCCAGGACCCAGCGGCCGAGCGGAACGATGAGCCCGGTGTGCTCGGCGAGCGGGATGAAACGGTCAGGACCGAGGACGCCGTGCTGCGGATGCAGCCAGCGCACCAGCGCCTCGGCGCCGCGCACACTGCCGTCGCCGAGGTGGACCAGCGGCTGGTACTCGATGAAGAACTCGCCCCGGTCCAGGGCCGTCGGCAGCGCCGTGGTCAGCCCGTGCCGGGTGATGGCGCGGGCGTCGGCCTCCTCGTCGGCGAGCTCGAAGCGGTTGCCGCCCGCCGACTTGGCCCGGTACATCGTGATGTCGGCGCTGCGCAGCACCTCCGCCGGGCCGCGCTCCCCGGCCGGGCCTTCAACGATGCCGATGCTGCCGCGCACGGTCAGCTCCCGGCCGTCGACGCTGATCGGCGCGATCAGCGCGTTCATGATCCGGGCGGCGAGCTCGTCGACCTCGCGCTCGGTGTCGGGGCCGGTGGTCAGCGCCACGAACTCGTCGCCGCCGAGCCGCGCGACCATCTCGCCGGGCGCGGTGGCGCAGGACTGCAGCCGGTCGGCGACCTCGACGAGCAGCCGGTCGCCGGCGGCGTGGCCGAGGCTGTCGTTGACGGTCTTGAAGCCGTCCAGGTCGAGGTAGCACAGGCCGAACCGCTGGCCTTCCCCGGCGCCCAGTGCCTTCTCCAGGCGCTCGAAGAAGAAGGTGCGGTTGGGCAGTCCGGTGAGCGCGTCGTGGGTGGCCTCGTAGCGCAGCCGCAGATTGAGCAGGCGGCGCTCGGTGGTGTCCTCCATCAGGGCCAGCTGGTACTGCGGTTCGCCGTCGGCGTCACGCAGCAGGGAGACCGTGAGGTTGGTCCACAGGACCGTGCCGTCGGGGCGGTAGAACGCCTTCTCGACGTGGTAGTGCTCGCGCTCTCCGCGGACGAGTTCTTCGTAGAGCTTCCAGGTCTGCGGCGCGTCCTCGGGGTGGGTCCACTCCATGACCCTGCGGCCCTGCATGGACTGCTCGGACAGGCCGAACATCCGCAGCAGCGCGCCGTTGACCTGCAGGACGTTGCCGTCCAGGTCGGCGATGCCGATACCTATGGCGGCACCCTCGAAGACCGCGCGGAAGCGGGCCTCGGTCGCGTGCAGGGCCTGCGCCACCACGCCCTGCGCCTTGAGGGCGGCTGCGGAGATCGCCTCCTGCTCCGCCAGCGTCCGCTCACGCAGTGCCTGGGCGAACCCGGCGGCCATGGCGTGCTGGAGCCGCGCCGAGCGGGCCCGCTGGTCCTCCTGGTCGCCGTCGGTGCCGCAGTACAGCACGAGGTAGGCGTCGACGCAGTCCAGCGAACGGCTGAGCGCCTCGGGGTCGGTGCAGTGCGCGCAGACGAGCGCGGCGCCGACCGCCTTGCCCTCGTCGGCCTCGAAGGTCCTGGCCCTGAGCGCCTCGCTCAACCGCCGGGCCAGCGGCAGCAGTTGCTCCTCGAACTCCGGCCGGGTCGACGACGTCGAGGTCACCGGGAAGACCGCCCGGCTCCAGATCGTCGCGAACCGGCGCAGTCTGTCCTCCGGCCCGTCCGGCCCCGCGCTCACGCCGTACGTCCCACGCCGGCGAAGCCGGAGAAGGCATACGGATCCTCGTCGTCCGGTGCGGTGTCCGGCCGCCAGAGCGGCATCGGCACCAGTCCGGGTTCCACCATGTCGTACCCCTCGAAGAACCGCGCGATGGCCTCGCGCGAGCGCATGATCAGCGGGTTGCGAATGTCCTTGTACACGTCCACCGTGCCCTTGGCCCGCTCCTCGGGCAGCGGGATTCCCTCGTACGAGGCATGCGTGAGCACCAGCATGCTGCCGGGCGGGAGCGCGTCACGCAGCTCGGCCACGACGGCGTACGGGTCGTCCTCGTCCTCCACGAAGTGCAGTATGGCAACGAGCAGCAGCGCCACTGGCCGGTTCAGGTCGATGAGGCGCTCGACCTCGGAACTGCCCAGGATCTCCTGCGGCTTGAGCAGGTCCGCGGCGACGACGTCCGCTGCGTCGTTGCCGTCGAGGACCGCCTGACTGTGGGCGACGGCGACCGGGTCGTGGTCGACGTACACCACGCGGGCACCGGGGACGGCGGCCTGGGCCACCTCGTGGACGTTGCCGAACGTCGGGATTCCGGAGCCGATGTCCAGGAACTGGGTGATGCCCTGGTCGACCGCGAAGCGCACCGCGCGGCGCATGAACGCCCGGTTGGCCTGCATGATCTTGGGGAGCCCCGGCATGAACTCCATGGCCTTGCGGGCGGCGTCCCGGTCGACCTCGAAGTTGTGCGAACCGCCCAGGTAGTAGTCGTAGATCCGCGAGACACTGGGTACCGAGATGTCGATGCTCCGAGGGGCCCAGGCGGGACGCTCCATCTATCTCTCCAAGGCGTAGGCGATCCGGTGTTCGAGCTGAGGCTACTGATCGCCCGCCAAAGGAGCGAGCGGAAACGGAAATTGACCATCCGTTCCCGGTCACTGCCTGTGGCACGTGCCGTATTGATGCCCCACGCACCCGCTACGAAAGCATCCGAAGCATTCCACAGAGTTCCGAACCATGGCGAAAGAGGGTGAAGAATCATGGTGAATGACGGCAAACCGGTCCGCCCCCTGCGCATGGCATCAGGGGGCGGACCGGTGGGTCGCGCGCGCCGTCCGTTCGTCCGGCACTCTCGCTGTCTCTCCCTCCCTCCCGTGGTCGGAACTCGACTGGGTGAGGCGATCAACCCTGGGGAGGTGTGATCTTTTTACTGCTCGGACGCGCCGACCGGCTTGCCGTCGGGGCGGATGGCGAACCAAGTGCCGCCGACGCCCTGACCGTTGGTGTCGCCGGGCTTCTTGTCACCGGCGAAGGTGTAGATCGGTACGCAGTCGATGGTCTGCTGCTTGATCCCGTCGGGCCGGTCGAAGACCACGTAGCCCTGGCCCCTGGGACCGGACCCCTTCAGATCGATGCCCTCGGTGTCCTCGGCGTCGACCGGCGCGATGACCGGCCACTTCTCCAGGCACTCGCCGGTGCACGCCGTCTTCATCGGCCAGGGCGAGTCCTTCATGAAGCGGTAGACCGTGTGGCCGTTCTTGTCGATGACGATCTCGCCGAGCTTCGAGTCCTCGCGGGTGGACAGACCGGGCAGATCGCCCGCCTCGGCACCCGCACCGCCCTGCGCCTTCTTGCCGTCGGGCGCGAGCGCGTACCAAGTGCCGCCGACGCCCTGACCGTTGACGTCACCGGCGTTGGTGTCCTTCGCAAAGCGGTACGCCGGCCAGCCGTCGACCGTCAGCTGCTTGGTGCCGTCGGTCCGGGTGACCGAGCCGAGCAGCGCCTTGTCGATGCCGGCGCCGGCCGTGGCATCGTCCGCGGGGACCGGCGGCCACTTCTTGGCGCAGTCGCCGTCGCAGCTCGACTTGGGCGGCTCGGCGGTGTCCTTGTCGAAGCGGTACAGCGTCAGACCGGAGCTGTCGGTCAGCACCTTGCCGAGTTCCTGGTTGGTGGAAACGGCCAGCTCACCGGCGGAGGACGGCTTGGCGGCTGCGCTCTCCTGGCCCGCCGCGCCCGAGTCGTAACCGGTGCCGTTTCCAAGGCCCGTGCCGGCGGTTCCGTAATCACCGGCCGCGGCCGTGGCACCGACGTTCTGGCTCGCCGGCGGGGCCGTTTCCTGCCCACAGGCCGTCGTCAGCGCCAGCACTGCAACGGCGCTCACCACGAGCGAGGCGCTCCGCCACGAGGTCTTCATCGTCAACTCCCCAAACTCACAAGGGTGTTGCAGCGCCCTGCTGCGCCGCCGCACGACAAGAGGTACGCACGAAAGCCACTCTCGTGTTCAACCGGCGCACAAATTTCTTTCCGGAAGCTGTGAAAACCGCCTCCCGTCGCACGCGCGTGCGCGTCGGCGGTTACGCCTCCGTCCGCTGATCAAACCTTTCGTGGGGCATCCGTCGCCCGTTCGGGGCATTCCTCTCACTCTTGGGCCTGTCTCTACGCGCGCTGGCCTCAGGATCTTCGTCGTGCATGGACTCGAACCGATCCAATCCACGCTCACCACACGGGCGTTGACGGTGCTGACGCTGACCTGGCTGCTGGTGTCGGCGCCGGCCGGCGTGGCGGGGGCCACCGCCTGCGCGTATGCCGACACCGGCCCGGACGGTGCGAGGGCGGTGGCGGTCGCAGGGAGCCTCACCTGGCCCACTCCCCCGCAGTGCCCGTCGCCGACGCCGACACCGACTCCCACCCCGACGCCCACGCCGTCGCCCTCTCCGGACCCCACGCCCACGCCACCGCCGAAACCCACGCCCACCCCGAAGCCCAAGCCGCCGCCTCCACCGCCCCCGCCTCCCCCGGCGCCCCCGGCTCCTCAGCCGGCGCCGCCCCGTCCGCGGCCGACCCCCACGCCCACGCCGCCGCCCCCACCGGCCCCGACGCCCACACCGAAGCCGTCGGCCAAGCCCACCCCGAGTCCGTCCGTCGCGCCGGTGCACTACCCGCCCTATCGGGCCACCCAACACCGGCGGCCGGCGCACAGCGCCCCGTCGCCGCTCATTTTCGTCCTGCTCATCGCGGCACCGGCGATCGTCGCCGTCGCCGCACTGCGTCCGCGCTGACCCTGGAGGCATCCCTTGCCGGAATGGCTTGTTCTCACCCTCGCGATGCTGGCCGCCTGCGCCGTGGTGGTCCTCATCACCTTCGTCCGGCACCGCACCGCGCCGGACGACGAGGATCCCTCCGAGACCCCGGACGTCATCGAGTACATGACGATGTGGATCGGTGTGGTGTACGCCATCGTCCTGGGCCTTGCCATCGCGGGCGTGTGGGAGGGCCGTAGCGCCGCCCAGGACCACGTCCAGGCGGAGGCCGTGGCGCTGCACGAGATCTCGGAACGGGTGCGGATTTATCCGGCCGACATCCGCAACCGCATTCGGGAGGATGTCAACGCCTATGTCGGACACGTCGTGACCACCGAGTGGAAGACGATGGCCGACGACGGGCGGATGACCGAGCGCGGCACCGAGCTGCTGCAGCGCGTCCGCGAGGATGTCACCGACTACGAGCCGAGGACGGACTTCGAGGCGCAGGCCTACCAGCCGCTCCTCGACCAGGTGACCGCGGCCGACCAGGCGCGCAACGCCCGCGCGAACTCGACCGGGGAGACGATGCCGGGCGTGGTGTGGTTCGGGCTGATCGCCGGCGGCGTCGTCACCATCGGGATGATCTTCGCGCTGCAGATCCGGCGCACACCCCGCGAACTGGTCCTCGCCGGGCTGTTCTCCGCCCTGATCGCCTTCCTGCTTTTCCTCATCTGGGACTTCGACGCGCCGTACAGCCGTGGCGTCACGGCGTCGGCGGAACCGTTCCTCGAACTGTTCCCACAGGCCAAGGACTGACAGGTCCTCACCTGACGGAGCGCCGGGGGACGGCGGCGGAGCAGCGGCGCCGAGCCGGGCAGGGCCGCCACGCCGGGCACGTCCCCCGGTCGCGGGAACGAACGTCCCCCGGGCGGCTCACAGCCTTGCCCCATTCGCACGACAGCGATCGCGCAGGTGCACGCCCCTTCCTAGCGTTTCGCACATCGAGGTGCATTTCCGGCGCGAGCGGAAGAAGGTCCGCAGCTGCTCCTCGGGGAACCCGGAGGACCCACCATGCGCGCGATACGTGTCGCTTCGGCCGCCCTGCTGGGCCTCGGCGCCCTCTCCATGACCGCCCCCGCCGCCCACGCGAGCGTCGACAACTCCGGTTTCTGGGCCAGGGTCGTGCCCACCACCGTCGCCCCCGGCGGACAGGTCAGGCTGCGCGCGACCGGCTGCGAGCAGGGCGTGACCGTGGCGTCCGCGGTCTTCGACACGATCACCATCCCCCGGGGGCGGACGACGGCCAGGGCCACGGTCGACCGGGACGTGAGGCCCGGTGCGGTGTACGAGGTGTCCTTCTACTGCGGCACGTTCTGGCAGACGGTCGACCTCACCATCGCGGGCGGCCGGCCGGAACCGCTGCGGCCGGATCACCCGCAGAAGGGCGCCCACGCGGGCGGGGGCGGCACTCTCGCCGGGCTGGACCTCAAGGAGGTCGCCCTGGGCGCCGCCCTCATCACGGCCGCGCTCGGCACGGCCTACCACCTCTCCCGACGCCGCACGGACGACGACGGCACCTGACATCACCGTTGCTGGGGCACCCGCACAGGCCTTCGCCCCGGAACCCCGCAAGGGGGCCGGGGCGAAGGCCTGTGGGCGTGTGATCCCGCTCCGACGGGCCCGCGGGTCAGATCCGCTTCTCCGCGCGGCGCCGCATCCAGAACACGCCGCCACCGACGAGGGCCACGGCGATGAGCCCGCCGCCGATGGCCATGTCGGTCGGCGTCGCGCCGGTGGAGCTGCTGCCGCCGAGACCGCCCTGGACGCCCCCGATGACGGTGAAGGCGGTCGGGTTGGTCAGCGTCCTGGAGTCGCAGGTGACCGTGACGCTGTGGGAACCCGGCCGCGCGTTCCTGTTGACGGTGGCCGTGCCCCTGGCCGTGTTGCTCCCGCGCACCGTGCTCAGGTGAGTGGGCCGGAAGGCGTCCGAGGTCGCGGTGCCGCCTCTCGGGCAGTTGTCGACCGTGATGGTGATCTGCCCGCCGCGGGCGATGACGTTGGGCAGGACGACGATGTTGCTCGGTCCGGACGGCATGCCGTCCCGCGCGACGGCCGCGGGGGCGGCAAGGCTGAGAGCGGCTACCGCGGTGGCAGCGGCCGCCATGGCACGAGTGGTACGCATGTGATCCTCCGCGGAAGACGCCCCGGGAACCGTCCCCGGTCGATCGGCGAGAAAGCGCCTCCCAGAAAGACCCTCAGATGCCGTGCCCCGGGCCGCATTTCGGCGATGGTCCGTCCTGGTGAGACGACACGCCGACGGATAACCCCACAAGCTGAATTGCCGCAGGTCACGCACCGTCAGAATTTTCCTGTGCGCGGCAACTCGGATGGCGCACCGATGGGGGCGGGCCACCCGTTCGTATCTGCCCCGTCGCCGCTTTCGCACGCGGGACTTAGCGTTCAGATATGCGCGAATGACGGGGCGACGGCCGCGTCGAGAGGGGTAGTCGAATGTCTGCGTCCGAGCTGGCCGAACTGGCCGAACTCGCCGAAGAGGAGGAGCGGCGGAAGAAGCGTGCTCCTTGGGGAGTGATAGCGCTGGTTCTGCTGACCGGCCTCGCGCTCGTTCGCAACGGCTCGGGTGAGTTCGACGAGGGGCCTCCGCAGCCGGCCTCGGCGGCCGCCCCTGACACCCGGGTGCCCGGTGGCCTCTTCGCCGGGGCCACGCAGCCGCTGCCGTACGCCCTGCCGGACCGCGTCAGGATTCCCGGCATCCAGGTGGACGCGCCGATGATCCCGGTCGGTCTGGACGTGGACGGCTGGGTCGGCGCGCCACCGCCGGAGGACCCCAACCTGGCGGGCTGGTTCACCGGTTCGGTGTCTCCGGGCGAGAAGGGCACCGCGGTGGTCGTCGGCCATGTCGACAACAGCCAGGGCCCCGCCGTGTTCTACGGACTCGGGGGCCTGCAGAAGGGAAATCGCGTCGAGATCGTCCGCAAGGACGGAAAGACGGCCGTTTTCGAGATCTACGGCATCGAGGTGTTCGAGAAGAACAACTTTCCCGGCGACCGGGTCTACGCCTCTAAGGGGAGTGCCGAATTGCGGGTCATCACCTGCGGCGGCGGTTTCTCCCAGCAGAACGGTTACGACGGGAACGTCGTCGCTTTCGCCAGCCTGGTCGAGGTGCGCTGAGCACCCTCGCCCGGCCGGCGAAAGCGGTCACGCGTAATGCCGTTCCGGGACGGTGACGAAATACCCGGAGTCCAGCAGCTGCGGCAGATAGGCGCGCAGCGCCCGGACGCTCTGGGAGCGGTCGCCTCCGGCGTCGTGCGAGAGCACCACGACGCCGGGGGCGGCGCCGTTCTCGACCCGGTCGACGATCGTGCGGGTGCCGGGGGCGGTCCAGTCGAGGGTGTCGACGGTCCAGGCCAGCGGGTCCATGCCCAGCTCGGCGCCGAGCCGGAAGGCGGTGCGGTTCCAGGCGCCGTAGGGGGCGCGGAACCAGACGGGGCGTTCGCCGTAGGTGTCTTCGATGACGTCGCTGGTGCGTTCCATCTCCTCGCGGATCCGGCGACTGCTGAGACGGGTGAGCAGCGGGTGGGACCAGGTGTGGTTGCCGACGACATGGCCCTCGTCGGCCATCCGGGCGAGGAGGTCCCCGTTCTCGGCGACCATCTCGCCGCACACGAAGAACATCGCGCGGACGTCGTACTCGCGCAGGGTGTCCAGGATGTGTGGCGTGTAGCGGGGGTCGGGGCCGTCGTCGAAGGTCAGCACCATGGTGCGGCCCTGTCCGGACACGCTGAGCAGGGGTTCGCGCCGGATGAGGGTCCGGCGGGGCGCCACGCGGGGCGGGCCGTACCCCGTCAGGGGCTGGAGGCGGTAGCTGGAGGGCTTGAGCGCGGGGCGCGCCTGTGCGCCCGCGGCCGGGGCGGCGGTGCGGACCGGCTTGTCGGTGTCGCCCGCGACCTTCGCGAACACTCCGGCTGTGCCGGCGGCTCCGACGGCGGCGGCACCGGCGAGCAGCGCGCGGCGACGCGTGAGCAGACGTGGGGGCACCTGATCCTTCGTCATGACTCATCCGTCGCCCGATGAGCGACCGACGCACCAGTGCGACACCGGTACGGCCGTACGAAAACACCCGGCCGGCGCAGCCCTCAGGTCTGCGAGGCGCCGTCAGCGGCGGCGGACGAGGGGGAACGGCAGGGTCTCACGGATCGTCAGACCGGTGAGGAACATGACCAGGCGGTCCACGCCGATGCCGAGGCCTCCGGTGGGCGGCATGGCGTACTCGAGGGCGTCGAGGAAGTCCTCGTCCAGTTCCATCGCCTCGGGGTCTCCCCCGGCGGCGAGCAGGGACTGGGCGGTGAGGCGGCGGCGCTGCTCGACGGGGTCGGTGAGTTCGGAGTAGGCGGTGCCGAGTTCGGTGCCGAAGGCGACGAGGTCCCAGCGCTCGGCGAGACGCGGGTCGGTGCGGTGCTGGCGGGTCAGCGGGGAGACGTCGGTCGGGAAGTCCTTGTAGAAGGTCGGCAGCTGGGTCTTCTCCTCGACGAGCCGCTCGTACATCTCCAGAACGACGTCGCCTTGGCCGTCGTCTGCCGTGTACGGCACGCCCACGCGATCGCAGTACCGGTGCAGCCGGAGGAGTTCCGTGTCAGGGTCGATCTCCTCCCCCAGCGCCTCGGAGATCGCGCCGTACACCGTCTTGACCGGCCACTGCCCCGAGATGTCGTGCTCCGTGCCGTCCTTGCGGGCGACCGGCGAGCCGAAGGCGGCGGTGGCGGCCCCCTGGATCAGTTCGCGGACGAGGTCGAGCATCACGTCGTAGTCGGCGTACGCCTGGTAGGCCTCCAGAATCGTGAACTCGGGGTTGTGCTTGTAGTCGACGCCCTCGTTGCGGAAGGTGCGGCCCATCTCGAAGACCTTCTCCACGCCGCCGACGCACAGCCGCTTGAGATAGAGCTCGGGGGCGATGCGCAGATAGAGGTCGAGGTCGTAGGCGTTGATGTGGGTGGTGAACGGGCGGGCGTTGGCGCCGCCGTGGATCTGCTGCAGCACCGGCGTCTCGACCTCCAGGAAGCCGCGTTGCAGCAGGCCCTGGCGCACCGCCTGGATGGCGGTGGAGCGGGCCCGGACCACGTCGCGGGCGGCGGGGCTGGAGACCAGGTCGAGGTAGCGCATGCGGACCTTGGCCTCGGGGTCGGCGAGGCCGCGGCGTTTGTCGGGCAGCGGGCGCAGGCACTTGCCGATGAGCTGCCAGGAGGTGACGAAGACGGTCGGTTCGCCCTTGTCGCTGGCGCCGGCCAGGCCGGTGGCGCTGATGAGGTCGCCGATGTCGGTGTCGGCGGTGAAGCGTTTGAGGGCGGCGCCGGAGTCCTTGCGGGTGAGGGCGAGCTGATGGTCGCCCGACCAGTCGCGCAGCACGGCGAAGACGATGCCGCCGAAGTCGCGGACGAGCATGATCCGGCCGGCGACGGTGACCTGTTCGCCCTTGTGGACGTGGGCCAGTGCGTGGGTGCGGACCGGGATGCCGACCGGGTAGGGGTCGACGCCGTCGGCGCGCAGCCGGTCGAGGGTGTGGTGCCGGATGCGGACCTGCTCGGGCAGGCCCGCATCCGGCCCGGCCGCCCCGGCCTCGTCCCCTCCGTCGAGGCCGAGCGCCGCCAGCGAGGGCAGTCCTTCGGTGGTCGCGGGCCGCGGTCCGCCTCGCGGGTGCCCCTTTCTGCGGAGTTGGTGCAGCGACGGTACGGAGACGAAGCCCTCGGCGATGGCGGACGCCGTGCCGATGCGGGCGAGGGAGGCGGCCTCCCCGTAGCAGATGAACCGTGGGAACCACTGCGGCTGGTATTTGGCGTTGGAGCGGTACAGGGCCTCCAGCTGCCACCACTTGGAGAAGAACAGCAGCAGGCGGCGCCACAGCCGCAGCACGGGTCCGGCGCCGATGCGGGCGCCTTCTTCGAAGACGGAGCGGAACACGGCGAAGTTCAGGGAGATTCTGCGGATGCCCATCTTCGGTGCCGCCGCGCACAGGTCGGCGATCATGAACTCCATGACGCCGTTGGGAGCGCCGCGGTCCCGGCGCATCAGGTCCAGGGAGATGCCGTCCCTGCCCCAGGGCACGAAGGAGAGCAGCGCGAGCAGCTCGCCGTCCTCGCCGAGGGCCTCCACGAAGAGGCAGTCACCGTCGGCCGGGTCGCCGAGGCGGTCCAGGGCCATGGAGAAGCCGCGTTCGGTCTCGGTGTCGCGCCAGGCGTCGGCCTTGGCGATCAGCTCCTCCATCTCCGCCTCGGTGAGGGTGGAGTGGCGGCGGATGCGGCAGTGGGCGCCGGTGCGGCGGACCCGGTGCACGGCCTGCCGGGTGACCCGCATGTCGCGGCCGTCGAGGTCGAAGTCGGACACCTGAAGGATCGCCTCGTCGCCGAGTTGGAGGGCGCCGAGCCCGGCGCGCGCGTAGGCCTTGGCCCCGTCCTCGGAGGCGCCCATCGCGGCGGGCGCCCAGGCGTGCCGGCGGGCCGCCTCCAGCCATGCGGCGATGGCGCGCGGCCAGGCCTCCCGGTCGCCGACCGGGTCTCCGCTGGCGAGGCACACGCCGGCCTCGACGCGATAGGTGACGGCGGCCTTGCCGCTGGGCGAGAAGACGACGGCCTTGTCGCGCCGGGTGGCGAAGTAGCCGAGGGAGTCCTGGCCGCCGTAGGCCTTGAGGAGGGCGCGGATGCGGGCCTCCTCGTCGTCGTGGAGGGCGGCCTCCATGCGCTGCGAGCGGAACAGGGTGGCGGCGGCGTTCAGCAGGGCGAGCGCGCCGAACAGTCCGAGCACGAAGAACAGCGGGCGGGGCGGGCGTCCGTCGTAGGAGGCGCCGGAGACGAGGCCGCCGCAGACCCGGTCGGCGGCCCACGCCAGGCGCTGACTCTGCGGCAGCGTGCCGGGGAACAGTTCGACCAGCCCCCAGCCGATGAGGATTCCGACGGCCAGCCCGGCGACCAGGACACCGAGGGCCCGGCGTACGGCGGCGCGGCGGGAGGCGGCGTAGAACTCCTTGCGGGCGACGATCAGCAGGCCCAGGGCGAGGGCGCAGACGATCAGGGAGGGGACGGAGTCGGCGTAGTCGCCGAAGATCGTGCCGAGCAGGTCGCTCAGGACCAGCAGCCCGAGGTAGACGACCACCAGCCACCAGGCGATCTTCTTGCGGGCCGCTGTCGCGGCGGCGAGCAGGAAGAGGAAGACGGCGTAGGCGAGGTTGGCGCTGACGGGGACGATGATCTGGTCGAGGCCGCGCACGACCGGGCGGAGCGCGGTGCGCAGCGGCGGGATGACGGCCAGTAGGGCGCAGAGCAGTCCCAGGGCGCCGAAGAAGGCCGCGAATCCTTGCGGCACCCTGTGCAGGAAGCCGTTCCGGGGCGACCGTATCGGGCCCGTGGCACCCTTCTCGCGGGTGACCTCCACGGTGGCACTCATGCTCCGACTCTAGGAAGCCCGCGGCCTCCTCGCCCGTCGAGCGGCCTGCCCGACGGCGGGACCAGCGGCTTCCGATAGCCTCCGTGCCGTGACGGAACAGCACTCGCACCAGTTCGAGCGGGGCACTGACGGGCCCAAGGTCATCGTGGTCGGGGTGGACGGCTCCGACTCCTCGCTCCGCGCCGCGGCCTACGCCGGTGGCCTGGCCCGACGGCAGCACGCGCTGCTCGCCGTCGTGTACGTGCAGCCGGTGATGTCGGCGGGCGCGGCCCTCGGGGCGCCGGTTGCGGAGACCACCGACGAGATCGCCGAGGACCTGATCGCCCAGATCAGGGACGCGACCGAGCGGGTGAAGGGGATATTCGACATCCGCTGGGAGTTCCACACCTTCCCCGGCGACCCCTACAACGGCCTGGTGAAGGCGGCGGACGACCTGAAGGCGGACGCCGTGGTGGTGGGCGCCTCGGAGCAGGCCGGGCACCGGATCGTCGGTTCCGTCGCGGTGCGGTTGGTCAAGGCGGGGCGGTGGCCGGTGACGGTGGTGCCGTAGGAGCCGTACAGGCCGCAGTGACCGAGGGGCGGCGGGACGAGAGCTCGTCGCCCGGGTACGACGATCCGGCGCGGCGTTGGGGCTCGTGGCCGCGGCTCGCGCCGGACTCGCCGTCGGCGAACGATCTGAGTTGCCGCGCCGCCGGATGAGGGCGCGTCAGAGGGTGTGCAGGAACTCGGACAGGATCCGGTTGAAGATCTCCGGCTTCTCCAGGTTCGGGTAGTGGCCGACGCCTTCGATGACCTCGGCACGGCCGTCACGGACGGTGGCGGCGAGCCGCTCGGCCGCGGCGAGCATGTCGGCGGGTTCCAGGCCGCCGTTGAGGGTGAGCAGCGGGACGGCGATCTCCGATGCCCGGGCGAAGGTGTCGGTCACGGGCACGAACCAGTCCTTCTCGCCGGGCGTGTGCTTCGAAAGCGTGTTGCCGGCCATGTCCCGCATCAGGCGCAGGATGTCCTGGTCGACGTCGGCCAGGCTGCGGTGCTCGCCGGGCACGACCTTCACGAAGGCGTCGAGCCAGCCTTCGACATCCCCCGCGGCCAGCTTGCTCGCCATCTCGGCCTGGAGCGCGCGGGTCCAGTCGTCCGTGTACTGGAACTCTCCGGTCGCGGCGCCGCAGGTGACCACCGCACGGATGAGTTCCGGGTGCTCCAGCACCGTGTTGGTGGCGGCCAGCCCGCCCATCGAGACGCCGACGAGAACCGCGGGCCCGGCATCGAGGTGGCGCAGCAGGGCGGCCACGTCGTCGGCCCAGCGGAAGGGCATGGACGCGTTGGCGGAGGCCCCGTGGCCGCGTGTGTCCAGGGCGACCACCCGGTACTCGCCGGCGAGGGCCGGGATCTGACGGTGGAAGACCCGGTGGTCGACGTACCCGGAGTGGAGGAGGAGCACGAGGTCCCCTGAACCGCTGTCGAGGTAGGCGAGGTCGCCGTCGGCGGACGTGAAGGTGGTCAGTTCCGAAGCAACTGTCATGACAACCAAGGTGTCATCTTTTCAGGGCTTTGACAACCGAGGTGTCATGATGGACGCGTGACTCACGCCGACGCACCCCTCCCGCTCCCTCCCGACGAACTCGGCCGCCGCCTCACCGAGGTCTTCGACCTGGTGGGCCCCCTCTACCGGTTCGCCGCACGCAAGGTCGAACAGGGCGAACCGGTGGAGGGGGTGTCCGCCGGGGTACGGGCGGTCCTCAATCTGCTCCGGCAGCACGGGCCCATGACGGTGCCGCAGATGGGCCGGGCCCAGGCACTGAGCCGGCAGTTCGTGCAGCGCATGGTCAACGACGCGGCGGCCCGCGGCTGGGTGGAGCTCATCCCGAACCCCGCGCACCAGCGGTCGTCGCTGATCCGGCTGACCGAGGAGGGCAGGGACGTCATCGCGGCCGTCCTCGCCCGGGAGCACACCCTCAACCGGCAGGTGGGCGGGAGTCTGACCGACGCCGAGGTGCGGGCGTGCGTGCGGGTGCTTACGGAGATGGTGCGGACCTTCGACCACGTCGACATCGACTGAGCCCGCCCCTCCTACTCCGCCATCACCAGCCCGTCCTTCCCCGCCCCACGGCTCAGCACGACGTCCCGGATCCGGTCCCGCACGCCGCGCACGTCGGCGCCCTTGGCGAGCGCCCGATTGAGGTCGATCACGCGGCCGGCGTCGATGTCGAACAGCTGGGGCACGAACTCGGCCTTGGCCACCTGCCAGCGAGCACCCTTGCGGGCCGGCGGCTTGAAGGTGAAGCGGGCGAGGGTGGACTGGTTGCCGCGCGGGTCCTGCACGCCCCGGTCGTTGTACATCGCGCCGGCGATCTGGTTGCCCATGCCGTAGACCACCCAGGTGCCGTTGACCTTCTCGTACGCCTGCGGCACATAGGCGTGGGTGCCGAGGATCAGGTCGATGTCGGGGCGCCCGCCGGTGCGGGCGGCCGTGAGCTCGCGGGACAGGGCCAGTTGCTGGCTGTCGGGCGCGTCCTGCCATTCGGTGCCCCAGTGCAGCGATACGACGACCACGTCGGCGCCCGCCTTCCGGGCAGCGCGGGCATCCGTGAGGATCTTGGTCTGGTCCATCATGTTGACGGCCCACGGCTGCCCCGACGGAAGCGGGAAACCGTTGACGCCGTAGGTGTACGCGAGGTGCGCGACCTTGGCCGCCCCCGCGCGCAGCACGGTCACCGTGCGCGCCTCGGCCTCGGTGCGCGCCGTTCCCGCGTGCCGCACCTTCGCCCGGTCGAGGGCGTTCAGGGTGCGCAGGATGCCGGCGGCGCCGTCGTCGAGGCTGTGGTCGGAGGCGGTGGAGCAGCCGTCGTAACCGGTGGCGGCGAGGCCCCGGGCGACCTCCGGCGGGGACTTGAACCGGGGGTAGCCGGTGTACTCGCCGTTCTCGCCGTAGACGGTCTCCATGTGACACAGCGCCAGGTCGGCGCGCGAGACCACGGGTTCGACGCCGGCGAGCATCGGGCGGAAGTCGTATCCGGAGCCGCCCGAGTCGAAGCGGGCGCGTTCGATGATCGCGCTGTGCGGGAGGACGTCGCCGGAGGCCACGAGCGTGAAGCCACGGGGCTCCTTGACGGCGGGACCCGGGTTCCCCGGAGCGTCCCGGCTGTGGGCCTGGCAGGCGGCGCCCGCGGCGAGAACGGCGGTCGCAGCGAGGGCCACAACTCGACTGCGTGCGATCATCGGCTCACCCCTCGTGGTCGTATATACGCATCAATAGGTACGAAGCCATACCCGCCCGCAAACAATCCGGCCACTTTCATTAGGCCGTCCGGCGCGCGCCCCATAGGCGGAAGGAACCGTTCACCGAACCGTTCGCCGACGCGATCGACCGTCCGCCGCAGATCCGTGTGCGTGCCCTGTCCCGCAACAGGCACCTGCGATGCCATACGGCCATGACGGCCGGAATCACCCTCACGAACGGGACGACCGCCGAGCACGAGCTCGCAGCGCTGCAGCGCGAGCACGGCCGGCCCCTCTTCGCGCTCCTGCTCCGGCTCTGCGACGGCGACCGGCAGCGTGCCGAGGACCTCGTCCAGGAGACGCTGGTGCGCGCCTGGCAGCATCCCGAGGCCCTGCGCGCGGACGACTTCGACTCCGTGCGGCCGTGGCTGATGACCGTCGGGCGGCGGCTCGCGATCGACGCGCGGCGGGCTCGGCAGGCCCGGCCGCCGGAGGTCGGCGACGCGATCCTGGAGAACGCACGGGTGATGTCCGATCACGCCGAGCGGGCCGCGGAGATGCTCGATGTGCGCGATGCTGTGAAGACACTCACTCCGGAGCACCGTGAAGTTCTGGTGCTGGTGTACTTCCAAGGGGCGAGTGTTGCGGAAGCCGCTCAGACCCTCGGAATCCCGCCCGGTACGGTGAAGTCCCGCGCGTACTACGCGCTGCGGGCCCTGCGCCGGGTGCTTCCGGGATACGCGGCCGACCTGCGGTGAAACCAATGGCTTAGTCAAACCTCCGTAAAGCGCCTTGCTGAACACCCCGGTTGAGTAATCGGCTGTCCTCATCCGTGTTCCGGATTGGGCAGAGGCCCAGGGCCCCGGGGTAGGGCGACGCACTCACCGGAGGAAGGCAGGAAGGGATGCTGCACAGAGGTCAAGAGAGCACGGACGGCACCGGTGGCGGTGAACTGACCGTCCCCATGGCGTGGTTGTACGCCGAGTACATCGCCGACGAGCTGCTGCGGACCGGCGATCTCATGCCGCCGACGTCCTTCGAGTTCCGCGCCGGGCGCGATGCCCTGGCGCTCACCATCTACCTGTCCGACACCGACGGCGAGCTCTCCGGCATCCGGGTCGTCACCCAGCTGGAGACCTGGCTGTCGCTCACGGCCTACGACCAGCCGTGGCAGGAGTGGGTGCGCGAGCGCATGGCGGGCCTGGCGGCCGAGGCCGTCGAGTCGGGTGGGCCCGCGCCCGACCTGGAGCTGGCGGAGGCAGCCTGGCGCTGGCTGCAGGAGACCGAGCTGCTCGCGCCCGATCTGAACGCGGTACCGGGCGGCGGAGCGCTGGTCGGTGAGGACGACGGGCCGAAGGTGTGGACGCCGGCGTGGCAGCTCGGACTGCCGCTCGGGCACCTCGCCATCCATCTTTTTTAAGTTGTTTTCTTCTCGGACCAATCCTCGGCCCCGGCCGCTACGAATCCTTTGGTTGCGATTCGGTAGCGGCCTTGAGTGATTCGACTGCCTGGTGCGTACCAGTGGGCGCAAGGAGTAACACACCCCACACCCAACGGCACGAGGATTCGGCATGAGGTCCCTGGAGAGGCATCGCGACGTCGCCGCGTACGCGCTCGGCGTGCTGAACGAGGCGGAGGCTTTCCGCTTCGAGGACCACCTCATGGAGTGCCCCCGCTGTGCGGCACACGTGACCGAGTTCGGGCCCATCACCCGCCAGTTGATGCTGTACCGGCGGTCCACGCCCCAGTTCGTGCACCCCATGGCCAAGCCGGGCCCGCAGATGCTGAACCGGCTGCTCGAAACGGTGGCGGTCCGCCACCGCGCCCGGCGCCGGCGCACGATGTACGCCGTGGCGGCATCGGTGGTGATCGCCCTGGCCGGACCCGGAGTCGCGATGATCGCGAGCGGCGACGACAGTGCCGCACAGGTGGTCGAGGCGACCGACGCCCGTTCGGGTGTGTGGGCGCAGGTCACCACCGAGAACGAGGGCTACGGCAGCCAGGTGGAGCTGAAGGTGAAGGACGGCGCGGGGTCGCGCCCCTGTCATCTGATCGCCGTCGGCCGGGACGGCACGGAGGAGACCGTCACCAGCTGGCACGCCGGTGACCACGACACCGCGGAGAACACCATGACGGGGGCCTCGGCGATGCACATGGACGAGATCGCCCGCTACGAGGTGAGAACGGCGGACGGGGAGCACCTGGTGACGCTCAAGCCCCGTGAGCCGTAGTTCCGCTGTCTGAATGCACTTCGCTGCGGCCTGTTCCCTTCCGGCTACTTCAGCAGGCGCGACAGTCGGCGGTCCGCCAGCGGTTTCCCGCCCGTCTGGCAGGTCGGGCAGTACTGGAGCGAGGAGTCGCTGAAGGAGACCTCGCGGATGGTGTCGCCGCACACCGGGCAGGGCTCGCCGGTGCGGCCGTGGACACGCAGGCCGCTCTTCTTCTCGGCCTTCAGCCGGCCGGCCGCCACCCCGCGCGAGCGCTCGACCGCCTCGGTGAGGGTCGTCCGCAGGGCTTCGTACAGCGCGCCCGTCTCCTCGGGTGTCAGGGAGGCCGCCAGCTTGAACGGGGACATCTTCGCCGCGTGCAGGATCTCGTCGCTGTAGGCGTTGCCCACCCCGGCGATCAGGCTCTGGTCGCGCAGGGCGCCCTTGAGTTGGCGGCGTTCGTCCTTGAGCAGGGCCGCGAAGCGCGTCTCGTCGAAGTCGTCGGCGAGCGGGTCCGGGCCGAGGCGCGCGATGCCCGGGACCTCCTGGGGGTCGCCCACGACATACACCGCGAGGCGCTTTTGGGTTCCGGCTTCCGTGAGGTCGAAGCCCGCGCCTGTCTCCAGGGCCACGCGCAGCGCGAGCGGACCCTTGCCGGGGCGGGGCATCCCGCTGGGGAGCTCGTCCTTCCAGTGGAGCCAGCCCGCGCGGGCGAGGTGGGTCACCAGGTGGGGGCCGTCGGCCGTGACCAGGTCGAGGAACTTGCCGTAGCGGTGCACCGCGGTGACCTCGTGCCCCTCGACGGCGGTGACCGGCGGGTTGTACGTCTTCAGGACGCTGATCGCGACGGGCAGCACCCTCACGACCTCGTGGCCGACCAGGTTCTCGGTCAGGAAGTCCTTGAGCGCTTCGACCTCGGGGAGTTCCGGCATACGTCCAGAGTGCCATCCGGCACCGACAGGCTCAGCTCCGCTCCGGCACCACGAACTCGCACCACACCGCTTTGCCGCCGCCGCGCGCCTCCACGCCCCACACGTCCGTGAGCAGGTCGACGAGGAGCAGACCCCGGCCGGAGACGCCCGACTCCCCCGCCTCGCGGCGGCGCGGCAGGGCACTGGAGGAGTCCTCGACCTCGACCCGCAGCCGGCGGTCGGAGCCGGCGAGGACCCGCAGGGTCACGACGGCCGCGCCCTCGGTGTGCATCAGGGCGTTGGTGATCAGCTCGTCGGCGACCAGCTCGATCTCGTCGGCCCGGTCCTCGGCGCCCCAGGCGCGCACGGCGGCGCGGATCATGTGCCGGGCGCCGGTGAGGGCCTCGGGGTCACCGGGGGCGACATGCTGCTGAAGGCGGCCTCCGGCCTGCGGGGCGTCCAGGACCCGGCGGCGCAGCAGGAGCAGGGCCACGTCGTCGTCACCGCCGCGTTCCTCGGCGACGTCGATGAGGAGGTCGGCGAGATCCCGTACGTCGTTCGGGCCGGCCGCGATGAGCGCGGTCAGGGTCTGCATGCCGTCGTCGAGGTCGGCGCCGGGCTGTTCGACCAGGCCGTCGGTGCACAGCAGGAGGGTGTGGTCGGAGTCCAGCTCGATGGTGCCGACCGGGTATTCGAGCCGCCCGAACTCCGCCGACAGGCCGAGCGGCAGCCCGCCCTCCACCGCGACGCGCCGGCAGGCGCCTCCCGGTTCCCGCAGCAAGGGGTCGATATGGCCGGCCCTGACCACCTGCACGACTCCGGTGGACAGGTCGGCCTCCGCGTACAGGCAGGTCGCGAAGCGGTCGGTGTCCAGTTCGTGCAGGAACACCGAGGCGCGGGCCATCACCGTGGCCGGGGTGTGTCCCTCGGCGGCGTAGGCGCGCAGGACGATGCGCAACTGCCCCATGACGGCGGCGGCATGGGTGTCGTGGCCCTGGACGTCGCCGATGACGGCGCCGACCCGGCCGCCCGGCAGCGGGATCAGGTCGTACCAGTCGCCGCCGATGTCCCGGCCGAGCGAGGCGGAACGGTAGCGGACGGCGACGTCGGCGCCGGGCACGCTGGGGATGGTGCGGGGCAGCATGGCCTGCTGGAGGCCGGTGGCGAGGTCCTTCTCCTGCTCGTAGAACATGGCCCGCTGAAGGCTCTGCGCGATGCTGCTGCCGAGGGCGACGAGCACGTTGCGCTCCTCGGTGGTGAAGCCGCTCCGGTCGCTGTAGAGCAGTCCGATGGCGCCGATCGGCCGGGCCTGTGCGATCAACGGCATGTAGGCGGCGGCCGTGATGTTCAGGTCCGTGATGTTCGGCCAGAGGATCGGATAGCGCTCCGCGAACTCCTCCGGCGACTCGATGAAACGCGGGCTGAGGGTCCGTACGACCTCACTCATCGGGTACTGCTCGTCGATCCGGGTGACCATGGTGCCGGGCACGAAGCTGCCCGCGGGCCCCTCGGCGACCAGCCGGATGCGTCCGGCCTCGACCAGGCCCATGACCAGGCTGGTGGCGCCCAAGTGGGTGATGCCGTGGGTGTCCTTGAGGACGTCGATGACGTCCTGGACGGTGCGGGCGTGGGCGAGGGCGGCCGTGGTGACCTGGACGACGCTGGTCTGCTGACGACGCGCCTCGTACTCGGCCGCCTGCTCGCGCCGCTCCTCGCTCTCGGCGAGTTCTTCGGTGGCGTCCCGGACGATGCCGATGATGCGGCGGGGGCGGCCCGTCTCGTCGCGGCGGATGTAGCCCTGGGTGTGGGTCCAGCGCAGGGTGCCGTCGCGGCAGCGGATGCGGAAGTAGGCGCCGTAGTTCTCGCTGCCGTCCTTCAGGGCCTTGGAGACCAGGCCGTCCAGTCGAAAGGCCTCGGGGCGCGGCACCCGGATCGCCAGGCTCTCGGGCTTGCCGTCGTATTCGTCGGGGCGCACGTCGAAGACCTCGTGGGCCTGGGCGTCCATGTGGAACACCCCGGAGTCCAAATCCCAGTCGAAGCTGCCCATGCGATTGAGCGCCAGGATCGGATCCGGGTGGGCGGGCCAGTCGTCCGGGAGTGACAGGGCGCTCGCTCCCCGATCAACCATGGGGCCACCTTGCCAGGATTTGCCGGATTCTTCGACCGGGGCGACGGAACTGCCCTGCCCGATTCCATGACCATGTTCCGGCCTCTGTCAGCCGTTGAAGACGTCGGTCGGGCTGCCGAAGATGCTGCCGTTCGTCCGGTCGGAGGCGCCGGGGAGGACGGGCGCGTCGGTGCTGTCGGGGGCGTCGGGGATCAGCCCAGCGCCGTCGGGGGCGTCGGGGGCGTCCGGGACGGCCTGGGGTCCGACTTCCTCCGGGGACCCGGTGGAGGTCCCCGGCTGCGTGCGGGAGCCGGAGGGGCTGGGCGCGTCGGACGGCTCGGTCGAGCCGGGCGGCTCCGGCGGTGCGGGCGTGCGGCCGGGCTCGGTCGTCGGGGGCGTCGCTGTGGCAGTGGCGGTCGGACAGTCGGCGGGGAGGGTGCTGGGCGTGTCCGACGGGGCCCTGGCCGGCCTGCCGTCACTGGTCCCGGGCGCGGCGGTGGCCGTCGGGGTCACGCAGTCGGTCGGCGGCTCGGGCGGGGAGGTACGCCCATCGGACGGCGGCGCACTCCCGTCCTCGGGGAACACGCTGACGTCACCGCGCGGGCCGCTGTCGTGCGGAGTCGGAACCACCGGCTTCGGCGGCCGAACGGCGTGGTCGCGGTGGTGGCCTTGGTGACCGATCGGCCGTTCGATCCAGGTGTTGTCGACGACGTCGATGATCGTGATGTTGGTGATCATCCGGATCGTCGGGGCCACCACGACCACCTGGCTCGGCCGGTACCCGGACCAGGCCCGGCCGCTGGTGCCCGGGGTGCCGTGCGGGTGGACGGGCGGGGCGAGCGGGTTGCCGCAGGCGCAGCGGACGCGGGGCACACCGTGGTGGTCGACGAGGACGGCGGTGCCCGCCTGGAGGACGGACTGGTAGCCGGTTCCCATGCCGTCGCGGAACCCGTGGTTGGTGACCCGGGTGTCGGCACGAAGGACGACCGAGGTCAGCCCGCGCAGATAGGCGGGGATCGACGCCTGGGGAATGCCCGCCGCCTGGGCGAAGACGCGGGCCTTGGCACGGTCGGAGGTGAGCTTGTCGATCTGCCGCCGGACGTCACAGCTTCCGGCGCCCTGGGTGCCGCCGTACAGGCCGGGTGTCTCGCCGGACAGGGGCTGGAGCCCGGTCCGTCCCGAGTGCGCCGGCCTCGGCGTCCGGGTGATGGGCGACGGGGTGACGGTCGACGTGACCGTGGAGTCGGTGAAGGGGTCCGGCCCCTGGTCGGCGACGGGCTGGAGGAAGAGCTTGCCGCCCGTGTCCGCATCCTCGTCGCCGGCGACACCGCAGCCGGCGGCGACGAGCGCCGCCGAGAGCGCGCAGGCCGTGACGAGGGTTCGGGTGGGTGTCCGCACCACGTCCTCCCGCCGGTCATCGGAGATCAGCAATTTCGTCCCTAATTGTCTGCTTCACTCACTCGGGTTACGCAAGCGGAGAGGTGGTATACGGAGAGTCACAAGGGTCGCCCGACGCGACAATGGAGAGAGGAGGGGCACGGCTGTGGACTGGTTCACCGCACCGGACTACTGGACTAGCCGGCTGGTCTTCCAGCGGGCTCTGGCCGGTGTGTATCTCGTCGCGTTCCTGACGGCGGCACTGCAGTTCCGCGCGCTCATGGGCGAGCGCGGCATGCTGCCCGTGCCCCGCTTCGTCGAGCGGGTGCCCTTCAGGACCGCCCCGAGCCTGTTCCAACTCCACTACTCGGACCGGTTCTTCGCGGCCTGTGCCTGGTCGGGCTGTGCGGTGTCGGTGGCGCTGCTCGCCGGGCTGGACTCCGTGGTGCCGCTGTGGGGCGCCATGCTGCTGTGGCTGGTCCCGTGGGCGCTGTATCTGTCGATCGTGAACGTCGGCCAGACCTGGTACTCGTTCGGCTGGGAGTCGTTGCTGCTGGAGGTCGGCTTCCTGGCCGTCTTCCTGGGCAACGACGAGGTGGCGCCGCCGGTCGTGGTGCTGTTCCTGCTGCGCTGGATCCTGTTCCGCGTCGAGTTCGGCGCGGGCCTGATCAAGATGCGCGGCGACGCCTGCTGGCGGAAGCTGACCTGCCTGGACCACCACCACGAGACCCAGCCGATGCCGGGACCGCTGAGCTGGTTCTTCCACCATCTGCCGAGGCCTGTGCACCGGGTCGAGGTGGCCGCCAATCACGTCACCCAGCTCGTGGTGCCGGTCCTCCTCTTCACCCCTCAGCCGATCGCCACGGCCGCCGCGGCGCTGATGATCGTCACCCAGCTGTGGCTGGTTCTGTCAGGCAACTTCTCCTGGCTGAACTGGATCACCATCGTGCTGGCCCTGTCGGCGGTGCGCTTCCCGAGCGATCCGCCGTCCGTGCCCGACGCGCCGCTGTGGTACGTGATCGTGGTCCTCGTGGTCGCCGTGCTCCTCGCCGGCCTGAGCTACCACCCGGTCGCGAACATGATCTCCCGCCGCCAGATCATGAACCGCTCCTTCGACCCGCTCCACCTGGTCAACACCTACGGCGCGTTCGGCAGTGTCAGCAGGGTCCGGTACGAGGTGGTGATCGAGGGCACCGCCGACGACGTACCGCGAGAGGACTCGGACTGGCGGGAGTACGAGTTCAAGGGCAAGCCGGGTGATCCGCGGCGCTGGCCTCGGCAGTTCGCGCCGTACCACCTACGGCTGGACTGGCTGATGTGGTTCGCCGCGCTGTCGCCCGCATACGCCGGTTCGTGGTTCGGCGCACTGGTGGAGCGGCTGCTGGAGAACGACCGCGACACGCTGAAGCTGCTGCGCCGCTCGCCGTTCCCGCCGGACGTGCCGCCCCGCCATGTCCGCGCCCGCCTTTTCCGCTACCGCTACACGACCTGGCGCGAGCTGCGGGAGACGGGCGCGTGCTGGGAGCGGACCTTCGTACGGGAGTATCTGCCGCCGACGCGCCTGGCTGGCGTGGCTCAGAGGTCGTAGACGCGGGTGGCGGTCGCTTCGAAGATGTGCGCGCGATCGTCCGGGCCCGTCAACTCCTGTGCTGTGGCGAGCACTTGGCCGTACGGCGCCGCCAGTGTGGACACCGGCCAGTCGGAGCCGAACATCAGCCGCTGCGGGCCGAAGGCCTCCAGCACCACATCGGCGTACGGGCGCAGGTCGTCGACGGTCCAGGAGACCAGGTCGGCCTCGGTGACCATGCCGGAGAGCTTGCAGACGGTGTTCGGGAGTGCGGCGAGGGCGCGGACGTCGGACGTCCAGGGCGCGCGCTCGCCGGACGCGATGGGCGGCTTGCCCAAGTGGTCCAGGACGAAGGTGAGTTCGGGCAGGGAGGCGGCTGCCCTGGCGCAGGCGGGCAGCTGGTGGGGCAGCACCACGAGGTCGTAGGCCAGCCCCGCCTCGGCCACGGCGGCCAGTCCGCGCCGTACGTCCGCACGCAGCAGCCACTCCGGATCGGGCTCGCCCTGCACCTGGTGGCGGATGCCCTTCAGGTACCGGCCGCCGGGCAGCTCCCGCAGCCGGGCCAGTTCCTCGGCGACGTCCGGGCGGGTGAGGTCGGTCCAGCCGACGACGCCCGCGATCAGCTCGTGCTCGGCGGCCAGGGCGAGGAACTCCGGGGTCTCCTCGGCGACCGTGACCGTCTGGACGAGAACGGTACGGTCGACTCCGGCGGCCCGGGCCTCGGGGGCGAGGTCGTCGACCGTGAAGTTCCTTCTCAGTGGCTGGAGTTCGGGTCCCGCGATCCAGTCCTGGTCGCGCACCGACAGGTCCCAGACGTGGTGGTGGGCGTCGACGGTCGTCACGGCAGCTCCCACACGACGGGCAGCCCGGCGTCCGCGCCCTCGTCGGAGTAGTCGTGCACGACGTCCAGCAGCTCGGCCATCCGGGCCTGCCAGGCCACGTTGGCCGGCAGTTTCGCCAGCTCGGCGAGCAGGCGGCCGTAGTCCTCGCACTCCAGGACGTGGAAAAGGTCGGTGCCACTGCGCCAGATCGTCCAGGAGGTGGCACCGGCGGCACGGATCGCGTCCGTGAGCTCGGCCGGCACCTCCCGGTGAGCGGCCTCGTACTCGGCGACGCGGTCCGCGCGGACCTTGGTGTGCAGGGCGACTCTCATGACGGCACCTCGTTGACCAGGAGGCCTGTGTCCCGCAGCTCCTGCCAGAAGGCCGCGGGGACCGGTGTGGCGAACTGATCGACGCAGTCGTGGACTTCATCGGCCGAGCGGGCGCCCACCAGAACGCTCGCCACCGCCGGATGGGCCATGCAGAACGCCAGCGCGGCGGCGCGCAGGGTGATGCCGTGGCGCCGCGCGACCTCCTTCATGCGTACGGCCCGGTCCAGCAGGTCGGCCGGTGCCTCGGCGTAGTTGTAGGTCGCCCCCGGCTTGGGATCCGCGAGCAGACCCGAGTTGAAGGCACCGCCGATCACCACGGACACGCCTCGCTCCACGGCTGCGGGCAGCAGGTCCGTGAGCGCGCTCTGGTCGAGCAGCGTGTAGCGGCCCGCGCACAGCACCACGTCGACATCCGTGTCGTGGACGAAGCGGGTGAGCATCTCCGCCTGGTTCATGCCCGCGCCGATCGCGCCGACCACGCCCTGAGAGCGGAGCTTCTCCAGGGCCGGGTAGCCCTCCCGGAAGGCCTGCTCGGCGTGGTCGTCGGGGTCGTGGAGGTAGACGATGTCGACACGGTCGAGACCGAGCCGTTCCAGGCCGGCGTCCAGGGTGCGTCGTACGCCGTCCGCGCTGAAGTCCCAGACGCGGCGTTTCGTGGCGGGGACGGCGAAGCCGTTCGCCAGGTCGTCGCCTGCATCGGCCTGGGGTTCCAGGCGGCGGCCCACCTTGGTGGAGACCGTGTACTCCTCCCGCGGGTGCTCGCGCAGGGCGGCGCCGAGGCGGCGTTCGGACAGCCCGAGGCCGTAGTGGGGTGCGGTGTCGTAGTAGCGGATGCCGCGCTGCCAGGCGGCGGACACCGCCTCATGCGCCTGCTCGTCGGTGACCTGGGTGTAGAGGTTGCCGATGACGGCGGCTCCGAAGCCGAGTCCCCGGGGGATGCTCACTGGCTCACCGGCCGCAGGCGCAGGCCCTGCATGCCGCCGTCGACGGCGAGGGCGGTACCGGTGGTGGCGCCGGAGAGCGGGCTCGCCAGGTAGGCGACGGCGCCCGCGACGTCGGCGGCCGAGACGAGGCGGCCGGTGGGCTGACGGGCCTCCAGCGCGGTGCGTTCGGCGGCGGGGTCGGCGGCCGCGTCGAGCAGGCGGCCGACCCAGGGGGTGTCGACCGTGCCGGGGTTGACGCAGTTGACGCGGATGCCCTCGCGGACGTGGTCGGCGGCCATGGCGAGGGTGAGCGAGTACACGGCGCCCTTGGTCGCGCTGTACAGCGCACGCTGCGGCAGCCCGGCCGTGGCGGCGATGGAGCAGGTGTTGACGATCGCCGCGTGCGAGGACTCCCGCAGATGAGGCAGAGCGGCGCGGGCCACCCGGACCATGCCGACGACGTTGACGTCGAGGACCCGGTGCCACTCGGCGTCGTCGTTGTCCTCGACGGTGCCCTGGGCGCCGATGCCGGCGTTGTTGACCACCACGTCCAGTCCGCCGAGGCCGGCCACGGCGGCCGCCACGGCCTCGCGTACGGACACGTCGTCGGTGACGTCGGCGCGGAAGGCGAGCAGTGGCTTCTCGACGGAGGCCGGGTCCAGGTCCAGTACGGCGACCTGGGCGCCACGCGCGGCGAGGAGTTCGGCCGTGGCCCGGCCGATGCCGGAGGCGCCTCCCGTCACCAGCGCCTTGAGACCGTCGAAGTCGCTCATGCCGCGTGCCCCTTCTTCTGCGTCTGGAGGTCGGCGGCCCAGAAGGCGCCGTCCGGGAACGTGTAGCGCTCGATCGAATCGGGCCGCATGGCGGCGGAGAAGCCCGGCGCGGTGGGTGCCGTGTAGTGACCTTCCCTGATGACCACCGGGTCGAGGAAGTGGTCGTGCAGATGGTCGACGTACTCGATGACGCGGTCCTCGGTGGTGCCGGTGACGGCCACGTAGTCGTACATCGACAGGTGCTGGACGAGTTCGCACAGGCCGACGCCGCCCGCGTGCGGGCAGACCGGGACGCCGAACTTGGCGGCGAGCAGCAGGATGGCGAGGTTCTCGTTGACGCCGCCGACGCGGGCGGCGTCGATCTGGACGACGTCCAGGGCGCCGGCCTGGAGGAGCTGCTTGAAGACGACCCTGTTCTGCACGTGCTCGCCGGTGGCCACCTTCACCGGGGCGACGGCCTCGCGGACCGCCGCGTGGCCGAGGACGTCGTCGGGGCTGGTGGGCTCCTCGATCCAGTACGGGTCGAACTCCGCGAGGGCCTTGGTCCAGCGGATCGCCTCGGCCACGTCCCAGCGCTGGTTGGCGTCGATCGCCATACGGACGTCCGGCCCGACGACGGAGCGGGCGACACGGCAGCGCCGTACGTCGTCCTCCAGATCGGCGCCGACCTTCAGCTTGATCTGCCGGAAGCCGTCGGCGACGGCCTGGGCGGCGAGGCGGCCTAGCTTGTCGTCGTCGTACCCGAGCCAGCCGGCGGAGGTGGTGTAGGCGGGGTAGCCGCGCTCCAGCAGCCGGGCCGTGCGCTCCTCGGTTCCCTCCCGGCCCCGGCGCAGGATGGCCAGCGCCTCCTCGGGGGTGAGCGCGTCGGTGAGGTACCGGAAGTCGATCTGGCGGACGATCCACTCCGGGTCGGCGTCGGCGAGCAGGCGCCACAGGGGCTTGTCGGCGCGCTTGGCGGCCAGGTCCCACACGGCGTTCATGACGGCGCCGATCGCCATGTGCATCACGCCCTTCTCGGGTCCGAGCCAGCGCAGCTGGCTGTCACCGATCAGGTCGCGGTTGAGGGTCCCCGGGTCGGCGCACAGTTCCTCGACGGGCCGGCCCACGACGTGTCCGCGCAGCGCCTCGATCGCGGCGACCTGGACCTCGTTGCCCCGCCCGATGGTGAAGGTGAATCCGTGCCCCGCGTGCCCGTCCGTCCCGTCGGTGCGCAGCACGACGTAGGCGGCCGAGTAGTCCGGGTCCGGGTTCATCGCGTCGGAGCCGTCGAGCGCGCGCGAGGTGGGGAAGCGGATGTCGTAGGTGTCGAGCGCGGTCACGCGGACGGGGGGACCGGGGGTCGGGGACACAGAGGGCCTTTCGGTCGATGGTGGGGACGGCGCCGGGTCAGTCCTGCGCACGGCCCGTCGTCACGCGGGCGATCATGAGGGCGACCAGGATGATTCCGCCGTAGATGGCCTGGATCCAGAACGACGGGACCTGGGCGAGGGTGAGCAGGTTCTGGACGACACCCAGGAGGAGTACGCCGGTCAGGGCGCCGAACATGGTGCCCCGGCCGCCGTCGAGGCTGATGCCGCCGATCACCGCGGCCGCGAACACCTTGAAGATCATGTTGTTGCCCTGGTTGGCGCTGATCGCCCCGACGTAGCCGGTCTGGATGATCCCGCCGACGGCCGCGAGCGTGCCCGCCACGACGAACACGCCGAGCATCACGCGCTCGACCCGGATGCCGGCCGCGCGGGCGGCGTCCGCGTTGCCGCCGATGGCGTACAGGGCGCGCCCGATGCGGTGGTACTTCAGCACGAACCCGGTGATCGCGAAGGCGGCCGCCGCGAGCCACACCGACATCGGGATGCCGATGAAGGTCGTGGTGGCGAGGGAGTAGAAGCTGTCGGGCATGCCGAACAGCGTCTTGCCCTTGGTCGCGCCGACCATCAGTCCGCGCAGGACGATCAGCATCGCGAGCGTCACGATGAACGCGTTGAGCTTGAACTTGACGACCAGGACGCCGTTGAAGGCCCCGACGGCCGCGCCGACCACGAGGACCGCCAACAGGGAGAGTGCGGCGGGGAGTTCGGTGCCCCAGCCGGACTGGGCGGCGGGCAGCACGAGGAGCGCTCCGACGGCGGGTGCGATGCCGACCACCGACTCCAGCGACAGGTCGAACTTGCCGGTGATGAGGACCAGCGACTCGGCCAGCACGACCATCGCAAGGGCGGCGGAGGCGCCGAGGATCGAGATCAGGTTGCGTTCGGTGAGGAACGAGTCGTTCACGACCGCGCCGAGCACCAGGAGGAGCAACAGGGCCGGTACCAGGGCGAGTTCGCGGGCACGGCGGAGCAGGACCGTCCTGGCGGCACGGGCGTCCGGCACCTTGACGGGCAGGGCCGGTGGGGCCTTGGTGTCAGCCATTGTCGGCCACTCCTTCGATGGAGGCGATCAGCTCGTGGTCGCGCCAGCCCGCCGGGTGCTCGGCGACGACACGGCCGTGGAACAGGACGAGGACGCGGTCGCAGCGGCGCAGGTCGTCGAGTTCGTCGGAGACGACGAGTACGGAGGTGCCGTCCTCGCGGGCGCTGTCCATGCGGGCGAGCAGGGATTCCTTGGATTTCACGTCGACGCCCGCGGTGGGGTTGATCAGCACGAGCAGACGGGGGTCGGAGGCGAGGGCGCGGGCCATGACGACCTTCTGCGCGTTGCCACCGGACAGGTCGGAGACGGGCTGGTCGGGGCCCTCGGTGTGGATGTCGAGACGGTCGATGAGGGCGTGGGCAAAGCCGCGCTTGCGGTCGGTCCCGACGAAGCCGAAGCGGCCGAGCCGGTCGAGGACGCTCATGGTGGCGTTGTCGCCGATGGTCATGCCGGCGACCAGGCCCTGGTCGTGCCGGTCGCGCGGCACACAGGCGACGCCCGCCTTGAGGGCGGCCTGCACATCGCCGAACGGGAGCCTCTCACCGTCCAGTCGGGCACTCCCGCCGGTCGGGGTGTGCAGTCCCGCGAAGGACTCGGCAAGCTGGATCTTGCCGCTGCCGCTGATCCCGGCGAGTCCGACGACCTCGCCGCGGCGGACGGTGAGGTCGATGTTCCGGTACGCCGGCGAGGTGAGCCCGCGGGCTTCGAGCAGGACGGGGGCGTCGTGATCGACGTCCCTCGGGTCCACGGCCTGTTCGGCGATGGTCTCCAGCGACTCCCCCGCCATGGCCTCCACCAGCGCCCGGCGCGGGAGTTCGGCGACCGGTGCGGTGGTGATCCAGCGGGCGTCCCGCAGGACCGTGACGGTCTGGCAGACCTCGTACACCTCCTGGAGGTGGTGCGAGATGAACAGGAAGGTGACGCCGGAGTCCTGGAGCGCCCGCATCCGTGTGAACAGCCGCTCGATCTCGCGGTTGTCGAGCTGGGCGGTGGGCTCGTCGAGGATGATGAAGCGGGCGCCGAAGCTCAACGCCCGGGCGATCTCGACCATTTGACGGTCCTCGACCTTGAGGTCGGCGGTGCGGGCCCAGGGGTCGACGTGGACGTCCCAGGTGGCGAGGAGCCGGGCGGCCTCGGCGCGCAGCTTGCGCCAGCTGATGAAGCCGCGCTTAAGGGGCTGGCGGTTGATGAACAGGTTCTCGGCGACCGTCAGCTCCGGGACGACGGTGGGCTTCTGGTAGACGCAGGCCACCTTGCGGCGCCAGGCATCCCGGTCCGCCGGCGCGGGCGCGGGCTCTCCGTCGAAGCGGACCTCGCCCTCGTCGGCCGCCTGGAGGCCGGTGAGGATGTTGACCAGGGTCGACTTGCCGGCGCCGTTGCGGCCGACGAGGGCGTGGGACTCGCCGGGCACGACGCTGAGCCGGCCGTCGGCGAGGGCGGTGGTGGGCCCGTAGCGCTTGACGATGTCGCGCGCCTCGACGAGGGGTGTGATCACGGGCGTACTCATTTGACCGTGTTGCCCCAGAGCTTGGGGTCTTCGACGTTGTCCTTGGTGACCAGCGGGGCGGGCAGCTGGTCCTCCAGGATGCCGCTGGGGAGTTCGACAATGGTCGAGTCGTGGTCCGTCGGGCCGGGCTTGAAGGTCTTCCCCGCCATCGCGGCCTTGATGTAGTACATGCCGTACTTGGCGTACAGGTCGGCGGGCTGGGAGACGGTCGCGTCGATCTCGCCCTTGCGGATGGCGTCGAACTCCTGCGGGATGCCGTCGTTGGAGACGATGGTGATGTGGCCCGACTGGCCGGCCTTCTTCAGCATCCCCTTGGACTTGAGGGTCTGGATGGTCGGCGCGAGGTAGACGCCGCCGGCCTGCATGTAGATGCCCTTGATGTCGGGGTTGGCGTTCAGGAGGGTGTCCAGCTTGGAGGCCGCGGTGTCCGACTCCCACTTGGCCGGTATCTCCAGGACCTTCAGCTTGGGGAAGTTCTTCTTCACGCAGGCGCGGAACGCCTCCGAGCGGTCACGGCCGTTGACCGAGGCGAGGTCGCCCATGATCTGTACGACCTTGCCGGAGGGGATCTGCTCGCCGAGGTACTGGCAGGCCTTCTCGCCGTAGGCCACGTTGTCGGCGCGCACCACCATCGCGACCTTGCCCTTGTCGGGCGCCACGTCGACGGCGACCACCGGCACGCCCTTGCGCTCCGCCTGGTCGAGGCCCGCTTCGATGGCCGCGCTGTCCAGCGGGGCGACGACGAGGCCCTTCACGCCCTGGTTGAGCTGGTTGTTGATGTCGGTGATCTGCTGGGAGGGGTCACTGTTGGAGTTGACCGTCTTGAGCGCCTCGACGCCTTCGGAGTCGGCCATCTTGGGCACATAGTCGTTGTACGACTGCCAGAACGGCGAGGTCAGCAGGGGCAGGATCACCCCGACCTTGCCGCTGCCGCCGCCTTCGGCGCTCGCGGCGCCGGTGTCCTTGGTGCTGCCGCACGCGGCGAGCACGAGACAGGCGCCGGCGACTGCGGCCACCGCTTTGCCCCTCCGCGAACTGTTCTGCTTCCGCGCTGTCGTGCCGTGCATCTGGCCGTGCATCTGGCGGCTCCTCGTTGAGCGTGTTCGAGCAGATGCCCGCATATTTATCAGACCACTTCGCCGACGCAACACCCTCGGGAGGCAGTTTTTCGATGTTTCCAGCCGTAGTGGTCGGACCAACCTGGTGATTACACTGCGGCTCACCGGGCCCGCTCAGGCGCCTCGGGCGACGGGAGGAACGGCGTGGAAGACGAGACGGCCCCACAGAAGGGCACCGTGACGCAGCGCGCCCTGGAGCAGATCAAGGCGATGATCGCCGAGGGCCGGCTGGAGCCCGGCCAGCGCCTGCCGACCGAACGCGATCTGGCGGTCCAGCTCGGCATCTCCCGCAGCTCGATGCGCGAGGCGATCCGCGCACTGACGGTGCTGGGGGTGCTGGAGGCCCGGCACGGTTCGGGCATCTACGTCACCCAGTTGGAGGCCGGCGACCTGCTGGAGACGTTCGGCGTGGTCGCCGACCTCTCCCGGGGCCCGCGTCTCGTGGAGCTGCTTGAGGTGCGCCGCATCCTGGAGTCGACGGCGACCGCGCTGGCGGCGGCGCGCATCACACCGGACCAGCTCGCCGAGGTCGAGAAGCATCTGACGGCGATGAACGCCACGGAGGACCCCGAGGAGATCCTCGCCCACGACCTGGCCTTCCACCGCGTGATCGCGGCCGCCGCCGGCAACGACACCATGGCCGCGATCCTGGAGGGACTGTCCTCCCGTACCTTCAGGGCCCGCGTCTGGCGCGGCTACCAGGAGGAGGGCGCCTTCACCCGCACCCGACGCGAACACGCCGCGATCCACCGCGCCCTGGTGGCCCACGATCCGGAGGCGGCCAGGGCCGCGGCGGCCGCACACGTGGGCGAAGTGGAGCAGTGGCTGCGCATGCAGCTGGGCGGCTGATCGCCGCCCGGACGCGCCCGCGCCGTTCGCTACGGCTTCACGTCGAAACCGTGCTCCCGGCCGAGCGTCTCCAGTGACGCCCGGCCGGGGATGCCGTCGGCGTCATCGCCGGTGAGGCCGCAGCGGCGCTGCCAGGCGGCGTAGGCCGCCACGGTCGACGTGCCGAAGTGGCCGTCCGCGAGGCTCGGTCCGAGGAGGCCCTCGGCGACGAGCGCCTGCTCCACGATCTTGACTCCGGGGTACGACACCGGTGCGCCCGGCGCGGCCGGGTCGTTCAGCGCCGCGGCGACCACCTTCGACACGTCGACCACCGGCCTCGGTGCGGGATCGGGCGGCGAACCACCCGGCCGCGGCGCACCCTCCTTCACCCACGCGTACAGGTGCCGGCCCGGACACTCCGTGGCGAGGCCGTCCCGGTGCCCCTTGATCTCGATGCCGGCACCGTGCTTCCGCAGCAGCTCGATCCCGTCGCGGATCGCGCCGAGCATCGCGTCCGTCGGCTTGGTGAGCCCCTCGTCGCCGACCAGGCCCATGATCGCGTAGTGGCCGCGGTTCAGGTCCTGGTTCCCGTTCGCCCCGGTGCGTTTGCCGAGGCCCCGGCCCTCCAGGAGATGACCGTGCGGGCAGGCGCCGTAGTTGTAGGCGATGTCCGAGTAGTTCTCCTTCTTGTTCGCCAGGTGGTCGACTCGGATCTTCTTCCACTTGGCGATGCAGAGATCGTGGTCTTCGAGGAGCTGCAGGCTGACCGGCGCGCCTTCGTAGTGGACTTTCACGCCCTTGGTCGATGTCTGCGTGGGTGCGGCGGATGCGGGCCAGCCCAGCTGGGCTCGCGTGACGAGCTTCAAGAGTGCCTCCAAGGCGCACATGGGACGCCGAATCGCCTTGATTCTGAGGCCGGTTGCCGCTCGCCACGCGATGCCGCGCCGCCGTTCACTCGTCAGTGGGCCGCAGTCCGCCGCAGCCGCAATGTCACCAGTTCGAAGGGCCGCAGCCGCAGGGCGACGCGACGGCCGTCGTACGACGGTGTCTGAGGCAGCGGGCGTTCCAGCAGGTCCGTCGCCACGACGTCCGCGACGTCGAAGTCCGCCGTCAGTGTGGCCCGTACCCGGCCGCCGTGGGCCTCGTGGAGCCGTACCACCACATCTGCGCTGCCGTCGTCGGCCAGCTTGACGGCCGTGATGACGACCGCGTCCTCGTCCACTGTCACCAGCGGCGCCACCTCCCGCGCGCCGGTGACCGAACGCTCCGGGAGGTTGATCCGCCAGCCCTCGCGCACCGCGTCCCCGATGTCCGCGCCCGGCACCAGGGCGTGGCGGAAGCGGTGGACGCCCTGGTCGGTCTCGGGGTCCGGGAAGCGCGGGGCGCGCAGGAGGGACACCCGGACCGTGGTGGTCGTGCCGCGGTCGCCGTCGGTGCAGACCGCGCGGGTCACGTCGTGGCCGTACGTCGAGTCGTTGACGACGGCAACGCCCCAGCCCGGCTCCTCCAGGTGCACGAACCGGTGGTTGCAGGCCTCGAACTTGGCCGCCTCCCAGGAGGTGTTGGTGTGCGTGGGCCGGTGGTAATGCCCGAACTGCGTCTCGGACGCGTACCTTTCGGCGTGCACGTCGAGCGGGAAGGCGAGCTTCAGGAACTTCTCCGTCTCGTGCCAGTCCACCTCGGTGTCCACCATCAGCCGCCGCTCCCCGGGCGCGAGGGAGAGCAGTTGGGTGACGCGGGAGTCGCCGAAGGACCGCACGATGCGCACGCCCTCCCCCGCGGGGGCGATCTCGTCGAGGTCGGTGAGGTCGGTGACGGTGTTGCGGTAGAACTCGTCGACGTCCCAGGCGTCCCACATGTTCGGGAAGTCGGGGTGCAGCTGGAGCAGGGCCGCGGCCGCGCCCGGCGCGATCGTCTCGCGGTCGGCGTCGAGGTCGTACGCCGACACGACCAGGCCCCGTGCGTCGATCTCGACGCGCAGCAGGCCGTTGTCGAGGACGAAACCGCCGTCCGGACGGAGCGCGAGCGCCGTGTGGCCCTCGGTCGCCGGGGGTCGTGCGCCGCCCGCCGGTACGCCCTCGCGCGGGTGCGGGGCGGAGTTGAAGACGAGCTCGGTCTCGCCCTCGCCCGCCAGGGCGCGCTGGGCCGACTCGATGATCGCGGTCAGCTCGCCCGCGAGGCGCTCGTACGTGGCGCGTGCCTCGCGGTGCACCCACGCGATGGAGGAGCCGGGCAGGATGTCGTGGAACTGGTGCAGCAGCACCGTCTTCCAGATGCGGTCCAACTCCTCGTACGGGTAAGGGGATCCGGTGCGTACGGCGGCAGTCGCGGCCCACAGTTCAGCCTCGCGCAGAAGGTGTTCGCTGCGGCGGTTGCCCTGCTTCGTCCTTGCCTGGCTGGTGAGGGTGGCGCGGTGGAGTTCGAGGTAGAGCTCGCCGACCCAGACCGGTGGGTTCGCGTACTCGGCCTCGGCCTTCTCGAAGAACTCCGCCGGGGTCTCCCAGACCACGGTCGCCGAGCCTTCGAGGTCCCGCAGCCGCGCGGCCTTCGCGACCATCTCGCGGGTGGTGCCGCCGCCTCCGTCGCCCCAGCCCGTCGGGGCGAGGGAGTGCCGGGCGACGCCCTTGTCCTTGAAGTTGCGGGCCGCGTGGGCGATCTCACTGCCCTTCATGGAGCAGTTGTAGGTGTCGACCGGCGGGAAGTGGGTGAAGATCCGGGTGCCGTCGATGCCCTCCCACTGGAAGGTGTGATGCGGGAACTTGTTCGTCTGCGACCAGGAGATCTTCTGGGTCAGCAGCCACTTGGAGCCCGCGGCCCTGATGATCTGCGGCAGTCCGGCGGCGAAGCCGAACGTGTCCGGCAGCCACGCCTCGTCGTTCTCGACGCCGAACTCGTCGAGGAAGAACCGCTTGCCGTGCACGAACTGCCGGGCCATCGCCTCGGAGCCGGGCATGTTGGTGTCCGACTCGACCCACATCCCGCCGGCCGGCACGAACCGTCCGTCCGCCACCGCCTTCTTCACCCGCGCCCACACCTCGGGCCGGTGCTCCTTCACCCACGCCCACTGCTGGGCCTGCGACATGGCGAAGACGAAGTCGGGCTCGTCCTCGATCAGCGCGGTCATGTTGGAGGTCGTACGGGCCACCTTGCGCACGGTCTCGCGCAGCGGCCACAGCCATGCGGAGTCGATGTGCGCGTGCCCGACGGCGCTGATGCGGTGGGCGGACGGCACGGCGGGCGTGGCCAGGACACCGGCCAGCCGTTCCCGCGCCCGCGCCGCCGTGCCGCCCACGTCCTGGAGGTCGATCGAGTCGAGGGCCTGGTCCACCGCCCGCAGGATGTCCCAGCGGCGCGCCGAGTCCACCGGCAGTTCGGCCATCAGCTCGCCGAGCACCTCCAGGTCGATGACCAGCTGCCAGACGTTCTCGTCGAGGACGGCGAGGTCCATGCGGGCGAGCGTGTACTGGGGTTCGCTGCCGGCGGTGTCCTTGTCGCCCAACTGCGTGGGCAGGAAGGGGTGGTAGTCCAGGATGACCGGGTTGGAGGCCGCCTCGATGTGCAGCCGCACCTGTTCCCCGCCCTCGACGGGGGCACCGATGCGCACCCACTGGTTGCGCGGGTTGAGGCCCTTCACCGGGGTGCCGTCGGGCCGGTGGACGAGGCCCTCGCACTGGAAGCCGGGCATGTTCTCGTCGAACCCGAGGTCGAGGAGTGCCTCGACCGTCCGCCCGGCCCACGCCTCGGGCACGGTTCCGGTGACCCGGAACCAGCTGGTGCCCCAGGGAGCACCCCACCGCGCTCCCACCTCTATCGGCTCGGGTTCGGCCGCGAGTCCCTCGGCGACCGGCACCGGTTCGCCGGGCGCATGCCACACCGCGACGTCCAGCGGCACGGACTCGGGGTACACGGCGGGTCGGATGCGCTCGTCGAGGACGCGCTTGAGGCGGGCTTCGACCAGGCTGCGGTCGTCATGCATGCGGGGTGCTCCAAGGGTGAGGGCGGTTACCAGGTGTGCGTCACGGTCACGGGAGCCGACGAGGTGTAGAGCTCCCCTACGGCACGCAGTTCCAACCGTGTGGTCTGCTCTCCCTGTTGGGGTTGCAGCCCGGCGACGAAGAAGGCCGGCTGGCAGGTGCCGCCGAGGAAGCGCCGGGTGCCGTCGGGGAGCACGCGGTGCAGGGTGTGGTGGCGTACGTCGCCGGGGCCGGGGTTCCAGGCGAGGCGCAGGTCTGCGCCGGACGCCGCGGTGATCCGGAAACCGGTCGGCGCCGCCGGCGTGGCGGCGGCCTCCCGGACCGCGATCCCGCCCAGCCGCCACTTCACGGCCCCGCCCGTCGCGGTGAGCCGGACGCCGATCGCGTGCGCGGTGCCGGTCAGGCCTGCGAGCCGTACGGTCGAGGTCCGCCACGTGCTGTCCGAGTCCACGGGGAAGTACGTGTACGGCGGTGTCGCGCCCGGACTGCTCGGCTCGGCCGTGGCCACCGCCAGCTCGACCTTGACGCTGCCCGCGTCGGTCCGGTGGGTCAGTTCGACAACCGTGTCGGCGGTGATCGGCAGACGGGTCGCGTACGCGTCCAGGACCGCCGGCCCGCCCAGTTCACCGTCGACGAGCACACTGCTCCCGCCGCGCCACGCGTCCTCGAAGTCGAACGTCACGGCGGGGCGCTGTCCGTCGGTGTGCACGACCCAGCGCCGGGACGGCAGCCGGTCCTGGAGGCCCAGATGGTTCCACGGCTTGTCCGACGTCACCTTCCCGTCCTCGTACCACCGCAGCCCGTGCCCGGTGTTGAACACGCTCGCGAACGGCAGCGCCGTGACCGTCGACCGGTCGGCGACCGACACGGCAGGTGCTCGCCAGCCGTCCGTGCCGTCCGGCCTGGACGGATCCAGCGAACGTCCGGTCCAGAACCGGTCGTCGGCGGCGTGGAACGCTCCCGGACCGCGGCCGTCCGCGGGCAGGTGGTTGCGTGTCCACTCGGGCCGGTAGAAGCCGACCGACACGACGTGCGCCTTGTCGCGGGGCACGATCGCGTCCCAGTTCACGGACGAGTTCCAGCCGTTCGACTCGACATCGACACCCGCCCACAACTCGTAGCGGCTGCGCCCCAGTTGCCCGGCCCGCTGTCCGGACGAGGTCAGCTTCGCCGCCGTCCACCGGAAGTCGACGAACATGTCGTCGGCCGCCTGGAAGAACGCCTCGTTCTGGGAGTTGAGAGCGCCCTGCCAGCTCACGGACCCGTTCAGGGTCATCGAGTCGTACCAGGTCACGCGCTGGCCCTTGGCCCTGGCGAGGGTCTTCAGCTCGCGCATGAAGCCCAGCATCGCCGAACCCAGCGCGGTGTTCCCGCCGCTGGTCTCCGCGTTCACGAACCACCCGTCGAACCCGTACGCGTCCGCGACCGCGACCAGCCGTTCGGCGAGCGGATACCGCCCGGCCGCGTCCTTCTGCACCAGGTCTCGGGTCCACTGCAGTTGCCCGCCGTAGGCGACGGGCGGCAGGAATATGTTGCCGAGGACGGGCACCCCGTGCCGGTGAGCGGCGTCGACGATCGGCGCGTTCGGCGCGAGGATCAGCCCCTCCCCCGACGAGCCGCCCCAGAAGACCAGCTCGTCGATGTACGCCCAGTGGGTGAGGGCGTAGTAGTCGGCGGTGGCCGCGCCCTGCGAGGGGTTGCCTGCGGTGGGACCGAAGGACACCAGGGACTGGATACGGGCCTGGCCCGCGCGGGCGGTCGGGTTCGCCGGCGTCGGCGTGAAGCGCGGGGCGAGCGGCACGGTCGCCGCGTTGAACGCGAGGTCCGTGTCGTCGGCCGGACGCCAGGACTTCAGGCTTCGCCAGGTGATACCGGTGCCCGGGGTGCCGGAGGGCAGCGAGTCCGGGTACCAGTAGGAGGCGTACGGCTGGAGCGCGGGGGCCTTGGGCCGCGGTGCCGCCACCGCCGGTGACGAGGGGAGCATCGCGGCCGTGGCGGCGGCGACGAGGACGGTGCGTCTGGTGGGTTTCACGAGCGGGTGCCTCCTTGTGGGGTGGGGAGTACCTGATCGGGTGCGACGACCTCGGTGATGCCGCGCGCCGCCAGGTGTTCCTGGTCGGCGGCACGCACGTCGAGGACGGTGGTGGGGCGGACGCCGTCGGCGACCAGCCGGAAATAGGCGTCGAAGACCGCGCCGCCCGGCGCGCAGAGTGAGCGGGTGGACGGGTCGGCGGGCACGATCAGCGCCGTCGTACGCGGCTCGGGCGGCCGTGGCGCCTCCTGGGCCGCCCGCTCAAGCACCCGGGCGGTGTCCTTCGGTTTCCGGTCGTTGGTCAGCAGACCGAGCCCGTATTCCAGCTCGGGGAAGTCGGCCAGCTCACGGGACACGTCGTGCGAGCACCACCAGGTGATCCCCCACAGGTCGGGGCAGTCCAGGGCGTTCGCGACGGTCGCCTCGGTGAAGGCGGCGGCGTGCTCGGGCGGGACGAGGGGCGCGGGCGCGCCGACCTCCTGGAGCCAGACGGGACGGCGCGGATCGACGGCCCAGGCCTTGCTCAGCTCGACGAGGTAGGCGGCGTGGTGCTCGGTCGGGACGGAGACACGGCCGTGGCGCTGGGCGGTGCCGTTGAAGACCCAGGAGTGCACGGCCGTGACGGCACCGTGCCGGGCGGCCTGCGCGGGTGTGAACGGCTGGTCGTCCTGGTACCAGGTGGCGTCGTACTCGGCGTGCAGGTGCAGCCGCCCGGGGGCGCCCTCCTCGCAGGCGGCGAGCATGCGCGTCAGCCAGCGGTCGATCTCGTCCTCGGTCGCCCGGTCGGGGTCGGGATGCGGGCTCGCCGAGAACTGGTTGACCTCGTTGCCGAGGGTCATGCCGAGAAAGTTGGGGCGGTCGTCGAGGGCGGCGGCGAGGGTGCGCAGGTAGGCGGCCTGGCCGTCGAGGACGTCCGGGTCGGTGAAGAGGTTCCGGCGGTGCCACGTCCTGGTCCAGGCGGGCAGGAAGTCGAAGCTGCTCAAGTGGCCTTGCAGACCGTCCACGTTGACGTCGAGGCCGCGTTCCGCGGCGGCGTCGACGAGCTGGACCAGCTGCTCGACGGCGCGGCCACGGATCAGGGTGCGGTTCGGCTGGAAGTACGGCCACAGCGGGAACACCCGGACGTGGTCGAGGTCCAGCGCGGCGATGGAGTCGAGGTCGGCGCGTACGGAGTCGAGGTCGAAGTCGAGCCAGTGGTGGAACCACCCGACGCTTGGGGTGTAGTTGACGCCGAAGCGCACGGCTGAAGGCATGGGTGTCCTTGTGACGGAGGTGCGACGAGGTGCGGCGGAGGTACGAATGGCCGGCTCAGCGGGTCAGCCCTTGACGGCGCCCTCCCCGACACCCCGGAAGAAGTACCGCTGGAGACAGGCGAAGAGGGCGATCAGCGGCGCCACGGCGATGATCGTGCCCGCGGCGACGAGACGTTCGTCGTTGGCGAAGGTGCCGTGCAGATAGTTGAGCCCGATGGTCAGCGTGAACTTGGAGGGGTCGCTCAGCACGATGAGCGGCCACAGGAAGTCGTCCCAGGCCCCCATGAAGGCGAAGATCGCGACGACGGCAAGAGTCCCCTTCACCGAAGGCACCGCGATGCGCAGGAACCGCTGCCAGACGTTGGCACCGTCGACGTAGGCCGCCTCCTCGATCTCGTACGGCAGGTTGAGGAAGGCGTTGCGCATCAGCAGGACGTTCAGGGCGCTGATGCAGCCGGGCAGTACGACGCCGATGAGGGTGTTGTTGAGGCCGAGTTCCCGCATGGTCGTGAACTGGGCGATGATGATGCCCTCCACGGGCACGAGCATCGCGAGGATGAACGCGAGCGTGGCCGCGCGGCGGCCCCGGTAGCGCAGCCGGGCGAGGGCGTAGCCGGCGAGTGCCGCGCCGACGCAGTTGGTCACGACGTTGGCGGTGGCGACCTTCAGCGAGTTGAGGGCGTAGTCCCAGACGGGGATGGTCTCGGCGACCCGCTCGTAGTTGTGCAGGGTGGGATCGCCGGGCAGGAACTTCGGCGGGGAGCTGAAGATGTCCTCGGTGGGGCCCTTGAGCGAGGTCGACAGCTGCCAGAGGAACGGGCCGACGGTGAGGGCGAGCACGCCGAGCAGCAGCAGATAGCGCAGGGCGAGTTCCCATACGCGGACGCGGCGGCCGTGCTCGTCGGTGACGCGGAGTTCGCGAGCGTCGGCCGACGGCTTGGTCTTCGCCTTCGCCTTCGCCGCGGGCCGTACCTTCTCCAGGACGGTCATGATTCGTCCTTCCGGTCCGCGCGCAGCACCAGCAGCATCAGGGCGACGGTGACGACGAACACGACGACCGAGATGGCGGAGGCGTAGCCGACGCGGCCGGTCAGGCCGGTGCCGGTGCGCTGGACGAGCATGACGAGGGTGGTGTCCTCGCCCGCCGGGCCGCCGCTCGGGCCGGCCATCAGGTACACCTCGGAGAACACCTTGAACGCGGCGACCGACGACAGCGCCCCGACCAGAACCATGGTGGAGCGGACGGCGGGCACGGTGACCGTGAGGAACCGGCGGATCGCGCCCGCTCCGTCCACGGCGGCGGCCTCGTGCAGTTCGCGGGGCACGTTGGCGAGCGCGGCCAAGTAAATGATCATGTAGTAGCCGAGGCCCTTCCAGACCGTCACGGCCATGGCGCTCAGCAGGAGCAGCCACTGGTCGCTGAGAAAGCCGACCCGGCCGACGCCGATCGTCTCGAGGAGCGAGTTCACCAGACCCCGCTCGTCGAGCAGCCACACCCAGATCAGTCCGACCACGACGATCGAGGCGACGACCGGGGTGTAGAAGGCGGACCGGAAGAAGGTGATGCCGGGGATGTTCTTCTGCACCAGCAGCGCGAGCAGCAGGGGCAGGACGACGAGGGCGGGGACGACTCCGACGACGTAGAGCGTGCTGTTGCGCAGGCCGATCCAGAACATGTCGTCGCCGAGCAGCTCGCGGAAGTTGGCGAGGCCCACGAACTCGCCCGGGATCAGCGTGCGGCGGTCGGTGAAGGCGTTGACCAGCGTGGAGACGAACGGGTACAGGATGAAGGCGCCGATGATCAGCAGGCCGGGGGCGGCGAACAGCCAGGGACTGGTGGGCAGTTGGCGTCGCACCCGGGAGACACGAGGGACAGCCGAGCTCGCCATGACGGCTCAGCCCTGCTGCTGAAGGAGCCGGTTACAGGCCTCGACAGCGTTGTCAAGAGCTTCCTTCGGGCTCTCCTTGCCCTGCAGCGCCTTGGCCACCTCGTTGCGCAGCTCGGTCTTCATCTGCTCGCTGAACAGCACGGGCGTGTAATTGACGGCGTTCTTCAGCGACTTGGCGGCGGCGACCCGCACACGCGTCTCGTCGGTGCCGTCCTCCTTGGTGAAGTACGGGTCGTCGAGGGAGCCCGCGGTGCTGGGGAAGATCGCGACCTGCTTGGCGAACGACATCTGGTGCGCGGCGTCGGTGACGTAGTGGGCGAAGGCGACCGCGGCGGGCGCACGCTTCGTCCGCGCGTTGACCATCACGCCCATCACGTACATGTTGACGTGGCCGGTGCTGGTGATCTGGTCCGTGATCCCGATGTTCTCGTACAGGTTCGGCGCCTGCTTCTTGAAGTTGCCGAGGTCCAGTGCGCTGCCTGGGTTCATGGCGACGGCACCGGTCAGGAACTTCTTGCCGGACGACTCGGGGGTGGCGGTCAGCGCCTGCGGGTCGAGGGCCTTGGCGTCGTACAACTCCTTGTATTTGGTGAGGAGTTCGACGCCCTTCGCGTCATTGAAGGTGAAGGCGGCGCCTTCCTCGTTCATGAGCTCGACGCCGTAGCGGCCGAAGTCCTCGATGGTGGGCACGTTGGCGAGGGTGGCGACCTTGCCGTCGGTCTTGTCCGCCATCTTCAGGGCGGCGTCGAAGACCTCGTCGTACGTCTTCGGCGGCTGCTCGGCGTCGAGTCCGGCCTCCTTGAAGAGGGACTTGTTGTAGAAGAGCGGGCCGGTGTTGAGGTACCAGGGGAAGGCGTACGTGCCGGTCATGCCCGGTATCCGATGGCTGGCCCAGGCCCCCTCCAGATACTCCTTCTTGTACTGGGAGGCCGCCTTGTCCAGGTCGAGCGCGAGGCCCGCCTTGGCGAGCGGGGCGACCAGGTCAGGCGAGACGTTGACGACATCCGGGAGCGTGCCGCCTGCGGCGTCCGCGCTGATCTTGTCGGCGTAGCCCTCGGCCGGCTGGTCGATCCACTTCACGTCGGTGCCGGGGTGCTTCTTCTCGAAGTCGGCGATCAGGCCCTCGAAGTAGGTCTTGAAGTTGGCGCGGAGGTTCCAGGTCTGGAAGGTGATGTCGCCCTCGACCTTGCCGGAGGCGTCGGCTGTGCCGCTGTCGCCCCCTGACGAGCCGCAGGCACTGAGCGGCAGGACGACACAGGCGGCGAAAACGGCGGCGAGGGCTCTGCGGGTACTACGGGAAACGGGCACCGTGAACCGTCCTCCTTTGCGGGCGGGTTGGTCGACGAGGCAGACCCTGCACGCCGCTCCACGGGCCCGTCAATGGCTCTTGCGGAGCTAATTTCATTAGTGACTAATGCGCATTAGGATCAACGAGCTGAACCGTATTAGGTTCACGGACCTGAACCGCATTAGTGCATACTGCTCCGGGAATGAGCCGTGGGAATGTGTCGGCGGAATGGGGAATCGCCATGTCAGGCAAGCGGTCACCGGCCCGTCGGCCGACGATGAAGGACATAGCGCGGCACGCGGGGGTCTCGCAGAGCGCGGTCTCCTTCGCGCTGAACGGCCGGCCCGGCGTGTCGGAGGAGACCCGCGACCGGGTACGGCGGGTCGCCGAGGAGCTGGGCTGGCGGCCCAGTACGGCGGCGAGGGCACTGTCCGGGGAGGGCGCGGCGACGGTCGGTTTCGTGCTGGCGCGTCCGGCCGACACGTTGGGGGTGGACTCGTTCTTCCTCCAACTGGTCTCGGGCATCCAGGAGGTGCTGGCGGAGCGGCATCTCGGGCTGCTGTTCCAGGTCGTGGAGGACGTCGCCGACGAGTGCGCGGTGTACCGCCGCTGGTGGGCCGAGCACCGCGTGGACGGCGTCCTCGTCGTCGATTCGCGCACCGACGATCCCCGCCCCGGCCTCCTCGACGAACTCGGCCTGCCCGCCGTGGTGATCGGCGGCGCCCCCGACGACCGCCATCCCGGCCTCTCCACGGTCTGGGCGGACGACGCGGGCGCGATGGCTTCGGTCGTGGACGGCCTGTACGCCCTCGGCCACCGGCGGATCGTGCACATCGCCGGCCTGCCCGGCCTCGCCCACACCGAACGCCGCATCCGCACCCTGCGCGCCGAGGCCGGGCGGCGCGGCCTGACCGAGGTGAAGTCGGTGACCACCGACTACTCCGACGCCGAGGGCGCGGCGGTCACCCGCAGGGTCCTGGAGGACCCGGCTCCCCCGACCGCGCTGATCTACGACAACGACGTGATGGCCGTCGCCGGCGCCGCCGCCGCGGCCGAACTCTGCTTCTCCGTACCGGCCGACGTCTCGGTGGTGTCCTGGGAGGACTCCGCCCTGTGCCGCATGGTCAAGCCCTGGCTGTCGGCCCTGTCCCGGGACAGCGTGGAGTTCGGCCGCACGGCGGCCCGTGAGTTGACCGCTCTGCTGGACGGGGGGTCGGCGCGGGCGGTGCGGGTGCCGGTGCCTCGGCTGATCGAGCGGGGGAGCACGGGGGTGGCGCGGGGCGCGTGACCCCACGTCCTGGGTCGTGTCCGCGAAGTCCCGTCGTTCGCCCGGAGGGCGGGCCCGGCGGCGTCTGGTGCGTGCTCTCGGCGTGCCGGGCGTAGGCCCACGTACTGGACGTACTTGGGCCTACGCCCGGTGCGGCGGGTGGGGTGACCCTCCCGCCGCACCGGGCGAAGCCGACAGTGGGGGAGCGTGCCAGGCGTCGCGAGGCAGGCCGGACTTTGCGGACACGGCCTAGGTCAACGGCAGGCCGCCGAGGCCGGTCCGGCTGACGCCGCGAGGTGAGAAGGTCATCGGTCCGATCCATCCGTGCCGGATGAGGGCGACCTGGGACGGCAGCGGTGTCACGGGATCGACGGGTCTGCCACGTGCCCAGTTCGCGAGCAGCCCCTCGGTCGTCTCGACGGCGGCCACCACCATGGTCACCTTCAGGTCTCCGTCGCTCCAGGTGTTCCACAGGGCCCAGCCCTCCGGCCTGGGCTCCACGCCTATCCGCGCGCACACCTCCTCGTACGTCTCCTCCACCCCGGCCGGCATGATCCCGGGTTTCAGCACAGTGGCACCGACGAGCCGGACAAGCGGCCGGTCCTCCTCCAGACAGCCGTCACCGTTGAAGTGGTAGTGCCGCAGAGCCCGCGCGAGGGCGTTCACGCTGCGTTGCAGAGGTGTCGAATCCTGCGGATCCTCCAGGTACGAGAGCCAGCCTTCGTCGGACGCCGCCGCACGGACACGGCCGGCGAGGCGCTCTATCTCCCGGAGGTAGTCCTGCTCGCCGAGCTCGCCGGACGTCATCAGCGCAGCCCCTGGAGCCCCTCATACGCGGCCGCCACGATCTCCAGCCCCCGGGTGTCCTTGGCAGGCTCGCGCATCTGCTGCGTCACGTACGCCACCGCCAGCCGGCTGTCGGGCTCGATCATCACGAGGGAGCCGCCCCAGCCGCCCCAGCCGTACGTGGTGCCGAACAGGCCGTACCCGAGGCCCCACCGCATGGGCATGCCGAGGACGCGGTCGTCGCCGGCGAACTGCTCCTCCCAAGCGCGCTCGCAACCGGCCCGGGACAGCAGCCGGACCCCGTTCACCTCTCCCCCACAGGCCGGCAGGGACTGTACGAGGGCCACGGAACGTGCGTTGCCGAAGCCGCTCGCCGCGGGGATCTGGGCGCGGCGCCAGGCCAGGCTGTTGCCGTCGCGGACGCGGACGCCGGTGCCCGCCTCGGAACCCGAGGGGCCCGCGGCGGCGCTCGCCGCGTAGTCCTCGGCCTGTCCGGTGGGCGGAATCGCGGGCGCGACCCGATGGTCGTGCTCGGCGGCCAGCCCGATGTGGAAGTCCGCGCCCAGCGGCCCGGTCACCTCCTCGGCGAGGAACTCGCCCACGCTGCGGCCGGTGATCCGCCGTACGACCTCGCCCACCAGGAATCCCTGCGTGAGCGAGTGGTAGCCGGCCGCGCTGCCCGGCTCCCACCGAGGGGCCCGCGTGGCGAGCCGTGCTGTGGCGGCGGGCCAGTCGTACAGCTCCTCGACCGGCCCGTCCCAGTCGGGCAGACCGGCGGTGTGCGAGAGCAGGTGCCGTACGAGCACCTTCTCCTTGCCCGCCGCCGCGAACTTTGGCCAGTAGCGGGAGACCGGTGCGTCCGGGTCGAGCTCGCCGCGGTCGGCCAGGACGAGGGCGCACAGGGCCGTCATCGTCTTGGTCACCGACCAGACGTTGACGATCGTGTCGCGCTCCCACGGGACGGTGCGGTCGGCGTCCGCGAACCCGCCCCAGACGTCCACGACCGGTTCGCCGTCCACGAAGACCGCGACGGAGCCGCCCGCGTCCCCCGCGTCCAGCATCGCGGCCAGCGCGTTCGGCACCGCGGTGAACAGGTCGTCGTACGTGCCCTGAATGTCGGCCATGCACCCCATCCAGCCCGCACGGCCCCGCCTCGGTCAACCGAATTTCAGACCCGTGACCGGTACAGCCCGAACTCCGCGATGCGCACCGCGGCCCGCGAGCCGGTCACCCGTACCCGCCACCGCCGGGCCCGCACCGGAGCCGCCAGCAGCAGGATCCGGCTCGCGCCGATCGCGCCGGCCCGGGTCACCTCCGTCCAGGCACCCTCCCGCTGCACCTCGACGACGAAGCTCTCCACCTGCTGCCCGTACCGGATGTCCTCCGCCAGCCGGATCCGGTCCGCCTCCCGCTCGCGGCCGAGGTCGACGGTGACCCGGCCCGGCGACGCGGTCGTACGGCCGTGGCGCGCCAGGTCCTCCGGCAGCTCGCGGTCCACCCGCTCGCGGAACTCCCGCAGCCGTGCCACGTCAGCGGCGGGCAGCAGGCCGTCCGTGTCCGGCGGGATGTTGAGCAGGAGCACCGAGTTGCGGCCCACGGACCGGAAGTAGATGTCCGTCAACTGCTCGACGCTCTTCGGCTGTTGGTCGGCGTGGAAGAACCAGCCGTCCCGGATGGAGACGTCGCACTCGGCCGGCCACCACTGGAGGTGGTCGGCGACGGGCCGGGCCTGCACCAGTGCCGCACGGCTGCCCATGTCGGGGGCGTCGTACGCGAGGGCGTAGTCCGTCCGGCCGTAGTCCTTCTCCTGTACCGGTACGACGCTCCACTCGTCCTCCCGGGCCAGCCCGCCCTCGTTTCCGACCCACCGCACGTCCGGGCCGGACACGGCGATCGCGGCGTCGGGCGCGAGCGAGCGGACGAGGGTGTACCAGCTGTCCCAGTCGTACTTCTCCACCTTGTCCGGCGGGATGCGGCCCTGCGCGCCGTCGAACCAGACCTCGTCGATCGGGCCGTATTCCGTGAGCACCTCATAGAGCTGGTTGAGCATGTGGGCGCCGTAGTCGGTGGCCGGGAGGGTGTACGTGCGTGACGCCGCCGGCGTGCGGTCGTCGGCCTCGACGGGGGTCGGGATGGTGTGGTCGGTGCGGGCGCTGCCGTTGGCGTACACGCCGTGGAGGTACTGGTTCTCGTCGGCCGGTGAGATGTAGACGCCGACCTTGATGCCGTACCGGCGCATGGAGTCGGCGAAGGAACGCAGCACGTCGCCCCGGCCTTCGCGCCAGCTGCTCGATGCCACCGAGTGGTCGGTGTAGCGGGACGGGTGGAGCACGAAGCCGTCATGGTGCTTGACGGTGAGGATGGCGAGCCGGAAGCCGCCGTCACGCAGGGCGCGGGCCCACTGGTCGGTGTCGAGGCCGGTCGGCTGGAAGACGTCCGGGTCCTCGTCGCCGGTGCCCCACTCCAGACCGGTGAAGGTGTTCACGCCGAAGTGCAGGAACGCGGTGCGCTCCAGCCGCTGCCAGGCGATCTGCCGTGCGGTGGGGCGGACTTGGGAGGCCTTGCGGACCAGGTCGGCCTCGGTGTCGTCGGGGCTGACGGGGATGCGGTAGCGGGCGTCGCTCGAAGCGGCCGCGGGTGCCGCGAGGGCGGGTCTTGTCGTGCCGGTCGCGGCGAGGACAGCGGCTGTCGCGACGAAGACACGTCGGGAAACGGCCATGGACGGCTCCTCGGGTCAGGGTCAGATCCTCAGGTCAGGTGCCAGACGGCGGGCGTGCGCCGGTCCGGCGGGTACTGCACGAGCCGGGCGTCCTCCGTCACGCTCAGCGCCATCCGCGTGATGGCGTTGACGAGCCGGTAGCCACCTGCCACGGCTTCCAACTGCCAGCGCTGCAGGGTGCTTTGCGCATCGCACGCTTGAGGCGCCGCCTCCACTCCGGGCTGCAGCGGCACGTTCAGCGTGAGCTTCCCGCCGCGCACCTCGAGGCAGCCCTGCGCGGTCCGCACGGTCATGTAGCCGTCGGCGGTGCGCTTCACTTCGGCGTCGAACGACCGGCCGGGTGTCCGGAAGGTGTACGACCCGTCCGCGACCGGCACCCGCGTCAGGTCCCGCCACCCCGGCGCGTGCCCGACGGCCGTGCCGCGTGCCGTGAACTCGGCGTAGGTGGCGTCGGGATCGGGGTCGCCCCACGTTGCCTGGGCGATGTGCCGAAGCGCGGGCCACAGGGCGGCGGCGACCTCGTTCTCGGTCTCGCCGCGTCCGTTGTCGGGCCACAGGCTGATCTTCGCGCCGGTGATCCCGTCACGGGAGGCCAGCTTCTCCCCCTCGAAGCTGCGCGGGTCCCAGCTCTGGTCGTACAGCGCCTCGGTGTCGCTGTGGAAGCCGCCGCGGACCAGGTAGAGGGCGTAGGCCGCGTTCATCAACGGATAGCCCCGGTCGAGGAGTTGACTTGGCTTCACCGCCACGTTCAGCCAGTGCTCGACCGTCGTTCCGGCGGTCACCGGGACGGTGTTGGCACCGGTGAGCCCGTCGTTCCAGATGCGCAGCTTCTTGCCCTTGTCCCCCGCGTAGGCATGCACGCGGTTCACGAAGTCGATGAAGGCGTCCTGCGGCGTGGCGTCCGGGCCGTACCTGTCCTGCGCGTACTTCAGGATCTGCGGGTACTTGGCGAAGTCGGAGCCGAGCATGTACTCGTCGGCTCCCATGTGCCAGGAAGTGGCGGGGAAGACCTCGGCGTACTCGTCGATCAGGCTCGTGTAGTAGGCGAAGGACTCCGGCCGGGTGATGTCGAGGCGCGAGGGCTGCTTGTTGCCGTCGGAGTCGGTGAGCTGGAGATCCGGGCGGTTCTCGATCCACGGGTCCATGTGCCCCGGGGAGTTGATCTCGGGGATGATCTCGACGTGGTACCGCTTGCCGAGGGCGACCAGGCGGCGGATCTCGTCCTTGGTGTAGTAGCCCCAGGTGTTGGCCTCGGGGTGGGCTTCGCTCTTCACTTTCACTTCGAGGAGCAGCTGGTTGAGCTTGTGGTACGCCATCTCGCGGACCAGGTTCTCCAGCCATGGCATGGAGATGTTGATGTAGCAGGCGCAGACGCCCACGCCCCGCTCCTTGTAGCGCGGAATGTCGACCGTGTGGCCGGCCGGGATCCGGTCGCCCCGGGCGAGGAGCTGGAGGAGGGTGCGGGTGCCGTAGAAGGCGCCGGTCTCGGTCGCCGCGGTGACCGAGAGCCGCTTGTCCGCGCGGAGTTGGTAGCCCTCCGCGCCGAGGGAGGCCCGGGAGGGCTGGACGTCGATAACGATGTCACCGGGCCGGGCGCCGCCGCGCACCACGGGAACCCTGCCGTGTCCGGCGTCGTTCAGGTCGTCGGCCAGGGTGCCCGCGACCCGCCGTTCGCCCTCGCTGTCGGCCACCAGACGGGCGGAGCGCCCGTACGTGTAACCACCGGATGACGGCGTCCAGTCGGCCAGGGCCGGCACCGTGACCGGCGTCTCCTGGTCGCCCTCCGCGAGCGCCGGCACCGGCGCCGCGAGCAACAGCATCAGCGCCGCGAGGACACCGGACGATCGCCAGCGTCTCCTCATGAGGCACCCCCATTCATCGGATGTCTGATGATTGGACGGGCCCCAGGGGCTGTCAATGGGATGCGAGTGGTGCCGAGTTGGCTGATTGATCGGATGACGCGCAGGTCAGCGGGGTGGTACTGAGGAGAGTCGCTGTGAAAAGTCCAAGAAGAGCGTCCCGAATATCCAAGCCCGGCGACCCCTCGACGCCGGGCCCGCCGCCGGGCAGAGTGCTCCTACATACTCGCGAGTAAGCCCCGAGGAGCGCCCGTGACCAACTGGGTCGGCCGGACCGCCGCCGAGATCGCCGCCGCCGTACGCGAGAAGCAGGCCACACCCCGTGAGGTGGTGGCCGAGCACCTGGCCCGTATCGAGCGGCTGGACGGCCGCGTCGGCGCCTTCCGGGCGGTCCGGGTCGAGGCGGCGCTCGCCGAGGCCGACGAGGTGGGCTCGCGCGCCGATCTCGCCGAACTGCCCCTGGCGGGCGTGCCGGTGGCCGTCAAGGACAACCTCGCGGTGCGCGGCGAGTCCAAGCGCATCGGCTCCGCGGCCACTCCGGACACCCCGGCCGGCGACGACCACGTCACCGTGGCCCGGCTGCGGGCCGCCGGCGCGGTGGTCGTGGGGCTGACGAACGTGCCGGAGCTGTGTGTCTTCGGCACCACGGAGGGCGTGCACGGCACCGCCCGCAACCCGTGGGACACCTCGCGCACGGCAGGCGGGTCGTCCGGCGGCAGCGCTGCCGCGGTCGCCGCGGGCATGGTGCCGATCGCCCTCGGCAACGACGGCATGGGCTCCCTGCGCATACCGGCGGCCAACTGCGGCCTGGTCACCATCAAGCCCGGCACCGGAGTGGTCCCGGCCGGCGTCAGTGACGGCGACTGGTTCGGCATGTCGGAGAACGGCCCGCTGGCCACGACGGTCGAGGACGCGCGCCTGATGCTGTCGGTCCTGGCGGACACCGAGATCGTGGGCTCTGGGGCGCCCGGCACGCACAGGATCGCCGTGTCCCTGCGCAGCCCGCTCGCCGGGGTCACCATCAGCAAGCCGTACGCGACCGCCGCACGCGACGCCGCCGGGCTGCTGATCAAGGCGGGTCACCAGGTACGGCGCGCCGACCCGCCGTATCCCATGTCGCTGGGGGTCACTTCCCTGACCCACTGGACGGCGGGCACGGCGGTGGACGCGCAGGGCCTCGACCCGCGGCAGCTCACCCGCCGGACCCGGGTCCACGCCGCTGTCGGCAAGCGCTTCGTCAACCGGGTGCGGGTCGGCGAGAGCCGACAGCAGCTGCGCCGGCGGCTTGAGCCGTTCTTCGCCGAGTACGACGTCCTGCTCACCCCGGCCCTGGCCCGCCGCTCCCCCAAGTCCGAGCCCTGGCACGAGCGGGGCTGGCTGCGCAACATCATGGCCAACACCAACTACTCGCCGCTGACCCCGCCGTGGAACCTCACCGGCTGGCCCGCCATGTCGATTCCGTTCGGCACACTGCCCTCCGGCGCCCCCTGCGCCATACAGCTGGTGGGGCGTCCCGGGGCGGAGGCGGAGCTGCTGGCGCTGGCGGAGCGGATCCAGGAGCTGCGTCCGTGGCAGCGGACGGCGCCGCTCGATTAGGTCGTGTACCGATGGACGGCCGGACGGCTATTCGGCGCCACGCTGTGAGGCCGCCGCCGCGAAGGGCCCGTCGCCGGTGAAGGCCCACTGCGCGAAGCGTTCGCCGATGCGGCGGTGGGTGGTGGCGTCGGGGTGGAGGTCGTCGGGCAGGGGCAGCTCGGCGGAGTCGGCCTCGCCGTAGAGGTCGCGGCCGTCGAGGTGGTGCAGGTTCGGATCGTCGGCCGCCCGCTGCTTCACGATGCGGGACAGCTCGTCCCGGATCACGCCCAGCGTCAGCTTGCCGCTCGCGCGTTCCGCCGGGTCTCCCATGGCGACGAACTTGAGTTGGCCTCGGCTGAGGCCGCTGAAGTCGGGGGCGCAGGGTCCCGGTGTGTCCTCGTGGATCGGGCACAGGATCGGCGACACGACCAGCAGTGGTGTCGTCGGGTGCCCTTCACGGATGGTGTCGAGGAAGCCGTGGACCGCGGGGCCGAAGGCGCGCAGCCGCATCAGGTCCATGTTGACCAGGTTGATACCGATCTTGACGCTGATGACGTCGGCCGTGGCGTCCCGTATGGCGCGGGCGGTGAACGGGTCGAGCAGAGCGCTGCCGGCCAGCCCCAGGTTGATCAGCTCCACGCCGCCGAGGGTGGCCGCGAGCGCGGGCCAGATGCCGGTGGGGCTCGCCGCGTCGGAGCCGTGACTGATCGAACTGCCGTGGTGCAGCCAGATCTTGCGGCCCGGATCGCGCGCGGGCTCGACGGGGGCGTCCGTGCGCAGGGCGATCAGTTCGGTGGTCTCGTTGTGCGGCAGCCAGATCTCGACGTCCTTGTCGCCGTCGGGCAGCCCGGTGAAGCGGACGGTGCCGGCCGGGCCGCGCCGGTCCTCGGCGGTCCCGGCCATCATGTCGACGGTCACAACGTTGCCGCCGGTCACGCTGCCCTGCCCGGCGGGGCGGCCGTCTACGATCAGGTCGTACACGCCGTCCGGGCGGGGCGGGGCACCCACGTAGCAGCGCTTGGTGCGCAGTGCCTCCAGTTCGACGGCGGTGGCACGGGTGCGGAATGCCAGCCGTACTCCGGAGGGCTGTGACTCGGCCATGGCCAGCTGCTCGTCGGTGTTCTGGGCGCGTGCCCACGCGGGCAGCCGGTGCGGCAGCACGCCGTGCTCGGTGCGTTCGACGTCGAGGGCGCCGCGCAGAAGTTCGGCGGTGACGGGCGTGGTGATCCAGTCGTGCGGGGTGTCCATGTCCTCAGCGTCCTTGTTCCGGGCCGGTGTCCTCGGCCTGTCGATCAGGGGCGGGCGCGGTCGGCCAGTTGCGCAGCAGGGCGTCGAGGGCGTCGAGGATCCGGGTCCAGGTCTCCGCGGAGTCGGGGGCGCTGTGGCTGAAGCCGCCTGCCGTCTCCAGGCTGGAGTAGCCGTGGAAGACGCTGCCCAGCAGCCGTACGGCGTGTGTCGCGTCCGGCTCCGTCAGGTCGTAGCCGCGCAGGATCGCCCGCGTCATCTGCGCGTGCCGGACCCCCGCGCTTGCGGCGGCCTTCTCGGGGTCGAGCCTCATCCGCGCGGCGGCGGAGCGGCCGGGGTGCTCGCGCTCGTAGTCGCGGTATACGTTCGCGAAGGCGACCAGGGCGTCCTTGCCGGCCCGCCCCGCGATGGCGTCGGCGGCCCGGTCGGCCAGCTCCTCCAGCGCGAACAGGGCGATCCGCGTCTTGAGGTCGGCTGAGTTCCTCACGTGCGAGTACAGGCTCGCGACCTTGACGTCGAACCGCCGGGCCAGCTCGGACACGGTCACCTGCTCGAAGCCGCCCTCGTCGGCGAGCTCGGCGCCTGCCCGGACCAGACGTTCCGTGGTCAGCCCTACGCGTGCCATAACAACCCCCTCGCTTGCCATAAGCGAGTATGCACTTACCTAAAGCCTTTAGGCAAGTAGGGGGGAGCTCGGTTCGCTCGCTAAAGCGCCCTGTACATGATGTGCAGCCCCACCCGGCCATGCCGGGGATGGTCGAACGCGTCCGGAACCGTGCCGAGAATCGTGAAGCCGAGCGAGGTCCACAGGCGCACGGCCGGGTTGGTCTCGACAACGGCGTTGAAGACCATGCCCCGATAGCCGTCGGCCTTGGCCGCGGCCAGGATGTGCTCGGCGAGGAGGCGGCCGATGCCGCGGCCGCCCTGATCGGGGTCGACCATGAAGCCGGCGTTGGCGATACGGGCCGCGGGGCCACCGTAGTTGGGGGTGACGTAGGCGGAGGCGACGACGGCTCCGGCGTCGTCCTCGACGACGTAGACGCGTTTGGCGGGGCTCAGCCACAAGGCCCGGGCGTCGTCCTCGGAGGTGTCCGGATCCCATGCGTAGGTCTCACCGGCGGCCACGATCCGGTGCCAGAAAGACCAAATCCGCGGCCAGTCGTCGGCCGCGGCTTCTCTGATCAGCATGGGCGTGAGTCTCGCACGCCCATGCGGTCGGCGATCGCGAAGGGTTCTGCCCCTTCGGTCGACGTCGGTCGTCAGTCGACGCTGGGCAGGATGTGGGGCTCGGCGAGGTCGTCCTCGTAGCCCGCCAGGCGGATGGGGGCGGACCTGGCCCACACATCGAGACTGCCGATCTCGTTCGACCGGCGGCCCGCGCGCTCCGTGCGTTCCTTGGGGCGCTGTTCGCGATTCGTCTTCTCAGGTGTCACCGCGCACTCCTTATGTGTCGGATCACCCTCGGGGCGGGCCGGCCCAGTCTGCGGTCCGGATACCTGACGCCCGCTCGGGTCATACTCAAAGTCGGCTCGGACGCGGTGGCGCCGGTAACTGGTGCTGAGAGCAGGCCGTTGTGCACCGGCTTGTCCCGGGACGGACCATGGGTGTGGGTTGGGACCCTGTAGTGCTGTCCGTCCGCTACAGATTAACCAAATGAGCGGGTGCCCGCTCGATGGGGCTGCAAACAAGCTGTAACTATCCGGAGTCGACCGGTTTTCGCCTGCCGACTTCATCCCTACTTGTCATGAAATGCGAGATTTACAAGTCACTCGTTCGGCTCAACACCCGCACGCTGCCCAGCTCCACTCCCGGCACGCCACGCAGTTCAAGTCCCGTTGGCCGAATCGCAAGGCGGCCATGATCTGCTGACGTACGGCAACGGCTTGTCCGGCGGGAGGACTGGCGCATGGAGCTGCGCAGTGTCGAAGAGCTGATGGATCTGCTGTACGCCTGCCGGGGCACCCGGGACACCCCGGGCCTCGGGAGCATCCGAGTCGATCTCCACCAACACGCGCTGCAGACAGCCGCACTGCTGCGCCGCGCACGCCCCGCCGACAAGGAACTCCAGGTCGCGGGGCTCGTTCATGCCATCGGCCCGCTGCTGGGCCCGGCCGACGTGACCCGCCACTCCGACTGCGCCGCCGACGCGGTGCGGCCCCTCCTCGGCGAACGGGTCTCCCGCCTCGTACGCGACCAGTGCCGGGCCTTCAACTCCGCCGACGACGACCTGGTGCGCCTGCGCCAGGCCGACGAGGAGGGCCGCAGCGCCGAGTTCGACGCGGGGGTCCTGGAGGACTGGCGCACGGTGCTGGAACTGGTGGCGGCTCGGCACTCGCCGCTCGGGGCTGTTGACTGACGACCCGTCATGAGACCGTACGGCGATGACGTCGTCGCACGGTCTGGAGGGCAGGGCCGCCATGGTCACCGGCGGCACGCGTGGCATCGGACTCGCCGTCGCCCGGCACCTGGCCGCGGCCGGGGCGCGGGTCTGCGTGACCGCGCGGGACGCGGACGAGGTGCGCAGGACGGCCGCCGAGCTGGGCGGCATCGGGCTGGCCGGGAGCGTGGCGGACCCCGCGCATCTGCGGGAGGTCACGCGGGCCACCCTGCACGCGTTCGGCAGGCTGGACATCCTCGTCAACAACGCGGCGACCAACCAGCCGTTCGGGCCGCTCATGGACGCCGACCCGGACGCCTGGCGCGCGGCCTTCACCGTGAACGTCGAGGCCGCGCTGCGGTTGGTGCAGTGCGCGTGGCGCGCCTGGATGCGGGAGCACGGCGGGTCGGTGATCAACATCTGCACGGAGGGCGCCGGGCACGTGGGCCCCGGCGTCGGGGCCTACGGCACCAGCAAGGCGGCGCTCCTGCACCTCACGCAGCAGCTCGCGGGCGAGCTGGGCCCGGGGGTACGGGTGAACTCCGTCTCCCCCGGCCTCGTACGGACCGAGATGGCGCGGTTCGTGTGGGAGCCGGGCGAGCGGGAGGTCGCGAGCGGGCTGCCACTGGGCCGCATCGGGGAGCCTGACGACGTCGCACAGGCGGTGCTGTGGCTGGCGTCGGACGCGGCACGGTGGATAACGGGAGCCGACCTACTGGTGGACGGCGGCACGAGTGTGCGAGCAGCGCACCGGCCGGCCCCGGTGACCGCTCACCACTTGCCGGGCGCGTAGTCCTTCAGGAAGACCCCGTACACGTCCTCGCCCGCCTCGCCCCGCACGACCGGGTCGTAGACCCGAGCCGCGCCGTCGACCAGGTCCAGCGGCGCGTGGAAGCCCTCCTCGGCGAGGCGCAGCTTGTCGAAGTGCGGGCGCTCGTCGGTGATCCAGCCGGTGTCGACCGAGGTCATGAGGATGCCGTCGCTCTGGAACATCTCCTGCGCGCTGGTCCGCGTGACCATGTTCATGGCGGCCTTGGCGGCGTTCGTGTTCGGGTGCCCCGCGCCCTTGTAGCCGCGCCCGAAGACGCCTTCCATCGCGGAGACGTTCACGATGTACGCGCGTCCGCTGGTCGCCTTCCGCGCCGCGTCCGCCATGGCCGGCCGCAGCTTGCTGATCAGGATGAACGGCGCCGTGTAGTTGCACAGCTGGGTTTCGAGGAGCTCCACCGGGGAGATCTGCTCGATGGTCTGCACCCAGGTGTTGCTGTCCACGACGTCGGGAACCAGGCCGCCGGCGTCGATGGCGGTGCCGTCGAGATGCCGGGCGACGCTGGCGTTGCCCGCGACCAGGGCGAGGTCGGCGACCTGCTGCGCGTCGATGCCGGAGATTCCGGCGGGCAGGGAGGCCAGTCCGTCGACCGCGCCGGAGCCGAAGGCGCCGATGACGTGGTGGGCTGGCAGTTCACCGGCGGGCAGCGGGGCGCTCTCGCCGTCGACCAGGGCGGCGTAGGCGGAGGGCAGTCGGCGCACGGTCTGCGTCGCGTTGTTGACGAGGATGTCGAGGGCGCCCGCCTCGGCGACCTGGTCGGCGAGGGCGACGGCCTGGGCGGGGTCGCGCAGGTCGATACCGACGACCTCCAGGCGGTGCATCCAGTCCGCGGAGTCGTCCATGGCCTTGAAACGGCGGATGGCGTCCTTCGGGAAGCGCGTGGTGATCGTCGTGTGCGCGCCGTCCCGCAGCAGCCGCAGCGCGATGTACATGCCGATCTTGGCGCGGCCGCCGGTGAGCAGGGCTCGCTTGCCGCTGAGGTCGGCGCGGACGTCGCGCTTGGTCCGGTTAAGGGCGGCGCAGTCGGGACAGAGCTGGTGGTAGAAGTAGTCGACTTCCACGTACCGGGTCTTGCAGGTGTAGCAGGAGCGCGGGCGCTGGAGTATCCCGGCGATCCTGCCCTCCTCGGTCGCCGACGACGGCAGGATGCCTTCGGTCTCGTCGTCGATGCGCTGGGCGGAGCCGGTCGCCGTGGCCTCCGTGACCGCCTTGTCGTGGGCGGTCTTGGCGGCCCGGCGCTCCTGGCGGCGGCGCTGCTTGACGGTGCGGTAGACGCCGGCGGTGGCCCGGCGCACGGCGATCGCGTCGGGGTGGTCGACCTCCAGCTTGTCGAGCTCGTCCAGCACGCTCAGGCACACGGCGAGCCGCTCCGGGTCGATGCCGGGGCCGTACACGACCTGGTCACCGGGCTCGTGCACGACCTCGTCCGTGGTCGCCGGGCCTTCCTCTGTCACCGTCATCGCGCTGCCGTTTCCCTGATCACCGGAGCGGCGCGCCGACCGCGCCCGCTTTCGAACGGGGAATTCTACGGAGCGCCGGGCCGGTCCTCCAAAATCCGGCGAAGCGGGCCCGCGGCGGCAGGGCTCAGGGGCCGCAGGCGGTGATCACCGACTGCACCTCCTCGGACACGGCCTTGGCGAGCACGTCGAGGTCCGGTACGGCCTTGGCGTCGGCGACGAGGCCGTAGTGGACCTGTCCGCGGTACGTCGAGATCGCGATCGCCAGGGACTGGCCGCGGGCCAGCGGGGCGAAGGGGAAGACCTCGGTGACGGGGTGGCCGCCGAGCTTCAGCGGGATGCCCGGCAGCGGCACGCTGGTGACGAGGATGTCGAACCAGAGCCGGGCGGCCTGCCCGGCCAGCGGTCCGCCGATCCGGTGGCCGAGCGCCGGTACGTGGTCGGCGAGCAGGGCGACGGCGCCCGCGCCCCGGTTGGGGCCGAGGTCCTTGTTGCGGTCCATGGCGGCGCGGACCGTGTCGAGGCGGCGCAGCGGGTCGGGGTCGTCGACGGGGAGCCGTATCAAGTAGCCGGAGAGCCGGTTGCCCTGCGGGTGCGCGGTGCGCGGGCGGCGTTTGGAGACGGGGATCAGGGCGCGGGGCGCGACGCCCTCGCTGCCGTCGCCGCGCTCGTCGAGCCAGCGGCGCAGGGCGCCCGCGACGACCGCGATCAGGACGTCGTTGACGGTGCCGCCGACGGCCTTGCGGACCACGTGCACGTCGTCGATGTCGATGACCACCCCGGCGGTGCGGCGGGTGCCGCTCGGCTCGGCGGTCAGGGCGTCCGACGAGCGCATCGCCAGCGTCGACACGGCGACCGAGGCACCGATGTCGAGGGCGCGCCCCACGTCGGACAGGGCGCCGCGCACCAGACCCGGCAGCTTGCGCACATCCGGAACGCGGCCGCTGCGGGGCGCCTCGGGACGAGGCTTGCGTGCGGGCATGTCCATGGGATCCAGAACGGCGGCGGCGAGGGTCAGCGCCCGCAGGCCGTCGGCGAGGGCGTGGTGGAACTTGAACAGCACCGCGAACGACACGCCGTCCTCGCCCGGCAGCACATGCGCCTCCCACGGCGGCCGGCCGCGCTCCAGCGGGCGCTCCATCAGCCGGCCCGCGACCTCCTGGAAGTCGGCGGTCGGGGCGTGCAGCCGGACGTGGTCGAGCGGGTCGAAGTCGGGCGCGGGCTCGCGGGTGGCGCCTCCGAAGGAGAACGGCCGCAGCAGGCCCTGCGGCTGCCATGCGTCGCGGATCCGCATCCGCAGTCCGGGCACGGCGGCGGCGCGGGCGGCGAGCAGGTCGGCCGCGTGGGCGCCGGCGGTGGGCGAGTGCGCCGTGAAGACGCCGAGGGCGCCCAGGTGCATGGGGTGTTCGGCGGACTCGATGTTCCAGAACGCCAGGTCGAGAGGTGCGAGCAGGTCAGAAGTCAATGGCTTGCCTCGCGTCGACGAAGGGTGGACCAGCAGTCAATCGCTCTCTGGCGATTACAGTCAAGTACGATCAAGCTACGCTCAGTTAACGGCAGATTAAGTCCCGCCCCTGTGAAAGGGGCGGGACTCATGGTGCATATGAGGTCACTCCAGCACAGGTAGCGGCACCGGGCATCCTGTGGTTGTCACCCGGGAGGCGTCACGGATCCCTTCTCCCCTCGGTCACCGCACGACGGACGCGTACACCGCCGCCCGGCCGGGTGCGTCCGGCTTCGCCCATACGGCGGTGAAGCCGTGCCCGGTCGCGGCCAGCCCCATCTGCTCACCCAGGAAGTAGCCACGGGGGCTGGCTTCGTCGGGGATGCGCGGGGCCTTGCGCATGTCGAACGAGGTCGGGGTCAGCCGGGTCTCCCGCCAAGTCGCCCTGCCGGATCCGCAGTCGACCGGCTTCGGGTGGCAGCGGGCCAGCCAGCGGTCGGTGAGCAGGGGGGTGCCCTCGTCGTTGTGGCGGAAGTCGGAATGGGCCACGGCGACCGTGCCGTCACGGCCGACGGCCGGCGTCACCGTGAAGGCCTGCTGGTTCGGCACGGGGACGGATGCGGGCGTGCGGTTCACCTTCACCGGCTCGGACCAGGTACGGCCGCCGTCGTCCGACGCCACCAGGGCAACCGCGTCCGCGCCGCCACCGCTGAACCGCGAGTCCTGCCAGGCCGCGTAGATCCGGCCGGTGCGCCGGTCGACGGCGGTGTCCGAAAGCAGGCTGGTGGTGTGGGAGACCTGCTCGCCGGACTCGGGGTCCTGGAACAGCCACCTTGTGCGCTGGTCGGCCACCTTCACCGGTGCGGACCAGGTACGGCCGCCGTCGGTGGAGCGTACGGCCTGCAGGGTGAGCCGGCTGGTGATCGGGCCCTCGCCGAACCTGACCCTGCTGTACACGTCGACCAGCGTGCCGTCGTCGAGCACGCTCAGCCGGTGCCCCGAGATCAGATGGCCGTCTCCCGCGTCCGCCACCAGCACGGGTGCCGCCCAGCTGCGTCCGCCGTCGGTGCTGCGGCTGATCCAGGCGTCGTTGCGGGTGCGGCTCTGGGCGGGGAAGCGCGGGGTGACGACGTACAGCACCTCCGGGTCGCGCGGGTCGGTCACGGCCGTACCGCCCCCGTGTCCGCCCTGGTCCGGGTCCGTCGCCTCGACGACGACCGCGGGACGGGTCCAGGTCCGGCCGTCGTCGGCCGAGCGCACGGACAGGGCCGCGCTCGCCGAGCCGTCGGCCATGAAGAGACCGCCGGTCACCAGCAGCGCCCCGTCCCCGGTGAAGGTCACGGCAGGGCCGTCCACGTAGTCGTACGTGCCGCCCGAGCACCGGGTCAGGCCGGGGACGACGGTCCGGGTCCAGGAGCGGCCGCGGTCGTCGCTGACGGCGAGGACCACACCACGTTGCCGGTCCTGCGGCCACGCGGCGGCGAGTCGGCGCGGGTCGTGCGGGTCGACGGCGAGCTGCGGCTCGATGGCGCCGTCGGCCATTCTGGGGTCCAGCGCGCCCGGCGCGCAGTCGGCGAACGGGCTGTCGGTGGAGAGGCGTTGGGCTCCGGTCGCCGCGTGCGCCGGGGCGACGGCCAGAACGGGTAAGGCGACCAGGGCAGCGGTGAGAACGGGCAGGATGCGGGACATGGCGTCGGCTCCTTCCGGACGGTTGTCACCATCCTCGGGAGCCCGTCTGCCGGTGTCGTCGTACGCCGGGCGACGCCGCCGCTGCGTCCCGCGCAGTAGCTAGGGGACCCGCTGCCCCTTCCCCAGCGCAATCACGCCACCCTTGGAGACGGTGTACAGGTCGGAGTCCCGCTCCGGATTGACGCCGATCGTCGCGCCCGGCGGCACCTCGACGTTCTTGTCGAGTACGGCGCCCCGCACCACCGCGCCCCGCCCTATGCGCACGTTGTCGTGCAGCACCGCCCCCTGCACCACCGCCCCCGGGTCGACCACCACGCCCGGCGAGAGCACGGACCGCGTGACCTGGCCGCGGATCAGGCAGCCTGCGCTGATGATGGACTCGCTGGCCATGCCGCCCGCGTTGAAGCGGGCCGGGGAGAGCTGGTTGGAGTGGGTGTAGATGGGCCAGCTGCGGTTGTAGAGGTTGAACGCGGGGCGCTCGGCGATGAGGTCCATGTGGGCGTCGTAGTAGGCGTCCAGGGTGCCGACGTCCCGCCAGTAGCCCCGGTCGCGGTTGGTCTCGCCGGGGACGTGGTTGGCGCTGAAGTCGTAGAGCTGGGCCTCGCCCCGGTCGGTGAGCTGGGGCAGGATCGAACCGCCCATGTCGTGCACGGAGTTCTCGTCCTCGGCGTCCCGCTGGAGCGCCTCGATGAGGACCTTGGTGGTGAAGATGTAGTTGCCCATCGAGGCGAACACGCACTCCGGGTCGTCCGGGAGGCCGGGCGGGTCGGCGGGCTTCTCCAGGAAGCGCTCCACGCTCAGGCCGTCCGAGCCGGGGCTGATCACGCCGAAGGACGACGACTCGCTCCGCGGTACGCGTATGCCGGCCACCGTCACGCCGGCGCCGGACTCGATGTGCTGCGCGAGCATCTGGCGCGGGTCCATGCGGTACACGTGGTCGGCGCCGAACACCGCGACGTACTCGGGGCGTTCGTCGTAGACCAGGTTGAGGGACTGCAGGATCGCGTCCGCGCTGCCCAGGTACCAGCGCGGGCCGAGCCGCTGCTGGGCCGGGACCGGGGTGACGTAGTTGCCGAGCAGGCTGGACATCCGCCAGGTGGTGGTGACGTGGCGGTCCAGGGAGTGCGACTTGTACTGGGTGAGGACGCAGATGCGCAGGATGTCGGCGTTGACGAGGTTGGAGAGGACGAAGTCGACGAGACGGTACGTGCCACCGAAGGTGACCGCCGGTTTCGCGCGGTCCGCGGTCAGGGGCATCAGGCGTTTACCCTCACCGCCAGCCAGCACGATTCCGAGCACCGAAGGTCCTCCCCCAGTCTCGGCTTCGCTCGACCGGGGGTACCCCCATCGACGCATGGCCGCTCCCCTCACCCTGGTTGCTCCCAGCCTGCCCCTGAGCACCGTGCGCTAAGCCTGTTTGAGGATCTCCCCGTAGAGCCGGGCCGTCCGGCGTGCCACCGCGTCCCAGCCGAACTCCCCCACCGCGCGCTCCCGTCCGGCCTCCCCCATCCGCGCGGCGGTCCCCGGGTCGCCGATGAGCGAGTCCAGCGCCCGCGCGAGGCCCGCCTCGAAGTCGTCGTCGAGCGGGACGAGCAGGCCCGTCTTGCCGTCGTCGACGACTTCGGGGATGCCGCCGACCTGGGAGGCCACCACGGGAGTTCCGCAGGCCATCGCCTCCAGGTTGACGATGCCGAGGGGTTCGTACACCGAGGGGCAGACGAACACGGCGGCGTGTGTGAGGAGTTGGATCACTTCCGGGCGGGGCAGCATCTGCGGGATCCAGTGCACGCCCTCGCGGACCCGGCTCAGCTCCTGGTAGAGATCGCGGAACTCCCGGTCGATCTCGGGGGTGTCCGGGGCCCCGGCGCACAGCACGACCTGCGCGGCCGGGTGGATGTCCCGTACGGCGCGCAGCAGATGGGGCACGCCCTTCTGGCGGGTGATGCGGCCGACGAACAGGACGTAGGGGCGGTCGGGGTCGAGGCCGAACCGGTTGAGGACGTCGGTGCCGTGGTCGGGCCGGTACAGGGTGGTGTCGATGCCGTTGTGCACGACGTGGACCCGGGCCGGGTCGAGCGCCGGGTAGCAGCTGAGGATGTCCTCACGCATGGCTCCGGATACGGCGATCACCGCGTCGGCGGCCTCGATCGCGGTGCGCTCGGCCCAGCTCGACAGGGCGTATCCGCCGCCGAGTTGTTCGGCCTTCCAGGGGCGCAGCGGCTCCAGCGAGTGGGCGGTCATCACGTGCGGGATGCCGTACAGGAGCTTGGCGAGGTGGCCGCCGAGGTTGGCGTACCAGGTGTGGGAGTGGACGAGGTCGCGGCCTTCGAGGCCGGCGGCCATGGCGAGGTCCACGGAGAAGGTGCGCAGCGCGTCGTTCGAGGTGTCGAGCGCCGACCAGGGGCGGTGGCGCAGCACGCCCACCGCGCGGCCCTCGCCCCAGCAGTGCACTTCGAGGTCGACGAGGTCCCGCAGCTCCCGGGCGAGGAACTCGACATGGACACCCGCGCCGCCGTACACGTCCGGCGGGTACTCCCGGGTCAGCAGTCCCACACGCACCCGGAACCCCCTGTTCTCAGCGGCTTGTTGCCCTTTCATGGTCACCCAGATGGGGCGCGTGGGGAAGAGCGCGGGGCTCGTGTGAAGCAACAGTCACCGCACACTCCGCCGCCCGGCACGCGGTAGTAGAGGCAGCAGCTGCGGCGCCGGAACGCGGTCCCGGAGAGGGTGCCGGTGCCGGCGAGGAGGGGATGGCCGAAAAGCTCCGCGGTCAGAGCGTGGGCCCGGGCTGCGGTGTCCGTACGGCCGCCTGTGCGTGCCCACTGGTCCAGTTGCCGGGCGGCGCCCGCGAGGGCGGATCCCGCGTTGCCCCACAGCAGCCCGGCGGCCACCCGGTAGCGGGCGTGCACGGCTTCGGTGAGCGGCTGGAGGTGGCGGTGCAGGACGACGTCCGCGACGGTCGCCGGGTCCGCGGGGAGCGGGTGCGCCTCGGTGAGCCACAGGTCGTCCGGGGCGCTGCCGTCGGGGTCCCAGTGCAGCAGGCCGGGGTCGAGGTCGGGGATGCGGCCGTACAGGGCGGCGCAGCCGAGGGTCACCGACCAGAGCCGGGCCGCGAGGCCCTGCTGGGCCACGGAGGCGGCGATCCGCAACTCGGGGGCGCGCAGGGCGTTCGCGACCTTCCGGACGCGGAAGTCCAGCGGGTCCCCTTCGGTCCTTGACGAGGTTTCCCGGTAGGTCTCCGCCAGGGTCGGGAGCGGCCGGGCTGCTTCCCCGGGGGTGCGTAGTACGAAGAAGGCACCGAGGGGCCGGAGCGCGGCGAGATGGGGGTCGAGATCCACGAAGGGCAGTAGTACCAGGGCCCGTCGGGGTTATCACCTGGGGGTCTCCGCCCGGGGTCACCCGTCTTGGGGATGACTCCGCAGGCGTCGTACTCCATCGGTAGTACGACACAGTGCGTGCTCTGGTACGACGACGGGAAGAGGTTTTCGCGGCATCGTGTTGATTATGAAAGCCGACCGTTCGCCGCGCCGGGGTCAGCGGCCCCGCCTCACGCAGAGGACCAGCTCATGAGCGCCCTCGCGTTGTCCGTGCTTCTGTCGCTCGTCTCCGCCGTCGCGTACGCGGGCGGGGCGATCGTACAGGAGCGTGTCGCGGTGTCCTCTCCGGGACAGCAGTTCGCGCCGATGCGTCGGCCGGGCTGGTGGGCGGCGGTCGCGCTGAACGGCCTCGGTGGTCTGCTGCACGTGGTGGCGCTGGCTTTCGGTCCGCTGAGTCTGGTGCAGCCGCTGGGCGCCCTGACGATCGTGTTCGCGCTGCCGATGGCGGCGCTGTTCGTGGGCCGCAAGGCCGGGTCGACGGCCTGGCGGGGCGCCATCATGGCGACCGTGGGTCTCGCCGGACTGCTGTCCCTGGTCGGCGCCTCGGAGTCGCAGTCGCTGGCCACGGCCGAGCGGGTGGTCGTCGCTCTCGTGACCGGCACCGTCGTCGTGACGCTGATGATCGCGGGGCGGGCGGCCCACCGGCATCCGGCGGTGCGCAGCATGCTGCTCGCGATCGCTTCCGGCATAGCGTTCGGCATGTCCTCGGTGTTCACGAAGATCGTCGCGGTCGACTGGAACGGCGGGGTGTCGGCGGCCGACGTGCCCGCCCTGGCGACGATAGGCGTCTTCGCAACGGCCGGTCTGCTGTTGTCCCAGGCCGCCTACCGCGGCGCGGGCCTCGCGGCGCCGCTGGCCACGCTGACGGTCGTGAACCCGGTGGTGGCGGCCGCGGTCGGCATCACGATGTTCGGCGAGACCTTCCGGTACGGCACCACGGGCACCGTGCTCGCCCTGGGCTGCGGTGTGGTCGCGGCGGGTGGCCTGATCCTGCTGACCACGGAGCGGATCGCGCGTACGGAGACCGCTGACTCGGCGGCTCTGCCCGAGGCGCAGACCTCGCCGGCCGGCTCCGCCGCGCTGCCCGAGCCGGACGCGGCTCCGGTGCCCGCCGGGGAGCTGCTCGCCGGCGTTCCGGAGCAGGTCGCGGCGATGCCGCACGAGGGTGTCCTCGTACCGGAGAAGGAGCTCCTCGAAGCGGACGGATCCGAGATCCGCGTACCGGACGGGATCGAGGACATCCTCGTACCGGCCCAGATCGCGGAAGGCGCGTACGAGGACGAGTCGCCGCAGGCCGAGAGCGGGCCCCATTACCTCTACGGTCCGTTCTACGGCGGCCCGTACGTCCCGACGCCGGTCCTGGACCGGCACCGCATCCGCGTCAAATCCTGACGCCTCCGGCCCGGAGATAGGCCACCGGGTCGATGTCCGCGCCGAAGCCGGGCCCCGTCCGCACCTCGAAGTGCAGATGCGGGCCCGTGCTGTTGCCCGTGGACCCGGAGCGGCCGATGCGCTGCCCGGCGCCCACCGACTGTCCGTCCTTGACGGAGATGGCCGACAGGTGCGCGTACTGGGTGTAGCGGCCGTCGGAGTGCCGGATGACGACCTGGTAGCCGAAGGAGCCTTCCCACCCGGCGCTCACGACCTGCCCGGCGCCGACGGACTTCACGGACGTCCCGGTCGGCACGGGGAAGTCGAGGCCGGTGTGGTAGCCCTTCGACCAGGCCGAACCCGCCTTGCGGTACGGGGTGCCCGACGGGGCGCTCACCGGGGAGACCATGGAGCGACTGGTCGTCGTCGCCTGCTCTTCCCGTTTCGGAGTGGTCTTCTCCGAAGATGTCTTCCCGGGCGAGGACTTCGGGGTGGCCGTCGGCCGGTCCGTCTTCGGGGGCGTCGTCGTGGCGGCCTTGCCGCGCAGTGCGAGCCGCTGGCCCGGCAGGATCAGGTCGGGGTCCGCGCCGACGGCCTTCCGGTTCGCGGCGTACAGGCCCCGCCAGCCGCCCTTGACCTGCTCCGACTCGGCGATCCCCGAGAGGGTGTCGCCGTGCACGACGGTGTACATCTCGGCGGTGCCCGCCCGTGACTGCGGCGGTGTCTGCGGCTGGACGTCCTGCACCGAGGTCTTCCTGCCGCTGCCGGCGGGGTGGATGTCGGGCGTGTCGCCGCCCCGCGTCAGCCCGGCCCGTACCGAGCACACCGGCCAGGCGCCGGGCCCCTGCCCGTCCAGCACCTTCTCCGCGACGGCGATCTGCTGGTCCTTGGTGGCCAGATCCGCACGCGCCGCGTACCGCGGGCCGCCGTACGCCTCCCATGTCGACTGGGCGAACTGGAGCCCGCCGTAGTAGCCGTTGCCGGTGTTGACGTCCCACCGGCTGGTCGACTCGCACGCGGCGACCTTGTTCCAGGTGCTCACGTCGGCCGCCTGCGCGGCACCGGTGCCGATCAGCGGGAGCGCGATACCGGCGCCGCCCGCGGTGACGGTGAGTGAGGCGCGGTTGATCCTGTTCGGCTGGTACCGGCGGTGCCGGCCGCGTACGGCCATGAAGGAGCCCCCCATTGACATGCGTCAGGAGGGGCAAAAGTAAGCGCTGCGAACGAGCCATGACAAGACAGCAAATCAGCCGCCTCTTCACGCCAAGTGGCGCGCGACCGGCGCGCGTTGCCCGGCGCTCCGGGACGACTGAGTGCGCCGGTGCCTTCCGTCCGTATCTGCCTGCGCGACATCGCGCCACCCGGATGTGCGGTCGGAGTACCGGCACGTCAGGATGGACGAGGGGCAATACTGGCGGGCATGAGCGGTACCCGTACCGCTGCTGTATCGAGATCACTAGGAGCCAACGCATGAGCACTTCGGCGCAGATCGGCGTCACGGGTCTCGCGGTCATGGGCCGCAACCTCGCCCGTAATTTCGCCCGCAACGGCTATACGGTCGCGGTTCACAACCGGACGTCGGCGCGCACGCACGCGCTGGTGGAGGAATTCGGGAGCGAGGGCGACTTCATCGCGGCCGAGACCGCGAAGGATTTCGTGGCGGCGCTGGAGCGGCCGCGGCGCCTTGTGATCATGGTGAAGGCCGGTGAGCCGACCGACGCGGTGATCCAGGAGTTCGCGCCGCTGCTGGAGCCCGGTGACATGATCATCGACGGGGGCAACGCGCACTTCGCCGACACCCGGCGCCGTGAGCGCGACCTGCGTGAGCAGGGCATTCACTTCGTCGGCATGGGTGTCTCCGGTGGCGAGGAGGGCGCGCTGCACGGCCCGAGCATCATGCCGGGCGGCCCGAAGGAGTCGTACGACTCGCTGGGCCCGATGCTGGAGAAGATCTCCGCGAAGGCGAAGGACGGCGCGCCCTGCGTGACGCACGTCGGCCCCGACGGCGCCGGGCACTTCGTGAAGATGGTGCACAACGGCATCGAGTACGCCGACATGCAGCTCATCGGCGAGGCGTACCAGCTGCTGCGGGATGTCGCCGGGTACGAGCCCGCGCAGATCGCGGACATCTTCCGCACCTGGAACGAGGGCCGGCTGGACTCCTACCTGATCGAGATCACCGCCGAGGTGCTGTCGCACGTGGACGCGGCGACGGGCAAGCCGTTCGTGGACGTGGTCGTCGACCAGGCCGAGCAGAAGGGCACCGGCCGCTGGACGGTCCAGATCGCCCTGGACCTGGGCGTACCGGTCTCCGGCATCGCGGAGGCGGTCTTCGCCCGCTCCCTGTCCGGGCACGCGGCGCTGCGGGACGCTTCGCGGGAGCTGGTGGGCCCGAAGGCGTCGCCGCTCAGCGAGGCGGAGGCGGGGGCGTTCGCCGACCGGGTGGAGCAGGCGCTGTACGCGTCGAAGATCGTGTCGTACACGCAGGGCTTCCACGAGATCGACGCGGCTCGCGCCGAGTACGACTGGGACATCGACCTGGGCGCCGTCTCCGCGATCTGGCGCGGCGGCTGCATCATCCGCGCGGCGTTCCTGGACCGGATCCGCTCGGCGTACGACGCCCGGGCCGACCTGCCGAGCCTGCTGTCCGACGACACGTTCGCGCAGGAGATCGCCGCGGCGCAGGACGACTGGCGTGAGGTGATCATCGCGGCCACGCGGCAGGGTGTGCCCACGCCGGGGTTCGCTGCGGCGCTGGCGTACTACGACGCGCTGCGTGCCGAGCGGCTGCCTGCGGCGCTCACGCAGGGGCAGCGGGACTTCTTCGGGGCGCACACGTATCGGCGGACCGACCGGGACGGGTCGTTCCACACGCTGTGGGGTGGGGACCGCTCGGAGGTTTCCGCCCAGTAGCTCGGTAGGGGCGGTCGTATGGCGGGTGCGGGTGTGTGAGGGCTGGTCGCGCCCACGCGGCGGAGCCGCAGATCGACAGGGCCCCGGCCCCTCAGGAGAAAGCGGTGGGCGGCATTGAGAAGCGCCCACCGCTTTCTCCTGCCCGGCTCAGCTGAGTGGCGGGCCCGGTTCCGGGCTCGGTACCGGCTCCGGGCCCGGGGGGATCGGAGACGGGGACGGGTCCGGGGGTGCGGGCGGGGTCGGCGGTGATGGCGGGGTCGGGCCCGGGGCCGGAGGCGGCTCGGGAGCCGGCGAGGGCTCCGGGGGCGGTACCGGATGGGGGTCGGGAGGCTGTGGCTCCGGGCCCGGGGTCGGTCCCGGCGGGACGGGGTCCGGATACGGGTTCGTCATGGCGTCCTCCGGCCAATCGGTGCGCGTCGGCTCTGGACTACTCCCCCGCGTACCCGAGGGCCGCGCCGTCAGTCACTCCCCCGCCTCGACCGGGGCGCCCAGGTGGGCGTCAGAAGCGCTCGGGGTGCTCCCGCAGCCAGTCCATCGCCGCCTCCAGCAGCCCCGGGTCGGCCGCAGGGGCCTCGTCGGGGTGACGCTCGGCCCACGTCACGACGTACGGGCACAGCGGCGCGACGACGGCTTCCTCGCGCGCCGCCATGCCGTACAGCTCGCGTGCCAGGGAGCCCGCGATGCCCTTCCCCTCGTGGGCCGGCTCCACGACGGTGTGGACGGGGACCAGGGCGCGCGCCGGGGATTCGAGGACGAAGTACTCGATGCGGCCGGTGACTTCGTCGCCCAGGAGGGCCTCCAGGCGGCCCGCCGCCCGGTCGTCACGGATCTCGATGTCGCTCATGGCACGCTCCTGGTCCGTCGTCAGGCTGAGGATGAGTGCGGTCAGGCCACCGGCACGGCCTGGGGGCTGCGCTCCTGGTCCGAGCCCGGCACCGGCTCGGACGGGTCCGCGCCCAGGGCCACGATCCGGTTGGCGCCGTCCACGTGCACGACCCGCGGCTCGAACTCCCGTGCCTCGGCGTCGGTCAGCTGAGCGTAGCTGATGATGATCACCAGGTCGCCGGGGTGGACGAGATGGGCGGCGGCGCCGTTGATCCCGATGACCCCGGACCCGCGCTCGCCCTCGATGACGTAGGTCTCCAGGCGGGCGCCGTTGGTGATGTCGACGATGTGGACGAGCTCACCGGGCAGCAGGTCGGCGGCGTCGAGCAGGTCGGCGTCGATGGTCACCGATCCCACGTAGTGCAGGTCGGCCTGGGTGACGGTGGCGCGGTGGATCTTGGACTTGAACATGGTTCGCAGCATGGAGGTACTCCCGGACCTAGGCTCCCTGCCTGCGTTATTGCAGGTCAAGGGCTGTTTCCTTACCTTATGACGAGTCGCGGGGTCGGCCGGCGTTCGCAGGATGGCGGGGACTCGTGCTGACCAGTTGCCGACTTTCCCGAGACACCGACGGGCCACACCCTGGGTCTTTCCGCTCACCCAGGACTGTCACCACGACGGCGGCGACCAGCCTACGCATCAGCCTTCGCCGGCCTCCGTGACCTTCGCCACTGGTGCCCGCAGGTTCGGGTGTACACGCCGGCGGTCCGCCACGCCCCAGGGCGACGGGTGGATCAGGCATGCCCCCGGCGACGGCGATGCCGCCGGGCGTTCACCGGTCGACGCGGCAAGCAGAGCCGAACGCTCGCGTATGACGCCGAGGCGCAAACCCGGTCCGTCGGCCCGGACAGCGACCTCCGAGGCCACGTGCTCATGACACAAGATCAGGTATCATCACCGGCCAGAAGGCATGGACCGCACGGGAGTGTTCGGCCGTTCGGATCAGGGGGCGCGGAGCATGTCCAGTACGGGCTCGGACGGCTACAGGATCCACGCGAGCGGCATGGACGGCGAAGCCGGAAAGCTCGACCGGGCGGGCGACGACGTCGGCGCCATACGCAAGGCCGTGGAAGACCCCATGTGCTACGCACCGGACGCTCTCGGCGGCTCCGACTCCGGCCCCGCATACGACAACTTCGCCGCCGCCTGGCAGGCCGAGGCGAAGACGCTGGAAGCCGCGCTGCACGAACTCGCCGACAAGGTCGGCATCTCCCAGCGGAACTACGAGGGCGCCGACCACGAAACCATCGTCGCGCTGCACTCGGCGGGCGCGAACGGCGGCCTGACGACCATGCCCGCACCCGCCGCCGCCCAGCCGGGGATGAGCACGGGCCTCACCCCGGGGGCGCGCCCCGCCACCCTCGGCGCGCCGCCCATCGGCACGCAGCCCACGCCGGGCGGGCCTCCGCCGAGCCTCGCCGACTTCGACTGACGGACCGGCGCACGCCACACAGACCGACACACCGGCGACCGCGCGCGCCCGGCCGGCGTGTGTGTTTCCACCTGACACCTGAGCAAGGACAACGGGGCTCTCACCACATGGCTGACGCAGGCGAATCCACCACCGACCGCAAGGAAAAGATCGACCGCTACACGGGAGACCTCGCGACGGCCGGCAGCAAGAACGAGGTCCTGGAGGCCATCGGCAACCTCCTCGGTGTCTCCGCGCCAGTCGGTTCCCCGAGCACCCTGGACGCCATCGCCCAGCGCTACAAGAGCCAGGCCGACGACGCCGCGGACGTGCAGCACCGGGTCGAGAAGGTCGCCGCGTCAGGGCTTCCGTCGGTATGGGTGGGCAGCACCGGCGCCAAGGCGGCCGAGGTGGTGGCGGCGGCCAGCCGTTCCGCCGAGCAGATGGCCGAGGCGTTCCGCAAGGCGTCCAAGGCCCTCTACGAGCTCTCTGACGCGCTCACCTCCGCCCAGTCCAAGGACGCCGACGGCCGCGAGCAGTTGCACAAGGCCCGCACGATACTCGGCGGCGAGGACGGCTTCTTCGACGACATGGTCGAGAAGGACGCCGAGGAAGCCGACCGCGAACGGGCCCAGGACATCGCGGGAACGGGGGCCAACTTGCGCTACGCCGCCGCGCAGGAGGCGGACGACGCGGCGCGGACGGCTGCGCGGGAACTGAACAAGTACGCGGCCGAGGCCCGTGCCGGGCAGATGCACACCGACAACATCTCCGCCGCCGACCGCCTCGTCCTCGCCGACGCCGGCGTGTTCGGCGGGCCGCGGGAACAGAACGAACTCCTCACCGCGGGGGACCTCGAACGCTCCGGCCGTTTCATGGAGAAGATGAACGCGCGGGACGAGGCCCGCTTCGAGCGCATGCTCGCGGATGCCAGGACGCCGCAGGAGCGGGCGTATCTGGTCAAGGCACTGGCCGCGGGCTACGACGTGGACGAGGTCGGCCAGTTCCGCGACAAAATCCACGGCAGGGACCCGGCCTGGCTTCAGCAGCACCTCAGCCCGATCGTCACGGCCGGCGACAGCAAGGTGAACGAGGGGGTCAACGCGGACGGGTCGAACAAGAACACCGACTACCAGTGGTTCGGCGACGAGAAGTGGTCCCAGGAGGGCAACACCTGTGTGCCGTCCAGCACCGTGACCGCCCGTGCCATGGTCGATCCCGTCTACGCCCTGGAGCTGACCGGCGGACCGTCCGGGCAGGAGAACGACCCCGACGCCTTCCGCGACCGTCTCCACGACGAACAGCTGCGCCTGCACGAGGAAGGCGACGGCGACAACACGCACTGGTGGTCCGACGTTCCGGATGGAATGGACAGCGACGGGCAGAACGAGATCGCCAACGACGAGATCAGCCCGCACACCGGCAGTAAGTACGAGTACCAGCAGGTTCGCGGTGCGGACGAGCGTCGTGACGTGCTGCCGGACATCGAGAAGTCCGTTGCCGAGGGCAGACCCGTCCCCATCGAAGTGGAGGGGTACGACAAGGACGGCCGGCACGGACACCAGATGATGGTGATCGGCCAGGAGGGCGACATGCTCCAGATCTACAACCCGTGGGGCCAGACGACCTGGGTCAGCGAGGACGACTTCGTCAACGGCCACATGAACAAGGCATCCGACTCCCGCATGCCCGACGCATACGCCATCCACCTGCCCGCCGACCGATAAGTGAGCGTCATGACCAGCGCCCTGCGCCGACTCGCCCTTCCCGCCCTGCTGATGACCCTGCTCGCGGGCTGCGGCCTCACCGGACCGGACACCTACGAGCTGGGTGAGAAGGACATACAGGTGGATCAGGGTGAGGAGTTCACGCTGTCCGTCCCGGTCGACACCGCGATGGGGGAATGGTGGTACCTGACGTCGCCGGAGCCCGACCCCGACGTCGTCCGGAAGACGGACAAGCGGGAGGACATCGAAGCCGACGACGACGCCGTCGGCAGCGGGAGCGGAACGGACTTCTTCGACTTCAAGGCCGTCGGTCCCGGCACGACGAAGATCCGGCTCATCCAGTGCCCGCACGGTGCCTGCGCCGGCGGCGGCGATGCCGGCGGTCCCGTCACGCCGTCCCCTGTCCCGAGCGGCAGCCCCACCCCCGACAAGAAGTACCGGGCCACCATCCACACCTACACCGTCACCGTGAGCAAGCCATGACCTCCGCACCGCAGACCCCGCACACCCCGCCCCCCGGCCGGACCGACGACGAGCTTGCGCAGTCGGACATCCCGGCGATGCTGCGTTACGGCCTCTCCTTCGCCGGACCGCACCGCACCGCCCTGTTCGGCGACGGCGCGGTGGGCGCCGCCGTCCTGCTGGACCGCATCGGCATCCAGCCGCGGGCGGTGGCCTTCCTCGCCAAGGTGGTACGCCGCGGGGGCGTCCGGTACGCGGCCGAGCTGCGCGAGCCGGTGCCGGGCGATGAAGCGGTCTCCATGGTGCGCGCGTGGCTGGAGTCTGCGGCCACCGCCGTCGGCGGGGTGGACGGCGACGAGGACGCCGCCCGCTGGTTGGAGGCCGTCGCCGAACTGCTCAGCCTCCGGCGCGTCCACGTCTCTCGGATGGCCGGGGAGTGAGCGGCGGGCCTCCGGATCACGGCACAGCCGTGCCCGGCGAGAGAGAGCCGGAGCGCTCTCCCGCCGGGCCGTCGGCGTCAGCCGTCCTTGTCGTGGGGCCCGATGGGGCCTTTCAGGCCTTGTGCTGCATGGAGCTCCGTGCCGGGTTGCCCTGTTCGGCGGCCTTGGGGTCCTTCTCGTCGGCCTTGGCCCGTACGCCGTCGGCGATGCGCTTGCCGATGGTCTCGTCGATCTTCGACCAGTACGCGAAGGCTCGCTCGAGGACGGGTTCGCTCACTCCGTTGAGGAGGTGTCCGACGACGTTGTCGACCAGGCGGTCGCGGGCGGCGTCGTCCAGGACCTCGCGCACCATGGTGCCGGGCTGGCCCCAGTCGTCGTCCTCGGGGTGGGAGACGTAGGCGGCCCGGGTGATCTCGCCGTCGGCCGTCCAGCTGGGCGGGGATCCGTAGTGCTCGGTGTCCGCCGCGGGGCCGCCCTTGGAGTTCGGGGCGTACACCGGGTCGGTGGTGTTCCGGTAGGCCATCGCCCCGTCCTTCGAGTAGGTGTGGACGTCGACGACGGGGGCGTTCACCGGAAGCTGCTGGTAGTTGCCGCCGATCCGATGGCGGTGGGCGTCCGCGTAGGAGAACAGACGGGCCAGCAGCATGCGGTCCGGGCTCGGACCGATGCCGGGGACGAAGTTGTTGGGTTGGAACGCCGCCTGTTCGATCTGCGCGTGGTTGTCGGTGGGGTTGCGGTCGAGCGTCATGCGACCGACCGGGATGAGCGGGTAGTCGCCGTGCGGCCACACCTTGGTGAGGTCGAACGGGTTGAAGCGGTAGCCCGCGGCATCCTCGTACGGCATCACCTGCACGTACAGGGTCCAGCTGGGGTAGTCACCGTCCCGGATGTGCTCGAAGAGATCCCGGGTGTGGTAGTCCGTGTCGGCCGCGGCCATCTGGTCGGCCTCGTGCTGGGTGAAGAACTCGATGCCCTGGTCGGTCTTGAAGGTGTACTTCACCCAGAAGCGTTCGCCGGCTGCGTTGATCCACATGTAGGTGTGGGAGGTGTAGCCGTTCATGTGGCGCCAGGTCCGCGGGATGCCGCGGTCGCCCATCAGCCATGTGACCTGGTGGGCGGACTCCGGGGAGAGGGTCCAGAAGTCCCACTGCATGTCGTGGTCGCGCAGGTTGTTGTCCGCGCGGCGCTTCTGGGACCGGATGAAGTGCTGGAACTTCATCGGATCCTTCACGAAGAAGACCGGCGTGTTGTTGCCGACCATGTCGTAGTTGCCCTCGCTGGTGTAGAACTTCACCGCGAAGCCGCGCGGGTCACGCCAGGTGTCCGGGCTGCCGCGCTCGCCGGCGACGGTGGAGAAGCGGATGACCAGGTCGGTGCGCGTACCGGGCTGGAAGAGGGCCGCCTTCGTGTACGCACTGACATCGTGTGTCACCTCGAAGTGACCGAAGGCGCCGCTTCCCTTGGCATGCGGCTGCCGTTCGGGTATCCGCTCCCTGTTGAACTGCGCCATCTGCTCGATCAAATAGGCGTCCTGCAGCAGGATCGGCCCCCCGGGGCCCACGGTGAGCGAGTGTTCGTCGCTCTCCACCGGCGCGCCGGAATCGGAGGTGGTGGCGGGTCGGATCTCCGTCATGAGTCGTCCCTTTCCTGGTGTACCGGCGGCCAGGTCGCGACTCCCGTACGGACGCGGCATAGACGGTCCCAGCCGACACTTTTTTCCCATATGGCGCGTGACCCGGAGAAGGCGAGGTAAACGCCCTCGCCTCGACCCACCGGCATCGGGAGCGCAGGTAAGGCGTACGTGGGAAAATGTGCCCGCCGCGTCTCAGCCGACCTCATGCCCACCCGTGAAGGTCCTGCGCTCAGCACGCGATACTCGGGTCCCGATCCATCCCCACCTGGCATTATGGGAGCGGACGGTGATCCACCCGTTCTGTGTCGCAGTGGGGGCTAGAGGCAGTGCCACAACGGAATTCAGCTGACGATCACTTGCGCGCCCTTCACCAGCAGGGATGGGAAGCCGCATGTTCTCTCCACCGACACCTGCGCGGCGGAGGGGAGTTGGCCCCGATCGCCACTCCAGGTGTGCTGCTCGAACAGGGTGAGATCGCATACGGCGACGTGGCGGCGGACTACTCGCGCTTTTACGGCACGAACGTCACCTACAACCAGCGCTCGGGCTTCTACTTCGGGTCACCGATGTTCGTCGCCGCCGGGCTGGTCGGAGACGCGCTCTCCAACAACAGCGCCCGCAACCGGGCGCAGGCGATGGCTCAGGCGCAGTGGCGCGACTTCTCCTCCTGCCGCGCGATACTCACCGACCGCCGCATGCTGCTGCATGTCGCGGCGGAGAACCGTTGGGTGACGGTTCGGCACCACGAGATCATCAGCTTTCTTCCGGTGCTCGAACAGTGGGCACTGTTCACCGACTACCAGCAGTGGGAGCCGATGCGGCTGGCCGGGCCGACCGTGCCGTGGCTGACCGCCGCGACGATCTCCGTGCTCAACCGTGGCCGGTCCGAGTACCAGCAGCTTCCGCCGCTGCCCCTCCCGGACTGACCTCCTGATCTGTGTCGGTTCACTTGCTGCGCTGCAGCGTTCCGGTGTCCTCCACGCTCGTCACCTCGTAGCGCAGAGCGCCGTCGCCCGAGGGCGTCAGGATGAGATCGACCTCGTCGACGCAGTTCATCGGGCTGCTCTCCTTGGTGATCTCCTCTCGGACCTGCACCGAATGCCCGGTGTCCATGGTGAGGATCCATCGGCCGCTGCACGCCAGTGACGGGTACTCGACGGTGGCCACCTGGTCGCCGATCTTCCCGCCCTTGTAGTTCACCTGGATCGAGTAGAGGCTGCCGTCCGACTCGCGCACGTTCCCGGTCCACTTGCCCTTGTAGTCGGCCGGGGACGCCTTCGGGGAGTTCGTGGAGGAACCCGCCCCGGACGCCCCGGAGTTGGCTCGGTCCCCTTTTCCTCCGAGGCCGGGTAGCACCACGGACAGAACGATGGCGATCACGACGACGGCGGCAAAAGCGAGCAGCACGGGGCCGACCCGGCTCGCTCGGCTGCCGCCCGGCGGGAAGCCGCCCGGTACCGGCGGCATCGGCGGTGTGGTCACCGTTGTCCGTGGCGTCGGCGTCGGCATCGGCGGCATCGGGGACGGCGTCGGCGTGGGTACGGGGGGCATCGGTACCGGCGTCGGAGTGCCCGGCGGCGGGGCAGGGACGCGCCCGCCGTGCATGGTCGGCAGAGCGTGCACGTCGTCCCCCACACGACCCGGGGCCGGGTTGTCGACCCGGGTCGGCGGCGGCGCGTCCTCGAGGTCGAGGAGGGCGGCGGCATGCCGGCCGAGCTCCGCCATCAGGGCGCCCGGAAGCCACGCGTCCGAGGGGGCATCCGCCGTGGCCGCCTCTGCCGTCGCCACGATCTCCGCCAGCGGAATCCGGTGCTCGGGCTGCTTGGCGAGGCACCGCCCCACGAAGTCGGCCAGCGGCTCGGGCATCCCCTCCAGGTCCGGTTCGTCCTCGGTCACCCGCAGCATGATCGCGTGGGCGCCGCTGTCCGTGCCGCCGAATGCCTGTCGGCCCGTGGCGGCGAACGCCAGCACCAGGCCGAGACTGAACACGTCGCTCAGTCCGGTGATCTCGCTGCCCAGGATCTGCTCGGGCGACATGTACCCCGGAGAGCCGACCATCGCACCGGTGCGGGTCAGCACACTGGCCTCCGCCGCGCGGGCGACGCCGAAGTCGATCACCCGGGGGCCGTTGACCGTCAGCATGACGTTCGACGGCTTGAGGTCCCGGTGCACCAGCCCGCAGCCGTGGATGCTCTGCAGCGCACGGGCCAGACCGGAGGCAAGGTGCCACACCGACTGCTCCGGCAGCGGCCCGCCCATCTCGGTCACCGCCTCGTGCAAGGTGGGACCGGCGACGTACCCGGTCGCGACCCAGGGCGTGTCCGCCTCGGTGTCGGCATCCAGGACCGGGGCCGTCCACTCCCCGCCCACCTGCCGCGCCGCGGCCACCTCCGCGCGGAACCGGCGGCGGAACTCGGCGTCGTACGCCAACTGCGCATGGACCAGCTTCACGGCGACCGTGCGCCCCCGCTGCGACCGGCCGAGGAACACCCGCCCCATGCCCCCGGCTCCGAGCCGTCGGAGCAACCGGTAGTCCCCGACCTGTGTGGGATCGCCGGGCCGCAAGTTCTCCATGACGGTTTCGTCCCCTGTTTCTCTAGCCCCGAGTGCCCTCGGCTCAGCATCGCACTACAGCCCGACGCTCAATACAACATCACCGGTTGCGCCTGCGGGTGTTACAGGTGGATCACACTGCGATCGGGGGCCGAGGTCGCGTCGGGTCACTCCACCGCGGTAGGCCTGCGGGACGCCGCCATCGCCTCGTTGACGTCCGTCAGCGGGCGCAGCCGGTAGGTGTAGGAGTAGTCGCGGCTCGGGAACAGCTTGTACTGGTCGTGGGTGTGCGCGCCCCAGCTGTTGTCGCCGCCCAGGCCCATCTGACGGTGATTCACGCGCAGGACGACCTCGTCGCGCGGGGTGAGCTGGTAGTCGTGGCGGACGCCGGACGACAGGTCCTCCGGGGTGAAGTGCGAGGCGTTGACCTCCAGCAGGGGTTCGCCGGAGACGAGCAGGCCGGTGCCCCTGGCGTCGGTCAGGGCGATCCAGCGGACGTCGGTCTTGTTGCCGTTCTCCTGCGGGCGGATGTACGGGGTCCACTGCTCGGAGACGGTTCCGGCGTACACGCCCACGTCGGTGGCGTCGCGGCGGTCGACGTAGTTCTCCTCCGGCCCGCGGCCGTAGTAGCGCAGCCGCTCGAAACGTCCGGGCAGGCACAGCAGCGTGCCGACCTCCGGGATGTACGGCAGGGACGCGGCGCCCGGGTGCAGGGTGTTGTCGACCTTGATCTCGCCGTTGCCGAACACCGTGTAGGTGGTGGTGTACGTCGACTCGACGGAAGTCGGCAGTGTGCCGCTGACCTTGATCTCCACTGCCTTGTCGCGCAGGGCGCGCACCGTCACGTCCGTCACCTTGCGGTTCTCGCCCGCGTCGCGCCAGGTCTGGTTGCGGGTGTGCTGGCCGTTGCCGCGGTCGTTCTCGGTGGGTGCCCGCCAGAAGTTCGGCACCGGGCCGGAGGTGAGGAGTCGTGTGCCGCGGGACTCGTACGACGTGATGACGCCGCTGGTCTTGTCGACGGTGACCGAGAAGCCCTCTCCCCTGACGGTGAGGACCTTGTCCCCCTCCTCGTGGCGGAGGGCCGGCACGTTCGCCAGGGGCACGGGCGTCACGGCCGGGATGTCTGCGTTGATGGCGAGTTGCTGCTTTGCCACCTCGAAGCCCGCCTTCGCCCACGGGGTGGATTCCTTGGTGGTGAAGGAGAGTTGGAGGAAGTACTCGGTGCCCGGCGCGGGGTCGTCCGGCAGCTTCACCGGCACCGTGATGTCCTTGCTGCCGAGCGGCGGGACGTCCAGCTGGGCGCGGCTCAGCCTGCCGCGCATCACCACCTCGCCGTCGGCGACGAGCTCCCAACGGCCGTCGAACTCGCGGGTGTTGGTGAACAGGTACTCGTTGGTGAGGGTGATGGCGGCGCCGGCTGTCAGTGAGTCACCGGACGCCGGGGCCGCGTTGACCGCCTGGTAGATCTGCTTGATCTCGGCCGCCTTGCCGGTGTGGCGGCGGTCGGCGGTGACGATGCCGTCGGCGTTGGAGGTGCCGTCGTTGGGGTTGTCGCCCCAGTCGCCCCCGTACGGGAAGAAGGTCTTCGCGCGGGGCCGCTTCTCGGTGAGGCCGACGGTGGCCGCGTCGAACCAGAAACGCACGCCCTCGTCACCGGGACCCCGGCTGTCGCGGCCGAGTTCGGCGGCGCTGAGCGCGCGGGCGTACACGCGTGCTCGGCGGATCGTGCCGCTGAACTCCCGTGTGGGGTTGTCCACGTCGGTGGCGAGGGCGAGGGGCGCGGTGGTGGTGGCGGGCCTGCGCGTGGTGGTGCGGGTGGACTTCACCTCGCCGTCGACGCGGAGGGTCAGCGCGCCCGTGTCCGCGTCGAAGACTCCGGCGATGTGGTGCTCGCGGCCGGTCCAGTCGGCCGGGAGGGCCCAGTTGGCGGTGATCCACTGGCCGTCGCCGTGGATGAAGAACTCCAGGGTGTCGTCCGACTGCTTGAGGGCGTACTGGGTGTCGCCCTTGGCGATGATCGGCTGGTGGTAGCCGGTGTGGTGCGGGGTGACCCAGGCTTCCAGGGTGAGCGAGCCGGTGAGGTCGAGGCGCTCGTCGCGGGGGAATACGGTGGCCCCGGAGACGCCCTTGGCCCGGTCGAAGGTGCCGCTCGCGGTGAGGATCTCACCGCGCAGGGCGCCCGGCCCGGCCTCGGTGAGGAACTTGCGCGTCGGCACGGGCCAGTTCAGCGACTGGTCGACGAAGTCCCAGATCCAGCCGCCCTGGAGGACGTCGTAGCGGCGGACGATGTCCCAGTACTCCTTGAAGTTGCCGTTCGAGTTCCCCATCGCGTGCGCGTACTCGATCATGACGTACGGCCGGGTGTCGGCGGTGTCCTTCGCGCGCTGCTCGACGCGGGACGGGCTGTCGTACATCTCGGAGCGGATGTCGCTGATCGTCGGCCGGTCGTCGCCCTCGTACTGGATCACGCGCGTGGTGTCGTAGGACTTGATCCAGTCGTGCATGGCGACGAAGGTGCTGCCGCCTCCGGCTTCGTTGCCGAGCGACCAGATGACGACCGAGGGGTGGTTCTTGTCGCGGTGGACCATGGCCTGGGCGCGCGCGACGCATGCCTTGGTCCAGTCGGCATGGTCGCCGGGGTACTCGCCGCGGATGCCGTGGGTTTCGAGGTTGGTCTCGTCGACGAGGTAGAGGCCGTACTCGTCCGCGAGTTCGTACCAGAGCGGGTTGTTGGGGTAGTGCGAGGTGCGGATCGAGTTCATGTTCATCCGCTTGATGATCTCGATGTCCTTGACCATGTGCGCGCGGGTGAGTGCCATGCCGCTGTCGGGATGCATCTCGTGCCGGTTCGCGCCGCGGAAGGACACCGGTTTGCCGTTGATCCGCATCAGGCCGTCCCTGAGCGCGAACTCACGCAGGCCGACGCGGTGCGACAGGGTCTCGATCACCTGGCCGGCCGGATCGCGCAGCCGCAGCACGGCTGTGTAGAGGTTCGGGTGCTCGGCGGACCACAGCTTCGGCTCGGGCACGGCTCTGCTCGCCCGGACGGTCACGTCCTCACCCGCGGGGGCGGACGCGAGGTCGACGGCCTGCTGGAGCGGCCTGGACCACACGGCGTGGCCGCGGGAGTCGTACAGCTGCGTCTCCACGGAGTAGCCGCCCTCGGCCGTCCCGCCGTAGGAGCGCACGTTGGCGGTGACGGACAGCTCGGCGGCCGTGTAGTCGTCGCTGAGCGGGGTGTCCAGCTTGAAGTCGCGCAGGCGGACTTCGGGCGTGGAGTAGAGGTAGACCGAGCGGAAGATGCCGCTCAGCCGGATCATGTCCTGGTCCTCCAGCCAGTCGCCGTCGGAGAAGCGGTAGACCTCGACGGCGATCTGGTTGGTGCTGGGCTTGAGGTACGGGGTGATGTCGTACTCGGCGGGGGTGAAGGAGTCCTCGGCGTACCCCACCAACTCCCCGTTGATCCACACGTAGTGCGCGGACTTCACGCCCTCGAAGTGCAGGAAGGTGCGGCGCCCCGACCAGCCGCGCGGCACGGTGAAGGTACGGCGGTACTGCCCGACCGGGTTGAAGCGGGTCGGCACGGCCGGGGGCTGCGCCTCCTCGCCCAGGCCGTTCGGGCCCCACCAGGGGTAGGTGATGTTGACGAAGATCGGGCGGTCGTAGCCGTGCATCTGCCAGACGGACGGGACGGGGATGCTGTCCCAGTCGCTGTCGTCGACGTCGGTGCGGTGGAAGTCGGGGTCCCGGTCGTCGGGGCGGTCGACGTAGGCGAACTTCCACTTGCCGTCGAGGCTCAGCCGGTACGGCGAGCGGGTGCGGTCGGCGTCCAGCGCCTGCCTCACGTCCGCGTACGGCATGAGGGTGGTGTGCGGCGGCTGGGTGCCGATCCGGAAGACGTCGATGTGGCCGTTCCACTCCGGGGTGCCGGCCGCCGCTCCGGCCCCGTCGGCCGCGTGCACCGTGGCGGACGATCCGGCGACGGCGAGCACCCCGAGCAGGGCGGCTCCTCCCTCCAGGAGACGGCGGCGGCTGACCGGTACGCCCGGCGTGCGGGACGGGCCGGTGGGGGGCACGGGGGTGAGCGGCATCGACGGCGGCCTTCCTCGGGACGACAGTGCGGCGCTGCGCGGCTTGAGGGAGCGTCAGATCATGTGCGGTGCTGTTCGGAAACCCAACGCACACTAGGTTGTGAACACAGTGGAAGCAATGATGCTGTCGAGGTTTGTGTGTTCCTGATGGGTACGGCCGTCGACCTTGGCCGAATCCAGCTGCTCGAACTGTGTCCGGTGCAGCTCGGCGTAGCGTCCGCCCGCCGCCAGCAGCTCGTCGTGCGTGCCGCGTTCTACGATCCGACCCGCCTCGACGACCAGGATCAGGTCCGCCGCCCGCACGGTGGACAGCCGGTGGGCGATCACGACCGCGGTCCTGCCCTCCAGCGCCTCGGTGAGCGCCTCCTGGACGGCGGCCTCGGAGGTGTTGTCGAGGTGGGCGGTGGCCTCGTCCAGGATGACGACGCGCTGGCGGGCCAGCAACAGCCGGGCGATGGTCATCCGCTGGCGCTCGCCGCCGGAGAGCCGGTAGCCGCGCTCGCCGACCACCGTGTCGAGGCCGTCGGGCAGGGACCGTACGAGCTCGTCGAGGCGGGAGCGGCGCAGGGCGTCCCAGAGTTCGGCGTCGGTGGCGGTGGGGCGGGCCAGCAGCAGGTTGGCGCGGACGGTGTCGTGGAAGAGGTGGCCGTCCTGGGTCACCATGCCGAGGGTGGCGCGCAAGGACTCGGCGCTGAGGTCGCGGACGTCGGTGCCGGCCACGCGTACGGTGCCCTCGTCGACGTCGTACAGCCGCGGGAGGAGTTGGGCGACGGTCGACTTGCCCGCGCCGGACGAGCCGACGAGGGCGACCGTCTGGCCGGGTTCGGCGCGGAAGGAGATGCCGTGCAGCACCTCGGCGCCGCCGCGCGTGTCGAGGGTCGCGACCTCCTCCAGGGAGGCGAGGGAGACCTTGTCGGCGGACGGGTAGCCGAAGCGGACGTTCTCGAACTCCACCGACACCGGGCCCTCGGGGACCTCCTTCGCGTCCGGCTTCTCCTCGATCAGCGGCTTCAGGTCGAGCACCTCGAAGACGCGCTCGAAGCTGACCAGGGCGCTCATGACCTCGACGCGGGCGCCGGCGAGCGCGGTGAGCGGCGCGTACATACGGGTCAGCAGCAGCGCCAGTGAGACGACGGCGCCCGGCTCCAGGGTGCCGCGCAGGGCGAACCAGCCGCCGAGGCCGTAGACCAGGGCGAGGGCCAGGGCCGACACCAGGGTGAGCGCGGTGATGAACACCGACTGGGCGACGGCCGTCCGTACGCCGATGTCGGCCACCCTGCGGGCCCTCGCCGTGAACTCCTCCGACTCCTCCCCCGGGCGCCCGAAGAGCTTGATCAGTGTGGCGCCGGGCGCCGAGAAGCGCTCGGTCATGCGGGTGCCCATCGCGGCGTTGAGTGCGGCGGCCTCCCGCTGCATGCGGGCCATGCGGTGGCCCATGCGGCGGGCCGGGATCACGAAGACGGGAAGCAGGACGAGGGCGAGCAGGGTGATCTGCCAGGACAGGGTGAGCATGACGGCGAGGGTGAGCAGCAGGGTGACGAGGTTGCTGACCACGCCGGACAGCGTGTTGCTGAAGGCGCGTTGGGCGCCGATGACGTCGTTGTTGAGACGGGAGACCAGCGCTCCCGTACGAGTACGTGTGAAGAACGCGACCGGCATGCGCTGCACATGATCGAACACAGCCGTACGCAGATCGAGGATGAGGCCCTCGCCGAGCGTCGCCGACAGGCGCCTGGCGATGATCCCGAGCACCGCCTCCGCGACAGCGATCAGGGCGATCAGCAGGGCCAGGCGGACGACGGTGCGCTCGTCGCCGCCCGTCACGATCGCGTCGACGACGCGTCCGGCGAGTACGGGGGTCGCGACGGCGAGCAGCGCGGTCATCACCCCGAGCACGACGAAGAACGCGATCCGGCGGCGGTGCGGGCGGGCGAAGGCGGCGATGCGGCGCAGCGTGGCGCGGGCGAAGGGGCGGCGTTCCTGCTCGGCGTTCATGACGCTGTGCAGCTGGGTCCAGGCTGTGGTCTCCATGCTCATGCGAGAGAACGTAGAACCTCAAGCAATGTTGAGGTCAACCTCGAAGTCCGTCCGCAGCCGGTCCGTAAGGCGCCGTCCCCGCTGTCGCTACCCGCAGTTGTCACAGCGTGGAGAACCTCTCCGAATGTGACAGCCGTACGACTTCCCGCGGGCCGCCTGCTCAGACGTCTCCCGGTCCGCCGGATACTGGTCCTGCTTCCGCTCGCCCTCGTCATCGTGGTCGCGGTGCAGCACCGCTCCGTGCTCGCCGAGGGCATCGGTCATCTGGCGACGGCCAAGTGGCCGTGGCTGCTCGCCGCGGCCTGCGCCACCTGCCTCACCTGGGTCGCGGCAGCCGTCACGCGGCAGGGCGCCGTGATCGACCGGCTGCCCAGACTGCGGCTGCTCGTCACGCAGTTCGCGGCGGGCTCCGCCAACCACCTGCTGCCCACGGGGCTGGGCGCGAGCGCGGTCAACCTGCGCTTCATGACGGTGTGCGGGCTGCCGCTCGCCCGTTCCTCGGCCGCGCTGGCCCTGTATCTGCTCGCGGAGAGCGTGGCCCGTGTAGGCCTGCTGGCCGCCCTGCTGATCGCCTTCCCGCACGCGCTGCAACTCGGGCCGCTCCTGCCGGAGGGGGCGTGGGGCCCGCTGCTGCTGATCATCGGTGCGGCGGCGGTCGTGATCGTGGCCGTCTTCGCACTCGTACGCCGGCTGCGCACCGCCGTGTTCTCGTTCCTGCGCACCGCACTGGACGAAGCGCGCTCGGTGCACACCCGTCCGTCCCGGGCACTGGCACTGTGGGGCGGTTCGCTGGCCTTCCCCGCCCTGCAGGCGTCCGGCCTGGTCCTGGTCGGGCTCGCCCTGGGGCTCGACGTGCCGCCGGCCCACATGGCGCTCGCCTATCTCGCGGCGACCGTCGCCGTCGCCCTGGTGCCGACGCCGGGCGGGCTCGGCTCGGTCGAGGCGGCACTGATAGTGGCGCTGGTGGCGGCGGGCGGCCCGGTTGCGGTGGCGACGGCGGTCGTGCTGGCGTACCGGATCATCACGGTGTGGCTGCCGCTGCTGCCTGGGGCACTGACGCTGGGGGCGCTCGTGCGCTTCAAGGTCATCTGATCAAGGCCGCCCGATGCAGGCGGCCCGATCAAGACGGTCCGATCAAGGCGGTCCGACCGATCGGTTCCGGTGGAAGGTCATGTGACCAGTCAGTAACGTACGGGGTCCGACCCACGGAAAGGACCCCCGCCATGCCGGTCCGCGTCGAGCGTCAGGGGCACGTCACCACCGTCGTCCTCTCCCGTCCGGAGGTCCGCAACGCGGTCGACGGGCCCACGGCCGCCGATCTCGCCGACGCCTTCCGGGAGTTCGACGCGGACGACGAGGCGCGGGTGGCGGTGCTGTGGGGCGAGGGTGGCACGTTCTGCGCGGGCGCCGACCTCAAGGCGCTCGGCAGCGGCCAGGGCAACGAGGTCGCGGAGGACGGGGACGGCCCGATGGGGCCGACCAGGCTGCGGCTGTCCAAGCCGGTGATCGCCGCGGTCGCGGGACACGCCGTGGCCGGAGGTCTCGAACTGGCGTTGTGGTGCGATCTGCGGGTCGCCGAGGAGGACGCTGTCTTCGGGGTGTTCTGCCGCCGCTGGGGCGTACCGCTGATCGACGGCGGCACGGTACGGCTGCCCCGGCTGATCGGCACGAGCCGCGCCATGGACATGATCCTGACCGGACGTCCGGTGCCGGCCGGCGAGGCGTACGAGATGGGGCTCGCCAACCGTGTGGTGCCGAGCGGACGCTCCCGCGCCGAGGCCGAGGAACTGGCCGCCGCGATCGCGCGGTTCCCGCAGGCCTGCCTGCGCGCCGACCGCGCCTCCGTGCTCGACCAGGAGGGGCTGGCCGAGCCGGCCGCGATGCGTGCCGAACTCCGGCACGGCATGGGCGTGTTGACGCAGAGCCTGGAGGGCGCGTCCCGTTTCGCCTCCGGTGCGGGGCGCCACGGGTCGTTCTCGGACATGTGACGGGGTTCACCGCTGAGGCATCCGTACCGCATCCGCTACCCCATCCCGTGGCCGTCGCCCCGGGAGCGTGCGCGGCGTGGAGCGCCCCCTGAGCGACGCTCGCGCATCAAGCGCGCCTGCGGAGGCGGTCGTTCCGCCCTCGGGGTGCCGGAAGTTCGAGGGAGAATGCCCGAAAGCGGCCGATGAGGCCGTCCGGCCGACGCTCCCGGTGCGAACACATGTACCCGATACGGCAGGATGAGCCCTCGCGCCGGTCTCGGGGGATGGGGTGGCCGGTGCGACGGCACATCGCGGAATCGAGCAGGTGACAACGTGACGAGACTTCACATCCGGCCGTCGGCGAAGGGGTTCGCCGCAGCATTTCTCCTCGGGGGTGACCGGTGAAGCGCGCGCTCACTGTGGACGACCTGGTCATCGCGGGGATAGCGCTGGCGGCGGGGCTGCTGGCGGCCGTCCTGCTGCGGATGCTGCTGCGCTGGCTGGGCAAGCACGCCGACCGCACCCGCTGGAGCGGCGACGACCTCATCGTGGACACCCTGCGCACCGTGGTGCCGTGGGCGGCGTTCCTCGGCGGCGCGGCCTCCGCGGGCGCCGCGCTGCCGCTGACGAAGACGGTCCAGCACAACGTCAATCAGATCCTGACCGTGCTGCTCATCTTCGTCGTGACGCTGTCGGTGGCCCGCGGGATCGCCGGGCTGATGCGGACGGTCACCCAGTCCCGCCCCGGTGTCGCGGGCTCGGCCACGATCTTCGTCAACATCACCCGGGTGCTGATCCTGGCCATCGGCTTCCTGGTGGTGCTCCAGACCCTGGGCATCTCCATAGCGCCCCTGCTCACCGCCCTGGGCGTGGGCGGTCTTGCGGTCGCGCTGGCCTTGCAGGACACGCTCGCCAACCTCTTCGCGGGCATCCACATCCTCGCCTCCAAGACCGTCCAGCCCGGCGACTACATCCGGCTGAGCAGCGGCGAGGAGGGCTACGTCGAGGACATCAACTGGCGCCAGACGACCGTGCGCGCGCTCTCCAACAACCTGATCGTCATCCCCAACGGGGAGCTCGCCAAGACGAACATGACCAACTTCATGCGGCCGGAGCAGGAGTTGACGATTCTGCTCCAGGTCGGCGTCGCCTACGACAGCGACCTGGACCACGTCGAGCGGGTGACCAACGAGGTCATCGCCGAGGTGATGGCCGAGGTCGAGGGCGCCCTCCCGGACCACGAGCCGATCATCCGCTTCCACACCTTCGGCGACTCCCGGATCGGCTTCACGGTCATCCTGGGCGTCGGCGAGTTCAGCGACCAGTACCGGATCAAGCACGAGTTCATCAAGCGCCTGCACAAGCGCTACCGCACGGAGGGTATCCGCATTCCGGCGCCCACCCGGACGGTGGCGATCCAGCAGGGGGCGGTGTCGATACCGCAGCAGTCGATACCGCATCCGCGCCTCCCCGGAGAGGCGGACGAGGTGACCCCCGTCCGCCTCGACTGACCTGCTCGGACGTGCCTAGAGGGTGGCCGAGTTGTCGTGGGACCGGCTGCCCTTGCGGCTGTGCGGCGCGGCGAGGGCCGGGTTCACCGGGGTGACCGTCCAGTCCGGGTGCCCCGGCATCCGCGGCGTCTTCGTGCCGTACAACCAGTCCCGAAGGAATCCGGTCAGATCCTGGCCGGAGACCTCGGAGGCCACGGCGATGTAGTCCTCCGTGGACGCCGAGGAGTTGCGGAACCGGTCGAGGAAGGCACGCTCAAGGGCGTTGAAGGCCTGCTCGCCGACGAGGTTGCGCAGCGCATACAGGACCAGGACGCCGCCCAGGTAGCGCTGGCTGTCGAAGAGGTTCACCGCGTTCGGCGCCGCGACCGGCCCCGAGTCGTGGCGCCACTGGTCGCCGCGCGCGTAGGTGTCCTTCATCCGCGCTTCCATCGAGGTGAGGCCGAGGGAGTCGGCCCAGCCGCGCTCGTAGCGGTAGAGCAGCCCGTAGAAGTCGGCGTGGCCCTCGTTGATCCACAGGTCGGCCCAGGTGGCGGGGCTGACACTGTTGCCGAAGTAGGAGTGGACCAGCTCGTGCATCATGTGCGAGCCGATCTTCGGCTCCGCCTGGAGCAGGTAGTTCGGCTTGTAGATGGTGAGGGTCTGGGTCTCCAGGCCCGTGAAGTCGAAGGCGTTCGGGTCGTCGGAGTTGCAGGGCAGTAGTCCGTACGTCTCGAACGGGTACGCCCCGAGCCGCGTCTCCAGCCATGCCACGATCCCCGGCGTGAGCGCCAGTGCCGGCTCCAGCGCCTCGGCGCGTGCGGTCGGGACGACGTCCCGCAGCGGGAGGCCGTTCGGGCCCTGCCGCTGCTTCACCACGTAGTCGCCGACCGTTATCTGGATCAGCTCCGTGGCCATGGGCTCGCGGGAGCGGTACGTGTAAGCCGTACGGTCGCCGTCCAGACGCTGGGTGCGCACGAGCCGGCCGGTCGCCACGCCGCTCAGCCCGTTCGGGACGACGAGGCGGAAGGAGAAGTCGGCCTTGTCGGACGGGTGGTCGTTGCAGGGAAAGACGGTGCGGGCCAAGTTCGGCTGGCAGCACACGGCGAACCCGTCGGGCGTGTCGACCCAGCCGGTGTGCGGCTGCGGAATACGACGAGGGTCCGCCGCGTACTCGACGCAGACGGTGACCCGGCACTTGGCCGGCAGGGTCCGTGCGGGCGTGATGCGCAGTTTCTCGTCGACCTGCTCGAAGGCCGCCTTGCGGCCGTCGACGCGGACGGAGCGGATGTCGAGGCCCAGGGAGTCGAGGGAGAAGCGGCTCAGGGCCTGGGTGGTGCGGATCTTCAGGGTCGCGGTGGCGTCGACCAGGCGGGTCGTGGCGTCGTAGGAGAAGTCGAGGTGGTAGGCGCCGACGCGGTAGCCGTCGTTGCCGAGGGCCGGGTAGACCGGGTCACCGAGGGTCTCGGGGCCCGGGGTGCCGGAGGTCTTGGCGGCCGACGCCCCCGTCAGCGTCGGCGTCGCGTGGGCGGAGGGGGCGGCGGCCAGGGCCGCTGCCGTGCCGATCAGGGCGGCCGCGGGGGCCGTCACTCTGCTGCGATATCTCATGGTCCGCTTTCGCTCGGGCGGCCGGATGGTCATGGCCGGCCGCCGGATCGGTGGTGATCGCCTTACATGACTGTGGGACCGGCGATCCGGTTGCACGGAGGCGGTCGGTCCGGTTGCGCGGATTCGAGATCGCGGCAGATATCCCGCACCTCAGTGCGGACCCCTGTCGAGTACGGGTCGGTCACGAGATATCTTGATGTCGAGCAATGTTGCAGACGTGGAGCGGAGCACCCGGTGACTGACTCGACCATCATCTATACGCACACTGACGAGGCCCCCGCCCTGGCGACGTATTCGTTCCTGCCGGTGGTCCAGGCTTACGCCTCGCAGGCGGGTGTCGCCGTGGAGACGCGGGACATCTCGCTGGCCGGCCGCATCATCGCGGTGTTCCCGGAGCACCTGACCGAGGACCAGCGCATCCCGGACGCCCTGGCCGAGCTCGGAGAGCTCGCCAAGACGCCGACGGCCAACATCATCAAGCTGCCGAACATCTCGGCGTCGATCCCGCAGCTCAAGGCCGCGATCGCCGAGCTCCAGGGCCAGGGCTACGCGCTGCCGAACTACCCGGACGACCCGAAGACCGACGAGGAGCGGGAGATCCAGGCCCGCTACGACAAGGTCAAGGGCTCCGCCGTGAACCCGGTCCTGCGTGAGGGCAACTCCGACCGGCGCGCCCCCGCCTCGGTCAAGAACTACGCCAAGGCCCACCCGCACCGCATGGGCGCCTGGTCCGCCGAGTCCAAGACGAACGTGGCGACCATGGGCCGCAACGACTTCCGCTCCACCGAGAAGTCCGTCGTGATCTCCGAGGCAGGCACGCTCAGGATCGAGCACGTCGCGGAGGACGGCACGACCACCGTCCTGCGCGAGTCCGTACCGGTCCTCGCCGGTGAGGTCGTCGACGCCTCCGTGATGCACGTGGCCGAGCTGCGTGAGTTCCTCACCGCGCAGATCGCCGAGGCCAAGGCCCAGGGCGTGCTGTTCTCCGTGCACCTCAAGGCCACGATGATGAAGGTCTCCGACCCGATCGTCTTCGGCCACGTGGTGCGCGCCTTCTTCCCGAAGACCTTCGAGCAGTACGGCGCGGCCCTCGCCGCCGCCGGTCTGTCCCCGAACGACGGTCTGGGCGGCATCCTCAAGGGCCTGGACGCGCTGCCGAACGGCGCCGAGATCAAGGCGTCCTTCGAGGCGGAGATCGCCGAGGGCCCGGAGCTGGCCATGGTCGACTCCGACAAGGGCATCACCAACCTGCACGTGCCGTCCGACGTGATCGTCGACGCCTCGATGCCGGCCATGATCCGCACCTCCGGCCACATGTGGGGCCCGGACGGTCAGGAGGCCGACACCCTGGCCGTGCTGCCGGACTCCTCCTACGCCGGCGTCTACCAGGCCGTGATCGACGACTGCCGTGCGAACGGCGCCTACGACCCGTCGACCATGGGCTCGGTCCCGAACGTCGGCCTGATGGCGCAGAAGGCCGAGGAGTACGGCTCCCACGACAAGACCTTCGAGGCCAAGGCCGCCGGTACGATCCGCCTGGTCGACCAGGCCGGCGACGTGGTGATCGAGCAGGCGGTCTCCGCCGGTGACATCTTCCGCGCCTGCCAGACCAAGGACGCCCCGATCAAGGACTGGGTGAAGCTGGCCGTCACCCGCGCCCGCGCCACCGGCGACCCGGCCGTCTTCTGGCTGGACGAGACCCGCGCGCACGACGCCAACCTGATCGCCAAGGTCAACGCGTACCTGCCGGAGCACGACACCGAGGGCCTGGACATCCGCATCCTCGCCCCGGTCGACGCCACCAAGCTGTCGGTGGAGCGCATCCGCCGCGGCGAGAACACCATCTCGGTGACCGGCAACGTCCTGCGCGACTACCTCACGGACCTCTTCCCGATCCTGGAGCTGGGCACCAGCGCCAAGATGCTGTCGGTCGTCCCGCTGATGGCGGGCGGCGGCCTGTTCGAGACGGGCGCCGGCGGCTCCGCACCGAAGCACGTCCAGCAACTGGTCAAGGAGGACTACCTGCGCTGGGACTCCCTCGGTGAGTTCTTCGCGCTGGTGCCGTCCCTGGAGCAGTACGCGACGGCCACGGGCAACACCCGCGCGCAGGTCCTCGCCGACACCCTCGACCGCGCCACGGCGACCTTCCTCAACGAGGACAAGTCCCCGACCCGTCGCGTCGGCGGCATCGACAACCGCGGCAGCCACTTCTTCCTGTCCCTGTACTGGGCGCAGGAGCTGGCCAAGCAGACCGACGACGCGGACCTGGCGAAGGCCTTCGCCCCGCTCGCCGAGACGCTCACCGCCAACGAGCAGAAGATCGTCGACGAGCTGAACGCCGTCCAGGGCAAGCCGGCCGAGATCGGCGGCTACTACCAGCCCGACCCGGCCAAGGCCGCCGCGGTCATGCGCCCGTCGGCCACCTGGAACGAGGCGCTCGCCTCGCTGAGCTGACCCATCGGGCCTGCGGGCCTCGCCGTCTCCGCCCCGACCGGTGCACCGCCCGGCCGGGGCGGAGTCATGTCCGGGGGCTCTTTCCGGAGTCGTTGACGAGGGTGTTCCGAAGTCAGGCGATTTCTCTCACGCAATTGCGTGAGCCATGTGCATGATCTCAACTATCCTCAGGTACAAGGAAATTGACGGCCGGACGCACTTGCCCGGCGCAACAGACGCGAGGGGTGAGGCAATGGCCACGGCCGGCGGACCCACGCTACGGCGGCGCCAGCTCGGCGCCGAACTCCGCCGCCTGCGCGAACACGCGGGCAAGCGGATCGAGGACGTCGCGGCGCACCTGGAGTGCTCGATGTCCAAGATCAGCAGGGTGGAGACCGGACAGGCCCCCATCAAGGCCCGGGACGTCCGCGATCTGCTCCAATGGTACGGCGTGACCGAGCCGGAGCTCACCGAGGCCGTCATGCTGATCCACAAGGGCGCCCAGCAGCAGGGCTGGTGGGCGCACTACAACGAGGTGCTGCCCTCCGGCATGGCCACCTACGCGGGCCTGGAGGCGGACGCCAGTGTCCTGCGCAGCTATGAACCCACTTTCGTGCACGGCCTGTTGCAGACCGCGGACTACGCCCGTGCCGTGATCGCCGCCGTCCGGCCCAACGAGCCGTACGAGGTGGACCAGTTGGTGCGCTTCCGCAAGGAGCGGCAGGCGCTGCTGACCAGGACTCCCGAGCCGCTGGAGCTGTGGGTGGTGGTGGAGGAGAGCGCGCTGCGGCGGCCCGTCGGCGGCACCGAGGCCATGGTGGACCAGCTGGAGCACCTGGCCAGGGCGACCGAGCTGCCGAACGTCACCATCCAGATCATGCCGACCGCGAAGGGCGCCCACGCGGCCCTCGCCGGGACCTTCTCGCTGCTGGAGTTCGGGCCGCGCGAGCCCACCGTCGTCTACGTCAACTCCATCGCCGGAAACGTGTACTTGGAGAAGGAACGCGATGTCCGCACCTTCATCCAGACCTTCGACCTCGTGCGGGCCGCCGCTCCCGACCCGCAGGAGACACCCACCACGCTGGAGCGGATCGCAAGGGAGATGCAGGGGTCATGAGCGCGCACGACGGACGGAGGCTGTCGCGGGTCGAACTGGACGGGGCCGACTGGCGCAGGAGCAGCCGCAGTTCGGGCAACGGAGCGTGTGTCGAGGTCGCGGCAGTCGCCGGCCTCGTCGCGGTCCGGGACTCCAAGATCGCTCCGGGACCGGCACTCGTGTTCACACCGCACGAGTGGCAGGCCTTCCTCGGCGGAGGAGTGCCCCTTGGCGCGTCGGGCTGCCCATGAACGAGGTCGCCTCTCTCCCGCCCGTCGCGTCCGGTGCCTTTTACACCGGGGAGACCTTCTGGACGGCGGCCGGCGTAGCCGGGACCGTACTCGTCGGGTTCCTCGCGATGTGGACGGCGTTCCGCTCCACCCATCCCAAGCGGCGGCTCAACTACACCGTGAGCCACCAGCCGTTGGTGCAGCAGGTCATGTACGGGAGCCTGGAGATCCGGTGGAACGGTGCCTTGCTCACCGATCCACACGTGGTTCGGCTGGTGCTGACCAACCCCGGGCGGTGGGACATCCCCAGCGAAGCGTTCGACCGGGGGGACCCGTTCCAGGTCGACCTGGGCGTGCCCTGTCTGGAAGTGCTGCGCACCGAGGCCGGCCCCGGCGCGGCCCGTGCCCCGCAGACGGAGGTGTGCGGTTCGCTGCTGCGCATCGGACCCGGCCTCATCGGCCGCGGCACGACGATCACCTACCTCCTGCTCGTGGACACGGCACCGGCGTACGACTGCCGGCACTCCCTCGTCGACGTCAAGGTGCAGCAGGTCTCCATGCCCGCACCCCGCCGGATCACCCGGCAACCCCTGACCAGAACACCTTGAGAGACCCATGCCTGCTTCCTTCGAGCTGCTGCCCGGCGCCGCCGACTCCCCCGTGATCCTGCACGTACCGCACTCCGCGCGGCAGATCCCGGCCGACGCGCGGACCTCGATCGTGCTGGACGACCGGGCGCTGGAGCGCGAGCTCGACCACATCACCGACGCGCACACCGCGGAGCTCGCCGAGGCGGCGGCCGAACGGGCGTCGCTCACGCCCTGGCGGTTCGTCAACCGGTTGTCCCGGCTGGTCGTCGATCCGGAGCGGTTCCCGGACGAGCGGGAGGAGATGCTGGCCGTGGGCATGGGTGCCGTCTACACCCGGACCACGCATCGCGCGGAGCTGCGGCCCGCCGGCACAGACCCGGAACCGCTGGTCGAGCGGTACTTCCGGCCGTACGCGAAGGCGATGACGGAAGCCGTGGCCGACCGGCTCGCCGCCACCGGCCGGGCCGTGATCATCGACGTGCACTCCTATCCGACCGCCCGGCTCCCCTACGAACTGCACGGCGAGGGCCCGCGACCGCCCGTCTGCCTGGGCACTGACTCGTACCACACGCCGCCCGGACTGCTCGACGCCGCCCGGGAGGCGTTCGCGCCGTGCGGGGAGACGGGGCTGGACAGTCCGTTCAGCGGTACGTACGTACCGCTGGACTTCTACGGCAGCGAGCCCCGGGTCGGCGCCCTGATGATCGAGATTCGCCGGGACACGTACATGACCGAGCCGGGCGGCCCCGCAGGTGCGGGACTCACCCGGCTCTCGGCGGCACTGGCGGCGCTGGTGGACGCCGCCGCACGCTGACCCGGCGGGTCAGGCCCGCAGCCACTCCGTGACCACGACCTCCGCGCCCGTCCGCAGCCGCAGCGCGAAGGGGCCGTTCGGCGGTGTGTCGCTGGTGAAACGGCCCATGTCGTCGGCCTCCACCGGGATGGCCGTCTGCGGGCCGCCCAGCACCTCGATCCGTGCCTGCTGGGGCGGCAGTACCTGCCCCATCAGCCCCTGCGCGGTCACCTCCACGTCGACGGTCACCTCGCCCGCGCGGAACGTCAGCATCCGCGGCACGTCCGTGGCCCCCCTGACCGGAATGGCGTCCACCACCGAGTCGAAGGTCAACTCGGCGATCCGGGCGTCGAGGTCGTGCAGTGCGAAGGCCTCGACGGCGAGCTGCCGCAGCTGGGCCGGCACGGGGTCCAGGATGGCGGCGGCCTGGCGGAGTTCCTCCTCCAGCAGTTCGATGTCGAACCCGTCGTCGCCGGACCCGTTGTGGTCGACGGGCTCCTCGCCGGTCGCTTCGTCGTGCATGTCGTCGTTCACAACGCTCCCCGTGCGTCGAGTCGGGCCCTCAGTCGGCGCAGACAGCGCTGGCGCAGCGGCCCGATGCTGCCCACGGCGATGCCCAGTGCGGCGGACACCTCCTGGTAGCTGGGCGGCGGCGAGGCCATCAGCACGCGCAGCAACTGGCGGCAGCGGTCGCCGAGTTCCTCGAACTCCTGCCACATCCAGCGGATGCGCTCGGACTCGGCGGCGGCCTCCTCGGAGTCCAGGAGCGACTGTTCGGGCGTACGCTCCTCGCTGACCCGGTCCAGCAGCTGCGGATCGCTCGTCACGGTCAGCCGCCTTAAGCTCTTGAGCACCTTCAGGCATTCGTGCCGTGCGGTGCTCGCGAGCCAGGACCCGGCCTTCTCGGGTTCACGGATGCGCCCGAGGTGCTGGGCGAAACGGAACCACACGGTCTGGTACACCTCGTGGGCATCGGCGTCGTTGAGCCGGTGCGCGCGCACGACGGACCACACCAGTGGGCTCATTCCTTCCACGAGCGCCTTCCAGGCCGCCGCGTCGCCGTCGACGGCGGACTGGACCAACGCACCGACATCTGCACGGTCCACAGCCCCACCCCTCGTGTACGGCAAGTCATCGTACGCCGCGGAGGGGGCGGTTCCGACCCTCATGAGCGAGGAGCCGGCGGTGCGACGGGGACAGGGCGCCAGGTCGGGGGGCGAAGCGCGGGTACATGCGCCCCCCGCACCTCCGCGAACCCGGTGTTCGCCGCGAGCATCTTGTACCGGGCGACCCGCGGGTCGTTCTCCTGCTGCGAACTCATGTGGGTGGCGATCATCGCGGCGACGACGGGAGTGGCGAACGAGGTGCCGCTCCAGTGCGCGAACCCCTCGAACATCACCTGGTCGGGCTTGGTGCCGCTGCTCCCGCCCGTCTCGCTCAACAGGCCGGTGTGGCGCGGGGAGACGCAGGAGCAGGAGTAGCCGAAGCCGTACCGGCAGGCGTCGTAGGTGGAGTGCTGGTACACGTACGGCACGGGCGTGTCGAAGCCGGTGAGGACGCTGGTGAGGCGCTCGCCGGGGGCGTACACCTTGACCCAGGAGCCGTGGTTGCTGAAGCAGGCGCCGAACTCGCCGTCGCCGCGCAGCGCGCCGACCGACAGCACGGTGTCCTGGTAGTCGGGCAGGTCGGCGTAGGCGGCGGGCCAGAAGGGCGTGGCACTGCCGTTGTTGCCGGCCGCGGCGACGAGCAGGGTGCGCCGGCCGCGCAGTTCCTGCATGAAGGCCTCGACGCCGAGCAGGCCGTCGGTGCGGCCGTTGGAGGTGCCGGCGGAGAGGCTGAGGATGTCGGGCCAGCCGCCCGCGTCGACGGCATCGAAGAGCTTCTCGCCGAACTCGGACTCCAGGATGGCGCCGGCGTCGTTGAGGGAGTTGCGAACCGTGACGTTCGTGTTGGGCGCGACGGCGGCGACGAGGCCCGCGATGAACGTGCCGTGGCCGACGTACTGCTGGAGGATGCCGTCGTCGTCGCACTCCTTGAGCTGCGCGTCGCCGTCGGTGTGGGCGAGCAGCGGGGCGGACCGGAAGTCGTTCATGAGGCCGGTGTCGATGACGAGGACACCGACGGCGGTGTCCGGGTCGTGGGCGCCCTCGGCCACCGCGGGGTTGAGCTGCTCGGTGGCCGGGACGGGCACGGGCTCGTCGCCGGGGCAGGAGTTGACGGCGATCGAGACCAGGTGGTTGCGGCTGACCAGGCGGCGTCCGGCCCGGCCCTCCGTCTCGCGCAGGGCACGCAGGGCGTGCGCGACCGGGCGGTCGCCGGCGCGGTCGCCCTCGCCGGGGTCGCCGACCTGGATGCGGGTGATGCCCGAGCGGTTCGTCTGCGGGCTCATGCGCCGCACGTTGTCCTGCACGAGGTCGGGCTCGGCGGTGAAGTGCGCGCGTACGGTGTCCTCGACGAGGCGGGCGTCCTCGCCGTCGCGGACCAGGACGTAGCCCTTCTCGTAGATGAACTCGGCGGAGTCGTCCGGTCCCATCGCGAGGGGGACGTCGGGCATGGAGCGTTGGATGTGCTCGAACTGCTCGTGGAATCGCTGTGGTGCCATGGCGTGTCCTCCCACTGAGGCGACGGTCGTCAATCAGAGCCGTGCGGTCACTGATTGATACAGCGCCAAACCTGTGTGGCACGGTCCTGGGGCAACTACCATCCGTGGAGTGACAGCGGGAAGCGAATCGGTTCTCGAACTGCTGCCGATGGTGTTCGCCGCCCCCAACGACGCCCTGGCGAGGGCGGAAGGGGTGCTCGACGCCGATCCGACGCCGTTGCACGCCTCCGTCGCCCACCAGGTGATCGGCATCTGGCAGCGGGACTGGGGCGACATGCGCATCGCCCTGTACCACCTGCGGCGTGCCCGGGACCTCGCGGCGCGCGCGGAGTCGGCCGACCGGGAGGCGGACGTCCTGGCCGCGCTCGGGGTCGCGCTGGTGCACGCGGGGCGCACTCAGCAGGGGCTGGCCGCGCTGGAGCGCGGCGTCGTGCGCGGCAGCGGGCACACACGCGCGCGCGTGCTGTTCCGCCGGGCCTACGCCCGCTGGGTGCTGGGCCATCACCGGGAGGCGTTGGATGACGTGCGCAAGGCGATACCCGTGCTGCGGCAGATGGAGGACGTCATCTGGACGGCGCGGGCGCTGACCCTGCGTGCGACCGTGCATCTGGCGGTCGGCGCGGTGGACCGGGCGGATGCCGACTTCACCGCGGCCGAGGCACTGTGGGACACCACGGGCCAGGAGCACGACAAGGCCGACGCGGTGGAGAGCCGGGGTCTCGCGGCGTTCCGGGCGGGCGACATCCCGGCCGCGCTGCGGCTGCTCGACGAGGCCGAGGAGCGGTACGCCAAGCTCGGCACGCCGACCTTCATGCTCAACATCCGCCGCTGCGAGGTGCTCATGGCCGCCGGCCTGGCCCGGGAGGCGCTGACCGAGGCCGACGCGGCGATCGCCGTGCTCGACGGCATCGGCGGTCAGTCCACCCGCAAGGCCGAGCTCCTGCTGGCCGCCGCGCGCGCCGCCCGGCTGGCGGGCCAGGCGCACACCGCGATCGCGCGCGCCGACATGGCCGTACGGCTGTTCGCGGGGCAGCGCCGCGGCTGGTGGGAGACGCATGCCCGGCTGGTGCTGATAGAGGCACGGGTGGCCGCCGGGCGCAGTTCGGGGCGGCTGGTGGCCGACACGGCGGCGGTCGCCGAACGGCTGGCGTCGTTCGGCGCGCCGGCCGCGCCGGAGGCCTCGCTGCTCGCCGGCCGGATCGCGCTCGGCCTGGGCTGGCGGGCCGACGCCGAGCAGCATTTGGCGGTGGCCGCCCGCAGCAGGCACAGCGGGCCGCCGCTGGCGCGGATGACGGGTTGGGCGGCGCAGGCGCTGCGGGCCCGGGCGGCCGGGTCGGGGCGCGGCGTCCTGGAGGCCTGCCGGCGGGGCCTGGACGTGCTCGATGCGCACCGGATGACGCTGGGCGCCTCGGAGTTGCGTGCCCGCGCCACCGAGCAGGGCGCGGAGCTGGCCGCGCTGGCCCAGCAGGCCAGCCTCGACTCCGGCAGTCCACGCCGGCTGCTGGTGTGGAGCGAGCGCTGGCGGGCCACCGCCCTGTCCACCCCACCGACCCGGCCGCCGGCGGACCCGGAGCTGCAGAGCAACCTCACTGCGTTCCGGGAGATCGCGGCCCGCGCGGAGGCCGCCCGCATGGAGGCGCGTCCCGTGCCGGCACTGGAGCGCGAACAGCGGCGTCTGGAGCGGGAGATACGCTCCCGGACCCTTCACATGCGCGGCGACACCCCCGGCGACGGCCACCGCTTCGACCCGGTCCGGCTGCTGGAGCGGCTGGGCGACGACGTACGGCTGGTCGAACTCGCCGTGCTGGACGGGCGCGTTCAGGTGCTGCTGTGCGGGCAGGGTCGGGTACGTCGGTACGAGGCCGGGCTCCTGGCCGAGGCGGAGAGGGAGGCCGAGCACGTCCAGGCCGGGCTGCGGCGGCTGGCCCACCCGGGTGCGGAGGGGCGGCTTCCGGTGGTGGAGGCTGCCGGACGGCATCTGGAGGAGCTGCTGCTCGGGCCGGCCGCGGCCCATCTGGGCGACGGCCCCGTGGTGGTCGTGCCGCCGGCCAGGCTGCACCGTGTGCCGTGGGCGCTGCTGCCGTCGCTGCGGGAGCGGGTGCTCAGCGTGTCGCCGTCGGCGAGCAGTTGGCTGCGCGCCCGGGAGACCGAACCGCCGCCCGCCGGCCGGCATGTGCTGGTACGCGGTCCGGGACTGGCGACCGGTGGCGCGGAGGTGCCGCACCTGGCCGGCCGGTACGGCGGATCGGTCGTCCTGGAGTACGCGGACGCGCGCGTACCGCGTGTCCTCGAAGAGCTCGACGGGGCCGAGCTGGCGCACATCGCGGCGCACGGCACGTTCCGTGCGGACAGCCCGCTCTTCTCCGACCTGCGGATGGCCGACGGTCCGCTCATCGTCCATGACTTCGAGCGCCTGGACCGCAGCCCGTACCGGATCATCCTGTCCTGCTGCGACACCGCCCGCTTCGCCTCCGTCGGCGCCGACGAACTGCTCGGCCTGGTCACCGCCCTGCTGCCGCTGGGCACGGCGGGCGTGGTGGCGAGCAGCGCGCCGGTCAACGACGCCGCGGTGGTGCCGCTGATGCTCGCCCTGCACAAGGGGCTGAGCCAGGGGCTCTCCCTGGCGGAGGCGCTGCGCGACGCGCGGGCGGCCCTGCCGGGGGACGCGCTGCATCAGGCGACGGGGTGGGCGTTCTCGGCCTTCGGAGCGGCCTGATCCGGCTTTGGCCTGATCCCGATACAGCGTGATCCCGGTACGGCCCGAACAACTCCCTCCTGAACAACTGCCTTACGCCGGCTGCGCGTCCGGTAGTTCCACCAGCCATGGCAGGGCGCCTCGGTCGCTGGCGCCGAGGCGGGCGTAGGCGCTGTACAGGTGGTTGCCGACCGTGCGGACGGAGAGCGTCAGTTTCTCGGCGATCTGGCGGTTGCTCAGGCCGGTTGCGGCGAGGGTGACGATCTGCCGCTGCCGGGTGGTCAGTTCGCCGAGGACCAGGCCGGACAGGGCCGGGGTGCGGGCGCCCTGGCAGCGGCGGACCAGGGCGACGGCACGCGTGCGTGCGGTGCGGGCGGCACGCGGGTCGCGGTGGGCCCGTACGGCATGGGCGTGCGCCTCGGCCGCGAACAGCAGGAAGCCGCGCTGCTCCAGCTCCTGGGCCACTCGGTCAAGGGCGGGGCCGTCGCCACGGTCGAGCGCGGCGGCGTGCTCGGCGAAGACGCCGGTCAGGCGGCCCGCGGCGCGCTCCGGGTCGCCGAGGCGGACGGCGTCGTACGCATCGCCGGAGAGTGCCTGGACACTCCCGTCGAGGTCGCCGCCCCTCGCCTCGACGGTCCCGTCGGCGTGGCCGCGGGCCGCTGTCGGCCGGATGACCGCCCCACCCCCGTGGGGGCGGCCACCCAGGATCTTGTGCGCGGCCGTCGGATCGCCCGACTGGGCCGCGGCGAGGGCGAGTTCGAGACGGCAGGACGGATCGTCACGGCCGTCGAGCAGGCCCTCCCGCGCCCATGCCGCCGCCTCACGCAACTCGCCGCGCAACCGCGCGAACCCGGCGCGCACGGCCGCGTACCCGGACGGCACCGGTACGCCCTCCGCGACCAGCCATTCCCCCACCGGCGTCGGCAGCGCCCGTACGTCAGCTCGTTCGATGGCGTCGGTCAGTGCGGCCTGCTCGGCGTCGAGGGCGGGCCGGCACCGATCCGGCGTACTGGACAGCCGCCTCGCCCGCAGCCGGCCGACCGCGGCCCGCAGCACCGGGCCGTGCAGGGGGTGGGCGAGGCGGACCGCGCCCCGGTCGTCGACGTGGACCAGGGAGTCGGCCTCCAGGCGTTCGAGGGCGCGAAGATCGAGTCGGTACGGCTCCGAGCCCTGTTCCCGCCCCTGTTCCGGACCTTGTTCCGGACTTTGTTCCGGACTCGTTTCTGGAGCCGGTTCCAGATCCAGGGGCAACGGCTCGGCGAAGGCCAGGCGTTCGAGGATCTCGCGCTCTTCGGAGCAGGCACGGTCGAGGATCTGTCCGGTGTGCTCGCGCACCGTAGCGGTGACCGGCACCGGGCCGCGCCACGCCCACTCGTCGGAGTCCGAGTCCGGGCCCGAGTCGGCGACCCGGCTGAGCAGTTTGCGCTCGCGCACCGCGCCCACCAGGGCGCGCAGCAGCCGCAGGTCCCCCCGGCACAGGCGGTGCAGCCGGTTCACGGTGAGGGGTTCGAGGCCACCGCCGCCGACCGCGGTTCCGGCCGCCAGCAGCTGGGCGGTCTCCTCGCGGGGCAGCGGCTCCAGGGTGAGGCGGGGCAGGAGTTCGCCGGTCCACAGCCGGGAGACCGCGCCCGGGACCGGGGCGCCGTCGGTGGTGACGACCAGGAGACGGGTGCGTCCGTGCACCGCCAACTGGTGGACGAGGGCGGCGGAGGCGTCGTCGAGCAGGTGCGCGTCGTCGACCAGGAGCAGCCGTACGCCGGACAGGTGCTGGAAGGCCCCGTGCAGGGAGGCCGACTCCGGTACGAGGTGCGCGAACGCGGCGAAGCGGATCCGGCGCGTCCCGGGAGTGCCGGCCACCCGGGCGCATTCGGTGCCGCGGACGGCCTCGGTGACGAGGCGGGTCTTGCCGCAGCCCGCCGGACCGGTGATCACGAGGCCCTGGCGGCCGGCGGTCAAGGAGCCCCGCACCAGCTCGATCTCGTCCTCCCGGCCGGTGAACGACCAGGGCAACTCCAGGGTCTTCGCGTCACGTTCGAAGTTCGTCACGGCAATAGGAGCGCGGTGACTCGCCCTTGATACAGGGGTACTTGAGTAGCCCTCGACTCAGGCGCCCGGGGCGGGCCGACGGCAGGCTGTCCGCATGACCGCTCGCTACTGCTCCCTCGCGCAGCAGTCGGCCCCCGCCTTCGCCCCGGGGCTGGCCGCCGAGCGGCTCAGTGCGCTCATCGGCGGACGCCGGATGTGGGTCAACGGCACCGTGCTGCACTACTGCTTCTTCGACCGGGACTCGGACGGGTCCGTGATCCCCGATCCGGAGACCGGCGAGACCCGGCGCGTGTCGTGGGTCGGCAGCAAGGAGCAGCAGGACGTCGTGCGCGAGTGCTTCGAGGAGTGGCAGGGCCTCGGCATCGGGCTGTCGTTCGTGGAGGTGGGCGACCGGTCGGAGGCCGAGCTGCGCATCGGGTTCCAGCTCGGCGACGGCTCCTGGTCGACCGTGGGCAAGGACTCGCTCCGGGTCGGCCTCAACGAACGCACCATGAACTTCGGCTGGGACCTGACCGTGCCCGGGGAACGCGGAACGGCCCTGCACGAGATCGGGCACGCGCTCGGCATGCTGCACGAGCACCAGAGCCCGTTCGCCGGCATCCACTGGGACGACGAGGCCGTGTACGCGGATCTGGCGGGCCCGCCGAACTTCTGGAGCCGGGACCGGACGTTCTTCAACATCCTGCGCAAGCTCGATCCGAACGAGGTCAACGGCTCCGCCTGGGATCCGCACTCGATCATGGAGTATCCCTTCTCGGCCGGGCTCATCCTGGAGCCGGAGCAGTTCCGCGCGGGTCTGAACCCGCCGGGTGTGCTGTCCAAGGCCGACAGGGAGTTCGTCCAGCGCTGGTACCCGCCGGCCGAGACGCCGGGGCCGCGGGAGCTGGTGCCGTTCCGTTCGGTGCCGCTGCGGCTGGGTCCGGCGGAGCAGGCCGACTTCGTCGTCGAGCCGCCGGAGACCCGCGAGTACACGGTGGGCACCTTCGGCGACAGCGACACCGTCGTCGTGGTCTTCGAGGAACGGGACGGCGAACCCCGGTACCTCACCGCCCAGGACGACGGCGGCACCCCGGACAACGCCACCGTCAGGGCCCGCCTCGTCAAGGGCCGCCGCTATCACGTCAGAGTGCGCCTCTACTCCAGCTGGGGTTCGGGAGAGACAGCGGTCATGTGCTGGTGACGGCACGGATCGGCTGACGCGCTCGGACGTGAGAGTCCACAGTCCGGCGCCGGGGAAGTGGGCGGGACGCCACCTTCGGGGGAGGGTGACGTCCCGCCCACGCCGACGTCTGGGCACAGCTTGCGCACGGGCTGACCTCACCCTGCACTCAGGGGGCCGCTGCCTACGTTGCGGCGGTTCGCATGCCGAGGGCGAGAAACACCACGGCCGTGATCTTGGCGGCCGTGCGTTTGAAGCGGGGTTTCTGCAGGGTGCGTGAGGCACGCCGGATGAGCACGGTCCAGGCGAGGAGCCAGAGCGTCATCAGCAACGCGTGGGCGGTGGCCGGTGTAAGGATCTGACCGTCGAAGGAGTCATCGGCTTCGATGAACTGGGGAACGAGGGTCAAGTAGATGGAGGCCGCCTTCGGGTTGAGGACGTTGGCGAGCAGGGGTTGGGCGTGGACGGAGTCCGACCGCACTGACGGGCGAGGCGGCGGCCGTTGGCGGTGACGTGCTGGACCAGAAGAACCAGGCTGGCTCTGGGGGGGTGGCAACCAGGGGAAGCACCGCCGGCGGTCTCCCGCACGCCGGGCCGGCCGATTCACCTACGACGCCACTCCCGCGCCAGCAGTTCGTACGACCGCACCCGGTCCGCGTGGAATCAGGACAGTTGCCCGAAAGGATGTCAACGGCGGTCCACTGCGCGGACCGGCTCACTGCCGCTCGAACTGCGCTCGCGCCCCGGTTCCGGCTACCGCGTGGGCCGCCCAGTCCAGGATCTGGACGGCCGCTCCGGCGTCCTCCAGGCCCCGGCAACGGGCGTGGTGGCGGCGGGAGATGGCGTCGAGGTCGAGATGGGCGCCGAAGGCCGGGTGCGCGGCGAGCCGGCGGGCGTAGGCCCACAGGGTGGCGTGCGCGGCGACGCGCTGCACCGCTGCGGCGTCCAGGTGGTGCCGGTGCACGGTGTCGAGTTGGACGAGGGTGACCCACAACTCGACGTCGGCGGCCGTGATCTGATCGCGAATCAGGTATGCGCGCCCGTCCAGCCACCGGTCCAGCGCGCCCAGCGCACGCAGCAGCGTCCCGAGCGCCTCGTCACGCTCCGCCCGCTCGGCGCCGGCCGCCCCCGCGGCCTGTGCGGCCTCCTCGATGTCCTGCGCGCACATCCGCTCGACTGCCTCGATCTCCGACTCCGCGCCGCACGGGTACAGCTCCAGGTGACAGCCGCCGAAGCGCCGGGCGAGGTCGCGGGTGATGTCGGGGGCGTGTGTGCTCACGATGCGCCCGGACCAGTCGTCGCTGAGGACCGGCGCGAGGGCCGGTCCGGCGTACCGGTGGACGCTGGCGTCGTACAGCGGACGCAGCGCTGCGTGCCCGCCGTCGGTGCAGTCGGGAATCGCGGGCAGGAAGGTCGCCGGACACACGTCGTCGAGGCCCAGCAGGCTGTGGGCGACGGCGATGCGCAGGCCGTCCGCACAGGCGGTCGTCAGGTGGAGGCGGTAGCGACGCGGCACGGCGTAGTGGCCGCTGCGCTCGTCCCGGCCGATCCGGCCCCGGAAGGCGGGAGCGGCCGGTGCGGACGGATGGGCGGCCAGCGGTGTGACGGACATGACTCTCCCCGGGGCAGGCGTGTGGACGTACACGTACGGAAGCGACGTGGAGGCTCGGCTCAGGGGGTCAGATCGCGCTGCAGACGCGGAGCAGGTCGATGTGACGGCGGGATGTGAGAAGGGGCGTACGGCTCACTCGACCGGTGACCGACTCAGGACGCCCCATGCTTCCCTACCAATTCACTAGGCAACCTGATGAGAGTGTCGGTCCGCGCGCGGCCCACGTCAAGACGGCGTCCGCGGATTGAGCAGTCACGTTCACGCCGCGCGTACCGACAGGGCGTGGCGGAAGACGTCGCGGGGGTCCCACTTCGCCTTGACGCGCTGGAGGCTGCGGTGGTTGTCGCCGAAGTACAGAGTCTGCCAGGGAGCGCCGGTGTTCCGGGCGGGGTCGGCGAGGTCGGTGTCCGGGTAGTTGATGAATGCGCCGTCGGCCGCCGCCGGGGCGCCGCCGGTGTCGGCGTACAGGTCCTCGTACAGCTCGCGCAGCCAGCCGATGTGCCGGGCGTCGTCCCGGGCGTCCTCCCATCCGTTGACGAAGAACATCTTGATGATCGCGTCGCGGTGGGGGGTCGCGGTCGCGTCCGGCGCCACGGCGTTGACCTTGCCGCCGTGGGTGTAGAGGCTCACGCTGCCGGCCGGGTGGTCGTAGTCGGAGCGGGTGAGGTGGTGGTGCAGGGCGTCGATCTGCCGGTCGCTGAAACGGCGGCGCAGGTAGCCGGACTTGACCTTCAGCCGGTAGAGGGGGCCGGGGTCGCCCGGCGAGCCGGCCAGGGCGGCTGCCAACCGGGCCTGGTTCCGGACGCTGCGCACGGGCTGGACCGGCACGCCCCGGTTGATCGCGGCGAGGTGCTCGTCCAGCATCCGCTCGGCGCCGGAGTCCGCTGCCACCTGCCCGATCATGAGGACCGTCCCCGACGGGCGGCGGGTGAGCGCGAGTTCGCTGTAGAGGGCGAGGTACGGCGAGTCCGGGGCGCTGTGCTTCTCGGCCCACTCCCCGTGGTTGCGGACCAGCCGGGCGAAGGACGTCCTGTCCAGCTTCCGCCAGTCCCAGGTGACCGAGAAGCTCAGCACGCTCGACGGCGGCGCGGGCAGCAGGCCGGACGGGTCGTCGCCGGCGGCGCCGGGGGTGCGGAACCAGTAGCGGGTGACGATGCCGAAGGTGCCGGGTCCGCCGCCGGTGTGCGCCCACCACAAGTCCCGGTGGGGATCGGAGAGTTCGCGGGTGGCCACCACACTGCGTGCCCTGCCCGCCCGGTCCACGACGACCACCTCGACCGCGTGGAGGTGATCGACGGACAGCCCCATCAGCCGGGACAGCGGACCGTAGCCACCGCCCAGGACATGGCCGCCGACGCCCACGTCGGCACACCAGCCGGCCGGAACCGTCACTCCCCAGCCCAGATACAGCCTCCGGTACACCTCACCCAGCAGGGCGCCGGCCTCGACGGCGAAGGCTCGGCGGCCGGGGTCGTAGGAGACACCTGTCATGGCGGACATGTCGACGACCACCTCCACGGCCGGGTCGGCGACGAAGTTCTCGAACCCGTGGCCGCCGCTGCGGACCGTGATCCGGCGGCCGCTGTCGACCGCCTGCTGCACGGCCCGGACGACGTGCGCGGTCGTACCGACCACCCAGACGTGCTCCGGCTCGCCCACGAACCGTCGGTTGTACCCCCGGGACGCCAGGGACCGGTACCGCGGATCACCTTGCCCGACCATCGCCGGTCCGGGCGGCGGGGGGCAGGACACCTCGTCCGCAGCCGCGACCGCTCCCGCGACCGTCCCGGGCGCCACGACCCCCGCCGTCGTGGCGACCAGGCCGCCGCGCAGCACGTTCCTCCTGCTCATTGCCCCCATGACCGCTCCCCCAAGTCCCTTGGAATTCCTGGCTTCCTCCTGCCACGAAGCTAGGCGGTGAAGGTGCCGAGGGCAGTCGTCCCAGCCCCCCGGTTCACGGTGGTGCCAGCACCCCGATCGAGCGACGGCCGACGGCGAAATTCACGTGCCTCGCGACGGCGGTCGGCAGTACCGTCCCGGTGTGATCGATGAAGACGGCTACTTCGGAGAGAACATCGCGGCCACCTACGACACGTCAGTGGCGGACATGTTCCGCGCCGACGTGGTGAGCCCCGCGGTCGACCTGCTGGCCGGACTCGCCGGCGACGGCCCGGCGCTCGAACTCGGCATCGGCACCGGCCGGATCGCGCTGCCGCTCGCCGGCCGCGGGGTCCCGGTGCACGGCATCGACCTGTCCCGCGCCATGGTGGACCGGCTGCGTGCGAAGCCCGGCGGTGACGCCGTCGAGGTGACGATCGGGGACTTCGCGACGACGCGGGTGGCGGGCGAGTTCGCGCTCGCCTACCTCGTGTTCAACACGATCGGCAATCTGACGACCCAGGACGCCCAGGTCGACTGCTTCCGCAACGCCGCCGCCCATCTGCGGCCCGGTGGCTGCTTCGTGGTGGAGGTGGGCATGCCCGCTCTGCGCAGGCTGCCGCCCGGGCAGAGCGCCGTACCGTTCCACATCAGCGACACCCAGTGGGCGTTCGACACCTACGACGTCGCCACTCAGGCGATGAGCTCCAACTACGTCACCATCGTGGACGGCCGTGCCGAGCACTGGTCCATCCCGTTCCGGTACGTCTGGCCGGCCGAGCTGGACCTGATGGCCCGGCTCGCCGGTCTGCGGCTGCGCGACCGGTGGGAGAACTGGACGCGCGAGCCGTTCACGAGCGAGAGCGGCAAGCATGTGTCGGTGTGGGAGAAGCCGGCTGACTGATGCGAGCGCCGCCGACGAGCTGTGGGACGCCGGTCAGGGGTTCGTCCAGGCATCGGGGTCGTCCGCGAGGCTCAGGACGTCGTCAGGCAGCTTGGCCGCTGCCACGTGGGCCAGAGTGACCTCGCCGAGGATCTTGCGGACGTTCGCGCGTACGGCGATCCACAGCGGCAGCAGGGACTCCGCGGGGCCGATGTAGGAGAGGTCCGGCGGGCGTACGCCGCGCACCGAGACCAGGGGGCCGTCGGCCACGCGGATCACGTCCGCGATGGGGATCGAGTCGGCCGGACGGGCGAGCCGGTAGCCGCCTTTGCCGCCGCGCTGACTGACCACGAGTCCGCCGCGACGCAGGTCCCCGAGGATGCCCTCCAGGAACTTGTGCGGGATGCCCTGGGCCGCCGCGATCGCTTCGGCCTTGAGCGAGGTGTCGTCACCGGCCGCGGCCAGCTCCAACGCCGCCCGCACCGCATAGTCCGCCCTCGCCGAGATCCGCATGCTGAGATTATCCATCACTGCCGCGCTCGTCCCCACCGGCCGACCCGTCGGGTCAGGCGGGAAGGCTGAACGGCGGGTGCGCCCCGTTGAGGAAGTAGTCCCCGACCTCGCGCAGTCTGTGGGCGATCGGCTCACGCAGGGTGTGCGTGCGGGTGTCGCGCCAGAAGCGGTCCAGGCCGTGCCGGGCGAAGGCGGCGGGCGCGCCGACGGCGTCCAGGGCCCGGGCGGTGATCTCCTGCGCGGCCCGGGAGGCGGCGGCCTCGGCAGCGCTCGCGAGGACGGCGATCTCCGCGCACTCCTCGTCGTCGAGGTCCTCGCCCCGCGCCAGACCGCGGTTCAGGGCGTCCACCGCCTGGTCCGCGAGGGCCGAGGCGGCACGTGCGCCAACGGCGAGCTCACCGAAGGCCGTCAGCACGTACGGGTCCTGTGGCGGGTGCCCCGGCCAGGGTTGCGGGGAGAACGGCTGCCAGGGGGACCGCACCGCCCGTCCGTGCTCGCGGACTTCGCCGAGCAGCCCCTCGGCGACGCCGAGGCAGAAGTGGGCGGAGACCAGCCGTGCGGTCGGTGCGGCGAGGCCGGCGAAGGGTGACAGAGCGCCCTCGTCGGAGGAGAGGGAGCCGAGCACGTCGTCGGCCACGACCGGCACGGCGTCGAACCCGACATCGCCGGCGGCTGCCAGCCGCCGGCCGAAGGTGTCGCCGCCGCTGCCGCTCACGAGGCCCGGGTGCGCGGGGTCGACCAGGACGGCGAGGGGCTCGCCGATGCCGGGCACGGCGGCGCGGACCACCAGCCGGTCGGCGACCCCGACTCCGGAGCCGTACCGCTGATGGCCGTCCAGCAGATAGCCGTTGGCCGTGGGGGTCAGCATGAGCGGCGGTTCCTGCGAGGCGATACCGCCGCCCCAGTACCACTCCCCCGCCGTGAAGGCCCGCTCGATCCGCGCGGCGCGGTCGGGGCCGGCGAAGAACCGGACGCAGAAGGACAGGAAGTAGTGGCTGCCCAACAGGTGGCCGATGGCCCCGTCGGCAGCGGCGATGGTCCGGACGACGGTGTAGGCGGTGCGCCAGTCCGCGCCGCCTCCGCCGCGTTCGGCCGGTACGAGCAGCGTGAGCATGCCCGATTCGCGCAGCCGGGCGACCTCGTCGAGGGGTGGCTTGCCGGCCTGCTCGCGCTCGACCGCGTCCGTGGCGAGGTCGTCCGCCAGCTCACGGGCCGTGTGCAGCCAGTCGACACACCTCGTTCCTGTTTCGGTTGTCATGGCGGACTTCCTTCATGGCCGAAGAGAACGCGGTGTCTGGCTGCCCGGCCGACCGGGTCAGCGTCATCCTCACTCGCTCCACCGACCAGGGTCAACACTTCCCTAGTAATTCGATAGGAAATCTAGGGAATATATGCCCCTCGTGGCCGATTACCGCTCAGCGAAGGGGATCTGAGCCTCGGGGCGAGGTGCCGTCGCGCTGCGGAACGGGTGGCTCCACAGCCCTTGCGCCTCCAGTCGCGGCAACACGCCCTCGCCGAACGAGTACGCCTCCTCCAGGTGCGGATAGCCGGAGAGCACGAACTCGTCGATGCCCAGCCGGTGGTACTCGGCGATCCGCTCGGCGACCTCGTCGTGACTGCCGACGAGCGCGGTGCCCGCCCCGCCACGCACCAGCCCGATACCGGCCCACAGGTTCGGGTAGATCTCCAGGTCGTCACTGCCGCCGCCGTGCAGGGCGAGCATGCGCCGCTGTCCCTCGGACTCGCTGCGGGCGAGGCCGGCCTGTACGGCCCGCACGGTCTCCGTGTCGAATCCGGCCAGCAGCCGCCCGGCCTCCGCCCACGCCTGCCCGGCGGTGTCCCGGGTGATGACGTGCAGACGGATGCCGAAGCGGACGCCGCGGCCCTCCTTCTCGGCCAGCGCCCGGATCCAGGCGATCTTCTCGGCGACGGCGGCCGGCGGCTCTCCCCAGGTGAGGTAGACGTCGACGTGCCGGGCGGCGATCTCCCCGGCGATCGGTGAGGAGCCGCCGAAGTACACCTCGGGGACCGGGTCGGGCACCCGGGCCAGCCTCGCGTCCTCGACCTGGAGGTGCTCGCCGACCAGGTCGACGGTCTTGCCCTCCCACAACTCCCGCACGATCTGCAGGAATTCACCGGTACGGCGGTACCGGTCGTCCTTGTCGAGGAAGTCGCCGTAGGCGCGCTGCTCGTGGGTCTCGCCGCCCGTGACGACGTTCAGCAGGAGCCGTCCGCCGGACTGGCGCTGGAAGGTGGCCGCCATCTGCGCCGCGAGGGTCGGCGAGACGAAGCCGGGCCGGAACGCGACCAGGAACTTCAGGCGCTCAGTGTGCCGGCTGACCATGGCGGTGGTGAGCCAGGCGTCCTCGCACCAGGCGCCGGTGGGGGTGAGCGCGCCGACGAAGCCCAGATCCTCTGCCGCGCGGGCGATCTGGCTGAGGTAGGCGACCGTCGGCGGCCGGTCCCGGCCGGATGCCGTCGCGGGGGTGCCGTGGCCGCCGCCGACGACGTGGCGGCTGTCGCCGTTGGTGGGCAGGAACCAGTGGAAGGTCAGGGACACGCGGGGCTCCGATCGGGGAGGCGGTTGAGGGGAACGGCCGTCAGAGCAGGCCGTGCCGGGGCGGCCTGGTGCCGTTCAGCACGTAGCGGCCGATGTACTGGACCTTCCAGCGGGCCGGATCGTGCAGGGTGTGGGTGCGGGCGTCGCGCCAGTGGCGGTGCAGGCCAAGGGAGTCGAGGGCGGAGCGGGTGCCGGCCACCTCGAAGAGGGCACTGCCGACCTCCAGGGCCGCCTCCGCCGCCGTCACCTTGGCGGCTGCCACGGCGATGGAGGCCTCGGCTGCCGAGTCGTCGGTCAGGTCGGCGCGGGCGGCGTCCACGGAGCGTGCCGCGGTGACGAGCAGCGCGTCGGCGGCCCGCACCCGGATCGCCAGTTCGCCGAAGCGCTGGATCAGCAGCGGGTCGTCGGCTGCGGTGGCGTGGCCTTCGTCGACGCTCTCGAACCAGGGGCGGCTCTTCGTGCGGACGAACTCCACGGCCTCGGCCAGCGCTCCGGAGGCGATCCCCGCATCGATGGCAGCGTGCAGCAACTGGGCCACTGCCCCGTGGAGTTGGGGCCCCCGGAAGGTGAGGTGGTGCGGCACCACGTGGGCGGCGGGCACGGGCACCGAATCCAGGCGGACGGTGCCGCTGGCGGTGGTGCGCTGGCCCATGCCGTCCCAGTCGTCCACGACCGTGAGGCCGGGTGCGTCCCGCGGCACGTACGCCACGTGCAGGTTGTCGTCGTCGGCGCGGGCGAGGACGGGGATCCAGTCGGCGAACAGGGCGCCGGTCGAGTAGTGCTTGACGCCGTCGAGGACGTACGAACCGTCCGGGCGGCGCCTGAGCCGGGTACGGATGTCCTGGACGTGGCTGGTGCCCGCCTCGGACTGGGCGTTGCCGAACCGCTTTCCCGCCAGTACCTCGCCGAAGAGGAACTCCTGCTGCTCCCGCGTCCCCTGCCGGCGCAGCACGCCCACGTACACGAAGTGGCTCTGCGGGATCTGGGCGAGGCTGGCGTCGGCCGAGGCCACCAGCCGGAAGATCTCGGCGAGGGTCTCCGTACGGACGTCCGCGCCGCCGAACTCCGCGGGCACCGTCACACCCAGCAGCCCGGAGGCGGACAGCCGCTCCAGTTCCGGGTGCGGAAGCCGGCGCCGCGCGTCCCGCTCGGCGGCGTCCTTGCGGAAGTCCGCGGCCAATTCGGCGGCGACGCCGAGGGCCTCGGCGTCGCCGGCGACCACGGTCGCCGCGGTCATCCGGTGGCCGCCAGGACCGTCGGACGGCCACCGAGGGCGAGCGAGAACTGGTCGGTGACCTGGGCCAGGGCCTCGGCGGCGCCGGGCGCGACGGTCAGGGTGCCGTCGTCGGCGACGGTGATCTCCTTGTCGAGCGTGAACCAGCCCGGCGTGATGTGAGCGGGGCCCATGGAGTTCAGGACCGGGCGCAGGGCGTAGTCGATGGCCAGGACGTGGGCGGTGGTGCCGCCGGTGGCCAGCGGCAGGACCGTCTTGCCCGCCAGCGCGTACTGCGGGAGCAGGTCGAGCAGCGACTTCAGCAGGCCGGAGTAGGCGGCCTTGTAGACGGGAGTGCCGATCACGATGCCGTCCGCCTGCTCGAAGAGGGCGGTGGCCTCGACGATCGCCGGGTGCCGGAACTGGGCGTGCAGCAGGGCCTCCGGCGGGAGCGCGCGGACGTCGAGCGGGATCACGTCGTGGCCCTGGGCGATCAGCCGGTCGTCCAGGTGACGCAGCAGGCGCGCGGTGCGGGAGGCGGCGGAGGGGCTGCCGGAGACGGAGAGGATGGTGGCCATGGGAGGACCTTTCAGGAGTACCAGGTGGGCTGCGGCAGTTCGCCGGTGAGGACGTGGCGGCCGATCTCGCGGCGCTTGTAGGCGACGGGATCGTGGAGGGTGTGAGTGCGGACGTTGCGCCAGAAGCGGTCCAGGCCCTCGGCGGAGGCGGTGGCGCGGGCGCCGGTCACCTCGAAGATGCGGTTGGTGACCTCCAGGGCCACATCGGTGGCGCGGGCCTTCACCGCGGCCACCCGCACCTCGAACCCGCCGCGGGCCTGTTCGGTGACCGCGTCGGGGTCGTCGTGCAGCTTCTGCCCCTCGGCAGCCACGGCGTCGGTCAGCGCTTCGGCGGCCCACAGCTTGGCGGTGAGGTCGCCATAGGTGTCGATGACGTACGGCTCGTCGACGGCGTGCTCGTGGCCGCCGTGCAGCCAGGCGCGGGACTTGGTCCGGGTGTAGCCGGCGGCGGTCTCCAGGGCGCCTGCGGCGATGCCGAGGTAGAAGCTGACGAAGACGAGCTGGATGGTCGGCACGTTCAGGGTGTTGTAGACGCGCGGCCGGAACGTCTTGCCCGCATAGCCCGCGGCGGCCGACCAGGGGACGCGTACGGCGTCGAGAGTGACGCCGCCGCTCTCGGTGAGGCGCTGGCCGATGTTGTCCCAGTCGTCGTGGAAGGTCAGGCCCTCGCTGTCGGACGGGACGATGGCGAACACGTGGTCGTCGGTGCCCTCCAGGACGCCTTCGAGCACGGTGACGTCGGAGACCTTGCTGCCGGTGGAGAAGGACTTGCGGCCGCTGAAGGTGAGGGTGTCGCCCTCGTCCTTCACCACCACGTCCTCGTCGCGCGGGTTGACCGCGCCTCCGAAGAACCACTGGTTGCGGGCGGCCTCGGCCGCCACGTGCTCCCACTGTTCGCGGGTGGCGACCAGGCGGGCGGCCCAGTTCCACAGGTAGTGGTAGCCGAGCAGCTGGCCGATGGAGCCGTCCGCCTTGGCGACCTCGCGGACGACGCGGTAGGCGGTGGGCCAGTCCTGGCCCGCGCCGCCGTGCTCGACGGGGCCGAGGAGGGTGACCAGGCCGGCGTCCTTCAGCAGCTGGACCTCGGCGTACGGGGTGGCGGCGGCCTTGTCGCGGGCGGCGGCGTCGGTGGCGAGGACTGCGGCGACCTCGGCGGCACGGGCGAGCCAGCCCTCGGTGTCCTTCGGGGCGGGGGCGGTCTTCCAGTCGGCCGGTGCGGCGGTGCTCATGGGAACCTTTTCGTCTCGGGTGGGGGCGCGGATGCGGGTGGCGGTCAGGCGTGGGCGGCGGCGACGGGCTCCGACTCGGCCTCCTGGGCCTCCAGTTCGCGGACGAGGGGCAACACCCGCTTGCCGAAGTACTCGACCTCTTCCAGGTAGTGCAGGAAGCCGAGGAGGAAGAGGTCGACGCCGAGCCGCTTGTAGGCGACGATCCGCTCGGCGATCTGCTCGGGCGTGCCGATCAGACCCGTGCGGAAGCCGTCGTTGTACTGGACCAGGTCCTCGAAGCTGGAGTCCTGCCACATGCCCTTGCCGTCGGCGGTGGACGGACCGGCCTGCTGGACGGCGTCGCGGAAGCCGTGGACGGCCTCGGTGTTGGCCTTGGCGACGATCTCGCGGAGCGTCTCGCGGGCCTCGGCCTCGGTGTCGCGGGCGATGAGGAAGCCGTTGAGCCCGAACTTCGGTGCGCTGCGGCCCGCTCGGGCGGCGGAGGCGCGGACGTCGTTGATCTGCTCGGTGACGCCGTCGAAGTCCTTGCCGTTGCTGAAGTACCAGTCGGAGACACGGCCGGCCATGGCGCGGGCGGCGGTGGAATTGCCGCCCTGGAAGATCTCCGGGTGCGGCCGCTCGGGGGTGTTGAGCGGCTTGGGCTTGAGGGTGAAGTCGCGTACCCGGTAGAAGTCCCCGGCGAGTTCGGCGTGGTCCTCGGTCCAGATCCTGCGCAGCGCGCTGATGAACTCCTCGGCGCGCCGGTAGCGCTCGTCGTGCTCCAGCCAGGGTTCGCCGAGGGCGGTGAACTCGCCCTTGAACCAGCCGCTGACGACGTTGACGGCGAAGCGGCCGTTCGACAGGTGGTCGGCGGTGGCACCGAGTTTGGCGAGGACGCCGGGGTTCCACAGACCGGGGTGTACGGCGGCGATGACCTTCAGGCGCTGGGTGGCGAGGAGCAGGGCGAGGCTGAAGCTGGTCGACTCGTGCTGGAACTCGGCGCCGTAGCCGGCCATGTAGCGGACCTGGCTGAGGGCGTAGTCGAAGCCGTTGTTCTCGGCGAGGACGGCGAGCTCGCGGTTGTAGTCGTAGCCCCAGTCGGTGCGCTGCTCGATGGTGCTGGTGACCAGGCCGCCGCTGACGTTCGGCACCCAGTAGGCGAAGCGCAGGGGGTCGGATCCGGGCCATACGGGCATGGGGAACTCCTGGCATGACTGCGCACGCGAAATGGGCGCGTGCGTGGCAGGGAAACGTGTTCAGTGATCGGGATTCAGGCGTGCGGAATCGCCGTCCCGGGGAAAGCCGAAATCACCGCGGAAATCGGCCGGCAGTGAAATGCGCGAAGAGAGCGGCGCGAGTGCGAGGGGATTCCCTCGGTGCGCTCAGACCCGACAGCGACAGCAGGAGCTGGAGACACGCGCGAGGTCGACATGGCGTCGCCGCGTGAGGTCCTGTCGCTTCATGCCATCGATCAAAGCAGCGGGTACTCAGGCAGGTCAAGAATGCCCGGTTGGGATTCCACATTCTGAGAGTCGGTATTCACGAGGTTGTGACGGGGTTTCCCTTGAACGCGGCGCGCGGCCCGGGTCATGAGCGTGCAGGCCGCGGTCGACCGGCTGCGCGGCGCGGCTGGCGACCAGCACCGCATCAGCCGGATGGTCCGGCTCGGCACCGTCGACACGGCCACCGTCTCGCTGGTCAATCCGACGGTGCGGGAGTTCCGGGCCTCGCACCCGGCCACCCGGGTCGAACTGGTCGGCGCGCAGCAGCCCGAGATCCAGCGTGGGCTGCTGGAGGGTGCGTTCGGTCTGGGGCTGGTGAACTACCCCGAGCCCACTGAACCGCTGCGCGGCCGGCCGGTGGTGTGCGTGCGTCCGGACAGTCCGCCGGCCGCCCTGGAGGCGGTGGACGCGGACAGCCTGCTCGCCGAACCGCTGGTGGTGTCCTTCTCCTACTCCACCGACGGCGCCGAGATGGGCAACCTGATGGTCGCCGAGGGACTGGGGGCGACCGTGCTGCCCGACTTCAGTGTCATCGGGGACCCTCCCCAGCTTTCGGCCGGGGGACCCCCATTCGCTGCGCTCGCGGCGGGGCGCGATCACCGTACGGCCGCTCGCCGGCGACGCGACCGACGTGCTTCTGGCGTTCCGCAGGGCGCTGGCCCAGCTGCCGCCCACCGTCACGGTCGAGTGGCACCGCACGACCGCGACCGCGGTCACCCGTCCCCCGGACGGCCCGCAGCACGTGCACCTGGCCGACCGCGCCACACCCCTCGCCGCCGACCTGGTGGTCCTGGCCCAGGGACACATCGGCTCCACCCCCGCCGCGGAACACCGCGCCCACGCCGCCTTCGCCCGCCGCCACGGCCGCTTCCACCTGCCGCCCGAGTTCTCCGCCGACGCCGACCTGTCCGCACTGCGGCCCGGCGAGCACGTCGTCCTGCGTGGCTTCGGGCTCGCCTTCATCGACCTGATGGCCCTGCTCACCGAGGGCCGCGGCGGCACGTACCGCACCGAGACCGACGGCAGCCTGACCTACCTGCCGTCGGGCCGCGAGCCCGTACTCCACGTCGGATCGCGGCGGGGAGTGCCGTACCACTCCAAGACCCGCTACCAGCTCCAGGGACCCAGGCCACCGATGCCCCGGCACTTCGGTCCCGAAGCGGTCGACGCGCTGCTCGCCGAGGGGCGCCCGCTGGATCTGCGGCGCGATGTGTGGCCGCTGATGGCCAAGGAGATCGGCTTCGGCCACTACCACGAGCTCTTCCACGCTCACCCGGAGCGCACCGCCGTCCCCTGGCCGGACTTCGTCGCCGCCTACGACCGTCTGGACTGGTACGCCGACGACATGGCCGACCTCGTCGCCGCGGCCGTACCCGACCCGGCGGACCAGCTGGACTTCGAGACACTTGACCACCCCCTGGACGGTCTCGCCTTCCCCGCGCCGGACGCCGTCCAGGCGCACTTGCGGGAGCGGATCGCCCGGGACGTCGCCCGCCGTGAGGACCCGGAGTTCAGTGCCGACCTCTGGGCGTTCCTCGCGCTGCTCTCCATCTACGAGCAGCTGCCCCGCCTGCTGGCCGGCGGACGGCTGACCGCTCGGTCCGTCGCCGAGCAGCTCGACGGCTGGTGGCACGGGTTCTTCAGCTTCCTGGCCTCCGGGCCGCCCGGCTTCCGGCTGCGCCAGCTGCTCGCGCTGTCCCGGGCCGGGGTCGTCCGCTTCCTGGGCGCCGGCATCCGGATCGGCACCGACGAGGCGACCGGCACCTTCACCGCGGCCGGCGCCACCGTCCCCGGGTACACGCTCCACGCGACCGCCCTGATCGAGGCGTATCTGCCCCGCGCCTCCCTCGACCGCACCGAGTACCCCCTCCTGCGTGACCTGCACCGGGCGGGCGCCCTCACCGAGGAGGTCATCGCCGACCCCACGCACACCCACCAGTCCGGCCTGCTGGCCGTCTCCGCCGCGGACGGCCACGTCCTCGACCCGTCCCTCGGCCGCACGCACCCACGCCGTATCGCCCTCGGCGCCCCCACCAACAGCCGGGCCGTCGCCGCGTTCGCCCGCCCGCGCACGAACGCCCCCGCCTTCCGCCAGAACGACGCGGTGGCGCGTGCGCTGCTGTGCGCCCCTGAGCTCGCAGTTCCCAAAGGGAGAGATGGCAAGGTCCACTATGTGAAATCCCTCTTGGGGTGAGCGCCACCTTCTGCCACGATCCCCATCAACCAGGTAGGAAAACTAGGAATCGGTGGAGTGGGGGTGGCCATGACTGTGCGCGTTCACGCAAGCCTCGTCCGGCCCCTTCTGACCTCGCGTCGCCACATCGATTTCGCGCGTACGTCCAGCGCCATCTGTCGGCTCGTCTGAAGCCGTTCGCGGAGCGTGCCCGTGCTCCGCGCAAGCGCCGCCGTTCTCCGACGTACTCCCGCACTCCCCTGTCACTCATTCCGAGAGGACACCTCCGTGTCTGCCGCAAGACCGCTCACCACCCTGCGCACCTTCGCCGCCATAGCGGCGCTCCCTCTGCTGCTGACCGCCTGCGGCTACGGCGCCGACTCCACCGACGACGGCAAGCAGGCCGAGGTCGCGGCGGACGCCAAGAAGCTCTCCGTCGACGAGGTGAAGATCGGCTACTTCCCCAACCTCACGCACGCCACCGCGCTGGTGGGCGTCCAGGAGGGCCTGTTCCAGAAGGAGCTCGGCGGCACCACGATCAAGCCCTCGACGTTCAACGCCGGGCCTTCGGAGATCGAGGCGCTGAACTCCGGCTCCATCGACATCGGCTGGATCGGCCCGTCCCCCGCGATCAACGGCTACACCAAGGCGGCCGGGAAGAACCTGCGGATCATCTCCGGCTCGGCCTCCGGCGGGGTGAAGCTCGTCGTCAACCCGGAGAAGATCAAGTCCCTCAAGGACGTCAAGGGCAAGAAGATCGCCACGCCGCAGCTCGGCAACACGCAGGACGTGGCGCTGCTCAACTGGATCTCCGAGCAGGGCTGGAAGGTCGACGCGGAGAGCGGCAAGGGTGACGTCTCGGTCGTCCGCACCGACAACAAGATCACGCCTGACGCCTACAAGTCCGGCTCGATCGACGGCGCGTGGGTGCCGGAGCCGACCGCGTCCAAGCTGGTCGCCGAGGGCGGCAAGGTGCTGCTCGACGAGGCCGACCTGTGGCCGGACAAGAAGTTCGTGATCACGAACATCATCGTGCGGCAGGAGTTCCTCAAGGAGCACCCGGACGTCGTCGAGGCCTTGCTGCGCGGTTCGGTGAAGACCAACGAGTGGATCAACGCCAACCCGGACAAGGCCAAGGCCTCCGCGAACAAGGCCCTGGAGGAGCTCTCCGGCAAGGCCCTGCCCGCCGAGGTCATCGACCCGGCGTGGAAGTCGATCACCTTCCTCGACGACCCGCTGGCCGCGACCCTCGACAGCGAGGCGGAGCACGCGGTGAAGGCCGGCCTGCTGGAGGAGCCCGACCTGAAGGGCATCTACGACCTCACGCCGCTCAACAAGGTCCTCAAGGCCGACGGCAAGGACGAGGTCGACGACGCCGGTCTCGGCGCCAAGTAACCACCGCGTCCGCCCAGTTCCCAGGAGGTGACGACCATGGCCACCCTGACGGCCACGACCGCGAAGGTCGCCGAGGACGCCGCGGCGGTGACGTATGCCGCCCGTGTCGAGCATATCTCGAAGTCCTTCGCCGGCCCCGCCGGGCAGCAACTCGTCCTCGACGACATCACCCTCGATGTCGCGCCCGGCGAGTTCGTCACCCTCCTGGGGGCTTCCGGCTGCGGCAAGTCGACGCTGCTGAACCTGGTCGCGGGGCTGGATCGGCCGTCCGCCGGTTCGATCGGCACGGACGGCCGGCCCGCCCTGATGTTCCAGGAACACGCGCTGTTCCCCTGGCTGACCGCCGGCAAGAACATCGAGCTCGCGCTCAAGCTGCGCGGGGTCGCCAAGGCGGAACGCCGCCCCGAGGCGGAGCGGCTGCTCGAACTCGTCCGGTTGAAGGGCGCGTACGGCAAGCGGGTGCACGAGCTGTCGGGCGGGATGCGGCAGCGGGTTGCCCTGGCCCGGGCGCTGGCCCAGGACAGCCGGCTGCTGCTGATGGACGAGCCGTTCGCCGCACTCGACGCCATCACCCGTGACGTCCTGCACGACGAGCTCACCCGCATCTGGCGCGAGACGGGCGTGTCCGTCCTGTTCGTCACGCACAACGTGCGCGAGGCGGTCCGCCTGGCCCAGCGTGTGGTGCTGCTGTCCTCGCGGCCCGGCCGGATCGCGCGGGAGTGGACGGTCGACATCCCGCACCCGCGACGCATCGAGGACACGGCGGTCGCCGAGCTGTCCGTCGAGATCACCGAAGAACTGCGTGGGGAGATCCGCCGCCATGGCCGGCACTGACAACCGCGTCGACATCAAGGTCGACGTCACCAAGGACGGCCCCGAGACCGCCGGGGCGCCGCAGGATCCCAGTGATCTGGCGGGACTTGAGGCCGGTCTCGACGCGCTGGATGCGGTGCGGGTGGACCGTACGCCGTTGCGCGAGACCCTGGTCCGCAAGGTGCTGCCGCCCGTCACCGCTGTCGCATTGGTGCTGGTGGTCTGGCAGTTGCTGGTGTGGGCCGAGGTCGCCCCCGACTACAAGCTGGCCTCGCCGTCCGACGTGTGGGGCGAGGTCCGCGAGGCCTGGCTCCAGGGCACGTTGCTCGACTACATCTGGACATCCGTCTCTCGCGGCCTCATCGGATTCCTCCTCGCTCTCGCCATCGGTACGCCGCTCGGTCTGCTGGTCGCCCGGGTGAGGTTCGTCCGGGCGGCCATCGGCCCCATCCTGTCGGGCCTTCAGTCGCTGCCGTCGGTGGCCTGGGTGCCGCCGGCCGTGCTCTGGCTGGGCCTCAACAACTCGATGATGTACGCCGTGATCCTGCTCGGCGCGGTCCCGTCCATCGCCAACGGCCTCGTCGCGGGCATCGACCAGATCCCCCCGCTGTTCCTGCGCGCCGGAAGGACCCTGGGCGCGACCGGGCTGCGCGAGGCCTGGCACATCGTGATGCCGGGGGCGCTCCCGGGCTATCTCGCCGGCCTGAAGCAGGGCTGGGCGTTCTCCTGGCGGTCACTGATGGCCGCCGAAATCATCGCCTCCTCCCCCGATCTCGGAGTCGGCCTCGGCCAGTTGCTGGAGAACGGCCGCAACAACAGCAGCATGCCTCAGGTGTTCCTGGCCATCTTCCTGATCCTCCTCGTCGGAATCGCCATCGACCTGCTGATCTTCAGCCCGCTGGAGCGGCGGGTGCTGCGGGGGCGGGGGCTGTTGGTGGCTCGCTGAAGGGGCGGTGGGGCTGGGCCTCGACGGCGGCGGCCGCACGGGGGTGCCGCAGTGCGGCGGGCCCTGGGCCGGCTGGGCTGGGCTGGGCTGGGCTGGGCTGGGCTGGGCTGGGCCGAGGTTGGCCGAGCCAAGCCCGGGGTCAAACCAGGCTGGATCGAGCCAGCCGGACCAAGGCGGCCGAGGGCCCTAGCTATTCTGAACCGAGGCTGCCTGAACTGAGGCAAGCCCGGGTCCGGGCCGGACCGAGCCGGAACGAGCCATACCCCGGTCGGACCAGGCGAGATCGAGCCAAGCCGGACCAAGGCAACTGAGGCAGCCCCCAGCTGGGCCGCACCGAAGCTGCCTGGACCAAGCCGAGCCCGGGTCCGGGCCGGACCGAGCGTCGGACGAGCCATGCCAGGTCGCGCCAGGCTAGATCAAGCCAAGACCAAGACGGCCGAGGCAGGCCCCAACTGGGCCGGGATGACCGAGCCGAGCAATGCCTGGACAGACCGAGCCGGCCAGGTCGGGCGGACCGAGCCGACTCCGCGGATCGCGGCCCCACTGCCCACTGCCCACTGTCGGTCGCACGCCGCCCCCTTGGCCCCCGCGGGTCCACCGCCGCACGCCGTCCGCAACAGTCCCGGTGAAACACCCCCAGGAAGTGCGCCCACCTGGTTCGCCGACGCCGGAGTCCAACTCCACGTCCTGCGCAGGATTGTGCTGGGCGCACCGCGCTCGCGAAATGGTCAGGGCCGGTTTCGGATGCCTCCGAAACCGGCCCTGACCTGTGACTGTCTCCAGTCGGGACGACAGGATTTGAACCTGCGACCCCTTGACCCCCAGTCAAGTGCGCTACCAAGCTGCGCCACGTCCCGATGCCTGCCCCGCGGCGAACCGCGTGATCATGCAGGTCAACCCTACCTCATGGGCTGCCCCGCCCAGCCGGTCCGACCTCTTGACCAATTATTGCCGCCATCTATAATTGCCTAACTCAAGGAGGGCCGGTCCACTGCGGGGCAGGCCCACGGGCCGCGACCGAACGGAAGCCATATGTCCCTCCTGACCCGGCCTGCGGTGGCCGGCCTCGTCGCCAAGGTCATGCAGCGGGTGACCGTCATGGCGGACCGGCGTTCCAGCGGCCGGGGCTCGGCCGCCGCCTCGCACGCCCGCTTCCCCGAATGTCCGCGCAGGATACGGGAGTTGACGATCCCCACATCGATCGCTCCCGCCCGGGCCACGGTATATCTGCCCGCCCATGACGAGCCGGCCCCGCCCGTGCACGTCAACTTCCACGGTGGCGGCTACGTCATGACACTGACCGAGCTGGACGATCCGCTGTGCCGGTTCCTCGCCGCCGAGGCGGGGGCGGTCGTGATCAACGTGGACTATGTCGTCGCGCCGCAGCATCCGTTCCCGGCGCCGCCCCGGCAGGCCTACGAGATCGTTCGGTGGGTCGCGGCGCACGGCACCGAGGAGGGGTGGGACGGCGGACGGCTCACCGTGGGCGGGCAGAGCGCCGGCGGCGGGCTCGCGGCGGCCGTGGCGCGGCAGGCCTTCGAGGAGGGCGGGCCGTCGATCGCGCTCCAGGTGCTGCACTATCCGCCGCTCGACCTGGCGACGGGCGTCCGGAACAAGCGCGCCGCAATCGCCGAGCCGATGCTGCGGCCCTGGATGGGCGACGTCTTCGACACGTCGTACGTCCCGGATGTCCGGCGGCGCCTCGATCCCCTCGTGTCCCCGGCGCACCCTTCGGACACCGCGGATCTGAAAGGCATCGCGCCCGCGCTGGTGATCACCGCCGAACACGACCTGCTCCGGGCCGAGGGCGTGCGTTACGCGGAGCGGCTCCGGGGCGTCGGTGCGCTGGTCGACCACCATGAGGTGCGCGGCGCCGATCACGGGTACGACGGGACCGACGACCAGAAGGCGCGGGACGTTTACACGATCATCACGCGGCGGATCCGGGAGGCCGTCGAGGTCTGACGGAACCGCGGGGCGGCGGGGCGCGGGCTTAAGAGCCCAGCCCGCTCTGCCCGTTGGCGACCACTGGTTGCCTCTCCGCGCCCGCGCGGGTCCCGGCGCTCGCCACCGGCACGCGGTACGCGTCCGGGGACGGGACGCGCACGTTCACCGGGACCACCGGCACGACAACCGAACTCCGGTCGGCCGAGGGCCAGATGGGCTGAGCCGCCGGGCCGGATGTCGGGGTGGTCCGGGACCCTCGCCCCGGGCCCCCGGACCTCCCCATGCCGAACCCCGACATCAGCAGGGCCACGGCCACGACCACCCACCACGGCAGGCCCGCCTTGGCCATGAACGCGACGACGGCTGCCAGCGCGAGAAGTGCCGTCACGTCCCTGCTCCCCCTTTACCGAACAACTCAACAGCCCCGGGCGCACCGAGAGGTGCCCTCCATCACTACGGGCATATGACGCAACAATACGCGAGACCGTCGTATAACCCAGTTCGGCTCATCTGTACATATGGTTCGTCAGTACATATGACGGGCGGTCAGTGTGCTCCTACGAGTTTCTGCTCGCTGTCACTCCCAGTGGTCCGTTTCGAGCCGCGCAGTGCGGCGATCCCGATGAAGGCCATGGACGACAGGCCGGCCAGGGCGAACGCGGTGAAACCCCAGTCGCCCTTGTTCGCGGCGAGCAACTGGCCGCCCAGCCATGGCCCGAAGACGGCGCCGAAGCGGCCCATGCCGGAGGTCCAGCCGACGGCGGTGGCGCGGTTCTCGGGGCGGGAGCGGATCGAGACGGTCGCGTAGATCATGGTCTGCGCGCTGTTCAGGAACACTCCGGTGAGGAACACCACCCCGAAGGTGAGCGCCAGCGGCATGTGCACGCTGAGCAGGAAGACACCGGCGGCGGTCAGCGCGAACCAGATCGCCGAGATCCGCGGGGCGCCGAACCGGTCGGAGGCGCGGCCGGCGACGAGCATGCCGACGATGCCGCCGAGGTTGAACAGGACCACGAAGGTCAGTGCGGAGCCGAGGTTGTAGCCCTCACCTCGCATCAGGGTGGGCAGCCAGGTGGCGACGCCATAGACGAGGAGGAGCCCGCCGAAGGAGGCCGACCAGTACAGCAGGGTCTGGCTCCACTCACCGCCGCGGAACAGGCCGGCCAGGGAGTTGAAGCGGCCTGCGGCGGCCTGATTGTCGGCGGAGGGGGCGGCGGGAGCGGCCGGCAGTGCGACCTCGTAGCGCCGGGCCAGGTCGCCGGCCTCCTCGCTGCGGCCCTTGGCGACCAGGAAGCTCAGCGACTCCGGCAGGAACCTGACCAGGACCGGCACGAACAGCAGGGGGAGCACGCAGAACCAGAACGCGGCCCGCCAGCCCAGGGGTTCGACGACCCAGAGGGCGACATAGGCGGAGAGGATGCCGCCGGCGTGGTGGGCGGTCATCAGCATGCCGATGGTGAGAGCACCGCGGCCGCGCGGGGCGTAGTCGGAGACCATGCTGATCGCGGTCGGCAGCAGACCGCCCAGGCCGATGCCGGCGAGCGTGCGGCCGAGGCCGAACACCCCGACGCTGCCCGCCGTCGCGCACAGCCCGGAGGCCAGCGAGAACAGCGCGACGCAGGCGACCATCAGCTTCTTGCGGCCGATCCGGTCGGCGACCGTGCCCGCGGCCAGGGCCCCGACCAGCATGCCGAAAGTGGCGTAACTGCCCAGGTCACCGGCCTGGTCCGGGGTGAGGCCGAGGGCCTTCTGCTCCAGCATGTGGGGCAGCACCGAGCCGTAGATGAACATGTCCAGGCCGTCGAAGAGGACGGCCAGCCAGCACAGGCCGACGGCGAGGACGGCCAGTCTGCCGACGCGAGCGGCTGGGGAGGGGGAGGAGGACATCCTTGTTTTCCTCTCGTGCGTTGTGCGCCAGACGCTAAGGAGCGGAGAGTGAGATAGTCAACAGTTTTGTCAACAATCTCAGCGACAATCCAGGGTTGCTTAAGAAAGCGCCAGGCGCGGAGCGGAGCGCCTTCTCAGGCGACCGGCGGCGTCCCGTGGGTGTGGAAGGACTCGATCGTCTTCAGGCCCCACGCCTGTCCCTTGGCCCGCTCGGCCTCGGTCCAGGTGATCAGCGGCCAGTCCGGGGCCAGCACCAGCCGCGTGAGCGGGTTGCACAGCTCGATGCGGTTGCCGCCGGGCTCGTAGACGTACAGGAAGAACGTCTGCTGGATGGCGTGCTTGTGCGGGCCCGTCTCGATGAACACGCCGGTGTCGACGGCGAGGTCGGCGGCGCGCAGGATGTCCTCGCGGGTATCGGCCGCGAAGGCGATGTGGTGCAGCCGGCCGGTGGAGCCGGTCCAGTCCGAGGTGTAGACGACGTCGTACGACTTGTCGGTGAAGGTCAGCCAACGGGCCGCGACCTTCCCGGAGTCGAGCCGGATCTGCTCGGTGGGCCGGGCGCCCAGCACCTGTTCCTGGAACTCGGCGTTGGCGAGCACGTCGGCGGCCAGGAAGTTGACGTGGTCCAGCCGCCGTACGCCCACGCCCCGGTTGGGCTTGGCCTGCGGCTGGTTCTTCAGCGCGGGCTTCAGCTCCGCCGGTGCCCGGTAGTGCTCGCTCTCCCAGTAGAGGGCGTGTTCGTGGCCGTCGGGGTCGGTGGTCAGGTACAGCCTGCCGATGCCGGGCTCGTCCTCGGCCCACTTGCCGGAGCCGCCCGCCGCCTCGATCGCCTTGATACGGCGGTGCAGGGCCTCCTCGCTGGAGGTGCGCAGGGCGAGCCGGCCGAGGCCCGGCTGTTCGCGGGCGGTGAGGACCAGGCTGTGGTGCTCGTAGTCGTCGTAGGTCCGCAGGTAGACGGTGTCGCCGTCCTGCCCGCTGACGGTGAGGCCCAGGTAGTCGGTGCAGAAGGCGACGCTGGCGTCCAGGTCCGGGGTGAACAGCTGGGCGTGGCCGATGTGGGCGATGTCGCCGAGCGGCGGGGTCATCGGGGGCCTCCGGGGGTGGGTTCGGGGAGTGGGGCCGGCTCGGCGGGCCGGGGGAGGACGGTGCCGTCGAGGATCTTGCGGGCGGTGCGGACAACGGCCGTACGGCGGGCCGTGGGCAGGCCCGCCGAGTCGGTGCCGAGGCTGCTCTCGATGTCCAGGAAGCCCGTGGGGTGTTCGATGCGGACCCGGTCGCCCTCGGGAGACAGTTCCGCGAGCTCAGCGCCGACGCCTCCTTCGAGGCGCAGTCCGGCGGCGACACCGGCCGCGCCGAGCACGCCGATCGACGTGTGGCAGCGGACCGGGATGAAGGTGCGGGTGGTGACCGTGCCGCCGTGGCGGGGCGGGGCGAGGAGCGTGACCTTGGGGACGGTGGCGTCCGAGACGTCACCGAGGCCCATCAACTTGCCTGCCGCCGAGCGGAGTTTCCTCAGGCGGGCGGCGAGAGCCAGGTCCTCCTCCAGCTCCTTGGGCGTCTCGTAGCCGGTGACCTTGAGCGCGGCGGCCCGGACGAGGACGGTCGGCATGCCGTTGTCCACACAGGTCACGGGGATGCCGTCGACCTCGTCACGGGCGTTCCCGGTGGGGAGCAACTGCCGTGTACCGGGCGGGAATTCGATCACCACGGGGGCTGCCGTGCCGGGGACGCCCGAGATCTCGGCATCCCCCGTGTAGTCCACGCGGCCACCAGGAGTCGGGAAGGTCACTGTGGCGAAGTCGCCGGTGTTGACCATGCGGATGCGTACCGAGGTCCGCTCCTCCCCCGCTGCGACGAGACCGCGTTCGACGGCGAACGGCCCGATGCCCGCGAGGATGTTCCCGCAGTTCTGACGGGCACTCACCTCGGGCTTGATGACGGCCACTTGGAGAAAGAGGTAGTCGACATCGGCTCTCGGGGCCGACGACGGCGACACCACGGCGACCTTGCTCGTGAGCGGGTGCGCGCCGCCCAGGCCGTCGATCTGCCGCTCGTCGGGGCTGCCCATGATGCGCAACAGCAGCTCGTCGCGAGCGCCGGGGTCGGCGGGCAGGTCCGTGGCCAGGAAGTAGGCGCCCTTGGATGTGCCGCCGCGCATCAGCATGCAGCGGACCTCCACCTGCCCGGTCACGGCTGTGCCTCCCCACGGACGTACTCGTCATGGGACTTGTACGTCACGCCGAGCCGTACGAGCGTCTCCCTCAACCCATAGCGGTCCAGGCCCAGTTGGCCGCCCAGGAAGGCGGCGCGGGTCGCGGCCTCCTTGGCCTCGCGTGCCTCGGCCCGCACCGCCGTCTCCCCGGCGCGCTCGCGGGGTACGACCACGACGCCGTCGTCGTCGGCGAGGATCACGTCGCCCGGGCGGACGACCTGGCCGTCGATGGCGATCGGCACGTTCACGGAGCCGCCGGTGGCCTTGACCGTGCCCTGTGAGGACACCGCCCGGGACCAGGCGGCGAAGCCCATGTCCCGCAGCTCCTGGGTGTCACGGATGCCCGTGTTGAGCACGACACCACGCACGCCGCGCTGCTGGAGGGCGGTCGCGAACAGCTCTCCGAACAAACCGTCCGTGCAGGGGGAGGTCGTCGTGACGACCAGGATGTCGCCCTCGCCGCACTGCTCCACGGCGGCGTGGATCATGAGGTTGTCGCCGGGCCAGCTCAGCACAGTGACGGCCGTGCCGGCGACCCGTACGCCCTGCTGGACGGGTCGAACCCCCGGTCCCAGCAGGCCGGTTCGGCCCATCGCCTCGCTCACGGTCGCCACGCCGAAGCCGGCCAGCGCGTCGACGTCCCTGCGCTCCGCCCTGGGCGGGTCGGTGACGATCACGCCGCTCATGCCAGCTCCTTCGCGATCTGCGGGAAGGGGCGCATGTAGGCCTCGGCCATGGTCCGGTGGGCCAGGCCCAGGTTGGGTCCCGCGTTGCGCCTGAGCTGGACGCCGCGGCGGACGGCGAGGTCGGTGTAGTAGTCCCACAGGTGCTGCTGGGCGCCGAGGCACTCCATCGCCGCGCGCTTGGTCTCCCACACCTCGGTGATGTCGAGGAGGACCTCGGGGCGAAAGCCACTCATCTCGGGCTGGTGCGGCTCGAAGTAGAAGACCGGCGGCGCGCCGATGATGTCGCCGTCCCCCGGGTAGCCGATGGCCTGCGCGAGGATCCGGGCCTCGAGGGCCATGCGGTTGGCGGCCGGGTGGTCGCCGTTGTACGGGTCCTCGGCCGGGTGGGTGAGCACCACGTCGGGCTGCGTCTCGCGGTGGACGGCGACAAGCCGGTCGGTCAGCTCGGCGGTGGCGAGCAGCGGATAGTCGCCGGCGTCGAAGAAGCGGACCTCGGCGCCGAGGGTGGCGGCGGCACGCTCGGCCTCGCCCCGGCGTATCGCCTTGATCTCCTCCAGCTTCCTGCCCTCGCGCCAGGCCTTGGCGGACTCGCCGCGCTCGCCGAAGGTCAGACAGGCGATGGTGATCTTCTCGCCGCGGGAGGCGGCCAGGGCGATGGCTCCGCCCGCCCGCCACACGAAGTCGCCGGCATGAGCGGTGATGACGAGGGTCGAGCGTGCTGCGGTCGGGGGCGCATCGGCGTGCGTCATTACGGGTCTTCTCCTTGGGTGACAGGTGTGCGCCCGCCCCTGACGCGCCGTCGCGCTGCGACGTGTACGACTCAGTCGCGCAGCGCCTCGATCACGCTGGTGAGGTGGGCGCGGACGGCCGCCTCGGCCGCCTGCGGGTCCCTGGACCGGATCGCCTCGATCATGGCCAGGTGCTCGTTCAGGGAGTGCTGGGGACGCCCCGGCCTGAGCGCCAACTGGAAGCGGTGGCGCACCAGTTGTGCGTTGAGCCGCTCCAGCAGTTCCACGGCCGTGCGCTGGCCGGAGAACTCCCGGATTCTGGCGTGCAGTTCCTGATTCAGCTCCGAGTACGTCATCGGCTCGCCGTCGGCCACGGCCTTGGTCATCGCCGCTCCGAGGTCCGCCAGTCGGGTCAGCTGCTCGTCGCCGGCCGCGACGGCCGCCTTGGCCGCGCACAGCCCCTCCAGGACCATGCGGCACTCGGTGATGGCGACCGCTTCCTCCACGGTCACCACCCGCACCCGCGAGCCGCGGTTGCGGATCCGCTCGACCAGTCCCTGTGCCTCCAGATCGATGAGTGCCGCGCGGATGCTGGCCCGTGTCACACCGAACTGCTCGGCGAGTTCGTTCTCCACCAGCCGCTGTGCCGGTGCCATCTCGCCGTGCAGGATCGCCTGCCGCAGCTGCGCGAGCGCATGCTGCTTGGCCTGCTCTCCGGTGCTCGGACGGGCTTCCTTCGGCATGTGCCCTCCCTGAGTGAGTGCCTGTCGAACGTAAATCTAGCCAAACATAATTGTCAACAATTTTGTCCGCCGTATTGAGCGCAAGGGCGGCCGAGCGCAGTCGGGGGGGGCCGCGGTGACGACGGAGTGTCCGCCCGGCGCCGCCGACACCCCACACCCTGTCCACGCCCCCGCCCCGCTCACCCCGGTTAGGGTCGCCGCATGACGCACAGCTTCGTACTGCACATCCCCGACGCCGAGCTCGAACCCGAGCCCCTCGACCCCGGGCAGATCGTCTCCGGCACGCCCGAGGTGACCGGCAAGGTGGTCTGGGAGTCGGAGGACGGACGTCAGATCCGGGGCATCTGGCAGATCACGCCCGGCGTGGTCACCGACACGGAGGCCGACGAGTTGTTCGTCGTCATCAGCGGGTCGGCCACCATCGAGTTCGAGGGCGGGCCGACGCTGACGGTGGGACCCGGCGACATGGCCGTACTGCGCGAGGGCGACCGTACGACCTGGACGGTGCACGAGACGCTGCGCAAGGCGTACGCGATCAATCAGTGAGCGGGGGCGCCGTCGAACCCCGGATCTCCAACGTCGGTGCCGCGAGGCGGACTTCGCCCGCTCCCCCACCGCCCTCGAACCGTTCGAGCAGACAGCGGGCCGCGCGCCGGCCGACCTCGTGGCTGGCGTTGTCGACGCTGGTGAGCCAGACATGGCGCAGGCGGGCGATGCTCGTGTTGTCGTAGCCGACGACGGACAGGTCGCGCGGCACCCGCAGGCCCGACTCGTCGGCCGCCGAGAGGGCGCCGATGGCGGCGATGTCGTTGACGGCGAAGACGGCCGTCGGCCGGTCCGCCCGGCTCAGCAGACGGACCGTCGTGCGGTAGCCGCCCTCCTCGGTCATGTCGCTCGGCTCGACGACCGCCTCGGTCGCGAGGCCGTGCTCGCGCATGGTCGCCTCGAAGCTGCGCCGGCGCAGCTCACCGACCGCGCCGTACCCCGTGATGTGAGCGATGCGCCGGTGTCCGAGGCCGATGAGGTGCTCGGTGACCAGGCGGGCGCCCCGTTCGTCGTCGTTGGCGACGACGTCCACGCCGGGCAGCCGCGGCTCCCGCGCGCCCGCCACCACCACCGGGAGGCGCTCGGCGACTGTTCCGAGCGCGGCAGGGTCGGGCAGCGTGCCGACGACGATCAGGCCGTCGACCCCGAGGTCCAGGAAGGGACCGGTCGGGTCCTGTCCGGTACGGCGGTTGAGCCGGGCGTCGGCGAGCAGCATGTGCAGGCCGTTGTCGTGCAGGAGCGAGTTCAGCCCGTCGAGCATGTCGACGAACCAGGGGTTGCGCAGGTCGTTCAGGAGGACGCCGACCGTGCGGGTGCGCTGCTCGCTGAGGCTGCGCGCGGCGGCGTTCGGACGGTAGCCGAGCTCGCGCACGGCCCGTAGGACGGCCTCCCGCTTCTCCGGGCGCACCTGGTCCGAACCGCGCAGCACCAGCGAGACGAGCGATTTGGAGACGCCGGCCCGGTCGGCCACATCACGGATCGTCGGCGCCCTCATGAACATGGACCGTTCCATGCGGTGCTCACCTTGTCAAAGGGACCGGGAAAGGGTTGACACCGGCGCCGAACCGCACTCAAGGTGATTCGGACAGTAGATGGACCGGTCCAAAACAAGTCCGACGAGGGGCTGCAATGGTGGATACGCTCGGTGTCGCCGTCATCGGATTCGGCTGGATGGGGCGGGTGCACACCCAGGCGTACGCCCGTGTCCCGCACCACTACCCGCAGCTGGCCCTGCGTCCGCAGCTCGTGACCGTCGCCGAGGAGGTGCCGGGGCGGGCCGAGGAGGCAGCCGCTCAGTTCGGGTTCACGTCGACGACCCGTGACTGGCGCGAGGTGGCCACAGACCCGCGTGTGCGGGCCGTCAGCATCACCGCGCCGAACTTCCTGCACCGCGAGATCGGCGTCGCGATGGCGGAGGCCGGCAAGCACATCTGGATCGAGAAGCCGGTGGGCCTGACCGTCGCGGACGCCCAGGCGGTCGCCGACGCCGTCGCCAAAGCCGGCGTCCAGGGCGCGGTCGGCTTCAACTACCGCAACGCGCCGGGCGTGGAGGCGGCCCGCGACCTCATCGCGTCCGGCGAGATCGGCACCGTCACCCACGTCCGACTCCGCCTCTTCAGCGACTACGCCGCCCACCCCGAGGGCGCCCTGACCTGGCGGTACGAGAAGGAGCGCGGCGGCAGCGGGGTACTGGGCGACCTGGCTTCGCACGGCGCCGACCTGGCCCGCCATCTGCTCGGCGACATCGCGTCCCTGACCGCCGACACGGCGATCTTCCTCCCGGAGCGGGCCCGCCCCACCGGCGCGACGGCCGGCCACAGCCGCGCTACCGGGGGCGAGCTCGGTCCGGTCGAGAACGAGGACTACGCCAACTGCCTGCTGCGCTTCGCCTCCGGCGCCCGCGGCGTGCTGGAGGCCTGCCGGGTCTCGGTCGGCGAGCAGAACAACTACGGCTTCGAGGTGCACGGCACCAAGGGCGCGGTCTTCTGGGACTTCCGCCGGATGAACGAACTCGGCATCAGCCGCGGCACGACCTACCAGGACCAGCCGGTCAGCACGGTGTACGTCGGCCCGGGCGACGGCGAGTTCGGCGCCTTCCAGCCGGGCGCTGCGAACGCCATGGGCTACGACGACCTGAAGGTCATCGAGGCGTACCGCTTCCTGCGCTCGGTCGCCGAGGGCGCCCCGCACGGGGCCACCCTTCAGGACGCGGTGCACAGCGCCGCCGTACTGGATGCGATGGCGCGCTCGGCCGAGAGCCGCGCGTGGGTGTCCTTGGACGCGTAGCCCGGGCGGTCAGGAGTCGTCGCGCCGGCGGGCGCGCCGGCCGAGGGAGAACTTGAGCGGAACCAGGACGAGCCACCACCACACGGCGGCGGCCCCGGCGACCAGCGTGAGCGGAATGGTGAGGAGGAACACCGTCACCGTCACGGCGAGATCGAGGGCGTAGAGCCCGAAGCCGCCCACGGGGCTGACGTCGCCGCGCAGCCACGGGCGCCGGGCCAGGACGGCGACCAGGGCGAGGTGGGCGGCGCCGAGCGCCGCGACCGACCCGGCGTAGATCGCCACCGAGACGGGGTCACGCCCGTACTCGGAGATCAGTCTGGTGGGGAACGGCAGCAGCGCCGCGATGCCGAGGCCGAAGACGGACAGGGTGATGAGCTGTCCGTCTACCTCGCGCACGGTGCGGAAGATGCTGCGGTGGTCGCGCCAGAAGCTGCCCAGCACCACCACGCTGAGGGCGTAGGCGCCGAAGTCCGGGATCACGTCGCGCAACGCGTCGTGGTACTGCCGCTCGGTCAGCTCCCGCGGCACGGTGAGGTCGAGGACGAGCAGGGTGATGGCGATGGCGAACACGCCGTCGGCGAGCGCCAGCAGCCGTTCGGGCCCACCGTCGGGGTGCGATTTCCACATGCGCACGACGGTAGGGAGCCAGGGCGCGTCGAGCGGGCGTACACGCCAGGGGCACGGCCGCGATCGTCATCCGATGGGCGCGGGCATGTTGTACGGGGTCACCACCTGGATTGCCGACGGCAGCGCGGGCCCCGCGGGCGGCAGCGCGCCGTGGGCCCGCATGACGATGTGGCAGGCCTCGCGCATGTCCTGGCGCAGGTCGTGATGGAGGACGGCGGACAGGCGGTGCTGGCGCAGCAGGTGGGTGTTGTCGTGGTCGAGGTCGTGCGCGACGAACACCGCGCACTGTCGGCCGAGGTCCTCGAAGGCCCGCAGGGTGGCGATGTTGCCGCCGCCGATCGAGTAGACCGCGCGGATTTCCGGGTCGCGCTCCAGGGCAGCCCGCACCAGGTCGTACTGGGTGGCGTCCAGGCCCTGCCCCTCGGCGAGTTCGACCAGCGTGCGCTGGGGGTGCCGGGCACGCATGGCGCTGCGGAAGCCCATCTCCCGCTCCTCCTCGTTGCGGAAGAAGCCGCTGCTGAGGCTGGTGAGGACATGGCCGGGACGGTCGCCGAGCCACTGGCCCATGAGGTAGGCGGCGGTCGCCCCGGCGGCCCGGTTGTCTATGCCGACGTACGCGAGGCGCGGCGTGGACGGCAGGTCCGTCACGAGGGTCACCACGGGGATGCCGGACTCCGTGAGCCGCCCGACGGCGGCGGTGATCTCGGGAACGTCCGGGGCCTTCAGGATCACACCCTGCGAACCGCGCCGGCCTATCCGGTCCAGGGTCCTCGTCAGCTCCTCCACCGGGCCCGTCTCCCGGAAGTGGAAACGCGAACGCACGACGGCCGGATGCAGTGCCGGCAGCTCGGCCTCCAGGGCGGCCCGTACGGCCGTCGAGAACCGCTCCGGCGTCTGCATCACTATGTCGATCATGAAGGTACGGCCCACCAGCCGGACCTGTGTGCGCTGCCGGTCCAGGTCGGCTATCGCCTGGCTGACCTCGCGCGCGGTGCTCTCCCGCACCCCTCCCCGCCCGTTCAGAACCCGGTCGACCGTGGCCTCGCTCAGTCCCGCCTGACGTGCGATCTCGCGGATCGGGAACGGGTGGCCCATGCGACGGCTCCTTGAGGGGTTTTTGATGGTCGCCTGCTGGTTGTTCGAGGGGATTGTCATGACAAGAATGGCATCGCTGAGTCGCCCCTGTCACCGAGAGGACGCCGATGTCCTTCACCCCCGTACACCGCCGGGCCTGGCTGTCCGAGCACGACTGCGACCTCGCCGACTTCCGTGAGGTGGTCGAGCGGACCACGGACCTCGCCGACCACCCATACGCCTCCTTCGTGGAGCGCAACGTCCTGATCTACGACAGCGACCGCCTCCGCAAGGCAGAGGACACCAGGGCGGTGCGGGCCGAGCTGGTGCGCGCCCTCACCGACGGGCCGGGCATCGTGGTGTTCAAAGGCGCCTTCCCGGACCCCGGGATCGTCGACCGGCTGAGCGCCGTGTTCGACGCCCTGATCGCCGAGCAGCGCGCCTCGGGCGCGAACGCCGGGGACCACTTCGCCAAGCCGGGCGCCAACGACCGGGTCTGGAACGCGCTGGAGAAGGCGGCCCTCTACGACCCCGAGGCGTTCGCCGACTACTACGCCAACGACATCCTCGCGCTGGTCTCCCGCGCCTGGCTCGGCCCCGGCTACCAGGTGACCTCGCAGGTGAACGTCGTCAACCCGGGCGGCGCGGCGCAGACCGTGCACCGCGACTACCACTTGGGCTTCCTCTCCAACGAGGTCGCGGCCGCCTTCCCGGCCCATGTCCATGTCCTCTCCCCCGTGCTCACCCTCCAGGGCGCCGTCGCGCACTGCGACATGCCGGTGCAGTCCGGGCCGACGATGTACCTGCCGTACTCGCAGAGGTACGAGCCGGGCTACCTGGCCTGGCGACTGCCCGAGTTCCAGGAGTACTTCGAGGCGCACCACGTCCAGCTTCCCCTCGCCAAGGGCGACGCGGCCTTCTTCAACCCGGCGCTGTTCCACGCGGCCGGCACCAACCGGTCGGCGGACATCAGGCGGATGGCGAACCTCCTCCAGGTGTCCGCCGCGTTCGGCCGGGCGATGGAGACGGTGGACCGCGAGGCCGTCGCGAACGCCGTCTACCCCGTGCTGCTGACGCGCGCGGGCGTGGACGAGGCGTGGACGGCGAACGTCATCGCCGCGAGCGCCGAGGGCTACCCCTTCCCCACGAACCTCGACAGTGACCCGCCGGTCGACGGCCTGGCCCCGCCCTCCCAGGCGGACGTCGTACGGCGCGCGCTGCGCGAGGCATGGACTCCCGAGGCTCTGCGGGACGAGCTGCGGGCCGGCGCCGAGCGGCGCCAGAGCTGAAAGGACCCGAAAAAGCCATGGGACTTCTCGACGACAAGGTCGTCCTCGTCAACGGCGGAAGCCAGGGCGTGGGCGCCGCCATCGCGCGTGCCGCCGTGCGCGAGGGGGCGGTCGTGGCCGTCACTGGGCGGCGCACCGAACTCGGTGAAGCCCTGGTGGCCGAGTTGGCCGCCGCCGGGGGCAAGGCCCTGTTCGTGCGGGCCGACCTGTCGGACGCCGAGCAGGCGAAAGCCTCCGTCGCCGAGGTCGTCGACGCGTACGGCCGGGTCGACTGCCTGGTCAACTCGGCGGGGCTGACGTCCCGCGGCACGTTGCTCGACACCACGCCCGAGCTGTTCGACCAGCACATCGCGATCAACCTCAAGGCGCCGTTCTTCGCCATGCAGGCCGCCGTCCAGGACATGGTCGCCCGCAAGGCGCCCGGCACGATCGTCAACATCATCACGTCCTCGGCACACGGCGGGCAGCCGTTCCTCGCCCCGTACGTCTCCGCCAAGGCCGGCCTGATCGGCCTGACCCGCAACGCCGCGCACGCCCACCGCTGGGACCGGGTCCGCATCAACGGCCTGAACATCGGCTGGACGGCCACCGAGGGCGAGGACGCCACGCAGAAGGCCTTCCACGGTGCCGACGACGGCTGGCGCGAGTCGGCTGCCGCCGGGCTGCCGATGGGGAAGCTCGGACAACCGGACGAGATCGCCGACTTCGTGGTGTTCCTGCTGTCGGAGCGGTCCGGGGTGGTCACGGGATCGGTGATCGACTGGGACCAGAACGTCCTGGGCGGCCTCGACTAGATCTTCGTCAGCGCTCCGGCCTCTCCCCCCGCAAGCCCCGTACCCAAGGAAGCAGAACCATGCGTATTGGAATCCTCGGCCTCGGCCGCATCGGCGCCTTCCACGCCGAGACCCTCTCCGGACTCGACGCGGTCGACTCCCTCGTCGTCACCGACCCGTTCGCGGACGCCGCCAAGGCCGCCGCGGAGCGGTTCGGCGCCGAGGTCGTGGACTCGCCCGAGGCCCTGCTGGCCGCCGGCGTGGACGGCATCGTCGTCGCGGCGGCGACGGACGCCCACCCCGCGCTGATCCTGGCCGGGGTCGAGGCCGGCATCCCCGTCTTCTGCGAGAAGCCGGTCGCCAGGACCATGGCCGAGGGCGTCGAGGTGCTCAACGCCGTCCGGGGCAGGGACGTGCCGATCCAGATCGGCTACAACCGGCGCTTCGACGCCGGATTCGTCAACGCCCGCGCCGCCGTGCAGAACGGTGAGCTCGGCAAGCTGCACACGGTCCGCTCGACCACGCTGGACCCGGCGCCGCCGCCCGCCGCGTACATCGCCGCCTCCGGTGGCATCTTCCGGGACTGCTCGGTGCACGACTTCGACATCATCCGCTGGGTGACCGGCCGCGAGGTGAGGGAGGTGTACGCCGTCGGCGGCAACAAGGGCGCCGACTACATCAAGGAGGCGGGGGACGCCGACACCACCGGCGCGATCCTCACCCTGGACGACGGCACGATCGCGGTCGTCTCCAACTCCCGCCACAACGCCCGGGGTCACGACGTCCGCATGGAGGTCCACGGCTTCACGGACTCCATCGCGGTCGGCCTGGAGGACAAGCTGCCGCTGCGCTCGGTCGAGCCGGGCGTGACCTTCCCGGCGGGCACGCCGCACGACTTCTTCATGGACCGCTTCAGCGCCGCGTACCGCGCCGAACTCACCGCGTTCACCGAAGTCGTGGCGGGTACCCGGCCCTCGCCGTGCACGATCGAGGACGCCCTGGAGGCGGGCTGGATCGCCGACGCCTGCACACTGTCGCTGCACGAGCACCGTCCGGTGACGATCGAGGAGGTACGGCAGGGATGAACGATTCGGGCCGGGAACCGCTGCGCATCGGGGTGCTGGGCGCGGCACGCATCACCGAGCTCTCCCTCGTCGGTCCGGCCCGGACGACCGGCCACCGCCTCGTGGCGGTGGCCGCGCGCGACCGGGCCCGCGCCTCGGCGTTCGCCGACGAGCACGACGTGGAGCGGGTGGTGGACTCCTACGCCGACCTGCTCGCCGACCCCGAGGTCGAGGTCGTCTACAACCCGCTCGCCAACGGCCTGCACGGGCCCTGGAATCTCGCCGCGCTCGCGGCCGGCAAGCACGTCCTGACGGAGAAACCGTCGGCGAGCAACGCCGAGGAGGCGGCCGAGGTACGGGAAGCGGTCACCAAGGCCGGAAGCGTCTTCATGGAGGCGTTCCACTACCTCTTCCACCCGGTCACCCGGCGCCTGCACGAGATCGTGGAGAGCGGCGAACTGGGCGAGTTGCAGCGGGTGGAGACGCTCGTCGCGATCCCGGCACCGGGCGACCCGGACCCGCGCTGGTCGCTGCCCCTCGCGGGCGGCGCCGTGATGGACCTCGGCTGCTACAGCCTGCACGCGGTGCGGATGCTCGCGCCCTGGGCCGGCGGTGCGCCGCGCCTCGTCTCCGCGCGCGGCGGGGAGCGGGCCGGGGCTCCGGGCGTCGACGAGTGGCTGGACGCCGAGCTGGAGTTCCCCGGCGGGGCGACCGCGTCCGCGCGGTGTCACATGGCGTACGGCGAGCTGGAGATGAGCTGCCGGATCGTCGGCTCGCGCGGCGAGGCGTTCGCGCCGAACTTCGTGCTGCCGCACCGCGACGACCGGGTCGTGGTGCGTACGGCGCAGGGCGAGCGGACGGAGCGGCAGGGCACGCGCTCGTCGTACACCTACCAACTGGAGGCGCTCGCCGCGCACATCCGCCGGGACGCCCCGCTCGCGCTGGACGCGGACGACGCGCTGGCGACGATGTCTCTGATCGACGAGGCCTACCGGGCGGCGGGGTTCGAGCTGCGGCCGCGCAGCGCGCTCGTGCGCTGAGTACGGAGACCGAACGAAGGGCCGGGGAGGTTCCCCGGCCCTTCGGTTCGTTGTCAGCGGTACAGCGCGGGCCGTTCGACGAGGTCCACCGGGACCCGGCCGCCCTCCTCCAGCGCCCGTACGGCCGCCTCGCACACCGCGGCCACGGCGTACCCGTCCCACGCGCTGGGCCCGGTGACCTCACCGCGCCGGGTGGCGTCGACCCAGGCCTGCACCTCACGGTCGTAGGCGTCCGCGAACCGCTCGATGTAGTCCTGGGCGATGATGCCGCCCCAACGGCCGGCGGCGTTGGTGACCATGGCGTGGCCGTCGCCGACGCGGGCGGTGCCGCGCTCGCAGACGACCTCGGCCTGGACCTGGTAGCCGAAGCCGCAGTTGACGAAGATCTCGACGTCGACGATCGCCCCGCCGTCGGTCTCGAAGACGACGAACTGCGGGTCGCGGATGCCGTCCGGCGCGTTGGCGGACGGGGTCGGGGCCAGCACGGTGACGGCCGTGATCTCGTGGCCGAGCAGCCAGCGGGTCACGTCCATCTCGTGCGTCACCGAGTCGTTGATCAGCATCTCGGACGTCCAGCCGGGCGGGCTGGCGACATTGCGGTGCCGGTTGTGGAGCATCAGGGGACGGCCCAACTGGCCTGTCTCCAGCAGGGCCTTGAGCTTCGTGTACTCGGCGTCGTAGCGCCGCATGAAGCCGACCTGGACCCGGCGGCGGCCCAGCTCCTGCTCGGCCTTCAGGACGCGCAGCGCGGACGCGGCGTCCGGGGTGAGGGGTTTCTCGCACAGCACCGGCAGATCGTGCTCGAAGGCCGTGAGGAGTGCCGCTTCGTGGGCGGGCCCCGGCGAGGCGATGATCACCGCGTCGACGTCGGCCGACGCCATCGCGGCGGCCGGGTCGGTGTGGGCGGTGCAGCCGTCGACGCGGGCGGCCACCGTTTTGGCGCGTTCCGCGTCGACGTCCACGACTGCGGTCACCCGTGCCCCGCTGATGACCTCCTGGACACGGCGGACGTGGTCCGCGCCCATCTTTCCGGTACCGATGACTGCGACTCCGAGCGTGTGCGGACGCTGAGTCATGGTGATCGGCCGTCCTTTCGGGTCGTCAGGCGCCGCAGGACCTCAGGAACTTGCGGGTACGGACCGCGATGGGCAGGGGCTTGTCCGGCTCGCACGGGTACATGTCCTGCTCGACGATCGCGAACAGGTCCACGTTCAGCTTCTGCGCGGCCGTCAGGACCGGGCCCAACTCCGGTACGCCCGCCGGGGGTTCGCACATCACGCCGCGCTGGACGGCGGGTCCGAACGGGATCTCGTTCTTCACCACGTCCGCGAGGATCTCCGGGTCGACCTGCTTGAGGTGCAGATAGCCGATGCGCTCGCCGTAGGTCTCTATCAGCTTGACGCTGTCGCCACCGCAGTAGGCGTAGTGGCCGGTGTCCAGGCAGAGGTTGACCAGGTCGGAGTCGGTCGAGTCGAGGAAGCGCTCGACGTGGGCCTCGGTGTCGATGTGGGTGTCTGCGTGCGGGTGCACGACGATGTCGAGGCCGAACTGCTCCTTCACCTCGTGACCGAGCCGCTCCATGCCCTTGGTCAGGTGGGCCCACTGCTCGCCGGTGAGCTCCGGCGGCTCCAGGATCTCGGCGGTCTTGTCGTCCCGCCAGAAGGACGGGATGACGACCAGGTGCTTGGCGCCCATGGCCTGGGTGAGACCGGCGACCTGGCTGACGTGCTCCCAGGTGGACTCCCAGACGGCGGGGCCGCGGTGCAGGCCGGTGAAGATCGTGCCTGCGGACACCTTGAGGTTGCGCTTGTTCACCTCGTCGGTGAGGCGGGCCGGGTCGGTCGGCAGATAGCCGTACGGGCCCAGCTCGATCCACTCGTAGCCGGCCTCGGTGACCTCGTCGAGGAAGCGTTCCCAGGGCACCTGGACGGGGTCGTCGGGGAACCAGACGCCCCAGGAGTCGGGGGCCGAGCCGACCCGGATGCGGTCCAGCACAGGGGGCATGTCAGGACTTCCCTTCGGAGGATGCCACGGGCGCGGTGAGGTCTGCGGCTTCGGGGAGTTCCTCGACGTCGACGCCGCGGACCTGGGCCAGTTCGTGCTTGAGGGCGGCGAGTTCGGTGCCGCCGGCCATGTGGTTGGTGAGTTCTTCGAGGCTGACGTCGTCGCGGGAGGCGTTGAGCTCCATCGTTCCGAGGCGCAGGACGCTGAAGTGGTCACCGACCATGTAGGCGTGGTGGGGGTTGTGGGTGATGAAGATGACGCCGAGTCCGCGGTCGCGGGCGGCGGCGATGTACTTCAGCACGACGCCGGACTGCTTGACGCCGAGGGCGGCGGTGGGCTCGTCCAGGATGAGGACGCGGGCGCCGAAGTAGACGGCGCGGGCGATGGCCACGCACTGGCGCTGGCCGCCGGAGAGGGTGCCGATGGGCTGTTCCAGGTCGTCGAGGACGATGCCCATGTTGCGCAGTTCCTGGTCGGCGGTCTTCTTCATCCTGTCGATGTCGAGACGGCGTACGGGCCAGGGGCCCTTGGTGAGCTCGGAACCGAGGAAGAAGTTGCGCCAGACCGGCATCAGGGGGACGACGGCGAGGTCCTGGTAGACCGTCGCGATGCCCCTGTCCAACGCCTCGCGGGGAGTGGAGAAGCGCACCGGTTCACCGTCGACGAGGAACTCGCCCTCGGTGTGCTGGTGCAGCCCGGAGATGATTTTGATGAGGGTCGACTTGCCCGCGCCGTTGTCACCGAGAACACAGGTGACCTGGCTCGGGAACACCTTCAGGTCGACGCCGTGCAGGGCGCGGATGTTGCCGTAGGACTTGCCTGCGTTGCGCAGTTCGACGACCGGGGCGTCCTTCTGCGGGGTCTTGTCCTGCAGGACGGCACCGTGGGTGCCGGTTTCGTTGCTTGTCATTCGGGTCACCTCCGGGTCGCCGTGCGCTGGACCCACAGATTGATGAGGACGGCGCCGAGGAGCATCACGCCGAGGAAGGCCTTGAACCAGTCGGGGTTCCAGCCGGCGTAGACGATGCCCTGCTGCACCAGGCCGAACATGAACGCGCCGAAGACCGGGCCGATCGCGGAACCGGCGCCACCGGTCAGCAGACAGCCACCGATCACCGCGGCGGCGATGTAGATCAGCTCAATACCGACACCCTCACCGGACTGCACGGTGTTGAACGAGAACAGCTGGTGCATGCCGACGAACCAGGCGCCGAAGCCGACCAGCATGAACAGCGAGATCTTCGTGAACGTCACCGGCACACCGACGGCCCGGGAGGACGCCTTGTTGCCGCCGACCGCGAAGATCCAGTTGCCGTACTTGGTCCGCAGCAGCACCCACGTGGCCAGCGCCGCGAAGACCAGCCACCACACCACGGTGATCTTCACGTTGACCCCGCCGACGTCGAACGACGAGGCGAAGAGCGCCTTGGCCTGGTCGAAGCCGTCCATGTCGCTGATGTCGTCGGTCGCGACGTTGCCGGTGATCAGCTTGGTGACCGCGAGGTTCACGCCCTGGAGGATCAGGAATGTGCCGAGGGTGACCAGGAAGCTCGGCAGACCGGTCTTGACCAGCAGCCAGCCGTTGAACAGACCGACCGCGAGGGACACGATCAGGGCGACGATCACACCGACCCAGACGTTCATGCTGAGCTGGTAGGCGACCATGCTCGCGGTCAGGGCCGAGGTGATCACAGCGACACCGGCGGACAGGTCGAACTCGCCGCCGATCATCAGCAGCGCGACCGGCAGGGCCATGATCCCGATCGTCGACGACTGATACAGGATGTTCGCCATCGAGCTGCCGTCACGCACGGCCGGGGCCGTGATGAGGAAGAAGATCAGCACCGCGACGGCGCCGAGGAAGACACCGACCTCGGGACGGGCGAGGAGGCGCAGCGCCAGGGGGCGCTCCTTGGTCCGCCCGTCGGATTCCTTGCCGGGGCCGGAGGCCGGCGGTGTGGTCACCGCCGGCTCAGCCTGTCGGGTCATGCTCATCACCGGGTGCCCTTCGCGGCGAACTTGTCGATCGTCTCGACATTCGTCTTGTCGACGAAGGCAGGTCCGGTCAGCACCGGTGCCTCGCCGCCGCCCATGTAGTTGCCGTTGTTCTTGTAGAGCCACAGCGAGTCGATGGCCAGGTAGCCCTGGAGGTAGGGCTGCTGGTCGACGGCGAACTCGATGTCGCCCTTGCTGATCGCTCCGGTCAGCTGCTTGTTGAGGTCGAAGGTGGCGACCTTCGCCTTGCTGCCCGTCTCGTCCACCGACTGCGCGGCCGTCAGCGCGAACGGGGCGCCGAGGGCGACGACGTAGTCGATGTCGCTGTCCGTCTTGAGCTTGGCGGTGATCGTGGACTTCACGGACGGCATGTCCGTGCCGTTGACGTTCAGGGTCTCGATCGTGCCCTCGAACGTCTTCTTCACTCCGTCACAGCGCTGGGTGAGGCCGATGTTGCCCTGTTCCTGGATGACACAGACGGCCTTCTTGGCGCCCTCCTCGTTCAGGCGCTTGCCGAGCGCCTCGCCGGCCACCGTCTCGTCCTGGCCGAAGAACTCCATCAGGCCGAGCTTCTGCCAGTCGCTCACACCGGAGTTGAGACCGACGACAGGAATGTTCGCGGCCTTCGCCTTGCTGACGACGTCCTTCATGGCGTCCGGCTTGGCGAGGGTGATCGCGATGCCGTCGACCTTCTGGTCGATCGCGTTCTGCACCAGGTTGGCCTGGTTGCCCGCGTTCGGGTCGGCGGAGTAGACCAGCTTGATGTTGTCCTTCGCGGCGGCCGCTTCGGCGCCCTTGCGGACGATGTCCCAGAAGGTGTCACCGGGCGCCTGGTGCGTCACCAGGGCGACGGTCATACGGGGAGTGGTGGCCTTGCCCGCAGAAGCGTTTTCCCCACCCTCCTCGGCCTGCTTGCCACCGGAGCTGCTGGAGCAGCCTGCGAGGGTCAGCGCAGCCGCGGCAGCCAGAGCCACCATGGGGGCCAGCTTGCGGGAGCGGGGGTAGTAGCGGTCCATCTTTCCAGCACCTCACTGTGCGACGGGTGTGCGACGGGGGGAAAGGGATGATCACTGGATCCGAGACCCGGACCCTTGGGAAGTCCGGGTCGTCTGTCGTGGAACACGGCGGGTTCGCTGACACGGGATCCAATCCCTGGATGCGCCCGCTGTCAATACTTTGTTAAGACATCATTTCACGCTCAGGTCCGAATGTAAGTACAAACTATTGACAGCGTCGGCCTCCACGACCTACATCTGGGGGGCGGCAGGCCCGATGGGACCCGCACCCCCAGTCCAGCTGTAGGAGCGTCGCGCATGGCCGAGTCAGCCAAGTCCTTCGACTTGATCACGATGGGAAGGATAGGAGTCGATCTCTACCCCCTGCAGTCTGGCCTACCTCTTGCGCAGGTGGAGACGTTCGGCAAATTCCTCGGAGGCTCCGCCGCGAACGTCGCGGTGGCCGCCGCTCGGCTCGGTCGGGACACCGCCGTGATCACGCGCACCGGCGACGACCCGTTCGGCGCCTACCTGCACGAAGCCCTGAAGGACTTCGGTGTCGACGACCGCTGGGTGACGCCCGTCGCGGCGTATCCGACGCCGGTGACGTTCTGCGAGATCTTCCCGCCGGACGACTTCCCGCTGTATTTCTACCGGCAGCCTAAGGCCCCTGACCTGGAGATACACTCCGACGAACTCGACTACTGGGCCATCCGCTCGGCCCGGGTGTTCTGGATCACCGGCACCGGTCTGAGCGAGGAGCCGAGCCGCTCGGCCACCCTCGCCGCCCTCAAGGCGCGCGACAAGGCGGGCACGACGGTCTTCGACCTCGACTGGCGGCCGATGTTCTGGCGCGACCCGGACGAGGCCCGCCCGTACTACGCCGAGGCCCTTCGGCACACGACGGTCGCGGTCGGCAACCTCGACGAGTGCGAGATCGCCACCGGCGTCCGCGAGCCGCACGCCTGCGCCGAGGCCCTGCTGGCGGCCGGCGTGGAGCTGGCGGTGGTCAAGCAGGGCCCCAAGGGCGTGCTTGCGGTCCACCGGGACGGCACTCGGGCAGAGGTGCCCCCGGTGCCGGTCGAGGTGGCCAACGGCCTCGGCGCGGGCGACGCCTTCGGCGGCTCACTGGTCCACGGGCTGCTGTCCGGGTGGGACCTGGCCGAGACCATGCGGTACGCCAACGCCGCGGGTGCCCTCGTCGCCTCCCGCCTCGCCTGCTCCTCCGCGATGCCCACCGAGTCCGAGGTCGAGAGCCTCCTCGCCCAGGCGTCATGACGGCCGACCGAGCCATCCCCGAACGGAGCCTTCCTTGAGCATCACCATCCCCGACCTCACCGCGGTCAGAGCCCGGCACCCCGAGGCGATCGCGGAGGCGGCGGCAAACCGGGTGCGCCGCCCGTTGATGGGCGACAGCGGCCGCCTGATGATCGTGGCCGCCGACCATCCGGCACGCGGCGCCCTGGGCGTCGGCGGCCACCGGCTCGCCATGGCCGACAGGGCCGATCTGCTGGAACGTCTCTGCACCGCGCTGTCCCGGCCCGGCGTGGACGGGGTGCTGGCCACCGCCGACATCCTGGAGGACCTGCTTCTGCTCGGCGTCCTCGACGACAAGGTTGTCATGGGCTCCATGAACCGCGGCGGCCTGGCCGGAGCGTCCTTCGAGATGGACGACCGCTTCACCGGCCACCGCGCCGAGGACATCGCCCGGCTGCGCTTCGACGCGGGCAAGCTGCTGGTCCGCATCGACTACGACGACCCGGGCTCGCTCACCACCCTGGAGGCCACGGCCCGCGCCATCGACGCCATGGCCGCGCTCCAACTGCCGCTGTTCGTCGAGCCCTTCATATCCCGGCGGATCGACGGCAAGGTACGCAACGACCTGTCCGCCGAGGCCGTCACCAAGTCGATCGCCATCGCGTCGGGACTGGGCGGGACCTCGGCGTACACATGGCTGAAACTGCCCGTCACCCATGACCCCGACGACATGGCCGAAGTTCTTCAGACGTCCACACTGCCCGTCGTCCTGCTCGGCGGCGAGGTCGGGGACGACCAGGAGGGTGCCTACGAGCGCTGGCGCAAGGCGCTCCGGCTCCCGACCGTCCAGGGCATGGTCGTCGGCCGCTCGCTGCTCTACCCGGCCGAGGGCAGCGTGGAGACGGCGGTGGACACGGCCGTCGGCCTGTTGTGACCCGGAGGAACACGATGACGTATCACCTTCCCGCGGGAAAGGCGCTCGGCGGCCCGTACGTCGTGGACGTCACGCCCGAGAAGGCCGGCTGGGGCTACTCCAGCCTGCGGATCCTGGAGCTGCCGCCCGGCGGCTCGCACAGCTTCGACACCGGCGACAGCGAGTGGATCGTGCTGCCGCTGAACGGCGGCTGCACGGTCGAGGCCACCGACGACTTCGGCCATGACACGTTTCAACTCACCGGCCGTGACAGCGTGTTCAGCGCCGTCACCGACTTCGCCTATGTGCCGCGCGACGCCAGTACGACCGTCTCGTCGCCCACCGGCGGACGGTTCGCGCTGACCGGCGCACGGTGCTCCCGGCGGCTGCCCGCCCGCTACGGTCCGGGGTCGTCGGTGCCGGTGGAGCTGCGCGGCACGGGCAACAGCAGCCGCCAGGTGAACAACTTCGGTGCGGCCGGGGTCTTCGAGTGCGACAAGCTCATCGCGGTCGAGGTCATCACGCCGGGCGGCAACTGGTCGTCCTTCCCGCCGCACAAGCACGACGAGCACCGGCCCGGCGAGGAGTCGGTCCTCGAAGAGATCTACTACTTCGAGTTCGCCGGCCACGAGGGCACCCCCGGCCTCGGCTACCAGCGCGTCTCCCCGTCCGGACACGGCCGGAACACCGACGTCCTGGCGGAGGTGCGCGGCGGCGACGTGGTGCTGATCCCCGACGGCTGGCACGGGCCGTCCATGGCCGTGCCCGGCCACCACATGTACTACCTCAACGTCATGGCGGGCCCCGAGGCCGAGCGCGCCTGGCTGATCTGCGACCACCCCGACCACGCCTGGATCCGCGGCACCTGGCCGGACCAGCCCGTCGACCCCCGTCTGCCCCTCTACACCGCTGAGTCCCAGTGAGGTCCCCCGAGATGAGCCAGCCCACGATCCGCCTGACCGTCGCCCAGGCGCTGGTGCGGTTCCTGTCCGTGCAGTACACCGAGCGCGACGGCGTACGGCACCGGCTGATCGCCGGCACCTGGGGCATCTTCGGCCACGGCAACGTGGCCGGCATCGGCCAGGCCCTGCTCCAGGCGGGCGAGGCCGTCATGCCGTACCACCAGGGCCGCAACGAGCAGTCCATGGTGCACGCGGCCGTCGGCCACGCCCGGCAGCTCAACCGGCTCTCCGCGCAGGCGGTGACGACGTCGATCGGACCGGGCGCGACGAACCTCGTGACGGGTGCGGCCCTGGCGACGATCAACCGTCTGCCCGTCCTCCTGCTCCCCGGCGACTACTTCGCCTCCCACGCCCCCGACCCGCTGCTCCAGCAGCTGGAGCACCCGACCGAGGCGGACGTGTCGGTCAACGACACCCTCCGCCCGGTCTCCCGTTACTTCGACCGGGTCACCCGCCCCGAGGCCCTGATCCCGTCCGCGCTGAACGCCATGCGCGTCCTCGCCGACCCGGCCGAGACCGGCGCGGTCACGCTGGCCCTCCCCCAGGACGTCCAGGCGGAGGCGTACGAATGGCCGGCGGAGTTCTTCGCCGAACGCGTCTGGTACGTACGGCGTCCCGCGCCCGACCCGGTCGAGCTGACGGCGGCCGTGGCGGCGATCCGGGCCGCCGAGCGCCCGTTGATCGTCGCGGGCGGCGGCGTCCACCACAGCGAGGCCGAGGCGGCCCTGAAGGCCTTCGTGGAGGCCACCGGCATCCCGGTCGCCTCCACCCAGGCCGGCAAGGGCTCGCTGCGGTACGACCACCCCGCCGACCTCGGCGGCATCGGCCACACCGGGACCTCGGTCAGCGACGACATCGCCAGCGGCGCCGACCTGGTGATCGGCGTGGGCACGCGATACACCGACTTCACCACCGCCTCCGGCACGCTCTTCCAGAACCCGGACGTGCGTTTCCTGAACCTCAACATCACCGGCTTCGACGCGCACAAGCTGGCCGCACGGACGCTGGTGTGCGACGCGCGGGCCGGCCTCACGGCCCTGACGGAGGCCCTTTCCGGCCACCGCGTGGACAGCGCGTACGAGGCCGAGTACGGCGCCGGCAAGGAGCGTTGGGACGCCGTCGTCGAGGGCGCCTACCGCGCCGACGACGAGAGCGCCGTACCGACGCAGACCCAGGTGCTGGGCGCGCTGGACGGGGTCGTCGGGGACGACGACGTGGTCGTCAACGCGGCCGGTTCACTGCCGGGCGACCTGCACAAGCTGTGGCGGTCCCGCTCGCCGCGCCAGTACCACCTGGAGTACGGCTACTCCTGCATGGGCTACGAGATCCCGGCCGGGATCGGCATCCAGCAGGCCGCCCCGGACACGGCCGTGTGGTCGCTGGTCGGCGACGGCACCTATCTGATGATGCCGACGGAGATCGTGACCGCGGTCCAGGAGGGCCTGCCGGTCAACATCGTCCTGATCCAGAACCACGGTTACGCCTCCATCGGCGGGCTGTCGAACGAGGTCGGCGGCGAGCGCTTCGGCACCGACTACCGCTACCGGGCCGCCGACGGCACCTTCACCGGCGCCCCGCTCCCGGTCGACCTCGCCGCGAACGCGGCCAGCCTCGGCATGGACGTGCTGCGCGCCAAGACGGTGGGCGAGCTGCGCGAGGCGCTGGCCACCGCCCGCGCCTCCGACCGGCCGACCTGCGTGTACGTCGAGACCGACATCAGGAACCCGAACGCGCCGGGCGCCGAGGCCTGGTGGGACGTGCCCGTGGCCGAGGTCGCCTCCCGCGAGGCCGCCGTCGAAGCCCGCGCACGGTACGACCAGCACGTCACCGACCGCCGCCGCCACCTCTGAACTCCCCGCACACGAACCGCACTTGAAAGGCCCTTGCGCACCATGAAGACCATCACCCACTGGATCGACGGCAAGCCCGTGGAGGCCGGCTCCGGCCGCTTCGCACCCGTCTACAACCCGGCCACCGGCGCCCAGGAGAAGCAGGTCGCGTGCGCGACCGTCGACGAGGTGGACGCCGCCGTCGCCTCCGCCAAGACCGCGTTCGAGAGCTGGGGTCAGTCCTCCCTGGCCAAGCGCACCGCGATCCTGTTCAAGTACCGCGAACTGCTGGACGCCCACCGCGACGAGATCGCCGAGCTGATCACCGCCGAGCACGGCAAGGTGCACTCCGACGCGCTCGGCGAGGTCGCGCGCGGTCTGGAGATCGTGGAGCTGGCCTGCGGGATCAGCGTGCAGCTGAAGGGCGAGCTGTCGACGCAGGTGTCGAACCGGGTGGACGTGGCCTCGATCCGGCAGCCGCTGGGCGTGGTCGCCGGCATCACGCCGTTCAACTTCCCGGCCATGGTGCCGATGTGGATGTTCCCGCTGGCCATCGCGTGCGGCAACACCTTCGTGCTGAAGCCGAGCGAGAAGGACCCGTCGGCGTCGTACCGGCTGGCCGAGCTCGCCACCGAGGCCGGGCTGCCGGAGGGTGTGCTGAACGTCGTGCAGGGCGACAAGGTCGCCGTGGACCGGCTGTTGGAGCACCCGGACATCGAGGCGGTGTCCTTCGTCGGCTCGACGCCGATCGCGAAGTACATCCAGCTCAAGGCGGTTGAGCACGGCAAGCGCGTGCAGGCCCTCGGTGGCGCCAAGAACCACATGCTCGTCCTGCCCGACGCCGACCTCGACTTCGCCGCCGACCAGGCGATCAACGCCGCATACGGCTCCGCGGGCGAGCGCTGCATGGCCGTGTCGGTCGTGGTCGCGGTCGGCGACACGGGCGACGAGCTGGTCGGGAAGATCGCCGAGCGGGCGAAGAACCTGCGCATCGGCCCCGGCGACGACCCCGCCTCCGAGATGGGCCCGCTGATCACGCGTGAGCACCGCGACAAGGTGGCGTCCTATGTCGCTTCGGCCGCCGAGCAGGGCGCCGAGGTCGTCGTCGACGGCACCGGCTACTCGGTCGAGGGCCACGAGAACGGCTTCTTCCTCGGGGTCTCGCTGCTGGACCGGGTGCCGCTGACGGCGGACGCGTACCGGGACGAGATCTTCGGACCCGTGCTGGCGGTGGTGCGTGCGGAGACGTACGAAGAGGCCATCAAGCTGATCAACGACTCCCGCTGGGGCAACGGCACCGCGATCTTCACCCGGGACGGCGGCGCGGCCCGCCGCTTCCAGCTGGAGGTCAAGGCGGGCATGGTCGGTGTGAACGTGCCGATCCCGGTGCCGGTCGGCTACCACTCCTTCGGTGGCTGGAAGGACTCGCTCTTCGGCGATCTGCACGTCTACGGCAACGACGGCATCGCCTTCTACACCCAGGGCAAGGTCATCACCACGCGCTGGCCGGACCCGTCCGACGGCGGCATCAACCTCGGTTTCCCCAGCAATTCCTGACAACGCGACAGGGAGGGTGTCCCATGGCGAAGCCCCGCGGCTCGGCACGTGCCGGGTCCGGCTCCGCGCTGGCCTCGCTGGACTTCGCCCTCGACCGGGGCAGTCCCGTGCCGCTGTACTACCAGCTCGCCCAGCAACTGGAGGCGGCTATCGAGCACGGAGCCCTCGCACCGGGCAACCTCCTGGGCAACGAGGTGGACCTGTCGGTGCGGCTGGGCCTGTCCCGGCCCACCGTCCGGCAGGCCATCCAGTCGCTCGTCGACAAGGGGCTGCTGGTCCGGCGACGCGGGGTGGGCACCCAGGTGGTGCACAGCCAGGTGAAGCGCCCGCTGGAGCTCAGCAGCCTCTACGACGATCTGGAGGCGGCCGGGCAGGGTCCGACGACGCAGGTCGTCCGCAACGAGCGCGTCCCGGCGGCCGCCGACGTCGCCGCCGCACTCGGCCTCGCGGAGGGCGCCGAGGTCACGGTCCTGGAACGGCTGCGCTGCACACACGGCCAGCCGGTCGCGATCCTCTGCAACTACCTGCCCGCGAGCCTGCTCGACCTCGACACGGCCCGGCTGGAGTCGACCGGCCTGTACCGGATGATGCGGGCCGTCGGCATCACCCTGCACAGCGCCCGCCAGACCATCGGCGCCCGCTGCGCCACCGCCGAGGAGGCCGGGCGGCTCGACGAGAAGGAGGGCGCCGCGCTGCTGACCATGCAGCGCACGGCGTACGACGACACGGGCCGGGCGGTCGAGTACGGGACGCACATCTACCGTGCGTCCCGGTACGCGTTCGACTTCCAGCTGCTGGTCAGGCCTTGAGGCTCGCGGTGAACGGCGTGACCGGCCGTTCCAGCCGCTCGCCGTCCACGGTGATCTCCACCGCCTCGTTGTAGAACGCCAGGAGCCCCTTGACGGGCGCCACCGCGGCCAGCGGCTCGGCGTAACTCCAGAGGATGTTCCGCGGGACCTCGCCCTCGCCGCGCCAGTTCCAGTACTGGGCCGTGCCCTTGTACGGGCACCCGGTGCTGTGGTCGGTGGGCTCGAACAGGTCGAGCCGGACATCCTCGCGGGGCACGTAGTACCGCGTCGGCAGGCTGGTCTCGAACAGCAGCACCGGGCGGTGGGTGTCCGCGACGACCGTGCCGCCGATCTTGACCTGGACATGGCGGCCGCTGGGCATGGCGTCCACCCGTTTGTGCGGGTCACGAGGGTGGATGAAGATCTCTTCCTCCTCCTCGTACCAGTGGTCGAGGCCGGTGCCCCAGCGCCAGAACCACTCGAAGGCGATGTGTCCGGCGAGGTCGGCGGCGGGGAAGGTCCACGCCGCGTTCTCCACCGGCTCGCCGTCGACCTCGAGGTCGTAGAAGATCTGCGAGCCGGTGTGCTTGCCCGGCTGCGGGTTCTTGGCGGGGCGGAGGAGGTCCGTGCGGACCTCCTCGCGTGGGAACGCGTAGCACGGCACGGGCAGATCGGGCTCCCAGACCAGGACGGGGTGCCGGCTGTCGACGACGGTGACGTCGCCCTTGAGGCCTCGCACCCAGCGCTCGCTGGGCTCCCACAGGAGGCCTTCGGGGGTCGTACGGACGTGCCGCTCGGTGGGGAACAGAGGCATGGCCACTCTCCTTCGGCTCCTCTTCGGAGCGTACTCCGGGAGGGGTCAGTGGGCCCCGTCGAGCCGGGCCCGGTGGTCGGCGGTCAGCTCCAGGTCCACGGCGGCCAGGCTCTCCTCCAGCTGGGCCACGGAGGACGCTCCGACCAGCGGGACGATCGGCAGCTCGGCGCCGATCTGCCAGGCCAGGACGACCTGGTTGACGGTGGCGCCGGTCTCCTGCGCGACCTCGCGGAGCACCTTCAGACGGGCCGGGGTGCCCGGGTGGTCGAAGTCGCCGGGCAGCGCGACGTCCGGGCGGGTGTAGGCCCCCTTCAGCAGCGGCGAGTAGGCGACCAGCGTGAGGCCCGGCTCGGCGCGCAGGTAGCTGAGCAGGTCGGGGCCGGCGTGGCCGAGGCTGCCGTCGGGGAACAGGCCCTCGGGGACGTCGAGGCGGGGCCGCAGGTGGCTGTGGGCGTACTGGAGCACCTCGTAGCCGGGCAGGCCCGCCGCGGCGGCGAGGGCGCGGGCCCGCTCGACGCGCCAGGTGGCGTGGTTGCTGACGCCGAGCAGACCGACCGTGCCCTCGGCGACCAGTTCGGCGAACCCCTCGACGGTCTCCTGGAGGGGGACCTGCTGGTCCTCGATGTGGGCGTAGAGCAGGTCCAGCCTGGCCACGCCGAGCCGGTCGCGGCTGCGTTCGGCGGACTCGCGGATCACCTTCGCCGACAGGCCTTCCGCGTTGTCGACGTAGCCGGTGCCCGGGGCCAGCGGCCGCGCCCCGAGCTTGGTGGCGATGACGATCTCGTCGCCGACGTCTCGGCTGCGGCGCCACCGGCCGAGCAGTTCCTCGCTCTGTCCGCCCTGACCGCCGTCCTCCCAGAAGGCGTAGTTGTCGGAGGTGTCGATGAAGGTTCCGCCCGCCTCGACATAGCGGTCGAGGACGGCGAAGGAGGTCTCCTCGTCGGTGCGGGAGCCGAACAGCATCGCACCGAGCGCGAGGACGCTCACCTCGCGGCGGGTGTTCGGGGCGATGCCTATGGTGCGGTACTTCATGGATGACTTCCCTCCCGTTCGTGCGCCCGGAATTCGGGGCACGAACGGGAGTGTTCATCTTGAAGCGCACTTCAAGTCAAGGGCGTGGGCGCGCACTTGGCGTTCCTGGGCGTCACTCGGCGAACGGGCCGTCCAGTGCCGCCCATTGCAGCAGCATGATCGTCTTGGCGTCGGCGATCTCCCCGCCGCGGATCATCTCCAGGGCCCGGCGGAAGGGCAGCTCGACGATCTCGATGTCCTCGCCCTCCTCGTCCAGGCCACCGCCCTCGTGGGTGCGGGTCGAGGGGCCGTAGGCGGCGGCGTAGAAACTGACGCGCTCGGTGACCGAGCCGGGGCTCATGTAGACGTCGAAGACGTGCCGGACCTCGCCGATGGTGTGCCCGGTCTCCTCCACGACCTCGCGCCGTACCGCGATCTCCGGGTGTTCGTCATCGTCGTCGAGCAGCCCGCCCGGCGTCTCGACGAGCATGCCGTCGGGGTGGCCGTTGACGTACACCGGGAAGCGGAACTGGCGGGTGAGCAGGACGGTTTCGCGTTCGGCGTCGTACAGCAGCATGGTCGCGCCGTTGCCGCGGTCGTGCGTCTCGCGCTGCTGAGTGCTCCAGGTGCCGTCGGCGTGCTGGAAGTCGAAGGTCGTCGCGCGCTCGACGTACCAGTGGCTGGACAGGAGTCGCACGTCCCGCACCTTGATGCGGGGATTGCCGGTCAGGTCCCGGCCCGCCCGGTCGAGTCCGGTGCGGCCACGGCGGTCGGGGGTGTCGATGCCGGCGGTCATCGGGCACCGGCCGGGTGGATGAGCGAGTTGGTCATGGCCCGCTTCTACCACCCCGGCATGGCGTACGTCGCGCGGGAACGTGAGGGGGGCGGGACATCCGGGCGTCAGCCCGCGACACCCCCCTTGTCCAGGACCTGCGCCGACGCGGGAGGCCGGACGTCCACCGGCTCGTCGAAGGCGCTGAACGACGTGGTGGTGACGTTCCCGCCGCCCTTGTAGACGGTCTTCAGCAGGTGGGGCTCGCCCCCGGTGGCCACGTAGAAGGTGTACGTCCCTTCCTTGTCGGCCTTGTCCGTGACGTGCAGTGCGATCGCTTCCCGGTCGCCGACGCGGGTCGCCTCGCCCTTCCTCACCTTGCCGAAGGACTCGAAGGGCCAGGTGCACGCGGCCAGTCCGTCGCCCGGCTGCGCCTCGTCCGCGGGTACCTTCGCCCACTGTTTCGGACGGACGTCGGCGACCGGCCTGCCGCGCCAGTTCTCGAGGTACGTCGCGTCCGGGCGGACGTAGTCCGTCTCACCGATCCTGATCTGTTCGAGGCTGCCCTTGTCGCTCCAGGTGGTCTTCGCCGTGCACCGGTTCTTCAGATCGGTCCTCAGGCGCATCGTCACCTTGCCGCTGTCCGCGGTGTTGGTCATCTCGACGGTCACGTGACGCAGGTCGCGCATCGCGTTGTTGGCCTCGTCGAGAAGCTCCGCCCCCGACTTCTCCGCGCCGCCGTCACCGGCCCCGCACCCGGTGAGCGCGGCTGCGGTGAACAGACACGCCAGCGCCGCTGTCATGGGAATCGTCCGCATTGCCCCCGCTCCGTTCCCGGTTCCCCGTTCCCGTTTCCCCGTTCACCGAAATGACCATGTTCATGATCGGCAGCGGGAGCCTACCAGCCCCGAGCACTCCGTCCGGGGCCCTTGTCCGCCGCTGTCGGGCCTGTTCAGGCCCCCGGCGGCACGGCATGCTCGAAGCCGAGGTCGCTCAGGGCCGTGCGGAGTTTGTCGGCCGCCTCGTCCAGTGCCGACATGTCCTCCTCCGGCTTGGCGTGGGCGAAGTTCAGGTCGCCAAGACCCCACATGGGCGCCACATGAATGTGCAGGTGAGGCACCTCGAATCCGGCGATGAGCAGCCCTGCCCGCGGAGCGTCCCAGGCCCGCTGCACGCCCTGGCCGACGGCCTGGGCCACCTGCATGCAGTGGGACAGCAGGTCACCGTCGACCTGCGTCCATTGGTCGACCTCACGCCGGGGCACAACGAGGGTGTGGCCGGGCGTCAGCGGCGCGATGGACAGGAACGCCGTCGCGTGCGGGTCCTGCCAGACGAACCGGGCGGGAAGCTCTCCGTCGATGATGCGGGAGAAGACGGTGGTCATGCCGGGCCCCTTCGCTGTGGAAGATCTCTCGGCGCGAGCCTACGTTCCGAACAGCGCGTGCACCCGGTCCCGTTGACCTTCGACCGGGCACACGAGAAAGGGCCCCCACAGGCTCTCACCTGCGAAGACCCTTCGCACCGTCGGGACGACAGGATTTGAACCTGCGACCCCTTGACCCCCAGTCAAGTGCGCTACCAAGCTGCGCCACGTCCCGGTGCCTCTCACGCGGTGAACCACGTGATCGCGCGGACAGCACTTTACCGTACGGGGACGAGTGCGCCGAAGGGGGGCATCCGGCGAGAGGCCGGGCGATGGACAATCGGTGTATGGGCAGCACATCGTCAGGACACCAGGCCGAAGCGCGGGACCGGGACAGCGAGGGGCGGGCACGTAACGCACGGCCCCGGGACGGTCTCGGGCGCCCCCTGCCGTACGACGCGGACGGCGTCGACCGCCAGCCCGAGGGCGTCGTACGCACGCCGGAGCAGACCGTCGCCGAGGCGCAGGAGCTGCTGGACGCGGGGAAGCCGTTCCATGCGCATGAGGTGTTCGAGGACGCGTGGAAGGCGGGGCCGGAGGGAGAGCGGGCGCTGTGGCGGGGGCTGGCGCAGCTCGCGGTGGGGCTCACGCACTCGGCGCGGGGGAACGTGACGGGCGGGCCGCGGCTGCTGCGGCGGGGCGCCGGGGCCGTGGAGGAGTGGGCGTCCGGAGCCGGGGAGCGGACGCCGTACGGGGTGGATCTCGCGGGGCTGAGCGCGTGGGCGCGGGAGCTGGCGCGGGGCGTGGAGGAGAGCGGGGAGGCCGTGGACGCGCGGGGGCGGGCGCCGAGGCTGCGGGGCGGGGTGTAGGGGCCGGTCGGTGTCTGCGGGCCTCCCCCCGTCGGCCCGGACGCGGTGTCGGTGGTGTCAGTGGCGTGGGGCAGACTCGGGGTGTGCGAAAGATTCATGTCATCGGTATCGGCGCGGGCGACCCTGAGCAGCTGACGTTGCAGGCGGTCAGGGCGCTGCGGAGTACGGACGTGTTCTTCATCCTCGACAAGGGCGAGGTGAAGTCGGACCTCACGCAGTTGCGCCGGGACATGCTGGACGCGCACATACCGGAGGGGACGTACCGGGTGGTCGAGGCCCGGGACCCCGAGCGGGACCGGTCCGCCGGTGGCACCGCGTACTCCCCCGCCGTCGGGGACTGGCGCAGTGCGCGCGCCGGGATCTACGAGCAGCTGATCGCCGAGGAGCTGGGCGAGGACGAGACCGGGGCGTTCCTGGTGTGGGGCGACCCCGCGCTGTACGACAGCACGCTCGGGATCCTGGAGGAGGTCCTGGACAAGGGCGCCGTGGCCTTCGAGTACGACGTCGTCCCCGGCATCAGCAGCGTCTCCGCACTGGTCGCCCGCCACCGGACGGGACTCAACCGGGTCGCCCGCCCCGTGCAGATCACCACCGGCCGGCGCCTTGCCGAAGGCTTCCCCGACGGCGTGGACGACGTCGTCGTGATGCTCGACGCCCACCAGACCTTCCGGCAGTACGCCGACCAGGACATCGACATCTACTGGGGCGCCTACATCGGCACCCCGGACGAGATCCTCGCCTCGGGCCCGATCGCCGAGACCGCACCACGCATCGAGAGCCTGCGCGCGGAGGCACGGGAGCGCAAGGGTTGGATCATGGACACGTACTTGTTGCGCCGGAATCCGAAGGGGCAGTAGGCGTTACGCCCCCGTGCCACTGGGACCACGGCCGGCCAACGGCCTCAGCCCGCCGCGCCGAAATGCGGATGCGGCGCGCGGGAGTCCGCCGTGATACTCGCCGTATGTCCGCACCAGCGCGTTTCCGCGACCCTCTCGCCGAGCTGTACCAGTTCGCTGGCTCGGTCCTGGTGCGCTGCCCTCGCTGCGAGGGAATCGCACACTACGAGCGTCGGTCGATCGTGACACCCGACGCTCACGGCACGACGCCCCCTCAGCGCCGTCTGGTCTGCCGGTCCTGCGGCCTGGCTCAGCTCTCGTGTCGTGCCGACGGGCGATGTGACCGGCCGGATCTGTGGCTGCGGACCGAGACCAGGCACGGCGTGGTGTGGGCCTACAACCTCGAACATCTGGATCTGCTGAGGCGGTTCGTGGCGGCTTCGCTGCGGGAACGGCCGCCCTGGTACGAGCACGGGCGGAAGATGACCTACATCGGACGGCTGCCCGCCTGGATCAAGCGCGCGAAGAACCGCGACGAGGTCCTGCGCGCCATCGACCGTCTCCGCGCCTCCGTCGTCAGGGGCTGAGGCCGAGCCGCTCCAGAGCCCCCGCCACATCCGGCACCGTCTCCACGCCCTCCGGGAGCGGCGGGCGGCGTACGAGCACGACGGGTAGGGCGAGCTGGCGGGCGGCTGTGAGTTTGGCCGCGGTTGCCGTGCCGCCGCTGTCCTTCGTGACGAGGGTGTCGATGCGGTGGTCGCGCAGGAGGGCCGACTCTTCGGCGAGCGTGAACGGGCCGCGGGACAGGAGTACTTCGGTGTGCGGGGGCATCGGTGGCTCGGGCGGGTCGACGGAGCGCACGACGAAATGCAGGTCCGTGAGGTGGGCGAAGACCGCGAGGCCCAGGCGGCCGGTGGTGAGGAGGACGCGGTGAGCGAGGCCGGGCAGGAGGGCCGCGGCCTCGTCCAGTGACGCGACCTCGTGCCAGCGGTCCCCGGGGCCGGGGCGCCAGCCGGGCCGGCGCAGGACCAGCGACGGTACGCCGGTCGCCGTGGCGGCGCGGACCGCGTTCGCGGTGATCGACTCGGCGAACGGGTGCGTGGCGTCGACGACGGTGCTCACGTGCTCGGCGCGCAGCCAGTCGGCCAGCCCCTCCTCGCCGCCGAAGCCCCCGACGCGTACGTCCCCCGCGACCGCGCCCGGCCGTGCCACGCGCCCCGCGAGCGAGGTGGTGACGCGGACGCCGGGGTGCGCCGTCAGCGCGGCGGCGAGCTCGCGGGCCTCGGTGGTGCCGCCGAGGATCAGGACGTGGCGGGGGGACATGGGGCGAGCGTACGTCGTGCCGGCCGCTGCGATGCCGGCGCCCTGAGCACCACGAACGGCGCGTACAGCGCGAACACTATGAACACAACGATCAGACCCGTGGTTCCTCGCCCCGCCGCTCCCTAGCATCGCGGCGCACGGCTCGACGACGCGCCGACGAGGAACGAGGAGCAGCGTCTTGGACTGGACGAGAACCAACGCAGTGATCCGCAGGTCTGTCCCATCGACCTCCCACCGGCGTACGACGCTGACCGCCCTGCTGGCAGGCGCCCTCGCCGCCGGCCTCCTCGTCGGCGCGTCGAACGCGCGGGGAGAGACGGGCGGGACGGCGGGCCCGGCTCGCGCCGACTGTCCCGCGGCCGTCGCCGACAAGGCCACCTGTTACACCGGCCGGGATCCCAACGGCGCCTACTACGCGATAGCCGTGCCCAACGACTGGAACGGCTCCCTCGTCGTGCACGCACACGGCGGCCCCGACCTCGGTGCGGAGTCCGACCCCGGCCGCAGTCTCGACGATCTGGGCCGCTGGTCGGTGATGGTGAAGGAGGGCTACGCCTGGGCGGGTTCGTCGTACCGCCGCGGCGGCTACGGGACGCGGATGGCCGCCGCGGACACGGAGAGCGTGCGCCGACTGTTCGTCGGTGAGTTCGGCAAGCCCCGGCGGACGTTCGTGCACGGCCAGTCGTGGGGCGGGAACGTCGCCGCGAAGGTCGTGGAGACGTACGGCAACCGGCGCGGGGCGTACGACGGGGCGCTGCTCACCAACGGCGTCCTCGGCGGGGGCTCGCGCGGCTACGACTACCGCGTCGACCTGCGCGTCGTCTACCAGTACTACTGCGGCAACCACCCGCGCCCGACCGAGCCGCAGTACCCCCTGTGGCAGGGCCTGCGCGCCGGCTCGACCATGACCAGCGCCGGGCTGCGCGCCCGCCTGCAGGAGTGCACGGGCTACGCGTCGGCGCCCGAGGAGCGCACCGTGCTCCAGCAGCGCAACCTCGACGACATCCTCGCCGTGACCCGGATCCCGGAGCGCACGCTGGAGTCGCACCTGAGGTTCGCGACCTTCACGTTCCGGGACATCGTGCACGACCGCCTCGGGGACCGGAACCCGTTCGGCAACCAGGGCGTCCGGTACTCCGGTTCGCATGACGACGAGGCGCTCAACGCCGGTGTCGAGCGTTTCGCCCCCGACCCCACGGCCGTACGCGATCTGTCCTACGACAGCGATCTCACGGGCAAGGTCTCGATCCCGGTGCTGACGATGCACGCGATCGACGACCCGACGGCGTTCATCGAGCACGAGGCCGCCTACCGGGCCACGCTGCACGGGGCCCGGCGGGATGGGCACTTGGTGCAGACGTTCACGCGGGAGGCCGAGCACAGTGAGCTGAGCGACGCCGAGTACGCCAACTCCATTGCCGCCCTGGACAAGTGGGTGCGCAGCGGCAAGAAGCCGGCGGCCGGGTCCGTGGCGGCGTCGTGCGCGGCGTTCGACCGCACGTACGGCACCGGCTGCTTCTACGACCCGGCGTTCCGCCCCGCCCCGTACGCCACGCGCGTCGAGCCGCGTCCGGGCGGCCTGCGGTGGCCCGTCATGACGTCGGCGCAGGAGCGGGCGTGGAGCAGGATCGAGGGTGTCGGGATCGCGCCCTGACCTGAACCGGGAGGATCGATGGCTATGGTCCTGGCATGGAATCCGTACGTGGCGTGGAGTCCCTGCGTGCCGCCCTGATCGACATCGACGGGGTCCTCACCGTCTCGTGGCAGGTGCTGCCGGGTGCCGTCGAGGCGCTGCGGGAGATCCGCGAGGCCGGGCTCGGCGTCGCGCTGGTCACGAACACGACCTCGCGGACCCGGGCGTCGATCGCGCGGACGCTGGCGGACGCCGGGTTCCCGGTGTCCGCCGAGGACATCCTGACCGCGCCCGCCGTCACCGCCGCGTATCTGGCGGAGCACTGTCCGGGGGCGCGGTGTGTGCTGCTGAACAGCGGGGACATCGGGGAGGACCTGGAGGGAGTCGCTCTCGTCGGAGATGACGAGGACGGGAGCGAAGGCGCGGGCTCGGACGACCGGTCCGTTCCGGACGTCGTGGTCGTCGGGGGCGCCGGGCCCGAGTTCGGCTATGCGGCGCTGAACCGGGCCTTCGGGCATCTGCAGCGCGGGGCGCGGCTGGTGGCCATGCACCGGAATCTCTACTGGCGTACCGATGACGGGTTGCAGCTGGACACCGGCGCGTTCCTGGTCGGCCTGGAGAAGGCGGCGCGGGTCGAGGCGGAGATCACGGGGAAGCCGTCCGCCGCGTTCTTCGAGGCGGCCCTTGCGCATGTGGGGGTCGGCGCGGGCGAGGCGGTGATGGTCGGGGACGACGTGGAGTCCGATGTGCTGGCCGCGCAGCGGGCCGGGGTGCGGGGCGTGCTGGTCAGGACGGGGAAGTATCTGCCGGAAACGCACCGGGCCGCGAGCGGCACGCCCGACGACGTGATCGACTCCTTCGCCGATCTGCCCGCGCTGCTGAGGGAACTGCGGGGGTCAGCGCAGCAGTAGCTGGAGGCCGCCGACGACCGTCGCCGCGATCACCAGTTGCTCGAACAGCCGCTGGTTGATCCGGTTCACCGCCCATTTGCCGAGGAACGCACCCGGCACGACGAAGAGCACCAGCGCCGCGTCGAGCAGGAGCGAGGAGCCGTCGATCAGGCCGAGTCCGGCGCTGAAGGGCACCTTGGAGACGTTGACGATCAGGAAGAAGAAGGCGGACGTCCCCAGGAAGCCGAGCTTGCGGAAGCCGGCCGACAGGAGGTACATCGACATCACCGGGCCGCCCGCGTTGGCGACCATCGTGGTGAAGCCGCCGAGGACGCCGTACGAGCGGGCCTTGACCCGGCCGGCCCGGCTGGTGACCGAGTCCGGCTCCGCCTCCTGCTCGGCCGTACGGCGGCGCCACACCGTCACGCCCGCCATCATCAGCAGGATCGCGCCGATCGAGGTACGGACGAGGCCGTCGTCGGCCCAGACGAGGAACACTGTGCCGAAGACGACGCCGGCCGCGACCGCGGGGAACAGCCGCCACAGCGTGGGCCAGTGGGCGTGCCGTCGGTAGGTGAGGACGGCGAGGACGTCCCCGGCGATCAGGATCGGCAGCAGCACACCGGTGGAGGCGCGGGCGGGGAGTACGGCGGCGAAGATCGCGAGGCTGACCGTGTTGGCCCCGCTCACCGCCGTCTTGGAGAAGCCGACGAGCAGGGCCGCGAAGGCGAGCGCGGCGAACTCCCAGCCTGTTATGTGCCAAAGCGTCATCGTGTCCATGCGGAGACCGATGGTATGTGCAGACAACAGGTACTGGTAAGGACCGTCTCGCCAGTTGGGAGATTGCTAATGCCTCTCCACCAGCACCGCACTTCCCTGCCCGACGCCGACACACATGGTCGCCAGCCCCCGCTCGGCCCCCGTCCGCCGCATCCGGTGCAGCAGCGTCGTGAGGATCCGCGCGCCCGAGCAGCCCAGCGGATGCCCCAGCGCGATCGCGCCGCCGCTCGCGTTGACCAGCTCGGGTTCGATGCCGAGCTCGTCGACGCACGCGAGGGCCTGCGCCGCGAACGCCTCGTTGAACTCGGCCTCCTGGATGTCGCCGATCGTCCAGTCGGCGCGGGCCAGGACCTTGCGGGTGGCGGGGACCGGGCCGATGCCCATCACGTCGGGGTGGACGCCCGCCGAACCGCCGGCGACATAGCGGCCCAGGGACTCAAGGCCGAGTTCGTTGAGGGCTTCCTCGCTGACGAGGAGCAGTGCTGCCGCGCCGTCGTTCATCGGTGAGGCGTTGCCCGCGGTGACCGTGCCGCCCTGCCGGAAGGCCGGCTTCAGCCGGGCCAGCTTCTCGTACGACGTGTCCTCGCGGATGCACTCGTCGCTGTCGACCAGCACGCCGTCCGGGCGCTCGACCGGCAGGAGTTCGTCGTCGAAGTGGCCGTTCTTGCGGGCCTCGGCGGCCCGTTGGTGGCTGCGCAGCGCGAAGTCGTCCTGCCGTTCGCGCGGGATGCCGTACCGCGCGGCGACCTCCTCGGCCGTCTGGCCCATGGACAGCAGGCCGTGCAGCTCCTTCATCGCCGGGTTGACCAGGCGCCAGCCGAGCCGGGTGTCGACGGTCTCGATGCGGTGGGGCAGCGCCTCGTCGGGGCGGGGCAGGACGAAGGGGGCGCGGCTCATCGACTCGGAGCCGCCGGCGAGCACGATGTCGGCCTCGCCCGCCGCGATGGTCCGGGCGGCCGACGTCACCGCCTCCAGGCCGGACGCGCACAGGCGGTTGACCGTGGCGCCGGGGACCGACTCGGGCAGCCCGGCGAGGAGCGCGGCCATCCGGGCCACGTTGCGGTTGTCCTCGCCCGCCTGGTTGGCGGCGCCCCAGTAGACGTCGTCGATGCGCGCCGGGTCGAGTGCGGGCACCTCGGCGACGAGGCCCCGGATCACGGTCGCGGCGAGGTCGTCGGGCCGTACCGACGACAGCGCTCCGCGCAGTTTTCCGATGGGGGTGCGGCGGGCGGCCGCGAAGTGGACGGGACGCACGACAGGACTCCTGACCGGGCCGTATGGATCGGCACCCTGTTAATTAGCACCGCTAGTTTTGGACTATAGACCGGGTTGCCGCCCGCTGGGAAGATCCCCTGGAAACCGCCACCGATGCAGCCGGAGGAGCCATGGCCGACGCCCGCGAGCACGTACTCGACGGCAGCCGGGGATCGATCGTCGTACGCGAGTGGCCGGGCCGCGACCGGCCCCGCTGCCTCGCCCTCGTGATCCACGGCTACGGCGAGCATGTCGGCCGGTACGCCGAGGTGGCGGACGTCCTGGTCAGGCACGGTGCGGCCGTCTTCGGGCCCGATCACGTCGGGCACGGCAGGTCGGCGGGTGAGCGTGTCGTGATCGAGGACTTCGAGGACGTGGTGGCCGATGTGCACGCGGTCGCCGCACTGGCCCGGACCGCGCATCCGGATGTGCCGGTCGTCATGGTCGGGCACTCCATGGGCGGTCTGATCGCGGCCCGCTATGCCCAGCTCCACGGGGACGGGCTCGCCGCCCTGGTGCTGTCCGGGCCCGTGATCGGCGACTGGGAGCTGCCCCGCCGGCTGCTCGCCCTCGACGAGATCCCCGACACGCCCATCAGCCCGGCCGCGCTCTCCCGCGATCCCGGGGTGGGCGCGGCGTACGTGGCGGATCCGCTGGTCTGGCACGGCCCGATGAAGCGGCCGACGGTGGACGCGTTCGCGCGGATGCTGGACACCGTGTCCAAGGGCGGCGACATCGGAGGCCTGCCGCTGCTGTGGCTGCACGGCGCCGACGACCGGCTGGTCCCGCTCGCCGGCAGCCGCGTCGGCATCGAGGAGTTGCGCGGGGGCGAGGCGCTCCCTGCCGAGCACATCTATCCGGAAGCCCGGCACGAGGTGTTCAACGAGACGAACAGGGCGGACGTCTTCACGGACCTGGTCCACTTCCTGGACGCTGTGCTCGCACGCTGAGACGCGACGCGTTTTGCACCGGTTCGCCCTGGGCACCCGCGCCCGCATGGGGCGGTACCAGCGTCGCGCCTGCGTCGCACCGCTCCGTACTGGCCACGACCACGCCAGAAATGGAGGAGCTCGGTATGACTGTCGTCAAGAGCACGCTTCCCGAACCGGCTCGCCGGGTCGCCGGGGAGGCCCTGCAGGGCACGCTCATCGATCTTCTGGGACTCTCGCTGATCGGTAAGCAGGTGCACTGGAACATCGTGGGCCCGCGGTTCCGGTCGATCCATCTGCAGCTCGACGAGGTCGTCTCGGTGGCCCGCTCGTTCGCCGACACGGTCGCCGAACGCTCCGCGGCACTCGGCCTGCCGCCCGACGGCCGGCCGGAGACCATCGCCGCGGCCTACACACTGCCCGGCCCCAAGGAGGGCTGGGTGCGCGACAACGAGGTCGTCCAGCTCATCGTGGACTCCCTGGCGGCGGCCATAGAGCGGCTGCGCGCCCGAATCGACGCGACCGCGGAGCCGGACCCGGTGACGCAGGACCTGCTGATCGGCATCACGAGCGAGCTGGAGAAGCAGCGCTGGATGTTCGACGCCGAGAACTGGCCACGCGACGAGTGACCTCGCGATCCGCCCATCGCACACAGACGAACCCTGGAAAGAAGGGGCACACCGTGACCGACGCCCTCGAACTCGACGTGCTGTGGCAGGAGTTCCACCGCGTCGTGAACATGACCTCACAGGAGCTGGCCACCTGGCTGCGGGTCAGTGACGCGGACGAGGAGACCGAGCCGCTGCCGGACCAGGCGGGCACGCCGACCGGGCAGCACGTCCTCGCGATCCTCCAGAAACGGCGCACGGACCTCACGGACGACGATGTCCAGATCATGTACGACGTCGTGGACACCGTCACCGAAGAGGCGGACATCGAGAATGAGCCCGAGCCCGAACAGACCCGCCGTCGGCATCAGTTGATGACCATCGGACACGACCCGCTGAGGCCATGAGCAACCACAAGCGGGTCGTACGGGAACTCGTCCGCGCGCACGGGCAGACGTTCGCCGAGGAGGCCGGCATCCCGCTGCGGAACACCCCGCAGCCGCTGTACCGGCTGCTGGTTCTCGCACACCTGCTCAGTGCCCGCATCCGCGGCTCGATGGCCGTCGACACCGCCCGCGCCCTGTATGAGGCGGGGCTGCGCGATCCTCGCCGGATGGCCGGCGCGGACTGGCAGGAGCGGGTCGATGCGCTGGGCCGGGGCGGCTACCGGCGCTACGACGAGCGCACGGCCACCCAACTCGGCGAAGGCGCCGAGCTGTTGAACGACCGGTGGGGCGGCGACCTGCGGCGGCTGCGCAAGGAGGGGGACGGTGACGTCGCCGAACTGCGCAGCCTGCTGCGGGAGTTCCCCGGCATGGGCCCGGCCGGCGCCGACATCTTCCTGCGCGAGGCCCAGCGGGTCTGGCCGGAAGTGGCGCCCTACCTGGACGCCAAGGCACTCTCGGGCGCCGAGCGGCTCGGTCTCCCCAAGGACCCGGAACGGGTGGCCGACCTGGCCGGGAACGCCGAACCGGCCGTGCTCGCCGCCGCGTTGGTGCGAGCCTCGCTCGACAAGGAGGTGGCCGAAGACAGTCTCCGCGGGGCCGCATGATCGTGGAAGACTGCTCGCAGCACACGTTGTCGAGCACAGGAGGACTGGTGACGGGGACCGAGTCGGGAACCGAGTCGGGGACCCAGTCGGCCGTATCTCGTATCGACACGAGCAGACCGCATCCGGCCCGGGTGTACGACTGGTTCCTCGGCGGCAAGGACAACTACCCGGTCGACGAGGAGCTCGGGCGCCGGATCACCGCGATGCAGGGCGATGCTCCGCGGCATGCGCGGGCCAACCGCCGGTTCATGCAGCGGGCCACCCGTGCGGTCGTCGAGGAGACGGGCATCCGGCAGTTCCTCGACATCGGCTCCGGGATCCCGACCGAGCCCAACCTGCACCAGATCGCCCAGTCCGTCGTGCCGGACGCACGGGTGGTGTACGTCGACAACGACCCGATCGTGCTCGCTCACGCGCAGGCCCTGCTGCGCGGCACTCCCGAGGGTGCGACCGACTATGTGCAGGCCGACGCGCGCGAGCCGGAGCGGATTCTCGAACAGGCCGCCTCCGTCCTCGACCTCGACCGGCCCGTCGCCCTGTCCCTGATCGCGCTGCTGCACTTCATCGCGGACGACGACGGCGCACACCGGCTCGTGGACACGCTGGTCGGCGCGCTGGCACCGGGCAGCTGTCTGGTGCTGTCGGCGATGACGGCGGACTTCGAACCGGAGAACGTCCGCCGGGGCATCGAGGCCTACAACGCGAGCGGGGTGACGCTCGTGGCGCGTTCGCACGCCGAAATGAGCCGCTTCTTCAAGGGACTTGAGCTGCTGGAGCCGGGGATCGTCTCCCTGTCGGACTGGCGGCCGGGCGCGGGCGAGCTCGGGGCCAACGAAATCCCCGTGTCGCTGTACGGCGCGGTCGGCCTGAAGCCCTGACGACAATAGGCCCCGACCCAGCCCTCGGTTCGAATCCGCTCACCCGAGCAACCACCCTCCGTCCACCGCGAGTTCGACCGCGTTGACCGACCGGTTGCGCAGCAGGAAGTCCACCGCGTCCACGACGTCCGCCATCGTGGCGAGCCGCGCCGTGGGCGTTCTGGCGCGCAGCCCCGCCAGCACCTCCCCGGGCTTGGCCAGCCAGTACGGGCTGTCCCCCACGACCCCGGGATGCACGGCGTTGACCCGTACGGGCGCCAGCTCGACGGCAAGGGTGTTCACCAGCCCGCCGACGCCGGCGTTGACGGTCGCCACCGTCGTCGCGCCGACGTACGGGCGCTCCTTGGCCTGTCCGCCGAACAGCACGATCGCGCTGTCGTCGTGCAGCCGAGCACGCAGGGCGTGCACGACCTCGGTGTAGCCGACGAGTTTGAGCGTGACGAGACGCAGGGCGGCGTCGATGTCGTATTCGGTGACCCGGTTGTCGTCCCGGGAGACGCCCGCGATCACCAGGTGGTCCAGGCGCCCGACGCCGGCCAGTGCGGCGGCGATCTCCCGGGGCTGCGACAGATCCAGGGCGAGGCCCTGAGCAGCGCCGATGTCCTTGGCCACCGTGTCGGCGCGATGGGCGTCGCGGCCGGTCAGGGCCACCTCGTCACCCCGCTCAGCGCGGGAGCGGGCGAACTCGCGGCCGATCCCGGAGGTGCCGCCCACGACGAGCACACTGCTCATGATCCCAGCGCCTCCCTCAGATACTCCCAGTCCCGCGTGAACCGGTAGGAGTGCCGCGGCGGCGGCTGCGGCGCCTGCGTCTCCAGCCAACGCAGCGGCCCCGCCCCCGCGTTGGCGAACCCGTGCACACAACCGGCGCCCGCCCACGCGAGGTCGCCGGGCCCGAGCCGGTACCGCTCGCCGTCGAAGGTGGCGTGCGCGACCCCCTCCAGAAACAGGTACGTCTCCTCGAAGGGATGGTCGTGGGTGCCGGCCGTCCCGTCCGGGGCGTACTGCACCATGAACATGGTCGAGGCGACCGCGCCGAGATCGCTGTCGACCATCATCTTCACGGTGATCCCGCTGTACACGAGCAGGGCGGTGCGCATGCTCGCCGACACCGCGAGCAGGTCCTGGGCCTGCTTGCCGGGGTCCATCTGCGCGGGCTCGAAGTGGCCGAAGGACCGGGTGCGCGGGTCGCGGACGTCGATGCGGACGGGGTCGCGGTCCGGCAGCGCGGGCACCGCCTGGGTGTCGTGGCCGTAGCGGGCCCGCGGCACCGGCGCGAGCATGTCGGCCCAGCGTCCGGCGGTGTCCCCGGCGCCGCGCCAGGCGTGCGGGACGCCGGTCGGGAGGACGCCGTAGTCGCCCTCTTCGAGGAGGTACGACCCGTCGGGGACGTCGAGGATCACTGCCCCGTCGAGCGCATGGAAGCTCTCCTCGTACGAGTGCACATGCGCGCCGACCCGGCCGTCGGGCCGTATCTCGCTCAGGCCGAAGCCGGTGTGCACGCTGCCGTCGCCCTCGCCGACCAACTCCCGCCGCCGGTAGCCGAGTTCGTCGTAGGGCGGCACCGGGACGTCGGCGGCCCGGCGCACCAGGTGTCGGGTCATGCGGCGCTCTTCGCCTCCTTCGCGGCCAGGAGCCGGTCGCGGGACTCCTGGACCAGTCGGCGGGCCCGGTCGACGTCGGCCACGAGCCGGCCGGCACGCTTGTGGATCACGCCGTCGACGATGACCGTGTCGACGTTGGAGACGTCCGCCGACAGCGTCACCGCGGCAGCCGCGTCGTGCACCGGGGCGACGTTCAGCGCGGTGGCGTCGATCGCGACGACGTCGGCGCGCTTGCCGGGGGTCAGGGAGCCGGCGCGGTCCTCGACGCCCGCGACGTGGGCGCCGTTGCGTGTCGCTGTCTCCAGCACCTGACGTGCCGTCAACATGGTTTCGGGGACCGGCAGGTTGGCCTTCCAGCAGTCGGCGTTGACACGGGCGCGCTCGGCACCGAAGGCCGCGCGGATCTGGGTGAACATGTCGCCGGGCACGGTGGTGACGACGTCGATGCTGAGAGAGGGCCGCAGTCCGTACTCGATGGCCTTCATCACGGGCGGCCAGCCGTGCCCCATCTGCTCCTCGACCTGCGGCGCGATCGACACCGTGCCGCCGCTGTCGGCGACCAGCTGCCACTCCTCCTCGCTCAAGTAGCAGCAGTGCACATAGGTGGTGTCGGGGCCGAGCAGCCCCAGGCCCTGGAGTTGCTTGACCATGCCGAAACGGCCCGCCAGGCGGCCCATCGCCACGTGCACGGTGATCGGGATGCCCAGCTCGCGGGCGAGGGCCCACTCGGCGGTGACGACGTCGTTCGTACAGAATCCGGGGCCGCGGGTGGCCAGTCCCATGGTCAGCAGACCGTCGTCGGAGGAGAAGTAGGCGCTGCGGATGCGTCGTACGTCGTCGCCCGGGATCGCGATCTTGCTGTCGAACCAGTAGTCGGCGAGTGAGGTGTTGGCGCTGCCGTACGCGTACTGCGCGCGGATGCCGGTCTCCTTGAGCGCCTGGATCGCGGCGTCCGGATGCGCGGGTGTGTTGTTGATGTGGGACCAGTCGACGAGGGTCGTGATGCCGGCGTTGAGGCACTCCAGCGATCCCGCGAGGTTGGCCGCGTACACGTCCTCGGGGGTGTAGAGCGGCGCGAAGGAGTCGAGGATGTCGACGAAGTAGTCGTCCAGGGTGGCGTCGGGGGCGACATTGCGGATCGACGCCTCCCAGGTGTGGCGGTGGGTGTCGACGAAGCCGGGGATCACGATACGGCCGGTCATGTCGAGCACGTCCGCGTCGGCGCTGATGTCCGGCTCCACCGCCGTGATCTTTCCGTCCTCGATGAGGACGTCCCCCTGGGGGAGGTCCCCGACAGCGGGGTCCATCGACAGCACGTGACCGGCTCGCAGGAGTATCCGATCGGGCATCGCTCTTCCTCCCATGCGGTGTTTCGGACGGGACGTTCAATAGGCGGTGAGGGTCCTCACGGTCGTGACGACCTTGTCGACGGTGGGGATCACCCGATCCTCCAGCGCGTCGGCGAACGGCAGCGGGACGCACTCCCCCGCCACCCGCCTGACCGGGGCGTCCAGCAGGCCGAACCCCTCGTCCGCGACGACGGAGACGACCGTCGCGCCCCAGCCGCCCTGGTACGGGTTCTCCTCGACGGTGACGAGCCGGGAGGTCCGCCCGAGCGACGCGAGCACGGTGCTCATGTCCAGCGGCACCAGACAGCGCAGGTCGATGACCTCCGCCTCGATGCCCTCGCCGGACAGCAGGTGGGCGGCCTGCAGCGCGAGCGGCACCATCGAGGCGAGGGCGACGAGGGTCACGTCGGCGCCCTCGCGGACGACTTCGGCGCGGCCCAGCTCGACGACGTGGTCCGGGGGTGCGGGCGCGCCCTTGGCGGCGAGCAGCGCCTTGTGCTCGAAGAAGACGACCGGGTCGTCGCTGCGGATCGCGGCCGCCGTCATGCCGATCACGTCGGCGGGGGTCGCCGGTGCGGCGATCTTCAGACCGGGCACGGTGAGCGCCCAGTTCTCGGTGGCCTGGGAGTGCTGCGCGCCGAAGCCGAGCCCGCCGCCGTTGGCCGTGCGCACCACGAGCGGGACGGTGACCTGGCCGCCCGTCATGTACCGCACCTTGGGGATCTCGTTGGCGAGATAGTCCCAGCAGCAGGCCAGGAAGTCGGAGAACATGATCTCGGCGACGGGCCGCATCCCGGTCATCGCGGCACCCATGGCGGCCCCCACGATGGCCTGTTCGGAGATCGGCGTGTCCCACACCCGCTCGGGTCCGAACTCCTCGAACAGTCCGACGGTCGTCTTGAACACCCCGCCCGCCGCACCGATGTCCTCGCCCAGACACACGACGGACGGATCGCGCCGCATCTCCCGCGCGATGCCCTCGGCGACCGCCTCCCGATAACTGATCACGTCCGCCACGCCGCACCCCCGTCCGCCCATACGTCGGTGAGCGCCTCGTCCGGATCGGGCGCGGGCGCCGCCTTCGCGGCCTCGACCGCCTTATGGACGAGGGAGGTTGCCCGGTCGTCCGCCTCCTCGATCACCGCCTCCGACACCCCCATCTCGACGAGCCGGCCCCGCGCCAGGTCCAACGGGTCGTGCTTCAGCCAGCGTTCGACCTCCTCGGCCGGGCGGTAGGTGGCCGGATCGGAGCGGCTGTGTCCGAAGTGGCGGTACGTCAGCGCCTCCAGCAGCGCGGGCCCGTCTCCTGCCCGGGCCCGAGCCGCGAACCGGGCCACCGCCTCCTCGACCGCGAGGACGTCATTGCCGTCCACCACCTCGCCCGGGATGCCGTAGGCGGGCGCCCGGTCGGCGGCGGGCCGGGGCACCGCCGTCACGTCGGCGATCGGCGTGTACTCCATGTAGAGGTTGTTCTCGCAGACGAACAGCACCGGCAGATTCCATACGGCGGCCAGGTTGAGTGCCTCGTGGAAGGCGCCGATGTTGGTGGCGCCGTCGCCGAAGAAGGCGACCGCGATCTGATCGGTGCCGCGCAGCCGGGCCGACCAGGCGGCGCCGGCCGCCATCGGGAGGTGGGAGCCGACGATGGCGTACGAACCCAGCATGCCCGTGGACGCCTTGGTGAGGTGCATGGAGCCGCCCTTGGCCCCGCACAACCCCGTGGCCCGGCTCATGAGTTCGGCGAGGCACTCCTCGGGAGTGGCGCCGCGCGCCAGCGCGTGATGGTGTCCGCGGTAGGTGGCGAAGACATAGTCGTCGGGGCGCAGGGCGGCGCTCGCGCCCACGGCGATGGCCTCGTGCCCGGCGGCGAGGTGGGTGGTGCCCTTGACCAGGCCCCGCAGGAACAGGTCGTGGGCGGCCTTCTCCGTGCGGCGGATGACGGTCATCCGCTCGTAGGCGGCGAGGAGTTCGGCCGGTTCCATCAGCGCGCCCCGTCGTCAAAGGATGTGCTGCGAGAGGAGTCGCGTGACGTGTTGAGGTGGGACTGCGACTCGCGCCGGGTGTTCAGCTCGCCGCCGACCGTCCAGTACTTGCGGCCCGCCACCAGCAGTTCCTCCGCCGGGAACTTCGTGATGACCTCGCAGCCCTCGGCGGTGACGACCACTTCCTCCTCGATGCGGGCGGCGGACCAGCCGTCGGCGGCGGGCCAGTAGGTCTCCAGCGCGAACACCATGCCCTCCTCGAGGACCTCGGGGTGGTCCAGGGACACCAGCCGGCTGAAGATCGGCTTCTCCCAGATCGACAGTCCGACGCCGTGGCCGTACTGGAGGGCGAACGCGGCGGTCTCGTCGGCGAAGCCGAACTCCTCGGCGCGCGGCCAGACCTGCACGATGTCGGCGGTGGTGGCGCCCGGGCGGACGAGGTCGATGGCCTGGTCCATGTACTCACGGCAGCGCACATAGGCGTCGCGCTGGGCGCGGGAGGCGCTGCCGACGGCGAAGGTGCGGTAGTAGCAGGTGCGGTAGCCGAGGTGGCTGTGCAGGATGTCGAAGAAGGCGGGGTCGCCGGGACGGATCAGGCGGTCGCTGTAGACGTGCGGGTGGGGTGAGCAGCGCTCGCCGGAGATCGCGTTGACGCCCTCGACGTATTCGCTGCCGAGGTCGTACAGCACCTTGCTCACCACCCCGACGCACTCGTTCTCGCGCACGCCGGGACGCAAGTAGCCGTACAGCTCCTCGTACGCGGCGTCGACCATCGCGCAGGCCTGGGTGAGCAGGGCGATCTCGTCCGGTGTCTTGATGCGGCGGGCCTCCAGGAAGACCTGCTGTCCGTCGACGACCTCGATGCCCTCGGCGCGCAGGGCGGTGAGGACCGGCATCTCGACGACGTCGATGCCGAGCGGCTCGTCGGCCAGACCGTGGGCGCGCAGCTCGGTGGCGATCTTCGCGGCGACGTCCGCTGCGACCCCGGCGTGCGGGTGGAAGGCGCCGCGCAGTGTGGAGATGCCGGCGCGGGCGCCGGTGGGCGGGCTGCCTTCCTTGCCGTCGCTGTAGTCGAGCCACGGGTTGTAGAGCTGGTGGTGCCGGGCTGCGGAGCCGAAGTCCCAGACGATCGGCTCGCCGCCGCGCACCAGCAGGGCGAAGCGGATCAGCTTGTCCATCGCCCAGGTGCCGATGTGCGTGGCCGTCATGTAGCGGATGTTGGCGAAGTCGAAGCTGAGCACCGCGCCGAGATCGGAGCGGTTCAGGGTCTCGCGCAGGCGGGCCAGCCGCTGTTTGCGCAGCCGGTCGAGGTCGACGCGTTCTTCCCAGTCAACGGCATTGGGTCCGAAAGTGCGGATCGCCATGGCGACCACCCCCGCTTGGGAGTCAACGACTGTACGCGGTGAGTGTCAAGTGTCACTGAACAACACTGGACACGAACCAGATGCCCGTAGCCGGTACGTCCCCATCATTGCGGTAGCGGTGCGGGGTCGTCGACTCGAAGCAGACGGCGTCGCCGGGACGCAGCGTGTACTCGTCGAAACCGAGGGTGAGGATCAGTTCGCCCGAGGTCAGGCAGCCGTATTCGGTGCCGGTGTGGCGCATCAGGCCACCGGAGCTGGAGGAGGCCCCGCCGGGACGGTACGTCACGAGCAGGAAGTCGACATCGCTGCCGGGAACATGGCCGAGACGCTCCCACACGACACCCGAGTCCAGTTCCAGCACCTCCCGCTCGTCCGGCGTGACCAGCGGGCCGATCCGGCGGCCGGGGTCGGCGGCGAAGGCGGCGAGGGCGTGCAGGACGGTGCCGGGGGCTGCCACCGCCGGGGAGGCAGTTGTCACCTCGCCCGCCTCGAAGAGGGCTTCGATGGAGATGCCGAGGGCCGTGGTGATGGCGTAGAGGGTGCTGACCGACGGCTGGCTCTTGCCGTTCTCGATCTGCGAGATCAGGCTCGCCGACACCCCGACCTCCCGGGCGAGCGCCCGCAGGCTCGTCCCCCGCGCCAGGCGGGCCTGCCGGATGCGGGTGCCTACCGGCGGGACGGCGGCGGGGGGCATGAGGGCTCCTCTCTCAGGCAGGACTGTTCGCTCTCATTGAACAGTGCGCGGAGCATGCGCGGTACTGCAATGGCTCAAGGGAGGCCTCGGTGCGCTCCCGGGGGCGGTCACTCGAACGGGCCGGTGCCGGTGGTGTGCCGAGGGCTCCGATGGTGCGCTGAGGACACTCGTCACGTTCTCAGGAGGCACCCCGATGACCCGTCGTACGTCCCGACTCGTCCGCGTCCTCTCCTCGGCCCTGGCGGCAGGCACGCTGTTGGCCACCGCCGCCTGCTCGGACGACGGCGACAAAGACGGCTCGCGGGCCTCCGGTGTCACCGCGTCCCCCGCCGCCAGGAAGCAGCCGACCGGCTCCCCCACCACGACCGGCTCGCCCACCACGACGGGTTCTCCCACCGGGGGCGCCGCCCTCACCGAGTCCGGCGCGCAGACCGCGCTGATCACCGAGGCGGACATCGAGGACGACTGGACCCAGGTCAAGGACACCGAGGCCGAGAACTGGCACGACAGCCTGCTCATCGGAACGGTGGACGTCTCGGACTTCCTCACCGCCAAGGCCGACGCCGCCGACTGCCAGCGGCTCATGGACTCGCTCTACGACGACGACCTGCTGGGCAGGCCGTCGGGAGCGAACGCGCTGCGCGGCTTCACGCAGGACGACTCGCGGCTGCTGTACCAGGTCGCGTCCTACGACCGCAGCGACCCGCAGGACTCCTTGAACTGGATGGCGAAGCTGCCGAACGAGTGCGACCAGTTCACGATGACCGAGAACGGCGAGGAGCGCACCGTCCAGGTCATCGAGACCTCGCTGCCCAATGTGGGTGACGCCCGTGAGGGCCTGCGCGTGACGGTGCAGGGCACGACCGGCGGCGAGCAGGCCACGCTGACCCTGGACGTCGCCGCCGTACGTGTCGGCAACGACGCGATCACCGTCACGGCGGGCGGCCTCGACGGGAACGAGCACGACTCCGTGGAGCAGGCGGTCAAGCTCGGCACCCAGCGTCTGAAGGACGTCCTGGCCGGGAAGTCGCCGGCCGCGAGCCCCAGCGAGATCGAGTAACACACCCGGCGCCTCCCTCGCGCCCGCCGCGCTCCCGCGACCCGACTCCGAACCGCCGCCTCCAACAGCCCTCCCGGCTCTGCCGATTCCCGGGACAGCGTGATCAACGGAGCGGCACAATGGCGGCGATGGCCGGTTTCGGTCGTGCGTGCGAGGAGAGGACGAGTCGTGAGTGATGGCCACACCCCGCCGGGCGGGTCGGCGAGGCTGAACACCGGTGTGGCGCACAACGCGCGCGTGTGGAACTACTGGATCGACGGCAAGGACAACTACGAGGTCGACCAGCAGGTCGGCGAGCAGGTCGCGGGGATGTTCCCGATCATCCGCGACATCGCCCGCGCGGACCGCGACTTCCTCGGCCGGGCAGTGCGTTTTGTGGCCGAGGAGCAGGGCGTGCGGCAGTTCCTGGACATCGGAACAGGACTGCCGACGGCGGACAACACCCACGAGATCGCCCAGCGCGTCGCCCCCGACTCACGGATCGTGTACGTCGACAACGACCCGATCGTGCTCGTGCACGCCCGCACGCTGCTGACCGGCACCCACGAGGGCGTCACCGCCTACATCGACGCCGATGTGCACGATCCCGACGCCATCGTCGAACGCGCCTCGCAGACCCTGGACTTCACCAAACCGGTCGCGGTGATGATGCTGGGCATCCTCAACTTCGTCCTGGACTACGACAAGGCCCGCGAGATCGTACGGCGCCTCCTGGCCGCGGTTCCCTCCGGCAGCCATCTGGTCCTGACGCACCCGACGTTCGACTCCGAACTCGGCGGCGAGGGCCAGATCCCGGCGATGAAGTTCTGGAACGAGAACGCCACGCCGCCGATCACGGCCCGCAGCGGCACGGACATCGCCGCCTTCTTCGAAGGGCTGGAGCTGCTGGAGCCGGGCATGGTGTCCTGCTCGCAGTGGCGCGCCCCCGACGCTCCCGCCGCGGTGCCGCAGTACGGCGCGGTCGCCGTGAAACCCTGACGCCCAGCAGGTGCACCACACGTGCCGACCGGACCGGATCGGCACGGACCGGAACGGACCGAACCGACCGGCCGAGCTCGTCGAGGAGACCGTATGACCACCCTTGCCGATCCCGTCCCGGGCGGGCGTCCGGGTGACGTCGAGCGGGCGGGCGCGCTGAGCGAGGAGCTGTCCGGGCGGGGCGTGCACGGGATCGTCCTGGCCTACGTCGACACGGCGGGCATCGCCCGGGTGAAGACGATCCCGACGGCGAAGCTCGCCTCCGCGGCGGCCTGGGGCGTCGGGATGTCGCCGGTGTTCGACACCTTCCTGGCGGACGACTCCATCGTCACCACGGATGTCCTCGGCTCCCCGGACGGCGACCTGCGCCTCTACCCCGACCTCGACCTGCTGGTGGAGTTGTCCGCGCAGCCGGGCTGGGCGTGGGCGCCGGTCGACCGGATCACCCAGGAGGGCGAGCGGCATCCCGCGTGCAGCCGTACATTCCTGCGGCGGACGGTCCTGGAGGCCGCCGAGCAGCACGACGTCACCTTCAAGGCGAGCATCGAGATCGAGTGGGCGGTCGCCCAACCCCCGGGCCCCGAGGGTGAGTTCGTGCCGGCGGTCTCAGGGCCGGCATACAGCGCCGCCCGCCAGGTCGAGTTGAGCGACTGCGCCGCCGAGCTGCTGGCGGCGCTGGCGCGGCAGGGCGTGGAGGTCGACCAGTTCCATCCGGAGTACGCGGCGGGGCAGTTCGAGCTGTCGGTGGCCGCGCTCGACCCGGTGGCGGCGGCCGACCGCAGCGTGCTGGTGCGGCAGACCATCCGGGCGGTGGCGCGGCGCCACGGGCTCGCGGTGTCCTTCGCCCCGGCGGTCCTCGGGCAGGGTGTCGGCAACGGCGGCCATGTCCACCTCTCCGCCTGGCGCGAGGGGGGCAATCTGCATGCGGGCGGTGACCGCCGCCACGGCATGCGGCCCGAGGCCGAGTCCTTCGCGGCCGGCATCCTCGCCCACCTCCCCGCCCTCACGGTCGTGACCGCGCCGAGCCCGGCGAGCCGGCTGCGGCTCAGGCCCTCGCAGTGGGCCGGGGTGTTCACCGCGTGGGGCCGGGAGACACGAGAGGCCGGGCTGCGTGTCGTCACCGGCATGGCAGGCCATCGCGCCGAGGCGGCCAACCTGGAGGTCAAGCCGGTGGACCTGGCCGCCAACCCGTACCTCGCCATCGGCTGCCTGATCGCCGCCGGGCTGGACGGACTGACGTCCGGCGCGCGACTGCCGCAGGAGATCACCGGCGATCCGGCACATCTGGGCGCTCAGGACGCGGCGGCCCGAGGTGTCCGCAGGCTGCCGACGTCGCTCGTGGAGGCTGTGGAGGAGTTTTGTACGGACGAGCCGCTGCGGGCCGCGCTGGGCCCGGTCCTCGCCGACGCCGTGATCGCCGTACGGCGAGGCGAGGTCGATGCCGTCGCCGGGCTGGACGACGACCAGGTCGCGGCGGCGTACCGCTGGAAGTACTGACGTGGGCGCCACAGGGACAGGGCCGGTCCACGAGGCGCTCGCGGCGCTGCCGCTGGTGGACCACCACTGCCACGGGATCGTCACCGCCGACCTGGACCGGCACGGCTTCGAGTCCCTGCTCACCGAGGGCGAGCCCTGGCCCGGCATCTCCTCCTTCGACACCCCGGCCGGCGTGGCCGTACGCCGCCACTGCGCACCCCTGCTGGATCTGCCGCGGCACGCGTCCGCCGACGCGTATCTGGCCCGGCGTGCGGAGCTGGGCCGGCGCGAGGTGGACCGGCGGCTGCTGGCCGCCGCCGGAACGGAGGTGTTCTGCGTCGACACGGGCTACACGCCGCAGCCACTCACCACGCCCAGGGAGCTGGCGGAGACCGCCGACGCGACCGCGTACGAGGTCGTACGGCTGGAGGCGGTCGCCGAGGCGGTGGCGGCACACGGAGTGGAACCGGACGCCTACGCCACCGCCTTCCGTACGGCCGCCGAGGAAGCCGTACGGCGTCCGGGCGTCGTGGCCGTGAAGTCGGTGGCCGCCTACCGGACCGGCTTCGACCTGGACCCGGCGCGCCCCTCGGACGCGCTGGTCAGTGCGGCGGCCCGGCAGTGGCTGGAGAACGGCGGCCGGCTGGCCGACCCGGTCCTGGTACGCCATCTGCTGTGGACGGCGGTCGACCTGGGGCGCCCGCTGCAGCTCCACACCGGGTTCGGCGACAACGAGATCCGACTGCACCGCGTGGATCCGACGTATCTGACGGACTGGCTGCACCTGATCAAGGGCACCATTCCCGTGCTGCTCCTGCACTGCTGGCCCTACCAGCGCCAGGCCGCCTTTCTGGCGGCTGTCTTCGAGGAGGTGTATCTCGACGTGGGCCTCACCCTGCACCACGTCGGCCCCGCGCGGTCCCGGGCGATCCTGGCGGAGGCGATGGAGATCACCCCGTTCCGCAAACTGCTGTACAGCTCCGACGCGTATGGTCTGGCGGAGTTCTACCAGCTCGGCGCGCTGGCCTTCCGTCGCGGCCTGGGCGAACTGCTCCAGGACCGGGTGGACGCCGACGAACTGAGCCTGCCGGACGCGCTGCGGATCGCGGCGTGGGCAGCCGGCGACAACGCCCGCCGCCTCTACGGACTTCCCGCCCCCGACCCCGACCCCGCCCACGAGCCCCGCCCGCATCGCGACTGAGCGTTCGCAATTCCCGGAAAGTATGATCAAGCAATGTCTGACATGACCGATACCACGCCCGGCTGGCTGTCCTCCGACGAGCTGGAGATGGCACGCGCGCGCATGCCGATCCTGTACGTCGAGGCCGTGCCGGTGCGGGTCGACGACAGCGGCGAGGTCACCAGCATCGGCCTGCTGCTGCGCATCGGACCGGACGGAACGGTCAGCCGGACCCTCGTCTCCGGCCGCGTGCTGCACCACGAGCGCGTTCGCGACGCCCTCCTGCGGCATCTGGAGAAGGACCTCGGCCCGGTGGCCCTCCCCCGGGTCCCGACCTCCCTCCAGCCCTTCACCGTCGCGGAGTACTTCCCGACGCACGGCGTCACGCCGTACCACGACCCGCGCCAGCACGCTGTCTCGCTCGCCTACGTCGTCCCGGTCACCGGCGACTGCCGCCCCCGCCAGGACGCGCTCGACCTGGTCTGGTTCAGCCCTCAGGAGGCACTGTCCCCGGCGGTGCAGAGCGAGATGCCGGGCGGCCACGGGGTGCTGCTCAAGCAGGCGCTGGCGCATGTGGGCTGCGTGATCTGACCCGGCGGGCGCCCACCGCAGAATCTCCGGCCGAAGCCAGTACCTGCGGAAATGAGTGTTGTGATGATCGACGTGATCATTGTGGGCGGCGGACCGACCGGCATGATGCTGGCCGCCGAGCTGCGGCTGCACGGCGTGCACGTGCTCGTGCTGGAGAAGGAGGCGGAGCCGACCAGGGTGGTCCGCTCGCTCGGGCTGCACATGCGCAGCATCGAGGTGATGGACCAGCGCGGTCTGCTGGAACGGTTCCTCGCACACGGGCGGCAGTACCAGGTCGGCGGCTTCTTCGCCGGCATCGACAAGCCCTGGCCCGACGGGCTGGACACCGCGCATCCGTACACCCTCGGGATCCCGCAGACCATCACCGACCGTCTGCTGGCCGAGCACGCGACCGAGGCCGGCGCCGAGATCCGGCGCGGCTGCGAGCTGGTCGGCCTGAGCCAGGACGACGACGGTGTGACCGTCGAGCCGGCCGACGGCACCCGGCTGCGTTCGCGCTACCTCGTCGGCTGTGACGGCGGCCGCAGCACGGTGCGCAAGCTGCTCGGCATCGGATTCCCGGGCGAGCCCGCCACGGTGGAGACGCTGCTGGGCGAGATGGAGGTGGCCGTACCCCAGGAGACTCTGGTCTCCGTGATGACCCAAGTCCGCAAGACCCAGAAGCGGTTCGGCTTCATGCCTCTCGGGGACGGGGTGTACCGCGTCGTCGTGCCCGCCGAGGGGCTGACCGAGGACCGGTCGGTCCCGCCGGCCTTCGAGGAGGTCCGGCAACAGCTGCGGGCGGTCGCCGGCACCGACTTCGGCGTGCACTCACCGCGCTGGCTGTCCCGCTTCGGCGACGCCACCCGGCAGGCCGAGCGCTATCGGTCGGGCCGTGTGCTGCTGGCCGGCGACGCGGCGCACATCCACCCGCCGACCGGCGGTCAGGGCCTCAATTTGGGCATTCAGGACGCGTTCAACCTCGGCTGGAAGCTGGCCGCCGAGCTGGGCGGCTGGGCACCGGAGGGGCTGCTGGACAGTTACCACAGCGAACGGCACCCGGTGGCGGCCGACGTGCTGGACAACACCCGGGCGCAGATGCACCTGATGTCCACCGAACCGGGTCCGCAGTCGGTGCGCCGGCTGGTGTCGCAGCTGATGGACTTCGAGGAGGTGAACCGCTACCTGATCGAGAAGATCACCGCGATCGGCGTCCACTACGACTTCGGCGACGGCCACGCACTGCTCGGCCGACGGCTGCGGGACGTGAAGCTGGAGCAGGGCCGCCTCTTTGAGCTGATGCGCGGCGGCCGCGGACTCCTGCTCGACCGGACGGGACGGCTCTCGGTGGCGGGCTGGTCGGATCGGGTCGACCACGTCGTCGACGCCTGCGAGGAACTGGACGTGCCCGCGGTGCTGCTGCGGCCGGACGGCCATGTGGCCTGGGCCGGCGAAGATCAGCAGGAGCTGCTCGGCCATCTGCCGAGGTGGTTCGGGGCCGCCGCCGGCTGAGTGCCCGGCCTTGCCACCGGGAACCCAGCGAAAAAGGGCCCTCGCAGGCTCTCGCCTGCGAAGACCCTTCGCACCGTCGGGACGACAGGATTTGAACCTGCGACCCCTTGACCCCCAGTCAAGTGCGCTACCAAGCTGCGCCACGTCCCGGTGCCGTCTGACCTGGGGTTTCCCCCGGCCGAACGCGCATGGAAACAATACCGCACTCGGGTCGGTGGTCGCGCACTCGTTTCCGCGCGCCCGGCCGCTTCAGATCCGCTCGGGGCACACGCCCTCGCCTGTCGCGGCCGGGGCCGGAGACAGTGCCGGTCCCACCGTCGTCGGGGTGTCGGCCCGCACCAGGTCACGGATCGGACGCACGGTGAGCAGGGCGGCCACGACGACCAGGCTCATGCCTCCGGCGACCAGGAGCACGTGGTCCGTGCCGATGGTCGCCGCGGCCGGGCCCGCGAGGGCCTGGCCGACCGGCATCATCGCCAGGGAGCCTGCCACGTCGTACGCGTGGATGCGGTTGAGGACGTCGGCCGGGACCTGCGTCTGGACGCTGGTCGCCCACATCACGCTCCAGAAGGCCATGCCCGCCCCGGCGACAGCGGCTCCGGCCGCCATGGCCGCAACGCCGAGGCCGGCGCCGACCGTCATGGGGAAGCCGGCGAAGGCGAAGAGCGCGATCGCGCCGGCGCGGAGCATGCGGCGCGGGCGCAGCCGCAGCGCGAGCAGGCCGCCCACCACTGTCCCCGCACCGAGGGCGGAGTTGATCAGGCCGTAGGCGCGCGGACCGTGCTGCTGGACGACCTCCGTCGCCACGAGCGGGACGGTCGGGCCCCATACGGCGATCATGTAGACGCACCAGATGACGATGACGCCCCAGAGCCAGGTGCGGGATCTGAACTCCCGCCAGCCTTCCGCCAGATCCGCCCGGAAGGCTCTGGTTCCGCGGCCTGGGCGGTCGCCGGGTGGGCGGACCAGTGGGGGCAGGCGGAGCAGCAGGAGGCACAGGGCGCTCACCGCGTATGTGGTCGCGTGGGCCGCGAACACGCCGCCGGGTGACGCGAAACCGACGAGCACACCGGCAAGGGCGGGTCCGGCGAGTTGGGCCACGGCCTCGGCGACGCGTATGGCGCCGTTCGCACCCTGGACGTCGGCGGCGAGCCGGGGCACTGTGCCGGCGACGCCGGGCTGGAACACGGCGCCCGCCGCGCCGTTGACGAAGCCGATCGCGCAGATCTGCCACAGCACGACATGCCCGGTGAAGAACAGCACGGCGGCCAGGGACTGGGTGCCGAGGCGGACCAGGTCGGCGCCGATCATCAGCCTGCGGGTGCTGAAGCGGTCGGCGATGACCCCGCCGAAGACGATGAGCCCGGCGAACGCGGCAGACGTCGCGGCCAGGGCGAGGCCGACGGCTCCGGCGCCGTACCCGTGCTGCAGCAGGCCCGCGGCGAGGGCCACCGGCAGCATGGTGTCGCCGAGTTGGGCGACGGCCCGGGCGACGAAGAACAGGCCGAAGTCCCGCGACCACACCGGGTGTGATCCGGCCCGCCCTTTCATCCGCTTGCGCCTTCCGGTCATGACATGGGGCACGGACACTGCCTCACTGGTCTCACTCTCCGGTCGGCGGCCCCAACTCGGGGTGCGCTTCCAGCAGGCTCGACGGTGCCGCCTGGCGCCAGGAGTCGGCGAGGATGTCGCGCAGTTCGTCCTCGTCGTCCAGGGCGGAGAGCCAAGCCCTCACCCAGGCGAACTGCGCCTCGTGGTCGGCGATCCAGAACTTGTCCGGCTCGGCCAGCACCAGTTCGTCGCGCTCTTCCTTGGGGCAGCGCACGGCGATGGACGTCTCGTCCTCGGGCAGCGTGGCGAACATCTTGCCCGCGACCCGGAACGTGGGCATGCTCCAGGCGATCTTCTCCGTCGTATCCGGCAGGGACAGGGCGATACGGCGTACGTCTTCGGCATCCGGCATGACAGGCACGGTAGCGGCAGCGACTGACAACCACCTGGTGGGAGGGGTCGGCCCGACGGATGGGCTCTTTAGAAGCTGAAGGTCATGAACGCTCCGAGGCCTCGATCGGCCGCCGCGCCGAAGAACGCGACAAGCTCCTCGTAGGCCCCCTCCAGCCATTCCAGCTGACCCTCGGGGTCGAACTTCCACATGTTGGGGTACGCATTCTCCTGCGCCATCCGGTCCGGGTCGTAGTGGCCCGCCAGCCGTTCCCACGGGGTCGCCCGCAGCTCCCGTGCCACGCTGTCGATCTGCTCCGCGTCCCATCCGAACAGGGTGCCGTCGTCCCGGATCTGGAACCCGTCCATCAGGAACTCCAGTCCCACCTCAGCCTGGTCGAACAGGAACTGGAGCCCGCCGAACGCCTTGTCCGGGCCTCCGTAGGGACGGTCCGGCATCGGGGAGTTCTCGCCGTACAACTCAAAGATGTATTCGTCTGCCCAATTCGGGTCCTTCGCCGCCTTGTCCAGCTCCTCCGTCGTCGCGCTGATGAACGAAATGCTGACGCCCATGACAGGCAATCCCCCTTGATGTACTGCTTGTTCGGCCGCTTCCGATGCCGATGATCGCCCTCGTGGTCGATCAACGTCGGCGAGTGTTCCACGCGGCACTGACAACGGGGCGATCGGTCAGAGGTGTTTGAAGTAGATCGTCGTCGGCCGCAGCGCTCCGTCCGGGTTCGCCGCGTAGTCCGGGATCACCCCGGCCCGGGTCCAGCCGGCCGCGCCGTACAGCCGCTCGGCGAGGCTGTCGGTCTCGGTGTCCAGGTGGAGGAGGGTGATCCCGGCCCGGATCGCCGCCTCTTCCGCGGTCGTCAGGAGTCTGCGGCCGAGGCCGTGGCCCCGCGCGTCCCGGTGCACCATCAGCTTGACCAGCTCGGCCCGGTGGCGGCTGTTGGGCTTGTCGGGGAAGGCCAGGCTGACCGTGCCCACGGTTCGCTCGCCCTCGCGTGCCACCCACGCCTCCCACTGCCCGGCGGCCACGGCGGCCGCGCGCTCCTTCCACCAGCCCATGGCAGCCGTACGGTCAAGGGGGGCCAGGAACCCGACGGATGCACCGTCCGCCACGGTGTCCACCAGCAGGTCGGCCAAGTCCCCGACCTGGGCCAGCAGTTGGCCTTCGTCCAGGCGCGTCACGATCACGGCAGCACCACCGCCAGCACGTACCGCACCGCTCCGGGCCCCGCGCACCGGAACCGCGTGGACCCCCACACCCGCATCCGCAGACAGTCCCCGGCGGCGAGATGGTGCTCCGCCTCCCGAACCGTCACGTCGAGGGCCCCCTCCAGCACCCAGATGTGCTGCTCCAGTCCCGGTACGGGTGGCCGGTCGTACGCGATGTCGGCGCCCTCGGTGAGCCGGCCCTCGACGAGTTCGGCGCGCAGCCCGGCGTGCGGCGGCGACACGGACCGTCGTACGAACCCGGAGGAACGGTCCTCCCACCTCGCCTGCTCGGCCGCCCGCACCAGCAGCGCGGGCTCGGACTCGACCTCGCTGAGCAGCTGGGACATGGTCCGGCCGTAGACGTGGCACAGGCGGTTCAGCAGCGCGGCGGTGGGGCTGATCTCCGCCCGCTCGGCGCGGGAGAGGGTGGAGCGGCTGATGCCGCTGCGCTCCGCCAACTCGCCGAGCGACCAGTCGCGTTCGGCCCGAAGCTCGGCCAGACGGGCGCCGAGGCGGGCGTCGACCGCGTCCAAGGAGGTGTCCTGGATGTCCTGGGCTGCACCACCGCCGGAAGTCTCTCGTTTCATATCCGGGACGCTATCCCAGATATGAAACGGCAGTGTTACGGGAGCCTCACTCCCCCGCGACCTCCCCGAGCGCGTCCAGCACCGGCCTGATCAACGGGTGCTCCTCCGCGCCCCGGCGCACCGCCGCGAACACCCGGCGCGTGGGCGCCACGCCGTCCACGGGCCGTACGACGACCCCCGTGAGGTCCATGCCGCGCAGCGCCGAGCGCGGTACTAGAGCGACGCCCGCGTCGGCCGAGGCGAGGGCGACGACCGCGCGGAAGTCGTCCGAGGAGTGTTCGAGGCGGGGCTGGAAGCCGGCGTTCTCGCAGGCCAGGACGACCACGTCGTGGCAGGGATTGCCGGGGTACTGGCCGATCCACGGGTCCTTCGCCAGCTCCGCGAGCGGGACCTCGGCCGCGTCGGCCAACCGGTGGCTCACCGGGACGACCGCGTCGAAGGGCTCGGCGTACAGCGGTACGTGGGCGAGGCGGGGGTCGTCGGCGGGCGGCGCCCCCCGGTACTCGACGGCCACCGCGATGTCGACCTGCCGGTCCAGCACCATCGGCAGGCTGGCGTCGCCCTCGGCGTCCTGGACGCGGATGCGGATGCCGGGGGCCGTCCCTGCGAGGCGGGCCACCGCGGGCGCGACGACCAGGGCGATGCCGGTTGCGAAGGAGGCGACCGTGACCGTGCCGGCCGCGCCCGAGCTGTACGCCGCGAGCTCGGCCTCCGCGCGCTCCAGCTGGGCCAGGACGGCGTTGGTGTGGCTGAGCAGAATCTCGCCGGCCGGGGTCAGCCGAACGCCCTTCGCGCCGCGCTCGACCAGACGGTGGCCGGTCTCCTGCTCCAGGGCCGCGAGCTGCTGGGAGACCGCGGAGGGCGTGAGATACAGCGCGGCGGCAGCCGCCGTCACGGTGCGGTGGTCGGCCACCGCACGGAGGATGTGGAGCCGCCGCGCTTCGATCATGAGATCGATTATCGCAAGGTCCGGAGTGGACCGGACGTCAGCCTTCCAGTTCCGCCCGGGCGGCGACGAAGGCGTCCACGGCACGGTTGACGTCGTCCGTCGAGTGCGCGGCGGACAGCTGGACGCGGATGCGGGCCTGCCCCTGGGGCACGACCGGGTACGAGAAGCCGATCACGTACACGCCGCGTTCCAGCAGCAGCTCCGCCAGCCGGCCGGCCTCGGACGCGTCGCCGATCATCACGGGCGCGATGGCGTGGTCGCCGGGGAGGATCTCGAAGCCCTCCTCCGTCATCCGGCGCCGGAACAGTGCCGTGTTCTCGGCGAGCCGGACGCGCAGGTCGTCCGCGGACTCCAGCAGGTCGAGGACCTTGAGGGAGGCCGCCGCGATCACGGGGGCCAGGGTGTTGGAGAAGAGGTACGGGCGTGAGCGCTGGCGCAGCAGGGCGACGATCTCGGCGCGGGCCGCGACGTAGCCGCCGGACGCGCCGCCGAGGGCCTTGCCGAGGGTGCCGGTGATGATGTCGACGCGGTCCATGACGCCGTGCAGCTCGGGCGTGCCGCGGCCACCGGGGCCGACGAAGCCGACCGCGTGCGAGTCGTCGACCATGACCATGGCGTCGTAGCGGTCGGCGAGGTCGCAGATCTCGCGCAGCGGTGCCACATAGCCGTCCATGGAGAAGACGCCGTCGGTGACGATCAGCCGGCGCCGGGCGTCCGACGCGTCCTTCAACTGCCGCTCGAGGTCGGCCAGATCGCGGTTGGCGTACCGGAAGCGGCGGGCCTTGGACAGCCGGATGCCGTCGATGATCGACGCGTGGTTGAGGGCGTCGGAGATCACGGCGTCCTCCGGGCCGAGGATCGTCTCGAAGACGCCGCCGTTGGCGTCGAAGCAGGAGGAGTACAGGATCGTGTCCTCCTGGCCGAGGAACGCGGAGAGCCGTGCCTCCAGTTCCTTGTGCACCTCCTGCGTGCCGCAGATGAAGCGCACAGACGCCATGCCGTAGCCCCAGCGGTCGAGGGCCTCGTGGGCGGCGGCGATCACCTCGGGGTGGTCGGCGAGGCCGAGGTAGTTGTTGGCGCAGAAGTTGAGGACCTCGCCGGGACGGCCGCCCGCGGCGACGTTCACGGTCGCGGACTGCGGGGTGTCGATGACGCGCTCGGGCTTGTGCAGGCCGGCGGCGCGGATCTCGTCGAGGGTGGCGCGCAGGTCGTCGCGCACGGAGTCGAACATGGGGAAAGCTCTCCTAAAATGCCGTCGCCGAAAGGGAGTTACGAGGTCCAGTCGAGGATGACCTTGCCGCCGCGGCCGCTCGCCGCGTCGGCGAACGCCGCCTCGAAGTCGCGATAGCCGTACCGGCCGGTGATCACGGGGGCCAGGTCGAGGCCGCCCTCCAGCAGAACGGACATGGCGTACCAGGTCTCGAACATCTCACGGCCGTAGATGCCCTTGATGGTGATCATCGAGGTGACGATGCGGGCCCAGTCGACCGGGAACTCCTGCGCGGGCAGGCCGAGCATGGCGATACGGCCGCCGTGCGTCATGTTGGCGATCATGTCGCGCATGGCCTCGGGCCGGCCGGACATCTCCAGGCCGATGTCGAAGCCCTCGCGCAGCCCGAGTTCGCGCTGTCCGTCGGCGATGCTCTCCTCCGCCACGTTCAGCGCGAGACTCACGCCCACCTTGCGGGCCAGCTCCAGCCGTTCCTCGCTCACGTCGGTGATCACGACATTGCGCGCACCCGCGTGCCGGGCCACGGCCGCCGCCATCAGGCCGATGGGGCCCGCACCGGTGATCAGGACGTCCTCACCGACCAGCGGGAACGACAGCGCGGTGTGCACGGCGTTGCCGAACGGGTCGAAGATCGCGGCCACGTCGAGGTCGACGGGTGCGCGGTGCACCCACACGTTGGTGGCGGGCAGGGCGACGTACTCGGCGAAGGCGCCGTCGCGTCCGACGCCGAGGCCGACCGTGGCACGACACAGATGGCGGCGGCCGGCCAGGCAGTTGCGGCACTTGCCGCACACCAGGTGGCCCTCACCGCTGACCCGGTCGCCGATGGCGATGTCGGTGACGTCGCGGCCGGTCTCCACGACCTCGCCGACGAACTCGTGCCCGAGCACGAGCGGGGTGCGGATCGCCTGCTGCGCCCAGCCGTCCCAGGACCGGATGTGCAGATCGGTGCCGCAGATGCCGGTGCGCAGCACCTTGATCAGTACGTCGCCCGGTCCGACGGCCGGCTCCGGGACGTCCGCGAGCCACAGCCCGGGCTCCGCCTTCTCCTTGACCAGCGCCTTCACGCAACGGCTCCTGACGGTGAGTCCCGGTCTCGGACATGCCGAAGGCACCCGCGGCCGGGGAGGGGGGTGGAATCGCCTAGCAATCTGCCGTACGGCGGCGCCACGGTCCATCGAGGATTTCTTAAGCAGCGTCACAGCTTTCCTTCACACCCGCCACTCGCGCCCCCTGACGCCCTCCGGGCGGTGACAATCGAGGTAGTGCCCCGGACCGCCGTCGCGGCCGGTCCCGGTGCTCACGCCCGTACTCGGCCGACTGACCTGGAGTCGCTCATGAACACCGCACGTGACCTCGCGATCGTCGCGCTGGACATGGCATCCGACCACCCCGTGGGGCAGGGCGAACTGTCGCTCGCTCTCGCGGCGGCCGAAGTGTTCGACCTCCTCGATGCCGGGGCTCTCCTCCTCGACGACGAACGCATCACGCCGAGCGCGCAGGCCCCGACGGGCGACCGGCTGCTGGACGAGGCCGCCTCGTCACTCGTACGGCAGGAGCCGTACGAGTCGGTCGAGGACTGGCTGTGGCGCCGGGGGCGCGGACTGTCCTCGGCCTATGGCGCGGAACTGGAGAGCCTGGGGCTCACGGCCCGGCCCCGGGGCCACCGGATCTCGCTGCGGGCCGGGCGATCGGTGCCGGTCGACTCGGCGGCCCGGCAGCAGGCCGAGGAGCGCTGGGCGTCGGGCGATCCCGTCCTCGTGGCCCTGGCTGCCGCCGCCGGGGTGTACGACATGCCGGACGACGCCGCTGACGACCTCACCGACGAGACGGTCACGACCGTGCTGGCCGCCGTCGGCAACGCGGTCGTGGAGCTGGAGGCCGTACGGCAGCGGCGGGCGATCGAGGACGCCGCGTTCGACAACGTGTGGCGGGGTTTCTAGCCGCCGCTCCCGGACCTTGAGCAGTCACAGCAGCGGGAGCCCGTCGGCCTCCCGCCGCTCCAGCCGGGTGACCAGGTCCGCCGCCGACGCCTTGATGGTGTCCAGTCCGGCTCTCCCCCAGGGCCGCGGCTCCACGTCGACGACGCACACCGTACCGATCACCATCCCCGTGCTGTCGATGAGCGGGGCGCCCAGATAGGAGCGGATGCCGAACTCGTCCACGATCGGGTTCCCGGCGAATCGCGGGTAGTCGCGGACGTCCTCCAGGACCAGCGCCTTGCGTCGGACGACCACATGGGGGCAGAACCCATGGTCGCGCTCCAGATGGCGGCCCAGCTGGGGCTTGCTCTCGTCGGCGCGGGCGAGGTTCAGGGCATGCCGCACATGCAGGCCGGCGAAGAACTGACGGTTCTCGCCGAGGAAGTTGACCATGGCGTACGGCGCCCCGGTGTGCTCGGCCAGATGGTCCGCGAAGACGTCAAGGGCCGGATCGGGGTGTTCCCCCAGGCCCATACGAAGCAGCCGCTGCGCGCGGGCGGGGGCCTCCTTGTCCTCGGGGGTGAGCAGCAGGCGAGCGACCGGATGGGGTGGGCCGTAGCTCATGGGCGGATTCCGTCGCTGTGGGCGTACGTCATATGCGGCTCCGTGCTGGTGTGTGCGGCTGTCACATGTGGGCGCCGTGGCTCGGCGCGGGTGCCGGCGCGTGAGCGATGAGGTGCCGGACCAGGGTCAGCAGGGTCTGGACACCGGAGCTGGAGATCCGGGCGTCGCAACGGACGACGGGGACCTGCGGGTCGAGGTCGATCGCGGCTCGGACCTCCTCCGGGTCGTACCGGTAGCCGCCGTCGAACTCGTTGATCGCGACGATGAATCCGAGGCCCCGCTGTTCGAAGAAGTCGACGGCGGCAAAGCATTCCTCCAGTCGCCGGGTGTCGGCGAGGATGACCGCGCCGAGCGCACCCTCGGAGAGTTCGTCCCACATGAACCAGAACCGCTCCTGTCCGGGCGTGCCGAAGAGATACAGGACGTGTTCCGGATCGAGCGTGATGCGGCCGAAGTCCATGGCCACCGTCGTCTCGACCTTGTTCTCGATCCCTTCAAGGCTGTCGGTCGCGGCGCTGACCGTGGTGAGCAGCTCCTCCGTACTGAGCGGCGCGATCTCGCTCACCGCGCCGACGAAGGTCGTCTTCCCTACCCCGAACCCTCCCGCCACCAAGATCTTCAGCGCGGTGGGGAAGGGGTCAGAGCTGTCGTCGTAGTCCATCGAGCACTGCCTCCAGAAGGGCCCGGTCAGTCGGGTTGTGGTGGAACTCGGGGGGCTTGGTGGTGACCGCCCCGCAGTCGACGAGGTCCGACAGCAGCACCTTGGTGACCACCGCCGGCAGCTTCAGATGGGCGGCGACCTCGGCGACCGACACCGGGCCGCGGCACAGGTCGAGCGCCTGCTCGTGCTCGGGGCCGAGGTAGCCGAGGGGGGTCGCCCCGGTGGCCATGACCTGCGACATCAGGTCGAGCGCGATGGTGGGCCGGGTGCGGCCGTTGCTGACGGTGAAAGGGCGCACCAGCCGTCCGGCCGCGTCGTCGAGCCAGGGCCCGTCACCGGCCGCCGTCACGTTCAAGGCCTCAACGCCGAGGGTTCGACGGAGTGCTGCCGGGGAGCGGTGACCAGGTAGGGGCGGACACTCTTGACGAGCATCGCCATCTCGTACCCCAGCACGGCCGCGTCGGCCTCGCGGCCGGCCAGCACGGCGAGACAGGTGCCGGAACCGGCCGTCGTCACGAAGAGCAGGGTCGAGTCGAGCTCGACGACGACCTGGCGCACCTCTCCGCCGTCGCCGAAGCGGACGCCGGCGCTACGGCCGAGGGAGTACAGGCCGGACGCGAGGGCGGCCATGTGGTCCGCACTGTCCGGGTCGAGACCGTGAACCGATTTCACGAGCCCGTCGCAGGAGAGGAGGACCGCACTGGTGGTGTGCGGTACGCGCTGCACGAGGCCGCTCATCAGCCAGTCGAGATCGGACACATGGGCGGTCTGCGCTTCGCTCGCCATGATGGATCGACTCCTTGAGGTACGAAGGTCAGCGGGAGCGCTGGGGGTGGGGGTGGACTTCCAGGCGGACGTCGAACTGGTCATGAACGTGGTCATCCGGCTGGTGCGCTCCCGTCGTGCCAGGGGGTGTGGTCGGCGCCGGGCGCGGACCCGGGCTGCCTCTCGGTGGGGTGGGCCGGGTCCATGGGTGATACATCCATGGAGGGACGGGGGGTCATGGGTGTCATGTCTGCGTGCAGTCCATCCAGGCCCGGCGGGCGCAGGTGTGTGGACTGCGGGCGCCCCGCGTCGAGACTCGTCGGCTCCAGGTGGATCGGCACCGGGCGCACGGACTCCAGGCGGGTGGGCTCGGGGGACGTGTGAGCCCCGGTTGTGGGGTCCGGGTCGGACGACGTCGTGTCGGAGGCCTGGTGCGGCGAGGGGGTGTAGGAGGAAGTGGTGCCCTGCGTGGCGGCGGTATGGGCCGACTCCATGTGCGGTGCCTCCACGTGGGCCGACTCCATGTGGGCCGACTCCATGTGCTGCTGCGTCTCCGCGAGCCCGACCCCCCGTTGGAAGGCCGCCATCAGCCCCGGGTCGTGTCCGGCGAGCTGGTCGGACTCCTGGCGCGGTGTGGGGCCGTCACGCAGTTGCGGGGCGATGTGTTCCTGGGCGCGGCGTCGGGGCAGTTGGGGCTTGCCCATGGTGCCGCGGACGGGTCCGGTGCGGGGGGCCAGAGGCGCGGCCGCGTTCTCCTCGACGCGGCCACGTTCGTCGTGCCTGATGCCGGGCATGGCCTCCGCGGGGTTGGCCCGCTCCTCATGTGCGCCGCGTACGGGCAGCGGTGCCGGCCCGGTGCCGTTGGTTCCGGAGTCCGCGCCCATCCCGGCGGCGTGCGGCTGCTGCCGACGCGTAGCGCCCGTCGATGCCTCGGCCGCACCTCGGTGCCCGCCCTCCGACGCGGCCGACGCATGCTGCCCGTACCGCTGCGGTGGCACCGGCGGCTCTGGCGGACGCGGCTGCTGCGGGCGTGCCGGCGACGGGGCATGCGGCGGTACGGATGTGCCCGCCACTCCCTGCGGTTCCGGCGCCCGCTCCGCGACGCCGCGAGCCCCCGGTTCCGCCCCCAACAACCCCTGCGGCACGACGAGTACGGCCTGGACACCGCCGTAGATGTTGGTCTGCAGGCGCACATGGATGCCGTGCCGCTTGGCGAGCTGCGAGACGACGAACAGCCCGATGCGCCCGTCCGCCAGCAGGCTGGCGACGTTGACCTGGTCGGGGTCGGCGAGCAGGGCGTTCATCCGGTTCTGCTCGCCGACCGGCATGCCGAGCCCGCGGTCCTCGACCTCGACGGCCAGCCCCGAGGTCACGAGGTTGGCGCGGAGCAGCACTTGGGTGTGCGGGGCGGAGAACACCGTGGCGTTCTCGACCAGTTCGGCCAGCAGATGGATGACGTCGGCGACGGCGTGCCCGCGCAGGGTGCCGTCGATCGGCGGCACGAGCTTGACCCGCGAGTACTGCTCCACCTCGGCGATGGCGGAGCGCAGCACCTCGGTCATGGAGACCGGGTTGCTCCACTGCCGTCGGGAGACGGCTCCGCCGAGCACGGCGAGGTTCTCGGCGTGGCGGCGGATGCGGGTGGCGAGGTGGTCCACGTGGAAGAGGCCCTTGAGCAGATCGGGGTCCTCGATCTCGTTCTCCAGCTCGTCGAGGATGGAGATCTCGCGGTGCACGAGGGACTGAAGACGCCGGGCGAGGTTGACGAAGACCTCGAGCTTCTGTTCGCTGCCCGCCTGGCTGGAGAGCTGGGAGGCCTGGACGACGGCGGTGACGGCCCCGTCCTGGGCGCGGGCCAGATCGGCGGCGAGCAGTTCGAAGTCGTCGGCGCCGTCGGGCGGTCCGCTGCGCTGCCTGCGCTTCGGCGGTGCCTCGCCACGCCGCAGGGTCTCGACGAGGGCCCGTAGATCGGCCTCGCCGCGCGCGCTCCTGCGGCGCAGTGCGCCGATGCGGTCGTTCACGGACCTGGCGGTGCGGTTGGCGGCCACCGCGGCGATCAGGATGCCCGCCAGGGTCACCGAGACCGCTCCGGCGAGCACGCCCCACAGGGTGAGGCTCGGTCTTACTCCGGTGGACCGCACGACGAACAGCACGGCCGCGAGGGCGCTGAGGGTCACCGCGACCGGCGGAAGCACGGCCAGACGCAGCAGTTGGGGCCGTATGTGGGTCTCGGGCAGCGCGGTTGCGGTGCGGGCGGCCGGGCGCCCGTGCCGTCCGCCCTCACGGCGGTCAGCGCGTGCGGCCGGGGCGCGGAGATGAGACATCGGGGTCCTCGTACTGGTCCGTCGGTCGGGGCCTGGGATGCGCGCGGTCTGCGCGGCCCGGGGCGTGCGCCATCGCAATGTCGGTCGACCGAACCGACGAATTCGGCTCCGCGTCGCCCGACGGACACTGACAGTAGTCGCCTCCGCATCAAGTGCGGTGGGCAGTTGACAAAGTCACGCAGGCAGCGTCCCGCTCTGGTATGAGGTCTCGTACGACAGACCGATAACCGGCCCCACCGTTCGCCCATAAGCGGATATCGAACGATCGGACCTGGTCAGAAGTGGTCACGCTGAAAAGCCGGGCTGCGGGGGCACCGCGTACGCCGCACGCCGCGCCGACACCCGGTCCCCACACCCTTGCCCGCGCCCGACCCCTGGCCGGGACGATTCAGCACCCCGCGCGCCCGCCCGTCCACCCCCCAGAGCGTCACGGGCAGTAGCGGCGCGCGAAGCTCCGCAGGCGCCCCACCGCACTCACGCACGCCCCGCGCGAACCGTCCCGCAAGAGCGCACGGAGCCATTGACCGCCCGCGCCATCTGGCCGGACGCCACTGCAGCGCCCGGCACCGTGGCGGGCGCTGCAGTGCGGCGGGCGCTGCGACAGGGCAGCCGGCCCTGGACAGAAGCCGCGCTAGACGACCGGCGCCCCGTCCGACTCCGACGCGACCGGCGCCCCGTCCGACTCCGACGCGACCGGCGCCCCGTCCGGCCCCGACACGACCGGCGGCCACGTCGGCCATCCCTCGGTGGGCGTCTCGGCCACCTCGCGCCACCACGGCGTCAGGGGCGGCATCGAGGCCGGTTCGAACGGCTCACCGCAGCGCGGCGCCGCCATCGTGACCCCCGCCTTGTGCGTGGCCCGCATCGTCCACTCTCCCGGCTCCGCCCATGCGTGCGGCGCCAGGTTGAAGGTGCCCCAGTGGATCGGCAGCATGACGCCCACGGTCGGGTCCCCGCCCTGAAGGTCGAGGTGGGCGCGGACGCCCTCGTCCGGCGTCATGTGGATGTCGGGCCAGAAGTCCGAGTAGGCGCCGATCTGGATCATCGTCGCGTCGAACGGGCCGTGCTCGGCGCCGATGTCCGTGAAACCGTCGAAGTAGCCGGTGTCCCCGCTGTGGTAGATCCGGTGCTCGTCCGAGGCTACGACCCAGGACGCCCAGAGCGTGTGCTGCGTGTTGCGCAGCCCCCGGCCGCAGAAGTGGCGTGCGGGGGTGGCCGTCAGGCTGAGGCCGCCGACCTTCGTCGTCTCGTGCCAGTCCAGCTCACGCACCCTGTCGGCCGAGACGCCCCAGTGTTCGAGGTGGGCGCCGACGCCGAGCGGTACGGCGAAGAGCGTGTCCGTGCCGACCAGTGCCTTGATCGTGGGCAGGTCGAGGTGGTCGTAGTGGTCGTGGGAGATGACGACGACGTCGACAGGCCCGAGCTGGGCGAGCGGCAGCGGCACGGGGTGCAGCCGCTTGGGCCCGGCGAAGGGGAAGGGGGAGCAGCGCTCGCCCCACACGGGGTCGAAGAGCACCCGGTGGCCGTCGATCTCCGCGAGGACGCTGGAGTGCCCCATCCAGGTCAGGCGCAGCCCGTCGACGGGCGGTTTGGCCAGGTCGGCATAGCTGGTGGGGTGCACCGGCACCGTGCCCTTGGGGACGCGGTGGGGCCGGGTGTCCCGGTCGAAGAAGACCTTGGCGAACTCCAGCATCGAACCGGACGGTCTGGTGCGGGCGGCGCCCCCGGGGTTCTGGAAGACCCCGTCCCGGAAGTGCGGTGATCTGCGGATGCGCGCCATGCGCTCACCGCTCGGGTCCACCCCGAAGGCCTCGGGCCGCAGGGCACGCAGCCCGGAGCTCGGGAAACGGAAACCGGCCACGGTACCTCCAGGTGGAGTCGGTGAGAAATTCCATTATGGTCGGCCCCTCCGACAACCCCGGACGCCCCTGTCCCTAATCCCGGGCGCCCCACATTGACATGTCCTCACCCATCCTCGGATACTGACCCATCGTTCAGTAGCCGCGCGCGGCACGCGGCCCTCGCTCGCTCCCCTCCCCCACCCCGGAGACCTCATGACCACGCCCTTGCTGTCGCTCACCTGGACCGACCACGTCACCGGCCGTCAGGGCTTCCTGGTCATCGACCGGCTGGTGCGCGGCGTGTCCAGCGGTGGGCTGCGCATGCGGCCGGGCTGCACGCTCGACGAGGTCACCGGGCTCGCCCGCGGCATGAGCATGAAGGAAGCCCTGCACTACGACCCCGAGGCCCGGTACATCCCCCTGGGCGGCGCCAAGGGCGGCATCGACTGCGATCCGCGCGATCCGGAGGCGTACGGGGTTCTGGTGCGCTATCTGCGGACCATGCGGCCCTACATCGAGAACCTCTGGACCACGGGCGAGGACCTCGGGCTCTCCCAGGACGTGGTGGACCGGGCGGCCGCCGAGGCGGGGCTCGTGTCGTCCGTCCAGGCCGTGTATCCGCTGCTCCGCGACGAGGCCGGCGCCCGTACGCGGCTCGCGGACGCGTTCGCGGTCGAGGTGGACGGCATCGGGCTCGACGAGCTGGTCGGCGGCTGCGGAGTCGCCGAGGCGGTGCTCACCGCCCTGGACCGGGCCGGTGTGCCGTACTGGCGGACGCGGGCCGCCGTGCAGGGGCTCGGGACCATGGGCGGGGCCACGGCGCGCTTCCTCAGGCGCGCGGGGCTCACCGTCGTGGCCGTCGCCGACATCAAGGGCACGATCGCCAACCCTGCGGGCCTCGACATCGAGGCACTGCTGGCGGCACGGGACGCCTACGGCACGGTCGACCGCGCGGCGCTGCGGCCCGGCGACCGCGAACTGCCGGGCGACGCCTGGCTGTCGGCCGAGACGGAGGTGCTGGTCCCCGCAGCCGTCTCCTATGTGATCGACGCCGCCAACCAGGGGCGGATCACCGCTCGCTGGATCGCCGAGGCGGCCAACATGCCCGTACGGCCGGAGGCGGAGCTGCTGCTGGCCGCGCGGGGCGTCACCGTGCTGCCGGACGTCGTGGTCAACTCGGCCACGAACGCCTGGTGGTGGTGGACGCTGTTCGGCGACGTCGGCCCGGACGCGGACGAGGCGTTCGCCCACACGCGACGCTCGATGCGCGCCCTGACCGACCTCACCCTGGCCCGCGCGGAGGCCGACGGGACGACACCTCGGGCCGCCGCGCACGCCATCGCTGAGGACCGGTTGCCGGTGATCGCCGAGCGGTTCGGCCAACTCCGGTGACGGCAAAGACCCCGGGGCCCGACTCGACCGTGGCCCGGGAGCTGCCGGCGGCAAGGCTTTAGGGTGGCCGGGTGGCAAGAGTGCGGTTGAGCGTGGCGGAGCGGCGTGAGGAGTTGCTGCGTGCCGCCGTGGAGCAGATAGAGGCGCGGGGCGTTGCGGCGGTCAGGATCGCCGACGTGGCCGCGGCGCTCGGGGTGAGCAACGCGCTGGTGCTCTATCACTTCGCCACGAAGGAGAAGCTGGTCGCCGCCGCGTTCACGCACGCGGCCCAGGACGACCTGGCCCGCCTGCGACGGGTCCTCGGACGTCGTACGACAGCGCTGCGCCGACTGCGGGCGGCCGTGCGCTGGTACGCGCCGACCGGCCAGGCCAAGGGCTGGCGGCTGTGGATCGAGGGCTGGGCGGCGGCGCTGCGCGAACCCGCGCTGCAGGAGGTCACGCGGGACCTCGACCGACAGTGGAAGGCGGCCCTCGCCGAGGTCATCGCGGAGGGTGTGGCCGCGGACGAGTTCCACTGCCCGGACCCGATGGGCGCGGCCCTGCGCCTGACGGCCCTCCTCGACGGGCTCGCCGTGCAGATGACGTCGTACCGCGGCGCGGTCTCACGCGCGCGTGCCCAGGAGTGGGTGGACGAGGCGCTCGCCCGGGAACTGGGGCTGGAGCGGGAGGCGTTGACGGCGTCGACACGCTGACGCCGGCGTAGGCGTGGGCCGCACCGATCACACGTTGGTACGGCCCACATCTGCACGTCACCCGCGAACCGCATACGGGTCGCTCGCGAACCGCTCTCAAGCCACCGATTCGATCCGCATCTTGATGTCGTCCGGGGACAGCGCGCCCTTGGCCGTGACATGGTCCCCCGACGACTCGCCCCGCAGGCGCCGCCCGATCCAGGGCACCAGGTACTCGCGGGCCCACTGGACGTCGTCGCGGCGGATGTCGAGCGTGCCGCGGGGCGGGAGCGGGGGCCAGGGCTGGTCCGGGTCCGCCGGGACCTCCAGGTCGAGTACCTGGCCGGCGCGGAGCGCCACACGCGTGTGCCCCTCGGGAGACAGGTGGAGCCGGTCATGGTCCCAGGCCCGGCGGTCCTGAACGGTCTTCAGGGACCACAGGTCGAGCACCGGACAGCCGTACCGGTCGGCAATGGCCCGCACATGACCGTTGTACGTGGCGATCTTGCCGCGCAGATGCCTCAGCACGGGCACGCCGCGTGTGTCGAACCCGGTCGTCACCATGACGGTGCCGACCTCGGAGGTGAGCCGGGCGATCGCCCGCTCGAAGCGCTCGGCGACCTCGTCGGGGTCGGTGCCGGGCCGGATGATGTCGTTGCCGCCCGCGCAGAACGAGACCAGGTCCGGGGCCAGTTCGACGGCCTTCGGAAGCTGGTCCTCGACTACCTGGTCGAGCAGTTTGCCGCGCACGGCGAGGTTCGTGTAGTTGAAGTCGCCCTCGGGTCGTCGGTCCGCGAGCAGGACCGCGAACCGGTCGGCCCAACCGACGAACGCCCCGTCGGGGCCGGGGTCGCCGACGCCCTCGGTGAAGCTGTCCCCCACCGCAACGTACGACCCGATCACTGATCTGCTGTCACTCTTCGAATCGTCTGCCACGTCGGCCCATGATTCACCTTCGAATGTGACCTACGCGACCGTAGGACGGGGTTGACGAGCGGTGAGATAAGCCACTCCTAAAGTGTTCACCAAACGTGGAATAACCCTCTGATGAGGGGTGTTGTGGGCGCAACCGCCATGCAGCCGTGTGCGCGCGGACCGAAGGCCGGACCCGGGGATCTGGGTCCGGCCTTCGGCAGCGTGTCAGGCAGGTGGTTCCGCGGCAGGCGTCAGCCGATGGAGACGCCCTTCGAGCGGAGGTAGGCGACCGGGTCCAGGTCCGAGCCGTAGTCCGGGGTGGTGCGGATCTCGAAGTGGAGGTGCGGGCCGGTGACGTTGCCGGTCGCGCCGGAGAGTCCGATCTGCTGGCCCCCCGTCACGGACTGGCCGCTGGAGACGGACAGCGAGGACAGGTGGGCGTACTGGGCGTAGTGGCCGTCGGCGAGCTCTATGACGACCTGGTTGCCGTACGCGCCGCCCCAGCCGGCCGAGACGACGGTGCCCGCACCGACCGCCTTCAGGGGGGTGCCGGTGGGGGCGGAGAAGTCGACACCGGTGTGGTAGCCGCTGGACCACATGCTGCCCGCCACCTTGTAGGCGGTGCCGAGGGTGGCGCCGTCGAGGGGGGCGGAGAAGCCGCTGGAGGCGCCGGCGTTGTCGGCGCTCTGCGCGGTCGTGGTGGTCTTCGACGCGGCGGACTTGGACGCCGAGGACTTCGAGGCGGTCGTGTCCGAGGACGACTTCGAAGGCGCGGAGGAGGAAGACGAGGGCGCGGACGAAGACTTGGGGGCGCTCTCGGCCTGCTTGCCGCCGATGGTGAGCTTCAGACCGGGGTGGATCAGCGCCGGGTCCGCGCCGACGGCCTCACGGTTGTCGGCGTAGAGCTTCTTCCAGCCACCGCTGACGTTCTGGTCGTCGGCGATCTTCGCAAGGTAGTCGCCGACCTTGACCGAATAGGTCCGCGCGTCCGCCTTCTTGTCGCTGGCCTTCTTCTCGGCGACCGGAGCGGACTGAACGGCCTTTTCCGAAACGGACTGAGAGGGAGCGGCGTGGGCGCCGGTGGCTCCGATGAGCGGGAGAGCGAGAGCGGCGCCACCGGTTCCGGCGACGGCGATGGAGCGGGTGAAGCGCAGGGACTTCGGGCGGCGATGCTTACCCTTCGCGGGCATGGCGAATTCCTCTCCGGCGCCTGCGAGGTGAGCTGTCGGGTGCGGGCTGGAGATGCCCGGTCGCGTCGGGACGCGACTTGACCCCAAGCCGTTCCGGAGACCGGAACAGGCGGTTGTACCTGTGGGTCCCCCGCTCCTGCCGGGTACGGGTGAGTTAGCGCGGGATCCGGTCGGCGGCAGGATTAGGCGTCCGTCCGGATTGGTGTGGAACGTAAGCGAGAAAGACGCACGGGAACAAGTGAGGGGTTCCGTCCGAATGCGTTCCTGTTGATCCCTTGTGGGAATTACCGGTCACACTCCGTGAATTATGCGGACGTCGCCGGACTCAAAACCCCTCGAAAAGCATGTGAATTACGTGAACATGACGAGCGACGCACGGTCACGAATATGACGCTCCTCACGTGACACTTCTCCAGCTCCCTTTACTCCAGAGCGAGTTGGAATGAAGGCGCCAATTAGGACAGAACTCCTAGATGCGACGCAGTCGGATAACCGTCGCATCAAGGTCACCCCGTAGGCCGGTGCGAAGTCCGTGATGCGCCAATACAGCCGCTCGGTGAACTTCGCCCGTTTCAAGGCATTCGTACGATTCTGTCGGGTCAAGGGCGCGCAGCCGCAGCGCCGGGGCGGGCTCGCCGTAGCTCTGGGCCTGGAGCCAGGCCAGGACGACCGTCTCGTCACCGAGCACGTACTGCACCGCACTCGGCCCGCCCTTCGGAGGCCGCAGCCGATACAGGTCGCCGTGCTGCACCAGGGGCCGGATCTCCTAGTAGAGCGTCACCCACTCCCTGCCTCGGCGAGCTCGCCCTCGGTCCACCGGGTGAGGTCGCCGCCGACGCCGAGCACGCCGGCCATGGCGCTCACGAACCGGAAGCGCAGGGTGGCGGCCCGGTGGTTGAGCATGGCGTTCGGGCTGTCCGTCACCCAGGCGGCCATGGCCCTCGCCGACTGGATCTGGCTGAAGCCGTGCTGGATCGCGAGCCGGTCGAGGGGGTCGGTGTTGCCCGAGGTCCACGCCTGGTCGGTACGGCTGAGCGCGCCCAGGTCGATCCGTCCGCCGCCACCCGAGCAGGACTCGAAGGCGACGCCGGGGTGAGCGGCGCGCAGCCGGTCCAGCAGGCCGTACAAGGCGCGGACATGGTCGACCCACAGGCGCTGCGGGTATGCCTCACCGGGCCAGCCGGCGTCGGTGAAGCAGCGGTTGAAGTCCCACTCCATAGTCGATCGGGGCACTGGAGAGTAGCCCGTCGAGCTGTTCCCAGAGGTACTCCTGGACGTCGTCGCGCGCGAGATTCAGTACGAGTTGATTGCGGAGTTCCGTCCGCTTTCGTACCGTTTGATGCTGAACCCATTCAGGATGGGCGCGATACAACTCACTGTCCGGATTTACCATTTCCGTTTCGACCCAGATGCCGAACTGCATGCCGAGTGCGTGCACATACTCGGCGAGCGCCTTGAGCCCGGACGGGAAGCGGTCGGGGTTGGGGGTCCAGTCCCCGAGCCCGGCGCGGTCGCTGGTGCGCTTCCCGAACCAGCCGTCGTCGACGACGAACAGCTCGACGCCGATGGCCGTGGCCCGCCGCGCGAGCAGGCTCTGCTGCTCCTCTGAGATGTCGAACTCCGTGGCCTCCCAGGAGTTGAACAGCACCGGCCGGTCCCGGTCCGCGTCCGGGATCACGAACGCACGCTGGTAACGCGTGCCAGGCGCGGCTGGCCCCGCCGAAGCCGCCGTCGCTCCACAGGCCGGCGAAGACGGGCGTCGTGAAGGACTCCCCCGCCGCCAGGCGCAGCAAGCCGGAGTCGTCGTGTCCGGCACCGCCGGTGATCTGCACGCGCGCGTCGGGGAGTTGCGCCACGGCGATGCGCCAGGATCCCGACCAGCCGAGAGCGCAGCCGTAGACCTCGCCGCGCTCCTCGGTTGCGTCCGTGTCGAGCGCGACCCAGGGCAGATGCTGATGCCCGGTGTGTCCGCGGCGGCTGCCGATGACCTTCTCACCGTAGTTGAGGGGACCCTGCGCAAGCCGGGACTCGGCACCCCAGCGGCCGTGCAGCTGGGACAACCGCCAGCTCTGCCGGTCGGGCAGCGTCCAGGCGGCCGAGTCGGCGCGCAGCAGCTCCAGGACGGGCGCCTGGTTGTCCAGGGTGACCCAGCGCTCCACGACGTCTGCGCGCATCCGGTAGTGCAGGGTGACGTCCAGCCCGCCGTCACGAAAGCGCAACCGCGGCTCGTCGCCCTCGGCCTCGTACCGCTCGAAACCCCACTCGGTGCCACGCCGCTCGTCGGTGCGCACGGACAGGGGCGGGCCGTACGCAGTGGGGGCCGCCCGCGACCGGGTGCTCCTCGCGGCCGTCGAGCGGGATTCGAAGGTCCAGTACTCCGGCAGCGGGCGCACGGCGAGGGCCTCGGCTCGGCGAGGGCGATGCGTGGCCCACAGTGGAGGTGCAGGAGCTCCTCGGCGTCCGTCAGATGGACGGCGTAACTGCTGGTCGGCCCGGAGAGGAGCCACGTACGGCCGTTGCCGGAGATCTCCAGCATCAAGCCCTTACAGATCTAAACAGATACGAATGAATATCACCAAGTATCTACATCATCAAGGTTCGAGCTGCCCCGGGGCAACGCCTGTGGACAACTCATTGGCCCAGGAAGCCATGTCGTATCGTCGACAGCGCACCCCGTCGGCCGCATCGCCGAGCCGCGTCGACGGGCCGACTGGGAGGAGCCCCCGTGACGCAGCAGATCCCGTCGACCGAGCCCGAGCTGGCCGGAGTTCGCAACTTTCGCGATGTGGGCGGACTGCCGACGGTGGACGGACGGCGGGTGCGACACGGGGTCCTGTTTCGCAGCGGCCACCTCGCGCACGCGACCGAGGACGACGCTGCCTTCCTCGACACCCTGGGGCTGCACACGATCTTCGACTTCCGCAACGCGGCCGACCAGAAGCTGGAAGGCGCCGATGTGGAGCTGCGGGGCGTACGCAATGTGAACCTGCCGCTGTCGGACCCCGCGGACGGCGCCGAATTCTGGAAGATGGTCCGGGACGGCAACCTGGACCAGCTCCGCGAGATCCTGGCCGACGGCAAGGGCGCCGACCGGATGATCGCCTCCTACCGCATGATCATCAGGGAGCGCACCGCGGAGCACTCCCGGGTGCTGCACGCACTCGCGGAGGACAGCGTCCCCGCCCTGATGCACTGCGCGGCCGGCAAGGACCGCGCCGGCCTGTCCATCGCCGTGACGCTGCTCGCTCTCGGCGTCGAGCGCGAGGCGATCGTCGCCGACTATCTGGAGTCCAACGCCAAGCACCGCCGCTACAAGGTGCGCCGCAGCGGCAGCGACGCCTCGGCCTACTCGCCGGAGGTCATGGAGCTGCTCAGCCCACTGTTCGACGCGCGGGCCGAGTATCTGACGGCGGCCCTCGAGACGATCGACGAGGTGTGGGGCGGCGTCGACACCTACCTGGAGCAGGGCCTCGGGCTCACCCCGGAGACCCGGGAGCGGCTGCGGGAGCGTCTGCTCGACTGACGCCGGGCGGCGGCGGTGCACGCCCTGTGCGAACGCGCTTCGCGGCCCTCCGACCCGGCTGCTGCTGCCTGGCTGCTGCTGCCCGGCTACTGCCGCGCGCCCATCTCGAAGAGCAGGTAGATGAACGCCGCGAAGACGTGCCCCACCGCGATGTAGATGATGAGCCGCACCCACAGGGCTCGCGGGAACTTCTCCTCCATGTCGCTCATGGCGTCTCTCCAGGGGTGGGGCCCAGGCACAGGGTGGCCGTAGGGCTCTGCAGCAGGGTGTGGACGAACAGGAGCTCGACCCCGTCCTGGTCGAGGGCGGCGATCCGGTGCGGGGTGAGCGAGTCGAAGTGCGCGCTGTCGCCGGGCTCGAGCCGGTGCGTGGCGTCCCCGAGGCGCAGCCGCAGCCGCCCCTTGAGGACGTGCAGCCACTCCTCGCCGGGATGCACGCGCACGATGTCGCCCTGCGAGCCGTACGGCACGTGGACGCGCAGGGCCTGCATCCCACGCCCTGACGCGCCCGCCTGCCAGTACGTCCAGCCGCCGGCCGCGGTCGGCTCCATGTCGGCGGCACGCACCACGGCGTCCCGGTCGGCGACCGTCTCGCCGAGCAGCTCGGAGACGGTCGTACCGTAGATACGTGCGAGCGCGAGCAGCATCGGCAGCGAGGGCTGACGCTGTCCGGTCTCCAGGCGGGACAGGTGCGCGGGCGACAGGCCGGCCGAGCGAGCCGCGGCCTCCAGCGTGAGGGAGGCACGGCGGCGCAGCGCGCGGAGCTGGGGCGCGACGGCCGGCAGGGCATCGACCAGCCCGGTCGCATCAGCCTCGGCGTCGACCCCGGGGTCGGGCTCTGGCTGTGGCTCTGCCTCGGGAGAGTTCATGCTCTCCATTCAGCCCGAGGATTGCCTCTGCGGCAAATTCCTTGCCTCAGAGGCAAAAGCGCTCGGGGCCCGGGATGTCAGCGGTTGGCGACCGCCTGCTTGATCAGCGTCTTGCCGAAGTCCCACATCAGCCCGCCCCCGCTGTGGGCATCGTCCATCACGTCCGTGAAGGCGTCGACGAACCGGTCCACCTCGCGCTCGCCGATGATGAGCGGCGGGATCAGCTTGATCACCTCCAGGTGGTCCCCCGAGACCTGGGTGAGGATCCGGTGCCGCCGAAGCAGCGGTACGACGACCATCTGCGCGAACAGGCCCTTGCGCGCGGCCTGCAGCATGGTCCAGCGGCTCCGCAGCTTCAGCGAGTCGGGCCTGCCGAACTCGATGCCGATCATCAGGCCCCGCCCGCGGACGTCGGCGAGCAGTTCGTACTTGTCGGTCAGTGCCGCGAGCCGGGACCTCAGCTGCTCCCCGGTCGCCCGCGCATTCGCGACGATCTGCTCGTCCTCGATGACGGACAGCACGGCGAGCCCGGCGGCCATGGCCTGTGCGTTGGACCCGAAGCTCGCCGAGTGGACCAGCACGCGGTCCATGGACGAGTAGACCTTCTTGAAGATCCAGTCCTTGCCGAGGGTGGCGCCCACCGGCACATATCCACCGGAGAGCGCCTTGGCCACGCACACCAGGTCCGGCTCGACACCGTCCTCGTGCTGATAGGCGTAGAAGTCGCCGGTCCGGCCGAGCCCCGTCTGCACCTCGTCGGCGATGAGCAGGGCCTTGTGCTGGTGCAGCAACTCCTGGGCGGCCCGCAGATAGCCGGGCGGGGCCTCGTGCACGCCCTTGCCCTGGATCGGCTCGACGATCAGGGCGGCGACGTCGCCCTTCTTCAACTCCCTTGCCAAGGCGTCGAGATCGCCGAGTGGTACGGCCGTGTCGGGCAGCAGCGGGGCGAAGCCGTCCCGGAACCCGGACTCGCCGTTGACCGACAGCGAGCCGGTGGTCAGCCCGTGGAAGGCGTGGTCGCAGTACAGGATGCGCGGCTTGCCGGTGACGAACCGCGCGAACTTCAGCGCGGTCTCCACCGCCTCCGTACCACTGTTGCCGAAGAACACCCGGTCCAGATGCGGGCTGTGTGCGAGCAGCTTCTCGGCCAGCAGCCCGGGCAGCGGCTGGCAGTCGAACCGGGTCAGGTCGGCGAGCTGGGCGTCGAGGACGTCGTGCAGCGCCTTGCGGACGACGGGGTGGTGGCGCCCCAGGCCCATCACCCCGAACCCGGCGAGCATGTCCAGGTGGTCGTCGCCGTCCGCGTTCCAGAAGTACGCGCCCTCGGCCCGCTCGTAGACCTTGTCGAAGCCGATGGTGTGCAGCATGCGCGGTAGCTGGTGGTTGAGGTACTTGGAGTGCAGCTCGTAGCGCTCGGCTCCGCGCTCGGCGAGGAGGTGGCCGAGGTCGAACTCCGTGGTCATTCGGCTTTCTCCTTGACTGCTTTCCCCTTGGCTGCCTTCTTCTTGACCGGTACGTCGGCACGACCGTCATCACCGCTGGCACGACCGCGATCGCTGCCGGTACGGCCGCCCTGGCCGACCTCGGCCTCCTTGAGCGCGAGACTCGCGCTGATCCGACCGGCGACCTCCACGGGCGTGAGCCCGATGTCGGCGAGCACCTCGCCCCGCTTGGCGTGCGCGAGGAACTGTTCCGGGATGCCGAACCGCCTTACCGGCACGTCGACTTCGGCGTCGCCCAGCGCGAGCGCCACGGCGGAGCCCACTCCGGACGAGCGGCTGTTGTCCTCGACCACGGCAACCAACCGGTGCCCGGCGGCGAGCGGTGCGAGAGCGGGGTCGACCGGCTTGACCCAACGCGGATCGACGACGGTGCAACTGATGCCGCGTGCCTGGAGCAGTTCGGCGGCCTGGAGGCACACCGGGGCCATCACGCCGACGGCGACCAGGAGGACCTCCGGCTCGCCCGCGTCCCGGTGCAGCACGTCCAGGCCGCCCACCCGGTCGACCGCCGGGATCGACGGTCCGACCGACTCCTTGGGGAACCGCACCAGCGTGGGCGCGTCGTCGACGGCCACCGCCTCCCGCAGCTGTGCCCGCAGCTGGTCGGCGTCGCGCGGCGCGGCGATCCGCAGACCCGGCACGACCTGGAGGATCGACATGTCCCACATGCCGTTGTGGGACGCCCCGTCGGCGCCCGTGACGCCGGCCCGGTCCAGTACGAAGGTCACCCCGCACCCGTGCAGCGCGACGTCCATCAGCAGCTGGTCGAAGGCACGGTTCAGGAAGGTCGCGTAGACGGCGACGACCGGGTGCAGCCCACCCGTCGCGAGCCCCGCCGCCGACACGGCCGCGTGCTGCTCGGCGATCCCGACGTCCCAGACCCGGCCCGGGAACCGCTCCGCGAACTTGCCGAGCCCGACGGGATGCAGCATGGCCGCCGTGATCGCCACGACGTCCTCGCGCTCCTCGCCGATCCGCACGATCTCGTCGCCGAACACCGACGTCCAGGAGGGTCCGTTGGACGGCGCGAGCGGCTCGCAGGTCAGCGGGTCCATCACCCCGACGGTGTGGAAGTGGTCCTCCTCGTGGGCGAGGGCGGGTTCGTAGCCGCGCCCCTTCTCCGTGAGGCAGTGGATCAGCACGGGCCCGTGGAAGCGCTTGGCCCGCCGCAGCGCGGACTCGACAGCGCCGATGTCATGCCCGTCGATCGGGCCGACGTACTTCAGACCCAGGTCCTCGAACATGCCCTGCGGCGCGAAGGCGTCCTTGAAGCCCTTCTTCGCGCCGTGCAGCGACTCGTAGATCGTGTTGCCCACCAGCGGTGTCCGCAGCAGTACGTCCTTGCCCCAGGCCAGGACCCTCTCGTAGCTGTCGGTCGTACGCAGGGTGGCCAGGTGGTTGGCGAGGCCTCCGATGGTGGGCGCGTACGAGCGCTCGTTGTCGTTGACGACGATGATCAGGGGCCGGTCCTTGGCGGCCGCGATGTTGTTGAGCGCCTCCCAGGCCATGCCACCGGTCAGCGCCCCGTCGCCGATCACCGCGACGACGTGCCCCTTCTCACCCTGCACATCGCGCGCCTTGGCCAGGCCGTCGGCCCAGCCGAGCGCGGTGGAGGCGTGGCTGTTCTCGACGATGTCGTGCTCGGACTCCTCGCGTGACGGGTAGCCGGACAGGCCGCCCTTGCCGCGCAGCTTGGAAAAGTCCTGACGACCCGTCAAAAGCTTGTGTACGTAGCTCTGGTGACCCGTGTCCCAGACGATGCGGTCGACCGGCGACTCGAAGACCCTGTGGAGCGCGATGGAGAGTTCCACCACCCCCAGATTGGGCCCGAGATGTCCACCGGTCCTGGCGACCGCGTGCACCAGGAACTCCCTGATCTCGTCGGACAGGTCACCGAGTTCCGCCTCGGACAGCGCCTTCAGGTCACGTGGTCGCCGGATGCTCTCCAGAATCGTCACGCTCGGGCCCCCTCTCGGTCCGTGCCTTGCTTCAGCTCACAGTCACTTCTGGTTTCCCCGTGACGATGGAGGCGCCCGTGGCGTCCCCGTCCCGCTCCATCTGCTCGGCGATCTTCATCGCCTCTTCGATCAAGGTCTCGACGATCCTGGACTCGGGGACGGTCTTGATCACCTCGCCCTTGACGAAGATCTGGCCCTTGCCGTTGCCGGAGGCGACCCCCAGGTCCGCCTCCCGCGCCTCGCCGGGGCCGTTCACCACACACCCCATGACGGCGACCCGCAACGGCACTTCCATGCCCTCCAGGCCCGCCGTGACCTCGTCGGCCAGCTTGTAGACGTCGACCTGCGCACGCCCGCACGACGGGCAGGACACGATCTCCAGGCCGCGCTGCCTGAGGTTCAGGGACTCCAGGATCTGGATGCCCACCTTGACCTCCTCGACCGGCGGGGCCGAGAGGGACACGCGAATCGTGTCGCCGATGCCCTGGGAGAGCAGGGCCCCGAAGGCCACGGCCGACTTGATCGTGCCCTGGAACGCCGGGCCCGCCTCCGTCACGCCGAGGTGCAGCGGATAGTCGCACTGGGCGGCCAGCTGCCGGTACGCCTCGACCATCACGACCGGGTCGTTGTGCTTCACCGAGATCTTGATGTCCCGGAAGTCGTGCTCCTCGAAGAGCGACGCCTCCCACAGCGCCGACTCGGCGAGCGCCTCCGGCGTCGCCTTGCCGTACTTCTGGAGCAGACGGCGGTCCAGCGAGCCGGCGTTGACGCCGATGCGGATCGGCGTGCCGTGGTCCTTGGCCGCCCGCGCGATCTCCTTGACCTTGTCGTCGAACTGCTTGATGTTGCCGGGATTGACACGGACCGCCGCACAGCCGGCCTCGATCGCCGCGAACACGTACTTCGGCTGGAAATGGATGTCCGCGATCACCGGGATCTGGGACTTGCGGGCGATCGTGGCGAGCGCGTCCGCGTCGTCCTGCGTCGGGCAGGCCACGCGCACGATCTGGCAGCCGGAGGCCGTGAGCTCCGCGATCTGCTGGAGAGTGGCCCCGATGTCCGACGTACGCGTCGTCGTCATCGACTGCACCGACACCGGGGCACCGCCCCCGACCGCCACCGGGCCGACCTGGATCTGCCGCGACACACGCCGCTCGGCGATCGGCCGGAGGGGTACCTCGGGAACGCCCAAGGAGATGGCGGTCATGACGTCACTCCCGGTTTCCGGAGACCGTCTCGCGCATGGCTCGCAGCGACTCCTTGAGCGAGCCCATGGTGGCGAGGACGGCGGTGGGCTCGTAGCCGCAGTGCGCCATGCAGTTGGCGCAGCGCGGGTCCTTGCCGCGGCCGTACTTGTCCCAGTCGGTGTCCTCGATCAGCTCGCGGTACGTCGGGACGTAGCCGTCGCTCATCAGGTAGCAGGGGCGCTGCCAGCCGAACAGCGAGTAGTTCGGGATCGCCCACGCGGTGCACGGGAAGTCGACCTTGCCCTCGAGGAAGTCGAGGAACAGCGGGGAGTGGTTGAGCCGCCACTTCCTGCGGTTGCCGCCCGCGAAGGCCTTCTTGAACAGCTCGCGGGTCTGCTCGACGCCGAGGAAGTGCTCCTGGTCGGGGGCCTTCTCGTAGGCGTAGGCGGGCGAGATCATCATCTCGTCGACCTTGAGGTCGTCGTTGAGGAAGTTGAGCACCTCGATGATGGTCTGCGGGGTGTCGGTGTTGAAGAAGGTCGAGTTGGTGGTGACCCGGAAGCCGCGTCGCTTGGCCTCCTTGATCGCCTCCACGGCCTCGTCGAAGACGCCCTCCTTGGCCACGGACTCGTCGTGGCGCTCGCGCAGGCCGTCGATGTGCACGGCGAAGGCGAAATAGGGCGAGGGCTTGAACTTGTCCATCTTCTTGCGCATCAGCAGGGCGTTGGTGCACAGGAAGACGTACTTCCGCTTGGCCACCAGCTGCCGCACGATCTCGTCGATCTGCGGATGCATCAACGGCTCGCCGCCGGCGATGGACACCATCGGCGCACCGGATTCGAGCACGGCCCCCACGGCCTGGGCCACCGGCATGCGCTGCTTGAGTACTCCGGCCGGGTGCTGGATCTTGCCGCAGCCCTCGCACTTGAGGTTGCAGGCGAAGAGCGGTTCCAGCTCGACGATCAGCGGGAACTTGTCCCGCCGACGGAGCTTTTGTTCGGCCAAGTAAGTAGCGACCTTGATGGATTGACGCAGCGGCATGGCCATCTGGGCTCACCTCCTGGGGAGCAGCAAAGAACGGTGCCATTCAAAGAATGCGGGTAGAACGGAACGAAGGACGCGGAAAGCTGATATTCCACCGCGCAACGTGCCGATCCGGACGAGTTCATGTTCTGGAGCGTCCACGACCACCCGGACGGCCGCAACCGGGCGCTCACCCGCGCGCACGGCGCTCAGGAGCGTGGCCGCCGATTCCATGTCGACCGCGATTGCGCCGGTCGAGAGCAGATCGGACCGTTCCTGACCACGGATGATGTGATCGGAGCCGGTGAGGGGTCCGGTGTGGACGGTGCGGCCTGGAATGGTCCGCGCGAGCTCTTTGACGAGTAGGTCGGTCCCGACGCACGGAATGGTTCCCCCCGGATCCCGGGTCTCCTCGGCGACGACCAGGTCGCCGGGGTGCATACCGGGGGCTAGCCCCGCGCAGAACCCCGTGGCGAGCACGGCGGCACCACTGAGGGCCGGGTCGGCCAGGATCCTGGTCACGGAGCGCTCGGCCGCCCGGGGGCCCATGCCGGTCCGTAGCACGGTGACGGGCCCGCCGGCACCGCCGCGGTCGCTCGTGCGCAGGGCGAACTGCTCGATGCCGAGCGCGCAGGCGATCAGCAACGGGGCCGGGGCGGGCTGTGGGGTCATCAGCTCACCTTGACCTCGGCGAGCGATGCCTTGGGCTTCTCGGGGAAGGGCTCCCCGTGGACGTACCGGCCGAGTGCGGTGAGCGGGAAGACCTGCCGGTAGAGGTGATAGTTGATCGAGAAGTCCCAGGGGAAGCCGGTGCCGGTGAAGTACGGCTCGTCCCAGGAGCCGTCCTCCCGCTGGGTGGCGGCGAGCCACTCGATGCCGCGCTCGACGGCCTTGGAGTCCTTCTCCCCCGCCGCCAGCAGCGCCATCAACGCCCACGCGGTCTGCGAGGCCGTGGACGCGCCCTTGCCGCTCCACTCCTTGACGTACTTGTAGGAGCGCAGGTCCTCGCCCCAGCCGCCGTCGTCGTTCTGGACGGACTCCAGCCAGCTCACCGCGCGGCGGATCGCCGGGTGCGAGCCCGGGAAGCCGGCCGCCACCAGGGCGGGTACGACGGATCCGGTGCCATAGACGTAGTTGACGCCCCAGCGCCCGAACCACGAGCCGTCCGGTTCCTGCTCGGCGAGCAGCCACTCGATGCCGCGCCGGGTGCGCGGGTCGTGGGCGAGGCCCTCGACGGCCAGCATCTCCACCACGTGGGCCGTGACGTCCGCCGACGGCGGGTCGATGACCTCGCCGAAGTCGCAGAACGGCAGCCGGTTGGGGAACGGGCTGGTGTTGTCGACGTCGAACGCGCCCCACGCCCCGTTCCTCGACTGCATCCCGAGGTTCCAGCGCACGCCGCGCCCGATCGCCCGCTCCATCCGCTCCGGGTCGTGGTGCTTGACCCGGCGCAGCGCGAGGACCACCTCCGCGGTGTCGTCGATGTCGGGGTAGTTGTCGTTGTGGAACTCGAACGCCCAGCCGCCCGGGGGCAGTTGAGGACGCTTGACCGCCCAGTCACCGGGCCGGACGATCTCCTCGCCCAGCATCCAGTCAGCGGCCTTGACGAGCTGCGGATGGTCGGCGGGCACCCCCGCGTCGGCCAGCGCGATGGTCGCGAGGCAGGTGTCCCAGACCGGCGACTGGCAGGCCTCGATCATCCGGGCCCCGTCCTCGCGCCAGATGGCGAAACGGTCCAGCGATGCCAGCCCCTCGCGCATCACGGGGTGTTGGAGGTCGTAGCCGAGCAGGTGCAGGGCGATGACCGAGTACACCGCCGGCGGCTGGATGCCTCCCCAGCAGCCGTCGTTCTCCTGCCGCTCGATGATCCAGCGGGCGGCGCTGTTCATGGCCGCTCTGCGCAGCTTGCGCGGTGCGACCTTGCGCAGCTGGTGCAGGGCCTTGTCGAGTCGCTGGAAGGCTCCGTCCCAACTGGCCGCCGGGGCCAGGGGCTTGGGCGGGTTGGGGTTCGCCGGGTCGGTGTGCAGTTCGTCGAGCGGGAAGGGCGCGGGCCGTACCGGGCGCTTCGCGGAGACGATCGTCAGCGGGACGATGGTCTGCCGTGCCCAGCAGCCGAAGTCGTAGATGTTGAGCGGTACCCACGTGGGGAAGTAGATGAGCTCCGGCGGGAGTTCGGGCAGGTCCTCCCACTTCCACCAGCCGAACAGGGCCAGCCAGATCCGGGTGAACACGCGGGAGGCGGCGATGCCGCCCTGCTCGCGGATCCAGGCGGAGGCCTTCGCCATGTGCGGGGCGTCGGGCGCGTCACCGGCCAGGCGGAGGGCGACGTACGCCTCGATGGTGGCGGAGAGTTCGCCGGGCGCGCCGTAGAAGGTGCCCCAGGTGCCGTCCTCGCGCTGCTCCCCCCGGATGAAGAGCGCGGCGGCCTGCGTGGTCTTCTCGTCGCGGATGCCCAGGAACTGACGGAGCAGCAGGTCCTCGGCGTCCATGGTGACGTTCGTCTCGAGGTCGCCCTTCCACCAGCCCTGGGCGTCCTGCTTCGCCAGCAGGAAGTCGGTGGCGCGCCGGGCGGCGCGTACGGCGGCTTCGTGGACCCCGGCCGCCGCGGGGATTTCGCTGTCGGTGTCGCTGGCCGCGGCTGCCCGGGGCGGCAGTGCCCCGGTGCTTCCGTCGGTCGTCGCTGTCATGGCTTCCCCTTCGTGCAGTGCTCCTGGTAGTGCGTCTGCTGTGGGTCCGCCGTCGGCCGGTGCGCTCGTTCACGCTGCACCGGCCGGCGACTAAGCGAGGGTTATTCGACCGATACTGATCATCTCTTTTCGCCCGGTGGTGCTCATCTCTTTCGTACGACGACGAAGTCGGCGAGTGCCGTGAACTGGTCCCGCACCCGGTCGGGCATGTCGACGGCGTCGAGGGCCTCAACGGCGACGGCGTGCTGACGACGTGCCTCGTCGGCGGTCCACTCACGGCCGCCCGCCTCCTCGATGAGGGCGGCGCGGGCGGCGAACTCCTCCTCCGAGAAGTTCTCGAAGTCGCTGCTCTTGGCGTCGGCGGCGAGGATCTCGCCGAGCCGCTCGGAGGCGGACCCGCCCGCCGCGAGCGCGGCCACGACCGGCAGGGACTTCTTGCGCTGGCGCAGGTCGCTCCAGGTCTGCTTGCCGGTGGAGACCGGGTCGCCCCAGATGCCGAGGAGGTCGTCGACGGCCTGGAAGGCGAGGCCCAGGTGGTAGCCGTACTTCTCCAGGGTGTCGGCGGTGCGGTCGTCCGCGCCACCGAGCACGGCGCCGATCGAGCTGGCGCAGGCGAGCAGGGCGCCGGTCTTGTTGCCCTCCATCTCCAGGCACTCCTCGACGCTGACGCGGTCGCGGTGCTCGTAGGAGATGTCCTGCGCCTGGCCGTCGATGAGGGCGCGGGTCGCGGTGGTCAGGCGACGGGTGGCGCGGCCGGCCTCGACGGTGCCGAGCTCCAGCAGGACCTCGTTGGCGAGGGCGAACAGGGCGTCGCCGACGAGGATGGCCTGGGCGGGGCCGTGCACCTTCCAGACGGTGTCGCGGTGGCGGCGCTGTTCGTCGCCGTCCATCAGGTCGTCGTGCAGCAACGAGAAGTTGTGGACCAGTTCGACGGCGACGGCGCCGGGGATGCCGACCTCGGGCGTGGCACCAGTGACCTCGGCGGAGAGCACCGCGAGGGCGGGACGAACGGCCTTGCCGCCGTCGCCGGCCGTGGGCTTGCCGTCGGCGTCGATCCAGCCGAAGTGGTAGGCGGAAACGGTGTCCATGGGAGGGGCCAGGCGGTCGATCGCCGCCCGCAGTACCGGCGTGGCCAGGGTCCTACCGCGCTCCAGGAGCGCGGTCACGTCGACCGCGGTCTCTCGAGCGGCCTTCGAGGCCGGGGGCACAGTGGGCACGTTCTCTCCTCTTGTTGCGGTACCGGGGGTGCGGGGGCCTGCCGCCGTGTGCTGGTTCAGCATCACGCCGCCTCCTCTACGTCGAAGAGGTGGCTGGGGCGGGGCCGGCCCAGGGCGCTCAGCGCGGCGCCGGCCGCACTCACGCCACTGCGGACCGCACTCTCCATGGTCGCGGGCCACCCTGTGGCGGTCCACGCTCCGGCCAGATACAGACCGGGTGCCTTGGTACGAGCGCCGGGCCGCAGCCGCCCGACGCCGGGGGTGGGAGCGAACGTCGCCGTGCGCTCCCTGGTCACGAAGAAGTCCTTCACCCGCGCGCCCCGCGTCCTGGGCAACAGCCGCTCCAGCTCCGGCAGATACCGCTCGCGCAGTGCGGCGACGGGTGCGTCGATCTCGTGCTGCGCGGCCGACTGGGACAGGGCGAGGTACTGGCCGCCGCGCAGCCCGGAGGCAGCGGTGCGGTCGAACACCCATTGCACCGGGGTGCCGAGCGCCGCGAAGAACGGCCGGGTCAGCACCTGGCGGTCGTAGACGACATGCACGTTCAGGATCGGCGCGGTGCCGATCTCCAGCAGCCTTTCGGGGGCGTCGAGGGCGCCCTCGGGCAGCAGGTCGTGAGCCTCACGCTGGGCGACGGCGAGCACGACGGTGTCCGCCCGCAGCGTCTCGCCGGGAACCTGGACGCTCCAACGTCCGTTCTCGTCAGGGGAGATGGAGGTGACTCGTGTACGGACCTCAGTACGAACGCCCGCGGAGTCGAGCGCCTTGCGGGCCAGCCGGTCATGCAGGTCGCCCAGCGGGACATGTGCCCATCCGATGTCGGCCGCGCCCGGGTCGGACAGCAGACCGGTCTTGAACACCATCGCGGCGAGCCCCAGCGAGGCGTCGCCCGCGACCGCGTTCAGGGTGGCGACCCCGACCAGGTCCCACAGGGCCTCGACGGCACGCGCCGACTGACCGTGCGCGGCCAGCCAGCTGCCGAAGTCCTGGGTGTCCAGGGCCGGATCGGCGAGGTCGAGCCCCTGGAGCGCGAGCGCGGCACGCCCGACCTTGGCGCGATCGGCGAGCGACAGATGCGGATACGTCGCCAGGCTCCGGCCCAGGTGCAGGGGTACGGGCAGCGCGTCGCGCCGTAGCCTGCCCAGGCGCCGCCCCTCGGGCCGTTCGACGTCGATCACGGGCACGTCGAGCCGGTCCTGCAGCGGTGCCAGCGCCGCGCCCTCGATCCGGTCGAGGAACCAGCGGTAGGCGGTGCAGCAGCGCAGATAGACGTGCTGGCCGTTGTCGACGACCAGGTCGCCGCGCTGGAAGGAGAAGGCCAGGCCACCGAGCCTCGGCCTGCCCTCGATCAGGGTGACGCGCACTCCGGCGTCGGCGAGGGCGAGCGCGGCGGTGATACCGGCGAGCCCGCCGCCGACCACGACGGCGTCCTTCCCGGAGCCTGACGGGATGTCGGCGAGCGACGCTTGTGGCGGCGTGCCGTCGGTCATCGTGCACCCTCCCCTGCCCGACCGCCGTGCAGGTGCTTGAACGCTGCACGGCCGGTCGTCTCAGTCAGGGACGCGGCCCGGCAGCGGAGGGTTGCCCGCCACTTTTCACCGGTGGCATCACCTTGGACCGGAATGTCCATCAGACACGCCTCCTGACGGCACGGCTGACGGTTCGGCGGGTCGCATGCCGGGCGTCCAGACCGGACAGGCCACGCACCGCGACGTAGGCCTTCTCGCGCCCGGGCAGGGAGACCCGGCCGCGCAGCACGGCCTCCGGGTCGCGCTCGATGCGGTCGAGCAGGCGCAGGTAGATGCCGGCCATCGCGGCGACGCAGGCGCCGCTGCGCCGGTCCAGCATGGGGAGCAGCCGGTAGCCCTCGGCGAAAAGGGCGCGGGCCCGACGCACTTCGAAGTGCACGAGGCCCGCGAAGTCGGAGCCCTCCGGTGGGGTCGGCCCGCTGAAGCCGGCCGAGCAGCCGAATTTCGCGAGGTCGTCGGAGGGCAGATAGGTGCGCCCGCCTTCGGCGTCCTCGCGGACGTCCCGCAGGATGTTGGTGAGCTGGAGGGCCAGCCCGAGCGTGTCGGCGTACTCAGGGGCGCGCTCGGCGCCGCGCGCGCCGGATCCGGTGCCGAACACGCCGAGCGAGAGCCGTCCGATGGCGCCGGCCACGCAGCGGCAGTAGACCTTGAGGTCGTCCCAGGTCTCGTAGGTCTCGCCGCGTACGTCCATCAGGACGCCGTCGATGAGCTCGTCCAGGCCGCCGAGCGGGATCGGGAAGGCGCCGGCGGCGTGGGCGAGGGCGACGGCCACGGGGTCCGTGTCGTCCTCGGCGACCGCTCCGTCGCGGATCCGGGTCAGCAGCTTCCGGGTGTCCTCGAGCCTGGCGATCTTGACGTCGCCGCTCAGGGCGCCGTCGCCGATGTCGTCGACGCGGCGCGAGAACGCGTACAGCGCCGACATCGCGCGGCGCTTGGGCGTGGGCAGCAGCCTGATGCCGTAGGCGAAGTTCCGGGCCTGTTGACCCGTGACGGCCTCGCAGTAGCTGTAGGCGGCGAGTACCGGTGCGGACGCGTGTGGTGCAGACTCCACGGTCCGGATCACCCCTCTCCTCGCAGAGTCACGCCCGCCTCGCGCAGCAGCTGGAGCTTGCTGGCCTTGGGCGGGCCGGGAAGTACGTCGTATTCGGCGGCGGCGATCGCCCGGACCGCCGCCCTTCCCCCGGCCACGAAACCCGCCAGCAGCAGCTTGAGCCTGCCGTGGACGCTACCCACCAGGGGGGTGCCTTCATTCAGGAGGTTCAGGGCACGTTCGGCTTCGTATGCAACCAGTGCGCGCACCGATGCGCCTGCTGTTTTTGCCGCCAGGTCGGTTTCCTGAACGTGAAAACGCTTCATGTCCTGCGCGGGGAGATAAATCCGGTCACGGCCGAGGTCCTCGGCGACGTCCTGGAGGTGCTCGACGATCTGCAGGGCGGTGCACACCGCGTCGGAACGGCGGATCCGCTCGGGCGTCTCAGTGCCGGTGACGGCGAGGACGAGCCGGCCGACGGGGTTGGCGGACAGTTCGCAGTAGGCAAGGAGATCGTCGTAGGTCTCGTACCGCCCGACGAGCTGGTCCTGGCGGTTGGCGGCGATCAGCCCCAGGAAGGGCTCGGGGGTCAGTGAGCAGCGGCGGACGGTGTACTGCAGACGGCGCAGCAGGGGGTGGCCGGGCGTGCCGTCGAAGACCCGGCGCAGGTCGGTCTCGAAGGCGTCGAGGAGCGCGAGGCGGTCCTCGGCCTCCTCGGGCGACACGCCGAGCAGACGGGCGTCGGCACCACCGGGAGCGAGATCGCCGTCGCCGATGTCGTCCACGAGGCGGGCGAAGCCGTAGACGGCCATGAGGTCGGTCCGCCAGGCCCTGGGCAGGAAGAACGGCGCCACGGGGAAGTTCTCCGCGGCGGCCTTGTCGAGTGTGTCGCGCTCCGGGTCACCTGGGCGCGCGGATTTTCCCGTCACCGTGGACTGCCCGGCGTGGGGACGGCACATGCTGCGTGGAGCTGGGGAGTTTCCGTAGCCATTGCCGTCACATCTCCCGTTCTACACCGCAGACCCAATGCACACTATTTCGGACACGCCGCCCGACTGTCCGCGCCGCAGCCCGGAGAGAGGGGTGTCGTGCCTTATCGCCCTACTTGCCGCGTTTCGGTACCGGTACAGCTTACGTTGTACAACGGTGCGGGGCCCGTGGGGGTGTCCTGCACATCACAACAACACACCGATTGGCGTCAAGCTTCCCAGGACCAGGCGAAGTTGACGTTTCCTTTGCAGACGCGGGGCCCCGCCGGGGCAGTTCCGGCGGGGCCCGGGGAAGCGTGCTGGGCCGCTCGGCCCATGTCCGGGTGGACTACTTGCCCGTGAACTTCTCGTACTCCTTGAGGACCTCGTCCGTAGGTCCGTCCATCCGCAGCTCGCCACGTTCCAGCCACAGGACGCGGTTGCAGGTGTCGCGGATCGACTTGTTGTTGTGACTGACGAGAAACACGGTGCCGGCTTCCTTGCGCAGCTCACGGATGCGTTCCTCGGAGCGCTTCTGGAACTTGCGGTCGCCGGTTGCCAGCGCCTCGTCGATCATGAGGACGTCGTGGTCCTTGGCGGCGGCAATGGAGAAGCGCAGCCGGGCCGCCATGCCGGAGGAGTAGGTGCGCATCGGCAGGGTGATGAAGTCACCCTTCTCGTTGATGCCCGAGAAGTCGACGATCTCCTGGTAGCGCTCCTTGATCTGCTCGCGCGTCATGCCCATGGCGAGCCCGCCCAATATGACGTTGCGCTCGCCGGTGAGGTCGTTCATCAGCGCCGCGTTCACGCCCAGCAGCGAGGGCTGGCCGTCTGTGTAGACCTTGCCCTTCTCGGGCGGGAGCAGGCCCGCGATGGCGCGCAGCAGGGTGGACTTGCCGGAACCGTTGGAGCCGATCAGGCCGATGGCCTCGCCGCGATAGGCGACGAAGGAGACGCCGCGGACCGCGTGCACCTTGCGCACGCCCCGCGCCGCGTCGTCGGAGCCCCTCTTGAGGATGCGGCTGAGCGCGGCGGTGGCGCTGCCCTTGCCGGTCTTGGCGCCGTTGACGCGGTAGACGATGTGCAGCTCGTCCGCGATGACGGTGGGGATGTGGGAATCCGTCCTCTGCTCAGCCACGGCCGTACCTCTCCTCCGCCTTCCAGAAGTACACGAAGCCGCCGACGGCCACCAGCACGGACCAGCCGAGTGCGACCGCCCAGACGTGGTCGGGCAGGTTCGAGGAGCCGTAGCCGTCGATCAGCGCGAAGCGCATCAGGTCCATGTAGACGGCGGCCGGGTTCCACTGCAGGACGGTCGCGATCCACTCCGGCTTGCTCTTGAGCATGATCGGGATGGAGAACATCACGCCGGACGCGTACATCCACGTACGCATCACGAACGGCATGAGCTGCGCCAGGTCCGGCGTCTTGGAGCCGGCCCGGGCCATGATCATCGCGAGGCCGGTGTTGAAGAGGAACTGCAGGACGAGCACCGGCACGATCAGCAGCCAGGACATCGCCGGGTAGCTGCCGAAGGCCAGGGCCACGGCGAACAGCACGATCATCGAGAACAGCAGCTGCTGGAGCTGCTGGAGCGCGAACGAAATCGGCAGTGAGGCGCGTGGGAAGTGCAGGGCGCGGACCAGGCCGAGGTTGCCGGAGATCGCGCGTACACCCGCCATCACCGAGCTCTGGGTGAAGGTGAAGACGAAGACGCCCGTGACCAGGAACGGGATGTACACCTCGCGGGACATGCCGCGGTCGGCCTCGAGGATCAGGCCGAAGATGAAGAAGTACACGGCCGCGTTCAGCAGCGGGGTGGCCACCTGCCAGAGCTGGCCGAGCTTCGCCTGGCTGTACTGGGCGGTCAGCTTCGCCCGCGAGAACGCGAGGATGAAGTGACGCCGGTCCCAGAGCTGGCGGACGTACTCCAACAGCGTGGGGCGGGCGCCGCTCACGGACAGCCCGTACTTGGCGGCCAGCTCGGCCGCCGTGAGTCCCTCGTCGGGCGACGGAGGCGCGCTCACCGCGACTGAGCCGTCGTGCGTTGTCTCACTCACCAGTTGAAACTTTCGTCTTCGAGATGCGCAGCCTGTGCGGGCATGGCATGAACCTGGGGCCGGGGTACGGTCCGGTGGCTGCTCTCAGGGTCGAGCTTGTCAGATGACGGGAGGTCGGCCCAGTCGGGTCAGCCGCCACACCGTACGCCACTTCATGGGCCTGCGGGGACCGCACGAAGTGGTCCAGCCTTCCCGGAATCCGCCGAACCATGCCCGCAGGGCGGGGCGGGAGGGGCGACGGGCGAGGGTCAGCAGCATCCAGACGCCCAGATAGACCGGGACAAGGGGGGCGGGGAGGTTGCGGCGGGCGAGCCAGACGCGGTTGCGGGCGACCATGCGGTGGTAGACCGCGTGCCGCGAGGGCGCGGTCGTCGGGTGGTACAGCACCATGTCGGACCGGTAGTCGATCATCCAGCCCGCGTCGAGGGCCCGCCATGCCAGGTCGGTTTCCTCGTGGGCGTAGAAAAATTCGTCCGGCAGCCCGCCGACTTCGGCGAAGACCTGGGTACGGACGGCGTTGGCGCCGCCGAGGAACGTGGTGACCCGCGAGGAGCGCATCGGGTCGGAGGCGCGCAGCCGGGGGACGTGGCGGCGCTGGGTGACGCCGTTGTCCGGGTCGGCGATGCGGAAGCTGATGATGCCGAGCTGCGGGTCGGCGGCGAAGGCCTCGCGGCAGAGCTCGGCGGTGTCGTGGTGGGCGAGCAGGCCGTCGTCGTCGAGGAACAGCAATATGTCGACATCACGACCGCCGGGGCCGAAGGCCTCGATGCCGACGTTGCGGCCGCCGGGGATGCCGAGGTTCTCGGGCAGCTCGATCGTCCGGACGCCCTCGGGGACGTCAGGGACCGGGGAGCCGTTGCCGACGACGACGACCTCGACCCGGTCGCCGTCCTGCTTGGCGACCGAGTCGAGCAGGGCGCGCAGTTCGTCGGGGCGGTTGCCCATCGTGATGATCACCGCGCCGACCTTCATCGGCGCGCTCACTTCAGCCTGCTCGACGCGAGGATGGACACGAGGTGCAGCACGGTCTGCAGCAGCGCGATGCCGGCCAGCACCGCGACGCCGAGCCGGGAGAAGAACAGGTCGCCGCGGATCTGGTCGACGATCGCCAGGACCAGGATCAGCAGGGACGCCTCGATGCCGAGGATCAGGCGGTGGAACTTGAGGGCACCGGCGGCCTTGCGTGCCAGCGCCATGCCGGAGGAGCGCATCTCGGACGCGGCCTCCTGGACCGGCGGCTTGCCGGTCTGGTGCCGGGCGACGCCGACGAGGTCCGTCTCGGCCTTGATCAGGATGGCGCCGAGGGCGGCCAGGGTGCCGAGGAAGGCCCACAGCCAGTCGATGCGGCCGCTGCCCCACAGGTCGGCCGCGCGCAGGCCGAAGCCGACGAGCACCGCCGCGTCGGTGAGGTAGGCGCCGACGCGGTCGAGGTAGACGCCACCCAGGGAGTACTGCTTCTTCCAGCGCGCGATCTCGCCGTCGACGCAGTCCAGCAGCAGGTAGAGCTGGACCATGACCACGCCGAGCACGGCCCCCGGGATCCCCGGCACGAGAAGTGCCGGGGCCGCGAGGACGCCGCATACGGTCATCAGGTATGTGAGCTGGTTGGGCGTGACCCTGGTGTTCACCAGGTAGCGGTCGACCCGCAGGGACACCTCGCGCATGTAGAGGCGTCCCATCCAGTGCTCACCGCTGCGCCTGTCCTTCACCCCCGCGGGGTGAACGACGGGGCGGAGTTCAGCTACCGATGGCCTTGACATAGTCGGCGTAGATGTCCTTGATCTGGTCGGTTGTCAGGTCGAGGTGTTCGAGGATCGTGTAGCGGCCGGGCCTGGTCTGCGGAGCGAACTCCACGGCGCGGACGAACTCGTCGTCCGTGAAGCCGATCTCCTCCGGCAGTACCGGCAGCCCGTGCCGACGCAGCACCTCGGCCATGTAGGCCGACTCCTCGTGAGCTCCGCGCAGGTACATCGCGAAGGCCGCGCCCAGTCCGCACTGCTCGCCGTGGGCGGCGGCGCGCTTCGGGTACAGCAGGTCGAAGGCGTGGTTGATCTCGTGGCACGCGCCGGAGGACGGGCGGGAGTCACCCGACACCGACATGGCGATACCGCTGAGCACCAGCGCCTCGGCCAGCACCTGGAGGAAGTCGGTGTCCCCGATGCCGCCGGGGTGCCGCAGCACCGCCTCGCCCGCCTGCCGGGCGATCGCCGCCGCGAGGCCGTCGATCTTCTCGCCCTTGACGCGGTTCGCCAGCTCCCAGTCCGCGATCGCGGAGATGTTGGAGACGGCGTCACCGATGCCGGCCCGCACGAAACGCACCGGGGCGTCACGGATGACGTCCAGGTCGATGACGACCGCGATCGGGTTCGGCACACCGTAGGAGCCGCGCCCGGCGTCGTTGTCGAGGGTGGCGACCGGCGAGCACAGACCGTCGTGCGCCAGGTTCGTCGGTACGGCGACCAGGGGCAGGCCGACGCGCGCCGCGGCGAACTTGGCACAGTCGATGATCTTGCCGCCGCCGAGCCCGACGACCGCGTCGTAGTGGCCGGCCCTTATGGCACCGGCCAGCTGGACCGCGTCGTCGAGGGTGCCGCCGCCGACCTCGTACCAGGTGGCGCCGGGCAGCGCGGGAGCGAGCCGCTCCTTGAGCCGGGCGCCGGAGCCGTTGCTGACCGCGATGGCCAGCTTGCCGGAGTGCGAGATGCGTTCGTCGGCGAGCACACAGGCCAGGTCGTCGAGGGCACCCGGGCGGATGTCCACGACCACCGGCGAGGGAATCAGCCGGGTCAGTACTGGCACGCGATCTCCCGTCCGCGGGCGAGATCGTCGTGGTTGTCGATCTCCACCCACTTGACGTCGCCGATCGGCGCCACGTCGATGCGGAAGCCGCGGTTCACGAGCTCCTGGTAGCCGTGCTCGTAGAACTGCTGCGGGTCCGTCTCCCACACCGCCTTGAGGGCGTCGGCCAGCTCGGGGGCGGCGTCGCCCTCGATGAGGGTCACGCCGATGTACTCACCGGTCGCCTCGGCGGGGTCCATCAACTTGGTGATCTTCGTCATGCCCTTCGCGGGGTCGACGACGACCTTCATCTCCTCGTCCGCCAGGCTCTTCACCGTGTCCAGTGCGAGGATGATCTTCTTGCCGTCGCCACGGGCGGCGAGCAGCGTCTTCTCGACGGAGACCGGGTGCACGGTGTCGCCGTTGGCGAGGATCACGCCGTCCTTGAGGGCGTCACGACCGCACCACAGGGAGTAGGCGTTGTTCCACTCCTCGGCCTTGTCGTTGTCGATGAGGGTGAGCTTCAGGCCGTACTTCTGCTCAAGGGCTTCCTTGCGCGCGTACACGGCTTCCTTGCGGTAGCCGACGATGACCGCGACCTCGGTCAGACCGATCTCGGCGAAGTTGCCGAGAGTCAGGTCGAGAACCGTGGGTTCGCCCTCTATGCCCGCGGGCCCCACCGGCACCAGAGCCTTGGGAAGGCTGTCGGTGTAGGGGCGCAGACGCCGTCCGGCGCCGGCCGCCAGCACGAGGCCGATCATGCGGGTTCTCCTTCATCGTGAACGGCGGGTGCCCCGGAGGACACCCAGAAGCGGATGCTCTCGACGAGCACCACCAAGGCCACGGCCACGGCGAGCACCGTGAGCGCGACACTGAACTGCGAGGCGGAGAGCACCGTGGCGAGGACGGTGACGAGCAGCGTCCGTCCTTCGTGCCCCCCGATGGCGCGCACCAGCCAGGCCGGGGGCGCTCCGGCGTTGCCGCGGATGCGGTACACCGTGTCGTAGTGATGGTAGGCGACAGCGGCCACCAGACCGAAAGCCGCAGGAAGGGCTCCGTTTACCTCGGCTTTGGCTGCGAGCAGCAGAACGACGCCGTACTCGGCGGCCCGGAAGAAGGGCGGAACCAGCCAGTCGAGGGCGCCCTTGAGGGGGCGGGCGACGGCCAGGGCCGAGGTGACGGCGTAGACGACGGCGCCGACGACCGCCCATGGACCGCCGAAGCCGGGCTGCGCGGCCAGGCCGAGGAGGACGAGGCCGCCGAGGAGGGCCACGGCGGGGGCGGCGATGCCGGGCAGCCGGCTCGCGGCGTTCTTGAAGACCCCGGCGAGGCCCTGCGCGAGCGGCCCCGAGTCCGCGAGGTCGGCCAGCGCCTGCGCGGCCCGGTCGGTGCGGCGCGCCTTCCGGGTCAGCGACCGCAGCACCCGCCCCGCCGTGGTGTACGTCGCCGCGAAGGCACAGCCGACGAGCAGGACGTAGAAGGTGATCCGGGGCGTCGTGACGGCCGTGAGCACGGCGATCATCGCCCAGCGCTCGCCGATCGGCAGGACGATCATCCGGCGCACCCACACCGTCCAGCCGACGCTGTCGAGCTTGTCGGAGAGGGCTGCGGTGGGGCTGGTGTTCGCGGTGGCGTCGTGGTTCGCCTCGTTGAAGGAGAAGTCGACGACGTGCCGGCAGGTCTGCAGGATCATCGCGCCGAGGGCCAGGGCCCATACGTCGTCACCGCCGCGGGCGGCTCCCAGCGCGAGGCCGGCGTAGTAGGCGTACTCCTTGGCCCGGTCGAAGGTTGCGTCGAGCCAGGCGCCGAGCGTGGAGTACTGCAGGGAGTAGCGGGCGAGCTGGCCGTCGGTGCAGTCGAGGACGAAGGACGCGATCAGCAGGACGCCGGCCGCGACGAACCCGCCCCGGGTGCCGGTGGCCGCGCAGCCCGCCGCGATGAGCGCGGTGATGAGGGAGGCGGTGGTGACCTGGTTGGGGGTCAGGCCCCGGCGGGCGCACCAGCGGGCGATGTAGCGGGAGTACGGGCTGATGCAGAAGGTGGTGAAGAAGCCGTCGCGGGACTTCACGGCCGACTTCAGGCGTACGGCCTCGTCGTCGACGGCGGCGACGGCCTGCCGGGCCTCGTTGCGGGCCTGCGGGTCGGCCGGGACGGCGGCGACCAGGCTGCCGAGCTCGGGGCGGTGCACGTCGGTGCCGTCGTGGTCGAGGGCGGTGACGATGCGGTCGGCGAGGCTGTCGACGGCGACTGCCGTACCGCCGCCCGCGGAGTTCTCGCGAGCCATCGCCCGGGTCAGCGCCTGGCGTCCGGCCGACTGGGCCGTCACGGCGCCCGGGATCGCGGCGAGCGGGAAGCGGGGGTCGGTCAGGCCGAGGCGCAGCGCGTGCAGGTGGCCGACGAAGCGGGCGTCGACCACGGCGACCCGCTGCTCGCCGGGCACCTGGGCGAGCAGGGTCTCGGCGTCCGCGGTGTCGGCGGCGACCCGCACGTCGTAGCCGAGGGACCGCAGATCGCCCTCGAGCGACGATCCGGGCACCGGCTGACCGGTGAGGATGGCGGTCGACAAGCGAACTCACTCCCTGGATACCGGCATTCGCGCCGGTCATGTACATGGTGGCGGCGCCCCCGCAGGTGACGGCCGGGCGGCGTGTCGGCAGAGGCTATCGGATTAATAGAAGCCAACGTTCACCGGCCGTTTGGCGGAGCGATCAACGTGGTTTGCCCTGGGCTTTGCCGCGATCATCATCGGGGATCGCGGGGTCCGCCCACAAACTCGCGCCCGCAGACCGGGGCATCGGGGACATTGCATGCCCCGCCGCGTGCCCGTCATAGGGTGGGCGACCATGACATGGCTGATCACAGGCGGAGCCGGCTACATCGGAGCACACGTGGCGCGGGCCATGACCGACGCCGGGGAGCGGGTCCTCGTACTGGACGACCTCTCGGCCGGGTATCCCGCACGGCTCCCCGCGGACGTCCCGCTCGTCGAGGGCTCGTCGCTGGACGGTGACCTGCTGAAGCGGGTGTTCGCGGAGCATGCGGTAACCGGTGTGGTGCATCTCGCGGCACGCAAGCAGGTCGGCGAGTCCGTGGCGCAGCCGACCCGCTACTACAGGGAGAACGTGGGGGGCCTCGCCACGCTCCTGGAGGCGGTCGCCGAGGCGGGGATCAAGCGGTTCCTGTTCTCGTCGTCCGCGGCGGTGTACGGCAACCCGGACGTGGACCTCATCACGGAGGACACTCCGTGCGCTCCGGTGAACCCGTACGGCGAGACCAAGCTCACCGGGGAGTGGCTGGTGCGGGCGGCGGGCCGGGCGCACGGCATCTCGACGGTGTGCCTGCGCTACTTCAACGTCGCGGGCGCCGCGTCGCCCGAGCTGGCCGACACGGGTGTCTTCAACATCGTCCCCATGGTCTTCGACCGGCTCACCCGCGACGAGGCCCCGCGGATCTTCGGCGACGACTATCCGACGCCGGACGGCACCTGCGTCCGCGACTACATCCATGTCGCCGACCTCGCCGAGGCACACCTGGCGGCGGCCCGGCGGCTCACCGAAGCGGACGCGGGCGGCGATCTCACGGTCAACATCGGTCGCGGCGAGGGCGTCTCCGTGCGCGAGCTGATCACCGTGATCGGAGAAGTCACCGGCGACGCACGCCCCGCCGTCGTCGAGGCCCGGCGCCCCGGGGACGCCCCGCGCGCGGTCGCGTCGGCCGCGCTGGCCGCCGAGGAGCTCGGCTGGACGGCTCGGCGCGGGGTACCCGAGATGGTCGAGTCGGCGTGGCAGGGGTGGCTGCTGCACCACGGCGGCCGAACATCCGGATGATCATGCAGCGTCCTGACCTGCGGATCGTTTCCGCAGGTCAGGGCACATGACAACGGTGTTCAGTGCCGCGTTGCCGGATACCCCCCACCCGTAGTTCACTGTGATCCCGGACGGAATCCGATCGGACATTCCGATCCTCGACGGACCGCAGAAGGGCGGCTTTCTCATGGGGGCTGGGCACGATCACGGGCACGCGCATACGCACGCGCCGACGACCGGCACGGCGGCGGCCGCGTACCGCGGAAGACTGCGCGTCGCGCTGTCGATCACCCTCGGCGTCATGGTGGTCCAGATCGTCGGCGGTGTGGCCGCCGACTCGCTCGCCCTGATCGCGGACGCGGCCCACATGGCGACGGACGCGGTGGGTCTGGCCATGGCCCTGCTCGCCATCCACTTCGCGAACCGCCCGCCGAGCGAGAAGCGCACCTTCGGTCTCGCCCGCGCGGAGATCCTCGCGGCCCTGGCCAACTGTCTGCTCCTGCTGGGCGTCGGCGGCTATGTCCTGTACGAGGCGATCGAACGGTTCCTGACGCCGGCGGACACCAACGGCGGCCTGATGATCGTGTTCGGCGCGATCGGCCTGGTCGCGAACATGATCTCGCTCACGCTGCTGATGAAGGGCCAGAAGGAGAGCCTGAACGTGCGCGGCGCGTTCCTCGAGGTGGCCGCGGACGCGCTGGGCTCACTCGCGGTGCTGATCTCCGCGGCCGTGATCCTCACCACCGGCTGGCAGGCCGCGGACCCGATCGCCTCGCTCGTCATCGGCCTGATGATCGTGCCGCGCACCTTGAAGCTGCTGCGCGAGACCCTCGACGTCCTGCTGGAGTCGGCTCCCAAGGACGTCGACATGGCGGAGGTGCGGGCCCACATACTCGCCCTGGACGGCGTCGAGGACATCCACGATCTGCACGCCTGGACGATCACGTCCGGTATGCCGGTGCTGTCGGCGCACGTCGTGGTGCGTTCTGACGTACTGAACGCGATCGGCCACGAGAAGATGCTGCACGAGCTCCAGGGCTGCCTCGGCGACCACTTCGACGTGGAGCACTGCACCTTCCAGCTGGAGCCCATCGGGCACGCGGAGCACGAGGCCCGACTCTGTCACTGAAACAACCGTACGGTCCGATAAGACGTCAGTACGGACGGAATGCAGCGATCCGGTGGTAGGCCGCGTCCTGATGCTCACAGCGCCCCCGGCGGCGGTTCCGTGCCCGCCGCGCCGGGCACGATCAACTGCCGGGAGTGCCGGATTCGTACGGCACACTTGGGGCGCAAGACCGAAGTGAAGGATGGGTATGCCGATCACACCTGCCACCGCGACGCACAGTCCGTCGAACGGCGCCGCAGACGCGATTTTGCTGGAACTGGTCGACGAGAACGGTGTGACGATCGGCACCGCCGAGAAGCTCGCCGCCCATCAGCCTCCCGGGCAGTTGCACCGCGCCTTCTCCGTGTTCCTCTTCGACGAGCAGGGCCGGCTGCTGCTGCAGCAGCGGGCACTCGGCAAGTACCACTCCCCCGGTGTCTGGTCCAACACCTGCTGCGGCCACCCCTACCCCGGCGAGGCGCCCTTCGCCGCCGCGGCGCGGCGCACCCACGAGGAACTCGGCGTCTCCCCGTCACTGCTCGCCGAGGCGGGCACGGTCCGCTACAACCACCCGGACCCGGACTCGGGCCTGGTGGAGCAGGAGTACAACCACCTCTTCGTCGGACTCGTGCAGTCGCCGCTGCGGCCGAACCCGGAGGAGGTCGGCGAGACGGCCTTCGTGACGCCGGCCGAGCTGGCCGAGCGCCACGCCAAGGACACCTTCTCGTCCTGGTTCATGACCGTGCTTGACGCGGCCCGCCCCGCGGTCAAGGAGCTGACGGGCCCGTCGGCCGGTTGGTGACGAGGGCCGGCGCGGGTCCGACGGGGCCTAGGGCACTCGCGCGGGTTTGAGCGGTACGGCGGCCCAGATCACCTTGCCGCCGCTCGCCGTGTGCTCGACGTCGCACACACCGCCCGCCTCCCGCGTCACCTCGCGCACCAGGAGCAGGCCTCGGCCGCCGGTCTGGCCGTGGTCGGCCTCCAGGGCGGTCGGGCGGTAGGGGTGGTTGTCCTCCACGGACACCCGCAGCCACTCGGCGCCGACGGCGACCTCCACGGCGAGCGTCGGCGACAGCAGCGCCGCGTGCCGGACGGCGTTCGTGACCAGCTCCGACACGATCAGCAACACCCCCTGGACCAGATCGTCGGGGACCGGCACGCCCTGGCGGTACAGCAGGTCCCGTACGGCGTGCCGGGCCTGCGGGACCGAGGCGTCGACGGCCGGGGCGGTGAACCGCCAGACACCCTCGTACGGCAGTGGATTCGGCGGCCGCTGGACGAGGGGCTCGTCCGCGCCGCCTGCTGGGCGTGGGCCGGACCCGCGCCCGTGGTTCTCCATCGTCCGGTCGCCACCCTCGCGCTCGATTGTCACCACACGTCGAGTGTTGGTAACGCACAGGTCCGCGCCGTAGTACTGAACAGAAGTCAGCAGGTATCGAGCGTTTCTGATCGTTGGCGTATGACACGGTCAGTTGTGGGACCACTCCGACGCCGCTTGTGCCGACTTCACGAACTATTCGGGTTGTACGGGTTTGGCGCCCCCGCCGTCCGGCTCGTTCCGCTCGTCCCTGGGCCGTGAGCCGGCCGAACGCCCCTTCCTGATCGCCGTTCGGCGGGGCCGGATAGCATCCGCCGCATGGAGCCCCAGCTGCTGCACAGCGTCACCGACTCGGTGGCCACCGTCGTCATCCACCATCCGGCCAAGCGCAACGCCATGACGGCCGCGATGTGGCGGGCGCTGCCGCCGCTGCTCGGCACCTTGGCCGCCGATCCGGGCGTACGGGCGCTGGTGCTCACCGGTGAGGGCAGGACGTTCTGCGCGGGCGCCGACATCTCCACGCTCCAGGGCTCGCCGCAGGAGGCTCAGGGGCTGGCGGTGGCCGCCGAGGAGGCGCTGGCGGCCTTTCCGAAGCCGACGCTGGCGGCGGTCCGGGGGCACTGCGTGGGCGGCGGGTCGCAGCTGGCGGCTGCGTGCGATCTGCGGTTCGCCGAGGAGGGGTCGCTGTTCGGGGTGACGCCGGCGAAGCTCGGAATCGTGTATCCGGCCTCCTCCACGCGCCGGTTGGCAGCGCTGGTGGGCCCGGCCGCCACCAAGTACCTGCTGTTCTCGGGCGAGTTGATCGGCACGGAGCGGGCCCTGGGTACGGGCCTGGTGGACGAGGTGCTGCCCGAGGGCGAACTCGGCAAGCGGGTGGCTGAGTTCACCCGGATCCTCGCCTCCCGCTCGCAGCTGACGCAGGCCGCGGCCAAGGAGTTCGCGGACGGGCGCACCGACCGCGACGATCACTGGGCGGAGCAGGCGCGCGCAAGCGGCGACACCGCGGAGGGCGTCGCCGCGTTCCTGGAGCGCAGGCAGCCGCGTTTCACCTGGAACGTGCCTACATCAGGCTGAAGCGGCTGTTCGTACGGAACTCCTCGACGAGGTGCGCGGGCGCCTTCTGCGGCGAGCCGGCGTCGTAGGGCGGCTGCGGGTCGTACTCGGTGAGCAGCTGGACGGCCTGGGCGTGTTCGTCGCCGGCGATCTTCCCGACCAGGGTCAGGCCCATGTCGATGCCGGAGGAGACACCGGCCGCGGTGATGTACTTGCCGTCCGGTACGACCCGCTCGCCCGTGGGTTCGGCACCGTACTGCGGCAGGAAGTCCAGGGTGAGCCAGTGCGAGGTGGCGCGGCGGCCCTCCAGGAGGCCCGCGGCGCCGAGGAGCAACGAGCCGCTGCAGACGGAGGTCGTCCAGGTGCTGGTGGCGTCGGCGGTCCTGAGCCACTCCAGGAAGGCCTCGTTCTCGACCTCGGCGAACGTCCCGGGTCCGCCCGGCACGACGACGACATCGGGGTGCGGTACGTCGGCCAGGGCCTTGTCGGCGGAGAGGGCGAGGAACCCCGTGTCGGCACGCACCGGTCCCGCGGACTCGGCGACGAAGTCGACCCGGACGTCCGGGAGGCGGCTCAAACGCCTCGTACGGTCCGACGATGTCGAGGGCGGTGAAGCGGTCGTACAAGACCATCGCGATCTGCATGGTTCGTCCTTTCGGAAGGAAACTCATCGGAAGGAAACTCAAGGGAGTCAGCCGGCGGGCACCGGGCGGAACCGGCGGCGGTACTCGATCGGGGCCGCCCCGAGCGTCTTGACGAAGGCGCGCCGCATGGCCTCGGGCGTGCCGTAGCCACTGGCCCGGGAGATCTCCTCGATGCCGTCGCTCGTGTCCTCCAGGAGGCGCCGGGCGTGTTCGAGCCGGACCCGGTCCACATAGCGGCCGGGGGTCATGCCGGTCTCGGACTGGAAGGCGCGGGCGAAATGGCGCGCGGAGAGGCTGGCGCGGGCGGCGAGCGTCTCGACGGTCAGGTCGGCGTCGGGGTGCTCGGTGATCCAGCGCTGGACCTCCCGCAGGGGCTCGCGCTGGGCGGTCTGGGCGGCGAGCTGCGCGCTGAACTGGGCCTGGTTTCCCGGCCGGCGCAGGAAGACCACCAGGTGGCGGGCGATTCCGAGGGCAACGTCCCGGCCCAGGTCCTCCTCGACCAGGGCGAGCGCGAGGTCGATGCCGGAGGTGACACCGGCGGAGGTGGCGACCCGCCCGTCCCGTACGTAGATGGGGTCCGGGTCGACCTCCACGGCCGGGTGGTCACGGGCGAGCTTGTCGCAGTACGCCCAGTGGGTCGTGGCGCGGCGGCCGTCCAGCAGACCGGCGGCGGCGAGCAGGATCGCGCCGGTGCAGACGGACACCAGACGCTCGGCGCGGGGTCCGTGCTCGCGCAGCCAGTCGGTCAGCCCCGGCTGAGGACCGCGCGTGCCCTCACCGCCCGGGACGAGCAGTGTGTGCGGCTCGGAGACGTCGGTGAGGGACTCGTCCGGTACGACGGTCAGGTGGCTGGACGTGCGGACGGGGGCGCCGTCCAGGGAGGCCGTGCGGATGCGATAGGTGCCCGCGCGGTGCTTCTCGGCTCCCGCGAAGACCTCCAGCGGGCCGGTCACGTCGAGACTCTGTACGCCGTCGAAGAGGACGAAGAGGACGGTTCGCTGCGCCATGCCATCAATTCTTCGAGAGCGGCCGCATGTCCGCAATGACGAGGACCCCTCCTTTCCTGCCACGCTGCGGATCCGCACGAATCACGTACCAAGCGGTTGGTAACGTGCCGGGCATGACTACTTCCGCCCTGGAACCGCGTGCCGCCCGCCGCTGCCACAACATGCTCAACTCCCTGCACTCCACGTCCTACTTCGCCCCCGAGACGGGGAAGGAGCTGGGCGACCTCGGGATCACGCACCCCCGGGCCGTCAACTTCGCGGTCAGGGCGGCCGCGCTGGGCCCGGTCGGGGCCGGTGCGGTGACGGCGACGTTCTACAACTACAAGTACGACCTGGTGGCCCGGCACGTACCGGCGGTCTGGGCGATCGCGTCCCCGCAGGACGTACTGGCGGCACGCGCGCGTGCGGTCGACGCGGCTCTGCGTCGGCTGCTGGGCGAGGAGGCGGTGACGTCCCCGGAGATGGCGGAGGCCGCGCACCTGGCGCTCCAGGCCACCGAGGCCTGTTCCCGCAGCGCCCGGCCCCTGTACTCGGCGCACGCTGACCTGCCGGTCCCCGAGGAGACCCACCTGGCGTACTTCCACGCCACGACGCTGCTGCGCGAGCACCGGGGTGACGGGCACCTCGCCGTACTGATGTCCGAGGGACTCGACGGCCTCGAAGCCGTGGTGACCCACACGGCGACCGGCAAGGGCATGACGCCCAAGTGGGTGTGCAGCACGCGCGGCTGGACCCGGGAGGACTGGGACGCGGCGTCCGACCGCCTGCGCGAGCGCGGCCTCCTGGACGACACGGGTGACCTCACCCCGGCGGGCGTCGCCCTGCGCGAACGCATCGAGTCCGAGACGGACCGCCTCGACCGGGCTCCGTACGAACGCCTCGGCGCGGAGCGGGTCGCCCGCCTCACGGAACTCGCCACGGGGTTCACCCGCGCGGTGGTGGCGGCGGGGGCGTTCCCCGAGGACCTCCTCGGCAAGTCCTGATCGCCTGCGCCGGCCGGGCTGGGACAACCGGCTGCACAAGGCATTCGGATCACGCTGCATAGCCGGGCCGAGCTGCGGTACTCGGGGTCTCCAACCACAAGGAAGGGTGATCACGTGTTCCGTGCAATCGCAGACGTACTGCGCCAGATCGGTGGCGCCATCGCGACCGTCGTCACGCTGCCGTTCCGCGCTCTCGCTCGGCTCTTCGGCGGAGCCTCCAGCAGCACGCGCAGCCGCAGGGTCTGATTTCGTCCCGCCGCCCGGCCCGCGACCCGCCACGACCTGGCCGGGTCGCCGCCCTGATCCCCGGTTGTCGGTGCTACCTGCCACAATTGCCGCGCAACCTCAGTGAGAAGGCGGGACGGGATCGTGACGACACCCCTCGTAGGGTCCATCGAAGACAGGATCGCCGCGGAGCTCGGCGTACGAGAGCGGCAGGTGAAGGCTGCCGTGGAGCTGCTCGACGGCGGTTCGACGGTGCCCTTCATCGCCCGCTATCGCAAAGAAGCGACCGAGATGCTCGACGATGCGCAGCTGCGCACGCTCGAGGAGCGGCTGCGCTATCTGCGGGAGCTGGAGGAGCGGCGCACGGCGATCCTCGAGTCGGTGCGTGAGCAGGGCAAGCTGACCGAGGAGTTGGAGGCCCGGATCCGCGGCGCCGAGACGAAGGCGCGGCTCGAGGACATCTATCTGCCGTTCAAGCCGAAGCGCAGGACCAAGGCGCAGATCGCCCGCGAGGCCGGCCTGGAGCCCCTCGCCGAGGGTCTGCTCGGCGACCCGACGGTCGACCCCCTGGCCGCCGCGGCGGCGTTCGTGGACGCCGACAAGGGCGTGGCCGAGCCGCAGGCCGCCCTGGACGGCGCCCGGGCGATCCTCACGGAGCGGTTCTCGGAGGACGCCGACCTGATCGGCGAGCTGCGCGAGCGCATGTGGGGCCGCGGCCGGCTGGCCGCCAAGGTGCGGGAGGGCAAGGAGGAGGCGGGCGCGAAGTTCGCGGACTACTTCGACTTCGCCGAGCCGTTCACCGACCTGCCGTCGCACCGCATCCTGGCGATGCTGCGCGGCGAGAAGGAGGAGGTCCTCGACCTCGTCCTGGAGCCGGAGGAGCCCACCGAGGGGCCCTCGTCGTACGAGGGCATCGTCGCCCACAAGTTCGCGATCGCCGACCGCGGCCGCCCCGGCGACAAGTGGCTGAAGGACACGGTCCGCTGGGCCTGGCGGACCCGCATCCTCGTTCACCTCGGCATCGACCTGCGGCTGCGCCTGCGCACGGCCGCCGAGGACGAGGCCGTGGGCGTGTTCGCGGCCAACCTCCGCGACCTACTGCTCGCCGCCCCGGCGGGCACGCGCGCGACGCTGGGCCTGGACCCCGGCTTCCGTACGGGTGTGAAGGTCGCCGTCGTCGACGCCACCGGCAAGGTGGTGGCCACCGACGTGATCCATCCGCACGTCCCGGCGAACAAGTGGGACGAGGCGATCGCCAAGCTCGCGCGACTGGCGAAGGAGCACGCGGTCGAACTGGTCGCGATCGGCAACGGCACGGCGTCACGCGAGACGGACAAGCTCGCCGGTGAACTGATCACCAAGCACCCGGAGTTGCAGCTCACCAAGGTGATGGTGTCCGAGGCCGGCGCCTCGGTGTACTCGGCCTCCGCCTTCGCGTCCCAGGAACTGCCCGACATGGACGTGTCGCTGCGCGGCGCGGTCTCCATCGCGCGCAGGCTCCAGGACCCGCTCGCCGAGCTGGTGAAGATCGACCCGAAGTCGATCGGCGTCGGCCAGTACCAGCACGACCTGTCCGAGGTGAAGCTGTCGCGCTCGCTGGACGCGGTGGTGGAGGACTGTGTGAACGGCGTCGGCGTCGACGTCAACACCGCCTCCGCACCGCTGCTCTCGCGTGTCTCCGGCATCACCTCCGGACTCGCCGAGAACATCGTGTCCCACCGCGACGCGAACGGCCCGTTCAAGTCCCGCTCGCAGCTGAAGAACGTGGCACGGCTCGGCCCGAAGGCGTACGAGCAGTGCGCGGGCTTCCTGCGCATCCGCGGCGGCGACGACCCGCTGGACGCGTCCAGCGTGCACCCCGAGGCGTACCCGGTGGTCCGGCGGATGGTGAAGACGTCGGGCCAGGAGGTCGCCGCACTCGTCGGCAACACGAGCGTGCTGCGGTCGCTGAAGCCCAACGACTACGTCGACGAGACGTTCGGTCTGCCGACCGTCACGGACATCCTGAAGGAGCTGGAGAAGCCCGGGCGCGACCCGCGTCCCGCCTTCAAGACGGCCACCTTCAAGGAGGGCGTCGAGAAGATCGCCGACCTGGCGTCCGGGATGGTCCTGGAGGGCGTCGTGACGAACGTGGCGGCCTTCGGGGCGTTCGTGGACGTCGGTGTCCACCAGGACGGGCTGGTGCACGTCTCCGCGATGTCGAAGACCTTCGTCAAGGACCCGAGGGACGTGGTCAAGCCCGGTGACATCGTCAAGGTGAAGGTCCTCGACGTCGACATCCCGCGCAAGCGGATCTCCCTGACCCTGCGCCTCGACGACGAGGCCGCTCCCCAGGCCCAGCAGGGCGGGGGCGGCGGCGAGCGCCGGCAGCGGGGCGGGCGGCCGCCCCAGCAGCGCCAGGGCCGCGGCGGCGGTGGCGGTGGCGGAGGTGGCTCGCGCCAGGCACCGCCTCCGTCGAACAGCGCCATGGCCGACGCCCTGCGCCGCGCGGGTCTGGTCGACCCGAAGGGCAAGCGCTGACACGACACGCAGGGCCCGGACTCTCCGCACGACACGGATGTGACACGGAGGGTCCGGGCCCGTTCGCCCTTAGGCTGACGGCATGCCGAAGTCGCGTGTCATCACCTGGGCGGTGTCGGGGAGCAAGGGCATCGAGACCGCGTGGGCCGAGCTCGGCGACGATGCCCTGCGAGCCCGCGGCCGAGCCGTAGGGACGACGCCGGAGCCGTACTGGATCTCGTACGAACTCGACACGGCGGACGGCTTCGTGACGCGTCGGCTGCGCGTCACCGCCGAGTCCGCGGACGGCACCCGCACGCTCGACCTGCGGCACGACGGAGCGGGCCGGTGGACGGCCGACGGTGAGCATCTGCCCGACGTCGACGGCGCCCTCGACTGCGACCTGGGCCTGTGCCCGCTGACCAACACGATGCCGGTGCTGCGGCACGGGCTCCGTCTGTCGCCCGGGGAACGGGAGTTCCTGATGGCGTGGGTGTCGGTGCCCGACCTGGCGGTCCTGCCGTCCCGGCAGACCTACACGCACCTGGGGCGCAACCTGGTTCGCTTCGCCTCCGGAGACTTCCGCAGCGACATCGAGTTCGACGACGACGGCTTGGTCGTCGACTACCCGGAGCTGGCCGGCCGACTCGCTCGATCCGGCGGCGGAGCCCGTCGCTAGCGCTCGGTCACCTTGCCGTCGGCGACCTCCAGGCGGCGCGTGACATGGACCGCGTCGAGCATGCGGCGGTCGTGGGTGACCAGGAGCAGCGTGCCCTCGTAGGCGTCCAGTGCCGCTTCCAGTTGCTCGATGGCCGGCAGGTCGAGGTGGTTGGTCGGCTCGTCGAGGACCAGGAGGTTGACGCCCCGGCCCTGCAGAAGCGCCAGCGCGGCCCGGGTGCGTTCGCCCGGGGAGAGGGTGGCCGCGGAGCGCAGGACATGGTCCGCCTTCAGACCGAACTTGGCCAGGAGGGTGCGGACTTCCGCCGGTTCGGTGTCCGGGACCGCGGCGCAGAAGGCGTCCAGCAGGGACTCGTCCCCGTGGAAGAGTTTGCGGGCCTGGTCGACCTCGCCGATCAGGACGCCGGAGCCGAGCGCCGACTGTCCGGCGGTGAGGGGGATACGGCCCAGCAGGGCGCCCAGCAGCGTCGACTTGCCCGCGCCGTTGGCGCCGGTGACGGCCACCCGGTCCGCCCAGTCGATCTGCAGGGACACCGGGCCGAGGCTGAAGGCGCCGCGTCGCACCTCGGCGTCGCGCAGGGTCGCGACCACCGCGCCCGAACGCGGTGCCGAGGCGATCTCCATGCGCAGTTCCCACTCCTTGCGCGGTTCGTCGACGACATCCAGGCGCTCGATCATGCGCTGGGTCTGGCGGGCCTTCGCGGCCTGCTTCTCGCTGGCCTCGCTGCGGAACTTGCGGCCGATCTTGTCGTTGTCGTTGCTCGCCTTGCGCCGCGCGTTCTTCACGCCCTTGTCCATCCAGGCGCGCTGGGTCTGTGCGCGGTCCTGGAGGGCGGCCTTCTTGTCGGCGTACTCCTCGTAGTCGTCGCGGGCGTGGCGGCGGGCCACGTCGCGCTCCTCCAGGTAGGCCTCGTAGCCGCCGCCGTAGAGGTTGATCTGCTGCTGGGCGAGGTCCAGTTCGAGGACCTTGGTCACCGTGCGGGTGAGGAACTCGCGGTCGTGGCTGACGACCACGGTGCCGGCGCGCAGGCCGCCGACGAACCGCTCCAGGCGCTCCAGACCGTCGAGGTCCAGGTCGTTCGTCGGCTCGTCGAGCAGGAAGACGTCGTAGCGGGACAGGAGCAGCGAGGCGAGGCCGGCGCGGGCCGCCTGGCCGCCGGACAGGGAGGTCATCGGCTGGTCCAGGTCCACGGCCAGGCCCAGTGAGTCGGCGGTCTCCTCGGCACGCTCGTCGAGGTCGGCGCCGCCGAGACCGAGCCAGCGCTCCAGGCTCGTCGCGTACGCGTCGTCGGCGCCCGGTGCCCCGTCGACGAGGGCCTGAGTCGCCTCGTCCATGGCGCGCTGGGCCTCGGCGACTCCCGTGCGCCGGGCCAGGAACTCCCGTACGGTCTCGCCGGGGCGCCGCTCGGGCTCCTGCGGGAGGTGACCGACGGTCGCGGTCGGCGGGGACAGCCGCAGCTCGCCCTCCTCCGGTGCGGTCAGCCCGGCGAGCAGGCGCAGCAGCGTGGACTTGCCCGCGCCGTTGGCTCCGACCAGGCCGATCACATCTCCGGGCGCCACGACGAGGTCGAGCCCGCTGAACAGGGAACGGTCGCCGTGACCGGCGGCGAGGTTCTTGGCGACGAGGGTGGCACTCACAGAGCGCGATCCTAGCCCCCGCGCAGGGCCGCGTTCACCTTCGTCTCAGCGGGCCGGCGCCTCCGAGAGCCCGTACGCCCTCACCGCGCCATCGCCTCCACCAGTACACCCCCCGAGGTCCGCGCCACCACGAACGCCTCTCCCTTCACTGCTTTCGCGTCCAGCGCGATGCGGTGGCGGCCCGGTTCCAGGACGCCGTCGAAGACCTCGTGGGTGTGGGTGCGGTAGAGGCGGTCGACGCGGTACGCGGTGAGCTGGACGCGGCAGGGCGAGGTGACCTCGACACCCGCCTCGCCGTCGGCGGCCACCAGACGGGTCAGGCGCCGCTGTTCGACCGGGCTGCGGTCCAGGGCGTGTTCGATCTGTGCGACCAGCAACGGCACGATCGGCGCGAGGCCGTCGACATACGCCACGTCGACTCCGGCCTCCGTGAAGGCACGGCGTGCGGCCGCACGCTGCTCCTCGCCGATGCCACGGCCGAAGGCGACGGCGCCGTAGGTGCGCAGTTCGTCGACGGCGACGCCACTCACGTCATCGGTGATCTCGGCGCCGATGCCGATGGTGCGCAGGGCGGCGGCGAGCTTGGCCAGGAGGGCGACGCGGGCGCCGATGAGCAGGACCCGGCGGCGCGGTGCCTCGGAGTCGCCGTCGAGCAGGGAGCCCAGGGCCGAGCGGTACTCGGCGCAGTGGAAGCGGAAGGGTCCGATGCCGTGGTAGCCGTTGAGCTCCAGGTCGGCGTGTTCGTCGGTCTGCCAGGCGAAGTCCCGCCAGATGTAGTCGTCGCCCTCCTTGTCGATGAGCGCGGTGACCGCTCCGCAGGCGAGGTCCTCGCATTCGGGGCAGCCATAGATGACATAGCGGCCGCCCGGAAGCGGGGCCTCCGCCTCCAGCAGCAGGCTGCGGACCTGCGCGGTGAAGATGGCGGGTGGCACGTCGGAGGCGAGCGGGGAGACGGCGTCGAGGTCGGACAGCTGGAACAGCAGCGGGCGTCCGTCGACGATGAAGTCCACGAAGTCCCGGTGCACCTGGTAGTCACCGTTGGCGAGGACGCCACCGGCACGCATCGCCGGTGCCAGGCCGAAGGTCGCGTACTCGGCAGACATGCTGTGAGTATCCCCAGGGCGGGACCGATATGAGCGCGGCATGACATATTCCGCTTACGTCCCTGGATGACTGCGAACAGGCGACCGACCGGATGCGTGGCCCGCCCGGACGAGGCAGGCGGGAGGGGGCGGCCCTCCGGCTCGCCTCCTCCCGCCTGCGTGCGTACCGCTCAGCCGTGGTCGTGGCCCAGCGGGTCGCCCTCCGTCTCGGTGCCGGCGCCCGGGCCGACCCTGATCTCGAAGTCTCCGTCGTACTTCTTGTGGCCCTCGATCACGGCGAGTTCGACGGCTTCCGAGCCCATCTCGGTGCGCACGATGATCGGGTCCCGGCGCAGGTCGCGCACGAGTGCGACGCACATGCCGATCATCACGAGGACGAACGGCGCGGCGGCCAGGATCGTGAGGTTCTGCAGGCCGGTGAGCGCGTCGCCCTGACCGCTGCCGACGAGCAGCATGATGGCCGCGACGGCTCCGGTCACCACACCCCAGAACACGACGACGAACCGGCCGGGTTCCAGTGCGCCCTTCTGGGACAGCGTGCCCATCACGATGGACGCGGCGTCGGCACCCGAGACGAAGAAGATGCCGACCAGGATCATCACCAGCAGGCTGGTGACGGTCGCGATCGGGAACTCCTGGAGCACGGCGAAGAGTTGACCCTCCGGGGTCTCCTCACCGCCGAGTGCGCCGCCCTCCTTCAGCTTCATCGCCGTACCGCCGAAGATCGCGAACCAGATCAGGCTGACGGTGCTGGGCACGAGGATGACACCGCCGACGAACTGCCGGATGGTGCGCCCGCGGCTGATGCGCGCGATGAACATGCCCACGAAGGGCGTCCAGGAGATCCACCAGGCCCAGTAGAAGACGGTCCAGCTGCCGAGCCAGTCCGCGACTCCCTCGCCGCCGCTGGCCTCGGTGCGGCCGGCGAGCTGGGGCAGATCGCCCAGGTAGGCGAAGATCGAGGTGGGCAGCAGGTCGAGCACGATGATCGTGGGGCCCGCGATGAACACGAAGACCGCGAGGATCAGGGCGAGCACCATGTTGGTGTTGGACAGCCACTGAATGCCCCGCTCGATGCCGGAGACGGCCGAGAGAACGAAGGCCAGGGTCAGTACGGCGATGATGGCGACGAGCAGGCCCTCGCTCACGTCGTCCATCCAGTCCAGCTCCTGGAAGCCGGAGCCGATCTGGAGCGCGCCGAGACCGAGGGAGGCCGCGGAGCCGAAGACGGTGGCGATGATCGCGAGAATGTCGATTACCCGTCCCCCGGCACCGTTGGCGTGCTTCTCACCGATCAGCGGCGTGAACACCGCGCTGATGGTCTGGCGCCGGCGCTTGCGGAAGGTGCTGTAGGCGATGGCGAGGCCGACCACCGCGTAGATCGCCCAGGGGTGCAGCGTCCAGTGGAAGAGGGTGGTGGCCATCGCCGTCTCCATGCGCTCGGCGGAGTCGGCGGGGGTGGTGCCGGGCGGTGGGGTGTTGTAATGCGAGAGCGGCTCACTCACGCCATAGAACATCAGTCCGATACCCATGCCCGCGCTGAACATCATCGCGACCCAGGACACCGTCTTGAACTCGGGTTCCTCACCCTCGGCGCCGAGGTGGATGCGGCCGTAGCGGCTGATCGCCAGCCACAGGGCGAAGACCACGAAGCAGGAGGCGGCGAGCATGAAGGCCCAGCCGCCATTGTGGATCAGGCCGTTGAGCATCTTCGTGGACACGCTCTCCAGCGAGTCCGTGGCTGCCCAGCCCCAGATCACGAAGGCCAGGGTGATGACGGCGGTGACGCCGAACACCACTCGGTCGGTGCTGCGGTGGCCGGAGTCGTCCGCAGGGCCTTCCCGGCCACCTCTCTTCTTAAGATCGTCAGTCATCAGCGGCACCTTCCCCGGGAAACCGTGGATACGCCCTCTCCACGTCGTCTCCCAGGACCTACCACAGATTCCGCCGATCGCAGCCGTTTCAGCAGTCGGTGTCCGGCTCAGCAGCAGTCAGGTGATACGGAGCGCGCTCGTCCAGAAGTAGCGGGACAAGGCCGCGCAAAGACTGACGAAGCGGGACGAACGTCCCGGTAGCGGTCGATTTCGCCTTTACTCCGTGCAGCGCGAGCTCGTCCTTGACCTGCGCGTACTGGTCGGTGGTGAGCCGGTATCCGCACGGCGGGTCGGCGATCACCTCGGCGGGTTCCGCCGGGTCGTTGTCGGCGCCGCCGATGTAGACGGGTCCGGTGTCGGCGAACCCCGCGAGCCTGGCCAGGCCGGTCGCCACCTCGACCTGTCCTCGACGGGCGTCGGTGAAGTCGAACAGGCCGTCCAGCGCGGCGACTTGGGAGTACACCCGGCGCCGGTTGTTGAGCGACGCGTCGGCCTTCTCCTCCTCGGTCAGCGGATCGACGCGGCTCTCGATCAGCAGCCCCAGCGCGTGCTTCACTCCGGACATGTTCCGCAGGATGCGTTCCTGCCCGTCACCGGCGACCTGTTTGATCGGCTCGCCCGTCACGGGGTCGGTCCAGATCCCGTACGTACCGGTCGAGTAACCGGCTCCGGACGCGGTGGGGCGCACGTAGGACTCGGAGAGGGCCTGCGCCTCGTCGTGGACGCGGGCGTCCGTGTTGAGGTTGCGCGGCCACAGGTCGAACAGGTCCTTGTCGTAGTACGGGGGTGTGGCGCCGTACTCGTGGAGGTCGTAGATCACGTCGGGGCGCTGGTCGCGGATGACCGCGGCCATGGCGCGCCCCTCGGCGGTCTGGAGTGCGAGGTGGTCGCGGTTGACGTCCACGCCGTCGCTGTTGCCGCGGGTGTCGGCGGCCCGGCCGTCGGGGTTGGCCGTGGGCACCACCAGCAGGGTGGTGCGCTCCAGGAAGCGCCGGGTCTGCCGGTCCTTCGCGCAGGCCAGATCGCGGACGGTGGACAGACAGGCCTCGCGGCCGGAAGGTTCGTCGCCGTGCTGGCTGCAGATCAGCAGCACCTTGTTCGGGGTGGGGCGGGTGCCGATCCGGACGAGCTGGAGCGGGCGGTCCTGCTTCGTCGTACCGATGCGGGTGACGGAGACCTTGTTGCTCGCCTTGTCGACGGCCGCGAGGAAGTCCTGCTCCTCGGGCTGACTGGTCCAGCGGGCGCCGTTCGACTTCTCGAAGCCGGTGCGGGGCGCGGAGTCGGCGGCGTGGGCCGGTATGGCGACGATGGATGCGGCGAGGGCCGCGGCGACCAGGGTGACGGCTCGGGTGCGGATCACTGGCCTCCCTCCGGGATGCGGTGAGTGGTGGTGCGGGGTGCGCTCAGGCCGTCGAGCGGCGCGGCCTCGGGAGCTGCAAGGACGGCACCCGCCGTGGCGCGTGCGAAGGCGTGGGCGCCACCGACCAGCGGGACGCGGGCCTTCGTACGGGAGAGATCGAGGGTGAGCGTCGGCTTGGTCGGCGGAGGGTCGATCAGGTCCTTGTCCGTGCCCGCGACGATCAGGGCGAGGCGGTGGCCGGCCGGGACCACGTGGTCGGTGGCCGCCAGGTCGACGGTGATGGTGTACGCCTTGCCCGGGGTGAGCGGCGCGCCCTCCAGGTCGGAGGCGTGGTTGCCCAGGTCGGCCCAGCCTCGGCTGACGACGGTGTGGCCGACGTCGGCCGTCTTGGCCTGCGTCTCCTTGAAGCAGGCGCTGTCGCCGGTGGTGCTCGCGCCCCAGCAGGTGCGGTCGGTCAGGGTGGTGATGCCTTCGCCGCTCGCCGCGTAGTCGCGGATGGTGTCGGGGCCGAGATCCACGAGGACGGCGGAGAGGTGGGCCGTCGAGGTGGTCGGGGTCGCGGTGACGGTGACCTCGGACGAGCCGGACAGGCGCAGGTCGCGGGTGAGCGGCTCGGTGACGAAGCCCGCCTTGTCCGGGGTGGTCCGGTCGATGTTCGCGGCCCAGTCGGTCTCGCTGTGCTGCGGGTCGTCGGTGAAGGTCTCGGTGCCCTTGCCCTTGCGCAGGCCGAGGGTGCCGACGCCCGCCTCGGTGCCCTTGGCGGGGCGCAGGGTGGTCGGGTCGGTGCCGCGCGGCGGCCAGACCTTCGAGGTGGCCCACTGGTCGGGGTGACGCTCGACGTCGGCCATCGGCTCACGGTCGATGCCGTTGTCGTAGCCGAGGAGCTCGTGGTCGAACCAGCGGTGCAGGGTGTCGACCCACTCGGCGCGGCGGAAGTCGAAGGGGTCGACATGGCCGGTCTGGGAGAGCCAGATCTTGCGCTCGACGCCGTTCTTCGCCAGCGCGTCCCACCACTGGCCGACGTGCTTCATACGGACGTTGAGGTCCTGCATGCCGTGGATCAGGAAGACGCTCGCCCTGACCTTGCGCGCGTCCTTCACGTAGTCACGCTCGGTCCACAGCGGCGTCCAGTCCCCGGTACGCGGGGCCCCGTCGACGAGCTTCTGCTGGATGGCCCCGCATTTGGCGCGGGCGTCGGGGCTGTTGACGTAGTCGGAGAGCCACTCGGGGCCGGAGTCGTACAGCGGGGCGCCCTGCTGGAAGTAGTAGTCGTACCAGGAGGAGATGGCGCTGATCGGGACGATGGTCCTCAGGCCCTCGACGCCGGTTGCGGCGACGCCGCTGGCGATGGTGCCGTCCCAGCTCTTGCCGATCATGCCGGTGCGGCCGTTGGTCCAGGTCGCCTTGGCCTTGGTCGTGCCGGTGCGGGTCGTGTACGCCTTGCCGCGGCCGTTCAGCCAGTCGACGACGGCCTTCGCGGAGAGGACGTCGGAGCGGCCGCCGACGTCCACGCAGCCGTCGGAGCGGTTGGTGCCGGCGAGGTCGACGCCGACGAAGGCGTAGCCGCGGGGCACGAAGTAGTTGTCGTAGAACAGCGGCATCCCGACGACGTCGCCGTCGGCGTCGTACGTCTTCTTCTGGCTCTCGTTGCCTCGCCCGCAACACGAGTAGTACGGGCTGGCGTCCATGATGACGGGGATCCTGCGGCCCTGGGCCGCCGGCTCCCGGGGCCGGACGACATCGACGGCGACGCGGTCGTTCTTCCCGTCGCGGTCGTCGTCGAGTCCCGTGTCCACCCATACGGCCTCGCGGATGGCGTTGTCGTACGAGTACACGGGCTTGCTCTCCCGCGGGGCGGCGTGCGCCGTCGCGGGCGAGAGGAACGTGGCCGTCAGCGCCGCTGCGGCCACCGTCGCGAGCGGTCTCCAGATCGTGAAGCGCATGCGTTTCGGCATGCGCGGACGGTACATCGGTCAACTCTCGTGCAGAAGGGGGCGACTGATGGTGTGTGAGGTCTTCGTGGCCGATAAACGTCTGCCGGGCGAGTGGATTCATGTCGGCCGAATGGCGATCGTGTGACAGCAGTGGTCATGGACACACTCGTGACACAGGTGGTGAATAGGCTCCGGACAGACTTCGGGCCCCTACGACTTGGAGCTTTCGTGCACCGCAGATTCATGGCGCCGGGCGCACTCGCGGCCGCCTCGCTGATGCTGGCGATCCCGGCCTCGGCGGCGAGCCACTCCCCCGGCGCTCCGGGCATCGGCGATCTTTACTACCCGGCCTACGGCAACGGCGGATACGACGTCTCCCACTACGACCTCCGGCTGAAGTACCAGCCGGCCACGGACGAGCTGGAGGGGACGGCGACCCTGCTGGCGAAGACCACGCAGGATCTGTCCCGGTTCAATCTTGATTTCCTGCTGGACGTCAGCGAGGTCCGGGTCAACGGCGCGAAGGCGTCGTTCGCAACCTCGGGCGAGCACGAGCTGGAGATCACGCCGAAGAAGCCGCTGGCCAAGGGCACGGACGTCACGGTGGTCGTGCGCTACCGCGGCGTACCGTCGTCGAAGAAGGCGTACGGCTTCACCAGCTGGCACCGCACTGCGGACGGCGGAGTCGGGGCGAACGAACCCGAGGCCGCCTGGTGGTGGTTCCCCAGCAACGACCACCCGCTCGACAAGGCGACGTACGACGTCTCGGTGCAGGTCCCGGACGGCACGCAGGCCATCTCCAACGGCACGCTGCAGTCGACGAGTTCACGCCTGGGCTGGACCCGCTACAACTGGCGCTCCGACAAACCGCAGGCGACCTATCTCGCCACGCTCGCGGTCGGCAAGTTCGACGTGACGACGGGGACGAGCGAGAGCGGCATTCCGGTCATCAACGCCTACAGCAAGGACCTGGGCGCCAACTACGGCGCGGCGCGGGCGAGCATCGAGCGGACCGGGGAGATCGCCGACTGGCTGACCGGGTACTTCGGGCCGTATCCCTACAACGCCCTCGGCGGGTATGTGCCGAACACGAACACCGGGTACGCGCTGGAGACGCAGACCCGGCCGTTCTACAGCCCGGCGAACTTCGCGAACGGGGTGAACACCAACGTCGTCGTCCATGAGCTCGCCCACCAGTGGTACGGCGACCTGGTGTCCGTGAAGGACTGGAAGGACATCTGGATCAACGAGGGGTTCGCCCGCTACGCACAGTGGCTGTGGTCGGAGCACGAGGGTGAGGGCACGGCGCAGGAGATCGCCGACTACGTGTACGCCTCGCGTGCGGCCGACGATGCGTTCTGGTCGGTCAAGCCCGGGGATCCGGGGCCGGAGAAGCAGTTCCACATCGCCGTCTACGACCGGGGTGCGCTGACCCTGCAGGCGCTGCGCAACGAGATCGGGGACGAGGCGTTCTTCGCCATCCTCAAGGGCTGGACGCAGAAGTACGCCTACGGCAACGCGTCGGTGGCCGACTTCCAGCGGTACGCCGAGGAGGTGTCCGGGCAGCCTCTGGCAGCGCTCTTCGACACATGGCTGTTCGAGCCGTCGAAGCCGGCCGCGCCGACCGCACGCGCGGCGTCCATCGCCAGGTCGGGCGCGGATCCGGTACAGCCGAAGTCCTGGAAGAAGATCGCGGCGACGAACGGCGTGCACCAGCACTGACGTCGTCGGGCGTCCTATGAACCCTCGAATGCGGCTGCGCGCTCGATGAGTTCTTCCCTGCCCATCGGTGCCGTCCGCGTCGACGGCACCGTGCAGGCATGGGCGCCGGCCACCGCGCCGTACAGAGCACATCGGTGCGGTGGCTCGCCGGTGAGCCTGCCGTAGAGGAAGGCGGCGGCGAAGGCGTCGCCGGCGCCGTTCGAGTCGACCACTGGGGCCGGGGGCCGGACCGGCGGGACGTGACTCAGCTCGCCGTCGGTCAGCAGGTAGGCGCCCTCGGCTCCGGCCGTGGCCACGACCACCTCGGCCCTCCCCTTCTCGGCGATTCGGCGCATGGTCCGCTCGGGGTCGTCCAGGGCGGCCGTCGAGAGGAACACGACGTCCGCCGCGTGGGCGAACGGCTCGTGGTACGGGTTCTCGCCGTCCCAGTTGTGGAGGTCGGTGGAGAGCGTGACACCGGCCTCGCGGAGGAGCGGCAGTGCGTGGGCGCACGGCTGGGTGATGGAGACATGGGCATGGCGGCTCGCGTCGGCGAGAGCCCGGACCGTCTCTTCCGGCAGGCGGTCCTCGGCGTGTCCGCGGCTCGTGTCGTAGAGGGACAGCCGTCTGCCGTCCGGGCCGACCAGGTTGACCGCGCGCTTGGTGCCGGCGGGCTGCGGGATCGCGGTGAGGGCGATGCCGTGTTCGCGGTGCAGGGCGCGGACGAGGTCGCCCTCGGGGTCCTCGCCGAGGAAGTCGACGTGGTGGGTGCGCAGGCCGAGGCTGCTCAGACCGACGGCCACGAAGTCCCCGGTCTGTCCGGCGCGGGTGCGGATCCCTGAGTCGATCATGTAGCTGTCGGCGTACGGGAGTGGCAGCTCGGGGACGTACACGATGGTGTCCACGCCGGCGCCGCCCGTACGTCGGTGTCTCGGCTCAACTCCGGCCCCCCATGGTCGTACCGCCCCCTTGGGGCGATCATGCCCAACGCAACGGTGGCGTCACCCCGGACATACGTGATCTCCGGTATGACGCCACCGTAGAGGCCGCCTCTGACAACGGCCTTCGGATTACTTCGTGAGCTCGGTCAGCTCCTGGTCCTCCGCGCGGGCCGCCCTGCGGCGGATCGCGTACCAGCCTGCGACCAGCATCGCGGCGATCACCGGGATGAGAAGGAGGGTCTTGCGGCCGACCTCGGGGTCGTTCCACATCATGCCGAGGCAGGCGAGCAGGAAGACGATCGTGGCGATCTCCGTGACCGGGCTGCCGGGGAGGCGGAAGTGCGGTCGGTCCACCAGGCCCGCCCGGGCGCGGCGGACGAAGATCAGGTGACAGATCATGATGATCACCCAGGTCGAGATGATGCCGAGGGAGGCGACGTTCAGCACGATCTCGAAGGCCTGGCTGGGCATGAGGTAGTTCAGGCCGACGCCCAGGACGCACACCGCGCAGGTGAGCAGGATGCCGCCGTAGGGCACCTGGCTGCGGTTCATGCGGGCCGTGAACTTCGGGGCCGAACCCGCCATCGCCATGGAGCGCAGGATGCGGCCCGTGGAGTAGAGGCCGGAGTTCAGGGAGGACATCGCCGCCGTCAGGACCACCAGGTTCATCACGTCGCCCGCGGCTGGGATGCCGATCTTCGACAGCACGGTGACGAACGGGCTTTGGTCGGCCGAGTACACCGAGCCGGGCAGGAGGAGGGCCAGCAGGACGACCGAGCCGACGTAGAAGACACCGACGCGCCACATGATCGAGTTCACGGCGCGCGGGACGACCTTCTCCGGCTCGGCGGTCTCGCCCGCCGCGACGCCGACCAGTTCCAGGGCGGCGTACGCGAAGATCACGCCCTGCATGACCAGGACGACGGGCATCAAGCCGTGCGGGAAGACGCCGCCGTTGTCGGTGATCACGCTCAGGCCGGGCGTCGTGCCGCCCACCTCCTGCTGAGTGGCCAGCAGGAAGATGCCGACGAACATGAAGGCCACCAGCGTGGCGACCTTGATGATCGCGAACCAGAACTCCATCTCGCCGAAGATCTTCACCGAGATCAGGTTCACCGCGAGGACCACCGCCAGGGCGATCAGGGCCAGCACCCACTGCGGGATGTCGGTGAACAGGCTCCAGTAGTGCGTGTAGAGCGCGATCGCGGTGATGTCGGCGATGCCGGTCGTCGACCAGTTCAGGAAGTACATCCAGCCGGCGACGTAGGCGCCCTTCTCACCGAGGAACTCGCGAGCGTACGACACGAAGGAGCCGGACGAGGGGCGGTAGAGCACGAGCTCGCCGAGGGCCCTCACCACGAAGAAGGCGAAGATGCCGCAGACCAGGTAGGCGATCGCCAGCGCCGGGCCCGCGTTGTGGAGGCGGCCGCCGGCGCCGAGGAAGAGGCCGGTGCCGATGGCCCCGCCGATGGCGATCATGTTGACGTGGCGGGCCTTGAGGTCCTTGCTGTAACCGGCGTCGCCCGCATCCGCGGGCACCTGGGCCGCGTCGGTGCGGGGTGCGGCCACTGCCGTATTCACGGCGTCCTTGCTCACGGGTGGTACCAATCTCTGGTGCGCCCGAGCGGATTGCGCTCGGGCGGCCGGACGTACGTATGGCCTGTGCCCTCGATAAGTGCACAGACCAAGGGCTCACCTTCCCCCAGAGAACCCGGCTCACGCGGTGGCGCACGTCACACAGCGTTACTTCTCACACGGCGGTCCCGCCCCGCCCCACGAGTCGCCGGAGGTGTCACAGCACCGGTGAGACAGCGATACTGCTGCACATGACGACCGGCACCGAGGAGACGACCCTCACGATCGACGAGCTGGCCGCGCGGGCGGGCATGACGGTCCGCACGGTGCGGTTCTACGGAACCAAAGGGCTGCTGCCGCCTCCGGTGCTGGGTCCGCGCAGGGTGGGCCACTACGGGCGCGAGCACCTGGCCCGGCTGGCGCTCATCGAGGAGTTGCAGCAGCAGGGCATGACGCTCGCGGCGATCGAGCGGTATGTGCAGCAACTGCCGCCGGATCTGGACGCCCATGACCTCGCCATTCACCGGGCCGTGGTGGCCTCGTGGGCGCCGGAGGCGGTGGAGACGGTCTCGCGGGCGGAGCTGGAGCGGCGGGCGGGGCGGGCGCTCGGCGACGACGACGTGGAGCGGCTGGCCGCGATGGGCGTGGTGAAGCCGGACGGCGGCGGCGAGGACGGTGCCGACTATCGCGTCGACCTGGGACTGCTGCGGCTGGGCGTCGGGCTGCTGGACGTACCGCTGTCGCAGGAGGCGATCCTCGCGGCGCGCAAGGTTCTCATCGAGCACTCGCGTGCCGCCGCGCACGAGTTGGCGCAGCTGTTCCGCGGGGAGGTCTCGGAACGCGCGGCACAGGACGTGAAGTCGCTGTCCGCGCACATGCAACCTCTGGTGGTGCAGGCCCTGTTGACGACCTTTCAGCGGTCGCTGCGCGAGGAGCTGCGGGACTGGCTGGGCGGCGTCTCAGATGAAGGCCGATCCGCCTGACACGTTGAGTGTCTGCCCGGTCAGGAAGCCGCTGCCCTCGTCGACGACGTACAGCAGCGTCGAGACCAGGTCGGACGGCGTCTGCGCCCTCGGCACCGTGTGCCGGTCGCGGACCAGGCCGGTCGCGATGGCGTTGACGGTGATGTCGTAGGACGCGACGGCGGCGGCGAGCGAGCGGGTGAAGCCGATCAGTCCCATCTTCGAGGCGACGTACGGGACCATCGTGGGCGGGGCGGTGAGCACGGCCGCCGAGGCGATGTTGACGACGCGGCCCCGGCCGGCCGCCTTCAGGTACGGCAGCGCGGCGCGGTCATTAGGAACGGTGCCTCCAGGTTGACGCGCATGATCCGGCGCCACTCCTCGACCGACGTCTCCTCGAAGGGGTTCGCGGGCTGGACGTCGGCACTGTTGACGACGACGTGCAGCGTGCCGAACCGGTCGATGACGCGCTCCAGTCCCCGGCGCACCTGCGTCTCGTCGGTGACGTCGGCCGTCAACTCCACGTAGTCCAGGATCTTGCCGGCGGTCTCCGGTTGCGGGACGAGGTCCAGACCGGCGACCCGGTAGCCGCGCCCGGCGAGCGCGACGGCGAACTCCTGCCCGAGGCCCTGCGCCGCTCCGGTCACCAGGGCGGTACGCGTCTCCATGAGGCGAGTGTGATGAGCCGTCAGGAACTGGGCAAGGGGGCCTTGCTCCCCAATGGGCCTTGGGGCGGCGGGGCGAGGAACTCCCCGCCGCCCCCGGCGTCACGCGTCCCCGAAGCGCTCGCCCTTCTCCGCCTCCTCCACCAGCAGCGCCGGCGGCGTGAACCGGTCGCCGTACTGCTGCGCCAGCTCACGTGCGCGGGCCGTGAAACCGGCGACGCCGCCCTCGTAGCCGTTGATGTACTGCAGGACACCACCGGTCCAGCCGGGGAAGCCGATGCCGAAGATGGAGCCGATGTTGGCGTCGGCGACCGACGTCAGGACGCCTTCCTCCAGGAGCCGGACCGTGTCCAGGGCCTCGGAGAACAGCATGCGTTCCTGCATGTCCCGGAACGGGATCTGCGCGCCCTCGCGGGTGAAGTGCTCGCGCAGGCCCGGCCACAGGCCCGCCCGCCTGCCGTCCGCGTCGTAGTCGTAGAAGCCCGCTCCCCCGCTGCGCCCCTCGCGGCCGAACTCGTCGACCATGCGGTCGATGACGGCTTCCGCGGGGTGGGACGCCCACACGCCGCCCGCCTCCTCCACGGCCCGCTTCGACTCGTTGCGGATCTTCCGCGGGAGGGTGAGCGTCAGCTCGTCCATCAGGGACAGCACCTTGGCCGGGTAACCCGCCTGGGCCGCCGCCTGCTCCACCGACGCGGGCTCGATGCCCTCGCCGACCATCGCCACGCCCTCGTTGATGAAGTGGCCGATGACGCGGGAGGTGAAGAAGCCGCGGGAGTCGTTGACGACGATCGGCGTCTTGTTGATCTGCCGGACCAGGTCGAAGGCGCGGGCCAGCGCCTCGTCGCCCGTCCGCTCGCCCTTGATGATCTCGACGAGCGGCATCTTGTCGACGGGCGAGAAGAAGTGCAGCCCGACGAAGTCGGCCTGGCGGTCCACGCCCTCGGCGAGCACCGTGATCGGCAGGGTCGAGGTGTTGGAGCACAACAGCGCGTCCGGCTCGACGATGCCCTGGATCTCCTGGAAGACCTTGTGCTTGAGCTCGGGGTTCTCGAAGACGGCCTCGATCACCGCGTCGCAGCCGGCCACGTCCTGCGGGTCGGCCGTCGGCGTGATGCGGGCCAGCAGCGCGTCGGCCTTCTCCTGCGTCGTACGGCCCCGGGAGACCGCCTTGGCGCACAGCTTCTCGGAGTAGCCCTTGCCCTTGACTGCGGCTTCCAGCGCCACGTCCTTCAGGACCACCTCGATGCCCGCGCGGGCGCACGAGTAGGCGATGCCCGCGCCCATCATCCCGGCGCCCAGCACGGCGACCTTGCGGACCTTGCGGGGTTCGATGCCGCCGGGCCGGTTGGCACCGGAGTTGACGGCCTGGAGGTCGAAGAAGAACGCCTGGATCATGTTCTTCGACGTCTGGCCGGCCGCCAGCTCCACGAAGTAGCGCGCCTCGATGACCTGCGCGGTCTCGAAGTCGACCTGGGATCCCTCGACGGCGGCCGCGAGGATGTTGCGCGGGGCCGGGTAGGGGGCGCCGTTGGTCTGCTTGCGCAGGCTGGCGGGGAACGCGGGCAGGTTCGCCGCGAACTTGGGGTTGGCGGGCGTGCCGCCGGGGATCTTGTAGCCCGGCCGGTCCCAGGGTTGCTGCGACTCGGGGTGGGTCTCGATGAAGGCGCGGGCCTTGGCCAGCAGTTCCTCCTGGGTGGCGGCCACGTCGTCGATCAGGCCGTTCTGCAGGGCGCGCTGCGGGTTGTACTGGGTGCCCTGGAGGAGGACCTTCAGCAGGGCGTCGGCGATGCCGAGGAGGCGGACGGTACGGACGACGCCGCCTCCGCCCGGGAGCAGGCCGAGGGTGACCTCGGGACAGCCGATCTTGGAGCCGGGCGCGTCGAGGGCGATGCGGTGGTGGCAGGCGAGCGCGATCTCGTAACCGCCGCCCAGGGCGGCGCCGTTCATCGCGGCGACGACCGGCTTGCCCAGGGTCTCGATGCGGCGCAGCTGGCGCTTGATCGCCATGCCGCCCTCGAAGAGGTCCTGCGCGGTGTCCGGGGTGACCCGGATCAGGTCGCGCAGGTCGCCGCCGGCGAAGAAGGTCTTCTTGGCGGAGGTGATGATGACACCGCGGATGGTGTCCTTCTCGGCCTCCAGCCGGTCGGTGATCACGGCGAGGGAGTCGCGGAACGCCTGGTTCATGGTGTTCGCGGACTGGTTCGGGTCGTCGAGGACCAGCGTGACGACGCCGGCGCGGTCCTGTTCCCAGCGGATGGTGGTGGACTCAGTGCTCATGTGGAGGTGCTCCGTGTGATCCGTCGGGAGGGGGTCAGATGCGCTCGACGATCGTGGCGATGCCCATACCGCCGCCCACGCACAGCGTGGCGAGGCCGTACCGCTTGTCCTGGCGCTCCAGTTCGTCGACGAGCGAGCCGAGGATGATCGCGCCGGTCGCGCCGAGCGGGTGGCCGAGGGCGATCGCGCCGCCGTTGACGTTGACCTTGTCCAGGGACAGGCCCATGTCCTTCACGAAGCGCAGGACGACGGCCGCGAAGGCCTCGTTGATCTCGACGAGGTCGATGTCGTCGATGGTCAGTCCGGCCTTGGCGAGCGCCTTGCGGGTCGCGGGCGCGGGGCCGGTGAGCATGATGGTGGGCTCGGAACCGGAGACCGCGGCGGAGACGATGCGGGCGCGCGGGGTGAGGCCGTATCGCTCGCCGACCTCCTTGTTGCCGATCGCGACGAGCGAGGCACCGTCGACGATGCCGGAGGAGTTGCCCGCGTGGTGGACGTGGTCGATCTTCTCGACCCAGTGGTACTTCTGCAGGGCGACGGCGTCGAAGCCGCCCAGGTCGCCGATGTCCGCGAAGGACGCCTTCAGCTTGGCGAGGGAGTCGGCGGTGGTGCCGGGGCGCATGTGCTCGTCGTGGTCGAGGACGACGAGGCCGCTGCGGTCCTTCACCGGGACGACGGAGCGGTCGAAGCGGCCTTCCTTCCAGGCCGTCGCCGCCCGCTCCTGGGAGAGCGCCGCGTACTCGTCGACGTCGCGGCGCGAGAAGCCCTCGATGGTGGCGATCAGGTCGGCGCCGATGCCCTGCGGCACGAAGTTGACGGCGAGGTTGGTCATCGGGTCGTTGAACCAGGCGCCCCCGTCCGAGGCCATAGGCACCCGGGACATCGACTCGACGCCGCCCGCGAGGACGAGGTCCTCGAAGCCCGAACGGACCTTGGCGGCAGCCATGTTCACCGCCTCCAGGCCCGACGCACAGAAGCGGTTCTCCTGCACGCCCGCGACCGTGTCCGGCAGCCCGGCGGCGATCGCGGCGATGCGGGCGATGTCGGAGCCCTGGTCGCCGACCGGGCCGACGACGCCGAGCACGATGTCGTCGATCGCGGCCGGGTCCAGGGTCGGGAAGCGGTCGCGGAGCTCGTGGATGAGGCCGACGACCAGGTCGATCGGCTTGGTGCCGTGCAGGGCGCCGTTCGCCTTGCCGCGGCCGCGCGGGGTGCGGATCGCGTCGTACACGTACGCTTCGGTGCTCACTGGGAAGCCTTTCGGGGATGAGGGTCAGCCGAGCAGGAAAGAGCCTTAGCCCAGCAGGGAACGGCCGATGATCTCCTTCATGATCTCGGTCGTCCCGCCGTAGATGGTCTGAATACGGCCGTCGGTGAAGGCCCGGGCGACCGGGAATTCGCTCATGTAGCCGTAGCCGCCGTGCAATTGCAGGCAGCGGTCGGCGACCCGCTTCTGCAGCTCGGTCGCCCACCACTTGGCCATGGAGGCGTGCACGGCGTCGAGCTCGCCGTTGTCGTGGTCCGCTATGCAGCGGTCGAGGAAGGTGCGGGTGACGGCACACTCGGTGGCCATCTCGGCGATCTCGAACCGGACGTGCTGCTTGGTGGCCAGCGGCCGGCCGAAGGCCTCGCGTTCCTTGACGTAGTCGGTGGTGATCTCCAGCAGGTGCTCGGCCGCGGCGATCGCGGAGACCGCGATACTCAGCCGCTCCTGCGCGAGGTTCGTCATCAGATGGACGAAGGCGCCGTTGAGCGCGCCGAGGAGGTTCTCCTTGGGCACGCGGACGTCGTGGAAGAACAGCTCGGCCGTGTCCTGCGCCTTCTGGCCGATCTTGTCGAGATTGCGGCCGCGCTCGAAGCCCTGCATGCCGCGCTCGACGACGAGCAGCGACAGCCCGTGCGCGCCGCCCTCGGGGGTCGTCTTCGCGACGACGATCACCAGGTCGGCGAGGATGCCGTTGGAGATGAACGTCTTGGAGCCGTTGAGGACCCAGTGGTCGCCGCGGTCCTCGGCGTGGGTGCGGATGCCCTGGAGGTCGGAGCCGGCGCCGGGTTCGGTCATGGCGATGGCCGTGATCAGCGTCCCGTCGCAGAAGCCGGGCAGCCAGCGCCGCTTCTGCTCGTCGGTGGCGAGCGAGGTGAGGTACGGGCCGATGATGTCGTTGTGCAGGCCGAGCGCGAGGCCCGGGGCGCCCGCGCGCGTGAACTCCTCGGCGAGGACGGCGCTGTAGCGGAAGTCGGGGGTGTCGCCGCCTCCGTACTCCTCGGGCACGGCGAAGCCGAGCAGGCCCTGCTTTCCGGCCGCGCGCCAGGCGTCCCGGGAGACGATGCCGTCCTTCTCCCACTGCTCGTAGTACGGCTGCACCTCCCTGGCCAGGAAGCTGCGCACGGTCGCGCGGAACGCGTCGTGCTCGGGGGCGAAGATCTGCCGCTTCATTCGTGGCCCTTCATACCGGCGTCCTCCACATCGAGGCCCTTCATCAGGTCGGGTACGTCCCAGTCGCGTGCCACGTCCGCGGTGTCGGCGCCGGGCTGGGCGGGCCCGGTGCGTACGGCGGTGGGTGTCGCGGAGAAGCGGGGCGCGGGGGCGGGCTGGGTGATGCCGCCGTGGTCGGTGAAGGTGCCGCGGGCCGCCAGGTGCGGGTGGTGGGGGGCCTCGTGCAGGGACAGTACGGGTGCCACGCAGGCGTCGGTTCCTTCGAACACGGCCGTCCACTCGTCCCGCGTTCGGGCCTTGAAGCGCGCCGCGACCGCCTCGCGCAGCTCGCCCCAGCGGGCCCAGTCCTTGCGCGCGCCGGCGTGTTCGGGGATCTCCAGAAGCGTCACGAACTCGTCGTAGAACTGCGGCTCCAGCGCGCCGACGGCCATGTGCCGCCCGTCGGCGGTCTCGTAGGTGCCGTAGTACGGGCAGCCGCCGTCCAGGAGGTTCGCACCGCGCCGGTCCTGCCAGCCGCCGGCGGCGAGCATGCCGTGGATCATCGCGGCGAGGTGGGAGGTGCCGTCGACGATGGCGGCGTCGACGACCTGGCCGGAGCCGGTCGCGCGCGCGTGGTGGAGGGCGGCGAGGACGCCGACGACGAGGTAGAGGGAGCCGCCGGCGTAGTCGCCGACCAGGTTGGCGGGGACCGCCGGGGGTTCGTCGGGGCTGCCGATCATGCCGAGGGTGCCGGTGAGCGCGATGTACGCGATGTCGTGGCCGGCGCGTTGGGCGAGCGGCCCCTCCTGCCCCCAGCCGGTCATGCGGCCGTAGACGAGGCGGGGGTTGCGGGCGTGGCAGGCCTCGGGGCCGACGCCCAGGCGCTCGGCGACGCCGGGGCGGTTGCCCTCGATCAGGATGTCGGCGCGGGCGGCGAGGTCGAGGACGCGGGCCGCGCCGTCGGCGGACTTCAGGTCGACGATCACGGAGCGCTTGTTGCGGTTGGTGATGTCGTACTCGGTGTTGATCGCGAGTCCCGTGCCGCCGGGCCGGTCCACGCGGACGACGTCGGCGCCCAGGTCGGCCAGGAGCATGGCGGCGAAGGGGCCGGGCCCGATGCCGGCCAGCTCGACCACGCGCACGCCGGTGAGCGGGCCGTGCCCGGGCGTCGGTGCCGTTGTCATCCTGCCCCCATTGGCGTGACACAACTGATGTAACACCAGTGATGCTAAGAACGTGTTCCAGCGGACACAAGACCTGACGAGCAAGCGCTTAGCCAATTTACCGGCCGGTCACCCGACCGGTCACCGTCCTGTCGGTCAGTCGCGCCCGTCCAGCTCCGCTATCAGCCGTTTCGGCGCGATCACCCGGTAGCTCTCCTCCACCCAGTCGCACAGCAGCTCCGCCGCCGGGGCGCCCTTCTGCTCCAGCGGGATGCTCACCCAGCCCGCCTTGCCCAGGCCGTATCCGGCGGGCTCGGCGCCCGGGCATGTGAGTGCGTGGGCGTGGGCCGACTCGTCCTTGAGCTTCACGGTGACGCCCATCGGATAGCTGCCGTCGGCGACGCCGAGGAAGACGAACACCTTCTTGTTGACCTTCGCGACCGTCTCGCCCCAGGGGAACTCCTCGACGGCACCCGGCATCCCGAGGGCGAACTCGCGTACTTTTTCCCACTTCTTCAGGGCAGTCCTGGGCACGGCCACCGCTAACCTCCGGGCTCGTCGTCGGGCTCCGCACCCCTCACGCTAGCCTCGGCCACCGACAACGGCGCGTGCTGCGAGACCGAGGGGTGTCATGACCAGGCTGGACAGGACGGATCGCCCGTACGACATCGTGCTCTTCGGAGCGACGGGATTCGTCGGGATTCTCACCGCGGAGTACCTGGCCGCGCATGCGCCCGAGGGGTTGCGCTGGGCGATCGCAGGTCGCAGCAAGGAGAAGCTGGAGCGGCTGCGCGACCGGCTGCCGGACGGCGGCAAGGGGGTCGGGCTGCTGGAGGCGGACGTCTCCGATCCGGCCTCGATGCGCGCTCTTGCCGAGCAGGCGCGCGTGGTGGCCACGACGGTGGGCCCGTATGTGACCTACGGCGAGGACCTCGTGGCGGCCTGCGCGGACACCGGCGCCGACTATCTCGACCTGTCGGGTGAGCCGGAGTTCGTGGACCGGACGTACGTCCGGCACGACGCACGCGCGCGTGAGACGGGTGCGCGGCTGGTGCACGCCTGCGGTTTCGACTCCGTCCCGCACGACCTCGGCGCGTACTTCACCGTCCAGCAACTGCCTGAGGGCGTGCCGCTGACGGTGGACGGGTTCGTGACCGTCGATGCGACCTTCTCGGGTGGCACGTTCGCCTCCGCGCTCAACCAGTTCGCGCGCGGGCGTCAGATGCTGGCCGCCGCGCGTGACCGTGCCCGGCACGAGCCGCGGCTGATGGGGCGTCGGGCCCAGGCTCCGACGGGCGCGCCGCGGTTCGCCAAGGAGGTCGGCGCGTGGGCGGTGCCGCTGCCGACGATCGACCCGCAGGTCGTCAAGCGGTCCGCGCGGGCCCTCGATGTCTACGGCCCCGACTTCCGCTACCGCCACTACGCCGCCGTACGGCATCTGCCGATCGCACTCGGCGGTGTCGCGGCGATGGGCGGGCTCTTCACGGCCGCCCAACTTCCGCCCGCCCGGCGCTGGTTGTCCGACCGGCTCAAGCCGGGCGAGGGGCCCGGCCCGGAGAAGCGCGCGAAGAGCTGGTTCTCCGTCCGCTTCGTGGGAGAGGGCGGCGGCCGGCGGGTCTTCACCGAGGTGTCGGGCGGGGACCCGGGGTACGGGGAGACGGCGAAGATGTTCGCCGAGGGAGCCCTGTCCCTCGCCTTCGACGACCTGCCGCCGACGGCCGGGCAGGTCACGACAGCCGTGGCGATGGGCGACGCCCTGATCGAGCGGCTGCGGTCGGCGGGGATCACCTTCCGGGTGGCCGCCACCCGCTGAACCGACCCCGCAACCGTCCCCCCACCTAGAGCGGCCACCCCGCGATCGTGTAGATCATCCCGACGATCCAGCCGAGCCCGGCCAGCGTGGCGAGTACCAGCGCGGCCGTCACGGCACGCTCGACGGGGCGGTCTGGGTCGGCGAGGGGCTTGGGGGAGCGGTGCGTTGCCATGGGGCTCAGCCTGCCCAGTGCTGTGGGTCGGCCACATCCGTGCGGATACTCAGTCGGGGTACTCAGTCCGCTCGCTCAGGCCGTCGGCTCCTGCGGCGGCCACTCCCCCAACGCGTCGGCGATCCGGTCGCGCACAGCGCGATCACGCGCGCCCGTGGCCAGACCGACGGCCACGGGCCCGACCTGCCAGCCGACGTGGTGGTCGAAGAACGGCGGCGGACCGGCCGCGTTGTGGGCCAGCTTGCCCACCAACTCGGCGAGACGGAGGAGGGCTTCCTGCTCCGCCGTGAGGCGCCCTTCATGCGCTGTCGCGCGTCCACGAATCTGGTCGAACAGCTCGCGGCCTCGGCTCCATCGGTCGCGGTCGGTCGCCAGGGCCAGAGCGGCCTCGATCTCCGGCGTCCTGCGCGTGCCCTCCGCTGCCGCCGCGAGCACACGGCCGGCCCAGGTGACCGGATCGGCCTGGCGCTCGAACAGGGTCCGACCCCAGGACCGGGTGGGGTCCGCCGCTGCCCGGGCCACCAGTTCCGGCCTCGTACCGGTCGCCTGCTTCAAGGCCCGTCGGCACAACGCATCCGCCCTCCGCGTCGTCTCCGGCAAGCGGTACTCGGGGGTCAGTGCCAGGGTGTGGGCGCAGGCGTTGGGGAGGGTGACGCGGTGGCCCACCGAGATGAAGACCGGCTTGACCGCGGTGCGGGTGCGGAGGGCTCGGCCGACCTCCTCGTCGTCGGCCAGGAGGGGCGCGGACGATCCGCGCGTGGGGGCGGGGTCGTCGTACGTGAAGGTGAACGGGTTCTTCGCGACGCCGATCGTGGGCAGGCCGGTGAGGACGCCGAGGTGGCTGGCGAGGCCGAAGCGGCGGGGGTGGGCGAGACCGTAGCCGTCGCAGACGACCAGGCCGGGCGGGCAGGGCAGGGCGTCGAGGGCGGCCAGCACCGTGGGGATCTCGCGGAAGGCGAGCAGGCCGGGGACGTACGGGAAGGAGATCCGGCCGACGGCCGTGGACTCGGCGACGACGTCCAGGGTTGCCGCGTCCAGCACGACCGCCGCTGCCGCCACCACGTCCCGCTCGTCGTCGTAGGCCACGTCGACGCCGGTCACATGCCCGGAGCCGGGCGGTGGCCCCGGCTCGTCGAGCACCACCCTTTCCCTCAGCTCGTCCTGGACGGCGCGGGCCGCTGCCTCGGTCGCGGGCCAGCCCGCGGGGATGCGTACGGTCGTCATGGTGGGCACGAGCGTACGGCGAGGGAGCCCGTCGCCGTGGGCCCAGGGGTAGGCTCGCGATCATGTTCGTGCTTGAGCTGACGTACACCGCACCGATCGAGGCCGTCGACGCCGTGCTGGAGGCGCATGTGGCGTGGCTCGACGAGCAGTACGCGAAGGGCCACTTCCTGGCGTCCGGGCGCAAGAACCCCCGCGACGGCGGGGTAATCCTCGCCGTCGCGGGGGACCGGGCCCTGATCGAGGAGATCGCCGCGACCGATCCGTTCGTGGTGGCCGGGGTCTGCGCCTACCGGATCACCGAGTTCTACGCGACCAAGACGGCGCCGGAACTCCAGCGGTACCGCGAGACGCCGGACTGAGCCTCACTTGTTGCCCAGCGCCTGCTTGAGCTGGGTCTTGTTCATGTCCGAACGGCCCCGGATGTTGCGCTGCTTGGCCTCTTCGTAGAGCTGGTCGTAGGTGGGCCCCTGGGAGCCCTTGCCCGACCGCTGCCCACCCCGTTTGCCGGAGGACATGTCCTGGGTGGACGTGCGGCTGGCGGTCTTCGACTCGCCGGAGCGGGCGCGCTCCTTGTTCACCGTGCGTGCCGCGATCTCCTCGGCTCGCCCGGTGCTCTCGCCCCGGTCCTGGGCGCTCTGCTTGATGTGCTCGTACTGCCGTTCCCGCTTGGGGCTCGAACCGCGTGGCATGGGGGCACTCCTCTCGCACTCCGCGCCCGAGTACCCACTTTCCGCCGTCAGCTCTCCAGCCGCGCGACCCGGCCCTTCTCGCCCGCCGCCCAGCACCCCAGGTCCGGCGTGCAGTCGACGGTGTCGTACGACCCGGTGTCGACGGTCCGCCAGGTGCGCCCGCCGTCGGTCGTCAGGTCGGTGCCGGTGGGGCCGACCGCGAGGGCGGCGCTGCGGCTGTGCGGGAGCCAGGCGACGCCGGAGCGGTAGGCCCGCACCGGCAGCGCGGCGGGCTGCCAGCCGGCGCCCCCGTCGCCGGTGCGGGCGGCGGCCTGCGGGGATGCCTGCTCGGGGCGGTAGTCACCGCCGACCGCGAGGCCGTGCGTGCGGTCGCGGAAGGCGAGGGCGAAGACGCCACGCGCCGGATCGCCCGCCGGGATCGGCGAGTCGGCGGCCGTCCAGGTCAGCCCCCGGTCGCGGGAGTGCAGCACACGCGCGCGTGCGGCCCCGCCGGTGGCCAGCCAGACGTCCTTCGGCCCGGCGCTCACCAGGCACTGCCCGCTCGCCGCGAAGCCGGCCTCGCCCTCCTGGGCCGCGGGCATGCCGGCACTGGGCAGCACCTTCCATGAGCGGCCGCCGTCGCCGGTCGACAGGATGCGGAACCTGCCGTCCACCGGGTCGCTCATCGCCAGACCGTGGCGGCGGTCGAAGAAGGTCATGCAGTCGTAGAAGGCCCGCGCGTCGGTGTTGCGGAAGGACTCGGTCCAGGTCGCGCCGCCGTCGTCCGTGCGGTACACGCGGGACGCCTCGCCCTCCCCGATGGCCAGCACCACCGCGCGGCGCCCGTCGAACGCCTCGATGTCCCGGAACTGCAACTCGGCGGCGCCGGGCGGCGAGACGTTCCGCCAGCTCGCGCCGCCGTCGCCGGTGCGCAGAACGGTCCCCCCGGTTCCGGCCAGCCACGCGGTGTTCCGGCTGACGGCGGACAGTCCCCGGAAACGCACCTCGGGCGTACCGCTGTCCTTGGCCTCCCAGTGCGGCGCCCGGCTCTGCGGCCCGTGCGCCTGTGCCGGTACGGCCGTCAGCGCGGCCAGCGCGGCCCCGCAGGCCACCCCCGCGGCCACTGTCCGAAACGTACGCCCAACCCGTCGCGTGCTCCCCGAACGCCTCATGGCGGGCGAAGCTAGCCGACCGCCACCGCGCCGTCCAGATGGCCACGCCCACCACACGGACCACGGACGAGAGCAGACGACGACACACGACCACAGGTGACTTTCCCGGCACTGCAGGGCGAACGCACCACTCCCGTGCATGAAGGCGGTGACAGAGGTCACTCGCCGTTCGTGTGCACGGATTGGCTGATTCCGTCGTCTCTACCAGTGCCCGTCGCGTCCGCCCGGATGTTCGTCCAGCCGTCACAAGGGAGCAAGGCGTTGTCCACCGTAATCGAGCAGCCCGTCGAGGCCCGTCTCGTCGCCGCCGCGCCGCGGATGCCGAGCATTCCGGCCACCCTTCACTACGACCGCAGCGACCCGTTCGCCGTGCGCATGACCTTCCCGGCCCCGGCGACGCTGGAGGGCGTGGAGGTCTGCTGGACCTTCAGCCGCGAGTTGCTCGTGGCCGGCCTCGAGGCACCCGAGGGCCACGGCGACGTCCGCGTGCGGCCGTACGGCTACGACCGTACGGTCCTGGAGTTCCACGCCCCCGAGGGCACCGCCGTCGTGCACATCCGCTCCGGCGAGATCCGTCGCTTCCTGCAGTCCACGAGCGAATTGGTGCCGCTCGGTCTGGAGCACCTCCAGCTGGACCTGGACCACGACCTGGCGGAGCTGATGCGGGACGCCTGCTGAGGCGCACTCCCCCGGGCGTACCACTCCGAACGCGCCGCCTGGCCTGCGGCGCGTTAATTGCGTTGACACCCTCCCTGTCCCCTCCTACGGTTTACAGCGGTCCTGTTGCCGTCGATTGGAGAAGGACGATGCTCGTCTGAGGTCCTGAGACACCGCGTCACACACCTGAAGTGTGTGTGCGCAGCGTGCGACCTCGGCATTCGAGCCGTCCTCCGGAACAGGGCTTTTCTCATACCCTCCCGAGGCCTCCCGTCGGTCGCCGGTGTCTCGAAACGCGTTTGCCCTTGATCGCTTCGAGCATCCGCGGAGGCCCGTATGTCTACTTCCATCACCTGTACGTCACTTTCCTTCACCTGGCCCGACGGCAGCCCCGTCTTCGAGGGCCTCGACGTCGCGTTCGGCCCCGGCCGGACCGGCCTCGTCGGCATCAACGGATCAGGGAAATCAACCCTGTTGAAGCTGATCGCCGGTGAGCTCGCCCCGGCCGACGGCGCCGTACGCGTCGCGGGCGAGGTCGGCTACCTCCCGCAGAACGTCACCCTCGACACCGGCTTGAAGGTCGACGAGGCGCTCGGCATCGCGGACCGGCGAGCCGCACTGCACGCCATCGAGGCGGGTGACGTGGCAGAGCGGCACTTCGAGACCGTCGGCGACGACTGGGACGTCGAGGAACGCGCCCTCGCCACCCTCGGTGAACTCGGGCTCGCACACATCGAGTTGGACCGCACGATCGGTGAGGTGTCGGGCGGCGAGTCGGTGCTGCTGCGGCTGGCCGCACTGCTGCTGCGCCGCCCGGACGTCCTGCTGTTGGACGAGCCCACCAACAACCTCGACCTGTACGCGCGCAGGCGGCTGTACGCGGCTGTCGCGTCCTGGCCTGGGGTGATGGTGGTCGTCAGCCACGACCGCGAACTCCTGGAGCTCGTCGACCAGATCGCCGATCTGCGCTCCGGCGAGGTCACCTGGTTCGGCGGCAACTACTCGGCTTACGAGGAGGCGCTCGCCACCGAACAGGAGGCGGCCGAGCGCATGGTGCGTGTCGCCGAGGCCGACCTGAAGAAGCAGAAGCGCGAACTCGTCGACGCCCAGGTCAAGTTGGCTCGCAGGAGGCGGTACGGACAGAAGATGTGGGACCAGAAGCGCGAGCCGAAGATCGTCATGGGGGCGCGCAAGCGGGCGGCGCAGGAGTCCGCAGGCAAGCACCGCATCATGCACGAGGAGAAGCTCGCCGAGGCGAAGGAGCGGCTCGACGACGCGGTGGACGCCGTGCGGGACGACGACGAGATCCGCGTCGACCTGCCGTACACGGCCGTACCGCCGGGCCGCACCGTGCTCACGCTGATGGACCTGGAGCTCGCGTACGGCGCGCGTGTCGCCGGTGGCTTCGATCTGCGTGGACCGGAGCGGATCGCGCTGATCGGGCGCAACGGCTCGGGCAAGACGACGCTGCTGCGGACGATCGCCGGGGAGCTGTCGCCCGTATCCGGCGAGGCGCAGGCCCATGTGCCCCTGCGGTTCCTGCCGCAGCGGCTCGACGTGCTGGACGGCGAGCTGAGCGTCGCCGAGAACGTGGCCCGGTTCGCGCCGGCCGCCACCAACAACCGGGTCCGGGCGCGGCTGGCCCGCTTCCTGTTCCGGGGCGCCCGGGCCGACCAGAAGGCGGCGACGCTGTCCGGTGGCGAACGCTTCCGGGCGGCACTGGCCGCTCTGATGCTCGCCGAGCCCGCGCCGCAGCTGCTGATGCTGGACGAGCCGACGAACAACCTGGACATGGCGAGCGTTCGACAGCTCACCTCGGCCCTGGAGTCGTACGAGGGGGCGCTGATCGTGGCCAGTCACGACCTGCCGTTCCTGGAGTCGATCGGCATCACGCGCTGGCTGATGGTGGAGGACGGAGAACTGAGGGAAATCACGCCAGAAGCTGTCGGGTATCCCGCCTAGCTTCGACTGCATGGCCGACTTCATGCCCGATTTCATCACCATCACCGGAGCAAGGGAGAACAACCTCAAGGACGTCGCTCTCCGTATCCCGAAAGGCCGGCTGACCGTGTTCACCGGCGTTTCGGGATCGGGGAAGTCGTCGATCGTCTTCGACACGATCGCGGTCGAGTCGCAGCGCCAGCTCAACGAGACCTTCACCTGGTTCGTGCGCAACCGGCTGCCCAAGTACGAGCGGCCGCACGCGGAGGCTCTGGAGGACCTCTCGCCCGCGATCGTCGTCGACCAGCGGCCGATCGGGGGCCACTCCCGGTCCACGGTCGGCACGATGACGGACATCTACTCGGTGATCCGGGTGCTGTTCTCCCGGCACGGCACGCCGAGCGCCGGGCCGGCGACCGCGTACTCGTTCAACGACCCCTCGGGCATGTGCCCGGAGTGCGACGGCCTGGGCCGGACCGTACGGCCGGACTGGGACCGCATCCTCGACCCGGACCGCTCACTGGCCGAGGGAGCGGTCCGCTTCCCGCCGTTCACGGCGGGCACCTGGCAGGGACAGGCATACACCAACAGCGCCGAACTCGACGCGCACAAACCCGTCAAACGCTTCACCGCCGCCGAGCGGGAGTTCCTGATGCACGGCCGCCCCGGCAGCAAGGTCACCGTCAACGGCACGGGCGGCACCTGGACCACCGAGTACGAGGGGCTGGCCACCCGCTTCGAGCGGCTGTACCTGAAGCGGGACCTGTCGGCGATGAGCCAGAAGACCCGCGACCTGGTGCGCGAGTTCCTGGCGGAGGGCACCTGCCCGGTCTGCGACGGGGCCCGCCTGAACGCTGCGGCGCTCGCGACCCGGATCAACGGCATGAACATCGCCGAGTGCGCGCGTATGCAGGTCAGCGACCTGATCGCGGTACTCAAGGACATCGACGACCCGGTCGCCGGACCGATCGCCCGGGCCGCCGCCACCGCTCTCGAACGCATCGACGCCATCGGCCTCGGCTACCTCAGCCTCGACCGCGAGACGTCCACGCTCTCCGGCGGCGAGGGCCAGCGCCTGAAGACCGTACGGCACCTGGGCTCCAGCCTCACCGGCATGACGTACATCTTCGACGAGCCCAGCGTCGGCCTGCACCCGCGTGACGTCGGCCGCCTGGGCGACCTGCTGCTGCGGCTGCGCGACAAGGGCAACACCGTGCTGGTCGTCGAGCACGACCGGGACGTCATCGCGCTCGCCGATCACGTCGTCGACATGGGCCCGGCGGCCGGTGCGGGCGGCGGAGAGGTCGTGTTCGAGGGGACTCCGGGCGACCTGGCCGGCTCGGGCACGGTGACCGGGCGGTGCCTGGGCCGCCGTACCGCGATCAAGGAGGACGTACGAACGGCGGACGGCGGGCTCTGGGTGAAGGGCGCCGGCCGGCACAACCTGCGGGACGTGACGGTGGAGTTCCCGACCGGGGTGCTCACCGTGGTGACCGGGGTCGCCGGGTCCGGAAAGAGCACGCTGGTCGGGGAGTTCACCGGCGCGCACGCCGACGCCGTGGTCGTGGACCAGTCGTCGATCGGGATCTCCGCACGGTCGACGCCGGCGACATATCTGGGAATCATGGACACCGTACGGAAGATCTTCGCGCGCGAGACGGGCGCCGAGCCGGGGTTCTTCAGCTTCAACTCGACCGGCGCGTGCGGCACCTGTGAAGGCCGCGGGATCATCTACACCGACCTCGCCTTCATGGACCCGGTGACGACGACGTGCCACGACTGCGACGGGCGGCGCTTCAAGGACGAGGTGCTGCGGCTGACCGTCGACGGCAGCTCGATCGCGGATGTACTGGGGATGACGGCCGACCAGGCGCTGGAGTTCTTCCAGGACTCGGGCGTACGGCGTCGGCTGCGCGCCCTGCGGGACGTGGGGCTGACGTACCTCACGCTCGGCCAGCCGCTGTCCACGCTCTCCGGCGGCGAGCGGCAGCGCATCAAACTGGCGACACGGCTGCACCGCAGCGGGGCGGTGTACGTCCTCGACGAGCCGACGACCGGACTGCACATGTCGGACGTCGACGGGCTGCTCGGTCTGCTGGACCGGCTGGTCGACACGGGCAACACGGTGGTGGTCGTCGAGCACAACCTGGACGTCGTGGCGCATGCCGACTGGGTCGTCGACCTGGGTCCGGACGGCGGCCGGGACGGCGGACGGGTGATCTTCGAGGGAACCCCGCAGCAGCTCCGCAAAACGCACGGGTCCTTCACCGCGGAGCATCTCAGGAGGGCCACAGCCTGACCGCAGGGGTTTTGTGCGGGCCCGGGCGCCCTGCATCATGGCGGATCGGTGCCACATGCATCATGGGCGCCGATCCCTGCCACCGATCCGGAGATCCCGTCGTGCCCAGCAAGAAGGCCCTCGTCCGCCGCCCCGGCCCCCGCCTCGCCGAAGGGCTGGTCACGCACATCGAGCGCGAGAAGGTCGACGTCGATCTCGCTGTCGAGCAGTGGGAGGCATACGTAGCGGCCCTGCGCACGCACGGCTGGGAGACGGTCGAGGTGGACCCGGCCGACGACTGCCCCGACTCGGTGTTCGTCGAGGACACCGTCGTCATGTACAAGAACGTCGCGCTGATCACCCGGCCCGGTGCCGAGTCCCGGCGCGACGAGACCCTCGGCGTCGAGGAGGCCGTGGCCTCGCTCGGCTGCTCCGTGAACTGGATCTGGGAGCCGGGCACGCTGGACGGCGGCGACGTGCTGAAGGTCGGCGACACGATCTACGTCGGCCGGGGCGGCCGTACCAACGCGGCCGGCGTCCAGCAGCTGCGGGCCGCGTTCGAACCGCTGGGGGCGCGGGTCGTCGCCGTGCCGGTGAGCAAAGTGCTGCACCTGAAGTCGGCGATCACGGCGCTGCCCGACGGAACGATTCTGGGCCGCATACCGCAGCTCGACGCCCCGTCCCTCTTCCCTCGCTTCCTGCCGGTGCCCGAGGAGTCCGGGGCACACGTGGTGCTGCTCGGCGGCGAGAAGCTGCTGATGGCCGCCAGTGCGCCGAAGACGGCGGAACTGCTCACCGACCTCGGCCACGAGCCCGTTCTGATCGATATCGGCGAGTTCGAGAAGCTCGAAGGATGTGTGACATGTCTCTCGGTACGGATGCGGGATCTGTACGCCTGACCGGCTGAGTGCTGCACTCGTTCAGCCCCGGGACCAGCGGGTCCCGGGGCCGTTCGCACACCCGTGAACTCTCAACGGAACGGGGCTGATCAGCGGTCTTTACGCCGCCCTTAACCTACGGCTACGTAACCTACGGTTTCGTAGCCTACGATTCCGTAGGTTCCCGGCAACCGCTCGCCGGCCACCCTTCCTGTGTTGTGCGTCCCCTGGAGTTCCCGTGACGATTACTTCCCCTCACCTTGGCAGCCCCGCCGTCTGGACCGACGCCCGCCTGCTGTACGCGTTGGAGGAAGTTGTCGAGAATGAACTCAACCGGCATCTGAAGGTCGCCAAGGACTGGATGCCGCACGAGTACGTGCCGTGGACCGACGGCCGCAACTTCCCCGGCTTCTTCGAGGACGGCGACGCCTGGGACAAGGAGCAGTCCAAGGTCACCGAGATCGGCCGCATCGCCCTGATCGTGAACCTCCTCACCGAGGACAACCTCCCCAGCTACCACCACGAGATCGCCTCGCTCTTCGGCCGCGACGGCGCCTGGGGGACCTGGGTGCACCGCTGGACCGCCGAGGAGGGGCGGCACGGCATCGTGATGCGCGACTACCTGCTCACCTCGCGCGCGGTGGACCCGGACCAGCTGGAGCAGTTCCGGATGTCGCACATGAGCGAGGGCTTCGAGTCGGACAACCGGCACTCGATGCTGCACTCGGTCGCCTACGTCGCCTTCCAGGAGCTCGCGACCCGCATCTCGCACCGCAACACCGGCCACCAGTCGGGTGACCCGATCTGCGACCGCATGCTGGCGCGCATCGCGACCGACGAGAACCTGCACATGATCTTCTACCGGAACCTGCTGAAGGCCGCGTTCGAACTCGCCCCCGACCTCACGATGCAGGCCGTGCGGGACGTGGTGGTCAACTTCCGCATGCCCGGCCACGGCATCCCCGGCTTCGAGCGCGCCGCCGCGCAGATGGCCATCGGCGAGGTCTACAACATGCGCATCCACCACGACGACGTCCTCCAGCCCGTCCTCCGCTTCCTGAAGATCATGGAGATCGACGGCCTCGGCCCCGAGGGCCAGAAGGCCCAGGAGGAGCTGGGCCTCTACATGGGCGGCCTGGACGCCGAGGCCGTCAAGTTCGACGAGAAGCTGGCGGCCCGCAAGGCCCGCATGGCGGCTCGCGCCGGGGCCTGACGGAACCTGACTGAGGCAGCGGGCGGCGCTGCGGGCCGGGCTGAGAGCACGGGCTCCTGAGCGGCCCCGCGCGCTGCGGTCCCCGGCCCACGTCGGCGAGCTGCGGGCTGCGGCCGGGCCTTGGAGCGCAAGGACGGGCCGGGTGCGGTGCCGTGCCCGCTGCCGGGCTGCCGCGACGGCGACACCCTCGATCGGGCGGGATGTGCTCGCTCAGCGTCTCCAGGTTGCGAGCCTGATGCCGGCGGCAATGCCCTGGCCGGTAGGTCGGCAACCGGTCGTCCGTCGCGCCGAGCGCCGCCGCCGCACCCGGCCGACGGCCCGGCGGGATCACCCCGCTCAGCGTGACGCACGCCTGAGTTCCAGGCGTTCCTTCTCCGACAGGCCGCCCCAGACGCCGAAGCGTTCGTCGTTGTCGAGGGCCCACTCCAGGCAGGCGGAGCGGATCGGGCACATGCCGCAGATCCTCTTCGCCTCGCGTACGGAGCTGCCCGGCTCAGGGAAGAAGAAGTCCGCCCCGGTCTGCGCGCACAACGCCTCCTGCTGCCAGTCCAGGTCGGGCGAGGTGATCGTTGTGATCGTGTCGATGAGCATGCGCAGGATCGTGCCGGTCGGCGAAAAACGTTCGATCAACGCCCGATCAACGCCGCGCCGCAGGGCCCCCGGCCGACTCGATGGTCTCCCTCGGTGCGCGGCGATGCACGGCGGCGCGCGCGGAAACGGGTGAAAACCAAAAGGCCCCTCCTGGTCACCCGCGGTGGCCGCAGCGGTCACTCGAACCGACGGCGGCGCTCCGGCAGCGATTGTCAGTGGGCGGTGCAAGACTCGGCAGAGCAGACAACGGGACCCTTCCAAGGAGGGCGATGATGCTCACCACCCGTTATGTCACCGGCGCGCCGAACTGGATCGACGTCGGCACCCCCGACATCGAGGGCGCCAGTTCCTTCTACGGCGGCCTGTTCGGCTGGCGGTTCCAGCCGGGCGGGCCCGAGACCGGCGGCTACGGCCTCTTCCAGCTCGACGGCAGGACCACGGCCGGCGGCATGCAGACCACCGAGGAGCAGGGCCCGCCGTCCTGGACGGTGTACTTCCAGACCCCGGACGCGGACGCCACGGCCAAGGCGGCCGAGCAGGCGCACGGCGCGGTGCTGGTGCAGCCCATGGACGTGCTGGACATGGGCCGCATGGCCATCCTCGCCGACAAGGCAGGCGTGGGCTTCGGCCTCTGGCAGCCCGGCACGAACAAGGGCCTCGACGTCATGAACGAGCCCGGGACACTGTGCTGGCTGGAGCTGTACACCACGGACGTACCGGCCGCGGCGGGCTTCTACAACACCACGCTCGGCATGGAGACCTTCGCCCTCGACTACTACGGCGGCACCTACACGACGTTCAGCCCCGCGGGCCAAGGGGAGGACGCCATGTTCGGCGGGGTCGTCGACAAGGCCGACGACCCGGCGGAGGCCGACGGCCCGGCGCACTGGCTGCCGTACTTCGAGGTCACCGACACGGACGCCACGGTCGCCAGGGCGCAGGAGCTGGGCGGCACCGTCCGCATGCCTGCCACGGACCTGCCGGACATCGGCCGTATCGCCAAGCTCACCGACCCGTACGGTGCCCGCTTCGCGGTGATCAAGAGCGCGGCGCCGAGCTGAGTCCGCCCGGCCGCCTAGGCGGATGCGCGCCGGATCAGCGTCGTCGGCAGGACGACGTTGGACGGCGCGCCTCCCACCTGCTCACCGGTGCGGCGGTCGAGGCCGCGCAGCAGCAGCCGGGCCATCAGCCGACCCATCTCCTCGATGTCCTGACGGACCGTCGTGAGCGGCGGTTCGGTCTGGTCCGCCACCGGCAGCATGTCGTCGAACCCGACCACGGCGACATCGTCCGGCACCCGCCGCCCCGACTCGCGCAGCACCCGCAGGGCACCCGCCGCGGTGAGGTCGTTCGCGGCGAACACGGCGTCCAGGTCGGGGCGGCGTTCGAGCAGTTCACGCATCGCCCGTTCGCCGCCGGCCGGTGTGAAGTCGCCCTCGACGATCAGCCGTGGATCGGCGTCGACCATGACATCCCGGTATCCGTCGAGCCGGTCCACCGCCGACGTCTGGTCGAGGGCGCCGGTGATGTGCGCGATGCGGGTGCGGCCGAGGCCGACGAGGTGCCGTACGGCGTCACGGGCGCCGCCGCGGTTGTCGGTGTCGACGTACACCACGCCACGCCGGTCGCCGCTCCACCCGGGCCGTCCGCCGAACACGGTGGGGATCCCGGCGTGCTGGATCAGCGCGGGCAGCGGGTCGTCGAGGTGCAGCGAGAAGACGAGCGCCCCGTCGACATGGCCCCCGGCGAGGTAGCGGCCGACGCGGGCGTGGTCGTCGCGGCCCTCCGTGAGGAGCAGCACCAGCTGGTTGTCGTGGGCCGTCAGCTCCTTGCTGATGCCGCGCAGTTGCCGCGCGAAGAAGGGGTCGGCGAAGACGCGGGTCTCGGGTTCGGCGACGACGACGGCGATGGCGTCATGGCGCCGGGTCACGAGGCTGCGGGCGGCCTGATTGGGTACGTACCCGAGTTCCTCCACCGCCGCGCGGACCCGCTCCACGAGCGGCTCCCGGACTCCGTCCCCGCCGTTGACGACCCGGGACACGGTGGCCCGCGAGACCCCGGCCCGGGCGGCCACGGCCTCCAGGGTGGGACGTGGGGCGGTTTCGGTCACTGCGGGGCTCCTCGTCGGCGGTTGCGGATCAGGATAGCCGTGGTTGCGGCGGGGGTGAGAGCGCTCTCGGACGACCGGGACCGATCGTGATCACCTCGCGCTCACGAGGCACTCACGCCAGCAGATCCACCCGCCGCCCGATGCCCTCCCGCTGCGCCGCCCCATACGCCAGCCAGCTCAACGCCAGGTCCTGCCAGGGCAGCCCGACCGGGGCGTAGACGGTACGGCTCGCGGCGCTCGCTCGTCCCGGATGCTCGATTCGCAGTACGTCCCCCAGCGTGGCATCGGCGGCCGTCGCCGGAAGCCCGGCCGCCGCCAGGGCCCCCGTGCTCGCGGCGAGTTCGCGGTGGTCCACGACCAGCAGCGCCGCCCGCAGCAGATCCGCGGCCAGCTCCTCCTTGCCGGGTTCGTCGGCCCCGAGGCTCGTGAAGTGCTGCCCCTCCCGTGTGTCCGCCAGCCGCAGCAGCGGTGACCGGGCCCAGGTGGCCATCAGTACGGTGTCGGCGGCCGCCGCGACGTCCTTCGGCGAGCCCACCACCCGGCCACCGTGTCGTGCGGCGAACTCGGCTGCCCGTTCGGTGTCCGTGTCATGGACGACGAGTTCGCTGTGCGGCCGCAGCACCGTCAGGCCCCGCACCATCAACTCGGCCTGGGCCCCGGCGCCGATCACGCCCAGGACCTCTCCCGAGGCGGAGCCGGAGCCGGACCAGGCCAGCACATGCGTGCCCAACGCCGCCGCCAGCCCCGTACGCCAAGCCGTCACCGTGGCCGAGTCCAGCAGCGCCAGCAGCTCGCCGTCCTGCCCGCTGTGCAGGCAGATCACTCCGCGCAACGCCGGTTGCGCGCCCGGGAACTTGGCGTTGACCTTCACCGTGTACGCCTCGATGCCCGGCAGCAGGCCGGGGATCAGCGCGGTGGCCGTGCCGGGGAACGGCAGGTCGGTCCGCACCCGTTGCCCGGCGACGGGCACGGCGTCCGCGGTCCGGAACCCCTCCCGCAGGACGGCCAGACAGGCCTCCGGTTCCAGGACGGACTCCAGGTCACCACGCGTCAGTACAAGTGTCACCCGTACATGATGCGTCAGTGCTCGTGCGCGGACCCGGAGGACCCGGAGGACCCGGAGGACCCGGAGGACCCGGAGGACCCGGAGGACCCGGAGGCCGGCTCATGACCGTGGTCGTGCGGGTCGTACCCCGGGATCGTCCCGTCCGTCTTCTTCACCAGGAACAGTCCCACCATCCCCATGTCCGAGTGGCTCTGGACATGGCAGTGGTACATCCACGCGCCCGCGCCGACCCCCTCCCCCGCGATCACCTGGAAGCCGAAGGAGTCCGCGGGGCCCACGATCTTGTTGTCGATGACCTGGCTGGGGTCGTCCGGGCCGGTGAGCATGCCCGTGCGGTTGTCCGCCCAGCGGTGACCGTGCATGTGGAAGGTGTGGTAGTACTCGCCGTGCGTGATCATCACGAACTCGACGCGATCGCCCACCGTGGCCTCGAAGTTGGGGCCGCTGTGCGCGGGCTTGTTGTTGATCAGCATGTCGTTGAAGACGATCGTGTGGGTCGCGTCGGGGAGGATGTCCCCCTTGCGCCGGACGATCACCGGCCCGTACAGGCCCTTGCGGATGCCGCCGGTGCCGTGCTCCGTGCCGACGACGTGGTCGTGGTAGTGCCAGTAACCGGCGCTGCCCGCCCGCCAGGTGCCGTCCTTGCGGCGGCCGGGGGCGTGGGTGCGCCAGGTGTAGGTGCGGGTGCCGCCGGGCTCGACGTCGCTCTTGTTGAGCTTCGTGCCGTCGCTGGTGATCTCGTAGTCGAGACCGTGGACGTGCAGGCTCACGGGGACGTCCATCGTGTTCTCGAACTCGATGTGCGCGGTGTCGCCCTCGTTGAGCTCGATCAGCGGGCCGGGGACGGACGCCTTGCCCTTCTCGAAGCCGTAGCCCATCTGCCCGTCGGCGAGTTTCTCGGCGTACAGCTTGAGGTGCCTGACCTCGCCCCCGGCGGGGGCGGTCTTCGCCGGCGCGTCGGCGCTCGCGGCCTCGGGCACCTGCCCGAGAGACAACGATGTCGCAACGGTCGCACCGCCGAGCAGGACACGTCTGTTGAAGGTGCGCCTGTCGAAGCCGCGTCTGGTGAAGCTGCCTTCGCTCATGCCGAACTCCCCACGGCGTTACGGAATTTACGGGGATGAACCGCTGAGACGGTACCGGCCGATCCTTCGTTTATCCACACTCAGGACAAAGTTGGCCCCAGTACGGCCGTAGGTATTGGCGAGTCGTTCAAAGAGGTCTAGCTTCCTTGTCGCTGTTGCTGTGACCGTGGAGGTGCCCATGCACTTGCGAGGGTTGAGCACGACAAGACGTACCTGGGTGGCCACTGTGACCGCCGGGATCGTCGCCGCCGGGCTGATGTCCGCCCCGGCTGCCGGCGCACGCCCGGCCCCGGAGCCACCCCTGACAACGATGTCCATCAAGTCGCCACCAGGCGGCGCGAATGCACGAGTGCTCATCTTCTATGGATCCGCGGCCGGCGGCGAGGAGTCGCCCGTGGTGAACGCCGGCATCGGGGCGATCGAGAAGATCGGCCTGTCGGGCCCGGCCGACCAGCGCTTCAAGGTCGAGGCCACGAACGACGCCTCGGTCTTCACCGATGAGACGAAGTTGGGCCGCTTCAACACGATCGTGTTCCTCACCGGAGGCGGCGACGTCCTGGACCCGGAACAGGAGGCGGGCCTGGAGGCCTACATGGAAGCGGGCGGCGGTTTCGTCGGCGTCCATGACGCGGCCCGCGCCGAGCCGTACTCGGACTGGTTCACCGGCCTGGTCGGCGCCCGCCCGGCCGCCGGCGGCCCGACGAACGTGCAGCGGGCCGTAGTTGAGGTCGGTGACCGGCAGCACCCGGCCACCAAGGAACTGCCGGTGCAGTGGAAGCGGCCGGACAAGTGGCTGAACTGGGCGAAGAACCCGTCGGGTGCGGTGCACACGGTCGCCCGGGTCCGGGAGTCGACGTACCAGCCGGGCACCGGCGCCAACGGATGGGACCACCCGGTGAGTTGGTGCCGCGACTACGACGGCGGCCGCTCCTTCTACACGGGCATGGGCGGCACGGCGTCGTCGTACGACGAGACCGACTTCCGTACCCATCTGCGCGGCGCCCTGTTGTGGACCACCCGGCTCACCCAGGCCGACTGCAAGGCCACGATCACGGGCAACTACAAGGCCGAGCGGCTCACCCAGCCCAACCAGCCCGGCCAGAACGACCAGATCGGTGAGCCGCACGGCCTGGTCACCGCACCCGACGGCCGCGTGCTCTACATCGGGCGGGGCGGCGCCGACTCCTCCCAGCCGGTCGTCACCGACTGGAACAACCCGGAGATCGGCAAGGGCAAGGGCGAGATCCATGTCTACGACCCGAAGACCAAGAAGGTCACCCTGGCCGGGGCGCTCACGGTCTTCGGAAACAAGGGCGGCGGCGATGAGCTGATCAAGGTCGAGGAGGGGCTTCTCGGCATCGAGCTCGATCCGCGCTTCGAGGACAACGGCTGGGTGTATCTGCACTACACCCCGCACTCCCAGCTCAACCGCGACACGCGGATGGCCGAGCGGCGGGTCTCCCGCTTCACGCTCGACCCGGCCACCGACAAGCTGGACCTGGGCAGTGAGAAGGTCCTGCTCAGGTGGCCGGTACAGGTGCACAGTTGCTGCCATTCGGGCGGCGGGATGGCCTGGGACTCCAAGGGCAACCTGTACATCGCGACCGGCGACAACAACTCCAGCGGCTTCAGCGGCGGTTACTCGGGCAACAACCCCGAGCCCGACTACAAGGGCGTGTCCTTCGCCGACGCGCGCCGCACCGCCGGCAACACCAACAACCTCAACGGCAAGATCCTGCGCATCCACCCGGAGCCGGACGGCACGTACACGCTGCCGGAGGGCAACCTGTTCACGGGCCGGGAGACCGACGAGGGCGGCGGCAAGACGCGCGGCGAGATCTACGTGATGGGGGTCAGGAACCCCGCTCGCATCTCCGTCGACAAGCAGACGGACGTCCTGTACGCGGGCTGGGTCGGCCCCGACGCGGGTGCGCCCTCGACGACCTGGGGTCCGGCGAAGTACGACACCTTCGCGGTCATCACCAAGGCGAGCAACCGCGGCTGGCCGTACTGCATGGGCAACAAGCAGCCCTATCGTGACCGCAATCTGCCCGACCCGACGAAGCCGCTGGGCTGGTACGACTGCGACCATCCGAAGAACGAGTCGCCGAACAACGACGGCCTCGTCAACCTCCCGCCGGTCACCGGCAACAACATCTGGTACTCGCCGCAGGGCGGCGCGCCGGACTTCCCGCGTGACGCGAACGGCGTCCCGTCGTACAAGCAGGAAGAGGCCACCTACGCGCTGCCGTGGCTCAAGGGCGGCGGGCAGGCCGCGATGAACGGGCCGGTCTACCGGTACGACGCGGCGAGCGCGGGTGCCACCAAGTGGCCGGCCTACTGGGACGGCAAGTGGTTCGTCGGCGACTTCTACGACGCCGACCAGCCGCGCAACGCTGTGATCACCGACCCGAAGACACACGGTGACGGCGGTCTGCCGGTGCACTCGGAGTCGCTGAAGAAGATCGTGCCGATCGGCAACGACGGCATCAAGAACCTCATGGACTGGAAGTTCGGCCCGGACGGCGTGCTGTACGTGCTCGACTACGGCCGCGGCTTCTTCACCTCGGACGCCAAGTCGGCGCTGTGGCGGGTCACTTACACGGGCGGCGCTCCGACTCCGGCCGCCGACCAGCTGGCGAGGGGAGCCCAGTGATGATGCGAAGCAGTCCACCTCGGCGAAGAGTCCGGGCGGCCCTGTTGGCCGTGCTGCTGGTGATGCTGGGGCTGCAGTCCGTCCCGGCCGTCGGGCGGCCCGAGTCCCCGTCCGTGAACGCTGCCGCGGCCCAGACGCTCACCTGGACGGCCGGCGACGACATCACGAAGTACGCGTCGGCCCCCGCGACGGCGGTCGCCGGGACGACGACGATCGTCTTCGAGAACAGCACGGCGACCGGCAACACCACCGGGATGCCGCACACGTTGACGTTCGACACGTCCGACCCCGAGTACAACAACGACGTCCAGCTCAACATCCTCGCCAACCCCAACGACGACCAGGGCGGCAAGCACACCGCCGAGGTCACGCTCACCCCCGGCCGCTACCGCTACTACTGCACGATCCCCGGTCACGGGCAGATGCAGGGCATCCTCGTGGTGACCGAGGGCAGCGGCGAGGACACGACCGCACCGCAGGCGTCGGCGCACGTCAGCGGGACGCAGAACGCACAGGGGCAGTACGTCGGTTCGGCGAGCGTGGCCGTCCACGCCACCGACGAGGAGGGCGGATCCGGGCTCGACCGCACCGAGTACGCGGTCGGCGACGCGGGCGCCTGGCAGCCGTACACGGCACCGGTCGTCGTCGACCAGGTCGGCGACCACAAGATCCGCTACCGGGCCTTCGACAAGGCGGGGAACGTCTCGGCGGAGAAGAGCGCCGAGTTCACGGTCGTCCCGCCGCCGACCGACGACACGACGGCACCGGAGACCTCGGCGACCGTCAGCGGTGAGCAGAACCCCGACGGCACGTACATCGACATGGCGACCGTCACCGTCACGGCCTCCGACACCGGTTCCGGCGTCAACACCATCGAGTACGCGATCGGCGACGGCGCCTGGCAGCCGTACACCGCGCCCGTGATGGTGCACGAGGTCGGCGCTCATACCGTGCGCTACCGGGCCACCGACAAGGCGGGGAACGCCGCCGCGGAGAAGAATGTGCAGTTCACGGTCGTGGCGGCGCCCCAGCCGGACACGACCGCGCCGGTGACGGGTGTGACCGTCGACGGGACGAAGAACTCCGACGGGGCCTTCATCGGCAACGCCAAGGTGACCGTCACGGCGACCGACGAGCACCACGGCTCAGGTGTCGACCGGATCGAGTACTCGATCGACGGCGGGCCCTACCTCGCGTACGGGGCGCCGGTGGTCGTCGACCGCGCCGGCACCCACACCCTCGGCTACCGGGCGACGGACAAGGCGGGTAACACCTCCACCGCCCGCACGGTGACCTTCACCGTGGTGGCCGGGCAGGTCCCCGCCCCCAACTGCCCGGAGTTCGACGAGCGGTTGACGGTGATCGTCGGCACGGTCGACTCGGGTGTCCCGAACCGGCTCACCAACAGCCGGTGCCGGATCAACGAGTTGATCGAGGACGAGAAGGAGTGGACGTCCCACGCGCTGTTCCTCAAGCACGTGACGACGGTCCTGGACAAGCTCCTCAAGGAAGGGGTCGTCGACCAGCGCGAGTACAACGCCGTCCGCAAGGCGGCCCGGCAGTCCGGGATCGGCAAGCCCGGACAGACCGAGGGCTACCGCACGATCCTCGACGGCAGCGCGGGGTCCTTCGCCAAGTGGCAGCAGGTGGGCGGTGGTTCGTTCGCGCAGAACGCCGACGGCTCGATCACGAGCGGCACCAGCAAGGACGGCCTGGGCATGTTGTGGTTCCCCGAGCGGAAGTACGGTGACTTCTCGCTCAAGCTCCAGTGGCGCGACGACGCTCCGGGCACCGGCAACGCCAACTCCGGTGTGTTCGTCCGCTTCCCGTGGGTCCACGACCACTCCGAGGAGCCGCGGCCGGAGTGGGTCGCCATCAAGTACGGGCACGAGGTGCAGGTGCTCGACCGGCCCGACGGCGACATGTACAAGACCGGTTCGATCTACGGCTTCGACCGGGTGGGGCTGGCCGGTGCCGGCGTCACCCAGAAGGGGACGTGGAACGACTACGAGATCCGGGTGGTCGACCAGCACTACTCGGTCTACCGCAACGGCGTGCTGATCAACGAGTTCGACAACACCGGCGGCCAGGGCTTCGTCCCGCCGCGCTCGGACGACCCGGGCACGGACGGGCGCAGGTTCGCCTCCGGCTACGTCGGGCTTCAGGTGCACGGCACCACGGATGTGGTCTCGTACCGGGACATCCGGATCAAGGAGCTGTAGATCAAGAAGGTGCAGATCAACAAGCTGTAGTTCAAGGAGCTGTGGGCTCCGAGGGAGGCGCCTCCGACGGGGGCGCCTCTTTCTTCGCCCGGCTCGGCTGCACCCGCTTCGGTTCCCCCGGCATCTTCGGATACTCGGGCGGGTACGGCAGATCGCCGAGTCCGTGGTCGCGTTCGTCCTTGTTGGCCAGCTCCAGCAGCGCGTCCAGCGAGAAGCGGTGGTCGTCCATGTCCGCGTGCACGTCGCCGAGTTCGGCGAAGCGCGCGGGCATGGTCACGAGGTCGAAGTCCTGGGGGTGCACCTCGCCGACCTCTTCCCAGTGCAGGGGCGCCGATACCGGGGCGTGCGGGCGGGGCCGTACGGAATAGGCGGAGGCGATCGTGCGGTCGCGGGCGGTCTGGTTGTAGTCGATGAAGATGCGCTCGCCCCGCTCCTCCTTCCACCACTTGATCGTCACGTGCTCCGGCATCCGGCGCTCCATCTCCCGCCCGACCGCGATGGCGGCGCGCCGGACCTGGGTGAAGGTCCAGCGCGGCTCGATGGGCACGAAGACGTGCAGGCCGCGCCCGCCGGAGGTCTTGGGCCAGCCGCGCAGGCCGCCGAACTCGTGCAGTACGGCGCGCAGTTCATGCGCGGCGCGGGCGGCGTCGTCGAAGTCGGTGCCGGGCTGCGGGTCGAGGTCGATGCGCAGTTCGTCGGGGCTGTCGACGTCGTCGCGGCGGACCGGCCAGGGATGGAAGGTGAGCGTGCCGTACTGGGCGGCCCACAGGACCGCGGCCTCCTCGGTGGGGCACATCTCGTCGGCGCTGCGGCCGCTGGGGAAGGTGATGTGGGCGGTGGGGATCCAGTCGGGCATGCTCTTGGGCGCCCGTTTCTGGTAGAACCACTCGCCGGTCACGCCGTCCGGGTAGCGCTCCAGGGTGGTGGGCCGGTTGCGCAGGGCGCGCAGGATGCCCGGGCCGACGGCGATGTAGTAGCGGGCGAGGTCCAGCTTGGTGAAGCCGCGCTCCGGGAAGAAGATCTTGCCCGGGTTGGACAGGCGCACGGTCCGGCCGCCCGCTTCCAGTTCCACCGCTTCGCCCATGCGAGACACGGTAGGCGCACCGCGCAGGGCGCGCACACCGGGCGGCGGCAGCCGGATGCGAGCAGAATCGTCCCCATGGACCTGCCGGTGATGCCGCCCGTGAAGCCGATGCTCGCCAAGTCGGTGGCGAAGATCCCGCCGGGCATGCAGTACGAGGCGAAGTGGGACGGTTTCCGGGCGATCGTGTTCCGCGACCGGGACGAGGTGGAGCTCGGCAGCCGCACCGGTAAGCCCCTGACCAGGTACTTTCCCGAGCTGGTGGCGGCGCTGAAGGAGCGACTGCCGGAGCGGTGCGTGCTGGACGGGGAGATCGTCATCGCGCGGGAGGGGCGGCTGGACTTCGACGCGCTCACCGAGCGCATCCACCCGGCCGACTCCCGGGTGCGGACGCTGGCCGAGCGGACGCCGGCGTCGTTCGTGGCCTTCGACCTGCTGGCGCTGGCGGACCAGTCACTCCTTGAGGTGCCGCTCGCGGACCGGCGGGCGATGCTCACGACGGCGTTGTCCGGGGTGACGGCGCCGGTGCATGTGGCGCCGGCGACCACCGACGTCGACACGGCCCAGGGGTGGTTCGAGCAGTACGAGGGGGCGGGTCTGGACGGTGTCATCGCCAAGCCCCTCACGCTGCGCTATCTCCAGAACGAGCGGGCCATGTTCAAGATCAAGCACGAGCGGACGGCGGACGTCGTCGTGGCGGGCTACCGCCTCCACAAGAGCGGCCCGGTCGTGGGCTCCCTGCTGCTCGGCCTCCACAACGACCAGGGCGTTCTCCAGCACGTGGGCGTGTCGGCCGCGTTCTCCATGCAGCGGCGTGCCGAGCTGGTCGAGGAGCTGGAGCCGCTGCGCATGGCGGATGCCGCGGGGCATCCCTGGGCGGCCTGGGCCGACGAGGCGGCCCACGAGTCGGCGCGGCTGCCTGGCGCGCCGAGCCGCTGGTCGGGCAAGAAGGATCTGTCCTGGGTGCCGCTCAGGCCGGAGTGGGTGGCCGAGGTGGCGTACGACCACATGGAGAACGGGGTCCGCTTCCGGCACACGGCCCGCTTCCGCCGCTGGCGCCCGGACCGCACGCCTGAGAGCTGCACGTACGCGCAGCTGGAGGAGCCGGTGAGCTACGACCTGGCGGAGATCTTCGCGCCGCAGGCCTGACGAGCGGCGCGAGCCGGAATCACGGCTGCATCAGCACCTTGACCGCGCCGTCCTGCTTGCGCTGGAACATCTCGTACGCGTGCGGGGCCTCGCTCAGCGGCACGCGATGGGTGGCGAAGTCGTCGACGCCCAGCGGGTCCTCGTCCGTCAGGTACGGCAGGATGTCGTCGCTCCAGCGGCGCACGTTGGCCTGGCCCATCCGGATCTGGACCTGCTTGTCGAACAGGGTGAGCAGCGGTATCGGGTCCGCGGTGCCGCCGTACACGCCGGACAGGGAGATGGTGCCGCCGCGCCGCACCAGGTCGATGGCCGTGTAGAGGGCGGCGAGCCGGTCGATGCTGAAGCGTTCGGCGAGCGGGCCGCTCAGCTTGCGCGGCAGCATCGCGGAGGCCTGCTGGGCCAGCCGGGCGGCGGCGCTGCCGTGGGCCTCGGTGCCGACCGCGTCGATGACGGCGTCGGGGCCGCGGCCGTCGGTCTCGTCGCGGATGGCTGCGACCAGCTCCTTCTCGTCGTGGAAGCTCCTGAGGTCGAAGGTCTCGACTCCGCGCTCGCGTGCCCTGCGCAGCCGCTCGGGCACCAGGTCGACGCCGAACACCCGCTCGGCGCCCTGGACCTGGGCGACCCGGCAGGCCATGTCGCCGATGGGGCCGAGGCCGAGCACGGCGACGCTGCCGCCCTTCGGGACCTCGGCGTAGCGGACCGCCTGCCAGGCGGTGGGCAGTACGTCGGACAGGTAGACGAACCGGTCGTCGGGCGGGCCCTCCGGGACCTTGATCGGACCGAACTGCGCCTGCGGGACCCGCAGATACTCGGCCTGGGCACCCGGCACCGCGCCGTACAGGCGGGTGTAGCCGAACAGGGCGGCGCCCATGCCCTCGCCGGTGACCTGGGTGGTCTCGCACTGGGTCGGCAGGCCGGTCAGGCACATCCAGCAGTTGCCGCAGGCGATCTGGAACGGCACCACGACCCGGTCCCCCGCCTGTAGGTCCGGGACCCCGGCTCCGACCTCCTCGACGATGCCCATCGGTTCGTGGCCGAGGATGTCGCCCGGCGTCATGAACGGCGTGAGCACCTCGTACAGGTGCAGGTCGGAGCCGCACAGTCCGGTGGACGTGATGCGGATGACCGCGTCCGTCGGCTCCTGGATGGTCGGATCGGGCACGTTCTCCACGCGCACGTCCCGCTTGCCCTGCCAGGTCACTGCCCTCATCGCCCGCGCTCCCTCCGTCACATGTGCGCGTTCGCTTCTGCGGTCCCGGCCGGGTACCCCCGTGCTCCCCCGCCGAACCGTTCGGGCGGGCCGGTGACCCGTCCGCGAGCCGGCTGTGCGCGGCGTACGCCGACCGGCTGGCCGCGTCAGGGCCGATCGGCGGATTGGTGCGGGCAGTCCCAGCTGATCGGGTATGCCACCTATGAACAGATAAGCGCACTATTGATGACACATAGGCTGGGTGGGTGGGTGCGGGTGGCAACGGTGGGCAGACAACGAGGGGCGCGCTCCAGACGCGCCACGACCATGGCGGGGCTGCTGGCCGCCGCGATGGCGGCTTCGCTGGCGTCGGCGTGCACGGCGTCCGGCGGACCGGGCGACGACAGCCGCGGACGGTCGCGTGCGTCGACGCCGAGCGAGGGCGAGAGCCGGGCGAAGAGCCCGACGGTACTCGCCGTGAAGATCGACAATGCCCGCGCCGCCCGGCCCCATACGGGCCTGAGCGCCGCGGACATCGTGTACGTCGAGCCGGTCGAGGGCGGGCTGAGCCGCCTGATGGCGGTGTACGCGACGAAGCTGCCGAAGGCCGTCGGGCCGGTGCGCAGCGCACGCGAGTCCGACCTGGAGCTGCTGGCGCAGTTCAACAAGCCGATGCTCGCCTTCTCCGGGGCGCAGGGCAAGCTCATGCCGCTGATCGACAAGGCCTCCGTGCAGGCGGCGCCGCCCGAGAAGGCGGACGGCGCGTACTTCCGCGGCAAGGGCCGGCCCGCGCCGCACAACCTCTTCCTGCGGCCCCAGCGGCTGATGCCCGCCGCGCCGGGCAAGGACGCCCTGACGACCGGCTTCCGCTTCGGCGCCGCCCCGGCGGGCGGCAAGGCCACGGCCTCGCAGACGGTGCGATACACACTGGCCAAGTACACGTTCACCTGGTCCAGCAGCCAGAACCGCTGGCTGGTCGACATGGACGGCACGGCCGCCACGACATCGGACGGCAAGCGGGTGGCGGCAGCCACGGTCGTCGTGCAGTACGTGAAGGTGCGCAAGTCCGACTTCCACGACAAGCTCGGCCACTACACGCCGTACACCGAGACGGTCGGCTCGGGCAAGGCGAGGGTGCTGCGCGACGGGCGCGCCTACGACGTCGACTGGAAGCGTCCCAAGGCCACGGACGGCACGACGTTCACGACCGGCGCCGGCAAGCGGATGACCTTCCGGGACGGCCAGGTGTGGGTGGTGTTCGCGAAGGCGCCCTGAGCATCCGAAGGTGCACAGGCGCGGATCAGGGGTGTGCGACGAGGGGTTCCGCCGGATTGCGGAGCCCCTCGGCCGCGTCCGCGACGCGGCGGATCAGGTCGAAGAAGAGTGCCTGCTCGTCCGTGGAGAGCGGGGCCAGGAAGACCTGGTTCATCCGGGCCGTGCGCACGGTCAGCTTCTTGTGCGTGCGCACGCCCTCGTCGGTGAGGCGCAGCAGGAAGCGCCGGCCGTCCTGGGGGTCGCGGACCTTGTCGAGCAGCCCCCGGCGGCCGAGCCGGCTGATCACCTCGGCGATCGTGGACCGGTCGAGCCCGACCCGCTCCCCCACCGTCCGCTGGTCCAGGCCCGGCTCGGCGACGAGCGTGTTGAGGACGGCGAACTGGGGCGAGGTGATCTCCTCGGAGACCATGGTGTTCCAGAGCAGGTAGTGCGCCTGCTGGAGCCGCCGGGCCAGATGCCCGGGGTGGGTGGTGAGGTCCACGGCGGCCATGCGCGCTCCCCTGGTCGTAATCGTCGGTGCACTGAACAATACCGGACCCTCACTCGACTGTCCTCGGGCCGCGAACCCCATGACGTTCGCATTTACCAAGCTCTTGACGGCTTCCCCCTCCGATGGCAGCGTGAGAGGCAACCTCGCGGTAATACTCAGTGCGCTGACTAACTCGGGTGCTGAGCGCTCGGAAGAGATGGGGCTTCTCGGATGGACAAGGTGGTCGCCACGGCCCTGGGGGCGGTGGCCGATGTGGGTGACGGCGCGTCGCTCGCGGTGGGTGGCTTCGGGCTGAGCGGTGTGCCGAACGTGCTGATCCAGGCGCTGTACGAGCGCGGGGTGGGCGGCCTGTCGGTGGTCTCCAACAACTGCGGGGCGATGGAGTCGGGGCTTGCGGTGCTGCTGTCGGCGGGCCGGATCGCCCGGGTGACCGGCTCGTACATCGGCGCGAACAAGGAGTTCGCCCGCCAGTACCTGGGCGGTGAGCTGGAGGTCGAGATGATCCCGCAGGGCACGCTGGCCGAGCGGCTGCGGGCCGGCGGGGCCGGGATCCCCGCGTTCTACACGCCGGCCGGGGTGGGCACGCAGGTCGCCGACGGCGGGCTGCCCTGGCGCTACGACGGCTCCGGCGGGGTCGCGCTCGCCTCGCCGCCGAAGGAGGTGCGGGAGTTCGACGGCACCGAGTACGTCATGGAGCGCGGAATCCGCACCGACTTCGCCCTGGTGCGGGCGTGGAAGGGCGACCGGCACGGGAACCTGGTGTTCAACAAGTCCTCCCGGAACTTCAACCCGCTGGCCGCGATGGCCGGGCGGGTGACGATCGCCGAGGTGGAGGAACTCGTGGAGCCGGGCGAGATCGATCCGGACGCGGTGCATCTGCCGGGCATCTTCGTCCAGCGGGTCGTGGCGCTCACCCCTGAGCAGGCGGCCGACAAGCAGATCGAACGGCGCACGGTTTCCGCGCTGCTGGCGGACGGGACGGTGAGCTAGCCATGGCGTGGACGCGGGAAGAGATGGCCGCTCGGGCCGCTCGCGAACTTCAGGACGGCCAGTACGTCAACCTCGGCATCGGACTGCCGACCCTGATCCCTAACTATCTGCCGCCCGGCGTCGAGGTGATCCTTGAGTCCGAGAACGGCATCCTGGGCACCGGCCCGTACCCGACCGAGGACCAGGTCGACCCGGATCTGATCAACGCCGGCAAGGAGACCGTGACGGTCCTGCCGGGCGCGTCCTACTTCGACTCGGCACTGTCGTTCTCGATGATCCGCGGCGGGCACATCGATGTCGCCGTGCTCGGCGCCATGCAGGTCTCCGCCACCGGTGACCTGGCGAACTGGGCGATCCCCGGCAAGATGATCACCGGGATCGGCGGTGCGATGGACCTCGTGCACGGGGCCCGCACCGTCATCGTGGTGATGACCCACACCGCCAAGGACGGCAGCCCCAAGATCCTCGCCGAGTGCGCCCTGCCGCTCACGGGCAGGGGCTGTGTGAACCGGATCATCACCGACCTCGGCGTGCTCGACGTGACAGCGGACGGTCTCCTGCTCGTCGAGACCGCGCCGGGTGTCACCGTCGACGAGATCATCGCCGGCACCGACGCAAAACTCACCGTCGCGGAGAGTCTGCTGTGAACACCGTCTACCTCGTCGACGCGGTCCGCACCCCGATCGGCCGCTACAACGGCGCCCTCGCATCCGTCCGCCCGGACGACCTGGCCGCCCACGCCATCCGTGAACTCATGGGCCGTACGCCCGACTTGGACCCGTCCCGGATCGAGGACGTGTACTTCGGCAACGCCAACGGCGCCGGGGAGGAGAACCGCAACGTCGGCCGCATGGCCGCACTCCTGGCCGGCCTGCCCACCTCCGTGCCCGGCGTGACGGTCAACCGGCTGTGCGCGTCGGGCCTCGAAGCGGTCATCCAGGCGGCCCGCGCCATCGCGGTCGGGGACGCCTCCATCGTCGTGGCCGGCGGTGTGGAGTCGATGACCCGGGCGCCGTACGTGCTGCCCAAGTCCGACAAGCCCTTCCCGGCCGCCCACACCGAGCTGTTCTCGACCACCCTGGGCTGGCGCATGGTCAACCCGCGGATGGCACCGCAGTGGACGATCCCGCTGGGCGAGTCGGCCGAGCTGATCGCCGAGAAGCACAAGATCAGCCGGGAGCAGCAGGACGAGTTCGCCCTGCACAGCCATCAGAAGGCTGCCCGGGCGCAGTCCGAGGGCCTCTTCGACGCCGAGCTCGCGCCGGTGAGCATCCCGCAGCGCAAGGGCGACCCGGTCGTCTTCGGTGCCGACGAGTGCGTACGGCCGGATGCGTCCCTGGCGGCGATGGCGAAGCTCAAGCCGTCCTTCCGCACCTCCGAGGGGACCGTCACCGCGGGCAACGCCTCCCCGCTGAACGACGGCGCCGCCGCGCTGCTCCTCGTCGGCGAGGACGGCCTGCGGGCCACAGGCCGTGAGCCGCTCGCGCGGATCTCCGCGACCGGCGTCAACGCCCTGGACCCGGACTACTTCGGGCTCGCCCCCGTCGAGGCCGTCAACCGCACGCTGGCCAAGGCGGGCAGGGGGTTCGGCGACCTGTCCGTGCTGGAGCTGAACGAGGCCTTCGCCGCCCAGGTGCTGGGCTGTGTCGCCGAGTGGCCCGACTTCGACCCGGCGATCCTCAACCCGCAGGGCGGCGCCATCGCCCTCGGCCATCCGCTCGGCGCGTCCGGCGCCCGCCTCGCCGGCACCGTCGCCCACCAGCTCGCCCGGAAGGGCAGTGGAGTCGGCGTCGCCACCCTCTGCATCGGCGTGGGCCAAGGCCTCGCCCTAGTCCTCGAACGTTGACGAAACGCAGGATCCCCATGACTCTCACCCAGCACGACATCGACCGGGAGATCGCGGCCGAGCACGCCGCGTACGAGAAGCGGATCGCCGACGGAGCCCCCGTCGAGCACCACCCGCGCCGCGACTACACCCCCTACCGCTCCTCCGTCCTGCGCCATCCCAAGCAGCCGCCGGTCACGATCGACGTCAGCAAGGACCCGGAGCTGGTGGAGCTGCACTCCCCCGCCTTCGGCGAGCGGGACATCACCGAGATCGACAACGACCTGACCCGGCAGCACACGGGTGAGCCGATCGGCGAGCGCATCACCGTCGAGGGCCGGCTCCTCGACCGCGACGGCCGTCCCATCCGCGGCCAGCTCATCGAGATCTGGCAGGCCAACTCGGCCGGCCGCTACGCCCACCAGCGCGAGCAGCACGACGCCCCGCTGGATCCGAACTTCACGGGCGTCGGCCGCACCCTCACCGACGACAGGGGCTTCTACCGCTTCACCACCGTCCAGCCGGGCCCCTACCCGTGGCGTCAGCACGTCAACGCCTGGCGGCCGGCCCACATCCACTTCTCGCTGTTCGGCACGGCGTTCACGCAGCGGCTGGTGACGCAGATGTACTTCCCGAGCGACCCGCTGTTCCCGTACGACCCGATCATCCAGTCGGTGACGGACGACGCGGCCCGCCAGCGGCTGGTCGCCACCTACGACCACGGCCTGTCGGTGCCGGAGTTCTCGATGGGCTACCACTGGGACATCGTCCTCGACGGACCGAACGCCACCTGGATCGAAGAGGGACGCTGACCTGCCATGACGAAGATCGACACGAGCCGTCCCGAGACCGTGCTCCCGACCCCGTCGCACACCGTCGGCCCCTTCTACGGCCACGCCCTGCCCTTCCCCGGCGGCGGCGACATCGCCCCGATCGGCCACCCGGACACGATCGCCCTCCAGGGCTACATCACCGACGGCGAGGGCAATCCGCTGCCGGACGCCTTCGTGGAGTTGTGGGGCGCCGACCCGGACGGGAACATCCCGCAGGTCGACGGCTCGATCCGGCGCGACCCGGCGAGCGGCGGGTATCTGGGCCGCAACGGCGTGGAGTTCACGGGCTGGGGCCGCATCCAGACCGACGCCAACGGGCACTGGACCGCGCGGACGCTGCGGCCGGGCTCCCGTGGGCACAGCGCCCCGTACCTCAGCGTGTGCGTCTTCGCGCGCGGCCTGCTGGTGCACCTGTACACCCGGATCTACCTGCCGGGCGACGCGGCGGCTCTCGCCGCCGATGCGTTGCTCTCCCGGGTACCGGAGGAGCGGCGCGACACGCTGATCGCACGGGAGCAGCGTGATGGGACATACCGTTTCGACATCCGCCTTCAGGGCGAAGGCGAGACGGTCTTCCTGGAGTACCAGTGACTTCTCCCGATACCGACACCGGCCTGCTCGCGCCCGGGTGGACAGGCTCCCCCGCCGCCTCCGCGACCGGTGACAGCGCCTATCTCCAGGCGTTGTTGGACGCCGAGGCCGCGCTGACGCGGGCACAGGCCGCGCTGGGGACGGCCCCGGCCGAGGCGGCGCGAGCGGTCACGGAGGCGGCCCAGGCGGCCCGTTTCGACGTACGGTCCCTCGCCGAGCGTGCCCGCAGGGGCGGCAACCCGGTCATCCCGCTGGTCGCCGACCTGACCAGGGCGGTCGGCGAGGAGTACGGCCCGTACGTCCACCGGGGTGCCACCAGCCAGGACATCCTGGACACGGCGACGATGCTGGTCGCGGCACGCACCCTGGACCTGGTGCCGGCCGACCTCGACCGCACCCAGCGGGCCCTGGCCCGGCTGGCCGCCGAGCACCGCGACACCGCGATGCCCGGGCGGACCCTCACCCAGCACGCCGTACCGACGACGTTCGGGCTCAAGGCGGCCGGATGGCGGTCGCTGGTGCTGGACGCACGGGACCGGGTGAATGCCGTACGGAACTCGCTGCCGGTCCAACTCGGCGGCGCCGCCGGGACGTTGGCGGCCTTCGAGGCGTACGGCGCGAGCGATCCGACCGCATTGCCGGCGGCGTACGCCCGCGAACTCGGCCTGCGGGCACCCGACCTGCCCTGGCACACCCTGCGCACGCCCGTCGCCGATCTCGCCGGATGCCTCGCCTTCACGGCGGGGGCGCTCGGCAAGCTCGCCGCGGACGTCCTCACCCTCTCCCGCACCGAGATCGCGGAAGTGGCGGAGGGCAGCGGCGGGGGCTCGTCCGCCATGCCGCACAAGTCGAATCCGGTACGGTCCACCCTCATCGCCTCCGCGGCACGGCGGGCGCCCCAGCTCGCGGCCACGCTGTACGGCTCGCTGGCGGCGCAGGACGAGCGGCCGGCCGGGGCCTGGCACGCCGAGTGGGAACCGCTCAGGGACCTGCTGCGGCTGGTCGGCGGGGCCGCACGGGATGCCGTCGAGCTGACCGAGGGACTGCGGGTCGAAGCCGAGGTCATGCGCGAACACCTGGATCTCACCCACGGGTTGATCATCTCGGAGCGGCTGTCCGTCGAGCTCGCCCCCGTGCTGGGGCGGGCCCGCGCCAAGGAACTCCTCACCCGGCTGGCGTCCGAGGGCCGCCCGCTCGACCAGGCGCCGGAGCTGGCGGACGTCGACCTCGACCCCACCCACTACACCGGCTCCGCCGGAGCCCTCACCGACCGCGCTCTGGAGCGACGTTGACCGAGAAACTCCTCAACCACCGTGCCGAAGGGCCCACTTCCGCTCCCCCGCTGCTGCTGGGAGCCTCGCTCGGCACCTCGTACGCCCTGTGGGACAAGGTCGCGCCCGAGCTGTCGGCCGGTCATCGGGTGGTCCGCTGGGATCTGCCGGGGCACGGGGGTTCGGCGGCCGACCTCATCGGCGCGGGCGCGACGGTCGGTGACCTCGCCGGCCTGGTGCTCGCGCTCGCCGACTCGCTCGGGATCGAGCGGTTCGCGTACGCCGGGGTGTCGCTCGGGGGTGCGGTCGGGCTGCACCTGGCCGTGCACCGTCCCGAACGGGTCTCCTCGCTTGCCGTGATCTGTTCGTCGGCCCACTTCAACGGCTCCAGGCCGTGGGAGGAACGGGCCGCGCTGGTGCGGCGCGAAGGGCTGGCGGGGCTCGCCGAGGGCGCGAACGACCGCTGGTTCACGCCCGGGTTCACCGTGCCGGAGCTGGTGCGGGACCACCGGGACGCCGACCCGGGTGCGTACGCCGCCTGCTGTGATGCGCTCGCCGCCTTCGACCTGCGCGACCGGCTGGCCGAGATCTCCTCCCCCACGCTGCTGATCGCCGGCCGCGAGGACCCCGCGACTCCGCCCGCGCATCTGAGGGAGATCGCGGACGCCGTGCCGCGTGCCACGCTCGTGGAACTCCCGGGCGCCTCGCATCTGGCACCCGCGCAGTGCCCCGAGGCAGTGCTGACAGCGCTGCGGGCGCACTTCGGGGGCGGCGCCAAGCGAGGCATGGAGGTGCGGCGCGAGGTGCTCGGGGACGCGCACGTCGACCGTGCGCAGGCCCGGCAGACGCCGTTCACCGCCCGCTTCCAGGACTTCATCTCGCGCTACGCCTGGGGCGAGATCTGGACCGACCCGACGCTCAGCCGCCGCGAGCGCAGCATGATCACCCTCACGGCGCTGGTCGCGCACGGCCACTACGACGAGCTGGCCATGCATGTCCGGGCGGCCCGGCGCAACGGGCTGACGCCGGAGGAGATCGGGGCCGTACTCCTGCAGACGGCCGTGTACTGCGGGGTTCCGGCGGCGAACTCGGCGTTCGCGGCGGCCCAGCGGGTGCTGGCCGAGGAGGCGGAGCCGGACGCGGGTACGGCGCGGTGAGAGCAGGGTGACCTTGGCGGTCGTACCTCCAGCGGCAGCTCGCACATGCCCGCACGCCGTGCCTACGGTGGAGACATGTCCACGATTCTGATCACGGGCGCCACCTCGGGTCTCGGCCGCTACGTCGCCGCCGAGCTGGTCCGCTCCGGGCACCGCGTCCTCGCGCACGGGCGGGACGTGGACCGTACGCGCCGGCTTGTCGAGGAGCTGCGGGCCGACGGCGAGGCCGAGGGGTTCGTCGTGGATCTGGCCTCGCTGGGGCAGGTGCGGGAGCTGGCTGCCCATGTCGCCGGGGCCCATCCCGAGCTCGACGTGCTGATCAACAACGCGGCGGTGGGCGCCGGGCCACGCAGGTCCGAACGGGAGATCGGCGCGGACGGGCACGAACTGCGCCTCGCGGTCAACTACTTGGCGCCGGTCGCCCTGACCCGCGCCCTGCTCCCCGTGCTGCTCGCCAACACGCCCGCGCGGATCGTGAACGTCGGCTCGGCCGGTCAGGAACCCGTCGACTTCGACGACCCCGAGCTGACCCGTGGCTACGACGGACTCTCGGCGTACTGCCGCAGCAAGTTCGCCCTCGCGGCGCACACGTTCACCCTCGCCGATCAACTCGCCGGCACGGGTGTCGCGGTCAACGTGCTGCACCCGGCGACCCACATGGACACGGCGATGGTCCGCGACGGCGGCTTCACACCCCGGCACGCCGTCGCGGACGGCGCCCCGGGCGTCCTGGCCCTCGCCACCCGGGACCTGGGCACGGGCGGCTACTTCGACGGGACGTCCCGGGCGCGGGCCCATGAGCGGACGTACGACCCCGGCGTCCGCGAGCGGCTGGCGACCGTCACCGGTCAGCTGCTGAACCTCTGAGCCGTCACACCACTCCCGCGGCCGGCGCCGCCTCCGCCTGGAGCACCAGTCCGTCCGCGCCGCACGACCGCGCCAGCGTCAGCCCGCGCCGAAGCTCCGCCGACGAGCGTGCGGCGATGCCGTACTCGACCCGGGCGGCGGCGTGTTCGTACTGGCAGGGCGAGGCCTCCAGATAGGTGACGGCCTGTTCGGCCAGGCGTACCGCGCGCTGGCCGGTCTCCAGGGCGGCGGCGCACCGCAGGGCCTCGCCGATGGCGGTGTCGGTGCCGAGGCGCTCGGCGTGCCGGCGGACGTCGGTGGCCAGCCGGGCGGCCCGCTCCGGGTCCTCGTTGGCGAGAGCACGGGCCAGGTCGACGGCCCAGGGCACCAGGACCGGGTTGTTGTGGCCGCGCACGGCGGCCGCCTTCTCCGCGGCCTCCAGTTCGTTGATGCCGTCCTTCGTGCGACCGACGGCCAGGAGCAGCCGGCCGCGGACCGAGCGCGGGTCCGGCAGCACGATGGTAGTCGGGTACGGCGGGGCGAAGCCGTGCTCCTCGGCGAGCTCCCAGGCCTCCTGGACATGGCCGCGGGCGAGCAGCGTGTCGACGAGGTTGCAGGTCGCCGACCAGTGCAGGGGCAGTCGACGGCCGACGCGCTCGGCGAGCGCAAGCGACTTGCGCAGGGACGCCTCCGCCTCGCGGAGCCGGCCGCGCCTGCGGTGCCCGACGCCGACGTAGGCGTGGGCCAGGGCGAGGTGGCCGCCGCTCCAGCCGGCGGACTCGTACGCGCGCAGGGCCTCGTTGTAGAGGGACTCCGCGCGGTCGAGGCGGTCGGTGAAGGCGTAGGAGTTGGCCAGCATCATCAGCAGCTCGATGCCCCACTCCGGGTCGGTCCACCCGAGTCCGGGGGCGAGGCGGCCGTTGACGAGGGCGCGGTCGCACAGTTCGGCGACCTCCTCGGCGTTCTCACCGCGGGCCATGGCGTCGAAGCCGCGCAGGATGAGCAGGGCACGCTCGGAGTTGTCGCGACCGGTGCAGGTGGCGGCGAGTTCGGCGAGACGCGTCGAGCGCCCGGGGTAGGCCGCCTCGCCCGCGTGGATGCCCTCCCACATGAACTGCACCGCCTGCAGCCTCAGTCTGGCGGGGCCGGCCCGGTGCCGGGCGGCTTCCGCCTCGACGGTGCGGACGGCCTCCTCCAGCTGGTCGTTGTGGAGCAGGGCCTGGGAGAGCCGGTAGACGGCGTCGACGCGTTCGTCGCCGTCGAGACCGGGCATGGCCAGGGCGGTCTGGAGGTGGTCGATGGTGGTGGCGGGCGCGGTGAGGAGGGTGGCGCCGCCCAGTTCGTGGAGGACGCGCGCGTGGACCTCGGGCAGGGGCGGTTCCAGCAGGGCCCGCTCCAGACAGCGGCGGGCCGCGTCGGGGGCGCCGACGGCGAGGTGTTCGCGGGCGGCCTCGCGCAGCTGCTCGACGAGTTCCTCGTCACTGTCCGGGTGGACCTCGAGGAGGTGCCGGGCGGCGACCGCGGCGCCCCGGCCGTTGTCGGTGACGACGCGGGCGGCGATGCCGTGCATCGCGGTGCGCAGGGCATCGGGGATGGAGTTGTAGACGGCGGAGGCGATGAGGGGGTGGACGAACTCCAGCTCCCCGTCGCCCGGTCGGGCACCCGCCGGGTCGGGCTCGGTGAGGATGCGGGCGGTGCGCAGGAGGGCGGCGCAGCGCACGGCGTCGTCGAGGCTCATGGTGGCGAGCTCGGCCACCAGGTCGACGGAGATGCCGGTGCCGAGGATGGCGGCCGCCCAGGCGAAGCGGGTGGCTTCGATGCCGAGTGTCTCCAGGCGGGCGACGAGGCCGCCGCCGCGTGCCGCGCGGTTCAGGGCACGCAGCTCGGCGGCCGCGGCCTCGGTCGGCTCGAACTCGCTGTCCTGCACCTTGGCGAGGAGTTCGACGGTCTCGTACGGGTTGCCGCCGGTGACCGCCCAGACCTCGCGGCAGAACGGGGCGTCGGCGTGCGGGCCGAGGGTGGCGCGGGTGAGACCGGCGGTCGCGTCCGGGGTGAGGGCGCTCAGGGTGGCGACGGAGCTGCCCGCGGCGGCGACCGCGTCGAGGTGCCGGGCGCTGTCGCCGCTGACCTCGCCGGGGCGGCGGGCCACCACGACCAGGACGTTCTGTTCGCCGAGGCGTTCGGCGAAGGCGGCGAGCCAGCGCAGGGTCTCCTGGTCGGCCCAGTGGGCGTCGTCGATCAGCAGCACCAGCGGCCAGTCGCGCCGGGCCAGCCGGCGTACGGCGGCCACCAGGCCGTCGCACACGCCCTGCGGGTCGGCCTGCCGCTCGCCGGGGTCCGTGATGCCGAGGGCGGGTCCGGCGATGTCGTACCAGTCGCCGAGGTACTCGCGCGCCTCCTCCGGCATCAGCGACAACAGAGCGGGCTGCATCAGCTGCCGTACGACGTTGAAGGGGACGGAGCTCAGGGTCTCGCTGCCGCGGGCGGACCACACCGTGCAGCCGCGGGCCTCGGCGATGCGGCGTGTTTCGGCCAGCAGCGCGGTCTTGCCGAGTCCCGCCTCGCCCCGGAGCACCAGGAGGCTGCCCGACGAGGACTTCTCTGCGCACAGGGTGTCGAGCGCCCCCTCGAAGGCGGCGAGTTCCTCGTCGCGCTCCCACAGGGAGGCCGAGGCGGCCTGTGTGGGCCGTACCTCCGTCATCCCGCTCCCTCCCCAAGTCGCCCGAACGACGTACAGACCTCGAGCGTAGCCGTCGGATTGCCTAAGTGGAGGCGGGTCCGGGCAGCTGTTGCCGTGAAGGGTGACAGTCGGTGCGCGCGGGCGACGCGAGAGGACCGCGACCTGCCCCGGCAGAACTGACTGACAGTCAAAAATAGGCCATTCCATCGACGTTCGAAGGGGCGGACATGACGCTGACTGCTTCCGACCGCGGCACGGTCCGATCCCGCAAGGCCCTGGTCGCGGGTTCGGTCGGCAACCTCATCGAGTGGTACGAGTTCGGGGTCTACGGGTACTTCGCGACGATCATCGCGGCGCGCTTCTTCACGCCGGAGGGCGGCAGCGAGGTCGAGGCTCTGGTGCGGACGTATGCGTCGTTCGCGCTGGCGTTCTTCTTCCGGCCGGTCGGAGCGGCCCTGTTCGGGCGGCTCGGCGACCGGATCGGCCGGCGACCGGTGCTGATCCTGGTGATCACACTGATGACCGGGGCGACGACGCTGATCGGCGCGCTGCCCACGTACGACACGGTCGGCGCCCTCGCGCCGTGGCTGCTGACGTTCCTGAGGGTGCTGCAAGGGCTGTCCGCGGGCGGGGAGTTCGGGGGCGCGGTGTCGGTGATGACCGAGTTCGCGCCACCCGGGCGGCGCGGTCTGTACGGGTCGTGGCAGTCGTTCACGGTGGCGCTGGGGCTGTTGGGCGGCGCGGGGGTGGCGGCGCTGCTGGCCACTGTGCTGACCGAGGGCCAACTGGGCCACTGGGGCTGGCGGTTGCCGTTCCTGCTGACGTTGCCGCTGGGGCTGGGTGCACTGTGGCTGCGGCTGAGGCTGGACGAGACGCCGGCGTTCCGGGAGGAGCGGGAGGCCGAGCGGCCGCCGGGGCGTGAGGTCGCGGGGGCGATCGCGCTGGGCGCCGGGCGGATCATGGGGTGGGCGGCGGCCGGGTACACGTTCCTGGTCGTACTGCCGTCGTACCTGCAGTCCACGCTGGACGCGACCTTCCAGCAGGCGCTGATCGCCACGGTGCTGGCCAACCTCGGTTTCGCGGCGATGATCGTGCCGGCGGGATGGCTCAGCGACCGGTACGGGCGGCGGCCGGTGATGCTGACGGGGGCAGTGCTGGTGGTGGTCCTCGCGGTGCCGCTGCTCAACCTTCTCCAGGACCCGGGCGTTTCCCTCACCGTGAAGGGTGCGGCGGTGTGCGGCGCGGGTGCCGTGGTCGGGCTGATGGCGGGCCCCGGTCCGGCCATGCTCGCGGAGCTGTTCCCGACCAACGTGCGCTACACGGGGCTGGGACTCGCCTACGCCCTGTCCAATGCGGTGTTCTCGGGCTGCGCCGGGCTCATCATCACGGAGACGATCGAACGCACCGGCAACCTGGACATCCCGGCGTACTACGCTGCCGCGACCTGCGCGGTGAGTGTCCTCGCGCTGACCGCGGGGCCGAAGGCCCAGACCCAGAAGCCGAAAGCCCCGGTCAAGGAACCGAATCGGAAGGCGAGCTGATCGAATGCGGGTGATCGGCAGGCGCGAGGGCTGGTGAACATGGCTCATGCCGAAGCGTCGCGCCACGCACCCGCGGCAGCACCTCTCCGGACGGACAGCGAACTGCGCGACCGCCTGCCCGGCGGACACCGCACGCCGGCCAAGACATCGAAGCGGAACCGGAAGGCGAGCTGATCGAATGCGGGTGATCGGCCTCATGTCGGGCACGTCCCACGACGCCATCGACGCCGCAGCCGCCGACCTGAACCTCGTCGGCGACAGCCTGGTGCTCAAGGCGCGGGGGCTGGTGAGCGAGGGCTATGACGAGGCGTTGCGGGAGGCTCTTGCGGAGGTGCTGCCTCCGGGGGTGGCCTCGATGGCGGACGTGTGTCGGCTGGATACGCGGATCGGGCAGGCCTTCGCCGCGGCCGCGGTGCGGGCGGATCATGAACTGTGCGATGGGCGGGCCGAGTTGGTCGCCTCGCACGGGCAGACCGTGTACCACTGGGCCGAGGACGGACAGGTGCACGGCACGCTGCAGCTCGGGCAGCCCGCGTGGATCGCCGAGGCGACCGGGCTGCCCGTGGTCGCCGACTTCCGGCCCCGTGACATCGCGGCAGGAGGACAGGGCGCGCCGCTGGTCAGCCTGGTCGACCTGCTGTGGCTGCGCGGGCGGCCCGGCACGCCCGTCGCCCTCAACGTCGGCGGGATCGCCAACCTCACCGCGCCCGACGGCACCGCCTTCGACACCGGGCCGGGCTGCGCGCTGATCGACGCCGCGGCACGGGGGTTCAGCGGCGGACGGCTGGCGTACGACGTGGACGGGGCGCTGGCCGGTCGCGGCAGCGTCCATGAGCCGCTGCTGCTGAGGCTGCTGGAGGAGCCGTACTACGCGCTGCCCGCGCCCAAGACGACCGGCAAGGAGCTGTTCCACCTCGGCCATCTGCGGGACGCGCTGGCCGGTTTCGGGACGCTGCCCGCCGAGGACGTCGTCGCCACGCTGACCATGCTCACGGCACGGACGGTCGCCGACGCCGTGCGCGCGATGGGTGCGACGGAGGTGATCGCCTCGGGCGGCGGGACGCGCAATCCCGTACTGATGAGGATGCTCGGGCAGCGGCTGCCAGGGGTGGCGCTGGGCACGTCGGACGAGTTGGGGCTGCCGTCGGCCGCGAAGGAGGCGTACGCCTTCGCCGTGCTGGGCTTCCTGACCGTGCACGGACTGCCCGGCACCGTGCCGTCCGCCACCGGCGCCCGGCACGCGCGCGTGCTCGGCTCGATCACCCCGGGCCGGGACGGACTGCGGCTTCCGCCGCCCGCGAAGGAGCGGCCGGTACGGCTGGTCCTGGACTGATTCGGGCCGAAATCCGAGCACCCCGGGGCCGGATCCTCTCATCCGGCTTTCACCGACACCTCATACGGTGGGCTCATGACGCAGGTGACTCCTCCCGGCTGGTACCCCGACCCCGGCCGGCAAAGTGACGGTCCGCCCACCGAGCGCTGGTGGGACGGCAAGGCATGGACGGACCAGGTCCGGCCCGCGGGGTCGGCCGACGTATGGGGTCCTCCGGAGCAGCTCTCGGCCGAGGGCGCTTATCCGGCGTATCCGGCACATCCGGGCTATCCCGGCCAGGTGCAGTCGGGCGGGCGGCGGCGGCTGCGTACCGGGATAGCCGTGGGAGTGGCCGCTGTGGTCCTCGCGAGCATCGGTGTCGGCGTGTACGCGCTGACCGCCAACGACGGCTCGGGCGGCGGCAGCGCCAACTCCCCGCAGCAGGGCTCGGGCGGACAGGGCGGGCCCGGCGGCGGTCAGGGCGGCCCCTTCGGCGACTCCGGCGGCGGCAACGGCGGTTCGGGTGGCGGCGACGGCGGTTCCGGCGGTGAGTCGCCCGGACCCGACGAGTCCGGGCCACCAAAGGTGGACAGCGGGGCGGTGACCGACGCCGTGAACGGGATCAGCATCCCCATCCCGGACGGCTGGTACGGACAGGAGAGCGGCTGGGGCGCGAACGTCGCCTCGGACGAGACGTACAAGTGCCCCGCCGACACCTCCCAGAGCTGCCAGAAGGGAGGCGCGTACTCCGCTCCCGCCCTCGCGCACGGCACCAAGGGCGACACGGCCGAGGAGGTCGCCAAGGCGGACATCGAGGCGAACGCCAAGGAGTCGTACGGCAAGGGCTACGGAGAGATCACCTCGCACGAGGTGCTGGCCTCCAAGGCGGTGACCGTGGCCGGACAGAAGGGCTACCTGGTCCGCTGGAAGGCGATCACGAGCAAGGGAGCCGACGGCTACGTCGAGTCGCTCGCCTTCCCGTCGCCCGTGAGGGCGCAGCAGATGGTCGTGGTCCGCATCGGCGTCGACGTCGGTGAGAAGCAGTCACTGATCGACGAGATCGCCAAGGGCATCAAGGTGTCCACCGGCGGCGGCAACGGCCAGGACGTCTGACGCCCACCCGACCGCGCCCCGCACACAAAGCGGCCGGGTGGGGCGCCCCTCCGCTCAAGGGGAACCCCACCCGGCCGGGGGGTGCGCGCCGCCCCCGTCCCCACGGTGCGGCGCGAACAGGTCACCGTCCAGTCATCCCGTGGACGGCGGCCTGAGTCTCAGGTGAGGCCGAGTGCCGGCAGCACGGCGGCCTCCACGAAACGGACGAGGTAGTCGGGGTCGGCGTCCTCGCCCTCCAGCACGGGGCGCGCCCGCAGCACGCCGAAGATCTGCGCGGGGACGTACTCCAGCGCCGGATGGTCGGCGGCGACCTCCCCGCGCTGGACCCCACGCCTCAGGATCTGCCGCAACGCCTCGATCTCGGGGTCGATGAGCGCCTCACGCAGGGCGCACTTGAGTTCCGGATCCTCCATCACCGCGTGCCCGAGCGCCTGGAACAGTCGCGTGTCCTTGGCCGACCACGCCCCCGCGGCCCGCGCGGCCTCGCGCAGGTCGTCGGCGAGCGTGCCGGTGTCGATGCCGTCGAAGCGCGTGAGCCGGCTGGACCGCAGGGCCGCCGCCACGAACTGGGGCTTGGTCCCCCACTGCCGGTAGAGCGTGGACTTGCTGCACCGCGTGCTTGCGGCGACGCCCTCCATGGTGACGGCGTCGTAGCCGCAGGCGCGGATCTGTTCGAGCACGGCGTCGAAGAACTCCCGCTCACGCTCGGGCGTGATCTTGGAGCGGCGCGAGGCGGCGACCGTCTCCGGTCCGTCCGCGGCCTGCGACGTCATGGCTCTTCTCCTCGCTCCGGTGGGGCGACCCCGTGGGGTGACGGAGGCCGCGTTTCCAGTGTGTCGCACGTCTATCGATACGCCACTGTACCGGAACGGGCCCGTATCGGTACAGTGGCGTATCGGTACAGCTGCGTTTCGGTACATTGGCGTATCGGTACGCCGCCGTACCGATGAGTTCGCCGAGCTCGTGGAGTCATGAGCCCGACAGCTCAGCCAGCGCCACCAAGCACCACTGCGCACCACCCAGCACCACCCAGCACCACCCACCGTCAGCGAAAGGGCCGGGGGAATGAATGCCCGCACCGAGCCTGCCCGGGCGGAGACCGACGCGACAGCGCGGCCTCCGCTCGTCCGGGAGCTCCTGCTCGTCGCAGGGCTCTTCCTCGTCTACAAGTGGGGCCGGCAGCTCGCCACGGGCCACACCGGCGAGGCCTTCCACAACGCCGACCGCGTGTGGGACCTGGAACGAGCCGCCCACCTGCCCGGCGAGGGCTCGGTGCAGAACCTGCTGCTGCACGGCGACACGCTCATACACATCGCGAACACCTATTACGCGACCGTCCACTTCCCGGCCACCGCGGCCTTCCTGATCTGGCTCTACCTGCGGCGCCCCGCGCACTACGTGCGGTCCCGCCGCGTCCTCGCCGTCGTCACCGCCGCCGCCCTGCTGGTGCACCTGACGTTCCCGCTCGCCCCGCCCCGCATGCTCGCCGCGGCCGGCCTGCTCGACACCGGGCAGGTGTACGGCCCCTCCGTGTACGGCCCGCCCGAGACCGACCACCTCTCGAACCAGTTCGCGGCGATGCCGTCGCTGCACTTCGGCTGGGCGCTGATGGTGGCGATCGGTCTGATCGTGGCGACCCGGTGGCGGTGGCGGTGGCTGTGGCTGCTGCACCCGCTGGTGACGCTGCTGGTGATCGTGGGCACGGCGAACCACTACTGGCTCGACGCGATCGTGGCCGCTGCCATGCTCGGCACAGCCCTCGCCGTTGTTCACCTTCCGCAGCGCACGGCGACGACGGCCGGACGCGGCGCCGACAGGCTCGTACCGGCGCCCCGCAGTGAGGAATCCGCCGACGACGAAGCCGTACTCGTGGGGGCGGGCCGATGAACGCCACCGTCCTCGCCGTCGTCCTGTCGCTGTTCTCCGCCGTCGCCTACGCCGCCGCGGCCGTGGCCCAGGAGCGGCTGGCTTCCCGCGCCGCGGGTTCCGGCCTGCTGCGGCTGCTGGGCTCCGGCGCCTGGTGGGGATCGGTCCTGCTCAACGGCTCCGGCGCGCTGCTGCACGTCGTGGCCCTCAAGTACGGTCCGCTGACCCTGGTGCAGCCGCTGGGCGCGCTCACCCTCGTGGCCGCGGTGCCGCTGGGTGCGCGCCTCGCCGGGCGGCGGGTCAGCGCGGTCGAGTGGCGCGGTACGGCGCTGACGCTCGCCGGGCTGGGCGCGATCCTCGTCACGGCGTCCGGGCCCGCGCCCGACGACGTGCTGAGCACGTCCGAGGCGGTGGCGGTCGCGGCGGTGACGGTGGCGCTGATCGGCATGCTGTCACGGCCGGGCGCCCGGCCGGGACTGCGGCACGCGACCGCGTCCGGATTCGCCTCCGGAGTGGCCTCGGCGCTCACGCAGACGGTGACGGTGGCCGCGGCGGACCACTCGGCCCCGCTGCTCAGTCTTCAGGTGGTCGGGGTGGCGTTGCTGGTCGCGGCCCTTGCGGCGAGCGGGCTGCTGCTGTCGCAGACCGCCTACCGCGGCGGCCTCGGCGCCCCGCTCGCGGTGGTGACGCTGGCCAACCCCATGGCGGCCGCGGTCATCGGGCTGGTCCTGCTCGGCGAACGCCTGCAGGGCGGCGCGGCGGGCATCCTGCTCGCGCTGGCCGGGGCGGGCCTTGCGTCCTGGGGCGTGGTACTGCTCAGCCGGGCGACGCCCGATCCCGCCTCCTCCCCGGCACCTGCCACGCCCGCCCCCGCCACGGACGACGACCACCCCGTCGCCGCCGTACTGGCCCTGGAGGCCGAGAGGTCGGCGGCACGGGCGCCGGCGCCCGAGTCGCCTGCCCCGGCACCGGCGTTGGTGCCCCGGCAACCGGAGCCGGGGCACCTCACAGCGCACTGAGCAGAGCTGCGATCCGGACTAGTCCGTGATGGTCGCCGGGTCACTCACGCCCGGCCGCCCGTTCTCGACGTGCCCGGCGAAGCGCCGCAGGAACCTCGGGTCGGCGTCGGTGGTGACGGTCAGGTCGTACCAGCGCCGGCTCCCCTGCAGGTCGACCGTGCGGCGCACGGTGCCGCCGGGCCGCACCGTCACCGTCGCGGGGCGACCGCCGTACCCGTTGGCGATCTTCAGGCGAACGCTCGCCGTGCCCTTGTTGGTGAAGGTCAGCTCGATGTCGTCGCCCTTGTGGCGGGCGGTGACCTCGGGACCGGCCGTCTTGTTCGAGCCCTTGAAGTAGCGCACGAATCCGTTGGGGCCGTGGACGGTCAGGTCGTACGAGCCGTTCGAGTACGCCGAGTTCCAGGTGTCCGCGATGCTCTTGCCGGCCTCGGTGGTGTACATCCAGGGGCCGTCGGTGCGGTTGCCCGAGGTGATGTGGAAGGCGGCACCGGCCTTGGCCCCGGAGGCGAAGGACAGCGTGAACTTGCCGGCCGCCGCGTCCACGGAACCGTCCACGTGCGGGGCGTACTTGAGCGGACGGGCCCGACGCAGACCGCGCTCCTGCTTCGGCATGGCGGGGTCGGCCGGCGGCGTCGGCTTGTAGTCGGGGTGCCGCTCGCGGTCCGGCGGCTCGTACTCGTCCGTCTCGGGCAGCGCGGCCGGGCGGCTGTCCTTGCAGGAGAAGTCGAAGGCCGAGGTCAGGTCGCCGCAGATGGCCCGGCGCCAGGGGGAGATGTTGGTCTCCTTGACGCCGAAGCGGCGCTCCATGAACTGCAGGATCGAGGTGTGGTCGAGGGTCTCGGAGCAGACGTAACCGCCCTTGCTCCACGGCGAGACGACCAGCATCGGCACTCGCGGTCCGAGGCCGTAGGGACCTGCCGGACGCTTGCTGTCGCCCTTGTAGAGGTCGAGCGAGACGTCGACGGTGGACTTGCCCTTGGAGGCGTCCTTCGGGGGGAGCGGCGGCACCACGTGGTCGAAGAAGCCGTCGTTCTCGTCGAAGGTGATGAACAGGGCCGTCTTCGACCAGACCTCCGGGTTGGAGGTGAGGGCGTCCAGGACCTGGGCGATGTACCAGGCGCCGTAGTTCGAGGGCCAGTTGGAGTGCTCGGTGAAGGCCTCGGGGGCGGCGATCCAGGAGATCTGCGGCAGCTTGCCGGCCTTGACGTCGGCCTCCAGCTGGTCGAAGTAGCCGTCGCCGCTCTTGACGTCGGTGCCGGTGCGGGCCTTGTCGAACCAGGGGTCGCCGGGCTTGGCGTTGCGGTACTTGTTGAAGTACAGCAGCGAGTTGTCGCCGTAGTTGCCGCGGTACGCGTCCTCGATCCAGCCCCAGGAGCCGGCCGCGTCCAGGCCGTCGCCGATGTCCTGGTAGATCTTCCAGGAGACGCCCGCCTGCTCCAGGCGCTCGGGGTACGTGGTCCAGCCGTAGCCGAGTTCGTCGTTGCCGAGGACCGGGCCGCCGCCGGTGCCGTCGTTGCCCGTGTAGCCCGACCACATGTAGTAGCGGTTCGGGTCGGTGGAGCCGATGAACGAGCAGTGGTAGGCGTCGCAGATGGTGAAGGCGTCGGCGAGGGCGTAGTGGAAGGGGATGTCCTCGCGGTTCAGGTACGCCATGGTCGTGGTGCCCTTGGCGGGGACCCACTTGTCGTACTTTCCGCCGTTGTACGCCTGCTGACCGTCGTTCCAGCCGTGCGGCAGGCCCTCCAGGAACTGCATCCCGAGGTCGTCGGCGTCCGGGTGGAACGGCAGGACGTCCTTGGTGCCGTTCGACTGGTGCCAGATCGACTTGCCGCCGTCCTGCGCCACCGGGCGCGGGTCGCCGAAGCCGCGGACGCCGCGCAGCTTGCCGAAGTAGTGGTCGAAGGAACGGTTCTCCTGCATCAGGACGACGATGTGCTCGACGTCCTCCATCGACCCCGTTCGGTGGTTCGCCGGGAGGGCGGCGGCCCGCTGGATGCTGCTCGACAGAGCAGTGAACGCCGTGGTCGCGCCCGCGACTTGAAGGAATCGGCGGCGATTGACTTCGGGCATGAGTGAGGGACCTCTTCCCATAGGGGGTGATGTGACCGGACGGCATGTGACGGAATGCGCGCGGAAGGAGTGTTCCAGGAGCACCAAACGTCAGGGAAGGGTCCGGTGGCGCTTGTGTGAAAGTCGTCGGTACGTGAGGTGTGCCGGGATCGGGACGCGGGGATGGTCGCGATCATGACAGAGACGACGCGCACGGTTTCCCCGCCGACGAAACGGCCCGTACGCCAGCTCCTCGCCGCCTCCGTCGGCAACGCCGTGGAGTGGTACGACTGGTACGCCTACACGTTCCTCGCCACCTACATCGCGGCCGAGGTCTTCCCCAAGAGTGCCGACAACTCCCTCGTGCCGCTGCTCTCGACATTCGCGGTCTTCGCCGTGGGCTTCTTCATGCGGCCGGTGGGCGGGCTGGTGATGGGCGCGATCGCCGACCGCCGCGGGCGGCGCGCCGCGCTGACGGCCACCATCCTCCTGATGGGCGGCAGCAGCCTGCTGGTCGGCCTGACCCCGACCTACGGGACCGCAGGCGTCCTCGCTCCGGTGATCCTGGTCCTCGCCCGCCTCCTCCAAGGCCTCTCCGTGGGCGGCGAGTTCGCGGCGTCGACGACCTTCCTGGTGGAGTCGGCGGGACCGGGCCGCCGCGGGCTGTTCTCCAGCTTCCAGTACGTGTCGACGACGGTCGGCCAGCTGGTCGCCTCCGGCATCGCGACGCTGCTCGTGGCCACGCTGAGCGACGGGCAGATGAACGGCTGGGGCTGGCGGGTGCCGTTCGTCCTCGGTGCCGTACTCAGCCTGGTCGGCTTCTGGATCCGGCAGGGCGCCCAGGAGACGCGGAGCGCCGAGCAGCGACAGGCCCCGCGCCCCGGCCTGTTCGAGGCGCTGCGCCGCCACCCCCGCCAGTCCCTGCTGATCTGCGGGATCACCGCGGGCGGCACGATCGCGTACTACACATGGACCTCGTACCTGCCGACGTACGCCGAACTCAACGCGGGCATCGAGAAATCCGACGCGCTGCTCGCGGGCACGATCTCGCTCGCCTTCTTCGCCCTGCTCCAGCCCCTCGGCGGTCTCCTCTCCGACCGCTTCGGCCGCCGCCCCCTCCTCCTCTTCTTCGGCCTGGGCTTCGCCCTCCTCACCGTCCCGCTGCTGCACGCCCTGCGCGACTCGTTCGCGGTTCTGCTGCTCGTGCAGTGCGCGGGCATGGTCCTGCTGACCGGGTTCACGTCGATCAGCGCGGCCGTGAACGCCGAGGTGTTTCCGCCCCGGGTGCGGGCGGCGGGCATCGGGTTCCCGTACTCACTGACGGTCGCGATGTTCGGCGGTACGGCGCCGTACGTCGGCACGCTGTTCAAGGAGCTGGGTCACGCGGACCTGTTCCCCTGGTACGTCGCCGCGCTGTGCCTCGGCTCGTCGCTCGTGTACCTGCGCCTTCCGGAGACGGCCCACAAGCCTCTGGAGCGCTGAGCCACGCGGCGTATACCCGGACGGAGGGGCTCGCCCTGGCGGCGAAGAACTTGTGGTGAGGTGGGGATCATGACGACGAGTGACGCGATCGTGGTGCCCGGGCTGTACATCGGCTACCCCGAGGTGGCCTTCGGCGGCTACGTCGCCGGTGTGCTGGCGGAGCGGTCCGGGGCACGGACGGTTCGCGTGGACTTCCGTGGGCCGGTGCCGGTCGAGGTGCCCGTGCGGATCGCCGAGACGGCGGACGGTGGCGTGGAGTTGGGTGAGGCCGACCGCCCCCTCGCCGCGGCACGCCCCGCCGAGCTGCCGGTCGACGCGCCTGCTGCGCCCACCTGGGACGAGTCGGCCGCCGCGGCCGAGAGGTTCCGGGCGGCGCCGCCGGCGGGTGTGGTCGACTGCTTCGGCTGCGGCCTGCGTACCGTCGACCGCGGTCTGCGGGTGCACGGCACGCCGGTGCCGGAGCTCGGCCTGGTGGCCTCCGCCTGGACCCCGTCACCGGCCTTCGCCGGCCCGGACGGCCGGCTCCCGGCCCCGCTGGTCTGGGGCGCCCTGGACTGCCCGGGACACTGGGCGGGCCGCTTCCTCGGCACGCTGCGCCCGGGAGCGGTCACCGCCTCGCTCACGGGCACGATTCTGCGGCCGGTCGCCGTCGGTGAGCCGTACATCTCGTACGCGTGGCTGCGGTCGGAGTCCGGACGCAAGCACACCATGGGCGTGGCACTCGCGACGGCCGGGGGCGAACTGTGCGCCGTCTCCGAAGCGTTGTGGATCGACCCGAGGCCCGCCCCCTGAAACCGCCCCTGCCCGAGCTCGTCGTCCCGTGGCGTGGGAGGCGGAGGTGGCGCATGGTGGAGGTAGGGAGCGGGTCAGCGGGTCCCCCTGCGTTCCGCGGGCTGCGGGGCGGTCCGGCGTGCCCGGCTCCCGAACAGGCGGGAGGAGGACTGCCATGGTGCGTGCCACAGGCCCACTGCTCTACGGAGCCGCCGCCGGGGCCGCGGGTACGACTGCGCTCAACGTGGTCAGCTACGGCGACATGGTCGTGCGGGGCCGGGCGGCAAGCTCCACACCCGAGACAACCGTGCGCAAGCTGGCGGAGAAGCTTCACCTGCGCATCCCCGGCGAGGGTGCGGCCCAGGAGAACCGCATTACGGCTCTCGGCGCCCTGACCGGCCTGGCCGCCGGGACCGGTATGGGCGTGGTGCTGGGGCTGGCGCATGCAGCCGGGTGGCGTCCTGCTCCGAGCGCCCAGTACGCGGTGGCCGTGGTGGGGGCTTTGGTGGCCACCAACGGGCCCATGACCGTACTGGGGGTGACCGACCCCCGGACCTGGGCCGCAGCCGACTGGGCTGCCGACATCGTTCCCCACCTCGCCTACGCGCTGGTGACGGTGAGTGTGTTCAACCGGCTCCTCGGCCCAACGCCCAGCGCAACCCGGGGCAGGAGGGCGTCACATCGTGGCCGACACTGTTGCTGACCTCATCGTCTCCACGCTCAAGGCGTCAGGCGTGCGCCGGGTGTACGGTCTGCCCGGCGACTCCCTCAACGGCTTCACCGACGCGCTGCGCCGTGACGGCACCATCGCGTGGGGGCATGTCCGGCACGAAGAGGCCGCCGCCTTCGCCGCCGCTGCCGAGGCAGGCGTGACCGGACGGCTCGCGGTCGCGGCCGGCAGTTGCGGGCCGGGCAACCTGCACCTGATCAACGGGCTGTTCGACGCGCAGCGCAGCCGGGTGCCGGTGCTCGCGGTGGCCGCGCAGATTCCCCAGGAGCAGATCGGCAGCGAGTACTTCCAAGAGACGCATCCGCAGCTGCTGTTCCGCGAATGCAGCGTGTACTGCGAACTGGCGAGCATTCCGGAGCAGGTGCCCTGGCTCCTGGCGACGGCTGTCCGCACCGCCCTCGAACGCAGCGGAGTGGCGGTGCTGGTCGTCCCCGGAGAACTGTTCCTGGCGCCGGCGCCCGACAGGCCCGCTCAGCACCCGGTGCTCAAGACGTCGTCCCACATCCGGCCGGACGACGCCTCGCTGGCCCGTGCGGCGCAGGTCCTCAACGCGGCCGACCGGGTGACGATCCTGGCCGGGGCCGGCTGCCAGGGGGCGCACGACGAGACCGTGGCACTGGCCGAGGCGCTGAAGGCACCCATGGTGCACTCGCTGCGGGGCAAGGAGTTCCTGGAGTACGACAACCCTTACGACGTGGGACTGACCGGGTTGATCGGCTACAGCTCGGGCTACCGGGCGATGGAGCACTGCGACGCGCTGCTGATGCTGGGCACCGACTTCCCCTACCGCTCGTTCTACCCGCGCAAGGCGTCCGTCGTGCAGGTCGACGTGCGCGGCGAGCACATCGGCCGTCGTACGCCGGTGGAGGTACCCCTGGTCGGCACCGTCAAGGACACCGCCCAGGCGCTGCTTCCGCTCCTCGAACGCCGAGGCGACGACAGCTTCCTGAACACGATGACCCACCACTATCAGCGGGTGCGCTCGCGTCTGGACCGGCTGGGCGAGGCCAAGCCCACCGACTCCCCGCTGCACCCGCAGTACGTCGCCGCCACCGTCGACCGCCTGGCAGCCGGCGACGCGGCCTTCACCGCCGACGTCGGCACACCCACCGTATGGGCGGCGCGCTACCTGCGCATGAACGGGGCTCGGCGGCTCATCGGCTCCTTCAACCACGGTTCGATGGCCAACGCTCTGCCCCACGCGATCGGGATTCAGGCCAGCCATCCGGGCCGCCAGGTGATCGCGCTCTCGGGTGACGGTGGCCTCGCGATGCTGCTCGGCGAGCTGAGCACACTGCGGCAGCTGTACCTCCCGGTGAAGGTCGTCGTCTTCAACAACTCGGCCCTGGGTTTCGTCGAGTTGGAGATGAAGGCCGCGGGCGTCGTCACCTACGGCACCGGTCTGGAGAATCCTGATTTCAGCGCCCTGGCCCGCGCAGCCGGCCTGCACGCGTCCCGCGTCCGGCGCGCGGACGAGTTGGAGGACGCGTTGCGGGAGGCCTTCGCACACGACGGGCCCGCACTGGTCGACGTGCACACCGAGCGCCAGGAGCTCTCGCTGCCTCCCAAACTCACGCTTGAGCAGATCAAAGGCTTCACGCTGTTCGCCACCCGCACCGTCCTCTCCGGACGCGGTGACGAGGTCCTTGAGCTCACCAGGACCAATCTGCGTCAGCTCAGCCTTGAGTAGGGGCTGCCCTTCCGTCTGGCAGAAGTCGCCTTGCGCGGCGGGCGCGGCCGTCACGACCCTGATGCCAACCACGGCACGCGGGGCGACGAAGCCCCGCCGACAGGGACGGGAACCCCATGCCTCACACCACCGCCTTCGCCAGGAACCAGTGGTACGTCGCCGCATACAGCCATGAGGTCGGACGCGAGCTGCTCGGTCGGACCGTCCTCGGAGAAACCCTCGTGCTCTACCGCACGGAGGAGGACGGGACGCCGGTCGTCCTGCACGACCGCTGCGTGCACCGCCGCTACCCGCTGTCCGAGGCGCCGACCCGGCTCGACGGTGACCGGATCGTGTGCGGGTACCACGGGTTCACGTACGACACCACCGGTACGTGTGTGTATGTGCCGGGACAGAAACGCGTTCCGCGCACCGCGCGTGTCGCCTCGTACCCGGTCGTCGAGCAGGACTCCCTGATCTGGGTGTGGATCGGTGACCCGGCGCTCGCCGACCCGCAGAGCATCCCGCGGGCCGGGCACCTCGACTCCCCCGGCTGGGTCACCGTGCGCGGCATGGAGCCGATCGACTGTGACTACGGCCTGCTGGTCGACAACCTTCTCGACCTCTCCCACGAGACCTATCTCCACGGCGGCTACATCGGCACCCCCGAAGTCGCCGAGACCCCGATCTCCACCGAGGTCGACGAGGGCGCCGGCATCGTCCGGGTCAGCCGGCACATGGACGACGCCGAGTGCCCGCCGTTCTACGCCAGGTCGACCGGCATGGAGGGCAGGATCACGCGCTGGCAGGACATCGAGTACCACGCCCCGTGCCTGTATCTGCTGCACAGCCGTATCGCCCCGGTCGGCGTGCTGCCCGAGGCGGACGGCAGCGACCCGGACGGCTTCCACACCGAGATCACGTACGCCATCACGCCGTCCGGCGACGGCAAGGTGTACGACTTCTGGGCGGTCTCGCGGGACTGGGCAACGGACGACGCCGAGGTCACCGAGTTCCTGCGCGGCAACAACCACACGGTCGTCATGCAGGACGTCACCGCCCTCAACCTGCTCCAGCAGACCCTCGGCACCGAGCGCCACGGCTACCAGGAGCTGAGCATCAACATCGACACCGGCGGCCTGGCGGCCCGCCGTATCCTCGCCCGGCTGGTCGAGGAGGGCGCGAGGCCGATGGAGACGGAGAAGGTCCAGTGAGCAGCCCCACCGGCGAGATCTACCGCATCGACTGGCTGCCGGGCACCGACGTCCTGCACGGCACCTGTCACTGCGGACGCGAGCACACCGCGCAGGACCCGGTGGAGATGTGGGAGTGGATGCTCGCCCACCCCCGGGGGCACCGGCTCCAGGGACACGAGGGAGACGACGGACACGAGCCGCGAGGAACCAGTTCATGAACGACGTGTACGAATCCGAACTCGTCGTCACCCGCAGGGAGTTCGCGGCCGACGGCGTCCTCGCCCTCACGCTGCGCCACCCGCTGGGCGAGCAGCTCCCCGCGTGGGAACCCGGCGCGCACATCGACGTCTTGCTCGGGCCGGAGCTGGAGCGCCAGTACTCGCTGTGCGGCGACCCGGCCGATCGCACCGCCTGGCGGATCGCCGTGCTGCGGGAGCCGGACGGGCGCGGCGGATCCGCCCATGTGCACGAGCAGGTGGGCCAGGGCCGCAAGGTACGGGTGCGCGGGCCGCGCAATCACTTCCGGCTGGAGCCCGCTTCCCGCTACGTCTTCGTCGCCGGCGGCATCGGCATCACCCCGATCCTGCCCATGGTGGCCGCGGCGGAGGCGGCGGGTGCCGCGTGGATTTTGCTGTACGGCGGGCGGACCCGTCAATCCATGGCGTTCGCCGAGGAGTTGGGGCCGTACGGCGAGCGGGTGACCGTCGCTCCGCAGGACGAGTCCGGGCTGCTGGACCTGGCCTCGGTGCTCGACGACCTCCCGACCGGCACCCTCGTCTACTGCTGCGGCCCCGGCCCCCTGCTGGACGCCGTCGAGGCGCGGTGCCGGTCGGAGGTGCTGCGTGTCGAAAGGTTCCAGGCGAAGGAGCAACCGGCCGGCGAGGACGGGGAGTTCGACGTCGAGCTGGCCCAGAGCGGCCTGACGCTCACCGTCGCGCCGGGCGTCTCCGTCCTCGACACCGTGCGCGCCGCCGGCATCGAGGTGCTGTTCTCCTGCACGGAGGGCACCTGCGGCACCTGTGAGACCGACGTCCTCGACGGAACTCCCGAACATCTGGACTCCGTGCTCACGCGGGAGGAGCAGGAGAGCGGCGAGACGATGATGATCTGTGTGTCCCGCTGCCGGGGGAAGCGGCTCGTCCTGGACTTGTGATGGTGAGGTCGCCCTCGATCCCGGCGACGGTCGCCAGCAAGTGCGGCAGCAGGTCGCTGCGCACGGAGTCGGCCGAGTTGCGCCCGGCGTGCACGGCGATGTTGACGGCCGCGACCACCTCGCCGTCCCGGTCCCGCACCGGGGCGGCGACCGACCTGAGGCCCTCCTCCAGCTCCTGGTCGACGACGGCGTAGCCCTGCCGGCGCACGCGGCCCAGTTCCGCGCGCAGGGCGCGAGGCGAGGTGATCGTGCGGGCGGTGAGGGGCTTCAACTCGGCGTGCTCCAACCTGCGTTCCACCTCTTCGTCCGGCAGATGAGCGAGGATCACCCGGCCCACGGACGTCACGTACGCCGGGAAGCGCGTACCGACCGTGATCGACGCCGTCATGATGCGACGGGTCGGCACTCGCACCACGTACACGATGTCGTCGCCGTCGAGGACGCACAGGGACGACGACTCCCGTACCTGCGCGACGAGTTGCTCGAGATGCGGTTCGGCGATCTGGGGCAGGGTGTAGCTGGAGAGGTAGGAGTAGCCGAGTTCCAGCACGCGCGGGGTGAGGCGGAAGAGCCGGCCGTCCTGGTGGACGTAGCCGAGGTCGGCGAGGGTCAGCAGCAGCCGGCGGGCGGCGGCACGGGTCAGGTCGCAGGTGTGGGCGACCTCGCTGAGCGTGCGGGCGGGATGGTCGGCGTCGAAGCAGCGGATGACGGCGAGGCCGCGCTCGAAGGACTTCACGAAGTGTGGTGCGCGGTCTGCCGGAAGCATCGCCACCTCCAATAGTGTCAACAATGTTGTCGGCGACACACACCGGTGCCGACCCGCCCCGTCCCGACCCGTCCCGCTCCGGCCGGCCAATTGCCCTGTCTCCGTTGAGACTTCTACCTTCCCGCAGGGCATTCCCGCGCACTACTGTGCGCCTTGCGCACAACCTGTCGGAACACCGCTGCACCGTTGTCTGTACAGGAGGAGCCATGCGTCGTCTGTCGGCCGGTCTCACCGCCGGCGCCCTGCTGCTCGTCGCGACGGCCTGTGGCTCGTCCGACGACGGCTCGCCGGACGCGGGCGCGTCGTCCGGCGGAGTCACCACCGTCAAGCTCGGAGTCATCCCGATCGTCGATGTCGCGCCGCTGTATCTCGGCCAGCAGAAGGGGCTGTTCGAAAAGCACGGCCTCAAGCTGGAGTTCACGACCGCTCAGGGCGGCGCGGCGATCGTGCCCGGCGTGGTCAGCGGGCAGTTCCAGTTCGGGTTCAGCAACGTGACGTCGCTGATGGTCGCGCAGACCAACGGTGTCCCCGTGAAGGCCGTCGCCAACGGCATCGCGTCGACCGGCGTGCGGGGCAAGGACTTCAACGGCCTCATGATCAAGAAGGACAGCCCCGTCAAGTCGGCGAAGGAGCTGGAGGGCAAGAAGGTCGCCATCAACACCCTGAAGAACATCAACGAGACCGCGGTGCGGCAGGCGGTGCGCGAGGCGGGCGGCGACCCCGACAAGGTCAAGCTCGTCGAGATGGCATTCGACCAGATGCCCGCCGCCCTCGACCAGGGCCAGATCGACGCCGCGTGCGTGGTCGAGCCGGCGACCGCCACCATCAGGAGCCAGGGTGGCCGCGAGATCGCCTCGCCGTTGATCGACGTCGCGCCGGAACTCACCGTCGCGATGTACTTCACCTCCACGCAGTACGCGCAGCAGAACCCGGACGTGGTGAAGAAGTTCCAGGAGGCCACCGCCGAGTCCCTCGCCTACGCCGAGGCCCACCCGGACGAGGCCCGGCAGATCGTCACGACGTACACCAAGATCCCGGCGGCGGTGCTGGAGCAGGTCGTCCTCCCGAAGTGGCCGGCCGAGCCGAACCGTTCCTCCATCGAGGCCCTCATGAAGCTCGGCGAGGAGGACGGCCTCTTCAAGGAGACGCCCGACCTGGATGCCCTGCTGCCGTGAAGGGCGTGAACGTCGCACTCGGTGCGGCAGGCCTCTCGGCCTTCCTCGCCCTGGGCGAGGCGGTGCCACGGCTCGGTCTGGTCAAGGAGGCCTACTTCCCGCCGACCAGCCGCATCGCGAGGGCGCTCGCGGACGAGGTCACCGACTCGGTCTTCTGGAGCGCCCTCGGCGACACGCTCACCGGCTGGGCGCTGGGCCTGGCGATCGCGTCCTGCGCGGGCATCGTGGTGGGCGTGGTCGTCTCGGTCGTGCCGTATCTGCGTGAGGTGACGTCCTCCACGATCGAGTTCCTGCGCCCGATCCCGTCGGTCGCCCTGATCCCGCTCGCGGTACTGCTGTACGGCACCGAACTGCGCTCGGTGCTCCTGCTCGTCGTCTACGCCTCGTTCTGGCAGGTGCTGATCCAGGTGCTGTACGGCGTCCAGGACGTCGACCCCGTCGCCGACGAGACGGCGCGGTCGTACGGCCTCGGCACCTGGGCGCGGGTCCGGCATGTGCTGTGGCCGACCGCGCTGCCGTACGTTATGACCGGTGTGCGGCTGGCGGCGGCCGTCGCGCTGATCCTCGCCATCACCGCCGAACTCATCATCGGAGCCCCGGGGTTGGGCAAGCTCATCGGAGTGGCGCAGGCCTCGCAGGCCGTGCCCGAGATGTATGCGCTGATCGTGGTGACCGGGCTGCTCGGGCTGCTGATCAATGTGGGCGCGCGGACGGTGGAGCGGCGTGCGCTGGCGTGGCATCAGTCGGTGCGCGGGGAGGTGGCGGTGTGACGCGCGTGCTGCTGCGGCTGGTGATCGTGTGCGCGCTGCCGGCGGTGCTGGTCACGGTCTGGTGGGTGGCCTCGGCCGGCAGCACGGACGTGTACTGGCCGCCCCTGCGGACGATCCTGGAGGCCTTCCCGGACGTATGGACGGCCCAGCGGCTGCGTGCGGACGTCCTGCCCAGCGTGCTGCGGCTGACGGGCGGCTACGCGTTGGCGGCCGTGGTGGGCGTGGCCCTCGGTACCGTCATCGGCTCCTACCGGCGGGTGCGTGCGGTGTGCGAGCCGGTCCTGGAGTTCCTGCGGGCGGTGCCGCCGCCGGTGCTGGTGCCGGTCATCATGCTGTTCGCGGGCATCGGCGACACCATGAAGGTCACGGTGATCGCGAGCGGCTGCGTGTGGCCGGTCCTGCTCAACACGGTCGAGGGCGTGCGGGCGGTGGACCCGGTGCTGGCGGAGACGGCACGGTCGTACGGCATCACGGGCGTGGCGCGGCTGCGGAAGGTTGTCCTGCGCTCGGCGAGCCCGCAGATCTTCGCGGGCCTGCGCCAGGCTCTGTCCATCGGCATCATCCTCATGGTGATCAGCGAGATGTTCGCCGCCAGCAACGGGCTCGGCTTCACCATCGTCCAGTTCCAGCGCGGTTTCGCGATCCCGGACATGTGGACCGGCATTCTCGTGCTCGGCCTGCTCGGCTTCGTGCTGTCGGTCGTCTTCCAGTTGGTCGAGCGGCGGGTGCTCGGCTGGTACCACGGTCTGCGCGCCTCGGCCCGGCGCTCGCCGTGAACCTCGTGAAAGGGCGGTCCATGCACGCGCTTCTTGCCGTATCCGGCCTGCGCAAGGTCTACGAGGGGTCGGGGCGGCGGGTGGAGGCGGTCCGCGACCTCACCTTCACCGTCGACGCCGGCGAACTGGTGTGTCTGGTCGGCCCGTCGGGCTGCGGCAAGACGACGCTGCTGAAGTGCATCGGCGGACTGCTCACGCCGACGGCCGGTGAGGTGCACCTGGAGCAGCGGAAGGTGACCGGGCCGCCGCCCGGGATGGCATTCGTGTTCCAGGAGTACGGGCGCAGCCTCTTCCCTTGGATGCGGGTCGGCGAGAACGTCGAACTACCCTTGAAACAAAAAGACTTGAGCAAGTCGCGGCGGCGGGAGCTGGTGCGGGACGCGCTGGAGTCGGTCGGGCTGGCCGATGCCGTCCGGGCGTATCCATGGCAGCTGTCGGGCGGTATGCAGCAGCGGGTCGCCATCGCCCGGGCGCTGGCCTACGAGCCCCGTGTACTGCTGATGGACGAGCCGTTCGCGGCGGTGGACGCGCAGACGCGGGCCGATCTGGAGGATCTGGTCCGGGAGCTGTGGCGCGAGCGCGGCGTCACGATCCTGTTCGTCACCCATGACATCGACGAGGCCGTGTACCTGGGCGAGCGGGTGCTCGTCCTGTCCGCCTCCCCCACCGTCGTCCAGGAACAGCTCAAGGTCGATCTGCCCGCCGAGCGCGACCAGTTGCACACGCGGGTGGATCCGCGCTTCGCCGAGCTGCGTACCCATGTGTACGAGCAGATCCAGGCGGCGAAACGCGGAACACCTCAGGGGGTGGCGCAGGACGCGGTCAGGACAGATACGCCTCCACCTCGCTGAACTGGGCAGCGGACCACCCCGTGTTGGCGGTGACGTGCAGCCTCAGGTGGCGCAGGCTGGTGCCGCTCGGCAGGGAGACCGTGACCGTGTTGCCGGTCGCCGGGTCGAAGCGGTAGTCCTTCGCCGCGACCACGGTCGAGTACGTCGCCCCGTCCGTGCTGCCCTGCACGGACAGCGTCTGCGTGCGGGCCTGCCAGGCCGACTGCGGCGGCAGCTTCAGCACCAGACGGCGGACCGCCTCGGTGGCGCCGAGGTCGACCGTCCAGGACTGCGGGAAGGCGTTGTTGGCGGACTCCCAGTAGCTGTTCGCGTCCCCGTCGGCCGCCTTGCCGGGGGTGTAGACGTCCTGCGAGCCGGTGGCCGAGGCCGGGCGGCCCTTGGCGAGGTTGCGGGCCGGGTCGGGGTCGGGGTTGCCCTGGCCGGGCTGCGGCCAGGTCGAGCAGTCGGACCAGGTGCTGCTCCAGCCGGAGTTGCCGCCGCCGTCGGTGATCGTGAAGGTGCCCGAGCCGGACGGGTAGGGGCAGTTGTAGATGCCGGCGGCGCCCACGCCGGAGGCCGTGACGTTGCGGAAGGTGGCGGCTCCCGGGGCCTCGGCCTGAACGACGACCGTGCCCGTGTTGCGCACGGTCGCGCCCTCGACCGTGATGTTCTTGGCCGCGAGGCCACGCCCGCTGCCCGAGACGAACTCGAAGGCGCTGTACGGGCTGTCGGTGATGGTCGTGTTGGTGATCCGGACGTTCGCCTCGATGGCGCTGTCGTAGGAGTCGACGCGCAGGGCGCCCATGGGGTGGTTCCAGTTGGGGTTCATCGCTCCCGTGCGGACCAGCGTGTTGCCGTCGACGGTGATCGTGCCGGCCAGCGGATGGAAGGGGTCCAGAAACTTCTGGTTGGAGATCGCGATGCCGCTGCCCAGGGCGTTGGTGTCGGAGATCAGGTTGTCCTTGACGGTGATGTCGGTGCCGCCGTAGATCGCGATGCCGTTGGCGAGGTTCGGTTGCGTGATCGTGTTGTTCTCGAAGCTGCTGTCGGTGTCCGGCGCGTACAGCGACCACATGGCGAGCGCGTCGTCGCCCTGGTTGCGCAGGAAGTTGTGCCGGACGCGGACGCCTCGGGCGTTGCCGTTGAGGTTGAGTCCGTCGGCGGTCATGTCGAGGAAGCGGTTGTTCTCGACGACGAGGTTGTCGTTGTTGCCCAGCAGCCAGAGGCCGACCTTGAGGTGCTGGAGCCACATGCCGGAGACAGAACTCCCCGGCCCCAGTGAGCCGTTGACAAAGTTGTCCGGGTTGGAGTCGACCCGCTCGGTGACCTCGCCGATCACCGCGAAGTCCTTGATGTGGACCTTCCCCGACGAGCTGGACTGGTCGATGAAGCGGGAGCTGCGCACGATCGAGTGCCAGTGCCCGGCACCCTGGAGGGTCACGTTCTGCACGCCGTTCAGGGACGAGGTCAGCCGGTACTTGCCCGGCGGGATCCACACCACCCCGCCCTGTGCGGCGGCGATGGCCTCGCGGAAGGCCTGTGTCGAGTCGCCCTGGCCGCTGGGGTCGGCGCCCTTGGAGGTGACGGACACCGATCCGGCGGGCTGCGCAGTGGCCGCCGCGGCCTGCTCGAAGTCGGCGACATCGACGGTCACTTGGGTACCCGTCGCCTGGAAAGCCACCTTGTCGCCCGCCTGCACGTTCTGGCCGAGCAGCAAGCGGGCGTTGTCGTAGAAGTGGTGCGTCTTGGCGCCCGGGATCCAGCCGGTGTCGACGTAGGAGTACTTCGAGGTGACCGCGAGGGTCTTCGCGATCTTCTGACCGTTGACGTACACGTCCAAGGTGCCGGACTGGCCGTCGGGGACGCTGTAGGCGACGTTCACGGCGTTGGCGGCGCGCGGGACCGTGAACTCGACACGCCGGCCTGCGGTGAGGCGTACGGCCTGGCGTCCGGAGGCCTCGGAGGCGAGGGTGCCCTGGGTGTGGTCGGGGCCGATCTTCGCGCCGGTCGTGGTGGCGGACTCGGCTTCGACGGAGGTGAAGGGGAGGGTCGCGCCGGACGCGGCCCGGGCGGCGGGGGCCATCGCGGTGAGCAGTCCGCCGGCGAGGGCGACGACCATGGCCGCCGATGCCGCTCCTGTCATGGGCCTGACAGCTCTGTTCGTGTGCTGCAGCATGTGCTGATCCCTTCGTGGTGGGGGTACGGGGATGAGCGGGCCGCGGTGTCAGGCGCGCAGCCAGACCGCGGTGTCCTTCGGCAGCCGCCCCTCGGTGTCCAAAGGGCCGCTGCCGAGCAGGAGTTCGGTGTGGGCGGGCAGGTCGGCGGGGGCGTCCGCGAGGTTCACCACGCAGGTCGCCCGCCCTCGGGCGAAGGCGAGCACGCCGTCGGGTCCGGGCAGCCAGGTCAGCGGGCCGTCGCCGAACGCCGCCCGGAGCTCGATCGCCCAGCGGTACAGGCCGAGCATCGAACCGGGGTCCGCCGCCTGACGGTCGGCGGCGTACGACGCCCAGTCGGCGGGCTGCGGCAGCCACGGCTCCTCGCGTGAACCGAAGCCCGCGTACGGCGCCTCGGCGGCCCACGGCAACGGCACCCGGCAGCCGTCCCGGCCCGGGTCGATGCCGCCGGAGCGGGTGTGCATGGGGTCCTGGATGCGGTCGCGGGGGATGTCAGCCTCTGGCAGGCCGAGCTCCTCGCCCTGGTAGACGTAGACGGCTCCCGGCAGGGCCAGCGAGAGCAGCGCGCCCGCCCGGGCACGGCGGGTGCCGAGCGCGAGGTCGGTCGGGGTGCCGAAGGCCTTGGTGGTGAAGTCGAAGCCGGTGTCGGCGCGGCCGTACCGGGTGACCGTGCGGGTCACGTCGTGGTTGCACAGCACCCAGGTCGCGGGGGCGCCGACGGGCGCGTGCTCGGCGATGGTCTCGTCGATGGCCCGGCGCAGCCGCCCGGCGTCCCAGGGGCAGGTCATGAAAGAGAAGTTGAAGGCGGTGTGGAGTTCGTCGGGGCGCAGGTAGCGGGCGAAGCGTTCGGTGTCGGGAAGCCAGACCTCGCCGACGAAGATGCCTCCGTACTCGTCGGCGATCGCGCGCCAGGAGCGGTAGACGTCATGGAGTTCGTCACGGTCGACGTACGGGTGCGGGGCCTCGCCCTCGATGATGTCCGGCAGATCTGGGTCCTTGACCAGGAGGGCGGCCGAGTCGATGCGGACGCCGGCGACGCCGCGTTCGAACCAGAAGCGCAGGATGTCCTCGTGTTCCTGGCGCACGGCCGGGTGGGACCAGTCGAGGTCGGGCTGCTCGGGGGCGAAGAGGTGGAGATACCAGTCGCCGTGGGGGAGCCTGCTCCAGGCGGGGCCGCCGAACTCGGACCGCCAGTCGTTGGGCGGGAGTTCGCCGTGCGGGCCGCGTCCCGGGCGGAAGTGGAACAGGGCGCGCTCCGGGCCGCCGGCGAGGGCCGCGCGGAACCACGGGTGCTGGTCGGAGACGTGGTTGGGCACGATGTCGACGATGGTGCGGATGCCCAGCTCCCGGGCCTCGGCGATGAGCTTCTCCGCCTCGGCGAGGGTGCCGAACGCCGGGTCGACGGCGCGGTAGTCGGCGACGTCGTAGCCGCCGTCCTTCATCGGGGAGACGTACCAGGGCGTGAACCACAGTGCGTCCACGCCGAGTTCGGCGAGGTACGGCAGCCGGGCGCGGACGCCCGCGAGGTCGCCGGTGCCGTCGCCGTCGCCGTCCGCGAAGCTGCGGACGTAGACCTGGTAGATGACGGCGGAACGCCACCACTGCGGGGAGGCGTGACGGGGCTGTGCCACGGTGCGGCCCTTTCTGTGGGAGGGAGGAGGACGTCCTGGGGACATCAGCCCTTGCTGCTGCCCGCGCCGATCCCGGCGATGATGTGCCGCTGGAAGACCAGGAACATGGCGACCATGGGGATGCTGGCGATCACCATGGAGGCGATGAGCACGGTCAGCGGGATGTTCTGCGACAGCTGGACGAGCGCGACGCTGATCGGCTGCTTGTCGGTGTCGGAGAAGACCATCAGCGGCCAGAGGAAGTCCTGCCACACGGCCACCAGGGCGAAGATCGAGACGACCCCCAGGACCGGCCGGGACATCGGCAGCACGATGGACCACAGGGTGCGCAGCCTCCCCGCGCCGTCGATCTCGGCGGCTTCCAGGACATCGCGCGGGAGCTGGTCGAAGAACCGCTTCAGCAGATAGAGGTTGAAGGCGTTGGCGACGGCCGGCAACCAGATGGCCAGGGGGTCGTTGAGCAGTCCGAGGTCCGACACGGTCAGGTACTTCGGCACGACCAGGGCCAGGGCGGGGACCATCAGCGTGGCGAGGATGCCGCCGAGGACCACCTTGCCGAAGACCGGCCGCAGCCTGGACAGCGCATAGGCGGCGGCCGTGCAGAACACCAGCTGGAACACCCAGGCACCTGCGGCCTGGACCACCGTGTTCCACAGATGGGCCGGCAACTGCATCAGGTCCCACGCGTCCGTGTACCCACTGAGGTGCCACTGCTCGGGGACGACGGTGGGCGGCGTCCGCGCCACCTCGTCCGGTGACTTCATCGCGCCCGTCACCATCCAGTAGACGGGGAAGAGGAAGGCCAGCGTGAAGAGCAGGACGGTGCCGGTGAAGACGGACCAGTAGACGGCCCTGCCGCGCGGGCGGGCCAGGGTGGCCGGGGAGACGAGGGTCCGGATGGTCATGCGCCCTCCCCTTCGGTGCGCGTCAGACGCAGGTATACGGCCGAGAAGGCGCCGAGGAGCGCGAGGAGCAGGACGCTCAGGGCGCAGGCGCCGCCGAAGTCGTTGTAGAGGAAGGCGTACTTGTAGATCAGGTAGAGGACGGTCACCGTGGCGTTCTCGGGGCCGCCGCCGGTGATCACGAACGGTTCGGTGAAGACCTGCATCGTGGCGATGATCTGAAGGAGCATCAGCATCAGGATGACGAATCGGGTCTGCGGGATCGTGACGTGGCGGATGCGCTGCAGCAGGTTCGCGCCGTCGAGTTCGGCCGCCTCGTACAGCTCCCCCGGAATGGACTGGAGCGCCGCCAGGTAGATCAGTACAGTGCCGCCCATGTTGGCCCAAGTGGCCACGATCACCAGGGAGATGAGCGCGGAGTCGGCGCCGTTGGACCAGTTCGAGGTCGGCAGCTGCAGGAAGCGCAGCGTCTCGTTGGCGAGGCCGGTGCCCGGGTCGTAGAACCACTTCCACAGCAGGGCGCTGACCACCGGCGGGATCATCACCGGCAGATACACCACGACCCGGAAGAACGCCTTGGCGTGCCGCAACTCGTTGAGGACCAGGGCGAGCACGAACGGGATCGCGAAGCCGATCAGCAGGGCGAGCAGTGTGAAGGTGAGGGTGTTGCGCCAGGCCGCCGCGAACTCCGGGTCGGCGAAGACGCGGGTGAAGTTGGCGGTGCCGACCCACTCGGGCTCGCTGCCGGGCGTGTACTTCTGGAAGGCGATCACGACGGCCCGGATCGCCGGGTACCAGGAGAAGAGGGCGAAGCAGACCAGGCCGCCGAGGAGGAAGCCGTAGGCACGCACCTGGTCGGTGAGGTGGCGCCGCCTCCGGTCCCCTGCCGGGGGCGGCGCCTGCATCGGGCGGACCGCGACCTTCTCCACGGTCCGGCGCTGAGCCGTCCTGGTCATGGCCCGTCAGCCTCGCGCCAGAATGCCGTCGATCTTGCCTGAGGCGTCCTTCAGGAGCTGGTCGAGGTCGGCGTCCTTCTTGGTGAGGACGGCGGAGACGACACCGTCGAGGACGGAGTAGATCTGCTGGGCGCTCGGCGGCTCGATCTTCATGTCGAGGCTCTGGTTGCCGTCGAGGAAGGCCTGGTAGTTCTCCACCGGGACGTTCGCGTTGGCCTCCTTGACCTGCTGGTCCTTGGCGTCGGCGGCACCGGAGAACAGCCGGGGTTCGGGCAGTCCGACGGGGGCGTCGTTCTTCTTGGCGCGGGCGTAGTCGCCGAGGAAGCCGTCTCCGGGAGTCAGGAACATGTGGTCCAGCCACTTCAGTCCCGCGCGGATCTGCTCGGGGTCGGCCTTCTTGTTGAACATGTAGCCGTCGCCGCCGATGAGCGTGCCCTTGCCGCCGGGCATGGGAGCGAGGGCGAGGTCCTTGTAGTTGCCGCCCTTCTCCTTGACCAGGATCGGGATGTTGTCGGGGGCGGAGAGGTACATGCCGAGCTTGCCGGAGCCCATCATCTGCTGGACGTCGTTGATGACGAGGAGCTGCTTGCTGCCCATCGAGTTGTCGGTCCAGCGCATGTCGTGCAGGTTCTGCAGCACGGCGCGGCCCTCGGGGGTGTCGATCGTGGCCCGCTTGCCGTCGCCGCTCACCACCTCCCCGCCCTGGGAGTAGAGCTCGGCGGTGAAGTGCCAGCCCCCCTGGTTCTGGGCGCTGTAGTCGGCGTATCCGACGGTGCCGTTGCCGAGACCGGCTATCCTCTTGGCCGCGGCGCGCAGCTCCTCCCAGGTCGCCGGGGGCTTCTCGGGGTCGAGACCGGCCTCGGTGAAGAGCTTCTTGTTGTAGATCAGGCCCATCGAGTAGCCGGTGCGCGGGATGCCGTAGACCTTGCCGTCGACGGTGTAGATGTCGCGCAGCTGCTGCTGGATGGTCTCGTAGCTCTTCAACTCCTTGAGGTACGGCGTGAGATCGGCCGCCTGGTTGATGTCGACGACGTGCCGGGCGTCCGTGAAGTACGTGTAGAAGACGTTTTCCATCTGCCCGCCGGCGAGCTTGGCGTCGAACGTCTTCGGGTCCTGGCAGGGGAACGCGTCATGGGCCACGACGTCGATGCCCGGGTTCTGCTTCTCGAAGGACGCGATGTCCTGCTCGAAGAACTGGCGGTCGACCTTGGCGCTCTTGGGCGGCATGCAGTTGACCGTGATGCGGGTCTTTCCGCTCGCCGAGTCGTCGCTCGACCCGCAGGCGGAGACGGCCAGAGCGAGGCAGCAGACGCTCAGCGCGGCAAAGGTACGGCAGAACCCGGTGCTTCTCATCGGTGGACCCCTCTGGGCAGGAGCGGTGGGCGCCGCACACTCAAGCACCGGCGACATCCGTCCGCAATATGTCGCGCGAGATTTGAAATTTTTTAACAGCTCGATGGATGCCCCGAACTACAAGCCGGACGCAGGGCGGATGTCAGGTGCGAGGAGCCTGCGCCGTCGACCCCCGCACCACCAGTTCCGGCTCGAAGAGCAGCTCCTCGGCCGGTACGGCGGTGCCCCCGATCTGCGCGTTCAGCAGCTCCACGGCCGCCCTGCCCATGGCCTCGATGGGCTGGCGGACGGTGGTCAGGGGAGGCTCCGTGCAGTTCATGAACGCCGAGTCGTCGTACCCGACCACGGAGATCTGTGACGGTACGTCAAGTCCCTTGCGGCGGGCGGCCCTGACCGCCCCGAGCGCGAGCGGGTCGCTGGCGCAGATGATGCCGGTGACACCCCGGTCGATCAGCCGGGAGGCGGCCGCATGACCGCCCTCGATCGAGAAGATGGCCCGCGCCACGTGCTCCTCGGGCAGCTCCCCGGCGACGCCCCGCGCGGCGGCCAGTTTGCGCGCCGACGGCACATGGTCGCCCGGGCCGAGCACCAGCCCGATGCGCTCGTGGCCCAGCGAGGCCAGGTGCCGCCAGGCCTGCTCGACGGCCACGGCGTCGTCGCAGGACACGGCCGGAAAGCCCAGGTGCTCGATGGCCGCGTTGACCAGCACGACCGGGATGTTGCGGTCGGCGAGTTCCTTGTAGTGGTCGTGCGGCGCGTCGGCCTGGGCGTACAGCCCGCCGGCGAAGACGACGCCGGAGACCTGCTGTTGCAGCAGCAGCGTGACGTAGTCGGCCTCGGACACCCCGCCCTTGGTCTGCGTGCACAGCACCGGCGTCAGCCCGAGCTGGGCGAGCGCCCCGCCGATCACTTCGGCGAACGCGGGGAAGATCGGGTTCTGCAGCTCGGGCAGGACAAGGCCGACGAGCCGGGCGCGTTCCCCGCGCAGTTGCGTGGGCCGCTCGTAGCCGAGGACGTCCAGAGCCGAGAGCACTGCCTGCCGGGTGGCCTCGGAGACGCCGGGCTTGTCGTTGAGCACCCGGCTGACCGTGGCCTCGCTGACCCCGACCTTCTTCGCCACTTCCGCAAGTCGTCGCGTCATGCACGCAAGAATAGCGCAAACAATGCAAGTGGCTTGCGTCAATGGACGCGGTCGGCGGCTCTATTTCTTCGCTGCCCAGAGTCCGCGCACGTGTCCCAGGTGGCGGGTCATGACCTCGCGCACCGCCTTCTCGTCGCGGGCGATCAAGGCGTCGAGCAGTTCGAGGTGCTCCTCGGCGGAGGCCAGCAGACGGCCCGCCTGGACGAGCGCGGTGAGGCCGTAGAGACGGGAGCGCTTGCGGAGATCGCCGACGACCTCGACGAGGTGGGCGTTGCCGGCGAGGGCGAGCAGGCCGAGGTGGAAGCGGGTGTCGGCCTCGACGTAGGCGATGAGGTCACCGGAGACCGCGGCCTGGACGATCTCCCGGGCGGCGGGGCGCAGCGCCTCCAGGGACACCTTGTCGGCCGTCCTGGCCAGCTCCACCACCGTGGGGATCTCGATGAGCGCGCGGATGTGGGTGTACTCGTCGAGCTGTTTCTCGGAGACGGCGGTGACCCGGAATCCCTTGTTGGGGACGGTGTCCACCAGGCCCTCCTTGGCCAGGTCCAGCATGGCCTCGCGCACCGGGGTCGCCGAGACGCCGAAGCGGGCGGCGAGCGCGGGCGCCGAGTACACCTCGCCCGGGCGCAGCTCTCCGGCGATCAGCGCGGCGCGCAGGGCGTCGGCGACCCGCTCCCGGTAGCTGCTCTTCTTGCCGCCCAGGGAGGGCAGCGCCGGGCCGGCTGCGGCGGGCGGGGCGCTGGTGCGCTGGGCGGCCATGACTCTCCTAGCTGTGCAATGTCACGCGGTACGCGGCACATTATCGTCGACGCTCAGAGCACGAACCCGGCCGGGAACGGGTCGGCAGGATCGAGCAGATACTGCGCCGTGCCCGTGATCCAGGCCCGGCCGGTGAAGCTCGGCAGAACGGCCGGCCGGCCCGCGACCTCGGTGGTGCCGAGGAGGCGGCCGGTGAAGTGGGTGCCGATGAACGACTCGTTCACGAACTCGGTGTGCAGCGGGAGTTCGCCGCGCGCGTGCAACTGCGCCATGCGTGCGCTGGTGCCCGTGCCGCAGGGTGAGCGGTCGAACCAGCCGGGGTGGATCGCCATGGCGTGTCGGGAGCGGCGGGCGTTGGCGCCGGGGGCGATCAGGTGGACGTGGTGGCAGCCGCGGATGGAGGGGTTCTCCGGGTGCACGGGCTCCTCCTCGGCGTTGATCGCCGCCATGAGGGAGAGGCCGGCTTGCAGGATGTCGTCCTTGCGGGACCGGTCGAAGGGCAGCCCGAACTGGTCCAGCGGCAGGATGGCGTAGAAGTTGCCGCCGTATGCCATGTCGTATGTCACCGTGCGCCCGTCGGCCAGGGTGATCTTGCGGTCGAGGGCGACGGAGAAGGACGGCACGTTCTGGAGGGTGACCGCCTTCGCGGCGCCGTCCTCCACCGCGACCTCGGCGACGACCAGGCCCGCCGGGGTGTCGAGGCGGATCGTGGTGACCGGCTCGACGACCTCGACCATGCCGGTCTCCACGAGCACGGTCGCCACTCCGATCGTGCCATGCCCGCACATCGGCAGATAGCCGGAGACCTCGATGTAGATGACGCCCCAGTCGCAGTCGGGGCGGGTGGGCGGCTGGAGGATCGCGCCGCTCATCGCCGAGTGGCCGCGCGGCTCGTTCATCAGGAGCTGTTTGACGTCGTCGCGGTGCTCTCGGAAGTACAGGCGCCGCTCGTTCATGGTCGCGCCCGGGACCGTGCCGATGCCGCCGGTGATCACCCGGGTGGGCATGCCCTCGGTGTGCGAGTCGACGGCGTGCAGGACGAGTTTGCTGCGCATGATCGGTCTCCTCGGCGGGTTACGCGAGCCCTGCGGCGACGGCCTTCTCGGTGGCGGCGCGGATCGTCGCCTCCTGCTCCGGCAGCAGCGGCACCCGCGGTGGACGGCAGCGTCCCCCGTGGCGGCCGACGACGTCCATGGACAGCTTGATGGCCTGCACGAACTCGACCTTGGAGTCCCAGCGCAGCAGCGGGTGCAGCTGCGCGTAGAGCTGCTTGGCGGTGGCGAGGTCGCCGTTGACGGCCGCGCGGTACAGCTCCACCGTGGACCTCGGCAGCGCGTTCGGGTAGCCGGCGACCCACCCCTTGGCACCGGCAAGCGCGAGCTCCAGCAGAACGTCGTCGGCGCCGACCAACAGGTCGAGTTCCGGGGCGAGTTCGGCGAGTTGGTAAGCGCGCCGGACATCGCCGGAGAACTCCTTGACCGCCTGGATGTACCCCTCGCCGTGCAGCTTCGCGAGCAGTTCGGGTACGAGGTCGACCTTGGTGTCGATGGGGTTGTTGTACGCCACGACCGGGATGCCGGCCTTGGCGACCTCCGCATAGTGCGACAGCACCGACCGCTCGTCGGCACGGTAGGCGTTGGGCGGCAGCAGCATCACGGACTCGCAGCCCGCGTCACGGGCATGTTCGGCCCAGCGGCGGGACTCGGCCGAGCCGTAGGCGGCCACACCCGGCATCACCCGCGCGCCACCGATCGCGGCGCCGGCCGTCCGAACGACCTTCGCGCGCTCTTCGGGTGTGAGGACCTGGTACTCCCCGAGGGAGCCGTTCGGAACGACGCCGTCACAGCCGTTCTCGACCAGCCAGGCGCAGTGCTCGGCGTACTTGCCGTGGTCGACGCGGAGGTCGTCGTCGAGCGGGAGCGCGGTGGCGACGAGAACTCCGCGCCAGGGACGGTGGTCGGTCATGAGGTTCCTCTCCGAGTGGCGTTGTCGTGTTGCCGGGCGAGTACGCCGAGCGGCACGGGACGTGCGAACGGCCGTCGGGACGGGGGGAGTTCGCATCCGGCGAGCCCGGCGACCGCCGGCCCGCACACGCGCCCCTGGCACCAGCCCATTCCGGCGCGGGTCAGCAGTTTCACGGTGCGGACGTCGCCCGCCCCGAGTGCGTCCACGGCCTCGCGGACGGCACCGGCGGTGACCTCCTCGCAGCGGCAGACGAGGGTGTCGTCGGTGACCTGGTCGCTCCAGTGCGCGGGCGGCGGGTACGCGGCGTCGAGGGCGGCGGCGATCCTGCGAAGTCCGGTACGGGACTTCGCGGCCCCTGCCCACCGGGCCGGGTCGGGTTCGGTGCCCTTCAGCCGTGCGGCGGCGGAGAGTCCGGCGATGTGGCCCTCGGCGAGGGCGAGCGCCGAGCCGCCGATGCCGGTGGACTCCCCCGCCGCCCACACGCCGGGCACGTCCGTGCGCTGCTCGTCGTCGACGGCGACTGTCAGCCCGTCCAGGCGGCAGCCGAGGGTCTCGGCGAGGTCGGTGTGCGGGAGCATGCCGTGCCCGACGGCGAGGGTGTCGCAGGGCAGGTGCCGCTCGGTGCCGGGCCGGACGCGCCCGTCGGCGTCGAGGGCGGCGACGGTGACCCCGGTGAGCCGGTCGTCGCCGTGGGCGCGGACGACCGTGTGCCGGGCGAGGAGTCGGACGCGGTGGCGCAGGAGGCGGGCCGCGTATCCGGCGCCCTCGGGCAGCTTGGCGGCCAGCGCCCGACCGTGCCGTACGAGGGACTTGGGGCCTGCCGCCTCGACGAGCGCCGCGATCTCGACGCCCGCAGCGGCCAGTCCGGTCGCCACGGGCAGCAGCAGCGGCCCGGTCCCGGCGACGACCGCCGTGCGCCCCGGCACCACGAGCCCGCCCTTGAGCATCGCCTGCGCACCACCGACGGTGACGACACCGGGCAGTGTCCAGCCGGGGAAGGGCAGCACCCGCTCGTAGCCGCCGGTGGCGAGGAGTACGGCGCGCGCGTGCACCGTGGCCGGCTCCCGCTGCTCGGGGCCGAGCAGCGCGTGCACGGTGAAGCCGCCGGAGTCCGGCTCCACACCCCAGACGTGATGTTCCGTCAGGAAGCGGATGTCGCTGCGGGCCAGACCGTCCCGCAGCCGCTCCCAGGTGCGCCACTGGTGGTGCAGGGACTGCGGACGCCGGGCGCGGAGGGCGGGGGCGGGCTGACGGTAGAACTGCCCGCCCGCTTCCGCCGCCGAGTCGACGAGCGCGACCCGTACGCCCTGTGCCGCGGCCGCCAGGGCCGCGGCGAGGCCTGCCGGACCCGCGCCGATCACCGCGAGATCAGTCATCGTGGCCCGTCCCCTCCTGCGTCCGGATGGTGTCGCCCGGGTGCAGCGGCAGCAGACAGGCCCGCTGGTTCGGGCGGTCGTTGACGGTGACGAGGCAGTCGAAGCAGACGCCGATGCCACAGAAGACGCCACGGCGGCGGCCCTCGCCCCGGGTGCTCCGCCAGGAGGTGATTCCGGCCGCCCAGAGCGCGGCGGCGACCGTCTGCCCGGGCAGTGCCTCGATCTCGCGGCCGTCCAGGGTGACCGGGAAGGCCGGTCCCGGCCGGGCGTCGGCGAGTTCCAGAGGGGTTCTCACGGGGCCTCCTCGGCGAAGCGGTCGGGGCGGAACGGCGTCAGGTCGAGGTCGGGGGTCTTCTCGGTCAGGACCTGTGCGATCAAGTGGCCGGTGCCGGTGGCCAGTCCGATGCCGGCGCCCTCGTGGCCGCAGGCATGATGCAGGCCCGGCACCCGGGGGTCGGGGCCGACGGCGGGCAGGTGATCGGGCATGTAGGGCCGGAATCCAAGGTAGGCGCGCATGGCGTGAACGTCGGCGAGGAACGGGAACAGCCGCGTCGCGCCCGCCGCCAGCGCCCGTACGACGGGCAGGGAGAAGGTCCGGTCGAAGCCGACGCGCTCCCGGCTCGCGCCGATCAGGATCGGGCCCGCCGCCGTGCCCTCGACGACGGGGGAGGTCTGCAGCGCGGCCGAGTCGCTGGCGACGTCGGCCACGTAGTCGGCGGCGTACACCTTGTGGCGGACCAGGCGTGGCAGCGGTTCGGTGACGAGGACGAAGCCGCGTCTCGGCAGTATGGGGAGATGGGCGCCCGCGCGTGCGGCGATTTCGCCGCCCCAGGTGCCGGCCGCGTTGACGACGGCCGGGGCGTGGATGTCGCCCTTGTCGGTGCGGACCCCGCGTACGGCACCGTCCGGCGTGCGCAGGACGTCCGTCACCGTCCGGCCGGTGAGCAGGCGTGCGCCCGAGGCGCGGACGAGGTGGGCGGCGGCCAGGGCGGGCATGACCTGGCAGTCCTGGGGGTAGTGGACGGCGCCCGGCAGGCCGGGGGCCAGGTGGGGTTCGAGGTCGTCCAGGCGGTCGCCCGCGACCGGCTCGGCGATGACTCCGGCGGCGCGCTGCCCGTCGGCGAACCGCTCAAGCGCCGCGAGCCCGTCCGGGGACGAGGCCACGACGACGCCGCCCTTCGCCTCGTACTCGACGGCCGGCCCGAACTCCTGCGCCAGCTCGCCCCACAGACGGCCGGACAGCAGCGCGAGGTCGAGCTCCGGGCCCGGCTCCTTGTCGGAGACGAGGAGGTTGCCCTCGCCGGCGCCGGTGGTGCCGCCGGCCACCGGGCCACGGTCGACGAGGATCACGGCGAGGCCCGCCCGGGCCGCGTACAGGGCGCAGGCCGCGCCCACCATTCCGGCTCCGACGACCACGACGTCGCAGGTCAGTCGCTCGCTCACGTCAGTACTATGTCACACACCACCCTGCGACGGAACAGAGCGACGACGTCTGCGTACCGGAATTGGTGCTGACGGGGCGCCGCCGGCGACCTGAACGCCGACGGTGCCCCGTTCAGTCCTCGGGGGCGGGCACCACGCGCAGGTGGCCCGCGGCGGATCGGGCGCCGCGCACCCTGGGCCGGTCGCGGCGCACCTCGCGCAGGACCAGCGTCAGCCGGGTGTAGCCCAGCTCCTGAAGGGTCCGGGGCGTCTCGTCGACGACCCGGCAGTCGGTGGCACCCCAGCGCGGGTCGGGGTGCAGCAGCGGCCGTACGGCGCCGTCCAGTTCGGCCGCCCGCTCGCCGACCGCGCGGATCCAGTGCGGCAGGCCCTGCCGGTAGGCGACTTCCATGATCGGGTCCTGGGCGATCTCCCGGCGGATGGCCTGCACGCCGTGGTCGTGACCGTGCCGCTCCACTGCGGCCGCGAAACGGGCCAGCATCGGCAGGCACCAGCTGGACTCGTGCTCGCCGAGGACGGTGCTCGCGTCCGGGTGGAAGAGCACGAACCTGAGGAAGTTGTCGTCGGGCATGGCCGTCGGATGCAGGCCCACGCCGCGGAAAAGTGACGCGAAAGCGGTGTTCGCCAGAACGACGTCCCAGCGGTGGTCGACGATGACGGACGGGAAGGGCACGGCTTCGACGAGGGTGGCGTAGTCCCGCAGATACGCCTCGGCCTCGGGCCTCTCGGGGACGGGCCGCGGTACGGACCGCTGCCCACCTGCCTGATATGCCATCGGGAGGTCACCCCTCTTGCCTATGCGGCCTTCACGCGGCGCCTTGATCCTGCTGCCCGGGCCGGAGCGGTGTCAACTATCGTGGCATTCCGTGCCTGTTGACGGCTGAAATTGGCCACAGTTGTGGCGAGACCTGGATGTGAGTTCGAACTACCCGGTAATCTCCGTCCAGTTCACCGCGACCGCTTGTGAGAAGCCTGTGAGAGCTTTAGGAGATCTGTCGGTGACGGATGGCATCGAGGGTCCGGGCGTCATACCGACGGCTGAGCTGCCGGCCGTCGTCGCTCGCGTCACCGCGCTCGCCGACCGGCTCGGCGTACCGCACGCGGAGGTCTTCGGCACCGGCCGGCTGTCCGTGGCGTCCGGCGTCCCGGAGCCCGTGGTCAGGGCGCTGCTGAGCGGCCGCCCCGCGGGAGAGCCCGACGTACAGGCCCGGTTCCTGCAGCGACTCGACCTCCTGCGCCGCACCCGCGTCAAGCCGAACGGCCGCAGGTACACCCAGCAGGAGATCGCCGACGGCGCGGGCATGTCACGGCAGCAGGCGGGAGCCCTCATCAACGGCGACCGGCGCCCCACCATGGAGCACTGCGACGCCATCCAGCGCTTCTTCCGCGTCCACGCCGGATTCCTCACGGCCGAGGACCCCGAGGCGCTCGCGGGCGCACTTCAGCGCACCGAGCAGGACCTGCTGCAGAAGCTCGCGGAGCGCGAGGCGGCCCAGGCTGCCGAGGACCCGCTGGAGAGACTGCTGCAGGACCACGGGGTGCGCGGCATCGCCTGGCGAGCCGCCCAACTGCCCACCGACCAGCATCGCGACAAGGTCGCGGAGTGGCTGGACATGCTCTTGGAAAGCGTCAAGCGGCCCGAGTCGTGATCCGGGGGGAAAGCCGGGGGGAGAAACGGGAGAACTGTGGGCATCGGTAGGGAAATGCGCCGCCTGTGCGGCGAGTTGGTCGCGGAGCTGACGCTCCCCGCACCCTCGCCGCCCGCGAAGCTGTACAACGCCCTGTGCGGCGCGATGAGCAGACGCCGCGGCCGGCCCGTCCACTTCCGTACGGCCGCGTTCCCGCCCGGCACCGCCAGCGGACTGTGGCTCGACATGGCCGACCAGGACCTCGTCGTGATCGAGGAACGCACCGCGCCCGACCACCAGCTGGTGATCCTCGGCCACGAGCTGTGGCACATGAAGGCCGGGCACTGCAGCCACAGCGTCGAGGGCGCCAGCGTGGCGGCCCGCCTCCTCGACGACGACGCCGATCTGCACTCGACGATCCTGAAGGTCGCCGCCCGCAGCCACTTCGACCAGGCCGAGGAGAAGGAGGCCGAGACCTTCGGGCTGCTGCTGGCCAGCAAGTGCCGTACGTGGCTGGCGGTTTCCTCGGTGCGCGGGCAGCGGGACCATCTGGCGGGGCGGATCGAGGCGTCACTCGGTTATCTCGGGCCGCAGGGCTGATCGAGGGAACGCCGGGCCCTCGTCCGGGCGGTGGACGAACCCGATTGTCAGTGGTGGACGGCAAGCTGGTGGTGCGCCCCATCTGCGGGCGTGACGCGATGACGCCGAACCGGGGAGAGCCGACCGATGCCCACCGCCGTACTGACCGACCGCGAGCGCACCGCCGTCCAGGCCTACCTGCGGCTGTTGCACACCGTACGAGCCGCGTTCGACGGTCCTCCCGGCTCCCGCCGACCACCCGTCGTCCCGCCCGCCGTCCTCGCCGAGGCGGAACAGGCGCTGGCGGACGCGGGCCTGACGGGCAACGAGGAGGAGTTCTTCCGGCTGCTGCAGAGCTGGTGCCCGGCGGAGCCGTAGCTGATCCCGCAGCGGGGCCGCGGGGGCTCAGTCGTGCGGCACGCTCACCGCAGTCGCCACCAGCCCCCGCCGGACCGTCCAACGGCCCTCGAACCGGTCGACGGACCGGTCGCCCAGCAGCGGACCCGGCACGAGGAGCCGGGCGCGGAAGCCTCCGCTGTACTGCTCACCGGGGTCGGCGAAGAAGTCGAGGTCGGCCTCGGTGAAGTCCAGCCACTTCGCGGTGAGGGGGAACCACGCCTTGTAGACGGACTCCTTGGCGCTGAAGAGCAGCCTGTCCCAGTGGATGCCGGGACGGTCGCCGGCCAGCCGGCCCAGCCGCTCCACCTCTGCGGGCAGGGCGACGGCGGGCAGGACGCCCTCCGGGAGCGTCTGGTGGGGTTCGGCGTCGATGCCGAGGGAGGCCAGGTCGGCGGTGCGGGCCAGTGCGGCGGCGCCGTAACCCTCGCAGTGGGTCATGCTGCCGACCAGGCCGGCCGGCCAGCCCGGGGCACCGCGGTCGCCGGGCAGGATCGGCTGGGCGGGCACGCCGAGCTTCTCCATGGCGCTGCGCGCGCAGGAGCGTACGACGGCGAACTCCCGGCGGCGCTTGAAGACCGCCTTCGCCACGACCGCCTCCTCCTCGGGGTACAGAGCCGGGTGCGCGGGCTCCTCGTCGCCGTACGCCTCGACGGTGGCCACCGAGGGCGGCAGCAGTTCCTCGATCAACGGGCCCGGTCCTCCCTGGGCAGAATCGTGCGCAGCCGTCCCGGCGGGTCCGGTCGCTTGCGCCACTCGCGGGGGTATCCCACAGAGACCTCCTCGAAGCGGACGCCCTCGTGATGGGTGGTCCGCGGGATGTGGAGGTGGCCGTAGACCATCGTCTCGACCCGGAACCTGCGGTGCCAGTCCGCGGTCCGCCGGGTGCCGCACCACATGGCGAACTCGGGGTACCACAGCACGTCCATGGGATGCCGGTCGAGCGGGTAGTGGTTGACGAGGACGGTGGGCAGGTCCTCGGGCAGTGCGGCGAGTCTGCGCTCGGTCTCGGCGACCCTGGCCTCGCACCAGGCCTCGCGCGACGGGTAGGGGTCGGGGTGCAGCAGGTACTCGTCGTTGCACACGACCCCGGTGCCGTGCGCGTACGCCAGCCCCTCCTCCTTGGTCGTGCAGCCCGAGGGCAGGAAGGAGTAGTCGTACAGCAGGAACAGCGGCGCGACGGCGACCGGGCCGCCGGGGCCGTCCCAGACGGGATACGGGTCCTCGGGGGTCGTCACGCCGAGCTCCCGGCACAGCTCGACCAGGTGCTCGTAGCGGGCGACGCCGCGCAGGGTGACGGAGTCCTTCGGGTGGGTCCACAGTTCGTGGTTGCCGGGGGCCCAGACGACCTTGCGGAAGCGGCCGGCGAGGGTCTTGAGTGCCCAGCCGACGTCGGCCACGGTCTCCGCCACGTCACCGGCGACGAGCAGCCAGTCGTCGTCGCTGCCGGGGCGCATCCGCTCGACGAGTGCGCGGTTCTCCTCGTACCCGATGTGCAGGTCACTGATGGCCAGCAGCTGTCCGGCACCGCCGGCCGTCGACGTCACCCCTCGCCCCTTTCGATCACACGAATGACCTTACGAGAACACAGGCCGCGTTCGGGGCACAAGGCAGGATCACGTCGTCGCGCCGCGGGGCGCTGCGCGGGCGGTCGGGGGCGGGGTGACCGAGACGGTCAGCAACCATCCTCAATTCCGTAACACGTACGTTGCACGCGGCACCCTTTGAAAGCCGTATGATCGCCGCAACACCACCGCCATGAACGTCCCTTCGCACGGGGCGGTTTGGTGTCCCTCCAACCACCCTGCCCGGGCACGGGCCTGCTTCGCCCTGCCCGCGAACCCGAAAGGACGGCCCTGCATGGTCTCTCGCGTACGCGTCTGGCTCAACCGCACGTACGCGGAGAACGTGTTCTTCATGGATCAGCTGCGCCGAAATCCCAGCGATCGGGCCGTCGAGATCCATGCGACGCACGGGGACGCCGACTCCCCCGTGCTGGCCGCCGCCGACACCGCCGAACTGGAGCCCGAGGGCCTGTCCCCGGCCGGGTACGTCGAGTACGCCCTCGCCCAGTGCCGGCGCCGCGGCATCGACGTGTTCGTGCCCCGGCTGCACCAGTCGGCGATCGTGGCCCACCGGGCGGACTTCGAGGCGGTCGGTACGGCACTGCTCGCTCCGCCGCCGGAGGCCGTCGCGGTCTTCCACGACAAGGTGATCGCGTACGAGGCCGTGCAGGCGGTCGGGGTGCCGGTGCCGCCGTGGTGGCGGGTGCGCGACGCCGACGAACTGCTCGCCGCCGTAGAGGAGTTGGAGGAGGCCGGTCACAAGGCCTGCTTCAAGCCGGCGTCCGGTGCGGGCGGAGTGGGCTTCCGCGTCATCACACGCGCCCCCTTCTCGCTCATGCACCTCAACGGGTTCCCGACGCCGTATGTGCAGCTGGATCTGGTGCTGGACGCCTTGCGGCGGACCGAGGAACCGGTGGACTGGCTGGTGATGCCGCGCCTGGAGCAGCCGGAGGTGTCGGTGGACTGCCTGACCGGTCCGGACAACCGGGTGCGGCTGGCGATCGGCCGGATCAAGAACGGCCGCCGACGTGGGTTCACCGTCCAGGAGCCGTGGCTGGAGCCGGCGCGGCTGATCGCGGAGGGGTTCGGGCTGCACTATCTGTCCAACATCCAGTTCCGGATGTTCGGGGAGACGCCGGTGCTGATGGACGTCAACACCCGGCCGGCCGGCGGACTGCACCAGCTGTCGCTGTGCGGGGTCAATGTGCCGTGGCTGGCCGTTCAGCTGGCGCTCGGCGAGGATCCCGGCAAGGTGGTTCCGCCGTTCCTCGGGCAGGACTACACGGTGGTGTCCGGGCCGCGGCCACTGCGGCCGGTGACCATCCCGCAGCAGCGGTCGGACGTCGAGGAGCCGCTGCTGCCGGCGGTGCCCGCGCCGGCGCCGGTCGACTCCGTCGGGAGTGGCGCGGCTCAGGTTCTGCCGCTCTGAGGTGCCCATCGGGCGTGCCCGAAGGCAGAGTTCGAAAGTTTTTCTCGGCAAGGGTGTATCACGGCGCTGCCCGCGCGCTCATAAGAGTGAAAGGCAACGGGGGAACCGGGTAACACGGGGGATGCACGGGGGAAGCACCACCACGGGGGAAGTACGGGGGCTTCGGGCCGGCCGGCGCTGTCACGGGGGCAGCGGCCGGCCGGCCCGAAGGCGTTTGTCGGGTCAGAAGCGGCCCGAGCCCCGGTACAGCTCCAACTCCCCGTCCAGCTCCACGGCAAGCACCGTGGCATACGGGTCGAGGTCGGCCGCCGTGGGCGGTTGGATCCACAGCACACCCGGCGTCTCGTGGAGGCCGCCGGTGATGCGGTGGGCCAGTTCCGTGCCGCTACCGACGACCGTGACCCGGCGTACCGAACCGAGCAGCCCGCGAACGTTGATCTCGGCGCGCGGGGCGTCGAAGAGGATCAGGTACAGGGTGCGGCGGTCCTTGGACAGGGTGCTCGGGCCGTAGTGGTGGCCGGCCGGGAGGCCGCGGCCGGTGCCGTACACCGCCTCGGCGTGCCTCGCGATCCAGTCGCCGAGGCCCTCCAGCCGCTCGGCCTGCTCCGCCGGGATCGTGCCGTCCTCGCGGGGTCCGACGCTCAGGAGCAGATTGCCGCCTCCGCCGATCGTCTCGGCGAAGTAGCGGATCAGCTGGTCGACCGACTTGTGGTTGTGGTCGTGGTGCTGGTGGCCCCAGGAGTCGTTGATCGTCAGGCACAGCTCCCACGGGCCCTGAGGCGGTATCACCGGTGCGCCCTGTTCCGGGGTCGCGTAGTCGCCCTCGCTGAGCATGCGGGCGTTGAAGACGACGTCCGGCACCTCGGAGCGGATCAGCGCGGCGAGTTCCGGGATTCGCCACTGCTCCTCGCTGCGGTCCCACTCGCCGTCGAACCACATCAGGTCCGGCCTGTAGCGGGAGGACAGTTCGCGGATCTGGCCGTCCCGGTAGGCGAGGAAGCGTTCCCAGGCGTCCAGGTCCTCGCATTCCGCGGCGACCTCGGAGTACCGGTTGTCCTCCAGCTCCGGCGGGCGGCCGGGCTTGCGCGTGGAGGCGTAGTCGGGGTGGCTCCAGTCCGAGTGCGAGTAGTAGAGCCCGACCTTGAGGCCCTGCTCGCGCAGGGCGTCCGCGTAGCCGCCGATGAGGTCGCGGCCCACGTTCAGGTCGCCGTGGGCCGTGTCCCAGAGGGCCACGCCGTCGTGGTGGCGGCTGGTCAGGACGGCGTACTTGGCGCCGGCCCGCGCGAAGAGCTTCGCCCAGTCGCGCGGGTCGTAGCGGGAGGCGGTGAAGCGGTCGAACTGGGACATGTACCGGTCGTACGGGACGATGTCGTCGTAGAACGACCAGGACTCCTGCACGCCGTCCACGGCGTAGATGCCCCAGTGGATGAAGATCCCCAACTTGGCGTCGGTGAACCAGGGTTGCATGGGCACCCCGTTCAGCTCCCTTCCGCGCGCTTCAGGCGGAGCGTGAGGACCTGGAAGGGGCGCAGGGCGACTGCGACCCCGCCGTCGCCGGTGACGTCCGCATCCTCCAGCGGGCGCTCCAGCAGGTCGGTCACCCGGGCGCCCGCGAGCGGGAAGCCGGTGCGCAGGACGCCGCTCGCGCGGCCGCCGCGGGACTCGTAGAGGCGTACGACGACGTCGCCGGACTGGTCGTCGGCCAGCTTGACCGCCTCCACCGTCACGCCGTCGCCGGCCACGGAGACCACCGGCTCGGGCGCGCCTGCCGCGTCCGCCACGCGCAGAGGGAGGTTGAGGGCGTAGCCCTCGGCGACGGCGTCCTCGATGGTCGCGCCGGGGAGCAGGGAGTAGGTGAAGCGGTGCTTGCCCTGGTCGGCCTCGGGGTCCGGCACGCGCGGGGCGCGGACCAGGCTGAGGCTGACCCTGGTCGTCGTCCCGCCGTCCTCGCGGACCGTGCGGGAGACGTCGTGGCCGTACGTCGAGTCGTTGATGACCGCGACGCCGTAGCCGGGCTCGGCGATGTGCACCCAGCGGTGGCCGGAGACCTCGAAGCGGGCCGCCTCCCAGCTGGTGTTGGTGTGGGTGGGCCGCTGGATGTGGCCGAACTGGATCTCGGCGGAGGAGTGCGGGGCTCGGATGTCCACCGGGAAGCCCGCCTTGAGGATCTTCTCGGCCTCGTGCCAGTCGATCTCGGTCTCGAAGTCGATGCGGGGGCTGCCGGCGCGCAGGGTGATCGTCTGGGTGAGCTTCGATCCCTTGCCGAAGGACCGCGTGACGCGGATCGCCCCGAGGAGGGCGTCTTCCTCGACGACGGTGACCGCGTCCGCGTCCAGCAGATCCGTGTAGCGGTTCTTGTAGTGCTTGTCGATGTCCCAGGCGTCCCAGTAGTTCGGGAGGTCGGTGTGCAGACGCAGCAGGTTGCCCTTGTCGGCGAGGACTTCGCGGCCGGCCCGCAGATCCCGTACGGAGGCGAGCGTGCCGTCTGGCGCCACCTCGACACGGACCAGGCCGTTGTCGAGGACCAGGCCCTCGATCTTCACCGGCTGTGCGGGCTCGGCGCCGGTCAGCGGCGCGCTGCCGCTCGCGGGCACGTCGACGTATGCCGGTGCGCCCTCGGGTGTGCGGACGACCTCGGTCCGGTCGAAGGGGCTGGTGTTGAACACCCGCGTGCCGTCGGCGCCCAGCGCGGCCACCGCCTCGGCGGTCAGCGCATCCAGCTCCTGCGCCACACGCGCGTATTCGGCCTCCGCCTCGCGGTGCACCCACGCGATCGACGACCCCGGCAGGATGTCGTGGAACTGGTGCAGCAGCACCGTCTTCCACAGCCGGTCCAGCTTCTCGTACGGGTAAAAGTATCCCGGCGCGTGCAGCGCGGCCGTCGTCGCCCACAACTCGGCCTCGCGCAGCCGGTGTTCACTGCGCCGGTTGCCCTGCTTGGTGCGGGCCTGGGAGGTGTACGTCGCCCGGTGCAGTTCCAGGTAGAGCTCGCCGACCCACACCGGGGCGTCCGGGTACTCCTCGCGGGCCTTGGCGAAGAACTCGTCGGGGTGCTCCACGACGACCTTCGGGGAGCCTTCCAGGTCCGCCAGCCGGCGCGCCCGCTCCATGATCTCGCGGGTGGGGCCGCCACCGCCGTCGCCCCATCCGAAGGGCGCGAGGGAGCGCGAACCGCCGCCCTTCTCCGAGTAGTTGCGGACCGCGCGGTCCATTTCCTCGCCGCTGAAGCGGGCGTTGTAGGTGTCGACCGGCGGGAAGTGGGTGAAGATGCGGGTGCCGTCGATGCCCTCCCACCAGAAGGTGTGGTGGGGGAACTTGTTGGTCTGGTTCCAGGAGATCTTCTGAGTCAGGAACCAGTCGTTGCCGGCGAGCTTGGCGAGCTGCGGGTAGGCGGCGGTGTAGCCGAAGGAGTCCGGCAGCCAGACGCCCTTGGTCTCGACGCCGAAGTGCTCGATGAAGAACCGCTTGCCGTGGATCAGCTGGCGGGCGATGGCCTCGCCGCCGGGCAGGTTGCCGTCGGCCTCGACCCACATGCCGCCGACCGGCGCCCACTGGCCCTTCTTCACGGACTCCTGGATGCGGGCCCACACGTGCGGGTAGTTGTCGCGCACCCACTCGTACTGCTGGGCCTGCGAGCAGGCGAAGATGAAGTCGTCGTACTCGTCCGCGAGGGACGTGACGTTGGAGAAGGTGCGGGACGTCTTGCGCTTGGTCTCGCGGATGGGCCACAGCCACGCGGAGTCGATGTGCGCGTGGCCGACGCCGGAGATGGTGTGAGCGCTGGCGTGCGCGGGGCGGGCCAGGACGGGCGCGAGCGCCTCGCGGACCGCCGTCGCGCTCCCGGAGATGTCGTCCAGGTCCAGGACGTCCATCGCCCGGTCGAGGGCGTGCATGATCTCGTGGCGGCGCGGCTCGTGCTCGCCGAGGTGCACCATGAGTTCGCGCAGCACCTGGAGGTCGAGATCGAGGTGCCAGACCTCCTCGTCCAGGACGGCGATGTCGGCGCGCTGGAAGGTGTAGAGCGGCTTGTCGCCCGCCGTGAGCACGTCACCGAGCGGGGTGGGCGCGGCGAAGTCGTTGGCGAGGATGTCCGGGTTGGAGGCGGCCTCGACCAGGTAGTCGATCTCCTCGCCGCCCGAGACGGGGTTGCCGATCGGCACGTACTGGTTGAGCGGGTTGACCGCCTTCAGGGGCCTGCCGTCGGGCAGGTGGACCAGGGCCTCGGCCTGGTTGCCGGGCCAGTCGCCCACGAAGCCGAGGTCGATGACCGCCTCGACGCGCCGTCCGGCCCACTCGGCGGGTACCCGGCCGCGCATCCGGAACCAGGTCGTGCCCCAGGGCGGGCCCCACGGGGTGTCCATCGCGAAGGGCGTGTACCGGGCGGCCGCGGCCTCCTCGAAGGAGACCGGCTCTCCCGGCGCGTGCCAGGCCTCGACCTCGAAGGGGACGGTGGCCGAGTAGATCGCGGGCTTGATGCGCTGGTTGTGGACGCGCTCGACGCGTTCCTCGATCCGGCGGCGTTCGTCGTGCATCAGGGTCTCCAGGGAGGGAGAGAACGGAGGGGAGGCGAGGGGCGGGCAGGGCGGGAAAGCGCTTTCGGCAGGCGGGCGCTACTTAAGGTACGCCAGCCCGGGGTGGACGGAGGAGTACCCCTCGACCAGCCTGCGGGCCACATTGACCGAGTCGACCAGCGGGTGCAGCGCGAAGGCCTTCACCGCGGTCGTACGGGAGCCGGACTCGGCGGCGGCGAGCACCTCCCGTTCGACCGCCTTGACCGAACAGACGAGGCCGGTGGCGTGGTCGGGCAGCGGGGCGACGGCGACCGGGTGGGCGCCGTTGGCGTCGACCAGGCAGGGCACCTCGATGACGGCGTCCGGGTCGAGCACCGCGAGGGTGTTCTGGTTGCGGACGTTGAGGATCAGGGTCGTGCGCTCGTCGCGGGCGATGGCCCGCATCAGCGCGAGCGCGACCTTCTCGTACCCGCCGGAGAGGTCGTCGGCGTCGCGCTCGCCGGCGCCGGCCGTCTCCCGGTTCTCGGACATGTAGGTGGCCTCGCGCTCGGCGCGGGTGCGGTCCCAGGCCTGGAGCGCGGAGACGTCCGGGTTGCGCATCTGCTCGTAGAAGCCGGCCTGCTGGTCGCGCAGGAAGGCGCCGCGGGTCTTGTCGGCCTGCTGGTAGGCGCGGACGGCCTCGCGGTTGAAGTAGTAGTAGTGCAGGTATTCGTTCGGGATGGCGCCGAGCGAGCGGAGCCAGTCGACGCCGAAGAGCTTGCCCTCCTCGAAGGAGCCGAGCAGGTCGGGGTCGGCGAGCAGACGCGGCAGTTCGTCGCGGCCGGCGACGCGCAGGCCGCGCACCCAGCCGAGGTGGTTGAGGCCGACGTAGTCGATCCATGCCTCGCCGGGGTTCTTGACGCCGAGCACGCGGGCGATACGGCGGCCGAGGCCGACCGGTGAGTCGCAGATACCGATGACGCGGTCGCCGAGGTGGCGGGACATGGCCTCGGTGACCAGTCCTGCGGGGTTGGTGAAGTTGATGACCCAGGCGTCCGGCGCGAGGCGGGCCACCCGCTGGGCGATGTCGACGGCGACCGGGACGGTCCGCAGGCCGTAGGCGATGCCGCCCGCACCGACCGTCTCCTGGCCGAGGACGCCCTCGGCCAGGGCGACCCGCTCGTCGTCCGCCCGGCCTTCGAGGCCGCCGACGCGGATCGCCGAGAAGACGAAGTCGGCGCCGCGCAGGGCCTCGTCGAGGTCGGTGGTGGCGCTCACCTCGGGCGCGTCGGGCACAGCGGCGGCCTGCTCGGCGAGCACGCGGGTCACGGCGTTCAGACGGCCGGCGTCCAGGTCGTGCAGCACGACCCGGGTGACCCGGCCCTCCGCGCGGTCCGTCAGGAGCGCCCCGTACACGAGCGGCACGCGGAATCCGCCGCCGCCCAGAATCGTCAGCTTCACGCGTGCACCTTTCCTGCCACGAGCACGTGGACACCGGCCTCCTCCAGGGCGGACCGGGTCGCCGTGTTCACGGGAGCGTTCGTCACCACCATGTCCAGGTCCTCGGGACCGCATACCTTCGCCATGCCCGTTCCCGGGAACTTCGCCGCGTCGGCGAGCAGGACGACCTTGTCGCCGGCCTTGATCATGGCTCGCTTGACCGGCACCTCGACCACCGTGGTGTCCATGACCTGTCCGCCGGGCCGCACCCCGCTGGTGCCGAGGAACAGCCAGTCCGCGTGCAGCTGGCGCAGGTTGTCCTCGGTGAGGAAACCGACCAGGGAGCGGTATTCGCGGCGGACCATGCCGCCGAGCAGCACCAGCTCGATGCCCTCGTCGTCGGCGAGCTCCTCGTAGACCACCAGGTTGCTGGTGATCACGGTGAGGCGGCGGCCGTGCAGCTGGCGGGCCAGCCGGAAGGCGGTGGTGCCGATGTCGAGCAGCACCGACTGACCGTCTTCGATCATCGCGGCGGCGTGCGCGGCTATGGCGTCCTTCTCGGGCACGCGCATCTCGGCGACCTCGGCGAAGGGCTGGTCGCCCTCCTCCACGACCGCGCCGCCGTGCACCCGCGTCAGCAGGCCGTCCTCCTCGAGTTTGACCAGGTCACGCCGGATCGTGGCCGGGCTCACACCCAGCCGCTCGGAGAGATCGGTCACGGCCGCGGGGCCGCCGGAGCGCAGGGCCCGCAGGATGAGTTGGTGTCGTCGTTCTGCCAGCACGACGTGAACACTACTCGTCATCTTCAATCATCGCCATGCTCATTTCTGCTCGGGTATTGACCAATCCCGCGGAGCGGCGCACGATTCCGGTCACCGAAATGAAGAGTTTTGACGAGCTCTCCCCAACGGGGGTCCCCGGACGAGAGCCCGAGCGAGAGGACCCTTCCGTGGACGACGACCGGCCCGATGTGCTGCTGACCGGGCTGCTCTTCTACGACCTCGTCCTCACAGGGCTCGGGAAGCCGCCGACGCCGGGCGAGGAGATCTGGACGGGCGGCATGGGCTGCGGCCCCGGCGGCATCGCCAACCTGGCGGTGGCCGCCGCCCGCTTCGGCCTGCGCACCTCGCTGGCCACGGTGTTCGGCGACGACCTCTACGGCGAGTACTGCCGGGACGTCCTGTGCGACCAGGAGGACATCGACCTCTCGCTCTCCCGCACCGCGGACGGCTGGCCCACCCCCGTCACCGTCTCCCTCGCCTACGGCCACGACCGGGCCCTGGTCACCCACGGCCAGGAACCGCCGTACTCGCAGGACGCGCTGATGGGCGACCCGCCCCAGGCTCGCACCGCCCTCGTGCACATCGAGGCCGAGCCTCGCGAGTGGCTGGCCAAGGCCGCCGCGAACGGCACCCACATCTATGCCGACGTCGGCTGGGACCCCACCCAGCAGTGGTCCACCGCCCTCCTCGACCAGCTCTCCCTGTGCCATGCCTTCCTCCCCAACGAGACCGAGGCGATGGCCTACACCCGCACCGACACCGCGGTCGCGGCCCTCGGCACCCTCAGCGAGCTGGTGCCGGTGGCTGTGGTGACGCGCGGCGGGAACGGCGCCGTCGCCGTCGACCAGACGACCGGCGAGTACGCGGACGTGCCCGCCCTGGACATCGACGTTCTCGACGCGACGGGCGCGGGCGACGTGTTCGGGGCGAGCTTCGTCGCGGCCTCGCTGGGCGGCTGGCCGTTGGCGGAACGGCTGAGGTTCGCCGTCCTCGCCGCCGGTCTCTCGGTCCGGCGGCCCGGCGGGGCCCTGGCCGCGCCCGGCTGGTACGGCGTCGACCGCTGGTGGCGCTCCCTGACCGATCCCGAACTGAAGCGGGCGTACGGCTTCCTGGCGGACCGGCTCCCGGACGATCCGGGACCGCCCGTCGCGTACGCCCCCGTGACCCCTCCCGCACGGCAGAACTGACTTTTCCGAGCGAGCTCCCCACGTGCTCTCTCCCCCACGTGCCCCTCTCATGCGAAGTTCCGAAAAGATCCGAAAGGCGGTGGGAGCTGTGCGGCTCTCACGAAGAGGCCTGCTCCGCGCGGGCCTGGCCGGCACGGCCGCCACGGCGCTGGGCGGCCTGGCGTCCGGCTGTGCCGTTCCGACCGGCTCGACCGGCCGGAACATGGTCCTGTGGTACTGGAGCGGCGGCCTGAGCGACACGGTCGTCAAGAACGCCAAGGCACGTTACGGCAGCTCCGTGGACCTCGACGCCATCCAGATCGGCGGCTACTACCGGTCGAAGCTGATCACCACGATGGCCGGCAACGCCCACATCCCCGACATCGCGGGCCTCAAGGGCGAGGACATGGCGTCCTACCTGCCGAACTCCGACCAGTTCGTGGACCTCAGGACGCTCGGCGCCGACAAGCTCAAGAGCCAGTACCTGGACTGGAAGTGGCAGCAGGGCGTGGCCCCGGACGGCAGCCTCGTCGGGTTCCCGATCGACGTCGGCCCGGTCGTGCACTACTACCAGCCCGCCGTCTTCGAGAAGGCCGGGCTGGCCCACGAACCCGACGACGTGTCCCGGGAACTGGACACCTGGGAGAAGTTCTTCGCGGCCGGCGAGCAGCTGAAGAAGCGGATACCCGGGACGTACATCCTGACCGACGTCGGCAGCGTCTTCGAGATGTCGATCGGCCAGAGCACCACCCGGTTCGTCGACGAGGACCGCAACTTCATCGGTGACGGCACCAACGTCCGCACCTGCTGGGAGCGGGCCGTGGAAGCCAAGCGGCGCGGGATCGTGTCGAACATCGTGACGGGCACGCCCGACTCGATCTCGGCCACCGAGAAGGGGAAGCTGCCCAGTCAGCTCAACGCCTCCTGGGCCGCCGGCGACCTCAAGCTCGCCTACCCGAAGACCAAGGGCAACTGGCGGGTGGCGGGCTGTCCTGGCGGCCCCTCGAACGTCGGGGGCTCCTTCCTCGCGATCACGAAGGCGTGCCGGGAGCCCGAGCGTGCCTTCGAGATCATCAGCTGGATGCTCGGCGCGGACAACCAGGCCCAGGGCTTCGTCGAGGCAGGCCTGTTCCCGTCGACCCCGGCGTCGTACGAGATGAAGAAGCTGCGCGAGCCGGACCCGTTCTTCGGCGACCAGATCACCATGGACGTCTTCGGGCCGGCCGCGGAGAAGATCCCGGTCGCCTTCAACAGCCCGTACGACATCGCGCTCGGGCAGCCGATCAGGGACGAGATCAAGAACGTCGGCGTCCTCGGCAAGGATCCGAAGAAGGCCTGGGAGGACGCCATGAGCAAATGCCGGCGTATCGCGCAGCACCTGGGGGTGAGCTTCTGATGGCCGTCATCGAACAGACCCCGCCCGCCGTGAACCGGCCGCACCCCTCCACGGCCGCGCCGAAGAAGGGCCTGCGCAAGCACTGGCACCTCTACGCCGCGATCTCCCCGTTCTACCTCCTCTTCCTCGCCTTCGGGCTGATCCCCGTCGGCTTCTCGCTCTACCTCTCCTTCCACCGCTGGGACGGCCTCGGCTCGATGGAGTGGGCGGGGCTCTCGCAGTACCAGTACCTGCTGAGCGACAGCGACTTCTGGCAGTCGATCGGGAACACGATCGTCATCTGGGCGCTGGCCACCTTCCCCATGATCTTCCTGGCGATGGTGACGGCCGTGATGCTCAACTCGGCGGTCCGCTTCAAGAACGCCTACCGGTTCGCGTACTTCCTGCCGAACGTCACCTCGGTCGTGGCGATCGCGATCGTCTTCGGGTCGATCTTCTCCACCAACTTCGGCCTGGTGAACGCGCTGCTGCAGGCCGTGGGTCTCGACCAGGTCGCCTGGCTGAACACCCCGTGGGGCATCAAGGTCGCCATCGCCACGCTGATGACCTGGCAGTGGACCGGCTACAACGCGATCATCTTCCTCGCCGGCCTCCAGACCATCCCGAGCGACCTGTACGAGGCCGCCCGCATCGACGGTGCCGGTCCCGTGCAGACCTTCTTCCGGGTCACCCTGCCGCTGCTGCGGCCGACGCTGCTGTTCGTGCTCGTCGTCTCCACGGTCACCGGACTTCAGAGCTTCTCCGAACCGCAGGTGCTGCTCCAGACCACGGCCAACGAGTCGACGTTCTCGGGCGGCCCGGACCACGCCGGCCGGACGATGGTCCTCTACTTCTTCCAGCAGACCTTCGACAACAACGACTTCGGGTACGGCGCCGCCGTGGCGTGGGGCATCTTCCTGGTCGTCGTCCTCTTCTCGATCATCAACTGGCGCCTGGTGCAGCGCCGGGGCGAACAGTAGGAAGGCCGCGACATGGCATCCATCAAGGGCTCCGGACGCCGGGGATCGGCCCTGCACGCGTCCCTGATCATCGGTGTGCTGCTGTCGGCCTTCCCGTTCTACTGGGCCGTCATCATGTCGACGCACACCTCGTCGGAGATCTTCTCGTACCCGCCGAAGCTGCTGCCGGGCTCGCATTTCCTGGAGAACGTCCGCAGCCTGTTCGACACGATCGACTTCTTCGGGTCGATGTGGAACTCGCTGCTGGTCGCGACGGTGGTGACCTTCCTGGTCCTGTTCTTCGACTCGCTCGCGGCCTTCGTCTTCGCCAAGTTCGACTTCCCGGGCAAGAACGTGCTGTTCGGGCTGCTGATGCTGATCTTCATGGTGCCGGCCCAGATGGCGGCGATCCCGCAGTTCGTGATCATGGCGAAGATCGGCTGGATCGGCTCGATGACCGCGCTGATCGTGCCGGCCGCGGCCAACGCGTTCGGCATCTTCTGGATGCGCCAGTACATGAGGAGCGCCATCCACGACGAACTGCTCGACGCCTCCAAGCTGGACGGCGCGAACTTCCTGCGCCAGTACTGGCACGTCGCGCTCCCGGTGGTCCGCCCCGGGCTCGCCTTCCTCGGCATCTTCACCTTCATGGGCCAGTGGAACGACTACGCCTGGCCGCTGATCGCCCTGACCAACCCGGACAACGTCACCCTCCAGGTCGCGCTGTCCCAGCTCAACGGCACCCACGGCACCACCGACTACGGCATGGTGATGACCGGCGCGGTCCTCGCCCTCATCCCGCTGCTGATCGTCTTCGCGATCGGCGCCCGGCAGATCATCGGCGACCTCGCGAAGGGGGCCGTCCGCGGATGAACGATCCGTCGATCCTCGGTCCCGGCGCCGTCGATCCCCTGATCGCCCTGCGCCCCTGGGAGGCACCCGAGGTGACCTCCTGGGGGCGACTGCCCATGAACGCCGTCGACCGGCGCTCCGGTGGACTCCCCTTGGACGGCGACTGGCGCTTTGAGTTGCTGCCGACCCCGGACGCGCCGGTCGGCGGTCCCTGGTCCACGGCGTACGTCCCCGGTGCCTGGACCGTGCAGGGCACCGACGACCTGCCGCAGTACACCAACGTCCGCATGCCGTTCGCCGAGTTCCCGCCCCACTCCCCGGCCGCCAACCCGACGGGTGTGTACGAGCGTGAGGTGGACGTCCCCGCCGCGTGGGCCGGACGCCGGATCGTGCTCCGGGTGGGGGCCGCCGAGAGCGTGCTGCTGGTGCATGTGGACGGGCGGCCCGTCGGCATCTCCAAGGACTCGCACCTGGCGGCCGAGTTCGATCTGACGGGAGCGGTGCGCGCCGGGGAGCGGGCGACCGTACGCCTGACGGTCGTGAAGTGGTCGGACGCCTCGCACATCGAGGACCAGGACCAGTGGTGGCACGGCGGGATCACCCGCTCGGTGCTGCTGTATGCGACGGACCCGCTGTATCTCGCGGACGTGACCGTGCGGGCCGCCTTCAGCGGGGAGCTGCGGGTGGACTGCCGGGTGCGGGACGCTCGCGGTGCGCTTCCCCCGGGGTGGTACGTCAGCGGGGAGCTGGACGGTCAACTCCTCGTGCAGGACGGTGAGTTCGACCGTTTCAATGCCGAAGAGGAGCGCGTCTCCGACTTCCTCGGCGAGGCCCGGATGCGCACGACCGTCGAGGACGTGCGCAGCTGGAACGCGGAGACGCCCGAGCTGTACGGCCTGACCGTCCGGCTGCACCGCGCCGACGGCACGGTCGCCGACACCTCCCACCACCGCGTCGGCTTCCGCGACGTCGAGATCGTCGGCCGGGACCTGCTGGTCAACGGCGAGCGGGTCTTCATCCGGGGCGTGAACCGGCACGACTTCCATCCGCTGACGGGGCGGACGGTGTCGTACGACGACATGCGCGCCGATCTCGTCCTGCTCAAGCGGTTCGGGTTCAACGCGATCCGCACCGCCCACTACCCGAACGACCCGGCGCTGTACGACCTCGCGGACGAGCTCGGCTTCTACGTCGTCGACGAGGCGGACATCGAGTCCCACGACCACGCCCACGAGATCGCCGACGACCCGCGCTATCTGAACGCCTTCGTGGACCGGGTCTCACGCATGGTGCTGCGCGACAAGAACCACCCGTCGATCATCATCTGGTCGCTGGGCAACGAGTCCGACTACGGCGCGAACCACGACGCGGCGGCCGGCTGGGTGCGCCGGCACGACCCGACGCGGCCGGTCCAGTACGAGGGCGCGGCCAAGCTCGACTGGGCGGCGACGGACGACGCCTCCGACATCGCCTGCCCCATGTACGCGCCGGTCGAGGACTGCGTCGCCCACGCCCTGTCCGGCCGCCAGACCAGGCCGCTCATCCAGTGCGAGTACTCGCACGCGATGGGCAACAGCAACGGCACGCTGGCCGACCACTGGGCTGCCATCGAGGCCACCCCGGGTCTTCAGGGCGGGTTCATCTGGGAGTTCTGGGACCACGGAATTCTGCAACGCGTGAGCGATGGCAGACCTGCCGGGCGCGCGGGCGCCGGGCTCTACGACAACGGTGTCACCGCGCCCGGGTACCGCTGGGCGTACGGCGGTGACTTCGGCGAGTCCCTCCACGACGGCGCCTTCATCGCGGACGGCATGGTGTTTCCCGACCGCACGCCCAAGCCGGCGATGTTCGAGCACCGGGAGATCGCGGCGCCGGTACGCATCGAGTGCTTCAAGCACGAGGGCATCGTGCTCGGCAATCACCAGCACTTCCGGGGCCTGGACTGGCTGGCCGGCGAGTGGCGGCTGGACCTCGCCGACGGCACGACGCTCACCGGGCCGGCCGAACTGCCGAACCTGCGCCCCGGCGAGACGGCCGCCGTGCCGCTGCCCTTCGAGGTACCGCAGGACGGCGGCGAGGCCTGGCTGACGCTGCGCGTGACGGTGGCCGAGGACCAGCCGTGGGCGCCGCGCGGCACCGAGGTGTGCGTGCCGCAGATCCGGCTGCGCACGCCCGCCGTGGTCCCGGACGTTCCGGTGGACGGGCAGGTCGAGGTCGACGGCGAGGGACTCCTCGTCCATCCGCTGCTGACGGCGGCCCCCACGCTCTCGCTGTGGCGGGCGCCCACCGACAACGACGAGCTGGGCGGCATGGCCGGGCGCTGGCGCGACTGGGGACTCGACGCGCTGGTGCGCAAGGTCGTGTCCGTCCGGCAGGACGCCGGTCGCGTGACGGTGGTGGCCGAGTACGCGGGCACCACGGGTGTCGTCCGGCACCGGCAGGTGCTCACGCCCGTCGAGGGCGGCGTCCGCGTCGACGAGGAGGCCGAGCTGCCGGAGACCTTCGACGACGTGGCACGGGTCGGCACGGTCTTCGAAACGGGCGCGGGGCTCGATCTGCTGGAGTGGTTCGGGCAGGGCCCGTGGGAGTCGTATCCCGACCGCAGTACGGGCGCGCCCGTGGGCCATCACTCGGTGCCCGTCGACGCGTTGTTCACGCCGTATCTGCGTCCGCAGGAGAGCGGAGGCCGACACGGTGTACGGCGGTTCACGCTGTCGGCGCCGGACGCCACCGGACTCCTGGTCGGTCTTGACGAACCCCGCCAGGTCTCCGTGACCCGCTACCGCGCCGAGGACCTCACCTTCGCACGCCACCACGACGAGCTGGTCCCGCGGCCCGGCTGCGTGGTGCACATCGACGCCGCGCACCGGGGCCTGGGCACCGCCTCCTGCGGACCCGACACCTCACCGTCGTACCTCGTCGCCCCGGGCGTCCATCGCTGGAGCTGGACCCTGCGCGTTCTCTGAACTCCCCCCCACGCCCTTCGCTGTCACCCCTCGTGGATCCCACGGATCTCACAGATCTTCTTACGGAGCACACGTGTGTACTTTGCATGACCATGCCCAGGGCGAGGCCGAGCAGGCCGGTGCCGGAAGACGCGGTTTCCTGCGCGCGACCGCGCTGCTCGGCGCCGCCGCCACGGCGGGGGTCGCGCTGCCGGCCGTGGCCGAGGCGTCCCCGGTCACGGCCGGCTGGCGTCCGGACGCCGACAGCCGCCGCTTCACGCTGGCCGTGATGCCCGACACCCAGTACCTCTTCGACGGGCCGAGCATCAACGCGGCGCCCGTCGAGGCGTCCCTGCGCTACCTCCTGGAGCACGGGCGGGAGGAGAACATCGTCTTCCTGTCCCACCTCGGCGACCTCACCGAGAACGGCGCGAAGGACGAATGCGCCGCGATCGGCAAGGCGTTCGAGCTGCTCGACCGCAGGGGCGTCGGCTACAGCGTCCTCGCCGGCAACCACGACGTGAAATCCTCCACGGACGACCAGCGCGGCTCGACGCCGTACCTGGACACGTTCGGTCCGCGGCGCTTCGAGGGCAGGCGCACCTTCGGGGGCGCGTCCTCGGACGGCTACAACACCTACCACCTGTTCCGCGCGGCCGGCCGCGAGTGGATGGTGCTCGCCCTGGACTGGCGGCTGTCGGCGAAGGGCCACGCCTGGGCGAAGGACGTGCTCGCCCGGCACCCGAGGACACCCGTCATCCTCACCACCCACGAACTGGTCGTCGAGGAGGACGCGTTGTCGTCGTACGGTCAGCAGCTGTGGGACCAGCTGGTCAAGGACCACGACCAGATCTTCCTGACCCTCAACGGGCACTACTGGCCCGCGGGCCGGGTCACGCGCCGGAACGCGGCGGGCAACGACGTCCACCTGCACCTGACGAACTATCAGAACCGCTACTTCGGCGGCGCGGCGATGATCCGCCTCTACCGTTTCGACCTCGACCGGAACGTCATCGACGTCGAGACGGTCTCCCCGTGGATCCTGGGCCGGGCCGCGAAGGGACTCAACGAGCTGGAGCGACAGGAGATCGAACTCAGCGGCGACGCCGACCGTTTCTCCGTCGACATCGACTTCGAGGACCGCTTCTGCGGCTTCGCCCCGGTGCCCGCCCGCCCGGCGCGCCCCGCGTCGAAGATGCTGATCCGGGACACGGCTGCGTACTGGCGCTTCGAGTCGCCCGTCGCCGGCACCGTCCGTGACCTGTCCGGCCACGGCAACGACCTCACCGTGGTCTCCGTGGGCGGCGGCAAGCTCGGCTGGTCGGCCGACCACCACCCGGACCAGCCCGGCCACGGCAGTCTGGAGTTCCAGGGCTTCAAGTCCCCGCTGAAGGGCGCGTATCTGCGCACGGTCGACGACGCCCCGCTCAATGCGGCCACCTTCAGGAACGGTTACACCGTCGAGGCCTTCTACCGGCTCCCCGCCGACTGGGACGCCTCGCACAACGCCTGGGCGGGCCTGGTCAGCCGTACCGGCACGGGTGGGGCCGCCGGCAAGACGGAGGGCGACCCCGACGAGCCGCTCGCCACGCTGTCCCTCTCCGACGGCCCCGGCCCCCAGTGGGCGGTCCGCCCGCTCAACCAGCAGGGCATCGCCACCAACTGGGGCGACGAGACCGCACGCGAGACCTGGTGGCACGTCGCCGTCGTCAACGACGGCAGGCACACCACGCTGTACGTCCAGGGCTGCCCGGTGGCCCGCAACCCGCACGCCACGGCGATCGGCCTCACCTCGGTCGGGCTGCCGTGGCTGCTCGGCGGCTACGAGTACGGCGGCAACATCGACCAGATCCTGTACGGCCGTCTCGGCGACGTCCGTATCGTCGCGCGGGCGCTGCCCGTCACGTCCTTCATGAACCACTGACGCCCGCCCGAGGATGAACATGACTGAGCAACAGCTGCCCACCTGGGCCGACCCGTCCGTCGCCCCCGCCGACCTCGACCCGCAGGGCGTCTCCCGACGGGGACTCCTGCGCCGCGCGGGCCTGTTCGGCGCCGCGTTCGCGCTCGGCTCCGCGGCCGTGCCCGCTACGGCGTCCCCGCGCGGGTGGGGCGGCGACGACCCGCGCCTCGCGTACCTCGTCGGCGACCACCACATCCACACGGTCTACAGCCACGACGCCAAGTACACGTTCTCCCAACTGGCCGCCGCGGGCGCCAAGTACGGGCTGGACTGGATGGTGTTCACCGAGCACTCCAACTTCGGGCACGCCAAGTACGGAGCCGCGCTGGAGCACGAGGAGATCCTCAAGGCGCGCGCCGAGAACCCGCGCCAGCTCATCTTCCAGGGCCTGGAGTGGTACATCCCGGCCGCCGAGCACTGCACGGTCTTCGCGGCGCCCGGCCGGCACGAGGTCGACCTGCTCACCCGGTTCGAGAGCGCCTACGACGGCAAGCTGCTCGGCTACGACAAGGGCGGCCCCGCCGACGCGGACACCGCCCGCAACGAGGCCCACGCCGTCAAGGCCATCAAGTGGCTGGCTCAGCAGCGCCGCGAGGGTTACGTCGACGACGTCCTCGTCCTCGCCAACCACCCGCTGCGCCTGGGCATCGACTCCCCGCACGAGATGCGCGGCTGGCGGGACGCGGCCCCCGAGATCATGATCGGCATGGAGGGTGCGCCCGGCGCCCAGGGCGCGGCCATCCCCGGCCTGCGCGCAAGCACGTCCATGCGCGGCGAGTACGAGAACAAGCCCTCGGCACAGTCCTGGCCGGGCTACCCGGCGGAGGCGTATCTGACCTACGGCGGCTTCGACTGGGCGACCGCGACGGTCGGCGGGCTGTGGGACTCGATGCTGGCGGAGGGCCGGCTGTTCTCGATCACCACGAACTCCGACGCGCACCGCATCGTCTTCGACACCTGGCGCAACGGCGACTGGCCGGCGGGTCAGAACTTCGACAGCACCGGCAGGCTCCCGGACCCGGTGAACACCGACACCCCGCAGCCGGGCAGCGACTTCTGGCCGGGCCAGTTCAGCCGCACCCACGTCGGTGTGACCCGCTACGGCCACCGCGCGGTGATGGCGGGCCTGCGCGCGGGCCGGGTCTGGCTCGACCACGGGCATCTGCTGGACGGCCTCGATGTCCGCCTCAAGCGGGACTGCGACCACGGCCGCGGCGTCACCCTGGGCGGCCGGCTGCGCGTACGCAAGGGCGAGAAGCTCACGCTGAACATCACGGTCACGACGGCCTCCCGGCCCAACCCGCAGGGCATCCTGCCGGAGTTGGCGCACGTCGACGTCGTCCGGGGTGCGGTGCGCGGCCCGGTGGCCGACCGGGACGCCTGGAAGGCACCGGACACCAAGGTCGTGGCGACGAAGGACGTGAGCGGTCGCAAGGGGACGTACACCTTGCGCATCCCGCTGACCGCGGGCAGGGAGTCCTTCTACGTCCGGCTGCGCGGCAGCGACGGCAACCGCAACGGCACGGGCTACCTCGGCGCGTCGGTCGACCCGCACGGCCCGATCCCGCACCCGCCCGGAGACGGTGACCCGTGGACGGATACGTGGTTCTATTCGAATCCCGTATTCGTCGACGTGGCAGGAGCCTGAGGATCTGATGAAGCGTCAACTTCTTGTCCCCGTCTGCTTATTGGCCGCTCTCGGGCTCGGCGCGGGTACCGCCTCCGCGGCCGGTGACCCGCAGTGGGCCGAGTCCGGCACGGCGTACACCGACACGCTGGGCGGCGGGCAGGGTCTCGCCGCCCGGGCGGACGGCTCGCTCCTCTACCGGGGCATGACCGACATCCCGCTGGACCTGAGGATCAAGGGCTGGAACCACGTGGGCGACCCGGACATCGCCCGGGGCCACGTCTTCGACGCCTACCAGGGCCCGGACACGGCCACGTCCAAGATGTTCGCGGTGACGACCCCGGCCGGGAAGCGCTACGAGTACGTCCACCAGCTCAACCCGGGCGAGAAGCTGAACAACTCCTTCGCCACCGTCTCGCCCGACGGGCAGTGGCTGGTGTCGGGCGAGTGGGGCGACCAGCGAAGACTCCAGGTCTTCCCCGCTCCCCTGCTCAACCCCGCCACACCACCGACCGGCGGAGACCTGAAGGAGGCCTGGCAGATCAGCCTGGACAAGCCCGTACGCGACATCCAGGGCTGCGACTTCGTCACCGACACCCGCCTCATCTGCGCGTCGAACGACGCCTCGGGCACCCTCTTCCCGGAGATCCGCCCTCTCCTCCAGGTCGATCTGCCGCGCAAGGTGGACGGCCAGCCGATGACGGGCGCGGTGAAGAGCCTGTTCGCACTGCCGCAGCGCAGTGTGTGCACGGGCACGTTCGAGACGGAGGGCGTGGACTACGACGTGAACAGCGGCACGTTGCGGGCTCAGATGATTCCGCCGGGGGTGTGTGCGGTGGCCACGGCCGTGTACGCGTACAAGCAGGGGGTTTGAACGACAAGTCCGTGACACCTCTCGGCCATTGACCCGCCGGCAGCCGGAAACACCCGCACACCGGGATGATCTGGGGCACGATGGGGAATGGCCGTTGCACGGCCACACAGCATGCCGCAGCGGGCGGGGGCTTCGAGAGGGGGCCGCGCATGCTCAAAGACGTGTTCACGGGGGACGGACGCCGATTAGCCGTCGAGATCAGCGGAGATCCCGGCGGCTCTCCGGTGTTCCTGCTGCACGGCACGCCCGGCAGCCGGCTCGGCCCCGCGCCCCGGCCGATGCTGATCTACCACCAGCGAGTCCGGCTCATCACGTACGACCGCCCCGGCTACGGCCCCTCCGACCGGCTCTCCGGGCGCCGGGTCGCCCATGTCTCCGCCGACGTCGCCGCCATCGCGGACGCCCTCGGCATCGAGCGCTTCGCCGTGGTCGGCCGCTCCGGCGGCGGCCCGCACGCCCTCGCCTGCGCCGCACTGCTGCCGGACCGGGTGACCCGGGCCGCCGTCCTGGTCAGTCTCGCCCCGCGGGACGCCGACGGGCTGGACTGGTTCGCGGGCATGACGGCATCCAACGTCAACGAGTACACCAAGGCGCTGGACGGGCCCGACCAGCTGGAGGACAGCCTGCGGAAGCGGTCCGTCGACATCCGGTCGGACCCTCGCAAGCTGCTGGCGCAACTGCGCTGGGAGCTGACCGAGTCCGATCTGCGGGTCGTCTCGGACGCGGGGATCCGCGCGATGCTGCTGCGCAACTACCGGGAGGCGCTCAGCGTGTCCGCCGACGGCTGGGTGGACGACGCCCTGTCCTTCTGCAGCCCGTGGGGGTTCTCCCTTGCGGACATCTCCGTACCCGTCCTGCTGTGGCACGGCGAACGGGACGGGTTCTCGCCGGCCAGCCACACCCGCTGGCTGGCCGAGCGCATTCCGGGCGGCCGGGCCGTCCTGCAGCCCGAGGAGGCGCACTTCGCGTCGCTGCGGGTGCTGCCCGACGTCTTCACCTGGCTGCTGGGCGGACGCTCGCGGCTGACGGCCGAGCCCGCCTGAGTCCCCTACCGGTCACACGGCCGGCGGCTCCAGGTCCCGGTGGATGCGCTTGCCCTCGCGGACGCTCACCGTGTGCGGATGGTTCTCGCCGAGCAGCCGTACGAACTCGGCGTGGGTGCTCTCCTGGAGCTGGTCGGACTCGGGGATGCGGCCCAGCGCGCGCAGGGTCACGCCCAGGTTGGCGCGCGAGACGATGGTGTCCGGGTGCTCGTGGCCGAGGGTGGGCTGGAAACCGGCGACCGCCATCCGCTCCAGGTCCTCCGCCTGGCGCAGCTCGTTCAGTTCCGCCAGCACATTGGCGAGGTTGACGGCACAGGCGAGCGTGTAGGGGTGACGGTCGCCGAGCGCCTCCTTCAGGGTGTCGAGGTTCTTCTCCAGCAGCGTCCGCGCCCTGTTCGCCTCGCCGGAACCGCGCAGGAAGATCCCGAGGTTGTTGACGGCGGCGAGCGTCGCCGGATGCCGCTCGCCGGGCGCCGTGCGGTACTGCCGCACGATGTCCTGCGCCAGCGCCAGAGCCTCCTCGCGCGCCCCGGTGGCGTACAGGTCGGTCGCGTAGTTCAGGGTGCAGTCCAGCACGTCGGGAGTGGACGCGGGTGTGTCCCGCAGCCGGTAGTGCTCGCGGGTCTGCTGGGTGAGCGCCCGCGCCTCGTCCACCCGGCCGGCCTTGCGCAGCGACACCGCGAGGCTCTTCGCATTGCGCAGGGTCTCCGGGTAGGTCTCGCCGAACAGGCCCTTGTACGACTCGTAGCTGCTGCTCAGCAGGGAGATGGACGGCTCGTACTCGCCGGTCTCGCGCAGGTCGCGGCCCAGGTTGGTGATGCTGATCAGGGTGTGCGGATGCGCGGCACCGAGGTCGTTGCGCCGCAGGTCGTAGATCTCCTGATCGACATCGCGGGCCTTGGTGTAGTGGCCGAGCAGTCTCAGGCACACGGCGCGGTTGTTGTTGGCGCTGAGGGTGCGCGGGTGATCCTCGCCGAAGTTCTCCTTGAAGCCGTTGTAGGCCTCCTTCGCCAGTTCCAGGGCGTCCTCGAACCGGCCGATGCTGCCCAGGTCGGTGGCGAGGCCGCTGGCCGTCATCAGGATGTGCGGATGGCCGGGCGTCAGCAGGGCGCGCTGCCGGGCAAGGGTGTCGGAGCCCAGCTCCTCCGCCTCCACGTACTTGCCGAGCGAGCGCAGCACGTTGGCGATGTGGAACCGCAGGTGCAGCAGCTGGGTCTGGAGTTCCGTCGCGTAACGCCGCTCCTCGGCGAGGGTGCGCGGGGCCCGCGGGTCCCGTAAGCCGGCCGGCTGCGGCGCCGGTGTCCGCCCGGCCGGCTCCCGCTTCTCCAGGTCGGCGATCCTGCCGCGGCTGACCGTCAACTGGCGTTCCCACAGCTGCCGCAGGCCGTGGGCGAAGGACAGCGCGGCGTTCAGGTCGCCGCGCTTCCACAGGTAGCGGACGCGGTCGATGAGCAGCTGCCGGGTCTTCGGCTCGTCGCAGGTGCTGGCCTCGGAGGCCTCCAGGTGCGGCCAGATCGCGGCGAAGATGGGCTGGTTCTTCGGGTCGTCGATCGGCTCCTCGCCCGAGGGGCGGGCACCGGCCAGGATGCGGTGCACGACGTGCTGGGCGTCCTCCTGCTCCCGGGGCGTGAGCTGGGAGCGGATCACCGCCTGCACCAGCCGGTGCACCTGGATCGACTCGGTGGCCCGGTCCACCTTGGCGAGGGCGAACCGGCCTATCTCCCGGATCACCCGGCCGAGGACCATCCTCTCCTGGAGCGACGGGTCCAGCTCGGCCAGGACGCTCGTCATCTCGTCGCCGTAGAGCAGCTCCATCGAGATGGGTTCGGCGGCGAAGAAGGCGCACAGCTGGAGCAGGCGCACCGCCGCCGGGGAACGTTCCTTCAGCCGGTCGATGGAGACGTTCCAGGTGGCGCCGACCGGTTCGGGGTAGTTCGCGGGCTGGCTGAGCGAGAGCACCCGCTCCGCCTGGTGCTCCAGTTCGGTGAGGTAGGTGTCGACGGGCGTGCCGGTCTCGGCCAGCCAGGCGCCGGCCTGGTCGAGGGCGAGGGGCAGGTCGCCCACGGCGGCGGCGACCCGGTCGGCGTCCTCCGTGCTGAGGTCGGCGGCTCGGCGCAGCAGGTGCTCGATGCTCTCCTCGCGCAGGAACGGGTCGATCTCCAGGGCCTCGCCGAACTGCAGCCAGGTCTGGTTGCGGGAGGTGACCAGCACATGGCCGGCACCGCCGGGGAAGTGTTTGCTCACCTCCTGCGGCTCGTCGGCGTTGTCGAACACCAGCAGCCAGCGCAGCGTCGCGGACGACTGGCGCAGATGGTCGCAGACCTCCTGGGCGGCCTGGGCGGCGTCGTCGCCGATCCGCAGCCCCAGCCGGCGGGCGAGTTCCGTGAGGGAGGACACCACGAGCTCGTTCTGCTCGGAGGGGATCCACCACACCAGGTCGTAGTCGGCGGCGAAGCGGTGCACGTACTCCAGCGCGATCTGCGTCTTGCCGACGCCACCCAGCCCGTAGAGGGCGTACGGCGCCGGGGAGCCGCCCGAATTGCTGCTGCCGAGCCCGTCGCGGAGCCTCTCCAGCAGTGCGCTGCGGCCGGTGAAGGAGGAGTTGCGCGGCGAGACGTTCCAGAACTTGGGCACCGTGTCCGGGAATCGGGCGTCCCGCAACGCCGACTCGTCGGTCAGCTCGGCGGGCAGGGGCGGCTTGCCGAGGGCCCGCAGCAGCGCGGAGGCCGCGTTCCGCTCGCTGGTGCGCACCAGGTCGACCGAGGGCCGCTCGCTGAACGTGGGTGCCGGGCGCAGGTCGCCGACCCGGACGGCGACCACCTGCCGGCGGCCCGAGAGATCACCGCCGGCGGCCGCGTCCCACACCTGGCGGGCCCGCGCGGAGCGCTGGAACGCCGGGGAGAGGACGAAGACGGTGCGGTCGGCCGGCTTCTCCGCGCCGTCCCCCTCGCAGCCGACATATCTGCGCGACACCTTGAACCCGGCCCTGGACAGCTGGGTGGCGATCCAGTCGGCCCACATGCGGTCCTCGGACACATAGCTGAGGTGCAGGTCGGCCGGGAGCGCGAGCCGGGGGCGGGCGAACTTCGACGCGACGGCCTCGCGCACCTCCTCGGCCATCCGCGGCAGAGCTATGACGGCCTGATCGCTGATCACGCCGGTGAGCCGCTCGAAGGCGGCCAGCAGGGACGTGGCGTTGCCGGCCTCGTCGCCGAACGTGGCCAGCGTCTCCTCGTAGGCGTAGTAGGGGCGGTAGGGGACCTCCACCGACCCCCAGTAGCCGGTGAGTTCCTCCTCGGCCATGCCGGTGGGGAACCCGTCGAACTTGGCGCGGGCAAAGGCACGCCCGGCGTCCGCTTTCTCCTTCTCGCCCTCGTCGATGCGCATGGGCACGGGCAGGATGCGGATACGGCGACGGCGGTACCGGTCGCGGATGTCGTGGGCGACCGCCGCGGCGCCGTCGATGCTCTGGTCGCTGAGGGTGAAACAGTCGACCAGGGTGTCGGGCAGATGGGCGGTGCAGACGTCGGCGATGTCGGACAGTCCGGTGCGGCTGTCGACGAGGACGTAGTCGTAGTTGTGGCGCATGTCCTCGCGCAGCGCGTCGAAGAAGAGTCCGCCGCCGAGGTCGTCGTAGAAGTGGTCCCAGTCGAAGGTGCTCACGAGCGCCGAGTAGTCGCGGTCCTGCCGCCCCGCGGACACCAGGTCCAGGGTTCCGGGCTCGGGGAAGGGCCAGTCCAGGGAGACGGCGTGGCGCTGGATGCGGGCGTAGTCCAGATGCCAGTCCGGCGGCCGCTCGTCGGTGCCGTCGTCGCCGTCGCCGGTGGCCGCCCAGGCGTACTCCTTGAGCATGTCGATGACGCCGGTGGTGGCGCCGATGGTGGCTGGGTCGAGGAAAGGGTGGAAGAAGCGGTGCAGGCCCGGTGCCTCCAAGTCCCAGTCCACGGCGAGGACGCGTTTGCCGTTGGCGGCCAGGATCCATGCCGTGTTGGCGAGGGCCATGGTCCGGCCGGTGCCGCCCTTGTACGAATAGAACGTGACGATGCGGCCGGCCCGGCCGTCCTGTTCGTCAAGGCTGCTCATCGCGGTCTTCCTCCTCGGCGTTCCGGCGGTGTCCCTGGGGTCGGCTGTCCTGGCTGTCCTTCCCGCACAGCCGGAATCGCTCGGTGCCCTGTCCGGCCGGTGGCCGGGGCTGGGCCCGCTTGCGGTACTCGCCCTCCGCCCACTGCACGACGTCGGGGAGGACCTGGTCGAAGGTCTTGTGGTCCGGCACGCCCCGGACCGCGGGTCTGCACGCCTGCCGGCCCAGCCGGATGCGGCGCGGCAGGGTGGCCTCGGCCTGGGCGGCGAGTTCGTACTCGGCCTCGTCGCTGTCGGGGTCGTTCTCGTTCCACGGCACCACCAGGCCGGTCGGCGGCAGATCACTGCTGTCGAACTCGCCCAGGGCGGTCCGGCGTTCGGGATCGCGCAGCACCCAGCGGTCGAGGAGCACGACCTCCGGCCCTTCGGCGGGGCCCGCGGTGTGGTCGAACTCGCGGACGTCGGGGCGGAATTCGAGGCTCTCGGCGATGTCGGCGGCGATCCGGGCGAGAGGCCGGCCGGACGCCGGGTGGTAGGGGTTCCAGTCGACGGCCGAGGGGCCGTAGTAGTCGGGCGTGCGGCCCTCGGGAAGCCGGTTCAGGGAGGCCGCGGCCACGCTGATGCGCAGGGTGCGCCCGGTGGTCGAGGTCTTCGTGGGGGTGGCCGCGAAGGCGTCGGGTGCCGTGCTCAGCCCGGCGCGGTCGCCGTGCTCGACGACGACGCTGTCGCCCACGTCGACGATCCGCCGGGCCAGATGCAGGACCGCTTTCTCGTAGTCGCTGCGGAAGGCTCTAAGCTTGGCCAGCCCGTAGAGCCCCAACGTGCGGTAACGCTGGCCGAGTTCGGGGTGAATGTACTGCACTTCCCTGACGGATTCGGGGAGCCGGCGATCGGGCACGGGCGACCACAGGGCGGGCACCACCCCGCTGGGATCACCGGGTTGCTCGGCGTCGACGTGGCGCGCGGGGCGGCTGCTGAAGGCAGCCCATTCCCTGCCGCACCACGAACTGATGAAGTATCGCGGCGAGTAGAGCGGTACGAACACCCGGCAGCGGGCCAGCGAGTCGCCGAGTTCGCTGCTCCAGATCTGCCCGGTCCGAATCGACCCGTCCATGAATCCCGGCGCGCCCGGGTGGGCCGTCATGTGCTTGATGTGCTCGCACAGTTCCTGGAAGAGACGGTGGACCCACAGATCCGGGTTGACCGAGCCGGAGCCGTCCTGTGGCATGCGGGCGTAACTGAGAAAGAAATAGGGGGCGGTGGCATCCCCCAGATGTTCCGTCGGCTCCACGCGATCCCCCGATCCCGTCCCCCGTGCCCCCCGCCCGGCGGGGGTGGACACTCAGTGTAGGAACCTCGCAGCGATTTGTGACGGGTCTGTGAAAACGTGGTGGGATCGTTTTCCGGCCAGCCAGACGGTGGCGAAGTCCACCGCCGCGCCGAGCGGGAACAGCCGGGCGTGGGTGGCCCCGACGCGACCGCCGCGCACGACCGGGTCGGGCCGGGCCGCGTCCGCCTTCTCGAAGTCGGCACCCAGCGCACCGAAGTCGCTGTCGTCCAGGTCGACGTCCTCGTATTCGATCCAGCGGGGTCCCCCGTCGCGCCGGACGACGCAGCGATAGGTCCGCCGGGGCGGCTCGGGGACCCGGTACTCGCCGAGGTGGAAGGCGCTGCACACCTCGAAGCCGACGCCCAGCAGCAGCACTTGGGCACCGGCGGCGTACAGCCGGCCCAGCGGTGAGCGTTCGCCCAGGTGACAGTTCTCGTCGTGCACGGCCAGCAGGTCTCCGGCCCGGGCGCCCACGGCGGCGAAGGAGGTCTGCGGATGCGCGCTGCGCACCCGTCCCTCGGCGCACCGCACGGCCTCCGCCAGCCGCCCCATGCCCTCGGAGGGCGTCCCGTCGGGATCAAAGGGTGGCATCCGGCTTCGCAGTGCCCGGATTTGATCGGTCGTCATGTTCCGGGTGCGGTCCCGGTACGCCGGTGAGGTGTCGGAGTTGCCTGCGGTGAAGGTCGGCACGACGAGCGTGCCCTCGGGGCCGAGGGCGGTACGCAGTGCGGCCAGGACGGCGCCCGGTCCGGCCTCGACCCGGCGCAGGGAGGCGTGGACCAGCAGGGCGGCCCCGGGCTCCACGCCCAGTACCGCGAGGTCCTCGGCGATCTGACCGCCGGCGCCGGTGCCGGGTTCAGCGTTGGCGTGGGCGTGGGCGTTCACAGGCACCGCCCGATGCCGTCGACGAACCGCCGGCCGAGCCCGGTCAGCGATGGGGCGGACGTGAGCTCCGCCCACTGCACGTGCGTACGACGTGCCCCCTCGGCGTCCTGGCGCAGGGCGTCGGTCGCGGCGCGGGCGTAGGTGTCGGCGAGCAGCGCGCCGGTGCGGGCGTCCGACTCGTCGTAGAGGTCGCACGCGTCGAGCAGCGCGTCGAGCAGACCGAGCCGGAATCCACGTACCAGGTCCACGGCGACGCGCTCCGGGTCCGGGCCGAGATGGACACCCAGCGCGCTGAACCCTCCGCCGGGCACGAAGTGTTCGGGATCCGGCGGGGCGGCGAGCGGAGTGATCACGCGGACGCCCTCGGCCATGCCGGCGGCGACGGCCGGCACGGCCTTGCGGATCAATGCCCAGGCCTGCGGCAGCACATGACGCCACAGCTCGGTCTCCGCGTCCGTCAGCCGTCCACCGACCGGAGTGCCGTAGCAATCACGATGGGGATCGACGTCGTCCAGGGCTACGTCGAGCCCGTCGGCCCGGACCCGAGGCAGCGGCACCCAGTCCGGACCGGCGAGGCGGCGGCCCGTCAACTCGACCCACTCCGCGCCGAGTTGGGTGCGCACACTGCCGAGCCCGGGAAGATGCGCGAAGCCGTCACGCACCGGCACCTTCACCTGCTCGACCGCCCGTGCGGGCAGCGCCACGGCGGCCACGAGCGAGGCCAGATGGTCGGGCGAGGTGGCCTCGTCGAGGCAGCGCACGGCCCAGGTGCGGGTGTATGGCTGGGACAGGAGCGGCTCCAGCAGAGCGCCGTCGCGCCGCCCCAGTTCGAGCGCGAGCTGCCAGGACCGGGCCCACAGCTCGCCCGCCCGCGGCCCGGCCTCCTGATGCACGGCGGTCAGCAGCCCACGGGTGACGTCCTGCCGAATCCGAGCCAACTCCCGTACGCCGGCGCCCTCGTCGCTGCCGTCGGCCAGGGCGTCGAGGCTTTCGATCGGGCGGGTCGCGCTCGCGCCGGTGCGGGCGTCGATGGAGAGGATCAGCTCTTTCAGGTCCGCGCAAAAAACGGACGGGTTGCCGAATCCGCTGCCGTCGGACCGGTAGCGATGGGCGAACAGCCCGCCGCCGCAGGAGCGCACCACGGGGCAGGCGCGGCACTGGTCACTCAGGTCGTCGAGGCCGTGCTGCCGGGCGGCGATGCCGGGATGGCATGCCACCTCGTCGAGGGTGTGCCGGTAGACGTCCTTGCCGGTGACCGGCGCCCCGTCGTACGCGGTCTTCAGCGAGTCCGCCTGCTCGTAGGTGCCGTCGGTCTCGACCACGACGACGTCGGCGGCCTCCAGGCCCATCGCCTCGGTCAGGCTGGGGCCGCCGCCGAGGGTGCTGACTACCGAGTCGAACAGCCGCACCGGCATCGGACGTCCCTGCTCGCTCCAGCGGTCGTGGATGGCGAGGAGCCAGTCGGCGTACGGGGTGTCGGTGCCGGCGGGGCGCAGGGGAGGTTCGTCCCAGGTGGCGTGCGGCAGGAGGAAGTCGATGCGCGGGGGGCGCAGTGCGGCCAGGGCGTCGTAGACGGCGACGGGGTCGTTGCGCACGTCGATGGTGCACAGGATGCCCGCGTAGAGGTGGCGATAGCGGTCCTGGTCGAGCAGGGCGAGCGCGCGGAGGACCTTGTCGTGGCTGCTGCGGCCGTTGGCGAAGAGCCGGTGGCGGTCGTTTGCGGTTTGGTCGCCGTCGAGGGAGACACCGACCCGGACGCCGTACTCGGCGAAGAGGTCGAGGTGGCGCTCGCCCAGCTGAACCGCGTTGGTGTGGATGCGCAGATCGAGGGCGCAGATGCCGTGCAGTGCGGTGGTCAGCGCCTCACAGACGGCGCGTAAGCGTGCCGGCCCTGCAAGCAGCGGCTCGCCTCCGTGCAGGATGACCTGCACGGAGGCGAGCTGGTGTTTCTTGGCATGCTCCGCCAGCCGAAGGGCGGTCCAGGAGATCGTTTCCTGTGAGATCACCCTGGGTCGCGAACTCCAGCTCTGGTCGGCGTGCTCGTAGATGTAGCAGTGCCGGCAGGCGAGATCGCATCTGCTGTGCACTTTCAGCACGAGCTGCCGCAGCGGGACGGTCGGACCGGTCATGACGGAGTATGCGGTGTCCTCAGATGGACGACTGGAAGGTGACCGTTCCCCCCCTGCGCGTCTGCTCGGACGAGCGAGCGCGACGTACGCCTCGGACGCTCTTCGGGTCGTGCGGAGCGTCGAGACCCGGCGCGGTGGTGTGAGCTTGGGCAGCCGACGGACGAGCCTTGGTGCCGACAGTGGCTCTGGTTGGAACGGTCACGGTATTCCCTGATCAGGAGGGGAAGGTGGGTGAGTGAATGACACTCTGGCAGCACGTTACAGCCGCGGGGTCGCCAGTACCCCGCTGATGACGAAACTATGCACCCGACTGGGGGATATCGGTACCGCTTCGGGGTAACGAAATACCTCAGCTGTAGAACCGGGACAGACTCGTCAGTACCGCCGCCGGCTTGGTCCCGCCCTCGATCTCTATCGTGCCGTCCACGGCGATCTGCACACCGCCCGGTACCTCCTGCACCTCCGCCAGTTTACCGACGAGCCGGATCCGCGACCCGACTTTCACCGGAGACGGGAAACGCACCTTGTTCAGCCCGTAGTTGACCTTCGTCGTCACCCCCTGCACGTCCAACAGCGCGGTGAACAAAGGGATGAAGAGGGAGAGCGTCAGGTATCCGTGCGCGATGGGTGCGCCGAAAGGCCCCTCCGCCGCCCTCTCCGGGTCGACGTGAATCCACTGGTGGTCGCCCGTGGCGTCGGCGAAGGTGTTGATGCGGTCCTGGGTGATCTCGATCCACTCGCTGGTGCCGAGGTCGCTGCCGGCCAGCTTCTTCAGTTCGTCGAGGCCGTTCACGGTGATGGTCATGCGGTTCCTTCGCTCTTGCCGTAACGGGTACGGACACGGGACTTGAGGAGCTTCCCGGAGGCGGTGCGCGGGAGTTCGGCCGCGAGGACCACCGACTTCGGGATCTTGTACTTGGCGAGCCGGCCGGACAGGGAGGCCAGCACCTCGTCGGGGTCGACGGTGGCGCCCTCGCGGGGCACGACGACCGCGCGCGGTACCTCGCCCCACTTGTCGTCCGGCACCCCGATCACCGCGCACTCGACGATGTCGGGGTGGGCGAGGAGCAGGTCCTCGATCTCGGCGGGGTAGATGTTCTCGCCGCCGGAGATGATCATGTCCTTGATGCGGTCGACGATGAAGACGTAGCCGTCCTCGTCGGTGCGCGCCGCGTCCCCGCTGCGGAACCAGCCGTCCGTGAACGAGGCGGCCGTCTCCTCCGGCAACCCCCAGTAACCGGGCATGACATGGGGCCCGCGGACCACGACCTCGCCGGTCTCGCCGACGTCGACGGGGGCGAGGTCCGGCCCTACCACGCGTACGTCGCTGAAGAAGTGCGGCACGCCTGCCGAACCGGCCTTCGTGACCGCGTGTTCGGCGTCCAGGAACAGGGTCCCGGGCGCGGCCTCCGTCATGCCGTAGCCCTGGAGGAAGGCCAGGCCGCGTTCCTGGTACGCGGCGATGAGCGGGGTCGGCACGGGGGAGCCGCCGCAGGTCAGGATGCGCAGGGACGACAGGTCCGCGTCGGGCCAGCGCGGGTGCCTGGCCACCTGGTCGAACATGGTCGGCACGCCGAACATGAAGGTGATGCGGTGCCGTTCGATCAGGTCGAAGGTGGCGTCCGGGTCGAAGGCCTCGACCAGGACGCACGTGCCGCCCTTGAGGAGCACGGGCAGGGTCAGCATGTTCAGGCCCGCCGTGTGGAACAACGGGGCGCAGACCAGGGCGCGTTCGTCGGCGGTCAGGTCGGTGTCGACGAGGACGTTGAGCGCGTTCCAGGTGATGTTGCCGTGGGTGAGCATCGCGCCCTTGGGGCGGCCGGTGGTCCCCGAGGTGTACATGATGATGCAGGTGTCGTCGGGGGTGACGGGCGCGTCGATCGGTTCCTCGGACGCCGACGCGAGTGCCTCCTCGTATTCAGGGCCCAGTTCGACGTAGGTGCGGACGTCGGTGCTGCCCGGGAGTCCAGCGACCAGACCGGTGTGCGACGGGCCGTGGACCAGGGCCTTGGCGCCGGAGTCGGCGAGCTGGTAGGCGATCTCGGGGCCTGCCAGGCGGGTGTTGAGGGGGACGAAGACCGCGCCCAGTGTGCCCGCCGCGAACAGGGTCTCCAGATAGGAGGGGTGGTTCGGGCCGAGGTAGGCGATGCGGTCGCCGCGGCGGATGCCGCGGTCGCGCAGCGCGTGGGCGAGGCGGGTCGTGCGCGTGTGCAGGGTGCGGTAGTCCATGGACGTCCCGCCGTGGATCAGGGCGGTGCGGTGCGGGGTCTTGCGGGCCCGGCGTGCGGGCCATGACCCCAGTCCCTCGTTGCGCATGTCACGCCCCTTACGGTTTCGTCAGCCCGAGCAGCCGGGCGGCGTTCTCCTTGAGGATCCTCGGCTTGACCTCGTCCTTGATCGACAGCTTCTCGAAGTCGGCGAGCCAGCGGTCGGGGGTGAGGACGGGGAAGTCGGAGCCGAAGAGGACCTTGTCCTTCAGCAGTGTGTTGGCGTACTGCACCAGCTGCGGCGGGAAGTACTTCGGCGACCAGCCGGACAGGTCGATGTGCACGCCCGGCTTGTGGGTGGCCACCGCGAGGGCCTCGTCCTGCCAGGGGAAGGACGGGTGGGCGAGGATGATCTTCAGGTGGGGGAAGTCGGCCGCCACGTCGTCCACGTGGAGGGGGTTGGAGTACTTGAGGCGGATGCCGCCCCCGCCGGGGACTCCGGCGCCGATGCCCGTCTGGCCGGTGTGGAAGAGGGCGATCGTGCCGGTCTCCTCGATCACCTCGTAGAGGTCGTACGCCACCGAGCGGTCGTTGGGGAAGAAGCCCTGGATGCTCGGGTGGAACTTGAAGCCCTTCACCCCGTACTCCTCGACCAGGCGGCGGGCCTGCTTGACGCCCGCCTTGCCTCGGAAGGGGTCGATGGACGCGAAGGGTATGAGGACGTCGGCGTTGGCGGCGGCCGCCTCGGCGACCTCCACGTTCGGGATGGGCGGCGTGCCCGTCGCGGACTCGGCGTCGACCGTGAAGATCACGGCGGCCATCTTCCGCTCGCGGTAGTAGGCGGCCGTCTCCTCCAGGGTCGGCTTCCGCTTGCCCTCGACCTTGAAGTAGGCCGAGGAGGCGTCGTGCAGGTCGTCGTCCAGGGAGGAGTGGCCCTTGGAGGAGACCTCCGCGTGGGTGTGGACGTCGATCGCGACCAGCTCGTCGGGATTCATGGAGGTGGCCATCACGCCTCCGGGAACTTGGGCGCCGGAATGCCGACCGACTGGAGTTCGGCGCCGACCGAGCTGGGCCAGACGTCGGCCAGGGTGTCGGGGGTCCAGCCGCCGTCCGCGTACGCCGCGGCGATCTCCTGCGGATGCGACCAGAGTGCCACCTTGTCCCCGCCGATGCCGATGGCCTGGCCGGTGATGCCCCGGGCGGCCTCGGAGGCGAGGAAGGGAACGAGGGCGGCGCAGTCCTCGGGGGTGCCGAAGCCCTCGCCCTTGCGGAGGAAGGCCGGGAACGGCTCGCCGTTCTTCAGCGCCTCGACGTAGGGGGCGAAGGCGGGGATCGTCTCGGTCATGGCCGTGGCGGCCACCGGGACGATGGCGTTGACGGTGACGTTCGCCCGGCCCAGCTCCATCGACCAGGTGCGGGCCATGGCGGCGATGCCGGCCTTGGCGGCGGCGTAGTTCGTCTGCCCGAAGTTGCCGCGCTGCCCGGCCGGGGAGCCGACCAGGATCAGGGTGCCGCCCTCGCCCTGCTCGCGCATGCGGACGGCGGCGGCGCGGGCGCAGGTGAAGGTGCCCTTGAGGTGGGTGGTGACCACCGCGTCGAAGTCCTCGTCGGTCATCTTCCACAGGACCTTGTCGCGCAGGATGCCCGCGTTGGTCACCAGGACGTCGAGCCGCCCGAACTCATCGACGGCACGGTTCACCAGCCGCTGGGCAGCCTCGGTCGTGCCGACCGGGACGACCTCGGCGACGGCGGTGCCGCCGGCCTCGGTGATGGACTTCACGGCGGCCTCGGCCACGGCCTCGTCGACGTCGTTGACGACCACGGAGGCGCCGTGGGCGGCCAGGGCATGGGCGTAGGCGAGGCCGAGGCCCCGACCGCTGCCGGTGACGACGGCGGCCTTGCCGGTGAGATCGATGCTGGGCACGGGCGGGTCCCTTCGGATGGGGGTGAGAGTGGGGTGCGACTTCGAGGTCGAAGGCATGTCGAAGGCGGTGCGAGATCGAAGGTAAGAACAATAGTTGTCGACGTCAATAGTTGTTGGCGACTCATCCTTGCGTCATGCTGGGGGCAGTACGTACGCCCGCCCCCTCACCCGGGGCCTCGACCAGGGAGCCCGCCATCGCCAGCCGGCCGACCACGAACCCCGCACCGATCGACGCCGACGAGCCCTGGATGCGCGGACTGCACGCCGACACGGGCTATCTGCTGTACCGCCTCGGCCTGCGCTCCGGCCAGCTCTTCAACTCCTTCCTCCAGGAGTCGGGCCTGCGCCTGCGCCACTACGCGGTCCTGCGGTTCCTCGCCACCACACCGGGGGCGCTCCAGCGCGAGCTGAGCGCGTCGCTCGGCTACGACCCGAGCGCGATCGTCGGCCTGGTCGACGACCTGGAGAAGCTGGGCTTCGCCGAGCGGCGCCCTTCCCCCGACGACCGCCGCAGCCGGATCATCGTGCTGACCGAAGACGGCCGGGCGTTCCTGCGCGACACCGACGAGGCCGGGCAGCGCGTCACCAACGAGCTGGTCCAGCCTCTCGACCCCGCCGAGCGTGAGCAGCTGCACGCGTTGCTGCAGAGGGTCAGCGAGTCAGGACTGGGGTGACGAATCGCCGATGACCGCCGACGCCGTACCGTCCTTGTCGGTCAAAGGGGCGCGTTCCGCGCCCGACCGCCTGCTGTCCGTGCTCGGGGCCTTCGACCTCGAGCATCCGGCGCTGTGTCTGACGGACATCAGCCGACGGGCCGGGCTGAGCCTGACCACCGCGCACCGGCTCGTGACCGCGCTCAGCGAGTGGGGCGCCCTGGAGCGGGACGAGTCCGGTCTTTACCACGTCGGTCTGCGGCTGTGGGAGCTCGCGGCACTCGCGCCGCGCGGCCCGGCGCTGCGGCAGATCGCACTGCCGTACCTGGAGGACCTGTACGAAGCCACGCACGAGAACGTGCAGTTGGCCGTCCAGGACGGGCCCGAGGTCGTCTACATCGAGTGGCTGTCGGGACGCTCCGCGGTCGGCGTCCACATTCGCGTCGGGGCCCGCTGGCCGCTGCACGCCACCGGGGTCGGCCTCGCGCTGCTCGCGCACAGCGACCCGGAGTTCCAGGACGAGTACCTCGCCGGGCCGCTCACCTCCTTCACGCCGTACACCGTCACCGACCCCGCCCGTCTGCGCCGCATGCTGGCCGACGTCCGCCGCACCGGGGTGGCCGTGAGCAGCCGCCAGGTCACCGACGACGCCCTGTCGGTCGCCGCACCGATCCGCGGCCCGGGCGGCACGATCGCCGCAGCCGTGTCCGTGGTCGTACCCCAGGCCGACGCACAGGTTCCGGTACTGGCGCCGGCGGTACGCCTGGCGGCGCGGGGGATCTCACGGGCATTGGGCTGGCAGCCCGAGACGGGGGCGTAGGGGTCGCGGTGCGGGGCGGCGGATATCCCTCTCGCCGGTGAGGACGAGGCGGGAGGTCGCTCGACCCGCCATGGACCACGAGTTGTTCATCCTGGCCCGGATGCGTGAGGCGAGGGAGCACCCCCGGCACCCGAGCCGTCCATGCCGACGACCGCCTGCGTCACGGCAGCCCCGGCCCTACAAGCGGACGGTCATCTCCACGCTCACCTCGTCACCGGCCCCGATCTGCTGCGGCTTGCGTACCGCGTTCTTGAGCGGCAGCAGATAGCCGCCGTCCTTGGGGAAGAGGGATGTCTCGAAGACGACCTCGCCGATCCGGGCCTCGACCGGGATGACGCCCCAGCCGTACGTGGCCATCGCGGCCACCTCGCGGATGTCGGCGGATTCCTCGTCCGGCACCCTCAGGAAGTAGTACGGCGCCGGGCCGCGCCATTCGATGACCCGGCCGGTGAAGACGAGTTCCACGGAGTCAGTCCCTCTCCTGTTGAGCGGCCGAGGACGGCCATTCCCGTATTCAAAGGGTGAACTCGACTGTGACGGAAGGGTTTTCTGGCAGAACCAGCGGAGCGTCACAGGTCTGCTCGAAACGCCGCCGGCGTCAGCTCCGTGTGCTGATGGAAGAACTTGGAGAAGTTCGCGGCGTCCGGAAAACCGACGGCCGCCCCGATCCGCCCGATCGGCATGTCCGTGTGGGCCAGAAGCCGCTTCGCCTCCAGGACCACGCGCTTGTCGATGAAGCCCTTGGGCGTCTCCCCGGTGGCGGCGCGGACCGCGCGGACGAGGGTGCGGCGGGAGTACCCGAGCTGGTCGGCGTAGGCGCTGACGCTGTGGTTGGTGGCGAAGCCCCGCTCCACCGCGTCCCGGAAGAGCGTGAACGTCGTGTCGGCCTGTCGGCGCGCGGCCTCCGCCGAACTGGCGGCGAGGTGTGCCAGGCGCAGGAGGAACGCCGTGAGGGAGTGCCGCAGGACCGACGTGTGCAGGCTCAGGGGAAGGGTCGTCGTGTCCTCGTACTCGCGCTGGAGTTGGGCGAGGGCCGAACGGAGGCCGGTGAGCTGGGCCTCACCGGGGTGGAGCAGGGGCGGGAGGTCGTAGCGGTACAGGCCGGTGGCCTCGACCGTGGCGCGGGGCAGGAAACCCGGCTGCATGGTCAGGACGGTTCCCCGGTAGGCGCCCGCCGTCGAGAAGCGGTGGACCTGGCCGGGGCGGATCCACAGCAGATCGCCGGCCTGCGCCTCGTACTCGGCGAAGTCGATCATGTGGTGTACGGGGCCCTCGTCGAACAGCATCACGACGTGGAAGTCGATGCGGTGCACTCGCTCCAGCGGTGCGTCGGCGGCGTGCCAGGTGCGGCCGGCACCCATGGGGCCGACCTGCATGCCGACGCCGAGGACGCTCAGATCGACGGGGAACGGAAACGTCCGTATCGCGTCGCCGCCTTGAACCCCTGTGTCCACCATGCCCGCCATGTCCGTCTCGTGCCGTCTCAGCCGTGCGGGCCCCTCGCTCAGCCGTGCGCCGCGCCCGTCGCGGTGTCCCACTTTCACCACAGCCTGACACACCTCGACCTTCCCTCATAAAAGTCAGACTTTTAGTTTTGAAGGCGTTGGACCAGCCACTTCGCTCCGATCGAGGACTTTTTGAAGATGAGCACGCAGACACCGGACAGCTTCGAATGGACCGAACTCGACCGGCGTGCCGTCGACACCGCCCGTCTTTTGGCGGCGGATGCCGTGCAGCGAGTCGGTAACGGCCACCCCGGCACCGCCATGAGCCTCGCCCCGGCCGCGTACACGATCTTTCAGAAGGTGATGCGTCACGACCCCGCCGACCCCGAGTGGACCGGCCGGGACCGTTTCGTGCTCTCCCCCGGCCACACCTCGCTGACCCTCTACACCCAGCTCTTCCTCGCCGGGTACGAGCTGGAGCTCGACGACCTCAAGTCCTTCCGGACCCAGGGTTCGAAGACGCCGGGTCACCCCGAGTACGGGCACACGGCCGGCGTCGAGACGACGACCGGCCCGCTGGGTCAGGGTGTCGCCAACGCGGTCGGCATGGCGATGGCCGCCCGCTACGAGCGCGGTCTGTTCGACCCGGAGGCGCCCGAGGGCGAGTCCCCGTTCGACCACACGATCTGGGCGATCGTCTCCGACGGTGACCTGGAGGAGGGCGTCTCCGCCGAGGCCTCCTCCCTCGCCGGCCACCAGAGGCTCGGCAACCTGGTCTTCCTCTACGACGACAACCACATCTCCATCGAGGGCGACACGGCGACCGCCTTCTCCGAGGACGTGCTGAAGCGGTACGAGGCGTACGGCTGGCACGTGCAGCGGATCGAGCCGGAGCTGGGCGGCGACATCGACGTCCACGCGCTGTACGCGGCGCTCAGGGCGGCGCAGGCCGAGACCGAGCGTCCCTCGATCATCGCGATGCGCACGGTCATCGCCTGGCCCGCCCCGAACGCGCAGAACACCGAGGCCTCCCACGGCTCGGCGCTGGGCGCGGAGGAGATCGCCGCCACCAAGCGCATCCTCGGCTTCGACCCCGAGCAGTCCTTCGAGGTCGCGGACGAAGTCCTCGCCCACGCCCGGCGCGCCCTCGACCGGGGCGCCGAGGCGCACGCGGCCTGGGACAAGCAGCTCGGCACGTGGCGCGCCGCCAACCCCGAGCGCGCCCAGCTGTTCGACCGGATCGTCGCCGGTCAGCTGCCCGAGGGCTGGGAGTCCTCGATCCCGGTCTTCGAGGAGGGCAAGTCGGTCGCCACCCGCGCCGCGTCCGGCAAGGTGCTCCAGGCCGTCGGCGCCGTCGTCCCCGAGCTGTGGGGCGGCTCGGCCGACCTGGCCGGCTCGAACAACACGACCATCGACAAAACGAGTTCCTTCCTGCCGAAGGGCAACCCGCTGCCCGAGGCCGACCCCTACGGCCGTACGGTCCACTTCGGCATCCGCGAGTTCTCGATGGCCGCGGAGATGAACGGCATCGCGCTGCACGGCAACACCCGTATCTACGGCGGCACCTTCCTGGTGTTCTCCGACTACATGCGCAACGCCGTCCGCATGTCGGCCCTGATGCAGCTGCCGGTGACGTACGTCTGGACGCACGACTCGATCGGCCTCGGCGAGGACGGCCCCACCCACCAGCCGGTCGAGCACTTGGCGTCGCTGCGCGCCATCCCGGGCCTGAACATCGTCCGCCCCGCCGACGCCAACGAGACCGCCATCGCCTGGGCCGAGATCCTCAGGCGGCACTCCACCAGCCCGGCCCCGCACGGGCTCGCCCTCACCCGCCAGGGGGTGCCGACGTACGCACCCAACTCCGATGCGGCGAAGGGTGGTTACGTGCTTGAGGAGTCCTCCACCGAGGCGCCCGAGGTGATCCTCGTCGCCACCGGTTCCGAGGTCCAGGTCGCCGTCGCCGCGCGGGAGCGGTTGGAGGCCGACGGGATCGGTACCCGTGTCGTCTCGATGCCGTCCGTCGAGTGGTTCGAGGAGCAGCCCCGTGAGTACCGCGAGAGGGTCCTGCCGCCGGCCGTGAAGGCGCGGGTCGCCGTCGAGGCCGGGATCGGGCTCACCTGGTACCGGTTCGTCGGCGACGCGGGACGCATCGTCTCCTTGGAGCACTTCGGTGCCTCCGCCGACGCGAAGACCCTGTTCGCCGAGTACGGCTTCACCCCCGAGAACGTCGCTGCCGCAGCCAGGGAATCGCTGGCCGCCGCGCGTGGTTGATCCGACCGCCAGAAAGAAGATGAACACTGTGAGCACCGAAGCCACCGCGACCGCGGGAGCCCTCAAGCGCCTTGCCGACGAAGGCGTCTCGATCTGGCTGGACGACCTGTCGCGCAAGCGGATCGAGTCGGGCAACCTCGCCGAGCTGATCGCGAACAAGAACGTCGTGGGCGTCACCACCAACCCGTCCATCTTCCAGGCCGCCATCGGCTCCGGTGAGGGCTACGAGGAACAGCTCGCCGACCTCGCGGTGCGCGGCGTCACGGTCGACGAGGCCGTGCGCATGATGACGACCGCCGACGTCCGCGCTGCCGCCGACATCCTGCGGCCCGTGTACGACGCGACGGAGGGCCGGGACGGCCGGGTATCCATCGAGGTCGACCCGCGTCTCGCCCACGACACGACGGCCACGATCGCCGAGGCACGGCAGCTCGCCTGGCTGGTGGGCCGCCCCAACGTGATGATCAAGATCCCGGCGACCAAGGCCGGGCTGCCCGCCATCACCGAGGTCATCGCCCAGGGCATCAGCGTCAACGTCACGCTGATCTTCTCCCTGGAGCGCTATCGCGAGGTCATGGACGCCTACCTCGCCGGTCTGGAGAAGGCCGCCGCGAAGGGCCTCGACCTTTCCGCCATCCACTCCGTGGCGTCCTTCTTCGTCTCCCGCGTCGACTCCGAGATCGACAAGCGGCTCGCGGCGATCGGCACGGACGCGGCCCTCGCGCTCAAGGGCCGGGCGGCGCTCGCCAAGGCGCGGCTCGCCTACGAGGCCTACGAGCATTGGTTCGGCTCTGCCGACAATTCGACACGCTCCGGTGACCGCTGGACCGCCCTCGGCGGTGCCCGGGCCAACAAGCAGCGTCCGCTGTGGGCCTCGACCGGCGTGAAGGACCCGGCGTACAAGGACACCCTGTACGTGGACGATCTGGTCGCGCCGGGCACCGTCAACACCATGCCCGAGGCCACCCTGAACGCCACCGCCGACCACGGCGTCATCGCCGGAGACACGGTGAGCGGCGGCTACGCACAGGCCCGTGCCGACCTGGCCGCGGTGGAGGCGCTCGGCATCTCCTACGACGAGGTGGTCACCCGCTTGGAGGACGAGGGCGTCGCCAAGTTCGAGGTGGCGTGGCAGGACCTGTTGGACGCCGTGCAGAAGTCGCTCGGCAGCAAGGGAGCTGACGCAGAATGACCACCGACCGGGACTGGGACTGGGACAACCCCCTGCGCGACCCGCGCGACCGCCGTCTGCCCCGGATCGCGGGCCCGTCCGGGCTCGTCATCTTCGGCGTGACCGGCGATCTGTCCCGCAAGAAGCTGATGCCGGCCGTGTACGACCTCGCCAACCGCGGCATGCTGCCGCCGGGCTTCTCACTCGTCGGGTTCGCCCGCCGGGACTGGGAGGACCAGGACTTCGCGCAGGTCGTGCACGACTCGGTGCGCGAGCACGCCCGTACGGAGTTCCGCGAGGAGGTCTGGCAGCAGCTTGCCGAGGGCATGCGGTTCATCCCGGGTGACTTCGACGACGACGAGGCGTTCAAGCAGCTGCGCCAGACGGTCGACGAGCTGGACACGGCCCGCGGTACGAGCGGCAACTACGCCTTCTACCTCTCCGTACCGCCGAAGTTCTTCCCGAAGGTCGTGCAGCAGCTGAAGAAGCACGGCCTGGCGGACGCCCCGGAGGGGTCCTGGCGGCGGGCGGTCATCGAGAAGCCGTTCGGCCACGATCTCGCGAGCGCCCGCGAGCTCAACGCGATCGTGCACGACGTGTTCGACCCGGAGCAGGTCTTCCGGATCGACCACTACCTGGGCAAGGAGACCGTCCAGAACATCCTGGCGCTGCGGTTCGCCAACCAGATGTTCGAGCCGATCTGGAACCGGTCGTACGTCGACCATGTGCAGATCACGATGGCCGAGGACATCGGCATCGGCGGCCGGGCGGGCTACTACGACGGCATCGGCTCGGCGCGCGACGTCATCCAGAACCACCTGCTCCAGCTGATGGCGCTGACCGCGATGGAGGAGCCGGCCGCCTTCGACGCCGGGTCGCTGCTCACCGAGAAGCTGAAGGTGCTCAAGGCCGTCAAGCTGCCGGCGGACCTGGGCAGGCACACCGTGCGCGGGCAGTACGCGGCGAGCTGGCAGGGGGGCGAGCAGGTCGCCGGGTACCTCCAGGAGGACGGCATCGACGCGCGGTCGAAGACCGACACGTACGCCGCCGTCAGGCTGAACGTCGACAACCGGCGCTGGGCGGGTGTGCCGTTCTACCTGCGCACCGGCAAGCGGCTCGGGCGGCGGGTCACCGAGATCGCGGTCGTCTTCCAGCGGGCGCCGCACTCACCGTTCGACTCGACCGCCACCGAGGAGCTCGGCCAGAACGCGATCGTGATCCGCGTCCAGCCGGACGAGGGCGTGACGGTCCGCTTCGGCTCCAAGGTGCCGGGCACGTCCATGGAGATCCGGGACGTGACGATGGACTTCGCGTACGGCGAGTCGTTCACGGAGTCCAGCCCGGAGGCCTACGAGCGGCTCATCCTGGATGTCCTCCTCGGTGACGCCAATTTGTTCCCCCGTCACCAGGAAGTGGAAGAGTCCTGGAAGATCCTCGACCCGATCGAGGCGTACTGGGACACGCACGGCAAGCCGGCGCAGTACGCGTCCGGGAGCTGGGGACCCGAGGAAGCCGACGAGATGCTCGCACGAGACGGACGGAGCTGGCGCAGGCCATGAAGATCGACCTGAGCGACACCACGGCAAGCAAGATCAACAAGGCGCTGGTGAAGGGCCGCCGCGCGATCGGCACGCCGGCCGTGGGCATGGTCCTGACGATGGTCATCGTCACGGACGAGGAGAACGCCTACGACTCGATCAAGGCGGCCGAGGAGGCTTCCCACGAGCACCCGGCGCGCACCCTGGTGGTCATCAAGCGGCACGCCCGCACCCCGCGCGACCGCACCCGCTCGCACCTGGACGCCGAGGTCCGGGTCGGCGCCGACGCAGGCACCGGTGAGACGGTCGTGCTGCGCACGTACGGCGAGGTGTCCGACCACGCCGACTCGGTGGTGCTGCCGCTGCTGCTGCCGGACGCGCCGGTCGTGGTGTGGTGGCCGGTGGAGGCGCCGGAGAACCCCGCGAAGGATCCGCTGGGAGCGCTGGCGCAGCGCCGGATCACCGATCTGTACACCACCGAGAACCCGCAGGCCGAGTTGGAGGCCCGCGCGCGCTCCTACGCGCCCGGCGACACCGACCTCGCCTGGACCCGGCTCACCCCGTGGCGCTCCATGCTCGCCGCGGCCCTGGACCAGGCCCGGGTACCGATCATCTCGGCAGCCGTGGAGGCCGAGGCCGACAACCCGGCCGCCGAACTGCTCGCCCGCTGGCTGGAGGCCCGCCTCCACGTCACCGCCGAGCGGGTCGTCACCGCCGGCCCGGTCGTCACCGGCGTGCGCCTGGGCACCGAGAGCGGGGAGATCGTCATCGACCGCCCCGAGGGCCCGCTGGCCACGCTGACCCTGCCGGACCAGCCGCCGCGCACCCTCGCGCTGAAGGTCCGCACCACCTCCGAACTCATCGCCGAGGAGCTCAGGCGCCTCGACGCGGACGAGATGTACGCCGTCGCCCTGCGGGGCGAGGCCACCAAGGAGACCCCTGACCATGTCTGACCCGCTGTCCGACACACCCCGTCTCACTCAGCGCCCCGAATGGGCGGCCCTGGAGGACCACCGCGAGGACGCGCTGCAGCGCCCGCGGCTGCGTGAGCTGTTCGCGGCCGACCCCTCCCGCGCGGAGCGGTACGTCGTACGCGTCGGTGATCTGCGCATCGACTACTCCAAGCACCTGATCAACGACGAGACGCTCGCCCTGCTCCAGGAACTGGCCGCGGCCACCGACGTGTTCGGGCTGCGCGACGCGATGTTCCGCGGCGAGAGGATCAACGTCACCGAGGACCGTGCGGTGCTGCACACCGCGCTGCGGGCGCCGCGGGACGCGGTGGTCGACGTGGACGGCGAGAACGTCGTGCCCAAGGTGCACGCGGTGCTCGACAGGATGGGCGACTTCGCCGAGCGCGTCCGCTCCGGCGCGTGGACCGGCCACACCGGCCGCCGGATCCGCAACGTCGTCAACATCGGCATCGGCGGCTCCGACCTCGGTCCGGCGATGGCGTACGACGCCCTTCGCCCGTTCACCGCACGGGAGTTGACGCTCCGGTTCGTGTCGAACGTCGACGGCGCGGACCTCCATGAGGCGGTGCGGGACCTGGACCCGGCCGAGACGCTGTTCATCGTCGCCTCCAAGACGTTCACCACCATCGAGACGATCACCAACGCCACGTCGGCCCGTTCCTGGCTGCTGGCCGGGCTCGGCGGCGAGGACAAGGCGGTCGCCAAGCACTTCGTCGCGCTGTCGACCAACGCCGAGAAGGTCACGGACTTCGGCATCGACCCGGACAACATGTTCGAGTTCTGGGACTGGGTCGGCGGCCGCTACTCCTACGACTCGGCGATCGGCCTGTCCCTGATGATCGCCATCGGCCCGGACCGCTTCCGGGAGATGCTCGACGGCTTCCACACCGTCGACGAGCACTTCCGCACCGCACCCGCCGAGGCCAACGCCCCGCTGATCATGGGCCTGCTGGGCATCTGGTACGGCAACTTCTGCGCCGCGGAGTCCCATGCGGTGCTGCCGTACTCGCACTACCTGTCGAAGTTCACGGCCTATCTCCAGCAGCTGGACATGGAATCCAACGGCAAGTCGGTGGACCGGAACGGCGAGGTCGTGGGCTGGACGACCGGGCCGGTGGTCTGGGGCACGCCCGGCACCAACGGGCAGCACGCCTACTACCAGCTGATCCACCAGGGCACCCGGCTGATCCCGGCCGACCTGATCGGGTTCGCCCGGCCGGTCGCCGAGCTGAGTGACGAGCTCAAGGCGCAGCACGACCTGTTGATGGCGAACCTGTTCGCCCAGGGCCAGGCGCTGGCCTTCGGCAAGACCGCGGACGAGGTGCGCGCCGAGGGTGTGCCCGAGGAGCAGGTCCCGCACCGCACCTTCCTCGGCAACCACCCCACCACCACGATCCTCGCCCCCGAGCTGACCCCGTCGGTCCTCGGCCAGCTGGTCGCCCTCTACGAGCACAAGGTGTTCGTCCAGGGCGCCGTCTGGAACATCGACTCCTTCGACCAGTGGGGTGTCGAGCTGGGCAAGGTCCTCGCCAAGCGTGTCGAGCCCGCTCTCACCGAAGGGGCCGAGGTCCCCGGTCTCGATCCGTCCACGGCCGCCCTCGTGGCCGCGTACCGCTCGCTCAAGAACGCATCGGACGCGCAGGGCGTCCAGGAGGAAGTGAACTGACATGCAGATCGGTCTTGTTGGTCTCGGCAAGATGGGCGGCAACATGCGCGAGCGTCTGCGCAACGCCGGCCACACCGTCGTCGGCTACGACACCAACCCCGAAGTGTCCGACGTCGCGAGCCTGGCCGACCTCGTCGACCAGCTCGACGCGCCGCGCACGGTCTGGGTCATGGTCCCGGCCGGCCACCCCACCCAGCTCGTGATCGACCAGCTGGGCAGCCTCCTCAAGCCCTACGACACGGTGGTCGACGGGGGCAACTCCCGCTGGACGGACGACGAGCAGCATGCCAAGGAGCTGGCCGCGCACGGCATCGGCTTCGTCGACGCCGGCGTGTCCGGCGGCGTGTGGGGTCTGAAGAACGGCTACGCGCTGATGGTCGGCGGCGAGAAGGAGTACGTCGACCGGCTCAAGCCGATCTTCGAGGCGCTCAAGCCGGAGGGGCCGTACGGCTACGTCCACGCGGGCAAGGTGGGCGCCGGGCACTTCGCGAAGATGGTTCACAACGGCATCGAGTACGCCATGATGCAGGCCTACGCCGAGGGCTGGGAGCTGCTGGAGAAGGTCGAGTCCGTGGACAACGTCCGGGAGGTCTTCCGCTCCTGGCAGGACGGCACGGTCATCCGGTCCTGGCTGCTGGACCTCGCGGTGAACGCCCTCGACGAGGACGAGCACCTGGAGAAGCTGAAGGGCTTCGCGCAGGACTCCGGCGAGGGCCGCTGGACCGTCGAGGCGGCCATCGACCACGCGGTGCCGCTGCCGGCGATCACCACCTCGCTGTTCGCCCGGTTTGCTTCCCGCCAGGACGACTCCCCGCAGATGAAGATGATCGCGGCGCTGCGCAACCAGTTCGGCGGGCACGCCGTCGAGTCGAAGGAGTAGCGCTCAGTGGGGGATCTCCTTCTGGTCCGCCACGGTGAGACGCAGTGGAGCAGGTCGGGACAGCACACCAGCTTCACCGACCTGCCCCTCACCCAGGACGGCGAGGAACAGGCCAAGTCCCTGGCTCCGCTGCTGTCCGGCCGGACCTTCTCACTGGCGCTGACCAGCCCGCTGCGGCGCGCCGTACGCACGGCCGAACTGGCGGGCGTGTCGGGGGCCGTACCGGACTCTGATCTGCACGAGTGGGACTACGGCGGCTACGAGGGCGTCACCACGGTCGACATCCACCGCTCCCGCCCCCACTGGTCCCTGTGGACCGACGGAGTGCCGCCCGGACCGGACGGTCACCCCGGTGAGTCACCGGCCGAGGTGGGGGCACGGGCCGACCGGGTGCTGGCACGGGTGGACGTGGCGCTGCTGGACGGCGATGTCATCCTCGTGGCGCACGGTCACTTCCTGCGTGTCGTCACGGCCAGGCGACTGGGCCTCGCGCCGGCTGACGGGCGGCTGTTTCAGCTGGCGACGGCCACGGTGAGCCGCCTGTCGACGGAGCACGGGCGGCCCGTGATCGCGGACTGGAACATCAGGGCCTAGACCGACGAAGGACCGGGCCGCATCCACCGCAGGCGTCAACCTCGCGTCAACTGCGGATGCGGCCCGGTGGGCTTCCTGGGATCCTGAGGTCCCCGTACGCAGTCGTACGAAGGAAGACCTTTGATGGCCGAGTCCGGGCAGCACGAGCAGCGCTACGAACGGTACGAGGGCGGCAGTCCCGAGGCGGAACGCACGGTGTTCGAGCGGCTGGCGCGTGAGCTGATGGACGTGCAGGTCAGGAACCGCCGGGCCGGGGGCGGGGAGGTCACTCGCACCTTCCACGCCAAGGCGCCGCTGGCCGTCGAGAACGCACGGCTGCGCTTCCACGACGACCTCCCGGCAGCCCTGCGGGTGGGGTTCGCCCAGCCGGGCGCCGAGTATCCGGCCACAGTACGGCTGTCCAACGCGAGCGGCATCCGGCAGGGCGACGGCTCGCCGGATCTGCGCGGGGCGGCGGTGCGTGTACGGGTGTCGCAGGAGGAGAGCCACGATCTGCTGGCGACCGGCCATCCGGTCTCGCACGCCCGCAACGCCCGGGAGTTCGTGGCCTTCGCCAAGGCGATGGCGGGTGCCCGCAGTCCGGTGCAGAAGGCGTTCGGACTGTTCGTGAAGCTGCCGCTCGCCGTGGGGCTCGGCACCGCCAACCGGATGCGGCGCAATGTGCAGGCCGCCGCCAAGCACACCGTCGACTCGCTCGCCCACGAGACGTACTGGAGCCGGGGCGCGATGCTGTGGGGCGACGCGGGGCCGGTGCGGTTCCTGTTCCGTCCCGCGCCGGGCACCCCGCCGGGGCCCGCGCCGGACCGTCGGGACCCGGACTTCCTGCACCGTGAGTTCGCCCGCCGGCTGGCGCGGGGCGACGTCGAGTACGACCTGTGCGTGCAGCGGTTCGTGGACGAGCGGCACACCCCGGTCGAGGACGCGTCGGTGGAATGGCAGGACGGGGTGGCGCCCGCGCTTCCGGTCGCCCGGCTCACCATCCCCGGCCAGGACCTGGACACCGCCGAGGCGCGTGCGATCGCCCGCCGCATCGAGGACCTGAGCTTCAACCCCTGGTACACGACAGAGGAGTTCAGACCGCTCGGCAACATCAACCGGGCCCGCAAGGCGGCATACCAGGCATCCAGCGCGCACCGGCTCGGCCTGCGGTTCGTCACCGAGGAGCCGGTCCGCAACAAGGTCCTCGGGCGTCCCCTCGAACCGGCTTTCGCGCTGCTCAACCAGTACGTGCCCTGGCACCGGCTGCCGACGCGGCTGAGCCTGCTGAACCTCGTGTTCCTGCGCAAGGTACTGCGCCGGCTGAACCTGATCGACACCGAGCCGCGCGAGGCGCCGCCCCGCGCACAGCCGGTGCCCGAGCCGGTCCCGGAACGGCTGCGCGACGAGCGGTCGTACGACGGGACGTACAACGATCTGTCGGACCCGGGCATGGGCGCCGTCGGCGCGGCCTTCGGCCGCAATCTGGAGCCGGTCTTCCGTCCCGACCTCTTCGACACCCCGAACCCGGTCACGGTCAGCCGCCAACTCCTGTACCGCGAGAGCTTCCTGCCCGCGACCTCGCTGAACGTGCTGGCCGCGGCCTGGATCCAGTTCCAGGTGCACGACTGGGTCAACCACCGGCGCCACCGGCCGGGTGAGCGCAGTGTCGAGGTGCCGTTGCCGCCCGGCAGCGGACCGTGGCACAACACGCCCGGCGGGCCCGGCGAGGACGTGATGCGGTTCGCGGAGAACCAGGGCATCGAGGCGTCGGGCGGCCCGCCGATCCTGTTCGCCAACACCGCCTCGCACTGGTGGGACGGCTCCGAGGTGTACGGCGCCGACGAGCAGACCGCGCGCTTCCTGCGCGAGGCCGAGGGTCGTGCCGAACTCCGCCTGGAGGACGGTCACTTGCCGAACGGAGGCAACGGCGGGATTCCGCTGACGGGCTTCAACGACAGCTGGTGGATGGGGCTCAGCGCCATGCACACGCTGTTCGCGCGGGAGCACAACGCGGTGTGTGCCGCGCTGCGCGCCGAGTATCCGAGGATGAGCGAGGAGCGGATCTACCAGAGGGCCCGCCTGGTGGTCTCGGCGCTGATCGCGAAGATCCACACCGTGGAGTGGACGCCGGCGATCCTCGCCACCGAGGCGATCGACATCGCCCTGCACACCAACTGGCAGGGCCCGCCCAGGAACTGGCTGAACCAGCTCGGACTGTGGCTGTTCGAGTCGCACTCACTGACCGGCATTCCGAAGACCCTGCCGGACCACCACATCGCGCCGTACTCCCTCACCGAGGACTTCGTCACCGTCTACCGCATGCACCCGCTGATCCCCGACGACTTCGAGCTGCGCGAGCATCAACTCGGGCAGCGTCTGGAGACGGTGGGCTTCCTGGACATCCAGGGCGGCGCGGCCGAGGCGCGGATCCGCAAGACGGGGCTCGCGAACGCCTTGTACTCGTTCGGTGTCGCCCACCCCGGCGCGATCACGCTGCACAACTTCCCGCGCTCCTTGCAGCAGTTCGAACGCGAGGGCGAGATCATCGACCTGTCGGTGGTGGACCTGGTCCGGACCCGGCGGCGCGGGGTCCCGCGCTACAACGACTTCCGGGAAGGGCTGCACAAGCCGCGCCTGCGGTCCTTCGAGGAGCTGACGGAGAACGCCGAGACGCTGGCGCGGCTGAAGGACGTGTACCGCTCGGTCGACGAGATCGACACCGTCGTAGGGCTGTTCGGGGAGAATCCGCCGACGGGGTTCGGCTTCAGCGACACCGCGTTCCGGGTGTTCATCCTGATGGCGAGCCGACGTCTGCAGTCCGACCGCTTCCTCACCGTCGACTACCGGCCCGAGGTCTACACGCCGCTGGGCATCGACTGGGTCGAGAGGGGCGGCCTGAACTCCGTGATCCTGCGGCACTGCCCGGAGCTTGCGGCACTGCTGCCGCGCGGGGCGAGCGCGTTCGCGCCCTGGCGGGCGGTACGGCCGGCGAGTGGCTCTTGAACAAGGCAGTGACTCTTGAACAAGCAGAGACTCTTGAACACGGCTGTGGTTCTTCCTGAACGAGCCAGGTGGAAGCGGCGGTGAGTTGACAGGTTCGGCGGCCGGCGTCAGAGTCCCGGCTGATGGAGATCAACGATCTGACACCGGCCGAGCGCGCCGTATGGGAGGCCTTTCCCAAAGGCACTGCTGTGGACTTCCGCGGTGCGGAGGACGAGGGCGCTGCCGAGGGCGCCGACTGGGGACCCCAACGGACCGTCCGCGCCACGGTGTTGCGGGCTCTGCTGCTCGACGGCCCGACCCAGAGCGGTGAGGTGGCCGCCCTCAAGGTGGCGGGCGCGCGGATCACCGGTGTGCTGGATCTGCGGTACGCGACGGTGGACAGCATCGTGCGTCTCAGTCACTGCCACTTCGAGGACGTGCCCGATCTGTCCGGCGCCCAGCTGAAGTACCTCAATCTGACCGGGTCCCAGCTGCCCGGTCTGGCGTCCGCGCGGGTTCGGGTCGACGGTGGGCTGCGGCTGATGGGCTGCCGGTTCGGAGGACCGGTACGGCTCGGCGGGGCCCAGATCGCCGGGGCACTGTACCTGGAGGGGACCGAGGTCACCGCGCCGACGGGGACCGAGGATCCGGTCCTCCAGCTCCACCAGGTGACCGTCGGGGAGGACCTGTGCGCGACCCGGCTGCGCACCCGCGGTGAGATCCGGCTGAACGGCGCCACGATCAGCGGCTCGCTCCGGCTGGAGAACGCCGAGCTCCGTCATCCCGAGGGCTTCGTCCTGAGCGCCGAGGCCCTCGAAGTGGGCGCCAACGTCCTGGGCAGACGCCTGAGCACGCGAGGCCGCATCGACCTGCGGGGTGCCCGCATTCCCGGTCGACTCGACCTGCTGTACAGCAGGCTGTCCAATCCCGGCGGCACCGCGATGCGGGCGAGCAGCTGTGTCATCGGCGAGGTGTGGCTGCGCGGGGGCACCCCGATGGAAGGCAGGCTCAACCTGCGCCGCTCGCAGGTGGAGCACCTCAACCTGGATCCGGAGATGCTCCCGGACCAGGTCCGCCTCCTCGACCTCACCTACACGTCCCTGACGCCGCATGTGTCGCCCGAGCTTCGGCTGCCCATGCTGGAGCGGGACGAGGACACGTTCGACCCGCACGGATACGAGCAGTTGACCGCCGCTTACCGCCGTACCGGCGACGAGGACGGCGCCCGCCTCGTCCAGCTGGCCAGACAGCGCCGCCACCGCACCACGCTCCCCTGGTACGGACGCCTGTGGGGTCATGTCCAGGACGCCACCGTCGGCTACGGCTTCCGCCCGATGCGCGCGCTGGGCTGGCTGCTGTCCCTGCTCGCCGTCGGGTCCGTCGCGTTCGCGCTGCACACGCCGCCGCCCCTGAAGGCGGACGAGGCACCGCAGTTCAACCCGGTCTTCTACACGCTCGACCTGTTGCTGCCGGTGATCTCCTTCGGGCAGGAACCCGCCTTCGCGCCGGAGGGCGGGCAGCAGGCCCTGGCGTACGCCCTCGTCCTCACCGGCTGGATCCTCGCCACGACGGTCATCGCCGGCGTGACACGGACCGTCAGTCGGCAGTAGGCCACCGCGGTCCCGCCGTCAGGCCGTCACTGCTGCGCGATGTGCTGCGCGGCCAGCCGCACAGGCGCGTTCTGGGCGCCGTAACCCCGGTAGCCGTCCCGCTGCACCAGCTCGAAGAAGACGCGGCCGACCGTCACGGTGTAGCAGTGCCGGAACTCCCCCTGCGCGTCGCGGTCGTAGAGGATGCCCAGCTCGCGATACGTCTCCAGGTCGCCGTCCGCGAACTCGTACCGTGCGGCCAGGTCGTCGTAGTAGTTGGCGGGGATCGGCAGCAGCCGGCCGCCCGACTCCCGGAAGCGGCGGGCCGCGGCGACCACGTCGTCCGTGGCGAGCGCGATGTGCTGGGCGTGCACGGTGTCGTCCGTGGGTGCCGCGCCGACGCTCAGGGCGATACGGACGCTGCCGTCGGCGTTGGTGACGGCGCGGCTGCGCATGAGTCCGTACGGGTCGGCGACGTCGACGCTCTCCTGGGGGTGCAGGCCGAGGACGCTGTGGTGAAAGAGGGTCGCCTCGTCGAAGTGGTGCCAGGGCTGGACGAGGGCGAGGTGGTCGATGCGGGTCACTCCCCGGACCCGCGTGCCCTGCCCGGCGACTGCCGTGCCCTGCTCGGCGTGCCCCGTGCCCTGCCCGGCTTTGGCTGTGCCGGTGAAGTCGGCGCGCCAGTTGGGCAGTTCGGGCCGGTCCGTCGCGCAGAAGAAGAGTTCCGTGCCGTCGGGGGCCGCGACCGCGTCCAGCGGGGCGTCCTCCGGAGCGCGGCGGCGGGGCAGGACCGGGGCCAGGAGGGCCTCGGCGCGGTGGGCGGCGCCCGTCGGGTCCGGGGACTCCAGGCCGATCGCGGCGAGGCCGGTGCCGTCCCGGCGTGCCGAGCCCTGGGTGGTGACCAGGATCCGGGCCTCGCCCTGCTGCCAGAGGTGGACCGGCTTGCTGCGGTGCCGTGCGGTGCGGGTGAAGCCGAGGGCGCCCAGGACGGCCGAGACAGGTCCGGCGTCCGGCGTGACGAGTTCGGCGAAGGCGACGCCGGTGGGGACGACGGGCGCGGGCGGCGTGGTCCGGCCGACCTCCTCCTGGAGGACCAGCAGGGAACGCAGGGCGTCCACGGCGGTCGGGCCGGCCTCGGCCTGGCGGAAGACGTCGTTGAAGACCTCCAGGGACAGCGGGCCGTCGTATCCCGTGTGCAGGACGTGGCGTACCAGCCCGGCGACGTCGAAGCCGCCCTGGCCGGGGAAGCAGCGGTAGTGGCGGCTCCACTGCAGGACGTCCATGGCGAGCAGCGGGGCGTCGGCGAGCTGGAGGAAGAAGATCTTCTCGCCGGGGATGTCCGCGATCTCTTCGAGGTCCTTGGGGTCCGAGGTGCGCGAGAGGATGTGGAAGCTGTCCAGGCAGGTGCCGAGCGCGGGGTGGCCGGCGGCCTCGACGATGCGCCAGGCGTGGTCGTACGTGTTGACGTGCCGTCCCCAGGCGAGCGCCTCGTAGGCGACGCGGATGCCGAAGTCCTGGGAGAGGTCCGCGAGTTGACCCAGCTGCTCGGCGGCGAGCGCGTCGTCGTCCACCGCGCGCGGGTGCACGCTGGAGCAGACGAGGACGGTGTCGGCGCCCAGCCGCCGCATCAGCTCGAACTTGTGCCGGGCGCGACGCAGGTTGCGGGCGAACTCGTCGGCGGGCACGGCCTCGATGTCCCGCATCGGCTGGTAGAGGTCGATGGTCAGACCGAGGTCGGCGCAACGGGCGCGGACCTCCTCGGGGGTGAGGGGGCTGGCCAGCAGGTCGTTCTCGAAGATCTCCACACCGTCGAAGCCGGCCCGGGAGGCGGCCGTGAGCTTCTCGGTGAGGGATCCGCTGAGGGAGACGGTGGCGATGGACGTACGCATGCCGGTACCTCTTCTCCTGGCTCTTCCTGTTCGCCTGGCTCTTCCTGTTCGCCTGGCTCTTACTGGCTCGGGGTTCCCACGGCGTCCGCCAGCTCGGCGATGTCCGCGAGCATGCGCGCGCTGTCGGGCTCGCGTCCGGTGAACAGGCGGAAGGCGTCGGCGGCCTGGAAGACGGCCATGCCGCCGCCGTCGAGAGTGGCGCACCCGAGCGAGCGTGCCGTGCGCAGCAGTTCCGTCTCCAGCGGGCGGTAGACGACCTCGGCGACCCACAGCCCCGGGTGCAGCAGCTCCGCCGGCAGGGGCAGCCCGGGGTGGGCGGCCATGCCGGTGGGGGTGGCGTGCACGAGGCCGTCGGCGTGGGTCAGCAGCGCGGGCAGCGCGTCGAGGGCGGCGCCGGCCGCGCGGCCCGCGCCGAAGTGCCGGTTCAGGGCGGCGGCGAGACCAGCGGCACGGTCGGCCAGCGCGTCGACCACGGTGACGCGCTCGGCGCCGAGGGTCAGCATGGCGTGCGCGACGGCCGCTCCCGCGCCCCCGGCGCCGAGCTGCACGACCCGCTCCAGCGGTACGTCGGGCAGGCCCCGGGCGAAGGAGGCCGCGAAGCCGGTGACGTCCGTGTTGTGGCCGACGGACCGGCCGTCCTCTAGGACGACGGTGTTGACCGCGCCGAGTGCCTCGGCTTGCGGGGCGAGCGCGTCCAGGTGCTCGATGACGAGCTGCTTGCACGGGTGCGTGATGTTGAGCCCGTCGAAGCCCAGGTCGCGTGCCGCCCGCAGCAGGTCGCCCACCGCCTCCGGCGGGACGCCGAGCCCTTCGATGTCGATGAGCCGGTACAGATAGCGCAGGCCCAGCCGGTCGGCCTCCCTCTCGTGCAGTGCAGGGCTGAGCGACGGACCGATGCCGGAGCCGATCAGCCCGACGAGATACGAGTCCTTGGCGTCCTTGGCCACCGGGGACCTCCTGAGCGGCTCACTAATGTACGAACTGGTGAGTTAGTAATAGCAGGCGAACCGGAGCTTGGGAAGACCTGGCCCGGCGCACGCAGCGATCGGGCTTCTAGAATCACCGGCACGCGGGTGGGCCACCGGGGCGCGCTCACCCCTCGCCGAAGGAAGCCGATGACCAGCGTCGAAGAGCCGGCACGCAGCAACGGGCGGATCCGTGACGCCGCCCGCACCCAGGCCGAGATCCTCGACGTCGCGACGCAGGAGTTCGCCCGCGCCGGTTACGACGGCGCCCGCGTGGACGAGATCGCCGCCCGCACCCGGACCACGAAGCGGATGATCTACTACTACTTCGGCGGCAAGGAACAGCTGTTCACGGCCGTGCTGGAGCGGGCGTACGGCGTGATCCGGGAGGCCGAGCAGGAGCTCGACGTCGAGCATCTGGACCCGGTCGCGGCCATCCGCCGGCTGGCCGAGGTGACCTTCGACCACCACGAGCAGCACCCGGACTTCATCCGCCTGGTCAGCATCGAGAACATCCACGGGGCCGAGCACATCGCCGCCTCCGAGAAGCTCGGCAAGATCGGCTCACCGGCCCTGGACGTGATCCGCCGGATCCTGGAGTCGGGACAGCAGTCCGGCCTGTTCACGGCCGATGTCGACGCCGTCGACCTGCACGCGATGATCAGCTCCTTCTGCTTCTTCCGGGTCTCCAACCGGCACACCTTCGGCGCCTTGTTCGGCCGTGACCTGGTGGATCCGGCCCAGCGCGAGCATTACCGGGCGATGCTCGGCGACATGGTGATCGCGTATCTGACGGCGGAGCGCGCGGCCGACTGAGGCGACGGGGCGAAGCAGCGGACCGAAGTCGTACGGCAGCACCTCTTGACACCCGGGAAACGTCGGCGCAACATCCGTAGCCACCGCTACTAACTACCCAGTGGGTTAATTAGCCGGGATCCGGCACATCCCCCTTCCCTGGTAGTCCCTCGTTTCCGCTCACTCCGCTTACGTTGGAGCCCCCTCGAAGGAGCACGCCGTGTCCGTCCCCGTCCCCCAGGCCCCGCCCGGGCAACCGAAGAAAGCCGCGACCGCCGCCTGGATCGGCAGCGCCCTCGAGTACTACGACTTCTTCATCTACGGCAGCGCCGCCGCGCTGATCTTCCCCGAGGTCTTCTTCGACGAGTCCGACCCGGCGACCGCCACCCTGCTGTCGCTGGCCACGTTCGGTGTGGCGTACGCGGCCCGGCCGGTCGGCGCGCTGTTCCTCGGTCACTTCGGGGACCGGCTGGGGCGTAAGAAGATCATGGTCTTCACGCTGATCCTGATGGGCGTGTCGACGTTCCTCATCGGCTGTCTGCCCACCCGCGACCAGGTCGGCACCCTCGCGCCCGTGCTGCTGGTGCTGTGCCGGGTGCTCCAGGGCATCTCGGCGGCGGGCGAGCAGGCCAGCGCCAACTCGATGACCCTGGAACACGCACCACCGCACCGGCGCGGCTTCTTCACCAGTTTCACGCTGAGCGGCACCCAGGGCGGGCAGCTGCTGGCCACCCTGGTCTTCATCCCGATCGCCGCGCTCCCGGATGAGCAGCTGCTGTCGTGGGGCTGGCGGGTGCCGTTCTGGATGAGCATCGCCGTCGCCGTCGTCGGCTATGTGATCCGCCGGAAGCTGGAGGAGACGCCCGCCTTCGAGCAGCAGGCCGCCGCCGAGGGCGTCGTCAAGCTGCCGCTCGCGGTGCTGATGCGGGACCACTGGGTGGATGTGCTGCGGGTGATCGCCGGCGCGCTGGTCGCCTCGGTCAGCACGATCTTCACGGTGTGGGCGCTGTCGTACGCCACCAGCGACTCGGTCGGGATGAGCAGGTCCTCCATGCTGTGGGTGGGCGCCCTGGCCAACCTGGTCGCGCTCGCCGCGATCCCGCTGTGGGCCACGCTGTCGGACCGCATCGGCCGCCGCCCGGTGTTTCTGATCGGCGCGGCCGGCAGTGCGGTGACGATGTTCCTCTACCTGTGGGCGATCTCGACCGGCTCCTACCCGCTGACCCTGCTGCTCGGCGTCGTCGCCTTCGGGGTGGTCTACAGCGCCGCGAACGGTGTCTGGCCCTCCTTCTACGGCGAGATGTTCTCCACCCGGGTCCGGCTGTCCGGCATGGCGATCGGCACCCAGATCGGCTTCGCGGTCGCCGGTTTCGCGGTCACGTTCGCCGCGCAGATCGCCGGCCCGGACGGCGACGACTGGTCCGCGGTGGCGCTCTTCACGGCGGCCCTGTGCGTACCGCCGGTCGTGGCCGCGCTCTCGGCCCGCGAGACGGCGAAGGTTCCGACGGAGCTGCTGGGCGAGCGCGAGCCGCGGAAGGCGGCCCAGCCGGAGAAGGTCACCGCCTGAGCCTGCGCCGACCGCGCGCCGCCCTTGCCTGAGCTCCCTGGTCCCCGGACGCCGTGACGGCTCCGGGGACCAGGGCTGTCCGCTGGACCAGTGGTGTCACCCCGACACCAGCAGATCCGTCCAGCTCTCGGCCACCCGCTCCAGGGAGAAGCCCTCCCGCACCTGCGTGCGGGCCAGCTCGCCCGCGGACCGCCAGCCATCCTCCCCGAGCGCGGCGATCGCCTCCGCCATCGCCTCGGGGTTGTCGTGGATCCACCGCCGGTCGTAGATCTCGTCCGCGCCGGGCCACGGCAGCAGCGACGGTACGGCGCCGGAGGCCATCCCCTCGGCGGGCGCCAGGTGGAAGCTCTCGTCGTCGCTGGTGGACAGCACGTGCCCGACCCGCCGCAGCCAGCCCGCCACATCCGGGCCGAACGCGTCGAAGACGACGGCACCCTCCAGCAGCGGCGAGGTCTGCATGCGGCGCAGCACGGCGTCGTAGTGCTCACGTTCCTCGGGCTTGTTCCAGATCCACCAGTACTCCCAGGGCGGCTTGGACTTGACCGACAGATGCCAGCGCCGGTCGCGGGCGCGCAGCGCCTCCAGCACGTCGAGGCCGAGGTCGAGACGTTTGCGGCTGGGCGCGATACCGATCATGCCGAGGCGGTGGTGGGCGCCCGGTGCCTTGGGGCGGTCCAACTGGTCGGTGTCCACCCAGTTGGGGACGACGACGACCTTGGACGCGGGCCAGCCGGTGTGCTCGCGGGTGCGGCGGGCGTAGTACGGGCTGACGCACACCACCCGGTCGACGGCGTCGATGTCGACCTGCCGGGGCCACCCGGCGTCCAGCTCGAAGCGGTGCAGCCGTACGACGAGCCGGCTTCCGCGCCGCTTGTGGCGGCTGTACCAGACGGCCGCCGGGCCGCACCACTCGACGATCACCACGTCCGCCCAGTCGGCGAGTTCACGGCTGGCGTCCGGGTCGTGGCGGGACAGCGCCGGCCAGGCGTCGACCCGTACCTCCAGGCCGGGCAGCGAGCGGAAGTGGTCGAGGAGCCGGGTGAGGAACTTCAGGTCGTGCCCGGCGACTCCCACCCGCAAGGGCCGTTGACGGGCCGTCACCGCGGTGGGCGGGGCGGGGAACGCGCGGTCCAGGTGGGCCCGCCAGCGGTCGGCCGCTCCGTCCAGGGTGTGGTGGCGGGCGGCCTCGCGGCAGCGATCGGCCGCCAGGCGCCGGGCTTCCGGCTCGCGCGCGACCCTCGCCACGGCTTCCTCGGCGTCGTCGAGACCGGCGCGTCCGGGCACGAACAGCGGATAGTCGCTGCCGAGCAGCGCCTCGTGGGCGGGGGTGCGGTTGAGGACCACGGGCAGACCCAGGGCGCCGAACTCCAGTACCTTGGTGGACAGTTCGAGGCTGGAGTCGAGCACCGGATCCCGCCAGCCGAGGCCCACATCGCAGTCCGCGGCGATGCGCATGGCCTCCTCACGGGGCTGTCCGCCGTGGTGGAGGACGCCGGGGGTGCCGGCCAGCGCACGCGCCATCTCCGCCTGGAAGTCCGGGTGGCCCGGGTCGTCGTGGATCTTGTCGCCGACGGTGTGCAGTTCGGCGGGGACGCCTCGCCGGGCGAGCAGCTCCGGCAGCCGGGTCATGGGCAGGGTGTTCCAGCGCGGTGCGAACTTGCCGGTGTAGACGAGCCGCAGAGGGTCGTGCGGGGCGTCCCTCTCGGGCATCGGGAAGCCCGGCTCTGGCACGGCGGGCGGGCTCAGCACATACTTGCCGTATGCCTCGGGCACCCAGGTCTCCAGGAAGCAGCGCAACTCCTCGGTCTGGCACAGGAGTCGCTGCGAGGCCTCGGCGATACGGCCTAGTTCCGTGCGGGCCGCCTCGGTCATCTCGGCCGCGGACTGCGGGATGTCGGTGAGATAGGCCCAGATCCGCCCGTCGAACATGCCGTCGGCCACGACCCGCGTGACCAGCCGCCGGCCGCGCAGTACCAGCAGGTCGCAGGGGTCCTCCTCGTCGAGCCGGGTGAGCACCTGCGAGGCCTGCACCGGCGACATGGGCCGGTCGGCCGGTCCCGGCAGCAGCCGCTCCTCGTGCGGGCGCACCAGGGTGACCCGGGGCAGCTCGGCCAGCGGATCGGTCAACCGGGCGGTACGGATGGGGGACTTGAGGAGCAGCCGGGTGTCGCATCCCGCCCGGGACAGCGCCTGCACCGTCGACTGAGCCCACACGGCGGAGCCGTCGATGAGGTTGAGGTCGACGTCGCCGTAGACGAGCGCCCGCAGCGTACGGGTCATGACGGCTCCTTCCCGCGCACGGCGAACAGTCGGTGTCCATGCCCCGCCCAACTGCCGGGATCGGTGCCGGACATGTGCAGCGACCGGCGTACCAGCAGCGGACGCAGCGACGGTACGAAGACGTAGTCGTCGGCGGTCGGCGTATGGCCCACCGCGTCGGCGCCGGACCACTCCTGGGCGCACATCAGGTCCAGCAGCAGGGTGTCCGGCCGCTCCTCGGTGAGGTCCGTCCAGTCGGCGACCCAGGTCGCCCGGGGCTGCCCCCGGCGCACGGTCACTCCGGCGGCGGTGAGTTCGTCCAGCCCCGCCTCATCGGGTACGACGACCTCGACCGGGCGATGCAGCTGGCCGAGCACCTGCCCGACGAGCCGGGCGACATCGGTACGGTCCCGGGGTGCGGCCAGCACGGCGACGCGCCGCTCGTCCAGCGGATCGGGGGCTCCGACGAGCCGTGCCAGCTGCGACAGCCGCACCCGTGTGCTCTCCTCCCGGAACACCTCGCGCAGCCGTTCCCTGCCCTGAGCGGCCGGGTCCAGCCGGGCGAGCCGTACGCCGGTGTCGGTGTCGATGACCGCGTCCCAGGCGAGCCGGGCGAGGCCGGGCGCGGCGGAGGCGGGACGGTCCCGCCACAGCACGGCCGAACGGCCCAGCACCCGTTGTTCGGCCAGGAGTTCGGCGAGGGTGCGGTCCAGGTCGGGGGCGAGGCCGGTGCCGGTGAGCCACCAGGGTCCGTCGCCCGTGCAGGCGCTCAGCTGCACGACGAGCACGTCGGGGTCGGTGCGCTGCACGAGCAGCCGTCCGTCATGGGGCAGCAGCCGGTTGACGACCGCGTCCGCCGCGAAGTCCTCGGCGGTGGCGGCCGTGAGGATCCCGGCGACGACGAGACGGTCGCGGGGCGCCGAGGTCAGGGCGCGGTGGGCGAGGTGGAACCGGTCGTCTACAGACGCGTCCGGCTCGGTCCGGGCCTGCGGCGCGTTCGCGGGCGCCTGCCCCGCGGTGCGGCGCCGCCCGCGCCACAGTCCGTACAGCTCCCCCGGCAGTCGGGCCGCGCCCCGCTTCGGCGAGCGCGCCGCCGACACCAGCGCCTTTCCGACCCGCAGCGAGGTCGAGCCCTCCAGCATGGCCACCCGCGCCTGCAGCACATCGACCCGGTCACGGGCGGCACGCAGCCCCGCGGCCAGCTGCTCCTTCTCCCGTACGGCGGCGGCGAGCCGCCCGGCGAGCCCGTCCTGCCCGGCGGCGGCACGCGTGTGCTCCGCCTCCTCGACGGTCCGCTCCAGGTCCAGCACCCGGGCGCGCAGGGAACGGGACGCGAGGTCGGCGAAGACGTACTCGTCGGCGATCCGCAGGGCCGTGGCGTAGCCGTCGGACGGCACGGGCCGGCCGAAGAAGTCGTGCGGTGGCAGGAGCTCGTCGGTGCGCGCGATGACCGCGCCGGCGTGCAGATGGACGTAGTCGAGCGGTGCCGCGCGCAGGACCTGGCAACGCTGGGCCACCAGGTGGTCGAGGAGCCGGTGGTAGGGGAGTTCGGATGCGCCGTGGCCGAACACGATCAGCCCGCGCGCTCCTGGCCGCATCCGCGCCAGCACCGCGTGAACGGCGTCCTCGCCGCCGTGCAGCTCGGCTCGGGGACCGTACGACAGGAGGGCCAGCTCCCCCTCGGTGACGGGTCGTTCCTCGTCACCGCGCAGAGCGACACCGGGGGGCAGGTGCAGGTACGGCTCCAGACTCAGCGCGCCTCGGGTCGCGTCCACCACCGTCGTGACGCCGTCGAGGTGCGGATGGAGCAGGTCGGTCAGGCGCATCAGCGGGTCCTCGTGAAGACGTGGAAGCCGACCCGGTTCTCCCGGAAGCCGTACGGCCTGAAGAGGGTGTGCCGCAGGCCGAGCGGCTCTAGTTCGGCGCGGTAGGCGGCGATCGGGCGGTGCACGATGTAGTCGCCGCGGGTCGTGCGATCGGCGGTGTCTTCGTCGGTGACGATCAGGCGGCCGGCAACGCGGATGAGGGAGGCCATGTTGCGCAGACCGGCCGCCCACGCCTGGTCGTCCAGTACATGGAACAGGACGTCCACGCAGACAACGATGTCGTACGGCCACGGACTGCGCCACTCGTCGAGCCCCGCGACGGCGTAACGCGGACCGTCGCCCTCGGCTCGGGCGTGCTCCACGGCGGTCGGACTGGCGTCGAAGGCGTCCACCCGATGGCCGCAGCGGGCCAGGGCACGGGCGAAGTACCCCTTGCCGCAGCCGGCGTCGAGCACGAAGAGCGGGGCGGCGGGGCTGGACAGGTCACCGACGAGGGTGAGCAGGGTGCCGAGCCGCTGGGCGTAGAAGATCTCGTTGCCCGAACGGTCCAGTCCGATGTGCCCGCCGGAGGCGAGATCGTCGTGGTCGGCATGCCGGGCGTCCCAGTACGTCCGCATGTCGTCGTGCGGGCGTACTCCGTCGTGTGTGCGTACTCCGTCGTGCGGGCGCATGTCGTCGTGCGTGCGCGTGTCGTCAGCCATGGCGCTCCAGCCACGTCGTGAGCACCCGGGCGATGCGGGTGCCCGCCCGGCCGTCCCAGAGCGGTGGCCCCTCACTCGCCGCCGCTCCCCCGCCGTCCAGCACCTTGCGCAGCGCGGGCAGCAACTCCCCGTGCGTGACAAGGCGGTTGGTGCCATGGGTGACGGTGACCGGGCGTTCGGTCGTCGTGCGCAGGGTCAGGCACGGAACACCCAGGACGGTCGTCTCCTCCTGCACGCCGCCCGAGTCGGTGATCACCGCGGCGGCTCCCCGCACGAGGCTCATGAACTCGACGTAGCCGAGCGGGTCGAGGAGATGGATGCCGGGTGCGTCCGCGAGTCCCGCCGCGCTCAGCGCCGCCCGGCCGCGCGGGTGCAGCGGTACGGCCAGGTCGAGATGGCGGGCGGCCTCCGTCAGGACACGGGCTGCGGCCGCGGCGGCCTCCGGGTCGTCCACGTTGGCGGGCCGGTGCAGGGTGACGACGCCGTAGCGCTCGGGCAGCCGATGGGCCGTTCGGGCAGTCGCCGGGTCGAAGTGGTCCAGATGGGTGAGCAGGGTGTCGATCATCGGGTTGCCGACGAAGTGCACCCGCTCGCCTGCGATGCCCTCGCGGGCGAGGTGGCCGACGGCCTCGGGGCTCGTGACGAACAGCAGCTCCGCCAGCTGGTCGACCAGCCGACGGTTGGTCTCCTCCGGCATCGCCATGTCGAAGCTGCGCAGTCCGGCCTCGACGTGCGCCACGGGGACGCCCAGCCGGGAGGCGACGAGCGCGGCGGCCAGCGTCGAGTTCACGTCGCCGTACACCGTGACCAGCGCGGGTGAGCGGGCGGTCAGTTCGGCCTCCAGGGCCACCAGCAGGTCGGCGATCTGGCGGGCGTGGCTGCCGGAGCCGACGCCGAGGTCGGTGTCGGGTTCGGGCAGGCCGAGTTGCCGGAAGAAGATGTCCGACATCCGCTCGTCGTAGTGCTGCCCGGTGTGCACGAGCACCTGGTCGCAGCCCGCCGCACCGAGCGCGGCGACGACCGGCGCGGCCTTGACGAAGTTCGGCCGGGTGCCGACCACGTGGAGTACGCAGCCGTTCAATGGTTGCCTCCGATTTGATGGCTCGGACGCCTGCGGGGTGCTTCAGCCGGTGTCGTCGGCCCAGTAGAGGTGGGTGGGCCGTGGCCGGCGTTGCGGCCTACCTTGGCGATATGTCTCGCTATCTGCGTTATGTTCCTCGGGCCCTCAGTCTGGCCGCCTCCGTGGCGCTTGGCGAGCTGCGCCAGGACCCGGTGCGGGCGGGGCTGCTGGCCGTACGTCTGGTGCCGGGGCGTGCCCGGCCTGGGGTACGACCGCTCGAACGGTGGCTGATGGGGCGTGCCCTGGCCGCCGGGCCGGCCGCGACGCCCGCTGCCGGGCCAGTGCCCGCGCCCGAGGGGCGACCGTTTCGTCCGGTGCCGGGGCGGGTCCTCCATCTGGTCACCAACGGGCTGCCGTTCCGGCACGCCGGTTACACCGTGCGCACGCAGAAGCTCGCCGAGGCCCAGCTGGCGGCCGGCCTCGATCCGCATGTCGTGACCCGGATCGGCTTTCCCGTGACCCAGGGGATGTTGGACGCCCGCCCGTCACAGCGCGTGAACGGCATCCCGCAGCACCGGCTGCTGCCGCTGCGGCTGCCGTACGGGCAGGCCGCGCTGCTGGCCCGCAACGCCGAACTGGCCGCCCGGCTGGTGGAGCGGCTGCGGCCCGCGGTGCTGCATGCGGCGTCCGACCACGGCAACGGGCGCGTGGCGCTCGCCCTGCGGGAGACGTACGGGCTGCCGGTGGTCTACGAGGTGCGGGGCTTCCTGGAGGAGACGTGGCTGACGCAGGCGCCGGGCCGCAGCCGGGACGACGAGACGTATCGGACCCGACGCGCCCTGGAGACGACCTGTATGCGTGAGGCCGACCTGGTGCTGACGCTGGGTGAGGCGATGAAGGCCGAGATCGTGGACCGCGGCGTGCCCGAGGAGCGGGTCCTGATCGCGCCCAACGCCGTCGACGACGACTTCCTGGCCCCACTGCCGGACGGGGCACCCGTGCGCGCCCGGCTCGGCATCGCGCCGGACGAGTTGGTCGTGGGCACGGTCAGCAGCCTCACCCCGCTCGAGGGCATCGGCACATTGCTCCATGCGGGTGAAGAGCTGATCCGGCGTGGTGTCCCGCTGCGGCTGTTGATCGTCGGCGACGGGCCGGAGCGCCCCGCGCTGGAGCGACTGGCCGCCCGACTGGGCCTCGCCGACGGGGTCGCCCTGTTCACCGGCCGGGTTCCGCACGCTCAAGTGCGCCAATTCCACGCCGTGTTGGACGTGTTCGCGGTGCCGCGCACCGACGAGCGCGTCTGCCATCTGGTGACCCCCCTCAAGCCGGTCGAGGCGATGGCGAGCGGCGTTCCGGTGGCCGCGAGCGATGTCACCGCACTGAGAGAACTGGTCGAACCGGAGGTTAACGGAAGGCTAATCAAGCCTGAATCACCATATTCCTGGGCTGATGAGATTGAAATACTCCTTTACAGTCGAAAACGGCGCGCTGAGTGGGGAGCAGCCGCCCGCGCGACGGTCGCGCGTGACCGCACCTGGAAGCGCGTCGCCGCCACAACCCGTGAGGCGTACCGCGCTCTGGGCAGCCTTGATGCGAAGCCTTGATGCGGGGTGAGTCCCATGCAGGTCGAACAGGCCGGACCGCTCGGGGAAGAGAGCGAACCGCTCGGGGAAGCAGAACGGCCCGATCACGTGGATCTGGCGGTGATCGGGCTCGGCTACGTAGGACTGCCGCTTGCGCGTGAGGCGGCGTCGGTGGGCCTGAGAGTCGTCGGACTGGACCGCGACCCCCGGGTCGTGGAGGCGCTCAACACCGGGCACTCCCATGTCGACGACGTCTCCGACGAGGATGTCCGCCGGATGCGGGCGGCCGGGTTCGGCGCGTTCACGGACGAGGCATGTCTGGCCCATGCGCAGAACGTGGTGATCTGTGTGCCGACGCCGCTCGGCAAGGACGGCGGGCCCGACCTGGCCGCGGTCACCTCCGCCGTGCGGACTGTGGCGGGACGGCTGCGGCCCGGACAACTGGTCGTGCTGGAGTCGACCACCTATCCGGGAACCACCGAAGAGGTCGTACGGCCGCTCCTGGAGGAGTCGGGGCTGCGCGTCGGCGTGGACGTCGCGCTGGCGTTCTCGCCCGAGCGCATCGACCCCGGCAACACCGCGCACGGGCTCCGCACCACGCCGAAGGTGGTCGGCGGCTGCACACCGTCCTGTGCGGCGCGTGCGGTGGCCTTCTACGGCAAGCTCGTCGACACCGTCGTCCAGGCGAAGGGCACCCGCGAGGCCGAGATGGCCAAGCTGCTGGAGAACACCTACCGGCATGTGAACATCGCTCTGGTCAACGAACTCGCCGTGATCAGCCACGAGTTGCACGTCGACCTGTGGGACGCGATCCGCTGCGCCGGCACGAAGCCGTTCGGCTTCCAGGCGTTCCGCCCCAGTCCGGGGGTCGGCGGGCACTGCATTCCCATCGACCCCAACTACCTGTCGTACAAGGTGCGTTCCTCGCTCGGCTACGAGTTCCGTTTCGTGGAGCTCGCCCAGGAGATCAACCGGCGGATGCCGGAGTACGTGGTGCGCCGCGCCCAGGACCTCCTCAACACCGCCGGCCGTCCGCTGCACGGTTCCCGGGTGCTGCTGCTCGGGGTCACGTACAAGCCGGACGTGGCCGACCAGCGGGAGTCGCCGGCGCTGCCGGTGGCGCGGCTGCTGCGGGAGCGGCAGGCCGAGGTCTCGTTCCACGACCCGCATGTGCGGGTGTGGTCCGTGGACGGGGCGAGCGTCCCGCGCGTGGACGACGTCATGGCGGCGGCGCGCGAGCACGACCTGACGATCCTGCTCCAGGACCACTCCGCCTACGACCTGCCGGCCCTGGGCGACACGGCCCGGATGCTGTTCGACACACGGGGGCGGATCTTCCGGCCCGGCGTCGAGGTGCTGTGACCGTCGCCTGATGCCCGGGCTGTCGTTCACAGGTGGCTGTCACCGTCCGCGACTGTCGTTCGGTGACGGTCATGGCCGGTGACCGCCGTTCTCGGGACCGTCGAAAAAAGGGTGCTCTGATGCGGATACTCGTCGTCACCGTCGTCCACCATCCCGAGGACGCGCGGATCCTGCACCGGGAGATCGCCGCCCTGCGGGAGCGCGGCCACCGGGTCGTGTACGCGGCGCCGTTCGCCGCCCGGCAGATGACACCGCGACCGAACGTCGAAGGCGTGGATCTGCCCCGGGCCGCCGGCCGGGACCGCCGTGCAGCCTTGCGCGCGGCCCGCACCCTGATCGCCGAGCGGGGGCCCAAGGCGGACGTCGTGCTGCTGCACGACCCGGAGTTGCTGCTCGCGCTGCCCGGCACCCTGCGCCGTTGGCGACGCGGGGGACGCGCGCCCGTCACCGTGTGGGACGTGCACGAGGACACGGCGGCGGCGCTGGTGATGAAACGCTGGGTGCCACGGCCCCTGCGGCCGCCACTGCGGTTGGCCGTACGGGCGGTGGAGCGCCTCGCCGAACGGCATCTGCGGCTGCTGCTGGCCGAGGACGCCTACCAGCAGCGCTTCCGCCACCCCCACCCCGTGGTACGGAACCTCGCGACGGTGCCGCCCGAGGCCCCCGAGCCGCCGGGCGACGACCGGGTCGTCTACCTCGGGCACCTGTCGCGGGCACGCGGCGCTCCGGAACTCATCGAAACGGCACGGCTGCTGGGTCCCGACGTCCACGTCGACGTCATCGGCGCGGCGGACCCCGAGGTGCGGGGCGCGCTCACCGAGGCCGACCGGGACGGCGTACTGCGCTGGCACGGCTACCTGCCCAACGACCGCGCCCTCGGTCTGCTCTCCGGCGCCCTGGCCGGCCTCTCCCTCCTGCACGACCAGCCCAACTACCGCCACTCACGGCCCACCAAGGTCGTGGAGTACATGGCCCACGGCGTCCCCGTCATCACCACGCCCACCCCCCTCGCGACCGACCTCGTCGAAACGTACGGCTGCGGCCTCGTCGTCCCCTACGGGGATCCCGCTTCGGCGGCAGCGGCCGTACGGCGCCTGCGCGCCGACCCCGAGCTGCGGCTGGGCACGGCCACCCGGGGGTGGGAGGCGGCGCTGTCGGACCTCAACTGGGCCGATCACGCCACCGAGTTCGTGATGTGCCTGGAGTCCTGGGTGAAGGAGGCGTCCGTGCCTCCGGCGCCGGCTACGAGTTCGACCAACCCCTCCGGCACAGCACCAGCCGGTACCCGTCCGGGTCCTCGACCGTGACGCCCCACTCGTTCCAGTAGGGGTTGGGCGACAGGACCCGCTTGCCGCCGTGCTGTGCCAGCCGGGCCACCACGTCGTCCGGCACGGGGCCGTCCACGTAGAGGACGAGGAGATCCTCCTCGGTCGGCCGGGGTTCGACGGGGTGGGCCGGCTCGTGGACGAGTTCCAGGTGCCAGTCCGCGTCCGGCCACCCCACCATCAACAGCTCGTGCCCGCCGGGCTCCCCGCCGCCGCCCGTCCGCCATACGACCCCGAGCCCCAGCCCCTCGACCCAGAACCGCTCGGCCGCCGCGAGGTCCCTGGACGGGCGGGCGACGCGGATGTGGCTGCGGGTGTCGAGCGGCATGGCGATCTCTCCTTGTCACGTCCCGGACTTGGTGACGTCAGGGCTTCGTGAGGCCCGGGACTCCGGTGATCCACTCGGCAGCCTAGGCGGCCCCTCACGCCCGGACCATCGGCCATCGGCCCTCCGCCCAGGGCCCTAGGCCGAGTTCGCAAAGCCCCGCCTGCCCCGCGACGCCTGGCACGCTCCCCCACTCTCTTCGCCGGGTGCGGCGGGAGGGCCCCCCACCGCCGCACCGGGCGAAGGCCCAAGTACGTCCAGTACGAGGGCCTCCGCCCAGCACGCCGAGAGCACGCACCAGACGCCGCCGGGCCCGCCCTCCGGGCGAACGACGGGACTATGCGGACACGACCCAGGGCCGCCGGCTGACAGCAGATACGGGAGGTGACGGAGATTCAGCCCCGGTTGGCCCCCTCGGGGATGCCGTACACCCGCTCCACCCGCAGCCGCAGCACGAGCCTCCGGTCCCGGACCATCGCCGCCCGGAAGTCGTCCCAGTCGGGGTGCTCACCCAGGACGTCCCGGTAGAGCCGGACCAGCTCCTCGACCGTGGCGTCGTACGGCTCCTTGGCGACCGGTGCCAGGTCCGCCGTGCCCTCGGCGACGACGTAGGCCCGCCGGTCGGGGCTCGTGACGTGGTACGACGCCCGGGGGTCCCGGCGCAGATTGCGGGTCTTGGCGCGGTCGTCGGTGATCGAGACGCGGATGAGGCGTTCGTCGGGGTAGTAGGCGTGGCTGACGTTCGACAGCTGCGGCCGGCCGTCGCGCTTGAGGGTGACCAGCACCCCGCCGTGGCCCTCGGAGAGCAACGTGAGCAGTGCGTGGTGCGTGGCGTCCTGGGTGGCGTCCTGAGTCATGCCTCCATCAACCCTGTCGGGCTGCTCGGGCATTCCGGCATCCCCGCCCATCGCCGTAGACACTGTCTACTGGATCATGGTAGACAGTGTCTATGTCTACTCCCGAGCAGGAATCCGATACAGGGCTGCGGGCCCGGCTGGTCGACGTCGGTGTGGAACTCGTGGCGCGGGAGGGCGTGCAGGCGCTCACCCTGCGGGAGATCGCCCGTCGGGCGGGCGTCTCGCACGGCGCGCCGCGCCGCTACTTCCCGACCCATCTGGAGCTGCTCTCGGCGATCGCCCGCCGCGGCTTCGGGGAGTTGGCGGAGCGGGCGACGGCTGCTGCGGCGGCGAACACCGACGGTCGGACGACTCCGCGAGAGCAGCTGACCGCGCTGGGGCACGTCTATCTGGAGTTCGCGCTGGGCAACCCCGGCATGTACGAGCTGATGTTCCGTCATGACCTGCTGGAGAGCGGTCACTTGGGGCTGCGGGACACGAGCCTCCCTCTCTTCGGCCGACTCGTGGACCTCGTCGGCCGGGTGCGCCCCGACGCCGACGCCCGTCTGGTCGCGGGGGCGTTGTGGGCCAACCTGCACGGCATCGCCCAGCTGTGGGGCTGGGGAAGCCTCCAACTCGCCACGGGGGCCGACGACTTCGTACCGCTGCTGCGGTCGGCGCTGGACGCCCACCTCGGGGCGGAGAGCGAGTGAACCCGCGTCTCACCCTCGCGAGCAGCATCGTCGGAGCCGTGATCGTCGCGCTCGACGGCACCGTCCTGACCGTCGCCCAGCCCATGCTGCAACGCGACCTGGGCGCCTCCTTCGCACAGGTCCAGTGGACCAGCACCGGCTATCTCATCGCGGTGGCAAGCCTGTTGGTGTTCGCCGGGCGCCTCGGTGACCGGTATGGGCACCACCGGCTCTTCGGGGTCGGGATGCTCGGCTTCGGGGCCGCGTCGGCCGGTATCGCGCTCGCGCCCGGCGTCGGATGGGTGATCGGGCTGCGGGTCGTGCAGGGCGTGTTCGGGGCGCTGCTTCAGCCGGCCACGCTGGGGATGCTGCGGGCCGCGTTCCCGCCCGACCGGCTGCGGACACCGATCGCCGTGCGGACCGCCGCGATCGGGGTGGCTGCCGCTGCCGGGCCGGTGGTGGGCGGCGCGCTGGTGGCAGGGCCGGGCTGGCGGGCCGTGTTCCTGCTGAATGTCGCGCCCGCCGTCGTCTTCGGCATCCTCGCCCTCGCCGTCCGGCGGCCCCCGCGCACCGCCTCCCCCGCCCGGCTCGACCTGCCCGGCGCTCTCCTGCTCGCGGTGACCCTGGCCTGTCTGGTGCACGCGCTCGTCGGGCTGCCGGGATGGGCCTGGACCGCCGCGACCGCAGCCGTCACGGGTGCCCTCTTCGTCCGTCACGAGCGCCGCACCGTGAGCCCGCTGCTGCCGCCGGACGTCATCGGCTCGCCGGCCGTCGGCTCGGCGCTCGGCATGCTGGTGGCCGCGTCGGCGGCGCTGTCCGGCGCACTGTTCGTCGGCACGTTCCTGTTGCAGGACACGCTCGGCATGGACGCGTTCCACAGCGCCCTGGTCAGCCTGCCACTGGCCCTGCTGATGGTCCTCGCGGCGGCCACCTGCGCGGTGCTGCTGCGCCGGGCCGGGGCCCGTCGTACGACCACGGCCGCGATGGCACTCCTCGCACTCGGGATCCTCACCCTCTCCCGCACGGGCGCCACTCCCGCTCTGTGCGCCGGGTTCGCCCTGGTGGGGGCAGGGTTCGGCACGGTGATGGTCGCGGCGACCCATGTCGTCGTACGGGAGGCGGCCGTCGAGTCGGCCGGTGTGGCGGGCGGGCTGCAGCAGACCGCGATGAACGTCGGCCCGGTGCTGGGCGTGGCCGCCGCGACCGCTCTCACGGGGTCCGGCGAGGGCCCCGAGCTGCCACTGAGCGTCCTCGCCGCCCTCGCCCTGGCCGGTGCGGCACTGGGCCGGGGGTTGCCGGGACGGGAGGGCGCGACGATCGACGATCATGGCCAATCGCGGGACCGTACACGCGTTCTGCGCGACGATGAGTCTGAGGCCGTTCCGGCGGGGGTATGCCGGACCGCACCTCGTCGTTCGTATTCGGAGGAGAGCGATGGCACTGCTGAGACAAGAGGTCGACCCGGGTGAGGTCGGGCTGGACGCGAAGGCGCTGGACCGCCTCGACCAGCACTTCGCCCACTACGTCGACGAGGGCCGGATACCCGGCTACCTGGTGGCCGTCGCCCGCGGTGGACGCGTCGCCCACCTCGCCACGCACGGCCACCGGGACGTCGCCGCCGGGCTCCCCGTCGAGGCGGACACGCTGTGGCGGATCTACTCCATGACCAAGCCGGTCACCTCGGTCGCCGCGCTGCTGCTGGTGGAGGAGGGCAAGCTGTCGCTCGACGACCCGGTCGGCCGCCATCTGCCCGCCTTCGCCGAGCCCCGGGTGTACGTCAGCGGATCCGGCGCCGACACGGTGACCCGCCCGGCCGACGGGCCGCTGACCGTCCGGCATCTGATGACGCACACCGCAGGGCTGACCTTCGCCTTCTACCACTCACATCCCGTCGACGCCCTCTACCGCGACGCCAACCTGGAGTCGGCGGTGCTGCCCGGCTCCGACCTGGCCAGGACGGTCGACGTGTACGCGAGCCTGCCGCTGCAGTTCGAGCCGGGGACGCAGTGGAACTACTCGGTCGCCTCCAACGTGCTCGGCCGGGTCATCGAGGTCGTGTCCGGGCAGCCGCTCGACGAGTTCTTCGCGGAACGGATCTTCGGGCCGCTCGGGATGACCGACGCCGGGTTCTGCGTGAGCGGCGAACAGAAGGACCGGCTCTCCGAGTTGTACGGCGAGACCGAGGGCGGCGGCATCGAGCCCATCCCCGGCCTCCCGCTGCACGGCCGGCCCCGCTTCCTGTCCGGCAGCGGCGGTATGGCGGCCTCCGCGCACGACGTCCACCGCTTCATGGAACTGCTGCGCCGCCGCGGCGAACTGGACGGCACCCGTCTGTTGACCCCCGAGACCGTGGACCTGATGACGTCCAACCAGCTCCCGGGCGGCGCCGACCTGCGGTCCTTCGGCAGCCGCCCCGCCCATGACGAGCCCGGCAACGACGGCCTCGGCTTCGGCCTCGGCGTCTCGGTGGTGATCGACCCGACCCGTACGAAGGCGCCGGCGGGCCTCGGCACGTACGGCTGGAGCGGAGTGGCGACCACCACGTTCTGGGTCGACCCGGGCCGCGATCTGACGGTGCAGTTCATGACCCAGGTGCGGCCGAAGACCTCGCACACGATGTTCCAGGACCTCAAGCGGCTCGTGCACGAGGCTGTCACGGAAGGCTGAGTCGCCGCGGTCACCGGTCCACGCGCAGCGTGAACTCCACTCCTTCCAGGGCGAGTTCGCGCAGCCACTCCTCCGAGCGGGCCGCCGTCTCGGCGGCGCGGTTCAGGCCCGCCGGCAGGGTGCCGTCCAGGATGTGCCGGACGCCGAGGGCGAGGGGGCGGGAGACACAGCGGGCCATGGCGCTCTCCTCCTCGTCGCCCACCAGATCCAGCAGGTAACTGCCGGACCAGCTCTGCCCGCCCCCGCCGCGCACGTCGAGCGACACGGCGAGGACGACCCGGTCCCGGTCGGCGTCCGTGGTGGGGTAGGCCGCCGCCAACTCCCCTGCCAGGGCGGCGATTCGGGTGTCGTCGCCGGTCTTCAGCTCCTCGAAGACGGCGTCCCAGGCCTGCAGCCAGCCCTCCAGGCGCAGGGTGCCTCGCACAAAGGTCTGCGGTTTCCACGCGGGCGGCAGCCCGTACTGCTCGACGAACGGGACGCTGTCGCGGTTGGGGTAGACCTCGAACGCCTCCCCGTCGACGACATGCCGCCGTGTCACCTCCCACGGCCGCTCGGCGACGGTCTCGGCACCGTCCTTGAGGTAACGGGCCGGTGCGCGCAGGGCGTTGAGAACACCGGCGGGCGCCCAGCTGAAGCGGTACCTGAAGTCGTTCGGGACTGCGGGGACTCCTCCGCAGTACGAGGTGAGGCTGTACGAGGCGGCCGTGTCGTCACCGACGGCCGTCCGGGCGCGGCCGACCAGACAGTGCGCGAAGAGGTGGTCGATGCCCGGGTCGAGGCCGGCCTCGGTGAGGACCACGAGCCCGGCCGCCTCGGCCGCGGGCACCTGTTCGAGGACGGCGTCCGATACATAGCTGGAGCAGGCGAAGTGAGCCTGTTCCCGGATGCAGGCCGTGAGGAGCCCGGCGTGCTCCGGGGCGGGCAGCATCGATACGACCACGTCGCCCGGCGCCAGTTCGGCCGTGAGCGCGGGGAGGGTGTAGGCGCGGGGCTCGGCGCGTCCGGTCAGGCCCAGCCTGTTCAGGGCGTCGGCGGCACGGTCCGCGGTGCGGTGCCACAGCCGTACGCGGTCGGCCGTGTCGCACAGCCGGGCCAGACCGCTGCCGGTGGACAGTCCGGCGCCGACCCAGTGGACGGTGCCGCTCGCGGGCACCCGTGCGGAGCTGTCAGCCATGGCGGTACTCCCCTTCTGCTTCTGCGATGCCGAGTTCGCGGGCGGCCTGGTGGTACCGGTCACGACAGCGCCCCCAGGGTCCGCCCGTCTGGAAGTCCAGCAGCTGGGGCAGCAGCGCCGCCGAGAAGTCGGTGCTGGACTCGCGGGGCAGCAGGGAGGGCAGGTTGTCGATGGCGATCAGGTCGAGCGGGGGTTCCTTGCGCAGCCGGCGCACGGGGTCGGTCCAGTCGGTGGTGCGGTCGTAGACCGGCAGGACGTTCAGGGGGGAGCCGACGTCGACGGTGACGTCACAGAGGGTGCGCAGCCGTCGGGCGGGGTCGTCGAGGTCCTGCTCGCGCAGGAAGGGCGGGATCGGGGTGGTGGCGAGGACGGCGTTGACCAGGACGTCGTGCGCGAGGAGGGCCGGGCGGTCCAGGTCGCGGGTCTCGGCGAGGTCCCAGGGCGTGGCCGCCTCGACCCCGGCGGTCATGAAGGCGAGGCGCGCGCCCCGTCCGCTGCGGCCCAGGGCGCCGATCACGAGCGCGGTGAACTCCGCGTCTTCGGGGGCGGGTTGGAGGGTGGCGTCCAGTTCCTCCTTCGACGTCGGCGTGAGCGGCGCGACGAGCTTCCCGCGATGCTGGAGGACGGCGAGGGCGGCTCCGAGGTAGCCGGCCCAGAAGCCGAACGCGGCGAGGCGGCGGCCGTCGTCGTCCACCAGGTACTCCAGGTCGAGCAGGACGCCGCCGCCCTGGGCGAACCGGCGGAGCAGGTCCTCGGCGCCGGGCTGCTGCTTGTAGGCGTGGCCGAAGTAGATGTGCCGGTGGGTGAGCTCGCCGGGCCGGTCGGGGAGTTCCTTCAGCCCGATGACCACGGCCTGTTCTGGCGCCGACACCCAGGAGCCCGCGGGCGCGACACGGCAGCCGGCGACGTCGTACTCCTCGATGGGGAAGATCCGCTGCGAGGACTGCTCGACGGTCAGCGTCACCCCGCTCTCGACGAGCCGCCGGGCGTCGGCCGGCACGATCGGAGTGCGTCGTTCGGTGGAACGGACCTCGTGGCGCAGCCACAGATGGAGATCGGTCATACGCGGTTGGCCTCCGGGCGCGGGGCGTCGGCCATGAACCGGCCGGCGCTCAAGGGGCTGACGTCCACGAAGGGTACGCGGCCGAGGTACAGGTCACGGATGACCTCGCCGACGGCCGGTCCCTGCAGAAAGCCATGGCCGGAGAACCCGGTCGCATACAGAAAACGGGATACGGAAGTCGCCTCGCCGATCAGCGCGTTGTGGTCCGGCGTGACCTCGTACAGGCCCGCCCAGCCTCCCGTGCGGCGCAGGTCGAGCAGGGCGGGGGCGCGGTGCTCCATGGCCTCGGTCAGGCGGGGGATCCAGCGGTCGTGGGTGTCGGTGGCGAACCCGGGGCGCTCGTCGGGGTCGGACATGCCAAGAAGGAGACCGGGGCCCTCGGTGTGGAAGTAGAGACTGGTCGTGAAGTCGATCGTCATGGGCAGCTGCGGCGGCAGTCCGGCGACCGGTTCGGTGACCGCGATCTGGCGGCGCAGCGGCACCACGGGCAGGTCCACGCCGACCATCGCCCCGATCGTGCGGGACCAGGGACCGGCCGCGCAGATCACCGTGTCGGTGGCGATGCGCCCGATGGTGGTGGTCACGGCGGTGATCCGGTCGCCGTGCACTTCGATGCCGGTGACATCGTTGTGGCGTAAGAGCCGCGCCCCGTACTCACGGGCTGCGGCCGCGTAGCCGTGGACGACGGACTCGGGGGTGCAGTGGCCGTCGTCCGGCGAGAACGCGGCCGCCAGCAGTCCGTCGGTGGTGATCAGCGGGGAGAGCCGCTGCGCCTCGGCGGGGCCGATCATGCGGCTCGGCACGCCGAGGGCGTTCTGCAGCCGGACGCCCGCTTCGAAGCCGGCGATCTCCTCCGGTGTGGAGAGCAGGAACAGATAGCCGACCCGGTGCAGCCCGATGTCGTACCCGGTCTCGTCCCGGAACCGGCCGAACGCCTCCAGGCTGCGTGCCCCGAGCTGGATGTTGAGCTCGTCGGAGAACTGCGCCCGCACGCCCCCGGCCGCCTTGGACGTGGACCCGGACGCCAGTTCGTCCCGCTCGACGAGGACGACGTCCCGTACCCCGGCACGGGCGAGGTGATAGGCGATGCTGGTCCCCATCACACCGCCGCCGATGACGACGACACTCGCACGCATGTTCACGGGCCCACCTTCCTGGAAGTCGTCGGTCGTTCCCTCTTCCTGTCCGGATGGGCCTCGCGGCAATCAGGACAGGTGCGCGACCGCGTCCAGATGGGGCAGGTGGTGGTCGAGGCGCTCACGCTTGGTGCGCAGGTAGGTGATGTTGTTCTCGCACGGTGGGATCAGCAGCGGGACCTGCTCGGCGACCTGGATGCCGTGCTGCAGCAACGCGTCGCGCTTGCGCGGGTTGTTCGACATGAGGCGGACGCTGTTCACGCCCAGGTCGTGCAGGATCCCGGCGGCGACGCCGTAGTCGCGGGCGTCCACGGGCAGGCCGAGCGCGAGGTTGGCCTCGACGGTGTCCAGGCCCTCCGCCTGCAAAGCCATCGCGCGCAGCTTGGCGAGCAGACCGATGCCGCGGCCCTCGTGGCCCCGCAGGTAGACGACGATGCCACTGCCCTCGGCGACCACCGCGCGCAGTGCGGAGGCCAGCTGGTCGCCGCACTCGCAGTGCTGGGAGCCGAAGGCGTCGCCCGTCAGGCACTCGGAGTGCAGTCGGGTGAGGACGTTCTCCGCGCCTATCTCCCCGTACACCAGGGCCACTTGCTCGTCACCGCGGTCGTGATCCATGTAGCCGATCGCGCGGAATTCCCCGTACACGGTGGGCAAGGGGGCATTCACCACGCGTTCCACGCCGGAACGCTGCGTCCGCTGTGCGGACTTCTTGCCGAGGACGCCAATTTTATCTGTCATGATTCTTCAGTTCCTAAGCAGAGACGAAAGGCCGGAAAAGATGAGTGATTCGCAGACGCGGCCGGCGGCACACTCGCTGGTGCCGGCGGACACCTCCGACGATGTACGGACGCGGGGCGCGGGTGTCTCACGACAGGTCGCGGTCCTGCCCGTCGGAAGCTTCGAGCAGCACGGCCCGTACCTTCCGCTGGCGACCGACACGCTCGTGGCCTGCGCCATCGCGCGTGAGATAGCCGCCGCACACCCGGTGCACCTCCTTCCGCCGGTGACGATCTCCTGCTCGCACGAACACGCGGCCTGGCCGGGGACCGTCAGCATCTCCTCCGTGACCCTTCATGCGGTGATACGGGACATAGCGGCTTCGCTCCACCGGTCCGGCGTCGACGCTCTGGTGCTGGTCAACGGGCACGGCGGAAATTACGTACTGGGCAATGTCGTTCAGGAGTCCTCCGCGCAGGGCGAGCGAATGGCGCTGTTCCCGGCCCCGGAGGACTGGGAGGAGGCGCGGGAGCGGGCGGGGGTGGAGACCTCGCTGCTCACCGACATGCACGCGGGGGAAATTGAGACCTCCATCCTTCTGCACACTCATCCCGAATTGATCCGACCCGGTTATGAGACTTCCGATTTCGTTGCGGACGACCGCCGTCAGCTACTCACCCTCGGTATGTCCGCCTATACCGATTCGGGTGTCATAGGCCGCCCTTCGCTGGGTTCCGCGGAAAAGGGGAAGCGCCTGCTGGCGAGCCTCGCGGATTCCTTCGGCGCATATGTGTCACTGCTGACCTCCGCGGACGATTCCGTACGGGACACGGGAGACGCACGAAAATAGCGGCTGGGCTCCGGGGCCGCTACGGCTGCGGCGGACCCGGAGCGCGTGCGCAGGCCGGTGTACCAGCGGGCGACGAGGACGAGGGCGCCGGGCAGGGCGGCCACGAAACTGAGGACGCCGTACACGACGGCGACGGCCAGTCCGGTGTCGGCGCCGAGCCCGGCGGCACCGAACGCCCAGGCGGTGGCGCCCTCACGGGGACCGAACCCGCCGACGTTCAGGGGGACGCCCATGGCGAGCAGGGCCAGGACGGCGAGCGGCAGCAGGGCGGCCACGGAGGCGGTGGACCCGGCGATCCGCGCGGCGAGCACGAACATCGCGATGTGACCGGCGAGGACGACGCCGGAGGACACGGCGACGCCGGGACCGTTGCGGCGGGACAGCAGGGCCTCGCGGGCCTCGCCGAGGGTGGTACGCACGGCCGTCGGCTTTGTCCGGTCACGGCGGGACGGCGCACGGTTCATGTGCAGGGCGGCCACGACGGCGAGTGTGCCCACGGCGGCGAACAGGATGAGCGGCGTGAGGTCGCGGGCCTCGTTCAGCACAGGGGACGGCATGGTCAGCAGCACGACGGCACCGACGGCGGCGAGGGCGACCTGGCCGGCAGCGCGTTCGAGCACGACCGCACGGACGCCGCGGCCCATGTCACCGGCGCTCTGCCCGTGCCGCACGGCCCGGTGCACATCACCGAGGACGCCGCCGGGGAGGGCGGCGTTGAGGAACAGGGAGCGGTAGTAGTCGGCGACGGCCGGCCCGAGCGACAGCCGGATCCGCAGCCCGCGTGCCACCAACTGCCAGCGCCACGCGCTGAACACGGTGGTGACGAGACCGATCCCGAGCGCCGCTATGAGCGCCGTCGCGTCGATCCGCCGCAGCCCGTCGAGAAAGACGCCGGTACCGAGGCGCCAGAACAGCGCGACGAGGATGGCGACGCCGACGACCGTGCCCAGGTGGGTGCGGACGGCGGGGGTGTTGAGACGGGCAAGGCGGGTGCGCAGGCGGGGCCGACCCGGCCGTGCCTCGGGCTCAACGCCGAGTCGGGTGGCAGGGCCCGCCTCCGGGACCAGGACGGCCCCGTTCACGACCGACGCCTTCACTCGCCGTTCTCGGGCCTTGGCGCCCCGCCGCGTGACGCGCGCCCCCGCCACCGTCCCCACGCTCATGACGCTCCGCCCGTCGGTCGCACCAGCGCCAGCAGGTCGCTGTGGTGGACCACGACACTCAACTCGCCCTCCTGGCAGGCGGCGAGACGGTCCTGGAGATAGCGGTCGGCGCGCTCGCGCAGGTCGGGGCGCTGCTCGACCGCCGCGCCGACCCAGCCGCGCAGCCACTGCGCGGTGAGCGCGGACTCGTCGGGGCCGAGCCGCCAGGGGCTCGGGTGCACCTGGACGGTCGCGCCGTGCTCGGAGAAGGCCTCCGCCGCCACGGTGATCGCGTCCGGACCCAGCATCCCCGAGCGCCGCTGGTGGGCGTTGAACGCCTCCGCGATCTCCTGGTCCAGCGGGTCCGACGGGGTGAGTTCGACGCGGCCGGCGACGGACAGCGTCAGCAGTGCCGGGCAGCCCGCGCCCGCGCAGGCGGCGGCGAGGGTGTCGACCTCCTCGCGGGTGAGGACGTCGAGCAGTGCGGAGGCGGTCACCAGCGAGGCACCGGCGAGGCCGTCCGGGGTGAGGCGGCCGACGTCGCCGCGGCGCGTCTCCACCGTGACGCGGCTGCCGTCCGCGGAGGAGCGCGGGGAGGCCACGGCGGCGAAGTGCAGGAGATAGGGGTCGCGGTCGTGCAGGACCCAGTGCTGGGCGCCGTCCAGGTGGGGCGCGAGCCAGCGACCCATGGAGCCGGTGCCGCATCCCACGTCGTGGATCACCACTCCGGACCGTCCGGGCCGGTTGGCGAGCCGGATCCGCAGCGGGTCGAGCAAGTCGTGCGCCCGCGCGGCGGCGTCGGCGCCTTCCCGCAGCTCCAGCCACTCCGGGGCATAGCGGGGCGGGTCGTCCGGCCCGGCGTCCCTGAGCCGGACGGTCGCGCGCTCGCCGGGACCGGGGCTGGGCCCCGCCCCGAGGATCACGGCGTCGGGGTCGGCCGCCGCCGCTGCGGACCCGCCGCCCGGGGCGTCCTCCGCCGAAACGATCCCGCTCTGCGGTGCGGGATCGCGCGGTCCCGGCTGGGCCGGAATCGCCCCTCCGCTCTGCGCCGTTGCCGTGTCCCTCATGCGACCCTCCGGGGTTCGTTCGGCAGTCGGCCCAGTACCGAGGCCAGGCTGCGGGCCGTGCCGGCCCAGCCGTTCAGGGCGGCCCGGCGTCCCCGGGCAGCCGCCTTCAGTCGGCGTCGTACGTCCGCCTCACCGAACCAGCCGCGCAGCTCGGCGGCGATCGCGGCGGAGTTCTCCGGCGGGACGAGGATGCCGGGGACACCGCCGTCGGGGGCCCGGCCGACCGCCTCCGGCAGGCCGCCGACGTCCGTCGCGAGCACCGGGATGCCGCGCCCGAGGGCTTCCGTCACCGCCATGCCGTACGTCTCGGCGTAGGAGGTCAGCACCATGAGGTCGGCGGCGTTGTAGCTGGCGTCGAGTTCGGCGCCGGCCTGCGGGCCCGCGAGGACCAGCCGGTCCTCGAGCCCGTGCTCGGCTATCAGGGACCGCAGTTCGGCCACGTACTCGGGGTCCTGGTTCAGCGGGCCCACGCAGACACAGCTCCACGGCAGGTCGGTCACCGACGCCAGCGCCTCGACCAGCCGGTGCTGTCCCTTGCGGGGTGTCACGGCGGCCACGCACAGCAGGCGGGACACGCCGTCCGTGCCGGAGGCCAGCGGCGCGATGTCGGCGCCGGGGGCGGCGACGTGGACGCGCTCTGGCGCGAGGCCGTGGTGGGAGACGAGGCGGCGGACGGCCCAGTCGCTGGTGGCGATCACCGCGGGAACGGCCCGCAGAACCGTGCGTTCCCGGGCGTCCAGCTCCGTGGCGACGGCGGGGTCCAGGCCCGTCTCGTCGCCGAGCGGCAGATGGACGAGGACCGCGAGGTTCAGCCGTTCCGCTTCCGGGACGATGACCTCGGGCACCCCGCAGGCGACCAGCCCGTCCAGCAGGACGACGGCTCCGTCGGGGAACTCCCCCAGCGTGCGGGCGAGTTCGGCCCGCGCCACCGCCCCGGGGCTCGGCCAGCTGCCGTCCACCGCGTGCTTGTGCACCTGCCAGCCGAAGCCGGGCAGATCCAGACTCACCCGCCGGTCATAGGCGTTGCCGCCGCTCGGCGCGGACGCGTCGTCCACACCGCCCGGCATCACGAAGTGCACGGAGCGCAGGGACATGGGGATGATCTCGGCGTTCTTCAGGGCGGAGTGCTGCACGGGCACGTAGCCGAGCGCCACGTTCTCCGACTTCTCCGGAGCCTTTTCCACGGCGACGGCCTTCTCCAGGGTCACGTCGGTCACAGCGCACGCTCATAGCTCGCCCATGCGACATGCGACTCGTGCAGCGTCACGGTGAGACCCGCGAGGCCCTTGGCGCCCTCGCCCAGCGCACCCTTCTCGATCCGCTCGGCGAGCCGGTCGGCGATGACCTTGGCCAGGAACTCGGTGGAGGTGTTGATCCCGGCGAAGTCGGGTTCGTTGTCGAGGTTTCTGTAGTTCAGCTCGCCCACGACGGCACCCAGTTCCCGGGTGGCCAGTCCGATGTCGACGACGATGTTGTCGTCGTCCAGCTGCTCGCGCCGGAACGTGGCGTCCACCAGGAACGTCGCTCCATGCAGACGCTGCGCGGGTCCGAAGACGTCGCCGCGGAAGCTGTGGGCGATCATGATGTGATCGCGGACGGTGATGCTGAACAACGGACGACCCTCCAGGTGCGGTGCGCTCCTCATCCCCGCCGATCGGCTGCCGGGGATGCCGTGTAGTACGGCTCTTCGCTTCCCGTTGTTCAGCCGTCTCTCACTCTTTTCTCAGGTCAGGCGCTCTTGTCTTCCCCGATTGAACGAGTCCGTCAGCACGTGTCCGGGTCCGGTCAGGGCGTGTCCGTGTACCTGACCCGATGACAGAGCGCCGGAATCTCCCCGGAAGCGAGCTTCGGCATCACCTCGGGCAGCTCCGCGAAAGCGCTCTCCCCCGTGACGAGCGCGTCGAGAGCCGGGTCGGCGAGCAGGTCGAGGGCGAGGGCGAGCCGGTCGGCATACGTACGGCTGGCACCGCGGGCCGGGGAGACGGTGCCGACCTGGCTGCTGCGGATGACGAGCCGCCGCGAGTGGAAGGCCTCGCCCAGCGGCAGAGCCACCTTCCGGTCGCCGTACCAGCTGAGTTCGACGATCGTGCCCTCGGGGCGCAGCAGTTCGAGCGACCGGGCGAGGCCCTGCTCGGTGGCGCTGGCATGGACCACCAGGTCGCGGTCGCCGAGCGCCTCGTCGGGCGTGGCGAAGGCGACACCGAGGGCCTCGGCGACCTCGGCCCGGCGCGGATCGGCGTCGACCAACTGGAGCCGCACACCCGGGAAGCGGGCCAGCAGTGCGGCCACCGAGCAGCCGACCATGCCGCCGCCGACCACGGCGATCCGGTCGCCGACCAGGGGTGCGGCGTCCCAGAGCGCGTTGACGGCGGTCTCGACGGTGCCGGCGAGGACGGCCCGTTCGGCGGGCACGGTGTCGGGTACGACGGTGACGGCGCTCGCGGGGACGACGTACCGCGTCTGATGCGGGTACAGGCAGAAGACCGTACGGCCGACCAGTGCGGCCGGCCCCTCCTCGACCATCCCGACGCTGAGATAGCCGTACTTCACGGGGGCGGGGAAATCGCCCTCCTGGAACGGCGCCCGCATGGCCGCGTGCTGGCTCTGCGGGACCCCGCCGCGGAACACGAGTGTCTCCGTGCCACGGCTGACTCCGGAGTACAGCGACCGCACCAGCACGTCGTCCTCGGCCGGCTCCGGAAGGGCGACCTCTCGGATCTCTCCCTCACCCGGGGAACTGAGCCAGAACGCACGTGCGGTGCGGTTCATGGGAATCCTCCTGAACGATCTGCGGGCTGTTCACGTACCGAGGTATGCACAGGTCGCGCACAGTACGCGGCCTTGATCGACTCTGTCACCTGGCCGGAGGAATGTGCGGTGGCCCTGAACAACACTTACGACGCGAGGCTGGTCCAGCAGGAGACCGCTGTGGGAGCGGGCGTGCAGATCCTGTTGCTGGCCCTGCTCGGCTCGGCGATCGGCATGGGGCCGGCGGGCTGGCTGACCGGCCTCGTCTTCGCCGTCGCCACCTGGGCGCTGCTCTCCCTCGCCCTGCACCGATCCCGGCTCCGCTCCTTCGGGCCGGCGAACCGGGTCACCCTGGGCCGCGCGACGCTGGTCGGCGGCGTCACGGCGCTGGTCGCGGACTCCTTCCAGAGTTCTCCGCCGGTGACGTTGTTCGTCGGCCTGACTGCGGTCGCCCTGATCCTCGACGGCGTGGACGGCAAGGTGGCCCGCCGTACGGGCACGTCGACCGCCCTGGGCGCGCGTTTCGACATGGAGGTGGACGCGTTCCTGATCCTGGTGTTGAGCGTGTACGTCTCGATGTCGCTGGGTCCGTGGGTGCTCCTCATCGGCGCCATGCGCTACGGCTTCGTCGCCGCCGCCCGCGTCTGGCCCTGGCTGAACGCCGCGCTCCCGCCGAGCACGGCCCGCAAGACGGTCGCCGCGATGCAGGGTGTGTTCCTGCTCATGGCCGCGTCCGGCCTCTTCCCGCACCTGGCGACGCTCGCGGTCACCGCGACGGCGCTGGCGGCGCTGGTCTGGTCGTTCGGCCGGGACATCCTGTGGCTCTACCGCAACCGTCCGTCGCGCGTGCGGCGGGCGCCGGTGGCGGAGGTGCGGGAGCTGGTGGCGTCCTGAGGGCTCGGCCTTCGGCGGCACCGGCCATGCCGTGGACGGCTTTCAGCCGTGGAGCGGCATCCGGCACACCATCGAGCCCCTCGCCGCGAACCCCAGCCATGTGTACAGCCTGTTCGCCAAGTCCCGGTCCACCCGCGAGGTGAGGTCGACGGTCCGCGCCCCGGATTCCCGGGCCCGCCGGACCGAATCACACATCCACGGCACCGGGGACGCCACGAGCCGCAGTCAGCCGTCGAACTGCATCCGGAACACCGCCGAGCCCCACGCCACAAACCCCAGCCATCCGCACAGCCCACTCGCCGAGTCCCGGTCCACCCTCGAGGCCAGAACGACGAACCGAACCCCGGCCTCCCACACACACCTGCAGCACCGGGACGCCACGAGCCGCAGTCAGCCGTCGAACTGCATCCGGTACACCATCGAGTCCCTCGCCACGAACCCCAGACGTTCGTAGAGCCTGTTCGCCGCGGCGCGGTCCGGCCGCGAGGTGAGGTCGAGACTCCGCGCCCCGGCCTCCCGGGCAAGCCGGACCGCCTCACGCATCAGCAGTCCCGCGACTCCGTGACCGCGCGCGGCTCCGTCGACGACCACGTCCTCGATCCGGGCGCGCAGTCCGGAAGGCACGGGAATCTGTACGAGGGTCAGCGTGCCGATGATCTCGCCGTGCGCCCGAGCCACGAGCACGGTGTTCCCGTCGCACCTCACGATGCGGTCGACCGCCGCGAGGTCGAGGGGCTTGGCGCTGCGGGACAGTTGCGGCAGCAGCCGGCCGAAGGCGGCCACGAGTTCCGCGCCCGCCTCCCGGGCGATCTCCAGCTGAACATCCATGCCGGGGACCTTACCGACGCGGCAGCACCCCGATGGCCGCCACCGGTACGGCCGCCAGCACCAGCCACGGCACGGCGGCGGGCAGGCCGGTGTCGAGGAGGCTTCCCGTGGCCGAACTGCCGAGCAGGACGATCAGGCCGGAGACCGAGGACAACGCACCGGTGTAGAGGCCGAGTCGGCCCTCCTCCGCGAGGTCGGGCACCCAGGCGCGGGCGGCCGGGGCGACGAGCATCTGGCCGAGGGTGAGCAGGACGACGAAGCCGGCCGCGGGCAACAGCCCCGCCGTACCGCTCCGGTCGGCGGGCCGGGCCGCCGCCACCACCGCGAACCCCGCGGCGATCAGCAGCAGTGCGGCGGCCATGGACCGGCGCAGGGTGAGCCGCTCCCCCACCCACCGGGTGACGGGCAGCTGGGCGACCACCACCAGCAGCGCGGACAGGGCGAACAGCCAGGCCAGCGCGGACTGGGAGCCCGTGGCGCGCTCCACCTCGTCGGGGAGGGCGAGATAGAGCTGGTTGTAGGCGAGCAGGTAGGCGCCGTAAGCGCAGCACAGCGCGAGGAAGCGGCGGTTGCGCAGCAGCTTCCCCGTGCCGCCGCGCAGCCGTACACCCCCTCGCCCGGGTATGTGCTGCGGCAGCAGCCACGCGTGCCCGGCGAGGACGAGGACGAAGATGCCGGCGCCGGCGAGGCAGACCGTACGGAAGTCCACCGCAAGCAGCAGCGCGCCGAGCAGCGGCCCGACGAACGCGCCTGCCTGTCCGGCCACCGTCAGCAGCGCGAGGACGCGGGTCCGGGAGCCGCCGCCGGACTCCTCCCACACCACGGCCTGTCGGGCGACCTCGGACTCGACGGCGGGTGAGAACAGCGCGGCGGCGAACCCGATCAGCAACACGGCCCCGATGACCGCCCACGTCTGTCGCGCGTACCCGAGCCAGGCGAACCCGGCGATCCGCAGCACACAGCCGGTGAGCACGACGGGCCGGATGCCGTACCGGTCGGCCAGCGCCCCGCCCACCACGAACAGGCCCTGCTGGCTGAACGTCCGCAACCCCAGCACGAACCCGACCATCCAGCCCGCCATCCCGACGGCCTGCCCCAGATGCTCGGCGAGGAAGGGCAGGACGGCGAAGAAGCCGATGTTGAAGGCGAGTTGGGTGAGGATGAGGAGGCGCAGAAGAGGGGAGAGCCGGGGTCGGTCCGGCGGCTTGCGGAGGCCACGCGACAGCAGCGATGTCATCCGGCCCCCACCAACTCCTTCGCGGGTGAACGCTGTTCGGGCACCGGCACGACAGGCTCGCCCCGGTCCCTTCGCCGCCGCCCGCCCCGCAGGCCTCCGGCCGCCGTCACCGCCAGCGCACCCAGCAGGGCGAGCACGGCGGCGGGGGCGAGGACCGCCCAGGGGGCGCGCTCGGCGTAGGGCTGGTTCTCGGCGAGGAGCAGGCCCCACTCCGGGGAGGGCGGCTGGGCGCCCAGGCCGAGGAAGGCCAGCGAGGCGAGGGCGAGGGCGACGCCGGGCAGGCGGAGCAGGGCGTGGCGGGTGACGGGCGGCACGACGGCGGGCAGCAGTTCGTGGCGCAGCAGGTACCAGGGGCCGGCGCCCAGGGCGCGGGTGGCGGTGAGGTGGAGGGCGGCGCGTTCCTGCCGTAGCAGCGCCGAGGTGTGGGCGGCCAGTGGGGCCCACGCCACGGCGGCAACGGCGAGTGCGGGCGTGGCGGTTCCGCTGCCGACGACCGCGGTGACGAGCAGGGCGACGAGGACCGGCGGCAGCGCCGTGACGGTGTCGACGAGCGGGCCGGACAGCCGGGGCAGCAGGCCGAGCGCCACTCCGGTGAGCAGGGTGACGGCGGTGATCGCGCCGGCGAGCAGCAGCGTGTCGAGGGCGCCGTGGGAGACGCGGGCGAGGATGTCCCTGCCGAGGGCGTCGGTGCCGAACGGGTGCCCCGGCGAAGGGGCCGCGAGTCGCTCGGCGGTGTCGAGGGCCAGCGGGTCACGGGGCAGGCCGAGGGCGACGACGCCGACGAGCAGGCCGCCGTAGGCGAGCGGCAGGAACCTGCGTGCGGGCGGAGGCGGCCGGTGCAGGGACGGCAGCGCGCCGTCGCGCAGGGCCGGGCCGATCAGCAGGCGGGCGAGGAGGTGGGCCAGTCCGGCGGCGGCCGCGGCGAGCAGGACGAGGGCGAGGGTGCCGGCCTGGAGGACAGGCAGGTCCTGCGCGAGGGCGGCCTGGAGGGTGGTGCGGCCGAGGCCGGGGATGTCGAAGATCTGCTCGACGGTGACCGATCCGCCGGTCAGGCCCACGACGAACAGGCCGGTGTTGGGGAGCAGCCCGGGCAGGCAGCGGCGCAGGGCCTGGCGCGCGACGCTGCGGCCGGGGAGTCCGCGTGCGGTGGCGGCCAGCGCCCAGGGCTCGGCGAAGGCGCCGGGCAGCAGGTCGTCGAGGAGCCTGCCGAGCACGGCGCCGGCGGGCAGGCCGAGGGCGAGGGCCGGGAGGATCGTCCACTGGGGGCCGTACCAGCCGAGGGCGGGCAGCCAGCCCAACTGCACGCCGACGACGGTCGCGAGGACGAACGCGGTGAGGAACTCGGGGAGCGCGGCGAGGACGGCGGAACCGCTGCCTCCGGCACGCCGGCCGTCGAGCCGCCGGTGGGCGCCGAGCCACAGGGTGCGGGCGCAGATCAGCGCGGCGGTGACGGCGGCGACCAGGAGGGCCACCGCCATCAGCAGGAGGGACGCGCCGAGGGCCTGGAGCACGGCGGGGGTGACGTCGCTGCCGGAGATCCACGATCGGCCTGCGTCCCCGCGCCCCAGCCCGCCCAGCCAGTCACCGAGGAGACGCAACGGGCCCGCGTCCAGGCCGAGCTGGGCGCGGATGTCCGCCAGCACCTCGGGCGTGGGGTCGCGGTCCGCCGACCGGGCCTTGAGCACGGTGAGCGCCGGGTCGGTGCGCGACAGCCAGGGCAGTACGCCGATCGCGCACACCAGGGCGGCCGCGATCCCCGCACGCCACAGGAGCGCGACTGTCTGGCGTCGCACGGGTCAGGGCCGGGTGCCGATGCCGACGAGGGTGCGCTCGTACGGGTCGAGGAGCTCGCCTCGGACATCGGTGCCGACGCCGGTGATGATGCGCTGGTGGACCAGCGGTACGACGGCGTCGGTGCCGAGGATCTCGGCCTCGGCCGCCATGGCCGCGTCCTGTCGCTCGGCGGTGCCGGCGAGGTCCGCGGCCTTGGCCACGGCCCGGTCGACGTCCTTGTCGCAGAGCAGGGCCAGGTTGTAACTGCCGTCGCACGTGTAGTCGCTGGCGAGGACACCGACGGGGTCGCCGGTGTCGACCAGGCTGTTGCGGGCGCCGACGAACGCGTCGAACCTGCCGTCCAGCGCGTCGCTCTCCAGCCGCGAGTACTCGCGCACCTCCAGCGTGACCTCGAACCCTGCCTTCTCCAGCTGCTGCTTCAGCACCTGGGCGACTTCCGGGAGTTCGGGCCGGTTGTCGTAGGTGGCGAGATGGATCGGGGTCTTGTCGGGCTTGCCGGCCTTCGCCCGCCCGACCGGCTCGGTCCGCTTGCCGGCGGCCCAGGTGGCGGCGGGCCCGTAGATGCCTGCGCCGGCGTCGGCATATCCCTCGTAGACGCCCTTGGCGAACGCGGAGGTGTCGACGGCCTGCCGGGCGGCGGCCCGCAGAGCGGCGTCCTTGAAGGGGCCCTTCTTCGTGTTGAGGAGCAGGCTCGTGGTGCGGGTGGTGGCGGTCGCCTCGCGGCCGGCCTTGTCGAGGGTGGCGGCCTGGGCGACGGGGATCGCCTCGGCGAGGTCGACCTGGTCGGTGCGCAGGGCGCTCGCGCGGGCGGTGCCGTCGGCGACGAACTTGACGTCGATGCCGGCGGCCTGGGCACGGCCGCCCCAGTAGTCGTCGTAGCGGTCGAGGGTGGCGGCCGTGGAGCCGAGCACCTTGGTGAGCTCGAAGGGCCCGGTGGCATGGCCGACCGGGTCGGCCTTGATCTGCTTGTCCTTGGTGCCGTAGGCCTTGCCGGAGAGGATGGCGAGGGAGGGGCTGGAGAGCCGCAGCGGCAGGACGGCGTCGGGATCCTCGGTGGTGATCCGTACGCCCTTGCTGCCCTCGGCCTTCGCGGTGAGGGTGACGTCGGAGAGGGCGGCGGGGACGGGCTTGGCCTGCGCGGCGTGGGTGAGGGCCGCGACGACCGCGGCGGGGGTGACCGCGGAGCCGTCCTGGAAGGTGGCCTCGCGCAGGGTGAACAGCCAGGTGCGGTCGTTCTCCTGACGCCAGGAGGCGGCGAGGGCGGGGGCGGCGGCGCCGTTGGCGTCCAGCGCGGTCAGGCCTTCGGTGACGCCGAGACGGCTGAGGATGGTGGCGTCGGCGCCGTACGGCGAGAGGTTCTCGGCGGGCGGGAAGGCGAGGGCGACTCGCAGGCGGGAGCCGTCCCGTGCGCCGCCCGCGGCGTCGGAACCGCCGCTGGAGGCGAAGCACCCGGCCAGGACGGGGGCCAGGGCGAGGGCGAGGAGCGGGCGGATTCGGCGTGGCACGGTCTATCGCTCCATCGGTATCTCGAAGTGGACGACGCCGTTCCCGCCGTCCGTTTCCTCGCGCTCGTCGTGCACGATCTTGCCGAGCGAACGCCAGAAGGCCTCGGCGCCCGGCACATGGGGGTCGGTGTGCAGATAGACGGCGCGGTAGCCGCCGTCCGCCGCCGCGAAGGCGAGCAGTTCGCCGACGAGCCGCCGGGCCAGGCCGCGCCTGCGGTGCTCGGCCCGGACGTAGACGCGACGCAGCTGCGCGGTCTCGCCGGACGGGTAACGCTCGGCGAGCTCGCGCGGGTTCGGCGGGTGGGCCGGGCCGCGGGAGTCGAGGGCGGCGGTGGCGACCACACTCCCGTCGCGCGGGTCGAGCGCGACGAGGAGGGTGTGGCGGGGCGAGGCGAGATAGGCGGCGGCCGGGTCGACGATGTCCGCGTGCCAGCGGGGCACGTAGCCGGTACCGAAGTCGCGGTAGACGGTGTCGAGCATCAGGGCTCGCGCACCGTCGAGGTCGTCCGGGCTTGCCGCCCTGATGCTGTAGTCGTGCACTTGCACATCATATGCATCAAGCCCGCAAGCCCTTTCCGTCCACCTCGCCCTGCCGCACAACCCCCTTGCGGGGCAGGCGATTCAACAGTGGTCGAAGATCACCTCCAATTTATCACATGACATCCATTTTCAAAAAGGGCCCCCCGGCGCTTACCGCTTCTGCTCCACCCGCACCCAGTCCACCTCGGCCTGCACTCCCCCACCCGCGATCCGGTCCACGCTCGACTGCGGCAGCCCCCAGTACGGAGTGGTCACCTGGTTCCAGCCGGCCGGGTAGGCCCCGCCCAGAGCGAGGTTCAGGATCACGTACTGGTTGTGGTCGTAGACCCACTGGCCCCGCGTCGCCTCCAGCTCGGTCACCGGTGAGGAGAGGGTGATCGTGTCGTGCAGTCCCACCGCCTGGGCCGGGGACTGCACGTTCGCGCGGCGGGCGGCGACTTCGGCCGCGGAGGGCTGGTGGACCGTACGCCAGGTGCGGTTGTCGTCGGAGACCTGGAGCTGGCAGTCGACGGCGTAAGCAGCCTCCCAGTACAGGTCCACGGACGAGATCGTCGACGGGGCGCCCAGGTCGACGGAGATCCAGCGGTTCGCGTTCCAGTCACTGGACCAGCGGGTGGCGTCGGCCTTGAGATCTCCCGGCCACCCTCCGTCCGTCACGAAGGCCGGCGAATTGCCCGCGTGCTGGTAGTAGTTCGTGTACGCGGGGTGGTTCAGGGCCAGGTTGGTGCGGGTGGTGGACGCGGGGGCCGGTCCACCGCCGTAGACCTTGAAGGAGTACAGCGAGTAGCCGTAGGGCGTGGCGCGTTCGAGGCCGCGCATGCGGACGTAGCGGCCGGTCACCTCCTGTGGATAGGTGTGCGCGGTGACCGTGCCTCCGGCGCCGGCGGTCTCCGTGTAGAAGGGGGTCCAGTCCGTGCCGTTCTTCGAGACCTCCAGGACGTATCTCTTGCCGTAGGCCGCCTCCCAGTCGAGGACCACCCGGTCGACACGCATCGTCGCGCCGAGGTCCACGCGGATCCAGGCGTCTTCGGCGAAGTTGCTGGACCACCTGGTCGCTCCGTTGCCGTCGAAGGCGAGGCCGGGTGCGGTGCCGGCGTTCTCACTGCCGGACGCGGTGACCGCGTTCGGGTCGGCGGTGTGGGCCTCGGCCGCGCGGTCGGTGTCCCACGCGGCCGCCGCGGCTGTGGGCTCTGCGGGCGGCGCGGCGAACGCCGAGCCGGTGCCGAGCACGGCGAGGGCGGTGAGCGCGGTCAGAAGGGTTCGTGGAGTGCGGATACGCGTACGGGTACGGGATGGCATGCGGCTCTCCTTGGGAGATGTGAGGGGGTCCTCGCAGGGTGCGCATTCCGTGCTGTGATGCCTTCGTGCCGTCGCGGTCGGGCGACCCGTCACACCTGTCCCGGTGGCTACGGGTCGCCGCATCACGTCTTAGTTTAGAGCGTGAGTTAAGCCCTGGAAGGCAGGCGCGTCAAGGGCTTTGACGCACTCTCAGAACTTCCGCCGCAGCTCTTGACTCACACGTTCCACAGTTGAACCATTCAGCGGCAAGAGAGCGCTCCCCGCACCTCATGACGTTCACTTCCTGAACCAGGAGAGCCGCCTGATGCTTCCTTCCTCCCCGTCCTCCGGGCCGTCCTCGATGGGGCGCCGGGCCCTGATCGGCGCCGCGATCGCCTCGGCACCGGCCGTGCTCGGCCTGTCGACCGAGGCCTCCGCACAGACCTCCACGCAAGCCTCCGCCCAGGCTGCCGCGCCGGCTTCGGCGCCCCCGTCGGCGCGGAAGAAGCCACGCGCCCTGCCGGGCGGCGGCGACCTCGGCCCGAACGTCCTCGTCTTCGACCCGTCGACCCCGGGCATCCAGGCCCGGCTGGACGAGGTGTTCCGGCAGCAGGAGTCGGCGCAGTTCGGCACCGGCCGCTACGCCCTGCTCTTCAAGCCCGGTACCTACCACGGCCTCAACGCCCAGCTCGGCTTCTACACCTCGATCGCGGGCCTGGGTCTGTCCCCCGACGACACGACCATCAACGGGGACGTCACCGTCGACGCCGGCTGGTTCAACGGCAACGCCACCCAGAACTTCTGGCGTTCGGCGGAGAACCTGGCCCTGGTTCCGGTCAACGGCACCAACCGGTGGGCGGTCGCCCAGGCGGCCCCGTTCCGCCGCATGCACATACGCGGCGGCCTCAACCTCTCCCCCACCGGCTACGGCTGGGCGAGCGGCGGCTACATCGCGGACAGCCGGATCGACGGCCAGGTCGGACCGTACTCGCAGCAGCAGTGGTACACCCGCGACAGCGCGATCGGCAGCTGGCTCAACGGCGTGTGGAACATGGTGTTCTCCGGCGTCGAGGGCGCGCCCGCGCAGAGCTTCCCCAACCCGCCGTACACCACGCTCGACACGACACCCGTCTCCCGCGAGAAGCCGTTCCTGTACCTCCAGGGAAACGACTTCCGGGTCTTCCTGCCGGAGAAGCGCACGAACGCCCGCGGCGTCACCTGGGGCAACGGCACACCGAGAGGCACCTCGCTGCCGCTGACGCAGTTCTACGTCGCGCGGCCCGGTGTCACTGCGGCCACCCTCAACGAGGCCCTCGCCCAGGGACTGCACCTCCTGCTCACCCCGGGGATCTACCACCTCGACCGGCCGATCCAGGTCAACCGGCCGAACACGGTCGTCCTTGGCCTCGGTTACGCGACCCTGATCCCCGACAAAGGCGCCGCGGCCGTGCAGGTCGCCGACGTCGACGGAGTCCGGCTGGCCGGCTTCCTGGTCGACGCCGGCCCCGTCAACTCGGCGACGCTGGTGGAGATCGGGCCGCGGAGCGCGTCCAGGGACCACTCCGCCAACCCGATCACGGTCCAGGACGTGTTCGTCCGCATCGGCGGGCCCGGCGCCGGCAAGGCCACCACCAGCATGGTGATCAACAGCCGGCACACGATCGTCGACCACACGTGGGTGTGGCGGGCCGACCACGGCGAGGGAGTCGGCTGGGAGACCAACCGCGCCGACTACGGCGTCGTGGTCAACGGCGACGACGTCCTGGCGACCGGCCTGTTCGTCGAGCACTTCAACAAGTACGACGTGCAGTGGTTCGGCCAGCGCGGCCGCACGATCTTCTTCCAGAACGAGAAGGCGTACGACGCCCCGAACCAGGCCGCCATCCAGAACGGCTCGGTCAAGGGCTACGCCGCCTACCGGGTTGGTGACGGCGTGACGTCGCACGAGGGCTGGGGACTGGGCAGTTACTGCTACTACAACGTCAACCCCTCGATCGTGCAGCACCACGGCTTCGCCGCCCCCGTGCGGTCCGGAGTGCGCTTCCACAACCTGCTCGTGGTCTCGCTCGGCGGCAATGGGCAGTACGAGTGCGTCATCAACGACACGGGGGCGCCGACGTCGGGGACGTCGACGGTGCCTTCGACCGTGGTGTCGTATCCATGAGGTGAGGCAGGCCGGACCAGGGCCCCGTCCGTCGAGGACGGGGCCCTGTCGCCCTACTGCGGCACCGCAGCGACCGGCGCCGGCGCATACCCGGTGGGCCGGGCCGTGAACGTGCCGCGTCCCTGGGTCCGGCTGCGCAACCGTGTCGCGTAGCCGAACAGTTCGGCCAGCGGCACGGTCGCCGTCACGACCGCCGCGCCCGCCCGGGTGACGGAGCCCGAGACCCGGCCGCGCCGGGCCGCCAGGTCACCGAGCACCGAGCCGACCGCGTCCTCCGGCACGGTGACCGTGACCTCGACGACCGGCTCCAGGAGGACCATCGCGCAAGCGCGCAGGGCATCGCGGAGGCCGAGTCGGCCGGCCGTACGGAAGGCCGTGTCGGAGGAGTCCTTCACATGGGTCGACCCGTCGGTGAGGGTGACACGCAGACCGGTCACCGGGTGGCCGCCGAGCGGGCCCTCGGCGAGGGCGTCGCGGCAGCCGGCCTCCACGGCGCGGACGTACTCCTGCGGCACCCGGCCGCCGACTACGGTCGAGCGGAACTCGAAGCCGTTGACGCCCTGTTCGGCCGCCGTCGCCGGGGCCGTCAGGGGCTCGACGTCGAGAACCACATGCGCGAACTGACCCGCTCCACCATCCTGTTTGACGTGCCGGAACACGAAACCGGACACCCCTCGGCCGACCGTCTCGCGATACGACACCCGCGGGCGGCCGACGTTGACGTCCAGCCCGAGGTCACGCCGGATCTTCTCCACCGCGACCTCCAGATGCAGTTCGCCCATGCCGGACAGCACCGTCTGGCCGGTCTCGGCGTCGGTCCGCACGACCAACGACGGGTCCTCCTCCGCCAACCGCGCCAGCGCCGAGGCCAGTCGATCGGTGTCGGTGGACCTGCGGGCCTCGACCGCCACGGACACCACCGGGTCGGCCACACTCGGCGGTTCCAGGACGAGGGGGGCGTCAGGTGCGCACAGGGTGGAGCCCGGGCGGGCCGACTTCAGGCCGACGACCGCCACGATGTCCCCGGCGACCGCACGGTCGACGTGGGCATGACGGTCGGCCTGGACCCGCAGGATCCGCCCGATGCGCTCGGTGCGCCGCGCAACCGCGTCGAACACCACGCCTCCCTTCTCGATGGTTCCCGAGTACACCCGCAGGTAGGTCAGCCGCCCGGTCGGGGTCGCGCTCACCTTGAACGCCAGCGCCGCGAACGGTGCCGACGGGTCGGCCGGCCGCTCCTCGTCGACGCCGTCGCGCAGACCGCGTACTGCCGGCACGTCGAGCGGTGACGGCAGATACGCCACGACCGCGTCGAGCAACGGCTCGACACCGCGGTTGCGGTAGGCCGAGCCGCACAGCACGACCACGCCCTCACCGCTGCGGGTCAGCTCGCGCAGGGCGACGACCAGCGTTTGCGCGGAGACCGCCGACCGCGCGCAGAACTCCTCCAGCGCACCGGCGTGCAGTTCGGCCACCGTCTCCTCCAGCAGCCGTCGACGCCGGTGCGCCTCGTCCAGCAGTTCCTCCGGCAGCGGCCCTTCCGCTGCCGTCTCGGCACCGTCGGCCCACACCAGCGCTCGCATGCGTACGAGGTCCACGACGCCGCGGAATCCGTCCTCCGCGCCGATGGGCAACTGCACGACCAGCGGCGCCGGATGCAGCCGTTCCCTGATCGACGCGACGGCCGTGTCGAGGTCGGCCCCGGCGCGGTCGAGCTTGTTGACGAACGCGATCCTCGGGACGCCGTGCCGGTCGGCCTGCCGCCACACCGACTCGCTCTGCGGCTCGACCCCCGCCACGGCGTCGAAGACAGCGACCGCGCCGTCCAGGACACGCAGCGAACGCTCCACCTCGTCCGCGAAGTCGACGTGCCCGGGGGTGTCGATCAGGTTGATCCGGTGACCGTCCCAGGCACAACTCACCGCAGCCGCGAAGATGGTGATGCCGCGGTCCCGCTCCTGCGGGTCGAAGTCGGTGACGGTCGTGCCGTCGTGGACCTCGCCCCGCTTGTGGGTGGTCCCGGTGGCGTACAGGATCCGCTCGGTGACGGTGGTCTTGCCCGCGTCGACATGGGCGAGGATGCCGAGGTTGCGGACGGCGGCGAGGGTGTTGGCGTTGGTGAGGTCGGTGATGTTCGTGCGCACGGCCTTTGGCCTTTCGGGTGATCCGTAAGCGGAACGGAAAGGGGCAGCGCGATTCCCGGACGATACGTGCACGCACATGGCGCGGGGGCGCGGGCGCACGTCGACGTGACCTGTCGCTCAGTCAAATAAAGGGCGACATAGGTGCGTTGACGTACTGGGGCGCTCTCAGGTGTTCGTCACGGACATCCAGTGCCGGCCGCGCAGCGGGCACCGGACGGACAGGGACACCAGGATCACGTCGTACCGGTTGCACCGGTCGTACCGATTGCACCGGGAAGGGGAGACGACGACAGCGGTGCGGTCACGCACGGCCCGGCTCCCCTCAACTCGTCACGACGACGCGCCGCCGAGTGGTGGGCGGCGCGTGCTTGTGTGGTGAGTGTAGGGAGCCTGGCGAAGTCGAGGCAGCTGATTTTTCTCCTACTGGTCGCCGTCGATGGTGATGGCCGACGCCGGGCACACCGCGGCTGCCTCGCGGGCGGCGGCCTGGAGGCCCTCGGCGGGGCTCGGTTCGAGGAGCGTGACGATGCCGTCCTCGTCTCGCTGGTCGAAGACCTCGGGTGCGATCAGTACGCACTGTCCGGCGCCGCAACAGCGGCCCTGGTCCACGTTCACCTTCACGGCCGTTGCCTTCCTTCCCTGTGCGGGAGCCGTCACCACCGCACGGGCACGCTGCGCAGTCCACCGACGAGGAGACCTTCCACTCGCTTCAACTCGTCCACTGGTAGGTCGAGTTGGAGGGACGGCAGCTTGCGCAGGAGTACCTCGAGCGTGACCTGGAGCTCAGTGCGTGCCAGGCTCTGGCCCAGGCAGGCGTGCGGTCCGGCGCCGAAGGCGAGATGGGGGTTCGGGGACCGGGACAGCACCATGTCGTCGGCGTCGGCGAAGACCCGCTCGTCACGGTTGGCGGCCGGCATGCTGCACACCACGGTCGTGCCGCTCGGCAGCAGCTCGCCGTCGACCTCGATGTCCTCGGTGAGGTAACGCCGGATGCCGAAGCCGAGGTTGGCGTCGAAGCGCAGCGCCTCGTCGACCGCGGTGCGCACCAGGGCGGGGTCGGCGAGCAGCCGCTCCCAACGGGTGCGGTCGGCGAGCAGCATGGCGACCATCTTGCCGATCATGTTGGCGGTGGTCTCGTGTCCTGCGACCAGGAGCCCCATGGCGGTGCCGAGCAACTCGTCGTCGGTCAGCCCCTGCCCCTCCCCCTCGCTCTCCCTGATCACCATGCTGATCAGGTCGTCGCCGGGTGCGGCGCGTGTCGCCGCGATGTGCGCGGACATGTACTCGGCGAACTCGGCGTACGCCGCCCCGGTCTGATCGCCGGTGTAGCGACTGACGTTGAGGAAGGCGTCGGACCAGTGCGAGAAGCGGTCCCGGTCCACGGCGGGGACGCCGAGGATGTGGCAGATGACGTGGACGGGCAGGGGGAAGCCGAGGCCGGCCTTGAGGTCCGCGGGCTGTCCGCTGCGGACCATGTCGTCGACGAGGTCTTCGGCGATGCGCGCCATGCGGGGGCGCAGCGCCGTCATGCGCTTGGCGGTGAAGTACTTGCCCACCTGCCGTCGCCACCGAAGGTGCGGCTCCCCGCGGTCGGGCAGGGCGAGGGTGGTGGTTCCGTCGGCGGCGGGACCACCGGCGCCTTCGGGAGCGATCCGAGCAGCGCCGTCCTCGGCCGTAGGACGGGTGAAACGGGGGTCGGCCAGCAGGGCTTTGACGTGGTCGTAGCGGGTCAGGTAGGCCGCCTTGTCCCCGCTGGGGAGTTCAACGGTGGCCACCGGGCACCGGGCGCGCAGTTGCTCCCATTCGGCCGGGGGCTCCAGGGGGTTGTCGGTGGGAAGAGGCAGCCGCAACAGGTCGTTCTCGCGCATCTGACATCACCTTGGGTGGGGGGAGGTGGGTGAGCGACACGGAAGCGTTCACAGCACGGCACGCTACGCACGTAGTGCATCATGCATCAAGAGTGCATGATGCACTTTCTGTGTATGGCGCAATCTCACCGTAGGGTGGGACCTCCGGGGCCTCCGGGACCTCCGGAGCTGCGGACTTGGCCGATGCGGCCCGGGACAGGAGAACGGCGTGGGAAGGCGATCGGCGTGGGAAAGGAGATCGGCGTGGACGCCCGAGAGGCCGCTGAACACATCGAGCGGGAACTGCTGATTCTCACCCGCCACAAGGAGATGAGGGCACCTCGGGGCCCGCGCGGCGGGGACCCGCTGGACCAGAGCGCCTACGTGATCCTCACCAGGCTCGAGACCCAGGGAGCGATGTCCATCCCGGACTTCGTCGAGGCCTTCGGGCTCGCGGCGTCGACGTTCACCCGGCAGACCTCGGCCCTGCTGCGCAACGGGCTGGTGGAGCGAACCCTCGATCCGTCCGGCGGGGTGGCCCGCAAGTTCCGCATCACCCGGGAGGGGCTCAGGCTGCTCGCGCAGCAGCGCGAAGGGATCGTCACCGGCCTGTCGACGGTGGTGGCCGAGTGGTCTCCCGAGCGCCTGGACCGGTTCATCGCCGATCTGCAGCAGTTCAACACCGACATCGAACGCATCACCGGCCGCCCTTGGCCGAGGAGCGCGGGCGGCTGACGACGGCCCGCGGCGGCCGGCCGGCGCAGTCAGCAGATGGTGCCCCGGTCGGCCGCGGTGGCCCGCAGCAGATCCCGTACCAGGTCGAAATCGATCTTCTCCGGCTTGCGGAAGCGCAGACAGCCCTTGCCCATGTCCTGTCCGGCCAGCCGTTCCTGGAAGGCGTCACGGACATCACTGCGCATCAGATAGAAGGAGACGTACTGCCGCTGACTCGCGAACGCGATCTCTGCCGCACCGTCGCGCTGGTACGTCGGCATGCCGTAGGCCATGACCTCACTGAAGCCCTGCAGTTCCGCGCGGCACAACTGCCGGAGCCGCGTCAGGGCCTCTCGCCGCTCCATCGGCACCTCGGTTAGATAACCGTCGACATCCTCCGCCGCGCTCTGCACCATGCGGCGAGGCTAAGCCTGGAGGCGGTACCGATCAACCGTCCGACAAAACAACCCGTGCGGGTCGAGGTGGCCCTCGACCCGCACGGGTTGCAGATGTTCTGTGTCCGAGGGGGGACTTGAACCCCCACGCCCGATAAAGGGCACTAGCACCTCAAGCTAGCGCGTCTGCCATTCCGCCACCCGGACTAGGTGTCTGCCGCCTTGCCGGGGTCTTCCCAGAGGGTCTTCCCGGCGGCGACGTGGACAACAATACCAAGGTTTCGGAGTGCCTTTCACCTGCGTTTCCGTCCACCGGGCGGGGGTCCGGGACCGCACGGCCCGATGCCCTTAGGGTCGCATCATGAGTGACTGGACGGTTACGCAGAGTCCTGCCGCAGGACGTCGCCCGCGTGCGCTGTCGCCCCTCAGGGAGCATCTGCGGGACACGTTCTGGTTCGCCCCGATGGCTGCGATGGTGGCCGTCTTCGTGGTCTGGCTGGCGGCTCAGGCGCTCGACGCAGCCATCGTCGAAGCGCTCCAGGAGGACGGCGACTACGAGACGCTCGACGAGCTGCTGCGGTTCGCGGACGACGCGAAGGCCGTGGTGAGCGCCGTCGCCTCGGCGATGATGACCTTCATCGGTGTGGTCTTCAGCATCTCGCTCGTGGCCGTGCAGATGGCGAGCGGACAGTTCACCCCGCGCGTGGTCCGGCTCTTCGTGCGCAGCCGGATCACCAAGGCGACCTTCGCCATCTTCCTCGCGACGTTCGTGCTGAGCCTGCTCGTACTGACCTCTTTCGACACCGCCGAGGATGCCCGTGCCGTCACGACGGTGCCTCTGGTGCAGTCGGTGCTCACGCTCTGCATGGTCGCGTTGAGCCTGTTGCTCTTCGTGCTGTACGTGAACACCACTCTGCGGTTGATGCGGATCAGTTACGTGATCGCACGGATCGCCGCGGAGTCCTTCCGGGTGACCGCGTCGATGCCCGTGACGGCGGACGGACCCGACACGCCCGACCTCGGCACCGCCACCGCTTGGGTGCCGCACGAGGGCCGGGCGGGGGTGCTGCGGGACGTGCACATCACGCGGCTGGTGCGGACTGCTCGCAAACACGGGGTGACGCTGCGACTGATCCCTCGGATCGGGGACTTCGTGGTGCCTGGTACGCCCTTGCTGGCGGTGCACGGCGGTGCGGCCCCGCCGCGCCGGGCGCTGCGGTACACGATCTCGGTGGGTGTGGAGCGGACCTACCACCAGGATCTCGGCTTCGGGCTGCGGCAGTTGTCCGACATCGCGCTGCGTGCCCTGTCGCCCGCGATCAACGACCCGACGACCGCCGTCCAGGCGCTGGACCGTGTCGTGCAGTTCCTGGCCGCGCTGAGCCGTCGGCCGCTGGACGCCGCCCTGCACCGGGACCGGCGCGGGGTGGTTCGGCTGGTGCAGCCCGTGCCGGGGTGGACCGAACTGGTGGATCTCGGGTTCACCGAGGTACGGGGCTGCGCCGTCGGCAGCCCGCAGGTCTCACGGCGCATGCTGGCCGGCCTGGACGACCTCCTCCTGCTCGCACCGCCGGAACGCAGCGAACCACTCATGCGCCACCGCGAGCTCCTCCACCAGGCGGTGGACCGCGCCGAGCAGTTCCCCTCGGACCGCGCGTTCGCCCTGCATCCGGATCGCCAGGGCATCGGCTGACCGGTTGCGGATCAATCAAGGGAGACAGGGCCCCCTGCGCCATCGCGCGTCGGCGACCGACGCCGGGCACCCGTGCGGCGGACCGCGTGGCGAACCCGGCGTCGGACGCGACGCCCCCTCCTCACGGGCCGAGCTGATACTCCGGGAAGTTCCCGGGCAACCGCTCCCCCGCCGGCCCCTGTGTCACCGCGCGCACCAGCAACTCGCCGCCGACGAACGCCCCGCGCCACGACGCGCCGAAGCCACCGAACAGCTCGTCACGGTCGCCGCGGGAGCGCGGCTTGCCGTGGCCGACCTTGAACGCGCGGATCTGTGGGGCCAGGCGGTCGTACGTCGCCCGGTCGTCGGTGGACAGCGTGGCGACCAGTGCGCCGTTGGACGCGTTCATCGCCGCCAGCAGCTCCGCCTCGGTGTCGACCAGGACGATGGTGTCGACCGGGCCGAAGGGCTCCGCGTGGTGGAGCGGGGAGGACGGGGGCGGATTGAGCAGCGTGACCGGATGAACGTATGCCGAGGTGTCCTGGCCGGGCAGGAAGCGGGCGTCCGCCGGCCTGCCCCGGTGCAGCGGGACGGCGCCGCGGTCGATCGCCTCGGCGACCTGGTCCTGGAGCTCCTTGGCCTTGGCGGCGTTGATCACCGGCCCGAAGTCCAGCTGTGGGAAGGGGTCGTCGTCCCGTTTCTCCACCGCCAGCGGGTGGCCGACCCTGAGCGTGCGCACCGCCGGGAGGTACGCCGCGAGGAACTCGTCGAACAGCTCGCGCTGGACGACGAAGCGCGGGTACGCCGTGCAGCGCTGTTTGCCGTAGTCGAAGAGCTTGGGCACGACCGCCGTGAGCGCGTCCCAGTCCGTGTAGTTCCAGATGCCCCAGGTGTTGAGCCCTTCCTGTTCGAGTACGTGTCGTTTGCCGAGGTCGGCGACGGCCGTGGCCACCGCGGCGCCGGTGTCGCGGCCGCCGACGAAGGAGACGCAGCCGATCTCGGGCGCCCGCACCAGCGCCTCCGACAGCTCGCTCCCGCTGCCGCTGACGAGGGTGACGGGGATTCCCTCGCGGGCGGCCAGCGCGCAGGCCAGGGTGAGACAGGCGACACCGCCGTCGGTCGGGGTCTTGGCGATGACCGCGTTGCCTGACAATGCCTGTACCAACACTGCGTGAACGAGCACGCTCATCGGGTAGTTCCAGCTCGCGATGTTGGACACCGGACCGTCCAGCGGGGTCCGGCCGGCGACCATCGGCTCGACGCCGTCGACGTACCAGCGCACGCCGTCGATGGCCCGGTCGACGTCCGCGCGGGCCAGCCGCCAGGGCTTGCCGATCTCCCAGACGAGCAGCAGGGCGAGCAGGTCCCGGTGTTGGGTCAGGGCGTCGAGCGTGGCCGCGACGCGGGCCCGGCGCTCGTCCAGCGGGATGTGCCGCCAGGCGCGGTGCTGGTCAAGGGACGCGCGCACGGCCTGGTGGGCGGTGGCCCGGTCCAGGCGCGGCGGGCCGGCGATCGGACTGCCGTCGACGGGGCTGGTGGCGGGCAGGGCCCGGCCGTCCGCCTGCCAGGTGGAGTTCCAGAGGTTGAGGACACGGTCGTCCCGGAACGCCTCGGGGGCGACCGCGAGGCAGCGTTGCCAGGCGTCGCTCCAAGAGGTGCCGGATTTGAGGGTGAGGGTTGTTGCCATGGGGGCTCCGCTCTCGGTGCACAGTCGGGGGCGGTCGTTGATGGCTACGGCGGAAGTTAGCGGCGTGCGGCAACTCCTGAAAGTGACCTCACGCCGACTATGAGTGACGTCACGCCTCGACGCCCAGGCGGTCCAGCACCAGGCGCGCGGTCTCGGTGGGTGTGCTGCCGACTCCCACGCCGACCGCTTCCAGCGCTTCCTGCTTCGCCGCCGCCGTGCCGGACGAGCCGGACACGATCGCGCCCGCGTGCCCCATGGTCTTGCCCTCCGGGGCGGTGAATCCGGCGATGTAGCCGACGACCGGCTTGGTGACGTGGTCGCGGATGTAGGCGGCCGCGCGCTCCTCCGCGTCGCCGCCGATCTCCCCGATGAGGACGATGAGTTCGGTGTCGGGGTCGTCCTGGAAGGCTGCCAGGCAGTCGATGTGGGTGGTGCCGACGACGGGGTCGCCGCCGATACCGACGCACGTCGAGAAGCCGACATCCCGCAGCTCGTACATCAGTTGGTAAGTGAGCGTGCCGGATTTGGAGACCAGGCCGATGCTGCCGGGCTTGGTGATGTCGGCCGGGATGATGCCCGCGTTGGACTGGCCGGGGGTGATCAGGCCGGGGCAGTTGGGGCCGATGATGCGGGTGCCTTTGGTCTTCGCGTACGAGGTGAAGGCGACGGAGTCGTGGACCGGGACGCCCTCCGTGATCACGACGGCGAGTCCGATCCCGGCGTCGGCGGCCTCGACGACGGCCGCCTTGGTGAAGGCGGGCGGCACGAAGACGACGGTCACGTCGGCGCCGGTCTCGCGCATACCGTCGGCGACCGACCCGAACACCGGGACGGCGATGGGGGTACCTCCCAGGCCTTTAGGGCACTGAGGGACGTCGAAGTCGACGCCGCGGCCGGCCTTGCGCGGGTTGACGCCGCCGACGACGTTCGTGCCGGCGGCGAGCATGCGCCGGGTGTGCTTCATGCCTTCGCCGCCGGTCATGCCCTGGACGAGGACCCTGCTCTCCCTGGTGAGGTAGATGGCCATGTCGTCACGTCTCCTCAGGCTTTGGTGGCGAGTTGGGCGGCCCGCAGCGCGGCGCCGTCCATGGTGGTGGCCTGCTGGACCAGGGGGTGGGCGCGGTCGTCGAGGATGGCCCGCCCGCGAGCGGCGTTGTTCCCGTCGAGGCGCACGACGAGCGGCTTGGTCAGCTGGACGGTGTCCAGCGCCTGCACGATGCCGTCGGCGACGGCGTCGCACGCGGTGATCCCGCCGAAGACATTGACGAAGACCGACTTCACGGCCGGGTCGGACAGGATGACCGACAGTCCGTCGGCCATGATCCGGGCCGATGCACCGCCACCGATGTCGAGGAAGTTGGCGGGGCGGGCGCCGCAGCCCGCGACGACGTCGAGGGTCGACATGACGAGGCCGGCGCCGTTGCCGATGATGCCGACCTCGCCGTCGAGCTTGACGTAGTTGAGGCCCTTTGCGGCCGCCGTGGCCTCCAGCGCGTCGTCGTGCTCCACGTGGTCGGCGCCCCAACGTGCCTGTCGGAAGCGGGCGTTGTCGTCGAGGGTGACCTTGCCGTCGAGGGCGAGGATCTGGCCCTGCCCGGTACGGACCAGCGGGTTCACCTCGACGAGGACGGCGTCCTCGCGGACCAGTACCTCCCAGAGTCGGATGAGGACGTCGACGGTCTGCGGTGGCAGTCCGGCTGCTTGCGTGATCTCGGCGGCCTTCGCGGAGGTGACGCCCTCGGCGGGGTCGACGGGGATGCGGGCCACGGCTTCCGGACGACTGGCGGCCACCTCCTCGATGTCCATGCCGCCTTCGGCCGAGGCGATCGCGAGGAAGCGGCCGGCCGCCCGGTCGAGGACATAGGACACGTAGAACTCGGCCTCGATGTCCACGGGTTGGGCGAGCATCACCTTGCCGACTGTGTGGCCCTTGATGTCCATACCGAGGACCTGGCGTGCCGTCAGCTCGGCAGCGGCGGGATCCGCGGCGAGCTTCACACCGCCCGCCTTGCCCCGGCCACCGGTCTTCACCTGCGCCTTGACCACGACCCGGCCACCGAGCCGACGGGCGATCTCGCGGGCTTCCTTGGGTGAGTCGGTCACCTCTGCCCGCGGCACCAAGATGCCGTGTTCCTCGAAGAGTTCCCTTGCCTGGTGTTCGTACAGGTCCATTCCGGCTCCTGACTCAAAAGTGCCGCACGCCCCCTGGACACCACCCACTGGATGCGGGATAACAAGGTTCATACAGTATTCGTCGACTGTATGCAATGTACCGCGAGAGCCGTTCCACCCCCCTACGAAGGGACAGGACTTCGCCATGCCCGACGACACCCAGGACGTCATTTCCGGTGGTCATCTCGTTGCCAAGGCGCTGAAGGCCGAGGGGGTCGACCGCATCTACACCTTGTGCGGCGGCCACATCATCGACATCTACGACGGCTGCGTCGACGAGGGCATCGAGGTCGTCGACGTCCGTCACGAGCAGGTCGCCGCCCATGCCGCCGACGGCTACGCCCGCATCACCGGCAAGCCCGGCTGCGCGGTCGTCACCGCTGGTCCCGGCACCACCGACGCCGTCACCGGCGTCGCCAACGCCTTCCGCGCCGAGTCCCCGATGCTGCTCATCGGCGGCCAGGGCGCCCTCACCCAGCACAAGATGGGGTCCCTCCAGGACCTGCCGCACGTCGACATGATGACGCCGATCACCAAGTTCGCGGCGGCCGTGCCCGACACGGCGCGCGCGGCGGACATGGTGTCGATGGCCTTCCGCGAGTGCTACCACGGCGCACCCGGGCCCTCCTTCCTGGAGATCCCGCGCGACGTCCTCGACGCCAAGGTGCCGGCGGCCAAGGCACGCGTGCCGAAGACCGGCGCCTACCGTGCCTCCACCCGCTCGGCCGGCGACCCCGAGGCCATCGAGAAGCTCGCCGACCTGCTGGTCCACGCCGAGAAGCCGGCCATCCTGCTGGGCAGCCAGGTGTGGACGACCCGCGGCACCGAGGCGGCCATCGAGCTCGTCCGCACCCTCAACATCCCGGCGTACATGAACGGCGCCGGCCGCGGCACCCTCCCGCCCGGCGACCCGCACCACTTCCAGCTGTCGCGGCGTTACGCCTTCTCAGGCGCCGATGTCATCGTCATCGTCGGCACGCCCTTCGACTTCCGCATGGGCTACGGCAAGCGGCTGTCGCCGGACGCGACCGTCGTGCAGATCGACCTCGACTACCGCACCGTCGGCAAGAACCGCGACATCGACCTCGGGATCGTGGGCGACGCCGGGCTGGTGCTGAAGTCGGTCACCGAGGCCGCCTCCGGGCGCGTCAACGGGGGCGCGTCGAAGCGCAAGGAGTGGCTCGACGAGCTGCGCGCGGCCGAGCAGACCGCCCTGGAGAAGCGGCTGCCGAGCCTGAAGTCGGACGCCTCGCCGATCCACCCGTACCGGCTGGTCAGCGAGATCAACGACTTCCTCACCGAGGACTCGATCTACATCGGCGACGGCGGCGACATCGTCACCTTCTCCGGGCAGGTGGTGCAGCCCAAGTCGCCCGGTCACTGGATGGACCCGGGACCGCTGGGCACGCTCGGCGTCGGGGTGCCGTTCGTACTCGCGGCCAAGCAGGCCCGGCCCGACAAGGAGGTCGTCGCGCTCTTCGGCGACGGCGCGTTCTCTCTCACCGGCTGGGACTTCGAGACGCTCGTCCGCTACAACCTCCCCTTCGTCGGCATCGTCGGCAACAACTCCTCCATGAACCAGATCCGCTACGGCCAGGCCCAGAAGTACGGCCTGGAACGCGAGCGGGTCGGCAACACCCTCGGCGACGTCCACTACGACAAGTTCGCGCAGATGCTCGGCGGTTACGGCGAGGAGGTCCGTGACCCCGCCGACATCGGCCCCGCGCTGCTGCGCGCCCGCGAGTCCGGGAAGCCCTCGCTGATCAACGTCTGGGTCGACCCCGACGCGTACGCCCCCGGAACCATGAACCAGACCATGTACAAGTGAGGTGGCCTCCATGACTGGAACGCCGACCAAGGCTCTCGAAGGCATCCGCGTCCTGGACATGACCCACGTCCAGTCCGGGCCCTCCGCGACCCAGCTGCTCGCCTGGCTCGGCGCGGACGTCGTCAAGCTGGAGGCGCCGACCGGTGACATCACGCGCAAGCAGCTGCGCGATCTCCCGGACGTCGACTCCCTCTACTTCACGATGCTCAACTGCAACAAGCGGAGCATCACCCTCAACACCAAGACCGAGCGCGGCAAGGAGATCCTCACCGAGCTGATCCGGCGCTCCGACGTCATGGTCGAGAACTTCGGACCGGGCGCGGTCGACCGCATGGGCTTTACCTGGGACCGCATCCAGGAGATCAATCCGCGTATCGTCTATGCCTCCATCAAGGGGTTCGGTGACGGTCCGTACACCAACTTCAAGGCGTACGAGGTCGTCGCGCAGGCCATGGGCGGGTCGATGTCGACCACCGGTTTCGAGGACGGGCCGCCGCTGGCGACCGGAGCCCAGATCGGGGACTCGGGGACGGGTGTGCACGCCGTCGCGGGGATTCTCGCGGCACTGTTCCAGCGCGAGAACACCGGGCGTGGGCAGCGGGTCAACGTGGCCATGCAGCACGCTGTACTCAACCTGTGCCGGGTGAAGCTGAGGGACCAGCAACGCCTGACACATGGGCCGCTTGCTGAATATCCGAACGAGGACTTCGGCCGGGAAGTTCCCCGCTCGGGAAACGCGTCCGGCGGCGGTCAACCCGGCTGGGCGGTCAAGTGCGCACCCGGCGGCCCGAACGACTACGTGTACGTCATCGTCCAGCCGGTCGGCTGGCAGCCGCTCAGCGAGCTCATCGGCCGGCCCGAACTCGCCGACGACCCCGAGTGGGCGACGCCGGAGGCACGGCTGCCCAAGCTCGGCAAGATGTTCCAGCTGATCGAGGAGTGGTCCTCGACCCTGCCCAAGTGGGAGGTGCTGGAGCGGCTCAACGCACACAACATCCCGTGCGGGCCGATCCTTTCCACCAAGGAGATCATCGAGGACTCCTCGCTGGTCGCCAACGAGATGGTCGTCACCGTGCCGCACCCCGAGCGGGGCGACTTCGTGACCGTCGGCAGCCCCCTGAAGCTCTCCGACTCACCCGTCGAGGTGAGCAGTTCGCCCCTGCTCGGCCAGCACAACGAAGAGGTCTACATCGGCGAGCTCGGCCTCGGCGACGAGGAACTGCGCCTGCTCAAGTCGAACGGAGTGATCTGACGTGATGGCCGAAGACCGCGTCCTGAGGGTGCGGACGCTCCTCGACTCCGTGCGGGACGAGGGACGTACCGCGCTGACCGCACCCGAGGGCAAGGTGATCGCCGACGCGTACGGGATCGCCGTACCGGGCGAGGAGCTCGCGACGGACGTCGACGAGGCGGTGGCGTACGCGGCGCGCTTCGGCGGGCCGGTGGTGATGAAGATCGTCTCGCCGGACATCCTGCACAAGACCGACGCCGGCGGCGTGATCGTCGGGGTCGAGGGTGCGACGGACGTACGGGCCGCCTTCCACAAGATCATCGACAACGCCCGCGCGTACAACGCGGATGCCCGCATCGAGGGTGTGCAGGTCCAGGAGCTGCTGCCGCAGGGGCAGGAGGTCATCGTGGGCGCGGTCACCGACCCGACGTTCGGGAAGGTCGTCGCCTTCGGTCTCGGCGGAGTGCTGGTGGAGGTCCTCAAGGACGTGACCTTCCGCCTCGCGCCCGTCGACGCCGACGAGGCGCTGTCCATGCTGGACTCGATCCGGGCGGCGGAGATCCTGCGCGGGGTGCGCGGCCAGGCGGCCGTGGACCGGTGGGCGGTCGCCGAGCAGATCCGCCGTGTCTCGCAACTCGTGGCGGACTTCCCGGAGATCGCCGAGGTGGACCTCAACCCGGTGATCGCGACCGTGGAGGGGGCGGTCGCGGCCGACATCCGCGTGATCCTCTCCGAAGCCCCCGCGAAACCGCGTCGCCGCTACTCGCGCGAGGAGATCCTCACCTCGATGCGCCGGCTGATGCAGCCGTCGTCGGTCGCCGTCATCGGTGCCTCCAACGAACAGGGCAAGATCGGCAATTCGGTCATGCGCAACCTCATCGACGGTGGTTTCGCCGGGGACATCCATCCGGTGAACCCCAAGGCCGATGACATTCTGGGCCGCAAGGCGTACAAGAGTGTGACGGACGTTCCCGGTGAGGTGGATGTGGCGGTCTTCGCTATCCCCGCCAAGTTCGTGGCCTCGGCCCTGGAGGAGGTGGGACGCAAGGGGATCCCGAACGCCGTGCTGATTCCCTCCGGGTTCGCGGAGACCGGTGAGCACGAACTCCAGGAGGAGATCGTGGCCATCGCCGAGCGGCACGGCGTCCGGTTGCTCGGGCCGAACATCTACGGCTACTACTCGACGTGGCAGGACCTGTGCGCCACGTTCTGCACGCCGTACGACGTCAAGGGCGGAGTGGCGCTGACCTCGCAGTCCGGCGGCATCGGCATGGCGATCCTGGGCTTCGCGCGGACCACGAAGACGGGCGTGTCGGCGATCGTCGGCCTCGGCAACAAGTCGGACCTGGACGAGGACGACCTGCTGACCTGGTTCGGCGAGGACCCGCACACCGAGTGCATCGCGATGCACCTGGAGGACCTCAAGGACGGGCGCGCGTTCGTCGAGGCCGCGCGGGCGACCGTACCGAAGAAGCCGGTCGTGGTTCTGAAGGCGGGACGCACGGCAGCGGGTGCGAAGGCCGCCGGGTCGCACACCGGAGCCCTCGCCGGCGACGACGCCGTGTACGAGGACATCCTCAAGCAGGCCGGTGTCATCCGGGCACCCGGGCTCAACGACATGCTGGAGTACGCGCGCGGGTTGCCGGTCCTGCCCGCTCCCAAGGGCGACAACGTCGTGATCATCACGGGGGCCGGCGGCAGCGGCGTACTGCTGTCGGACGCGGTGACCGACAACGGGCTGTCCCTGATGGAGATCCCGCCGGACCTGGACGAGGCCTTCCGGAAGTTCATCCCGCCCTTCGGGGCGGCGGGCAATCCGGTGGACATCACCGGGGGCGAGCCGCCGTCGACGTACGAGGCGACGATCCGGCTCGGTCTGGAGGATCCGCGCATCCACGCGCTGGTGCTGGGCTACTGGCACACGATCGTCACTCCCCCGATGGTCTTCGCGGAGCACACCGCGCGCGTGGTGGCCGAATTCCGTGAGCGCGGCATAGAGAAGCCTGTCGTCGCCTCCCTCGCGGGTGATGTGGAGGTCGAGGAGGCCTGCCAGTACCTGTACGAGCGCGGGGTCGTGGCGTACCCGTACACGACCGAGAAGCCGGTGGCGGTGCTCGGCGCCAAGTACCGGTGGGCGCGGGCGGCCGGACTGTTGGGGGGCGGTTCATGAGGTGAGGCAGCGGGGGGCCGGCCGACGGTGCGCGTCGGCCGGCCCCGGGACCCGCGCGCGCACGAAAGGCATTGGACAGGGGGCGCTGGCCAGAACTTTCGACGCAAGGGGTGCAACTAACGTGACAACCACCGACGTTCCAAGGGTCGCCGCCTATCGGGAGGTGACCGACAAGAACGGACGCGTCTACCGCTTGGGCGAGTCCGACATCGACATCATGGGTCGCAAGCGCAAGTGGATGGTGATCCTTCCCTGGATCGGCATGATGGGCATCTCCTCCGCCGAGTACGCGTTCGCATCGGCCGAGGACACCCTGCACACCGCGCACCACTGGGCCAGTGCCCACATCTTCTGGATGATGACGGTCTGGGTCTTCTTCCAGGCCGCGGTGGCCTTTCCGGCCGGCAAGCTGCGTGAGTCCGGCAAGCTGCCGGCTCGTTTCGCCATGATGCTGGGTGCGGCGGGCACACTGCTGGGCTATCTCTCGCTGGCCTACGCACCACATGTCGTCGTCGCCTACATCGGCTTCAGTATGTTCAGCGGCATGGGCGCCGGCATGGTCTATGCCACCTGCGTCAACATGGTCGGCAAGTGGTATCCGGAACGCAAGGGCGGCAAGACCGGATTCGTCAACGGCGGCTTCGCCTACGGCTCGGTGCCCTTCGTCTTCCTCTTCACCGGATACATGGACCTCACCAACTTCCGCTGGGTGCTGGTCTCGGTCGGCCTTTTCCTCGCCGCGATGGTGGGCGTGGCCGGTTTCTTCTTCAGGGACCCGCCGAAGAACTGGTGGCCCGCGGACATCGACCCGCTCAATCCTCCCAAGGACCCGCGTGCTGCCCGCTCGATGCGGATGAACCCGCCCGCGGTGCGCCAGTACACCCCTCTCGAGGCATGGAAGACCGGCCGGGTGGCGCTGATGTGGTTCTGTCTGGCGTGCACCTCCGGCGTGAACATCTTCGGTATCGCCTTCCAGGTGGACATCGGCGAGGAGGCCGGTTTCGCGGGCGGCATCGTCGCGACGGCCATGTCTTTGAAGGCGGTCGTCAACGGTACCGGCCGCGGCGTGATCGGCTGGCTCTCCGACCTCTACGGCCGCAAGCGGTGCCTGCTCGCCGTGTGCGTCATCCTGGGCCTCGCCCAGTACGGCATCCTCTGGTCGGCCGAGAGCAAGAACCTCCCCCTGTTCCTGATCTTCTCCGCGATCTCCGGCTTCGGCGGCGGCGCCATCTTCCCGATGTTCGCGGCGCTCACCGCCGACTACTTCGGCGAGAACAACAACGCGTCCAACTACGGCATGGTCTACAGCGCCAAGCTCGTCTCGGGCCTGGGCGCGGGCATGGGTGCCGTGGTCGTCAGCGCCTGGGGGCACTCCGGCGCCTTCATCCTGGCCGGCTCCATCTCCCTCTTCGCCGGCTGTGTGGCGTTGTTCCTCAGCCCACCGGGACGCGACAAGGACGAGACCCGCATCGTTGCCAACCCACGACCGCTCGGCGAGGACATGGCCTGACATGACGGCAGATCCGTACGCAGGAAGCAGTTCATCAGCACACTCCGACGCCGCACACCGTCCCTACCGCGAGGTGACCGACGCAGGAGGCCGCGTCTACCGCATCGGCGAGACCGACCGCGACATCCTCGGTCACTCCCGCAAGTTCATGGTGTATCTCCCGTGGATCGCCATGATGGCCATCAGCGTCTTCGAATACGCGTACGGCTCCGCGGAGGACACCCTGTCCCACGCGCACGGCTGGACGCAGAGCAACACCTTCTGGATCCTCAGCGTCTGGGTGTTCTTCCAGGCCGGCATCGCCTTCCCGGCGGGCTGGCTGCGGGAGAAGGGCATCCTGACGGCCCGCACCGCCATGTACATCGGCTCCGGCATGTGCCTGCTGGGGTTCCTCGCCCTGTCGCACCTGGGAAACGTCTGGCTCGCGATCCTCGGATTCGGCGTCATCGGCGGCATCGGCGCCGGCCTGATCTACGCGACCTGCATCAACATGGTCGGCAAGTGGTTCCCCGAGCGGCGCGGCGCCCGGACCGGGTTCGTCAATGGCGGGTTCGCGTACGGATCTCTGCCGTTCATCTTCATCTTCAACTACGGGTTCGACACCGCGAACTATCACCGGGTGCTGGACCTGATCGGCTGCTACATCATGATCGTCGTTCTCGGATCCGCGTTCTTCTTCAAGGACCCCCCGAAGAACTGGTGGCCCGCCGACATCGATCCACTGAGCTACACGGGCGACCGGAAGAACGCGGTGAGCCTGGCCAAGAACCCTCCGGCGGTGAAGCAGTACACGCCCCGGGAGGCCATCAGGACAGGCATGCTCCCACTGATGTGGCTGTCCATCGTCCTGACTGCCGGCGTTTCGATCTTCGGCATCTCCTTCCAGGTCGACTACGCCAAGGAGGTGGGCTTCGGCCCACTCGTCGCGGCCTCGTCGATGGGCGTGATGGCCGTCATCAACGGCATCGGCCGCGGTGTCGTGGGCTGGCTGTCCGACCGCTGGGGACGCAAATCGACCCTGGTGTTCGTGATCGTCGTCCTGGGCCTCGCCCAGTTCGGCGTGATCTGGGCGGGCGACGTCAGAAGCGAGTGGCTGTTCCTGTTCTTCGCCTTCCTCTCCGGGTTCGGCGGCGGCGCGTTCTACCCGCTCTTCGCGGCGCTCACCCCGGACTACTTCGGAGAGAACTACAACGCAACCAACTACGGCCTCGTCTACAGCGGCAAGCTCATCAGCGGCCTGTTCGGCGGCGGTCTCGGCTCCATGGTGGTCGCGGCGTGGGGCTACGACGGCGCGTACGCGCTCGCCGGCGGCGTGTCGATCGTGGCGGCGGGGATCGCGTTGCTGTTGCGACAGCCCGGCCGCAACCCGGCGCCGGGCCGCACCGCGATGCCACATCCCGCACGCTGACAGACCGCGAACGACAGGAGGCCCTCCCCGTCCTGGGGAGGGCCTCCTCATGTCGTCATGACGGTCAGCACTTCTCCCGCAGCGAATGGAGATGCTCGCTCGAACGGCGTGCGAACGTGAGGGACTCGGTCGGGTTGTCGTGTTCCGCCTGCCAGTGATGGGCGAATCGCTGACCGCGCAGCTTCGTCACGGCGGAGATGAACCGCTTGTAGTCGATGTCGCCGTCGCCGACGTCGACCATGTCATAACCGTACTGGTTGGACGGGTCGCTCACACCGTCCTTGACGTGGAAGAGCGGGTAGCGGTGCGGCTGCTTCAGCACGTAGTCGAGCGGCTCGAAGGGAGCCGCCGAGCCGTCGGGCCGCTTCGAGAAGCGGAACTGGCCCGAGTACGCCCAGAAGATGTCCATCTCCAGGAAGACGAGGTCGGGGTCGGTCTCGGCGAGCAGCACGTCGTAGAGACGGACCTTGGGGTTGTCGGTGGCGAAGGAGAACTCCTCGGAGTGGTTGTGCTGGTAGAACTTCATGCCGCGCGCCCTCGCCGCCGCGCCGTAGGTGTTGAACTCCTCGGCGGCGCGCTTCCAGGCGTCGACGGTGGAGCCGTAGCGGAACGGCCCGGAGGCGGTACCTATGTGCTTCAGGCCGAGGGCCTGGGCGTCGTCGAGGATCTTGGTGAGGTTCTGGGCGAAGGTGTAGGCGCCCGGGTCGTCGGAGTAGTAGCCGACGTGGCTGCCGATCGGATTCAGGCCGTGGTTCCGCGCCAGCCGCTTGAGCTGGGCTAGCGTGATCGGGCCGGCCGAGCCCTGGGTGTAGCCGGCGAACTCGACCTCGTCGTAGCCGTACTTCTCCAGTTCCGCGAAGACGGGGGCGAAGCCGAGCGTGGAGACCTTGTCGCGCAGGCTGTAGAGCTGGATGCCGAGGCGGCCGGGCGGGAGAACGGGACGGCCGCGGCCGTGGCCATGCCCGTGACCGCGGTCGGCGGAAGCCGTTGCGGATGCGGTGTCCGGTGCGGCGGTCGCGGGCGCTGCCGCGGCGCCCAGCAGCGCGGCGGCCGTGGTGCCCGCCGCGACGCCGAGCATGCCTCGTCTGGTGAGGCGGTGGGTGAGTTCGGGGTCCGTCTGGGAAAAGCGGCTCATGCCTGGAACTCCCTGTGATCGAAAGCCGTTGTCAGTGGTGAGTGCTTCACTTGTGACCAGTCGGAAGAGACGGGTCGACGGGACCGGCGAGTTGGTGTGTGCCGGCCCTGATCCGTCAGCCGAGACCGGCGAGTTGGAGCAGGAGTGACTTCACATCGGTGGCCGCGATGCGGTCGCCGACAGCGCGGGGGGTGGAGCAGATGAGGAGCGGACCGTCGTCGTCGCTCGCAGGAAGGCGGCCGTGGCTGCCGCGAATAGGTGACGGATCCAGAGGCACGACCGCCATGCGGTAACGCAGGCCGAGTTTCTTACGCGCCAGCGCGGTAGCCGCCTTGACCTTGACGTAGGGGTCGAGAGGATCCATGAAGAGTTCGACCGGGTCGTAGCCGGGTTTGCGGTGGATCTCGACGAGTCGCGCGAAGTCGGGCGCGCGGGCTTCGTCCAGCCAGTAGTAGTACGTGAACCAGGCGTCCGGCTCCGCGACGGCGACGAGCTCGCCGGAGCGCGGATGGTCGAGATGGTGGGCCTTCTTGCCCTCGTCGTCGAGGAGTTGCTCGATGCCGGGCAGTCCGTCCAGTGCCGCCCGGGTCTCGTCGAGGTCTTCCGGCCGGCGTACGTAGACATGCGCGATCTGGTGGTCGGCGACGGCGAAGGCACGTGACGCCATCGGGTCGAGGTACTCCATGCCGTCCTGGGTGTGCACCTCCAGCAGGCCTGCCCGCCGCAGGGCCCGGTTGATGTCCACGGGTCGGTCCGCGCGAGTGATGCCGTACTCGGAGAGCGCGACCACGGTACGGCCCTCCGCTCGGGCGTCGTCCAGGAGCGGGGCCATGGCCCTGTCCAGGTCGGCGGCCGCCTTCAGCGAGCGAGGGTCGTCGGGGCCGAAGCGCTGCAGGTCGTAGTCGAGGTGAGGGAGGTAGCAGAGGGCCAGGTCGGGGTGCCGGGTGCGGAGGATGTGACGGGTCGCGTCGATGATCCAGCGACTGGAGACGAGGTCGGCGCCGGGGCCCCAGAAGTGGAAGAGCGGGAAGGTACCCAGCTTCTCGGTGAGTTCGTCGTGCAGGGCGGGCGGCCGGGTGTAGCAGTCGGGTTCCTTGCGGCCGTCGGAGTAGTAGATCGGACGGGGGGTGATGGTGATGTCGGTGTCGGCGCCCATCGCGTACCACCAGCAGATGTTGGCGACGGTGTAGCCGGGGTGGGCGCGGCGGGCTGCGTCCCAGAGTTTGTCACCGGCGACCAGTCCGTTGTGCTGGCGCCACAGGAGTACGTCGCCGAGGTCGCGGAAGTACCAGCCGTTGCCGACGATGCCGTGCTCCGACGGATGGGTGCCGGTCAGGAACGTGGACTGGGCGGCGCAGGTGACAGCGGGCAGGACGGTGCCCAGCGGCGCATGGGAGCCGGACTGGGCGAGGGTCTTGAGATGGGGCATGTGGTCGAGGAGGCGGGGGGTGAGGCCGACGACGTCGAGGACGAGGAGAGGGGTGGGTTGGCGTGCGACGGTGACGTCCTGCGCCAGGGGTGCTTGACCGGTGGCCGGGACTGCCGGATCCGGTCGTTCGGAACTTGCGGCTTCCGGTCGCTCGGTTCGCGCAGCCTCCGGTTGCTCGGTCATGGCAGCTCCTTCAGGCCGAGGTCCGACAACAGGTCGCGGGCCAGGGTGAGTTCGGCGGCGATGCCGTCGGCGAGCTGACTGCGGGCACGGGGTCGCAGCTCGGCCGGGAGTGCCTGCCAGGTGTAGGTCTCGACCTCGAGATGGCGGGTGAGCGGGTGCGGTCCGCCGACCAGGCGGGTCAGCGCCGCCTTGAGTACGGGGAGTGTGGAGGTGAGGGGCGCGGCGGGGGCCGCGTGGAGCGGGACATGGAAGTGGGCGCGCCACGGCGAGGCGTCGGGCAGGGCGTCGCTCTTGAGCGCCTCGCCCAGGTCGTCGGTACCGCGCAGGCCGGCGGCGGTGGCGGTGCGGGTCTGGTGCAGGAAGCGGGGCTCGTCGAAGGCGGCGAGTGCCTCGCGGACCTCGGGGAGATGGGGGTGTTCGGCGTGCAGGGCGGCCGAGAGCTGGGACTTGACGACGGGAACGCCGGCTTCGGCGAGCGTGTCCAGCGCGGTGTGCGGGTCTTCGAAGGAGGTGGCGAGGTGACAGGTGTCGACGCAGATGCCGATGCGGTCGTGGCCGATCGCGGTGAGCGGGGCGATGGCATCGCCGGTGGTCTCCACGGTGCAGCCGGGCTCGGGTTCGAGGCCGACGCGGATGTCACGGCCGGTCAACTCACGCAAGGCATCAAGACGTTGAGCGAGGGTGAGCAGAGCGGTGCGGGCGGCCTCGGCACCGCGCCCGTCATAGACGGTGCGCCAGGCGAGGGGCAGTGTGGAGATGCTGCCTTCAGTGACGTCGTCGGGGAGCAGACCGGCGAGGACCCGGGCCAGGGCGGTGGTGTGGTCGAGGCGCTCGGGGTCGGTCCAGTCCGGCTTGTAGACGCGGTACTTGACCTCTTCGGCACCGAAGCCTTCATACGGGAAGCCGTTGAGGGTGACGACCTCGAGACCGCGTCTGTCGAGTTCCGTCCGCAGACCGCGCAGGGCGGACGGGTCGGTGACGAGGGCGTGTGCGGCGTCCTTGGCGAGCCACAGGCCGATGCCGAGCCGGTCGCGGCCGAGCCGTCGGCGGACGGGTTCGCAGTGGTCGCGGAGTTGGGCGAGGACGCCGTCGAGGGTCTCGGCCGGGTGGACGTTGGTGCAGTAGGCGAGGTGGACGGTGGAGCCGTCGGGGTGGCGGAAGCGCATGGGTCACGCCCCCGGGGCCGGGGCGGCGGCCGATTCCTGGGGGTCCTTCGGGGCGCCGCGGAGGATGGAGTTGCCCTCGTGGGTCGTCTCCGGGGTCGCGACGTCCAGGGTGAGACGGCCGCTGAGTCCGTAGAAGGCGACGGGGTTGCGCCACAGCACCTGGTCGACGTCATCCTCGCCGAAGCCTTCGGCGAGCATCAGGTCGGCCACCTTGCGGGTCTTCAGGGGGTCGCTCCTGCCCCAGTCGGCGGCGGAGTTCACCAGCACCTGCTCGGGTCCGTACTCGCGGAGGATCGCGACCATCCGCTCCTCGTCCATCTTGGTGTCGGGATAGACGGAGAAGCCGAGCCAGCAGCCGCTGTCCTTGGCCTCCTTGACCGTGGTCTCGTTGAGGTGGTCGACCAGGACGCGGTCCGGGGGCAGTACGGACTCCCGGACTACGTCGAGGGTGCGACGCAGGCCCGCCAGCTTGTCTCGGTGCGGGGTGTGGACGAGTGCGGGCAGTTCGTGTGCGGCGGCGAGCTGGAGCTGGGCGGCGAGGGCGGTGTCCTCGGCAGGGGTCATCGAGTCGTAGCCGATCTCGCCGACGGCGACGACCTGGTCCTTGACGAGATAGCGGGGCAGTTCGTCGAGGACGGGGACACAGCGCGGGTCGTTCGCCTCCTTGGGGTTGAGGGCGAGCGTGCAGTGGTGGGCGATGCCGTACTGGGCGGCGCGGAAGGGCTCCCAGCCGAGGAGGGAGTCGAAGTAGTCGAGGAAGGAGGCCGGAGAGGTGCGGGGTTGGCCGAGCCAGAAGGAGGGCTCGACGACGGCGCGGATGCCGGCGGCGTGCATGGCCTCGTAGTCGTCGGTGGTGCGCGACGTCATGTGGATGTGGGGGTCGAAGAGGCGCATCAGGACTCCTTGCCGTCGGTGCCGTCGGTGCCGCAGGGGCCGTGGGGGGCCGGCGTTGTGGCCGTGGGATCGGTCAGGGTCAGGACGCGGTCCAGGTCCTCGGGGACCGGACGGCCTGCGGCGGTGCGTTCGGCCGCGTAGTCGCCGAGCATGCGGGCGAGTTCCGCATCGTCGCGGGCACGACGGTCCAGCTCGGCGACCGTGTCGACCGGCACACCGGTGAACAGGCACTTCAGTACGGCGTGGCGCCACTGGTGAGCGTCCAGGTGCCGGGCGGCGTAGGGGCCGACGGCGGCAGAAAGGAGGCTCGTGTCGTTGGTGCGCAGGGCGTCCTCGACGAGGGGGAGGGCCTCGGGGCCGGGCACGAGGTGGGGCAGCGCGTGCAGGACGGCGCGGCGTTCGGCGGCGGTGCCCTGGAAGTAGACCCGCGTGAGGGCGTCGGTGTCGGCGCCGGCCGCGTGCAGGATGAGGACGCGGGCGGCATCGGCGCACTCGGAACCGCAGCGGCGGCCCGCCTCGGCGATGCGCAACTCCCATACGGAGATGGGCCCGTGGGTGCCGGGGTGGGCGGCGGCCTCGTCGAGGGCACGGTGCAGCCAGCCACGGCCGGTGGCGTCGAGGTGGGCGGTGACCTGGCCGCGCAACTCGGCCGGCGGGGTCAGGGCGAGGCCCGTGGTCACGGGACGGGACGGTGGCACGGTGTCGCGCCGGGGTTCCGTGTCGGCCCGGGGGTTCGTGGGCGGGTGGCTCTCGGTGTCCGCGCCCGGGGTCGCCGGGCTGATGCGGGGCTGGGTCATGAGGTGCTCCCTTCAGGGGTGGCGGAGGGATCGCCGTGCGAGGGGACAGGGAGGGGAGATCTGAGGGCCGTGGCCTCGGCGCTGCGGAGGAACGGGAGGGAGAGTTCGGCGAAGTGAGGGCCCGCGTGGGAGTGGCGGGGCAGTTCGACGACGGTCAGACCTTGGTATCCGGTGGCGGCGAGGGCGGCGAGGACGGGTGGGAAGTCGATCTCGCCGTCGCCGAAGGGGAGGTGTTCATGGATGCCGCGGCGCATGTCCTCGATCTGGACGTGCCGGAGCCAAGGGGCGGCGGCGCGTATGCAGTCGGTGGGAGAGAGGGGTTCGAGGCACTGGCAGTGGCCGATGTCGAGGGTGAGGCCGAGGTGGTCCGGGTCGCCGAGGGTGCGGCGGAGTCGGTGGAAGTCGGCGAGGGTGGCGAGGAGGTGACCGGGTTCGGGTTCGACGGCGAGGGGGACGCCGGCGGTGGTGGCGGCATCCAGGACCGGGGTGAGTGCCTCGGCGAGACGGTCCCAGGCCGTGTCGGGATCGGTGCCCGCGGGCGTGATGCCGCTGAAGCAGTGGACGGCGTGGGCGCCTAGGTCGGCGGCGACCCGGACGGCGCGGATCAGCAGGTCGACGCGACGGGCGCGGTCGTCCGGGTCGGGGTCCAGCAGGGCGGGGCCGTGCTTGCGGCGAGGGTCGAGTACATAGCGGGCGCCCGTCTCCACGGTGACGTCCAGGCCGAGCGCGTCCAGGCGTTGTGCAAGGCGGCGGGTGCGGGCGGCGAGGTCCGGGGCGAGGGGGTCGAGGTGCATGTGGTCGAGCGTCAGGCCGATGCCGTCATAGCCGAGGTCGGCGAGGAGGGCGAGAGCGTCGTCGAGACGGAGGTCGGCGAGGCCGTTGGTGCCGTAACCGAAGCGGAGGGGGACGCGAGGGGAGAGCGGTTCGCCGTTGTCCCGCCACGGGTGCGGCCGAGGGCTCATGTGACGCTCACCTTCTTCGCGTACTTCCGTCCGAGCGGAGCGAGCGCGGCGATGGCCACGGCGGTGAGCGCCGATCCGGCGCGGGCCGCGAGCGCCGCCTGGAGCGGGATGGTGGCGCGGACACCGCCGCCGACGGCTCGCTGGGTCAGGGGCGGTGAGGGGTTGAGCACGGCGTGGGTGTAGCGGCGGCCGGCGGTGGCGGCGTAGGCGATGGCCAGGGCGGTCCGCAGGGCCATGTCGAGCGTGAGGCCGGGCCTGTCGGGCGCGAGCGTCCGCCGTCCGGCGTCGATTGCCGTGCCGGCACGGGTGGCGATACCGAGGCTGGTACCAGTGGCGGCGCCCAAGCCGGTGCCAGTGGTGGTGGCGGTGGCGGTCCTTTTACCGGCGCCCGTCGACCCGGTTCGCCGTGTTCCGCGTGCGCCGCGTGCCACGAGCCCGGTGAGGGTGGCCGTCGCGGCGAGGGCCGCCAGGGATGGCAGGGACGTGCCGCCCTGGGTCTCCCGGCGGGAGACGGTCGTCACGGCGAGGGTGTGGGTGCCGAGGAGGGCGGCGGAGGGCAGTGCCTGCTGGGGTCGGCCGGTGGTTGCGGCGCCGAGGAGATGGTCGAGGCCGCGAGCGGCGGCCATGGCCACGGGGCCGGCGGGCGTGTGCTTCAGGGCGAGGTCGTAGGCCCAGACGGTGGCGGCCAGTGGGGCGGCCACCGCCAGGGCGGGGCGTCCGGCCCTGGCGGCCAGGCCGAGCCCGGCTGCGGTCAGGACGCAGGCCGCGGTCAAGGCGGAGGACGGTCGGATGCGGCCCGAGGGCAGCGGGCGGTGAGGGCGTTCGACGGCGTCCTCCGCGCGGTCCGCCCAATCGTTGAGGGCCATGCCGGCCTCGTAAAGGCAGAGGGAGGATCCGATGGCGAGCAGGGTGCGGGGGTTGGGCCGACCCCCGCCGGCGACGGCGCCGCTGAGCGCGTCGCCGGGGACGGTGAACAGGGCGGGCAGCCGCAGCAGTTCGGCCCAGGCACGGCTACCGCTCACGGCCGCTCCCCGGAGCGGGCTCGCGCGCATCGACGGCCCGTTCGGCGGCCTCCGCGGCGGACTCACGCAGATCAGCGCCCCGCACCGCAGCCTCCCCGGCCAACTCGCGCGGATCACCGCCCCACGCGGCAGCCACCTCAGCCGACCCACGCACATCAACACCCCGCACCACAGCCTCCCCGGCCAACTCGCGCGGATCACCGCCCCACGCGGCAGCCACCTCAGCCGACCCACGCACATCAACACCCCGCACCACAGCCTCCTCGGCCGACTCGTGCGGATCACCGCCGTGTGCGGCAGGCACCTCAGCCGACCCACGCACATCAACACCCCGCACCACAGCCTCCCCGGCCAACTCGCGCGGATCACCGCCGTGTGCGGCAGCCACCTCGGCCGAACCCTGGTGCCCGGCGCCCCCTGCCGCGGCCTCCTCAACGGACCCGCGCAGTCCAGCGCCCCGAGCCACGGCCCCTTCAACCGGCCTACGCAGACCGGCACTCCGAGCCGCAGCCCCCTCAACGGACCCGCGCAGACCAGCACTCCGAGCCGCAGCCCCCTCAACGGCCCCGTCGTGCCCCGCCCCCAGGGCGGTCTCGCCGGCACCCGCTCGGCGGAGCCGCTCCCCCAGGCCCACCAGTGCTGCGTACTGCTCTCCCAAGCTCGCCGGCCCGTCCCCCATCGGGTCCTTGAAGTAGAAGCCGAGGGCACCGAGCGGACCGGTCAGGCCGGCTTCGTGGGCGCGGGTCGTGAGGCGGGCGAGGTCCAGGACCAAGGGGGCTGCGAGGGCCGAGTCGCAGCCCTGCCAGATGGTCTGGAGGATCATGCGGGTGCCCAGGAAGCCGTCGAAGGCGATGTGGTCCCAGGCGGTCTTCCAGTCACCGAGAGCCGGGACGTCGTCGATGTGCACCTCGCCCTCGGGGACGGTGCCGAGGGTGTCGGCGAGGACGCGTTCCTTGCCGGCGTTCTTCGCCGCGGCGGCGGCCGGGTCGGCGAGGGCGGCGCCGTCGCCGCCGCCCAGCAGGTTGGTGCCGGACCATGCGCGGACGGCGAGCGCCCGCTGCGCGAACATCGGGCCCAGAACGGCCCGCAGCAGGGTCTGTCCGGTCTTGCCGTCCCGGCCCGCGTACGGCAGGCCGCTCCGCTCCGCCTCGCGGGCGGCGACGGGGTGGTGGATGCCCTCGGAGGGGGTGAAGTTGACGTAGGGGCAGCCCGCGCGCAGGGCGGCCAGCGCGTACAAGGTGCTGGCCGGCAGCGGGGCGTCGGGCCCGTGGGACGCGGGTTCGGTGGAGGCGACGTTGACCACCACGGCCCGCTCCAGTTCGTGGCGGTGCATGAAGTCGCGTATGTCATCGGCGAAGGCCGTGATCAGTTCGGCCTCGCTCCTGGTGTCGCCCGGGGCAGGGCCTCCGGGCCTGATCTCCCGGTCGGCGGCGGCGAGTTCGGCGGCGACGGCGGTGGCGACGCCGGGCGGAAGGACGCCGCCGGCGGTCAGGGTCTCGGCGCGTTTGGGCAGGGGGCAGTCGAGGGTGTCGTGGCCGCCGAAGACGAGGTCGGACAGGGCGGGCAGGCCGCTGTCGGTGAACGCCGGGGTCTCACTCACCATGCCGGTGGGCGGGTGCAGTCCCGCGGTGACGGCGGCGCACCCCGTGACGACGGTGGTGGCGACGGAGCCTCGGGCTCCGATCAGCCACACTCCCACACGCGGTCGGGAGAAGGACGCGGACATGGGCAGCCTCCGTGTCGTGCTTGTCGTGCGCGAACCCCGGGGGGAGGGACAAAGACGGCGAGCGGGGGTCCGGCGTCCCCCGCCCGCCGCCGCTCAGCCGCCCGTGGTGGGCAGTTCCTTCAACTGGATGTTGCGGAAGGAGACCTGGTCGTCGGCACCGTGGTTCTGGAGGCCGATGTGACCGTCGGTCAGGCTCCGCTCGGGGTCCTTGTTGGTGAAGTCGTTGATCTTGACTCCGTTGAGGAACACCTGGAGGCGTTCGCCCTGGACCTTGATCTCGTAGGAGTTCCACTGGCCGGGCGGACGCAGGACCTGGTCACGGGCCTTGATGTTCGCCGACTTGAACGAGTAGACGGAGCCCGTGGTGCGCTCGGGCGCGTCCGTGGCGTCGATCTGGATCTCGTAGCCCTTGTTCACCGCGGACCAGGGGTCGTCGGAGGCCGGGAAGCCCACGAAGATCCCGGAGTTGTCGTCGCCCTGCATCTTCCAGTCGAGCTTGAGGGAGTACGACTTCAGCTCCTTGGCCTGGTACCAGAGCAGGCCCATGCCGCCCTCGGTCTCCAGGGTGCCGTCCTTGACGTTGAACTTGCCGGGGCCGGCCTGCTTCCAGCCTTCCATGGTCTGGCCGTTGAAGATCTTCCGGTAGTCCTTGCTCGGCTTGCAGTCCGCCTTGACCTGGCCGGTGGCGTACTGCAGACCGCCGAGCAGATGGGCCCGGAAGGCCTCCTCGGCGTAGGACTCCTTGGTGTGGCCGCCGCCGGTGTAGAAGGACCGGCCGCCGCCGTAGCTCTGGCACCAGGCGATCGGGTGGTCGCCCTTCATGTTCCCGCCCTGGTAGGTGGTCTCGTCCAGGGTGGCGAGGACCTTGGCCTGCTCACGCGGGTTGGTGCGGTAGTTGTACCACTCGTCCGTGCGCTCCCAGGCGTCGCCGAGGTGCGCGGTCGAGGGGTGGTCGTGGTCCTCGACGCGGACCGTGGCCTTCTGGATGGCCGGGTGCGAGTCGAAGTAGGCGCCGACGAGGCCGCCGTAGAACTCCCACTCGTACTCGGTGTCGGCGGCGGCGTGGATGCCCATGTAACCGCCGCCGTTCTTGACGTAGTTCTCGAACGCCTGCTGCTGCTCGGCGCTGAGCACGTCACCCGTGGTGGACAGGAAAGCCACCGCGTCGTACTTGGCGAGGTTGGTCGTGGTGAACTGCCGGGCCTCCTCGGTCGCGTCGACCGTGATGCCGGCCGGGGCGCCGAGCTCCTTCAGGGCGGCGATGCCGGCCGGGATGGAGTCGTGCCGGAAGCCGGCGGTCTTGGAGAAGACCAGGACCTTCTTGCCGCCCTTGAAGGGCTGCTTGGAGAACTCGAAGTCGTCCACGTCGTAGAGCGCGCCCTCGCCGCCCTTGAAGACCAGGTAGATCTCCGTGGTGCCCTTGGGCAGCGACCGCAGCGGCACGTCGACGTTCTGGAAGGTCTCCCAGCCGCCCGTCGGCGGGATGTAGGCCGAGCCGTGCAGCGGTCCGTCGGGCGAGCCGGTGCGCAGTTCGATGAAGCCGCCCGCGCCGCCGGAGGAGGCCCGCACGGTCATCTTCTTCTGCCCGTCGAACCGGTAGGGGCTGAAGGAGATCCAGTCGCCGTCGTCGATGTTGCCGACGGTCTTGCCGCCGTTGGCGCCGGTCTTGTCGATGACCGACACGCCCGACTGGGTGCTGAAGTGCTCACCCTGGCGGTGCAGCGGCTGGAGGACGGTGCGAGCGGTGCCGGTGAGCGCCTCCTGGCCGTTCGCGCCGCCGTCGGTGTAGCTGGCGCCGACGACGCCGTAGATGTTGGCGTTGGGGTCGTGGCCGCCGTCACCGGCGGGCGGCGTCAGGGTGCCCTCGCAGCCCATCTCGCTGGTCAGCTCGTGGGCGTGGGAGTCGTGGCCGAGGCTGTAGGCGACCTTGACCTTGGAGCAGTCGACGGTCTCCTCGGGGTCGGTGACGGTCACCTTGAACGGCACGGGCTTGCCGAACTCGGCCAGAGCGCCGTTGCCCGGGATGTCGATCTTCACCTTGGGCTCGGTGTTGCCGACCACGATCCGGGCGCTGGCGTTGCCGGTGTTGCCCTCGGGGTCCTTGGCGGTGAAGGTGGCGGTGTAGGTGCCGACCTTCTTGTACCGGTGAGTGGGCTTGAGGCCCTCGCCCTTGGTGCCGTCGCCGAAGTCCCAGCTGTAGGTGAGGTCCGGGGAGTCGGCGTCCTTGGCGGTGGCCGTGAAGGCGACCTTCAGTCCGGCCGCTCCGGACGTCTTGTCGGCGCTCACCTCGGCGATCGGCGAGAAGCCGTCCTCGGCGTTCTCGATCCGGTACAGCGCGGAGTGCTCGTCACCCTGGAACCAGGAGATGCCGTAGTCGAGGACGTAGAGCGCGCCGTCGGGGCCGAACTCCATGTCCATGATCTGGGTGCCGGTCCACGGGAAGTCGTTGATCTTCGCGACGGAGCCGTCCTCGTTCTGCTCGATCCGCTTGATCCAACGGCGGCCGAACTCACCCGCGAAGAAGTCGCCGTCGTAGGCCTCGGGGAACTTCACCTTGGAGTCGAGGTCGGGGTCGTAGCGGTAGACCGGGCCGGCCATCGGGGACTCGGAGCCACTGCCGAACTCGGGCACGGAGCCGCCGTCGTACGGGATCCACGCGGCCTGTGCGGGCGGCAGGTCGGTGAGGCCGGTGTTGTACGGCGAGGTGTTCTTCGGGGCCGCGCAGTCGAACTTCTCGCCGGAGGTGCCGGTGGCGAAGTCGTAGTCGACGTAGGCGTCGTTGTTGCCCGTGCAGAACGGCCAGCCGAAGTTGGCGGCCTTGGTGACCTTGGCGAACTCGACCTGTCCGGCCGGGCCGCGCGTCGCCGAAGCGGCGCCCGCGTCGGGGCCGTAGTCACCCACGTACACGATGCCGGTCTTGTCGTCGACGCTCATCCGGAACGGGTTGCGGAAGCCCATCGCGTAGATCTCGGGACGGGTCTTCTCGGTGCCCGGGGCGAAGAGGTTGCCCTCCGGGACGGTGTACGAGCCGTCCTCGGCGACCTTGATACGCAGGAGCTTGCCGCGCAGGTCGTTGGTGTTGCCGGAGCTGCGGCGGGCGTCGAAGGCGGGGTTGCGGCCCTCGCGGTCGTCGATCGGCGTGTAGCCGTCGGAGGCGAAGGGGTTGGTGTCGTCGCCGGTGGACAGGTAGAGGTTGCCCGCCGCGTCGAAGTCGATGTCGCCGCCGACGTGGCAGCAGGTGCCGCGGGAGGCCGCGACGTCCAGAACCTTCTTCTCGCTGGCCGTGTTGAGCGTGCCATTGGCGTTCAGCGTGAAGCGGGAGAGGCGGTTGACGCCGTCGAACTTCTTGAACTCCTCGGCGGTGCCGGTCTCCGGGGCGTCGCCCGCGGGGGTGTCGAGCGGTGGGGCGTAGTAGAGGTAGATCGCCCGGTTGTTCTTGAAGTCCGGGTCGATGCCGACGCCCTGCAGGCCCTCCTCGTCGTGGCTGTAGACGGGGATCTTGCCGGCGACCTTGGTGACGCCGCCCTGGTCGGTGAGGCGCAGTGTGCCGTCGCGTGAGGTGTGCAGCACGCTGCGGTCCGGGAGCACGGCGAGCGACATCGGCTCGCCCATCTCGGGTTCGCCCTTGGCGAGCGGCACCTGCTGGAACTGCCCCTCGGCGGCCGGTTCGTCGTGTTCCGGGTGGCCTGGGTGGGCGCCTGCGACGGTCGCCGGGGTGCCCACGGCCAGGAGCAGGCCGGTGAAGAGGGCGACGGCGGTGCGAAGTCTGGGGCGCGGGGTGCGGGTGCTGCGGAGTCTGGTTCTGTGCACGAAGTCCCTCCGGGAACGGGTGGGCCGTACGGGGTGGGTGCGAAGACGTGCGGTGCGGGCGCCGGGGTGCGCCGTCACCCCGGAGGTGGCTGTGCCATGACATTTCTGTGTGCCGTGAGCACTTCTACGTGCCGTGAGCACTTCTACGTGCCGTGAACACTTCTGTGTGCCCTGAACGCTTCCGTGTGTGTCCTGAACACTTCAGGGACGGTAACCGCGTCCGGCCGGGGCGAACACCCCTTGCGCCGGACTCGGTTGAACTTTCTCCCGTCAAAGGACAAAGCAGGATCTGCGCAGGTCGGAGGGGGGACCGGCGGTGCTGCCGGTCCCCGTCCCCGACCAGCGCCGGGTGCGTGATTCAGTTGTTGAACGCGGCGTCGAAGGACGCGCTTGGCGGCTCGAAGTCGAACGCCTTGAGACGGGTCAGCGCCTCGGGGGCGCCCTGGAGCCGGTCCATGCCGGCGTCCTCCCACTCGACGGAGATCGGGCCTTTGTAGTCGATGGAGCGCAGCATCCGGAAGACGTCCTCCCAGGGGACGTCGCCGTGCCCGGCCGACACGAAGTCCCAGCCGCGGCGCGGGTCGCCCCACGGCAGGTGGGAGCCGAGCCTGCCGTTGCGGCCGTCGAGGCGCTTGCGGGCCTCCTTGCAGTCGACGTGGTAGATGCGGTCGCGGAAGTCCCAGAGGAAACCGACGGGGTCGAGGTCCTGCCACACGAAGTGCGACGGGTCGAAGTTCAGGCCGAAGGCGGGGCGGCCGCCGACAGCCTCCAGGGCTCGCCAGGTCGTCCAGTAGTCGTAGGCGATCTCGCTGGGGTGGACCTCGTGCGCGAACCGGACGCCCTCCTCGTCGAAGACGTCCAGGATGGGGTTCCAGCGGGTCGCGAAGTCCTCGTAGCCGCGTTCGATCATCGACTCGGGCGCGGGCGGGAACATGGCGACCAAGTGCCAGATCGCGGAGCCGGTGAAGCCGATCACCGTGTCGACACCGAAGGCCGCCGCGGCACGCGCGGTGTCCTTCATGCGGGCCGCGGCGCGCTGCCGGACCCCCTCCGGGTCCCCGTCGCCCCACACCTCGCCCGGCAGGATGGCCTGGTGGCGTTCGTCGATGATGGCGTCGCAGACGGCCTGCCCGACCAGGTGGTTGGAGATCGCCCAGCACTTGAGGCCGTACTTGTCGAGCAGTGTCTTCCTGGAGTCGATGTACGACGGGTCCGCGAGGGCCTTGTCGACCTCGAAGTGGTCGCCCCAGCAGGCGAGTTCGAGCCCGTCGTAGCCGAAGTCGCGGGCGAGCCGGCAGACCTCCTCCAGCGGCAGGTCGGCCCACTGGCCGGTGAACAGCGTGAACGTACGCGGCATGCGCGTCAGCCTCCTCGGGCCGCTCGGGGTGTGTCAGACCGCGATCGGGGTGTAGACGGCGTTCTTCTCGGCGCTCTCCTCCACCGCCGCCAGCACACGCTGCACCTGCAGCCCGTCGGCGAAGGAGGGTTCGGGCCGGCGGCCCTCGGCGACGGCGTGGACCAGGTCGCGGGCCTGGTGGACGAAGGTGTGCTCGTAGCCGAGGCCGTGGCCCGGGGGCCACCAGGCGTCCAGGTAGGGGTGGTCGGGTTCGGTGACGAGGATGCGGCGGAAGCCGGCGTGTGCGCCCGGTTCCCTGCCGTCGTGGTACGAGAGCTCGTTCAGCCGCTCCAGGTCGAAGGCGATCGAGCCGAGCTCGCCGTTGAGTTCGATGCGCAGGGAGTTCTTGCGGCCCGTGGCGTAGCGGGTGGCCTCGAAGGAGGCGAGTGCGCCCGACGGGAGACGGCCGGTGAACAGGGCGGCGTCGTCGACGGTGACCTGGCCGGACCCGTTGGCGGAGACGGCGGACAGGCCGCTCGTGGCTCCGCCGGGCAGCGGGCGCTCCCGTACGAAGGTCTCCGTCAGGGCCGACACCCCGGTCAGGCGCTCCCCCGCCAGGTACTGCGCGAGGTCGATGATGTGGGCGCCCAGGTCGCCGAGCGCGCCCGAGCCGGCGTGCTCCTTGCGCAGCCGCCAGGTCAGCGGGAACTCGGGGTCGACCAGCCAGTCCTGGAGGTACGTCACGCGCACGTGCCGCAGTGTGCCCAGGCGGCCCTCGGCGACCATGCTGCGGGCCAGGGCGGTGGCCGGCACCCGCCGGTAGTTGAAGCCGACCATCGCCACCTGGCCGCGCTCGAAGGCCTCTTCGGCCGCCCGCGCCATCGACGTGGCTTCCTCGACCGTGTTGGCGAGAGGCTTTTCGCACAGGACGTGCTTGCCGGCGGCCAGGGCCGCGAGGGCGATCTCGGCGTGGCTGTCGCCGGGGGTGCAGATGTCGACGAGGTCGACGTCGTCCCGTTCGACGAGTGCACGCCAGTCGGTCTCGACGGACGCCCAGCCGTGCCGGTCGGCCGCCGCCCGCGCGGCGGCGGCGTCCCGGCCGCAGATCACGGCCTGAACCGGGTTCAGCGGCAGGTCGAAGACACGGCCCGCGGTGCGCCAGCCCTGGGAATGTGCGGCGCCCATGAAGGCGTAGCCGACCATTCCGACGCGCAAGGGCGGCTTACCTGCCTCGGTCCCTTCTGACTGCTCCTGCGGCTGTCCCATGTGGGTGTCCTCCTCGTCCTGGTCGGGGTGGCGCACGTGGGGGGTGCGGGCGGAACGGATCACTTGAAGCCGGTGGGCATGTACTGGCCGACGTTGGCTTTGTCGACGACCGCCGAGTAGAGCGTGATCGAGGCCGGGATCTCGAACTCGGCCATGCCACCCACGCCCTTGCCCTGGCCGAGCGCGCGGGCCAGGTCGATGGCGGACGCCGCCATGGTCGGCGGGTACAGGACGGTGGCCTTGAGAACGCCGTCGTCCTCCTTGATCGCCTGGAAGGCGGACAGGGCACCCGCGCCGCCGACCATCAGGAAGTCGTCGCGGCCGGCCTGCTCGATGGCCCGCAGCGCGCCCACGCCCTGGTCGTCGTCGTGGTTCCAGAGCGCGTCGAACTTCGACTGGGCCTGCAGGAGCTGGGCCATCTTGGCCTGTCCGGACTCGACCGTGAACTCGGCGGCCTGGCGGGCCACCTTCTGGATGTTCGGGTAGTTCTTCAGAGCGTCGTCGAAGCCCTGGGTGCGCTGCTTGGTGAGTTCCAGGTTGTCGAGGCCGGCGAGTTCGATGACCTTGGCGCCGGACTTCCCCTTGAGCTTCTCGCCGATGTAGTGGCCGGCGTTGAGACCCATGCCGTAGTTGTCGCCGCCGATCCAGCAGCGGTAGGCCTGCGGGGTGTTGAAGATCCGGTCGAGGTTGATGACCGGAATGTTCGCGCGCATGGCCTTCAGGCCGACCTGGGTGAGCGCCTTGCCGTCGGCGGGCAGCACCACCAGGACGTCGACCTTCTTGTTGATCAGCGTCTCGATCTGGCCGATCTGCGCGGCGGTGTCGTTGGAGCCCTCGGTGATCTCCAGGGTGACGTCGGAGTACTTCTTCGCCCGGCTCTTGGCGTTGTCGTTGATGGCGTTGAGCCAGCCGTGGTCGGCCTGCGGTCCGGCGAAGCCGATGGTGACCTGCTTACCGGGCTTGTCGTCGGCGGCCGGCTGGTCGTTCGCGGCCGGCTCGTCCTTGGACTCGTTGCTCGTGCAACCCGTGAGGAGGGCACCGGCTCCTATGGCGGCGGATCCGAACAGCAGCCCTCTGCGACTGGTGAGCTCTGGCATGGCGGTGAACCCTTTCCTCAGGTCGTGCGAAGCGGAAGCGGTACGACCCTCAGGTCGTGCTTGCGGTACGGCGCTGGACCAGCACGGCGGCGACGATGATCGCGCCCTTGGCGATCTGCTGGACGTCGCTCTGCAGGTTGTTCAGGGCGAAGATGTTGGTGATCGTGGTGAAGATCAGGACGCCGAGCACGGAGCCGACGATGGTGCCGCGTCCCCCGGTGAGCAGGGTGCCGCCGATGATCGCGGCGGCGATGGCGTCGAGTTCGTAGAGGTTGCCGTTGGTGTTCTGGCCGGAGCCGGACAGGATGATCAGCAGGAAGGCGGCGATGCCGCAGCACAGTCCGGACAGCAGATAGAGGTAGAGCCGCTGACGGCGGACGTCGATGCCGGCGAGCCGGGCCGCCTCCGCGTTGCCGCCGACGGCGACCGTGCGCCGCCCGAAGGTCGTGCGGTTCAGGACCAGCCAGCCGATGATCGTCACGACCGCGAACACCATGACCAGAGGCGGGATGCCGAGGACGTAGGCGTCGCGCTCGCCGAGGTCGAGTACCGAGGGAATGGTGACGATCTGCGTCTTGCCGTCGGTGATCTGCAACGCCAGCCCGCGCGCCGAGGCCAGCATGGCGAGGGTGGCGATGAACGGGACCATCGCGCCGTACGCGATCAGCATCCCGTTGACGAGCCCGCAGCCCACGCCGACGATCACCGCCGTGAACAGGATGCCGGCGAAGCCGTACTCCTGGGTCGCGACCGTCGTCGCCCACACCGAGGCGAGCGCGACGATCGCGCCGACGGACAGGTCGATGCCGCCGGAGATGATGACGAAGGTCATGCCGACGGTGACGACGCCGATCACGGACGCCTGGGTGAGGACGAGCTGGAGGTTGCGGGTGTCCAGGAACTCGTCCGGCTTGGTGATGCCGCCGATGATGATGAGCACGGCGAGGACGCCGAGCAGGGACAGGGTCCGCACGTCGGCGCGGGCCATCAGGCCCCGCCAGGCGGGCGGTGCTCCGGCCGACTGCACCTTGCCGGTGCTGTCCCGGGGCGGTGAGGCGTGCTGCGTCATGACGCCGGACTTCCTTCCATGACGAGGTCGAGTACGCGGTGTTCGTCGAGTTCGCGCGCGGGAGCGGTGTGTACGACACGGCCCTCGCGCAGCACCAGGACGCGATCGGCGAGGCCCAGCACTTCGGGCACTTCACTGGAGACCAGGAGCACGGCGAGGCCTTCGTCGGCCAGTCGCCGGATCACGGCGTACAGCTCGGCGCGGGCGCCGACGTCGACGCCGCGGGTGGGTTCGTCGAGCAGCAGGACACGGCAGCCGCGGAGCAGCCAGCGGGCCAGGACGGCCTTTTGCTGGTTGCCGCCGGAGAGCGTGCGCACGGGCACGGACGGGTTGTCGGGCCGCAGCGACAGTTCGCGGGTCGCGGCCCTCGCCGCCCCGAGTTCGGCCGTCCGGTCCATCCAGCCGCCGCGCGAGAAGCGGGACATGGACGACACCGACACGTTGCGGGTGACGGACTCCAGCATCAGCAGCGCCTGCGCCTTGCGTTCCTCGGGGGCGAGTCCGAGCCCGGCGCGCACGGCGGCCCGCACGCTTCCGGGTCGCAACGCCCGTCCGTCCACGAGGACTTGACCGGCGGTGGGCTTCCTGGCCCCGTAGATCGTCTCCAGGATCTCCGAGCGCCCCGAGCCCACCAGCCCGGCGAGCCCGACGATCTCCCCGGGCCGCACCGTCAGGTCGAGCGGCTCGAACTCGCCGTCCCTGGCGAGTCCCCGCACCTCCAGCAGCGGCTTCCCGGCCGCGGCCACGTCTTTCGCCGGCCGCTCGGGGAAGACGTACTCGACATTGCGCCCCGTCATCATGGCCACGACGTCGCGCGTCGGCGTGGACTTCGCGGGCAGCCCGCCCGCGACGGCCCGACCGTCCTTCAGCACCGTCACCCGGTCACCGATCCGGCGGATCTCCTCCAGCCGGTGCGAGATGTAGACGACGGCGACTCCGGCGGCGGTGAGGTCGCCGACGATGCGGAAGAGGTTGTCGACCTCGTCCGGGTCCAGGGCTGCGGACGGCTCGTCCATCACGATCAGCCGTACGTCGTGGGAGAGCGCCCGCGCCATGGAGACGATCTGCTGCTGGGCCGCCGACAACTCCCCGACCAGGCGGGCGGGGTCGATCTCGGGATGCCCGAGTCGCTTGAGCAGCTGGGCTGTCGACGTCCGCGCGACCTTGCCGCGTACGACGAACCCGGCGGCTGTCGGTTCATGGCCGAGGTGGACGTTCTCGGCCACCGACAGGTGCTCCACCAGGTCGAGTTCCTGGTAGATGGTGGCGATGCCGAGGCGCATCGCGGCGATCGGCGAGCGGAGGGTGACCTCCTCGCCACCCCAGCGGATGGTGCCGGTGTCGGGCTGGTGGGCGCCGGCCAGGACCTTGATGAGCGTGGACTTGCCGGCGCCGTTCTGGCCGAGCAGACAGTGCACTTCACCGGCCTGGACGTCGAGGTCGACGCCATCGAGGGCACGGACTCCGGGGAACGACTTGGTGATGCCGGACATGCTGAGCAGGGGTGGTTCTGATGCCATGAGGTCCCCTTGGCGGGCGTGCGGGCCGGTTCAGGGCAGGGCGGAGCTGGGCGCGGTGCTGTGCGGGGCAGGGTGGTGCGGGGCAGAGCAGGGCGGTGCGGGGCGCTGTGCGGGTGAGCCGTACGACGTAGGTGGCTTACGCGGGTGAGAACAGGTGGTCGCTGATGAGCCGGGCCGCGCCGATGACTCCGGCGGTGGGGCCCAACTCGCCCAGGACGATGGGGAGGTTGCCGGTCGCCAGCGGCAGCGACTGGCGGTAGACCTGGGTGCGGATCGCGGCGAGCAGGTTGTGGCCGAGGCCGGTCACCCCGCCGCCGATCACCACCAGGCCGGGGTTGAAGAAGCTGACGAGTCCGGCGATGACCTGGCCGACGCGGTTGCCGCCCTCGCGGATCAGGTCGAGGGCGGTGGAGTCGCCCGCGGCGGCCGCGGCGGCGACGTCGACGGCGGTCAGGGTGCCGTTCGCCTCAAGCCGCGAGGCGAGTTCCTCCGACCGTCCCTGCTGGGCCGCCTCGACAGCGTCCCGGGCGAGGGCCGACCCGCTGAAGTGGGCCTCAAGACAGCCCCGGTTGCCGCAGGCGCAGGGGCGGCCGTCGGGCACGGCCTGGATGTGCCCGATGTCGCCCGCGCTGCCCGTTACGCCCCGGTGGACCTCGCCCCCCGCGACGATGCCGCAGCCGATGCCGGTGCCGATCTTGACGCAGAGGAAGTCGCCCACGGAGCGTGCGACCCCGGCGTGCTGCTCCCCCATCGCCATGAGGTTCACGTCGTTGTCGACCATGACCGGGCAGCCGAGGTCCTGGCTGAGCGCCTCCCGGACGGGGAAGCCGTCCCAGCCCGGCATGATCGGCGGTGCCACCGGTACGCCCTCGGGGAAGCGGACCGGTCCGGGGACGCCGATGCCGGCGCCGTCGTACCCTTCCGCGAGCCCGGAGGCCCTCAACTTCGCTGCCATGGACAGGACTTGCTCGAAGACCGCGACCGGGCCCTCGCGGACGTCCATGGGCTGGTTGACATGGCCGAGGATTTCCAGCTCGGCGTTGGTGACGGCGACGTCGACCGAGGTCGCGCCGATGTCGACACCGAGGAACCGCAGCCCTGGATTGAGCCGGACGTTGTGCGAACGGCGCCCACCGCGCGAGGCGGCGAGTCCGTCGGCCACGACCAGCCCGGTCTCCAGCAGGCGGTCCACCTCCACGGCCAGCTTGGACCGTGACAGGTCGATCTGATCACCCAGCTGGGCCCGGGAGTTGGGCCCGCCGTCGCGCAGCAGCCTGAGCAGCTTGGCCTGATGGGCGTTCGCGGGTCGCGCCGTCATACGTCTCACGAGCCCCTCCCCGCCTCAATCGGCCTGTGCGCGCCGGGTTTCGGCCACGTCCGCGGCCTGCTTTCGAGGGGAACGTAGCAGTGGGCGCCGGGGCTGGGAAGAAGTTGCGCAGAGATTGCCATCAACTTTCTCCACTCACAGGACAAAGGCGAGATCGGTACGTCCTCCGCCGCCGTTCGTCTCTGTGCGTCGAGGGTGCGCAAGTGCCGTGCAAAGGGCTCCCGTTGGCTACCCTGTCCCTCCAGCAGCGGTGCTTTGGGGGGAGCGCGAATGGCTCAGGGAACCTCGTCCGACGAACCGGCATCGACACAGGCCGCGGACAGCGCGGACGGCACGCCCTCACCACCTGTTCCCGCCAGGGCGCCCGCGCCTTTCCCCGCCACTCCCCCGAGGTCCGGACGTTCGTCGCCCGACACCGGGCCCGGCTATGCGATGCGGGTGGCGAACGGGTCGTACGACTGGTATCACAACGCCGCCGTCAGGGCACGCCGCAACTTCCGGCTCACCGAGACCCTGCTGCTGCTCATCTCCGCGGCGATCCCGGTGTCGGCGGTCATCTCGCCCGGGACCGCCGAGGTGCCCGCAGTCCTGGGCGGCGTCGTCGTGGTGATCACCGGCCTGCGCTCCGTCTTCCACTGGCAGGACGACTATCTGCGCTTCAGCGAGGCCCGCGAGGCGGTCGAGGCGGAACGCCGCCTCTACTACACCGGCGCCGAGCCGTACGCCGACGCAGGGACCCGGGACCGTAACCTCGCCGTGAGCGTCACCCGCATCGAGCAGCGGGAGATGGGCACGTGGGTGCAGCTCGCGAGTCCGCGCACGGATGCCACGGGGAACAACGCGCAGTACTGAACTCCGCGGCAGGGCTCAGGACTTGGCCCTGTCGTGATACGACCGCCGCGTGTGCTCGGTGTGCTCCCGCATCAGCTGAGTGGCACCCTGTTCGTCCCGGTCGGTGATCGCGGCGATCATGCCCCGGTGCTCGATCCAGGACTGCTGCCCGCGCTGGCGGGCGACGGGCGTGTAGTACCAGCGCACGCGCCGGTCGACCTGGGCCGCCAGCTCGGCGAGGACCGCGTTGCCCGCGAGCTCCATGATCTTCGCGTGGAAGCGGGCGTTGAGGGCGACGGCGGCGTCCACGTCGTCGGCGGCGACGGCCTTCTCGCCCTCCGCGCACAGCTGCTCCAGGGCGGCGATGCCGGCGCTGTCGGCGTGGGCGGCGGCGAGGCGGGCCGCCTCGGCCTCCAGGAGGGTGCGGACGGTGAGGAGCTGGTCGGCCTCCTCCTCCGTCGGCTCGTGCACGAACGCGCCCTGCGCGGGCCGTAGATCGACCCAGCCCTCGGTGTTCAGCCGCTGCAGCGCCTCGCGCACCGGTTGCCGGGACACACCGAGGTGACCTGCCAGTTCGCTCTCGACCAGATGCTGGCCGGGCTGGAGGGCGCGGGTCGTGATGAGTTCGAGCAGCGCCTCGTACACGCGGTCGCGCAGTGGGCCGGGCCGTTCGAGCTTGGGCACCGCACCCTGCGGCAGTCCTGTCGACAACATCGGTCCCCTCCTGGGCGAACACCGGGCGACTGCGTCGCGTAGCCGACCGTCACGGAAAGCCAGTATCAATTGTCTTTCGTCTACAGTCTACGGCGCACAAGACCAAGGGAACCGGGGAGTTGGCCACATCACACCGGCGTCAGGGGCAGCGCACGACCTGCCCGGCGTACGACAGGTTGCCGCCGAACCCGAAGAGCAGCACCGGATCCCCGGTCGTGATCCGCCCCTGTTCCACGAGCTTGGACAGTGCCAGCGGAATGCTCGCCGCCGAGGTGTTGCCGGACTCGGACACATCCCGCGCGACCACGGCATTGACCGCGCCGAGCTTCGCGGCGAGGGGCTCGATGATGCGCAGGTTGGCCTGGTGCAGGACGACGCCGGCGAGGTCCTCGGGTGCCAGGCCCGCCCGCTCGCAGGCCCGGCGGGCGATGGCCGGCAGCTGCGTCGTCGCCCAGCGGTAGACGCTCTGGCCCTCCTGCGCGAACCGCGGGGGCTGCCCCTCGATGCGCACCGCGTGCCCCATTTCGGGCACCGAACCCCACAGCACCGGCCCGATGTGAGCCTCTCCGGACGCCTCCACGACGGCCGCGCCGGCACCGTCGCCGACCAGCACACAGGTCGTGCGGTCGCTCCAGTCGGTCACGTCGGACATCTTGTCGGCGCCGATCACCAGGGCGCGGGTCGCGGCCCCCGCCCGTACGGCGTGGTCGGCGGTGGCCAGGGCGTGGGTGAACCCGGCGCAGACGACGTTGATGTCTATCGCGGCGGGCGACGGGACGCCGATGCGGGCCGCGACGCGGGCGGCCATGTTCGGGGAGCGGTCGATGGCGGTGGAGGTGGCGACCAGAACCAGGTCGATGTCGGCGGGCGCGAGGCCCGCAGCCGCGAGCGCCTTGGCGGCGGCGTGCGCGGCCAGCTCGTCGACGGGCTCGTCGGGCCCGGCGATGTGGCGCGTACGGATGCCCACCCGGGATGTGATCCACTCGTCACTGGTGTCGACCATGCCCGCCAGTTCCTCGTTGGTGAGCACCCTGGCGGGCTGATAGTGGCCGACTGCGGCAATGCGCGAGCCGTTCATCGATGGTGGTCCCCTCGAACATCGGGTAGCGGGATTCACCAGTCTGATCAGTGACTCGCGGGTACGACTGCAAGTGATGCCACAGGAATCGGGCGCCCGTGTTGTCGGCTTCCATCAGACCATCGGACGCCCGAACACTTCTCGAACACCTACCCGGTGAACAGCTGCGTCGCCTTTTGTACGAGTTCGTAGAGCCCGTACGCGAGCGGTACGCCCACCCACACCCAGGCGAGGGCGATCAGACCCCGCCGGCTAGGCGGACTGCTGTCGCTGGACATCTGCGGCCTCCTTCGACGCCGGGGCGGAGGTGGGGGACGGGACGTGATGGCGGGGGTGGACGGGGCGGACCAGCTCGTTGGCGACGAAGCCGACGGCGAGCAGCCCGATCATGATGAACAGGGACATCGTGTACAGGGACGAGCCGTCCTTGCCCGCCTCCTCCTGCCGGTCCGCGATCCAGTTGACGATCAGTGGTCCGAGGACGCCGGCCGTGGACCAGGCGGTGAGCAGCCGCCCGTGGATGGCGCCCACCTGGTAGGTGCCGAAGAGGTCCTTCAGATAGGCGGGGACCGTCGCGAAGCCGCCGCCGTAGAAGGAGAGGATCACCAGCGCGCACAGGATGAACAGCGGCTTCGACGAGTCGCCGGCCAGCGCGATCAGCCCGTACATCAGCGCGCCCACACCCAGGTAGAGGCGGTAGATGTTCTTGCGTCCGATCAGGTCGGAGGTCGACGACCAGCCGATGCGGCCCGCCATGTTGGCGGCGGACAGCAGGGCGACGAAGCCAGCGGCGGCCGACACCGACACCGGTGTGGAGGTGTTGGCGAAGAAGTCCGTGATCATCGGGGCGGCCTTCTCCAGGATGCCGATGCCCGCGGTCACGTTCATGCAGAGCACGACCCACAGACACCAGAACTGCGGAGTGCGCACCGCGTTACGGGCGGACACCTGCGGTCCGTCGAAGACGCCGGGCCCGTCCCCGACCGGCTTCTCGGAGCGCGGCACCCTGACCAGCAGCACGCCCAGCAGCATGAACACGGAGTACGACAGCCCGTGCACCAGAAAGGCCATCGCGATCCCGGAGCTGTCGCTGCCGAACGACTCCAGCATCTGCGCCGACCAGGGCGAGGCGATGAGCGCGCCGCCGCCGAAGCCCATGATGGCGATGCCGGTGGCCATGCCGGGCCGGTCCGGGAACCACTTGATCAGCGTCGAGACCGGGGAGATGTAGCCGATGCCGAGGCCGATCCCGCCGACGAAGCCGTAGCCGAAAACGATCAGCCAGTACTGCTCGGTGGCCGCGCCCAGCGCGGAGAGCAGGAAGCCGGACGAGAAGCAGATCAGGGCGACCGTCATCGCCCAGCGCGGTCCGTTGCGCTCCACCAGCGTGCCGCCGAAGGCGGCCGACAGTCCGAGCATGACGATGCCGAGCTGGAACGGCAGCGCGCTCTGCGTGCCGCTGAGGCCGAGGGCGGATTCGAGCGGCGGCTTGAACACGCTCCAGGCGTAGGCCTGGCCGATGGACAGATGGACCGACAGAGCAGCGGGCGGAACCAGCCAGCGGCTCCATCCCGGGGGTGCGACCGGTGGACTCATGATCCCGAACGGTAGGCAGTGGGAGGGAACTTGAGAAGGCGGCACGTCGACCGTATGCGGTGAGCGGTATGCAGCAAGCGACGAACGGTCGAACACCGTCCGGGGAGGCACGGAGCGTGCGGGAACGTGCGCGAACCCTTGCTGACCCCTTATCCATACTGTAGACAATATTCCGTCGACAGGATTTGAGAGTTCCACTGCTGTCGGACCTTTCTCAGCCACCTCCGCGGTACTCCCTCGACCGAACGGAGCGTTCCGAAGTGAAAGTTGCAGTCCTCGGCGCCGGTGCCATCGGCGCCTACGTCGGAGCCGCGCTCCATCGCGCGGGCGCCGACGTGCACCTCATCGCCCGTGGACCGCATTTGGCGGCCATGAGGCAGCACGGAGTGCGGGTGCTCAGTCCGCGCGGCGACTTCACCGCCCGCGCCCACGCGACCGACGACCCGGCCGAAGTCGGCCCGGTCGACTACGTCTTTCTGGGCCTGAAGGCCAACTCGTACGCGGCGTGCGGGCCGCTCATGGAGCCCCTTCTGCACGACACCACAGCGGTCGTCGCCGCCCAGAACGGCATCCCCTGGTGGTACTTCCACCGCCACGGCGGCCCCTACGACGGCCACCGCATCGAAAGTGTGGACCCGGACGGCGCGGTCAGTGCGGTGCTCGCGCCCGAACGGGCCGTCGGCTGTGTCGTGTACGCCGCGACCGAGCTCGAAGGCCCCGGTGTCGTACGGCACTTGGAAGGCACCCGGTTCTCCGTCGGCGAGCCCGACCGCAGCGTGTCCAGGCGCTGTCTGGACCTCGGCGAGGCCATGATCGCCGGTGGCCTGAAGTGCCCGGTGGAGCCGGACCTGCGCAACGACATCTGGCTCAAACTGCTCGGCAACATCTCCTTCAACCCGATCAGCGCGCTGGCCCGCGCCACCATGCGGCAGATGTGCCTGCACGGCGGCACCCGCAAGGTCATCGAGATCATGATGACCGAGACGCTCTCGGTCGCCGAGGCCCTCGGCTGCGAGGTCGGCATCTCCATCGAGCGCCGTCTCGCGGGTGCGGAACGGGTCGGCGATCACCGCACCTCCACGCTCCAGGACCTGGAGCGCGGCAAGCCGCTCGAACTCGACGTACTCCTCGCGGCGGTCGTCGAGTTGGCGGAGATCACCGGCGTTCAGGTGCCCACCCTGCGCACCGTGCACGCCATCTCGGACCTGCTCGCGCTGAGGAGCGCCGCATGAGGAGCGCCGTATGAGGAAACGCGACCGTACTCCGAAGACGTACACCCGGCTGACGCACCCGCTCGTCCGGGACTCCCGCGACGAGCCGCTCCGGCAGGCGACCTGGGAAGAGGCACTGGAGCGGGCGGCCCGCGGCCTTGCGGCGGCGCGGGGTGCGTTCGGCATGTTCTCCTGCGCCCGAGCCACCAACGAGATGAACTACGTCGCCCAGAAGTTCGCCCGGGTCGTGATGGGCACGAACAACGTCGACTCCTGCAACCGCACCTGCCACGCGCCCAGCGTGGCAGGACTGTCGGCGGCCTTCGGCTCGGGCGGGGGCACCTCCTCGTACGAGGAGATCGAGCACACCGACGTCATCGTGATGTGGGGCTCCAACGCCCGCTTCGCGCACCCGATCTTCTTCCAGCACGCGCTCAAGGGCATCAGGAACGGCGCCCGCATGTACGCCGTCGACCCGCGCCGCACCTCCACCGCCGAGTGGGCGGAGAGCTGGCTCGGCCTGAACGTCGGCACCGACATCCCGATGGCGCACGCGATCGGCCGCGAGATCATCCACGCGGGACTGGCCAACGAGGCGTTCATCGAGCGGGCGACCAGCGGCTTCGAGGAGTACAAGGCGCTCGTCGAGCCGTGGACGCTGTCCCTCGCCGAGAAGGTCACGGGCGTACCGGCCGCCGCCATCCGGGAGCTGGCCCACGCCTACGCCCGCGCCGAACGCGCCCAGCTGTGCTGGACCCTCGGCATCACCGAGCACCACAACGGCACCGACAACGTCCGCGCGCTGATCAACCTGTCGCTGCTGACCGGGCACGTCGGCCGCTACGGCAGCGGGCTCCAGCCCCTGCGCGGGCAGAACAACGTCCAGGGCGGCGGCGACATGGGCGCCATCCCCAACCGCCTCCCCGGCTTCCAGGACATCCTCGACCCGGACACCCGTCTGAAGTTCGAGTCGGCCTGGGACACCGTGATCCAGCCCCACTACGGCCTGAACCTCACCGAGATGTTCGAGGCGATGGAGGAGGGCACGCTCAAGGCCGTCTACTGCATCGGCGAGAACCCGGCGCAGTCGGAGGCGGACAGCGAGCAGGCCGTACGGCGGATGCGGCAGCTGGACTTCCTCGTCGTCCAGGACATCTTCCTGACGAAGACGGCCGAGCTGGCGGACGTCATCCTCCCGGCCACCGCCGGGTGGGCCGAGACCGACGGCACAACCACCAACAGCGAGCGGCGGGTTCAGCGGGTGCGTCGGGCGGTCACCCCGCCCGGGGAGGCACGCGAGGACATCGACATCATCTGCGAGCTGGCGGCGCGACTCGGACACGAGTGGAAGTACGCCGACGCCGAGGCCGTCTGGAACGAGCTGAGGTCGGTGTCGCCGGACCACTACGGGATGACGTACGAACGCCTGGCGGAGCACCAGGGCATCCAGTGGCCGTGCCCGAGCACGGAGCAGCTCGAACCGACCTATCTGCACGGCCGGTTGTGGGAGCCGGACCCGGTCCGGCGCGGGATGCCGGCGCCGTTCGGGATCGTCCAGCACAATCCGCCGGTCGACCTCACCGACGAGGAGTTCCCGATCCGGCTCACCACCGGGCGGCGGCTCGACTCGTACAACACCGGCGTGCAGAGCGGGAGTTTCGCCTCGCCGTTGCGGCGCGGCGAGTTCGTCGAGCTGTGCCCGGAGGACGCCGAGCGGTACGGGGTGGTGGTCGGCGAGGAGGTCCGGGTGAGCTCGCGGCGGGGTTCGGTCGTCGCGCCGGTGTGGATCGACACCGCGCTGCGGCCCGGGCTCGCCTTCATGACCATGCACTTTCCCGACGAGGTGGACACCAACCAGCTGACGATCGAGGCGAACTGCCCGATCGCGGGTACGGCGGAGTTCAAGGCGTCGGCGATCCGGATCGAGAAGCTCCCCGTCGCGACCATCGTGAGGTGACATAAGTGGACCTGCACTTCGGCGACAGCAAACCGACGGACGACGAACGGGCCGCCGTCGACGCCCTGCTCGGCCCGCCGGAGTCCTCCTGGGAGGGCGCCGACCGCTCCGACGCTGACCTGAGGTGGGCCAAGGGCGGCCGCGAGGCCCGGGACCGCCGCGACCTGCTGTTGCCGGGGCTGCACGCGATCAACGACCGGATCGGGTGGATCAGCGACGGCGCCCTCGACTACCTGTGCCGGCGACTGACCGTGCCCCCGGCGGAGGCGTACGGAGTCGCCACCTTCTACGCCATGTTCTCGGTCAAGCCGCGCCCCGCCACCGTGCTCCACGTCTGCACGGACCTCGCGTGCGCGGCGGCCGGCGCGAGCGAGCTGTGCGCCGGGATCGAGGCGCGGCTCGGCCTCGGCAGCGGAGTGAGCGTGCAGCGCAGCCCGTGTCTGGGCCTGTGCGAACGGGCTCCGGCGGCGCTCGCGATCAAGGCCGGGGACCCGGTGCGTACGGCGGTCTCGGCGCCGGCGACCGTGCACGACGCCGTCCTCGCCGCGAGCGCTCCGGACTCGGCGCCCGAGGAGCCGTCCGCGGCGCTGGCGGTTCCCCAGGCGGCCGGCGACGAGCTGATCCTGCTGCGCCGCGTCGGAGTCGTCGACCCGTCGTCGCTGGACGACTACCGCGCCCACGGCGGCTACACCGCCCTGCGCCGTGCCTTCGAGCTGGGCCCCGCCGGAGTCATCCGCGAGGTCACCGACTCCGGCCTGGTCGGACGCGGCGGCGCCGCCTTCCCCACCGGCCGCAAATGGCAGGCCACGGCGTCGCAGCCCGACCATCCCCACTACGTCGTCTGCAACGCCGACGAATCCGAACCGGGTACCTTCAAGGACCGCGTGCTGATGGAGGGCGACCCGTACGCGCTGGTCGAGGCCATGACGATCGCGGCGTACGCCACCGGCGCGCACCAGGGCTACCTGTACCTGCGCGGCGAGTACCCACGGGCCCTGCACCGCCTGGAACACGCCCTCGCGCAGGCACGCGCGCGGGGACTGCTCGGGGACGACATCCTCGGCCAGGGGTACGCCTTCGACATCGAGATCCGCCGGGGGGCGGGGGCGTACATCTGCGGCGAGGAGACCGCCCTGTTCAACTCCATCGAGGGCTACCGCGGCGAGCCGCGCTCGAAGCCGCCGTTCCCGGTGGAGAAGGGCCTCTTCGGCAAGCCGACGGTCGAGAACAACGTGGAGACGCTGGTCAACGTCCTGCCGATCCTGACCATGGGCGCACCGGCGTACGCGGCGATCGGGACGGGGAAGTCCACCGGCCCGAAGCTGTTCTGCGTGTCGGGGAGTGTCGCGCGGCCGGGCATCTACGAGCTCCCCTTCGGCGCGACGCTCGGCGACCTGCTGAAGCTGGCCGGGGCGCGGGACGGGCTGCGGGCGGTGCTGCTGGGCGGGGCGGCGGGCGGCTTCGTACGGGCCGACGAGCTGGACATCCCGCTGACCTTCGAGGGCACGCGGGAGGCGGGCACGACGCTCGGTTCGGGTGTGGTCATGGCCTTCGACGACACGGTCCCGCTGCCGCGGCTGCTGCTGCGGATCGCCGAGTTCTTCCGCGACGAGTCGTGCGGGCAGTGCGTGCCGTGCCGGGTCGGGACCGTTCGGCAGGAGGAGGCGCTGCACCGGATCGTGGAGCGCACGGGTGCGGCGGCCGCCGCTGACATCGCCCTGCTCAGGGAGGTCGGCCGCGCGATGCGGGACGCCTCGATCTGCGGTCTGGGGCAGACCGCGTGGAACGCCGTGGAATCCGCCATCGACCGACTGGGGGCGTACGAATGACCGCGATACCGCTGGGGATCCCGCGCCGGCTGCTGGAGTTCACGATCGACGGGGAGTCGGTGCGCGCTCCCGAGGGTTCGACGATCCTCGACGCCTGCCGGGCCGCCGGAAAGGACGTGCCGACCCTCTGCCAGGGCGACACGCTCACGCCCAAGAACGCCTGCCGGGTGTGCGTCGTCGAGGTGGCGGGCTCCCGCACCCTGGTCCCGGCCTGCTCCCGCAGGGCCGAGCCCGGCATGGAGGTGCGGACCGACACGGAACGGGCCCGCCACAGCCGTAAGGTCGTCCTCGAACTCCTCGCGTCCTCGGTCGACTTGTCGACGACTCCACAAGTCGCCGATTGGATCAAGGAGTACGAGGCGAAGCCGGACCGCTTCGGCCCGGACGCGGCCCGCCTGGGCGAGGAACCCAGGGTCGACAACGATCTGTACGTGCGTGACTACGACAAGTGCATCCTCTGCTACAAGTGCGTGGACACGTGCGGCGACCAGTGGCAGAACAGCTTCGCGATCTCCGTCGCCGGCCGCGGCTTCGACGCCCGGATCGCGGTCGAGCACGACGCCCCGCTGACCGACTCGGCGTGCGTGTACTGCGGGAACTGCATCGAGGTGTGCCCGACGGGGGCCCTGTCCTTCAAGTCGGAGTTCGACATGCGGGCGGCCGGCACCTGGGACGAGTCGGCGCAGACGGAGACGACCACCGTGTGCGCTTACTGCGGAGTGGGCTGCAACCTCACTCTCCACGTGCAGGACAATGAAATCGTGAAGGTCACCTCACCGCACGACAACCCGGTGACCCACGGCAACCTCTGCATCAAGGGCCGCTTCGGCTACCAGCACGTACAGAACCGGGGCTGAGACACGACATGGGACGAGTCACGGAACGACGCAAGGTGATCCGCATCCGGGACGGGGCCGTCTCCACGCGCCCGGACACGCTCGTCGCCGAGGAACCGCTGGAGATCAGACTGAACGGCAAGCCGCTCGCGATCACCATGCGCACCCCCGGCGACGACTTCGCACTGGCGGCAGGTTTCCTGGTCAGCGAGGGCGTCCTCGCCGAGCAGGACGATCTGCAGAACATCGTGTACTGCGCGGGAGCCACGGTGGACGGCTCCAACACGTACAACGTGGTGGACGTGAGGACCGCGCCGGGTGTGAAGATCCCGGACATCACGCTGGAGCGGAACGTCTACACGACCTCGTCCTGCGGCCTGTGCGGCAAGGCGAGCCTCGACGCGGTCCGCACGACGGCGCGCTGGCCGATAGCCGACACTCCCCCGGTCCGGGTCGAACCCGAACTGCTGGCGAGCCTCCCCGACCGGCTCCGCGCGGCCCAGCGGGTCTTCGACCGGACCGGGGGCCTGCACGCGGCGGCCCTGTTCTCGGAGGACGGCGAGCTGCTGGACATCCGTGAGGACGTGGGCCGGCACAACGCGGTCGACAAGCTGGTCGGGCGCGCCCTGCAGAACGGGGACCTGCCGCTGTCCCGGACGATCCTGCTGGTCTCCGGGCGGGCCAGTTTCGAGCTGGCGCAGAAAGCAGTGATGGCGGGGATCCCGGTGCTCGCGGCGGTCTCGGCGCCCTCGTCGCTCGCGGTGGACCTGGCCGCGGAGACGGGCCTGACGCTGGTGGGCTTCCTGCGGGGCAGCTCCATGAACGTGTACGCGGGCGAACACCGGCTGGCCCTGCGGACCGCGGCCGCCCAGGCCTGACAGGTTCCCCGCGACACGGCGGCGGGGCCCCGACCGGCGGGGAGCGCCCCCTGCGCCGTACAGGGGCCCCGTCTCAGCCCGAACTCGCGCACGACACCCGCTCAGCTCCGCGTGCCGGAGATCCGGATCAACAGGTCCATGAACCGGTCGCGTTCGGCACGTGACAGCGGGGCGAGGAGCGCGTCATTGGCCTCGCGGGCCGCTTTCTCACAACGCTCCAGCAGGCGCGCACCCGTGTCGGTGAGGGACACCGCGTTCTTGCGGCGGTCGTTCGGGTCCGGCTCGCGCAGGACGAGACCGGCGGATTGCAGGTCGTTGAGGATCCCGACCAGGTCCTTGGGGTCGAGCTGGACGCTGCGGCCGAGATCCGCCTGCGCCACGGGGGCGAGGTCGCGGACGGCCGAGAGCACCACGTGCTGCCACATCTTCATCCCCTCGGCCGCGAGCGCCTCGGCCACCAGGGCACGCCCCCGGGCCGCCGCTCGGCCGAGCAGCCAGCTGGGGAGGGAGCGGATCGCGGGGAGAGGCGCTTCGGGCATGCCGCCAGCCTATCTGGAATTCATTGGACTTCCCCATGACCGAGAGTTAGCGTCAGCACCGCCAAACCGTTGGTGTTCCCAATGACTTCTGGAGGTGCGATGCGCCGCGTCCGCTACGAATCCACCGGCGGCCCCCTGTTCCTGGAGGAGACCCCCGTCCCGGAACCGGGCCCCGGCGAGCTGCTCGTCCGCTGCGAGGCCGTCGGCGTCACGCTGCCCGTGGTCCGCAAGGTCGCCGAGGCGACCGGGCCCGTCCCACTGGGCGGCGAGGTCGCGGGCGAGATCGTGGCCGTGGGTGCCGGAGCCGGCCGCTTCCGCACCGGCGACCGCGTGACCGGACTGTGCTTCGGACACGGTTACGCCGACTACGCGGTCCTGCGCGAGAATATGGCCTCCCCCATTCCCGACACCGCCACCGCCGTCGACGCGGTCGCCCTCGTCCGCAGCGGCCTGGTGGCGCTCGGCGCACTGGAGGCCGCCCGGCCGCAGCGCGGGGAGGCGGCACTGATCACCGCGGCGGCGAGCGGGGTCGGACACCTGGCCGTGCAGTTGGCGCGGGTGCGGGGCGCGGGACGGGTCGTGGGCGCCGTCTCCGATCCGGCGAAGGCGGACTTCGTGCGCTCCCTCGGCGCCGACGAGGTGGTCACGTACCGGGACGAGGACTGGGGGGACCCCGTCGACTACGTCCTCGATGCCGTCGGCGGCGACCTGCTGAGCCCCGCCCTCGCGGCAATCACGCCGGGCGGGCGACTCGTGGCCTACAGTTCGGGCGGCGGGACAATTCAGGCATACGACCTTCTTGTAGGCGCCAAGTCCGTCGTCGGATTCCAGATGGCCCGGATCGCTCAGGGTGAGCCGGAGTTGTACGAGCGGTGGCGACGGGAGCTGTGGGAGCTGTTCGAGTCAGGCGCCGTCAAGCCTGCCGTGCACGGGGAGTTCACTCTGGAGGAGGCCCTCGAGGCCCATGTGGCGGTCGAGACGCGGGCCAACCGAGGGAAAGTAGTACTCCATACGGGAGTGACACGTGCACGGTTCTTGTGATGTGTGCGATAGCCCAACTAACGTCTGTGATGCGCACTTTGGACGTGGGATGTCCGAATGTTCGGATGCCTGGACGCATGACCAGACGATGAAGGGGCGGGCCGCACCATGCCTTCAAGAGTTCGCGCACGTCTCAGAGCTGCCCTGGTCGCGGCCGTCGCCACCCTCGCGACGGCCGCGACCTTAAGTCCGGCCGAGTCCCAACCGGCCACCAAGACACCGTCGTTCGAGCAACAGGTTCTCTTCAAGGCGTCCCAGGATCCCGGGTACGCCTGCTTCCGCATTCCGGCGATCGTGAAGTCCAAGGACGGCACCCTGCTGGCGTTCGCCGAGGGGCGGGTGCTCAACTGCGGCGACGCCGCAGACATCGACATCGTGCTCAAGCGGTCGACGGACGGCGGCCGCACCTGGGGGCCGCTCCAGGTCGTCACCAAGGGCGGCGGCGACACGCACGGCAACCCGGCACCGATCGTGGACCGCGAGACCGGCCGCATCCTGCTGGCGGAAACGTACAACACGGGCCGCACGGACAGCGGCAGCTGCACCGTGCCGTGTGATCGCATCCCTCATCTGCAGTACAGCGACGACGACGGCGCGACCTGGTCCGCGCCGCGCGATCTGAGCGACCAGATACTGCCGGAGGAGTGGAACTCCTGGTACGCCACCGGCCCCGTGCACGGCATCCAGCTCACCAAGGGCACACACGCCGGCCGTCTCGTCTTCGGCGTCAACACCGAGACCTGGGACGGCAGTCGGGTCAGCGCCAACCACGCCGCGCTCATCGTCAGCGACGACGGCGGCAACACCTGGAAGGTCGGCGCCACCGACTCCTGGCCCATCTCCGCGGCCGACGGCACCTTCCGGCAGAAGCCGTCCGAGGTGACCCTCACCGAGCGCACGGACGGCACGATCCTGATCAGCGGCAGGGAACAGGACGGCACCGATCTCGGCCATCGCAGCCAGACGTACAGCAAGGACGGCGGCTCCACCTTCACCGGCCCGTTCCGCGACCTTCCGGACCTCTACACGCCCCAGGTCCAGGGCGCCACGCTCCAACTGGGCAACCGGATGCTGCTGTCCGCCCCCGGCGACCCCGACCGCCGGCGGACCATGATGGTCAGGTCCTCCTACGACGGCGGCGCCACCTGGGACAGCGCGGACCGCGGCAAGGTCGTCACCAAGGACTGGTCGGGCTACTCCGACATGGTGGACGTGGACGCGTCCACGGTGGGCCTGATGTACGAGGGCGGCGCCGTGGACGCGCGCGACGAGATCCGCTTCGCCCGCTTCAACGAGGACTGGCTGGGACCGCGGCGCGGCGCCGATCCGACCACCTTGGACCTCGCCCCGAGCGCACCCCGCGCGACGGTGCTCGGCGGCCCCGAGGTGACGGACGGCGTGCTGGGCAACGCCTTCGAGTTCGACGGCGACAACGACGCCGTACGGCTGCCGTACCGGTCCAGGCTCCCGCTCGGCACCGGTGAGTTCACGGTCTCGCTGTTCTTCCGCTACTCCGCGGCCTCCGGCGAACAGCCGTTCCTGTGGATGGGCGGGATCGGCAGCACCCAGCCCCAGATCTGGCTGCGCGGCGAGCCGGACAGCGACCGGGTGCGGGGCCTGATCACCACCCGGGAGGGCTTCGGGACGGTGCGTACGGCGTCCGTGTGGGCCGGGGACGCCCACAACGACGGGGAGTGGCACCATCTCGCGCTGCGGCGCGGCGGGGGCCGGCTGACGCTGTTCGTCGACGGCAGGGCGATCAGCACCACGGACGTGGCCGGTTCGGTCAGCCGTAACTCGCCGTTCGGCGTGCATGTCGGGCAGCGCATGGACAGCAGGGCGTTCCTGACCGGCGCGATCGACGACGTCCATGTGTGGAACCGGGCGCTCGGTGACTCGGAGCTCACGGCCGCGGCACGTGCCCGCACGAGCGGTAGGTCTTCGGCCACTTCCGACACCGTCCTGTGGCTGCCCATGGACCAAGTGCGCTGAGGCCACTAACGTCCCGGGCGTGCCCGACGACGCACGAGCACGGCAGCGCATGGGAACCGGCCTGGGAGTACTGCTGGCCCTGGTTCTCGCGGCCGTGCTGCTCACCGCCCTCCCGGACGACGGCGAACGGGAGGGCGGTGGCGCGTGTGCACCGCATTCGGTCGCGGCCTGGTCGGCCGACGACAGACTCACCGGCGAGTTCTCCCGGTACGGCGACAACCCGTCCCGCACCGACGACTGGACCGGCGGCGACGGTACGCACTCGGTGCGGCTGCCGGACGGTCGCGTGCTGTGGCTGTTCTCGGACACCTACCTCGGCCAGGTGTACTCGCCGCCCAACCCGTTCGGCGAGTCCCACACCTGGCGGGAGGCCACCGCTCCCCTGGTGCGGAACTCGGCGGTCGTCATGCGCGACGGACGCCTGGAGAGCACGCTGGCCACGCCGCTCTTCCCCGACCCCGCCCCGAACCAGTGGCGCTGGCCGGTCGCGGCCCGCGTCGAGCCCCGCTCCCCCGGCTCGTCGGAGCAGGTGCTGCGGGTGCTGCTGTGGGTGCGCACGGCCGGGCAGCCGCCCTGGATCTTCGGTGTGCCCACCGCCACCGAGGTCGCCACGCTCACGCTGCCCGACCTGCGGGTCGAGTCGATGGTGAAGGTTCTCGACCAGCAGCTGGTGCCGGATCCCTCCCGGCGTGTGCTGTTCGGGACGACGCTGGCCGAGGAGGACGGCTGGACGTACGTCTTCGGCGGCGACGACGGTCAGGCCGCGTCCCGGCCGGCCTCGCAGGCGTACGTGGCGCGCGTGCCCGAGGGCAGGCTCGGCGAGCCGGGTGCCTGGCAGTACTGGAACGGCTCCGAGTGGGCCGGGGCGGGTGCCCGGCCGCGTGCGGTGCTCGGGGACGGGCAGCGCACGGGGGTGGGGAGCGCCTTCTCGGTGGTGCGGGTGCGGGGGACGTACGTCCTGTTCACGATGGCCGCGGGCACGAAGGGGCTGACGACCGTCGCGTCGTACTGGGCGTGCTCCCCCGCCGGCCCTTGGCACGGGCCGACGAAGGATTTCAGCCCGGCGCTGCCGCAGGGCGGCCAGGTCGCCGCCTACAACCCGCAGACGCACCCCGAGTTGAGCGACGACGGACGCCTCGTCCTGAGTTACGACGTCAACTGGCTGGAGACGGGCGGCGCCGCGGCGCAGCTCAACCGGAACGTGTCCCTGTACCGACCGCGGTTCGTGACTCTGCGGCTGGCACGGACGCGGTGACGGGGCCGGGTGCGGCGCCCTCGGTTTCGCGGGCTTCGGCGTCGCGGGCCTCGGCGTCGCGGGCCCGGCGCTTGGCGATGACCGCGCACACCATCAGCTGCATCTGGTGGAACAGCATCAGGGGCAGCACCGCCAGCGACGCGTGCGCGCCGAACAGGACGCTCGCCATGGGCAGCCCGGCGGCGAGGGACTTCTTCGAACCGGCGAACTGGATCGCGATGCGGTCCTCGCGGTCGAAGCGCAGCGCCTTGGCGCCGTACCAGGTCAGCAGCAGCATCACGGCCAGCAGCACCGCCTCGACGGCGAGCAGCCCGCCCAGCCGTACCGCGCTCACCTGGTGCCAGATGCCCTGGACCATGCCCGCGCTGAACGCGGTGTAGACGACCAGCAGGATCGAGCCGCGGTCGACGAGCCCGAGGACCTTCTTGTGCCGGGTGACGAAGCCGCCGATCCAGCGGCGCAGCAACTGCCCGGCGACGAAGGGCACCAGCAGCTGCAGCACGATCTTGACCGCCGAGTCGGCGGAGAAGCCGCCCCCGCTGCCGCCGAGCACGGCCGCCGCGAGCAGCGGGGTGATGACGATGCCCACCAGTGAGGAGAAGGAGCCCGCGCAGATCGCGGCGGGCACGTTGCCACGGGCCATCGAGGTGAAGGCGATCGACGACTGGATGGTCGACGGGACCAGGGTGAGGAAGAGCAGCCCTTGGTAGAGGGGGTGCGTCAGCAGCACCGGGACGAGCCCGCGCGCCGCCAGCCCCAACAGCGGGAAGACGACGAAGGTGCAGACCAGGACGGTGACATGGAGTCGCCAGTGCTTCAGGCCGTCCATCGCCTCACGGGTGGACAGCCGGGCGCCGTAGAGGAAGAAGAGGAAGGCGATCGCGGCCGTGGAGGCACCGGACGCCACATCGGAGGCCGTCCCGCGCGCCGGGAAGAGGGCCGCGAGGCCCACGGTTCCGAGCAGCAGCAGGATGTACGGGTCTATCGGCATCCAACGCGGCCATTGCAGGCGTTTCACTGTGCTCCACTACTTCGCTGTCGTGCTGGCTGTCGCTTCGCTGAACTTCGGGTTCCCGGCACGGACGTGCCCTCCCCATCGTCCTCCGACGATCAGCGATCGGGAATCCGGCATACCACTCTGACTGCCATCACGTTCCGCGATAAGCCGCGCTAGGCTCGGCGCATGTACGACCCGTCCCATCTGCGCACGTTCCTCGCGGTGGCGCAGACCCTGAGCTTTACTCAGGCCGCCCGCCGCCTCGGCCTGCGCCAGTCGACCGTCAGCCAGCACGTACGCCGCCTGGAGGACGTCACGGGGCGGCCGCTGTTCACCCGGGACACGCACTCCGTGGAGCTGACCGAGGACGGCGAGGCGATGCTCGGCTTCGCCCGCCGGATCCTGGAGGTGCACGAGCAGGCGACGGCGTTCTTCACCGGCACCCGGCTGCGCGGCCGGCTCCGCTTCGGCGCGTCCGAGGACTTCGTGCTGACCCGCCTGCCGGAAATCCTGGAGAGCTTCCGCTACGACCATCCCGAGGTCGACCTGGAGCTGACGGTCGAGCTCTCCGGCACCCTGCACGAGCAGTTGGAGGCCGGAAAGCTGGACCTGGTGCTCGCCAAGCGGCGCCCCGAGGACCGACGGGGCGACCTGGTCTGGCACGACCGGCTGGTGTGGATCGGCGCGGAACGGCTGCGCCTGGAACCGGACCGTCCGGTGCCGCTGATCGTCTATCCGCCCCCGGGCATCACCAGGTCGCTCGCGCTGGAGGCGCTGGAACGGCAGGGGCGTGACTGGCGGATCGTGTGCACGAGCGGCAGCCTCAACGGACTGATCGCGGCGGCACGGGCCGGGCTCGGCGTGATGGCGCACTCCCGTGGCCTGATTCCGCCGGGCCTGGTGCGGGTGCCCGAACGATCGGGGCTGCCGGAACTGGGGCGGGTCGACTTCGTGCTGGTGCACGGCCGGCGCCGGACGGCGGCTCAGGGGGCCGCGGATGCGTTGGCGGGGGCGATCCTGACGGGCGGGGACCGGTTGCACCGGCGTTAGGGCGAGGGGCGCTTCAGCGCGGCGGGCGCTGATACGTCAGCTGCTTCACACGCCGCAGAAACACCGACGACTCCACGTGCTGCACGCCTTCCAGCCGCCCGAGTGGCCCGCTCAGATACGCGTACAGGTCGGCCGTGTTCCGCACCACCGCCGTCGCCACGATGCTGCACGGCCCCGCCGTCGCCGCGGCGTGGGCGATCTCGTCGTGGGTGGCGAGGGCCTCGCCCACCGCGGTCAGGGCGGCCGGGGTGGTGGTGATCCACAGGACGGCGCCGACCGGATAGCCGATGGTCTCGGAGTTGTACTCCACGTCGACGTACACCGCCCCGGACGCCAGCAGCGCCGTGAGGCGGCGCTTGACCGCGGACTCCGAGCGGCCGGTGGCGCGCTGGAGTTCGAGGTGGCCGGCGCGTCCGTCGTGTTCCAGGGCGGCCACGAGAGGCTCGTCCTCCGCGTCGATGCGGGCCGGTCCGGCGGCGACGGGGCCGGACCGCAACGCGGCCTTCTGGTCGTCGGTGAGCATCCTGAACTTGCTGAGCCAGCCGGTGGGACCGCCGTAGAAGCGGTGCAGTATCTGGTAGGCCCTGATCTCCAGGACGCGTGGCGTGCGCGGCAGCTTGCCGAGCAGGAGGTCGTCCCGGTCACCCGGGCTGCGCGGACGGGTGCCGAAGATGACCTCGGTGCCGCCGGAGGCGATGCCGATCCAGCTGGTGTCGGGCCGCTTGGCGAGGGCGTCCGCGATGGCCTGGGCACTGTCCGGGACACAGCGCAGCCGGAGCGTCCACTGGTCCTGGCCGAGGCGCACGGCGTCGCGCACGGCGACCACTCTGAGGCCGCCCTCGGCGCACAGCCGGCGGTAGCGGCGAGCGACGGTCTGGTCGGAGACGCCGAGCACCTCGCCGAGGCGGGCGAACGAGGCCCGCGCGTTCACCTCCAGCGCGTCGAGCAGTCGCAGATCGAGCTCGTCGAAGATGTCGGATTCCATCTTCACGGCAGCATCTCCTGTCGGGTTCCGGCGCCTGAACGCCTCACATGGCCGCGATCGGCCGCTCGCGGCCCATCGTACGAAGGCATACGCAACTCACACAGACGCACGCAGGAGGAGATGAGGACATGCGTACTTGGGGGCCGCTCACGGCAGTGTGCCTGGGCACGTTCATGTTGCTGCTGGACGTGACGATCGCGATCGTCGCGCTGCCGGACATGGCGCGGGCACTGGACGCGTCGCTGAGCGATCTGCAATGGGTGATGGACGGGTACGCGCTGGCTCTGGCCGCGCTGCTGCTGGGTGTGGGGGCCGCGGCCGACGTGCTGGGGCGGCGGCGCGTGCATGTCGCGGGTGTCGTCGTCTTCGCGGTGGCGTCGCTGCTGTGCGGGCTCGCCACCGGCCCGGGGATGCTGGTCGCCGCCCGGGGACTGCAGGGCATCGGCGCTGCTGCCATGTTCGCCACGACGCTGCCGCTGCTCGGCTCCGTCTACCAGGGCAAGCGGCGATCGGTCGCGCTCGGTGTATGGGGCGCGGTCAGCGGGGCGGCGGCCGCGGTGGGGCCGATCGCCGGCGGACTGCTCACCGACGGGCCGGGCTGGCGGTGGATCTTCTACGTCAATCTGCCGGTCAGTGTGGCCGCGGTGTGGCTGACGCTGCGGGTGGTGCCGGAGTCGCGGGGTGCGCGCGGTCGTCGTATCGACTGGGCGGGCACGGTGACGTTCGTGGCGTTCGCGGGGGCCCTGACGTACGGGGCCGTGCGGGCCGGAAGCCAGGGGTGGGGCGCGACGGGGACGCTCGTGTGGTTCGCCGGGGCGGCGTTGGCGCTGGCCTGCTTCCTCGTGGTGGAGCGGCGGGTCGCCGATCCGCTGCTGGATCCGCGGCTGTTCCTGCGGCCGGCGTTCTCCGGAGTGATGGCGGGCGCTCTCGCCTTCAACGCGGCGGCGTTCGGTGCCATGGCGTACACCTCGATCTGGTTGCAGACCCTGCTCGGGATGAGCGCGGTGCGCGGCGGGGTCGTCTTCCTGTGGCTGTCGCTGGCGTCGTTCGTGGTCGCGGCGGCCGGCGGGCGGCTGCTGCACGGGGTGTCGGTGCGGCTCACCATCGGCGGTGGGCTGCTGCTGATCGGGGCGGGCCAGTACTGCATGGCGGTCCTGGACGCCGGGTCGACGGCGAACGCCCTGATACCGGGGCTGGTGCTGGTGGGTGCCGGTACGGGGCTGGTGTCGCCCGGTCTCGCGGGTGCCGCGCTGGCCGCCGTACCGCCGGAGCGGGCCGGTATGGCGGGCGGTGCGGTGAACACCTTCCGGCAACTCGGGTACGCCCTGGGCATCGCCCTGTTCGGCACGGTGCTGACCTCGCGGATGCAGGACACGCTGCCCGCGGATGCGGCCCACACCCTCGCGGGCGGCGGCGCCGGTGCGCTGCGGGACGCGTTCGGGGAGGGCGTCCTGCGCGCCGCATTCGCCGACGGGCTGGACTCGGTGGCCGTGGTGGCGGGCTCGACGGCCGCCGTGGCCGGAGTGCTGGTCCTCGCGCTGGTCAGGAGGCCGACCGCGACCAAGGCCGGGGTGACACCTCCGGCCACTCGCACGCTGACAGAGGAGGCGGCGGAGGAGACGGCGGCACAGACGGCGGAGGAGACGGCGGCTCGCAGGGGATGACATGATCAACAGGGCCCGTACCGGGTAATCGGGTCGTACAGATTCGGTGGAGATTACGGGCCCGAAACTTACTCAACCGTCAGTTTTCTGTCCGACCCTTCCCTATGTGAGCGCATTTTCCGGCCCTGACCAGTGCATACCCGAGCGCCCGTCGATTTCCGGCCCCCTCCCGTCCGAAACGCGGGTGGGGTAGCTTTCACGGCGCTGCGCGGAGCGTCAGCCGAGGCCATTCGGAGCGGGGAGCGGGGTTTGCGCGAGTTCACCAACCCTCCGTTGGCGTTGGCACCGCCGGTGGGCGGCCTGGCCGACGTCGTCTTCCAGCATGCCCAGGAGGACCCGCTCCATGTCGCCCTCGGCCGCAAGGACGACCACGGGAACTGGCGGGACGTCACCGCCGCCGAGTTCCGGGACGAGGTGCTCGCCCTCGCCAAGGGCCTCCTCGCCCGCGGCATCCGGTTCGGCGACCGGGTCGCGATCATGTCCCGTACCCGGTACGAGTGGACGCTCTTCGACTTCGCCCTGTGGGCGATCGGCGCCCAGGTGGTGCCGATCTACCCGACCTCCTCGGCCGAGCAGTGCTTCTGGACGCTGTACGACGCCGAGGTGTCGGCGGCGGTCGTGGAGCACGAGGACCACGCGATGACGATCGCCACGGTCATCGACCGGCTGCCGCGGCTGCACCAGCTGTGGCAGCTGGACTCGGGCGCCGTGCAGGAGCTGTACGACGCCGGCGCCCACCTCGACGACGAGGTGGTCCACCGCCACCGGCAGGCGGTCACGCCTGACTCGGTCGCCACGATCATCTACACCTCGGGCACGACCGGCCGCCCCAAGGGCTGTGTCATCTCGCACGGCAACTTCATGTACGAGACGGACACGGTCATCGAGCGCTGGGAGCCGGTGTTCCACTCCAAGAAGGGCGACGAGGCGGCGACCTTGCTCTTCCTGCCGCTCGCGCACGTCTTCGGGCGGATGGTGCAGGTCGCCGCGATCCGCGGCAAGGTCCGCTTCGGCCACCAGCCGCAGATGAACGCGGCCGCGCTGCTGCCGGACCTCGCCGCGTTCAAGCCGACGTTCTTCCTCGCCGTGCCGTACATCTTCGAGAAGGTCTTCAACGCCTCCCGCCGCAAGGCCGAGAAGGAAGGCAAGTCCGGCCCCTTCGAGAAGGCCGTCGAGGTCGCCGTGAAGTACGCGGACGCCGTGGAGGCCAAGGCGTGGGGCATCGGCCCCGGCCCGTCGGCCGGCCTGCGCATGCAGCACCAGCTCTTCGACAAGCTCGTCTACTCCAAGATGCGGGCCGCGATGGGCGGCCGGATCAAGCAGGCGATGACCGGCGGCTCGGCGATGGACCGACGGCTCGGCCTGTTCTTCGCGGGCGCCGGCGTCCACGTCTACGAGGGGTACGGCCTCACCGAGTCCACGGCGGCCGCGACCGCCAACCCGCCCTATCGCACCCGCTACGGCACCGTCGGGCAGCCCATCCCGGGCACGACCGTGCACATCGCGGACGACGGCGAGGTCTGGCTGCACGGCGGCAACGTCTTCCAGGGCTACCTCAACAACCAGAAGGCCACCGACGAGGCCCTGCACGACGGCTGGCTGGCCACCGGTGACCTGGGATCCCTCGACGAGGACGGCTACCTCACCATCACCGGCCGTAAGAAGGAGATCCTGGTCACGTCCGGCGGCAAGAGTGTCTCGCCGGGCGTGCTGGAGGAGCGCGTCCGCGACCATCCGCTGGTCTCCCAGTGCATCGTCGTCGGCAACGACCGCCCGTACATCGCGGCCCTGGTCACCCTCGACCAGGAGGCCGTCGAGCACTGGCTGATGATGCGCGACAAACCCCAGATGACCCCGGCCCAGTTGGTCCGCGACGCCGACCTGGAGACCGAGGTGCGGCGCGCGGTCGTCGCCGCCAACACCCTTGTCTCGCAGGCCGAGTCGATCCGTACGTTCCGTATCCTCGCGCAGCCGTTCACCGAGGAGCACGGACTGCTCACGCCGTCGCTGAAGTTGAAGCGCAAGGCGATCGAGAACGCTTACGCGGGCGAGGTCGACGCGCTGTATCAGGCGTGAGTCCCGCCTTTTTCTCCGGTCCGGAATGCATGGGGGCCCGTGATCGTTGACGATGGTGAGTACCACCTGACGACAACCGTAAGGATCAAGAGCTCGTGAGCAGCAAGGTCCCCCCGATCATCCTCAACAACGGCGTCGAGATGCCCCAGCTGGGCTTCGGCGTCTGGCAGGTGCCGGACGACGAGGCCGAGCAGGCGGTCGCGACGGCACTTGAGGCCGGGTACCGCAGCATCGACACAGCGGCGATCTACGGCAACGAGGAGGGCACCGGCAAGGCCATCGCCGGCTCCGGCCTCCCCCGCGAGGACATCTTCGTCACCACCAAGCTCTGGAACGGCGACCAGGGTTACGACGCCACGCTGCGCGCCTTCGACGTGTCGCTGGAGAAGCTCGGCCTGGACTACGTCGACCTGTACCTCATCCACTGGCCGCTGCCGGCACGGGGCACCTACGTCGACACCTACAAGGCGTTCGAGAAGCTCCACGCCGACGGCCGCGTCCGGGCGATCGGTGTCTCCAACTTCCTTCCGGAGCACCTTCAGCGCCTGATCGACGAGACGTCGGTCGTCCCCGCGGTCAACCAGATCGAGCTGCACCCGCATCTGCAGCAGCACGCCTCCCGTGAGTTCCACGCCGGGCAGGGCATCGCCACCGAGGCCTGGTCTCCGCTCGGCCAGGGCAAGGGTCTGCTGGAGGTTCCCGCGATCGTCGCCATCGCGCAGAAGCACGGCCGCACCCCGGCGCAGGTCGTGCTGCGCTGGCACCTGCAGCTGGACAACGTCGTGATCCCGAAGTCCGTGACGCCGGCGCGGATCAAGGAGAACATCGGAGTCTTCGACTTCAGCCTGGACGACGAGGACCTCGCGGCGATCAGCGCGCTGAACGAGGACCGGCGACTCGGTCCCGACCCGGCGACGTTCGACGCCTGACGCCCGTTTCCGTACGGCACTCCGCCCGCCGCTCAGCTGTATGAGCGGCGGGCGGACGCGTACGCCTCGCCCCGGTCACCGATCGCAGTCAGCAACGTCACTCACCGCGCACGTCGGTGTGGACGACCTCGAACTCCTCCAGCCCGATCACGGACACGTGCGCCTTGGCCGCGCCCTCGTGCCTGGCCCCCGCCTGACCCGCACGGGAGGCCGCCAGGGACGTCTGGTCGACGAAGACCGCTGCGGCCATTCCTCGCCCGCGCTCCCGGTCGACCATCAGGGACGCCCTGGCGAGTCCGGGGAGCGTCTCCAGCCTGGGCACCACCGTCGACCGGAACGTGTCGGCGAGCAGGTCCGTGTCCATCGGGTCGAACTCCAGCCTGGTGAGCCGCAGTCCGCCGCCCGCCTGTGGCTGCCGGACCTGATGGAAGACCAGCGCCTCGTAGTTGTCGACCGCAACGGTCCCCGCGAACGGCTCCAGCATCGCCGACCGGCGCTCGCGCAACACCTCGTCGCTGTTGCGCCGGGCCCGCTCCGACTCCCACCAGCTCGCGGCGAGCAGCTTCCCGAGGACCCGGTCCACGAAGACACTCGCTCCCCGGTATCCCGGACGGTCCTCCAGCAGGTCGCGCCCCTGGGTGTTCATCGCCCTGATGGCCATGTCGATCTTCGCGGGATCACCGGTCGTATACACGGCGCGTACGAACATGACACCTCCCGGAGATCGGGGCATATACGGACTTTTATCTACGTCCAGTCTTCTACTGGGGGCATGGCGTCGCAATCAGCCATCAGCCATCACCCATCAGCCAGGACTTTTCCGACGGAAGGGCCACCCCCACAGTGCGCACCCGAAGACTGATCCTCGCCGCGGCCGCCGGAGCCGCGCTGCTCGCCACCGCGGCGCTCCCCGCCGGTGCCCGGCCGGCGGAACCCGAAGAAGCCGGCGTGAGCGCGGCCGACCTGCTCGCGAAGGTGACGTCCTGCTCACAGATCTCGAAGAGCAAGTACCGCACCGACCAGACGGCCTCGGCCACCGTGCCCGTCTGCGGCACGAAGCGTGTCGTGTTCTGGACGGCCGACATGGACATCGACTGCGACGGCCGGCGCACCGACGACTGCAACGAGACCACCGACCCCTGGTTCCTCCCGGACACGGCCTTCCACCAGTCCGACGGCAAGCCCCTGCGGTCCGACACCCTGCCGTACGTCGTCGTGCCCAGCCCCAGCGCCACCTGGGACTATCGCACCGCCGGCATCAAGGGCGGCAGCGTGGCAGCGGTCATCCACGACGACCAGGTGCTGTACGCCGTGGTCGGCGACACCGGCCCGCAGCAGATCATCGGCGAGGCCTCCTACGCCGCCGCCGAGGCCCTCGGCATCGACCCCGACCCGGCGGCCGGCGGGGCCGCCTCCGGCGTGACGTACATCCTCTTCAAGAACTCGCAGGTCTCGCCCATCGAGAGCCGCAGTGCGGCGGCCTCGCTGGGCGAGGAGCTGGCGAAGGAGTTCGTCGGGGGCGGCTGATGGCCGGTGACCGAGCCGGGCGTCAGGTCAGTTGGGCTGTCCGAGCGGCCGTACGACGACGGTGTTGACGTCCACGCCGTCGGGCTGCCGGACGGCCCACACCACCGAGTCGGCGATCTGGTCGGCGGTCAGCAGATGCCCGGGCGGCAGACTGCCGTGGGCGTCCCAGAAAGGCGTCTCCACCCGGCCCGGCGCGATGTGGGTCACGCCGATGCCCCAGTCGGTGACCTGCCGCCGGGTGTTCTCGGCGAGCCCGGTGACCGCCCACTTCGTCGCCCCGTAGATGTTCCCCGGCCCGGGCACGAACCCGGCGACGCTGCCGATGAGGACGATCCGGCCGCGAGTCTCCTTGAGGGCGTCGACGGCGGCGCGGATCAGCAGGGCCGGGCCGAGGACGTTGGTCAGCACCATCTCGGTCCAGCCGGCCGGGTCCCCCTCGGCGACCGAGTCGTGGGTCGCGAAACCGGCGTTGGCGACGACGGTGTCCAGTCGGCCGAACGCCTTGAGCGTGGCCTCGACGGCCGCCTGGACGTCGCCGTAGTCGGCCGCGTTCCCGACGACCGTCAGCAGACCCTCCGGATTCCCGAGCCCCTCCGCGAAGTCACGAAGCCGCGCCTCGCCCCGGCCGGTGACGGTGACCCGGTGTCCGGCCTCCAGCAGCTGCCGTGCGACCGCGGCGCCGATGCCGCTGCCACCGCCGGTGATGAGCGCGACGGGTGAGTCGGTCATGGTGATCCCCCTGTGTGTCGTTCCGTGTGACGTTCTGTGTGCAGTTCGGACGCAGGGGAGTCCATCACTTGGAGAGCTCTCGAAGTCAAGGCACCGAGGAGGGGGACGAGTGGCAGGCGCTGACCGTTGTCACTTCGCCCGTACGGCCGTGTACACGGTCTGTGCCGCCAGCAGGAACAGATCCGGCCGGTGATGCACGCTCGCCTTGTCGTCCGGGTCGAGGAGCCGGTCGAGGGTCGCGCGGTCGTCGGCTTCGAGGTGGTCGCCGATGCCGTCGCGGGTGCGGGTCAGGGTGGCGGCGATGTAGGCGCGGGCGCGGTCCGTGGTCGGGGCGGGCAGGTCGAGGAGGAAGGTGCGGGTGCCGCTGGGCCTGAGGCCGGCCGCGGCGAGCAGGGCGGGCCAGTCCTCGGTCTCCACGACGGTGCCGGGCAGGTCCGCGCGCATCGCGGCGAACCACTCCTCCTCCAGCGCGTCGAGGCGCGCCTGCAGCCCGGGCCGCCCGAAGCCGACGTCGCGCGGCAGGTACCGGGCCGACAGACCACCTTCCTGCAGCGCCAGCGTGCCGCCTACGGCGAGGCGGGCGGCGAACGCGGCGAGGGCGGCCCGCTGGTCGCCGAGGTGATGCAGGGTGCGGCCGACCCACAGCAGATCGGCGGGATAGTCCAAGTCGTCGAGAACGTCCGGGAGTTCACCGGCGAGGGTCCCGAAGCGGTCGGCGACACCGAGCCTCTCGGCCCGCGCACCGGCCCGCGCCAGGAGCGGCTCGGAAGCGTCTACGGCGACGACCCGGGCACCGGGGAATTCGTCGGCGAGCAGACAGGCGATGACGCCGGGGCCGCTGCCCGCGTCGACGATCAGCCCCGGTTCGGTCTGCCGCTTGGCCAGCCAGGCCATGGTGTGCTCGTAGAGGGGCGTGAAGAGCTCCGCCTGCGCCTCCAGCTCCGGGCCCATCTCGGCCCAGTCGACGTCGGTGTGGTCGTGGTGGTGGTGACCGGCGTGCCGGTCCGAGTGGTGGTTGTGCGCCATGCTCGTCAGCCTCTCCTTCGGATGAGGCCAGCGTGCGCCGACGCACCGCCGCGGGGCCACTGTCGTTGCCGGAACGGCAACAACGGAGTGCAAAAAAAAGGGGGTGCGGCACGCATGGCGGGTCGTCCACGATGGCCGGATGAACGACGAGATGGTGGAGCGCTTCCTCGAGGACGGGTTCGTGAGGATCGCGGGCGCCTTCCCGCCGCGCGTCGCCGAGCACTGCGAGCGGCTGCTGTGGCGGGAGACGGGGTACGACCCTCAGGACCCGACCACCTGGAAGGACCCCGTGCGCTGGGTGTACGACATGGCCCAGGGCCCGTTCGCGGCCGCCGTCAACACCCCCGCTCTGCACGAGGCCTTCGACATGCTGGTGGGTGAGGGTCGCTGGCAGTCGCGCTACTCGCTGGGCAGCTTCCCGCTGCGGTTCCCGCACGAGGAGGAACCGGACGACGCGGGCTGGCACATCGAGGGCAGCTACGTGCCCGAGGGCGCTGATCTCCCGCACACGAACGTGCACTCGAAGGACCGTGCGCTGCTCATGCTGTTCCTGTTCAGCGAGGTCACCGAGGACAACGCTGCGACCCGTATCCGGGTCGGCTCGCATCTCGACGTACCGCCGGTCCTGGCGCCGTACGGCGAGGCCGGCGCGTCCTTCCTGGAGCTCGGCCCGAAGGTCGCCGAAGCCTCCGCGCACCGCCCGCTCGCCCACGCCACCGGCCGGCCCGGCGACGTCTACCTCTGCCACCCCTTCCTGGTCCACGCGGCCCAGCCGAACCACGGCACGCGCCCCCGCTTCATGGCGCAGCCGCCGCTGCATCCGGCGGCACCGCTGGAGCTGGACCGGGCCGACGGCGACTACTCGGCGGTGGAGTTCGCGATCCGCCGGGGCCTGGCCGGCGAGAACTGACCAGCCCCGGCGGACTGCCACGCCCTCAGGGCGCGGGGAACTGCGCGACCGGCCACATCGGACGGACAGTCGCAGTCGTGGCACTACGACAACGGCGGGTAGGCGTTCTGCATCAGCTGCTGGAACTGCGCCGAGAACCAGTGCCCCGACAGCGGAGCGTCGGGCAGGGCGCCGGACAGGTTGTTGCCGTTGCGGGGGTTGCCGGTGTAGGTCGGGTCGCACATCCGGTCGAAGCCCTTGCCCTCGTCGTTCGGGATCTCCCGGCTGGCACCGTCGGACTCCCCCGGCGGCTTGATCCATACGTACGCGTCGATCCCGGCCGCCGGATTGGCCTGCGGGCGCTCGCCGAGGCCGGCGCCGGACTGGTTGCACCAGTTGCCGACGTGGATCCGGCGGTCGTAGCGGCCGCCGTTGACGTAGGTGTCGACGTCGGTCGTCGCGCCCGGACCGGCGGGCCGCGCGCTGCCGCCCCAGCCGTTCCTCGACGTGTCGATCAGCATGCCGATGCCCGAGTTGAATCCGGTCGTGACCAACTGGTTGCGGAAGCCCTGCGCGAAGGAGAGCTCGTCGACGTAGCGGTTCCAGTCGACCCATTTGGACTCGCGGACGGACTTGCCGCCGACGGAGTCGTTGATGGTGAAGTTGTTCTCCTTCAGGGCGCTGTAGTTGGCCGTGTTGGCGATGAAGCCGTGCACGTCGTTGACGGTGGCGCCCTCCGAGGTGGCCGCCTCCTTCATCACGGCGGCGCTGGCGGCGAAGTTGTCGTCCCAGCCGATCCAGCCGTGGTGCCCGGCGTCGATGTAGTTGTAGACGTTGGGCGCGTCACCGAGTTTGCCCAGCGCGTAGCCGACGCCCTTCTGGTAGTTCCCGTTGGCCTTCATCACATCGCACTGCGGGGTGGCCGTGGGCCGGCTGCCGGTGTTGGTGACCAGGTTGGGCAGCGAGTCGATCTCGATGGTCGTCACGATCCGCAGCGAGGCGTACTTCGGGTCGGCGAGGATCGCGGCGATCGGGTCGATGTACTCGGTCTTGTACCGGCCTAGCTCCGTCGGGCCGAGCTCACCGTTGGAGGCGAGGGCGGCGCAGTCCCGTCCGGGCAGGTTGTAGATCACCAGCTGGACGACGAGTTCGCCGGACCCCTTCTGGGTCAGGGCCTCGTCGAGGTGGTCGCGCAGTCCCATGCCGCCGTTGACACCGTTGATGGCGGCGATGCGGTCGAGCCAGACGCCGGTCGGCTGGTTCGCGATCCGGCTGCCGCCCGGCTCGGCGGCGGCCTTCGCGGACCACTCCGGGTTCACGTACACCTTGGCGCCCGAGTACGGGTTGTCGACCTTCGGGCCGGTCGGGTCGGGATCGGTCGGGTCGGTGGGATCCGTGGGGCCCGAGCCGTCGTCGACGTTGCAGGTCACGCCGTCGAGGGTGAAGGTGGCCGGGACGGTGTTGGTGCCGCTGTGGGAGCCCTGGAAGCCGAAGCTGACCGAACCGCCCGTCGACAGGGTCCCGTTGTAGGTCTCATTGGTGGCGGTCACCGCGGCGCCGCTCTGGCTGATCCTGGCGTTCCAGCCGCTGGTGACCTTCTGGTTACCGGCGTACGACCACTTCACCGACCAATTGGACTTGGCGGCGCCCTGGTTGGTGACCGTCACGGCGGCGGTGAAGCCGGTGTCCCACTGGTTCTGCACCTTGTAGTCGACGGTGCAGGGGACGGCGGCCGTGCCGATTCCGCCGGGGTCCGCGGCGAGCGCGGTCCCCGAGGCCCCGGCGACCAGTGCCAGGGCGGCGAGCATCGCGGTTCTGGTACGAGTCATGAGTGCGGGTTCCTTCTTGGTTGCGGGTGCTGACGGTTCGTCCGTGCAGGGCGCGCAAGAGGCAAGGAGGAGGTGCCGATTGACGGCTGGAAGTACTGAACACGGGGGGTGTCGCATGAGCGACTCCTCACAGCTCCGGCGCGTCGTGACGGACGCGTCGACTGATGGAAGCGCTCCCACTGGTGTCCATGAAGCTAGCGCCAAGTGTCGTCAAAGGACAGGGGAGTTGCTGACTTTTACTCACGGAACGCGTCGAATCTTTTTCGACTCTTCAAGCCCCTTGACCCCTTGCACCCCCATCTCCACTATGGGAGCGCTCCCACTGGTTCAAGCCTTGACTTCTCCGAGCCGCAAGGAGGAACCAGCACGTGCATCCCCCACACAGACGCAGAGTCGTACGACGGTTCTGGACGGCCGTCGTGGCGGCCCTGGTGCTTCCCCTGACCATGCTGAGCACGGGGTCGACTCCCGCTCGCGCGGCGGCACTTCAGTGCGGTGTCGACTACCGGACCAATGACTGGGGCTCCGGCTTCACCGCGGACCTGACGATCACCAACCGCGGCACGGACGTCATCGACGGCTGGACCCTGACGTACGGCTATGCGGGCAACCAGAAGCTCGGCAACGGCTGGAACGGCACCTGGTCGCAGTCCGGCCAGTCGGTCACCGTGAAGAACGCCGGCCACAACGGGCGCATCGCCGCCGGAGCCTCGGTCACCACCGGCGCGCAGTTCGCCTACAGCGGCACCAACACCGCCCCCACGAACTTCGCGATCAACGGCACGAGCTGCACCGGCGCCCACCAGCCCCCCATCACCGTGCTGACCAGCCCGGCAGCGGGCGCCGTCTACACGCGGGGCGACGCCGTGCCGCTCGCGGCCACCGCCGCTGCCGCGGACGGCGCGACGATCAGCAAGGTCGAGTTCTACGACAACACGACACTGCTGGGCACGGACACGACGGCACCCTACTCGCTCTCGGTCTCCAGCTTGACCGTGGGCAGTCATTCGCTCCTCGCGAAGGGGTACGACAGCCTGGGCGCGTCCGCGGACTCCACGCCGGTCGGCATCACGGTCGCCTCGGGTCCCGCGGTGGTGGCCTCACCGACCCAACTCCCCTTCCAGCAGGGCCGAACGGCCTCATACGACATCAAGCTGTCGACCCGACCGTCGGCCGACGTGACGGTCACCACCGCCCGCACCGGCGGCAATTCGGGTCTGTCCGTGACCGGTGACGCCTCGCTCACCTTCACGCCCTCGAACTGGAACACCGCACAGCAGGTGACCATCACCGCCGCCAACTCCGGTACCGGCGCGGCGACTTTCGAGTCGACGGCCAACGGCCATGCGAAGGCGTCGGTCACGGTGACCCAGATCGCGGCGGCGAAGGCGTACGACGCCCGCTTCCTGGAGCTGTACGGGAAGATCACCAACCCGGCGAGCGGCTACTTCTCCCCCGAGGGCATCCCCTACCACTCGGTCGAGACGCTGATCGTCGAGGCGCCGGACCACGGCCACGAGACCACGTCCGAGGCCTACAGCTACCTTCTCTGGCTGCAGGCGATGTACGGCAAGGTCACGGGCCACTGGTCCAAGTTCAACGGCGCCTGGGAAATCATGGAGAAGTACATGATCCCGACCCACGCCGACCAGCCGACCAACTCCTTCTACAACTCCTCAAAACCGGCGACCTACGCGCCCGAGCTCGACACCCCGGACGAGTACCCGGCGAAGCTCGACGCGTCGGTCTCGGTCGGTTCGGACCCGATCGCCGGGGAGCTGAAGAGCGCGTACGGCACGGACGACGTGTACGGCATGCACTGGCTGCAGGACGTCGACAACACCTACGGCTACGGCAACTCGCCGGGCAAGTGCGAGGCGGGGCCGGGCGACACGGGGCCGTCGTACATCAACACCTTCCAGCGCGGTGCGCAGGAGTCGGTGTGGGAGACGGTGCCTCAGCCGACCTGTGATCAGTTCAAGTACGGCGGCAGGAACGGGTACTTGGACCTCTTCACCGGTGACGCGTCGTATGCGAGGCAGTGGAAGTTCACCAACGCCCCGGACGCCGACGCCCGTGCGGTGCAGGCCGCGTACTGGGCCGACAAGTGGGCCGACGAGCAGGGCAAGGGCGGTGACATCTCCGCGACCGTGGCGAAGGCCGCGAAGATGGGCGACTACCTGCGCTACGCGATGTACGACAAGTACTTCAAGAAGGTGGGCAACTGCGTGGGGCCAGCCGCCTGTCCCGCCGGCACCGGCAAGGACGCCTCGCACTACCTGCTCTCCTGGTACTACGCCTGGGGCGGCGCCACCGACACCTCGGCGGGCTGGGCCTGGCGCATCGGCTCCAGCCATGCCCACGGCGGCTACCAGAACCCGATGGCCGCGTATGCGCTCAGCGCGTATGCCGATCTGTTGCCCAAGTCGACGACGGGGCAGGCGGACTGGGCCAAGTCGCTCGGGCGGCAGGTCGAGTTCTACCGCTGGCTGCAGTCCAGCGAGGGCGCGATCGCGGGCGGGGCGACCAACAGCTGGGCGGGCCGCTACGCGACCCCGCCGAGCGGCAAGCCGACCTTCTACGGCATGTACTACGACCAGCAGCCCGTCTACCACGACCCGCCGTCCAACCAGTGGTTCGGCTTCCAGGCGTGGTCGATGGAGCGGGTGGCCGAGTACTACCAGCAGACGGGGAACGCCGCCGCCAAGGCGGTCCTCGACAAGTGGGTCGACTGGGCGCTCTCCCACACCACCGTCAACCCGGACGGCACCTTCAGGTTCCCGTCCACGCTCCAGTGGTCGGGCCAGCCCGACACCTGGAACGCGTCAAATCCCGGCGCCAACACCGCACTTCACGTCACCGTCGCCGACTACACCAACGACGTCGGCGTTGCGGCCGCGTACGCCAAGACCCTGACGTACTACGCCGACCGCTCCGGTGACTCGCAGGCCGCGGCCACGGCCAAGGCGCTGCTCGACGGCATGTGGGACAACCACCAGGACGACCTCGGCATCGCCGTCCCGGAGACCCGCGCCGACTACAACCGCTTCGACGACGCGGTCCACGTCCCGAGCGGGTGGAGCGGCACGATGCCGAACGGCGACGCGATCAACTCGTCGTCGACCTTCGATTCGATCCGGTCGTTCTACGAGGACGATCCGGCCTGGTCGAAGATCGAAGCGTATCTCGCGGGCGGGGCGGCGCCGTCATTCATCTATCACCGGTTCTGGGCTCAGGCGGACATAGCGTTGGCCATGGGCTCGTATGCGGAGCTGCTCGAGTAGCGGTTCGCAGAGCGTCCGGGGGCGCGGGAATACGGCGACGCCAGCTGGTTCCGGCTGGTCGCGCAGTTCCCCGCGCCCCTTGTGACGCCCGCGCCACTCGGCCGTTCCGGCGCCGTTCAGGGTGGTGAGCCCGGCGGCGGCCAGGGCCGCGGTGGCGAGGGTCGCGGCGAACGCGGCCCGGCGTCTGCGGTGCTTGCGCGGGTGCTGCACGTGACGTACCTCCTCGGGAGGACGGACGGGTTCCGCTCCCTCAGTCGCCGCCGTGCGTGCCGAAGTTGCCGTATCTCCCGGCCAGTTCGGCCACCGTCCGGGCGATCCTCTCGCGCAGTTCGGGCGGCTGGAGCACCTCGATGCCGGTGCCGAGGCGCAGGAACTCGGCGTGGGCGTGGTCGACGGACTCGATGGGGACGGTGACCCTGGTCCAGCCGTCCTGCTCCGTACGGTGGCCGGCCGCGCGGTCGAGGGTCACTCCGGGCGCCAGCCGCACCACCGCCTCCCGGCGGTACAGCCGGTCGTGGAAGTCGCGCTGGTACGCCCTCCAGTACGCGGCCAGGTCGAAATCGGCGGGGCGAGTGAACTCCTCGTGGGTGGAGGTGAGTTGAAGGATCTGGTCGACGCGGAAGGTGCGGGGTCCGGGACCCGCGACGACGTACCAGCGGCCCGCCTTCAGGACGAGTCCGTACGGCTCCAGGCGGCGCTCCACGTCGGTGGGCTCACGCCAGCGGCGATACAGGACGTGCAGGACGCGGCTGTTCCAGACCGCGTCGGCCACGGCCGGGAGGTGCGGCGTCTCGTCGGCGTCGGCGTACCAGCCGGGCGCGTCGAGGTGGAAGCGGCCGCTGATCCGGTCGGCGTGGGTGCGCAGTTCCGCGGGCAGGGCGGCGCGGACCTTGAGCTGGGCGGCGGCCAGCACGGAGCCGAGGCCGAGTTGGGCCGCGGGGCCGGGCGCGCCGGCGAGGAAGAGGGCCTCGGCCTCGCCGCTGGTCAGGCCGGTGAGGCGAGTGCGGTAGCCGTCGAGCAGGCGGTAGCCACCGGCGTGGCCCGCATCGCCGTACAGCGGCACGCCGGCCGCGCCCAGCGCCTCGACGTCCCGGTAGACCGTGCGCACCGACACCTCCAGCTCCTCGGCGAGTTGCGCGGCGGTCATCCGGCCGCGGGTCTGGAGCAGCAGGAGGATCGAGACGAGTCGGCTGGACTTCACTGCCACAGGATGTCAGTGAAGCGGTCATAGCGTCCTGCCATGGCCCTTACGGAGACCCCCGCCTTCGCCGAGAAACTGCTGACCGTACCGCCGCCGATCGAGGTGGCCGGGCGGCGGATCAAGCGCTACCACGTCACCGCCGACCCCGCGGGCATCGCGCCCGAGGTGGCGCGGGCGGCGTACGCGATCCTGCCGGAGCTGCTCCCGGAGCCGGACGGCACACCCCCGGCGACGTTCGTCGTACTGCACCGGGGCGGGGACGACGGCGCCTATCTGAACGCCTACAGCTGGGTGTGGGACAACGTCCTGCACTTCAAGGGCGCGTCGGCGGGACAGCCGGTGCTCGGCTGCCCGGACAACGACCCGACGCACTTCATCACGCCCGGCCTGCCGTGGATCGGCTGCGTCTGGGAGCTCCCGCCGATCCTGCACGAACGGGACGCCTGGGTGCGGCACATGCTCGCGCCCGACGTCCCGGATCTGACGGCCTACTTGGCCGATTCCCTGCCCGCCAAAACCACTGGGGACCGCACATGAGCAGCCCGCACGACTTCGACTTCTTCCACGGCCAGTGGGAGGTCCGCCACCGCCGCCGCACCGACTTCCTCGACCCTGGCAGCGACTGGGAGGAGTTCCCTGCCACCAGCCGCTGCCAACCGCTGTTCGACGGGGCCGCGAACCTCGACGAGATCGACATGCCGTACCTGGGCTCGAAGGGGCTGACGCTGCGGCTCTTCGACCGGGAGACCGAGCAGTGGTCGCTGACCTGGTCCTCCAGCCGCACCGGCAAGCTGTTCCCGCCGGTGTTCGGGCGCTTCGAGGGCGAACGCGGCGCCTTCTACGGCGACGACGTCCACGACGGCAAGGACGTACGGGTGCGGTTTGTCTGGTCCGGCATCTCGGCCACCACGGCACGCTGGGAGCAGGCGTTCTCCACGGACGGCGGTGCGACCTGGCTGACCAACTGGACCATGGACTTCACTCGGTCTTGCGGAACGCCCGGAGCGTGAACACCGGGTCCGGCCGGGGCCGGTCCTGGTCCGGGAGCTTCGCCAGGCGGGCGGCGAAACCGTCGGCGAGCGCGCCGCCGGGCGGCACGGTGACGAACCAGCCCCGGCGCAGGTCGGCCATCGTGCGGCGAGGGCTGCGGCCCTGGCCGTGACCGGTGAAGCCGGCCCCGCCGGCCGGGACCAGGCCGTGGCCCAGTGCGTACGACTCGACGAGCTCCGCCGCGTCCCGGGCCGGGCGGGGCGGGCGGGACGCCATGACGGCGTCGATGTCACTGCCCACGTTGTGCGCGGCGCCCTTGTCGACCGTGGTGACGTAGACCCCGCCGGGCCGCAGCACGCGGGCGCACTCGCCGACGATGGTCCGTACGTCCTGCGCGGACTGCGCGAGGTGCAGCAACCACACGCTGGTGACGGCGTCGAAGCCGTTGCCCGGGAACGGCAGTCGGCGGCTGTCGGCGAGCACGACGGCGCCGGGCAGGCGGGTGGCGGCCTGCCGGGCCATGGCGGGCGCGAGGTCGACGCCGGTCACACGGAGGCCGTCCCGCCCGGCGGCGAGCCGACGCGTCACGATGCCGGTGCCGCAGGCGACGTCGAGCAGCCGCCGGGTCCCGTCCGGCAGCAGGCCCAGCACGGCCTGGGCCGCGGCGGCGGCCCGGGGCTCGCCGCCGCGCGAGGCGTCGTACCGCTCGGCTTCCTTGTCGTAGTCGAGCACGCGCGTCACTGTGCCCCGTGGCCGGGGGCGAGCTCCTCGATCCTGTGGGCGAGCGCGAAGTCCCGCTCGGTCACGCCGCCCACGGTGTGCGTGTTCACGGTGAGCGACACCGTGTTGTAGCCGAGGGTGAGGTCGGAGTGGTGGTCGAGCTCCTCCTGGACCTGGGCGATGTGCACGACCATCGCCGTGGCCGCGAAGTGCGAGGCGAGCCGGTAGGAGCGGGCGATGCGGTCGCCGTCCGACGTCCAGCCCGGCAGCTCCGCGAGCCGGTCCTCGATCTCCTTCTGCGACAGCGGTTCGAGGGGCATGGCCTCGCTCCTTCCTGCACGGGAGGGTTCGTCTTCAGCCTGCCACAGCCTGCGCGCGGCGGCCCTGGTCAGACGGTTCCCCCAGGGTCAGCGCCGCACGCCTTCGGCCGCCAGGTCGTCGGCCAGAGCGGCGATCTGCGCCCGGCCCTCGACCCGCTCCAGCCATGCGTGCGGGAGGCCGTGGTCGCCGTGCCGGGCGCCCAGCAGGTTGCCGCAGACGGAGCCGGTGGAGTCGCTGTCGCCGGAGTGGTTGACGGACAGCAGGAGGGCGTCCGGCACGGAGGACGCGACGAGGGCGCAGTACACGCCGATCGCGAGCGCCTCCTCGGCGACCCAGCCGGCGCCCAGCGACTCGACCTTCTCCGCCGTCGGCGAGCCCTCCTCGGCCAGGTCGAGGGCCTCCGTGAGCGCGGCCGAGGTCTCCTCGTGGCCGGGGTGGCGCGCCAGCAGCCGCAGCGTGCGCAGGACCGCTCCCTCCAGGGAGTCGCCTGCGCCGAGGTGCGCGACGATCGCGGCCAGGGCGCCCGCCGCGTAGTAGCCGGTGGGGTGACCGTGGGTGATCTGGGCGGCGCGGGCGGCCATGGCGAAGGCGCCGTCGGCGGAATTCAGCAGGCCGAAGGGGGCCGAGCGCATGACCGCGCCGCAGCCCTTGGAGTCGGGGTTGACCTGTCCGGGCGTGCCGTCGAGGGCGAGCCCGGGGTCGGGGGCGTACATCTGGGCGATCCCCGACACGCACGCGTTGCCGGGGGCCCGGCGGGCGTACAGCCACGCCTGGGTGATCAGGCCGCCCTCGGGGGCGCCGTTCTGCGGCGGTGCGGCCTGGTCCGGGCCGGGGTGGCGCTGGGTCTCCAGCCAGCGCTCGTAGGCCCGGCGCACGAGGAGGGCCCATGCGCCGCCGATGCCCTTGAGCCGCTCGCGCCGATGGGCCTGGATCAGCGCCTCGACGGTGAAGAGGGTCATCTGCGTGTCGTCACTGACCAGGGCCACGCGGCTGTCACCGGCGAAGACGAGTCCGGTCACTCCGCGCTCGCCGTGCGCCGACCGGATCCGGTCCAGCGAGCTGAATTCGATCGGATAGCCGAGGGCGTCACCGAGGGCTCCACCGAGGAGGCAGCCACGCACTCGGGCGCGGTACCCGGCCTCGCCCACCAGGGTCGACGTCCACGGCTCGGTCATTTCACACGCTCCTCGACTACGGTCGTACACATGACCATGGTCCCGCCCGGAGCTGCCGCCCCCCGCACCGCCCCCGCCGATCGGGGCGTAGGCCCTCTGCTGCGGGCCTGGCGGGAGCAACGGCGGGTCAGTCAGCTGGAGTTGGCGCTGCGGGCGGACTCCTCGGCGCGGCACATCAGCTTCATCGAGACGGGCCGTTCGCGGCCGAGCGAGGAGATCGTGCTGCGGCTGGCCGAGCACCTGGATGTGCCGGTGCGCGAACGCAACGCGCTGCTGCTGGCCGCCGGGTACGCCCCGCGCTATCCGGAGACCCCGCTGGACGACCCGGCGCTGGACGCGCTGCGCGCGGGCATGGAGCGGCTGATCCAGGGCTACGAGCCGTACCCGGCGGTCGTGGTCGACGCGATGTACAACGTCCACGCGGCCAACCGGGGCATCCTGATGCTCCTCGACGGCGTCCCCGAGCGCCTGCTCGCGCCCCCGCTGAACGCGATGCGTCTGACGCTGCACCCGGAAGGTCTCGCGCCGCGCATCCGCAACCTCCACGAGTGGCGCGGCCACCTGCTGTCCCAGATGGAGCGCCAGATCGCCCTGCACCGCTCCGAACCACTGCGCCGGCTGTACGAGGAGGTCGCGGCGTATCCGGCGCCGGAGGAGAGGCCCGGCTCACGGGAGGCGAACCCCGAACCGCTCGAATCCGCCCCGTACTTCGCCCTGCCGATGCAGATCGAGCACGAGGGCCGCGTCCTGTCCTTCATCTCCTCCATCTCCACGTTCAACACCCCCATGGACGTGACCGTCGCCGAGCTGGCCATCGAGACGTTCCTCCCGGCCGACCCGGCGACGGTCAAGTACCTTCAGTCACTGATGTCCTGACGGGCCTGACGGGCTTTCAGGGCCAGGTGCTGGAGCGTCGCGAAACCGGCGACGGTGAGAGCCTGAAGGACCGTCCACACGGCCCCCGCGGTGGAGGGCGACAGCCACAGCGCGAGGGCCACCGGACTCAGCGCGCTCCAGGCGACGTTGGCCTCGATCACGGCACGGACCGGGAGCGCGGCGGGGCGGGCCCGGGAGGCGAGCAGGCCCACGGCGGCGGCGTACACGGTGAGGAAGGCGCCGAGGGCGAGCAGCAGGGTGTCGTCGACCCCGAGCAGCCGTCCCAGCGGACCGGACACGGCGAGGTAGGCGAGCCCGTTCGCGCCGGTCACCACCGCGTCCAGGGCCAGAAGTCGGCGCAGCACGGTCTGCGGGTCGGAGGTCCGGGTGAGCGTGGCGAGCGAGATGGCGGACATGACGAATCACCCTCCGTCGAGGTCGGGTCGAGAGGCAGGTCGACTACGGATGCGCGGGCCCGGATCCCGGGCCGGAGTGCGCCGGCCCGGGATCCGGTGACTCCACCGTCTCGTGTCCGGATCGGGCGGTCGATTACTCGCGGGGTAATGGCAACGCCCCGGGGACGCGGGGAACATGACACACTGCTCGACGTACTTTCGGCGCGTAGGGGAGGCGTGGCGTGAGTGAGCGGCGGCCCGCGCCGACCGTGGGTCAGGTGGTGCTCGGCAGGCGCCTGCAGGAGCTGCGGGAGGCGGCCGGGCTGGGACGTGACGAGGCTGCCCGCGTGCTGCGTGTGGCCGCGGCGACCGTACGGCGGATGGAGACGGCCGAGGTCGCGCTGAAGATCCCGTACGTCCAGGTGCTGCTGGAAACGTACGGCGTCCCGCAGGACGAGGCGGCCGCGTTCGTGTCGCTGGCCGAGGAGGCCAACCAGCCGGGCTGGTGGCAGCGGTTCCACGATGTGCTGCCGGACTGGTTCAGCCTGTACGTGAGCCTGGAGGGCGCCGCCCGTATCGTCCGCTCCTACGAGCCGCACTTCGTCCCCGGCCTGCTGCAGACCGAGGAGTACGCGCGCGCCGTGCTGGAGGCGGGGACGATAGGGCAGACGGGGCCCGAGACCATCGAGCGGCATGTGTCGCTGCGGATGGAACGGCAACGGCTGCTGGAGCGCCCGGACCCGCCCCACATGTGGGTGATCATGGACGAGACGGTGCTGCTGCGCCCGGTGAGCATCCGCGGCGAGGTGATGCGCGACCAGCTGGACAAGCTCCTGGAGTTCGCCGAGCGCGACCGGGTCACGCTGCAGATCGCCGAGTTCGCCTCGGGCCCGCACCCGGGGACGTATGCGCCGTTCACCCTGTTCCGGTTCGCCGAGCCCGAGCTGCCCGACATGGTCTACACGGAGTACCTGACCGGTGCCCTGTATCTGGACTCCCGCAAGGAGGTCGCCGCGCATCTGGAGGTCCTGGACCACATGTCGACGGCCGCCGCGTCGGCCGAGCGCACGAGGAAGATCCTGCGGGAACACCGCGAGGACTGTTGAGGCAGCCGGCCACGTAGGCCGTCGATCCCCGAGGAGAACACACCGCATGACCGGTTCCGAGGCCGTGCCCGCCCGCGTCGACACCAGCCGGCCGCACCCGGCCCGCGTCTACGACTGGTGGCTCGGCGGCAAGGACAATTACCCGGTGGACGAGGAGCTGGCGCGGAAGATCCTCGCCGTGGACGACACGGTCCTGCGCGGGGCGCGCGCCAACCGCCGGTTCATGCAGCGTGCCGTGCGCACCGTCGCCGAGGCCGGGATACGCCAGTTCCTGGACATCGGCACGGGCATCCCCACCGAGCCCAATCTGCACCAGGTGGCGCAGGGCGTCGCCGCGGATTCCAAGGTCGTGTACGCGGACAACGACCCGATCGTGCTGCGGCACGCGGAGGCGCTGCTGCACGGGACGGCAGAGGGCAGCACCGACTATGTGCACGCCGACGTCCGTGACGTCGACATGCTGCTGGGCCGGGCCGGCGAGTCCCTGGACTTCGGCCGGCCGGTCGCGCTGTCGCTGGTCGCGCTGACCCACTACCTGGGCGCCGACGCCGACGGTGACGACGTGTACGGCCTGCTGGGGAAGTACGTCGCCGCGCTCGCCCCCGGCAGCTATCTGATCCTCTCCCAGGTCACCCCTGACCTCAGCCCGGCGGCCATAGAGAAGGCGGCGAACCACTTCCGGCACAGCGGCACCCCGTTCTTTCCCCGGTCGCTGCCCGAGTTCTCCCGCTTCTTCGACGGTCTGGACCTGCTCGGCCCCGGCATCATCCCGGTCTACGGCTGGCGGCCGGAGGCGGCGGACGTGGCGGCCCAGGCGGAGGGCATCGTGCCGGTGTACGCGGGGGTCGCCCGCAAGCCCTAGTCGTCCGGATGCCGTGCGGAGGTGACCCGTACGGCTGCTGTGAAGGGGTGCGCTCCCGCGCCCCGCCCTAGGTTCGGGACCAGAGCCCCGGCCCCCGGGCAAGCAAGGGAGCGCCTGTGACCGACACACGGATACCGCCCGTCCCGCCCGCCGAACCGGGCGCGGCACTGCTCAAGGCGGGCAGGTGGTTCCGGCCGGGCACGCCCGCGCCCGATCTGCACAGCGTGGCTCTGACGGGCGGGCGTGAGGCGGACGCCTTCTACCGGGACCGGTGGAGCCACGACAAGGTCGTGAACTCGACGCACGGCGTGAACTGCACGGGCTCGTGCCGCTGGCAGGTGTACGTCAAGGACGGGATCATCACCTGGGAGACCCAGCAGACCGACTATCCGAGCGTCGGCCCCGACCGCCCCGAGTACGAGCCCCGCGGCTGTCCCCGGGGCGCCGCCTTCTCCTGGTACACCTACTCCCCCACCCGGGTGCGCTACCCATACGTGCGCGGCGTCCTCCTGGAGATGTACCGGGAAGCGAAGCAACGCCTGCGCGATCCGGTCCTGGCCTGGGCGGACGTCGTGAACGACCCCGGGCGCCGCCGCCGTTACCAGCAGGCGCGCGGCAAGGGCGGCCTGGTGCGGGCGAGTTGGGACGAGGCGGTCGAGATCGTCGCCGCCGCGCACGTCCACACCATCAAGGCGTACGGCCCGGACCGCGTCGCCGGGTTCTCCCCCATCCCCGCGATGTCGATGGTGTCGCACGCGGCGGGCGCCCGCTTCCACTCCCTCATCGGCGCCCCGATGCTCTCCTTCTACGACTGGTACGCCGATCTGCCCGTCGCCTCCCCGCAGGTCTTCGGCGACCAGACCGACGTACCGGAGTCGGGCGACTGGTGGGACGCCGCGTATCTGATGATGTGGGGCTCGAACGTCCCGGTGACCCGCACACCGGACGCGCACTGGATGGCGGAGGCCCGTTACCGGGGCCAGAAGGTCGTGGTGGTCGCCCCCGACTACGCCGACAACGCCAAGTTCGCCGACGAGTGGCTCCACCCGCACCCCGGCACGGACGGCGCACTGGCCCTCGCCATGGGGCACGTCGTCCTCAAGGAGTTCTTCGTCGACCGCGAGACACCGTTCTTCGCGGACTATGTACGGCAGTTCACCGACCTGCCCTTCCTGGTCACGCTGGAGGAGCGGGGCGGGGCCTACGTCCCGGCGAAGTTCCTGCGCGCCTCGGACCTGGGCCAGAAGGGTGCGAGTGCCGAGTGGAAGACGGTCGTGCTGGACGCCGCCACGGGCCGCGCGGTCGCCCCGAACGGCTCGCTCGGCTTCCGCTGGTCCGAGTCGGGCATGGGCAAGTGGAACCTCGAACTCGGGGAAATACGCCCGCAGTTGACCCTGCACGGCAGTGAAGTCGCCGCGGGTGTCGAGGTGCTGCTGCCGCGCTTCGACACCGAGGGCGGGGCACATGGGCAGGGGCGCGGGGACGTCGTGAGGCGTGGTGTCCCGGCGACGAAGCTCGGCGGCACGCGGGGGCCACTGGTGACGACGGTCTTCGATCTGCTGCTCGCGCAGTACGGGGTGGCACGGGAGGGGCTGCCCGGCCGTTGGCCCACGTCGTACGACGACCGTGACGCGCCCGGCACCCCGGCCTGGCAGGAGGCGCACACCTCCGTCCCGGCCGCCAAGTGCATACGTATCGCACGGGAGTTCGCGCGCACCGCCGAGCGGTCGAAAGGCCGTTGCATGATCCTGATGGGCGCCGGCACCAACCACTGGTTCCACTCCGAGACGATCTACCGTGCCTTCCTCGCCCTGCTCCAGCTCACCGGCTGCCAGGGCCGCAACGGCGGCGGCTGGGCACACTACGTGGGCCAGGAGAAGTGCCGTCCGGTGACCGGCTGGGCGACGCTCGCCTCGGCGTCGGACTGGTCGCGGCCGCCGCGCCAGATGATCGGCACGGCGTACTGGTACCTCAACACAGACCAGTGGCGCTACGACCGGTTCACGGCCGACGTGCTCGCGTCGCCGCTCGGCACGGGCCGGTTCCGGGGGATGACGGGCGCGGACTGTCTCGCGCTGTCGGCGCGGACGGGGTGGATGCCGTCGTATCCGACGTTCGACCGCAATCCGCTGGAGCTGGGCGAGGTGTTCGGTGATCCGGTGTCGCGGGTGGTCGCCGAACTGCGCGCGGGAACCCTGAAGTTCGCCTGCGAGGACCCGGACGCGCCGGAGAACTGGCCGCGGGTGCTGACGCTGTGGCGGTCCAACCTGCTCGGCTCGTCGGCGAAGGGCGCCGAGTACTTCACACGGCACCTGCTGGGCACGCACTCGTCCCTGCGGGCGGAGGAGGCACCCGAGGACGTACGGCCGCGGGACGTGACCTGGCACGGCGAGGCGCCCGAGGGCAAGCTCGACCTGCTGCTGTCGCTGGACTTCCGGCAGACGTCGTCCACGCTGCTGTCGGACGTGGTCCTGCCCGCCGCGACCTGGTACGAGAAGCACGACCTGTCCAGCACGGACATGCACCCCTTCGTGCACTCCTTCACCCCGGCCGTGGACCCGCCGTGGCAGGCCCGCACCGACTTCGACGCGTTCAAGGCGCTGGCGGAGCGGCTGAGTGAGCTGGCCGTCGGTCATCTGGGGGTGCGCAAGGACCTGGTGGCGACCCCGCTCCAGCACGACACCCCGGGCGAGACGGCCCAGCCGGGCGGGGTCGTCCTGGACTGGCGGCGCGGGGAGTGCGATCCGGTGCCGGGGAAGACCATGCCGAACCTCACCGTCGTGGAGCGTGACTACACGGCGATCGGCGCCAAGTTCGCCGCGCTCGGGCCGCTGGCGGAAGAGCTCGGCCTGCCCGCCAAGGGCATCACGCTGAGGCCGGACGAGGAGGTCGAGGACCTCCGGCACCTGAACGGCGTGTCCTCCGACGGCCGGCCCTTGCTCGACACGGCCGTGAAGGCGGCGAACACCATCCTCGCCCTGTCCGGCACCACCAACGGCCGCCTCGCCACCCAGGGCTTCCGCACCCTTGAGGCCCGCACCGGGCAGGAGATGGCGCACCTTGCGGCCGAGCACGAGGGCAAGCGGGTCACGTACGCGGACACCCAGGCCGCGCCCGTGCCGGTGATCACGTCGCCGGAGTGGTCGGGCAGCGAGTCGGGCGGGCGGCGCTACACCGCCTTCACCCTCAACACCGAGCACCTCAAGCCCTGGCACACCCTCACCGGCCGCCAGCACTTCTTCCTCGACCACGACTGGATCCACGAGCTGGGCGAGGCGCTGCCCGTCTACCGGCCGCCGCTGGACATGAACAAGCTGTTCGGCGAACCGCGCCTGGGACCGGACGGGCAGAAGGAGGTGACGGTCCGCTACCTCACCCCGCACAACAAGTGGTCGATCCACTCCGAGTACCAGGACAACCTGTTCATGCTGGCGCTCTCCCGTGGCGGCCAGAACATCTGGATGTCCCCGCAGGACGCGGACGCGATCGGTGTCGTCGACAACGACTGGGTGGAGGCGGCCAACCGCAACGGCGTCGTCGTCGCCCGCGCCGTCGTCTCGCACCGGATGCCGCCCGGCACCGTCTACATGCACCACGCGCAGGAACGCACCATCGCCGTCCCGAGGACGGAGGCCACCGGCAGGCGCGGCGGCACCCACAACTCGCTCACCCGGCTGATCCTCAAGCCGTCCCATCTCGTCGGCGGGTACGCCCAGTTGTCCTGGGCGTTCAACTACCTGGGTCCGACGGGCAATCAGCGCGACGAGATGACGGTGATCCGCCGCCGCAGCCAGGAGGTCGAGTACTGATGCGTCCGATGGCCCAGATCGCGATGGTGATGAACCTCGACAAGTGCATCGGCTGCCACACCTGCTCGGTCACCTGCAAGCAGGCGTGGACCAACCGGCGGGGCATGGAGTACGTCTGGTTCAACAACGTCGAGACCCGCCCCGGCCAGGGCTATCCCCGCCGCTACGAGGACCAGGAGCGGTGGCGCGGCGGCTGGGAGCTGAACCGGCGCGGCGCGCTGAAGCTGAAGGCGGGCGGCCGTTTCCGCAAGCTCGCCGGGATCTTCTCCAACCCCGAACTCCCGGAGATCAAGGACTACTACGAGCCCTGGACGTACGACTACAAGAACCTCACCGACGCCCCGCTCGGCGACGACTACCCGGTCGCCCGGCCGATCTCGCAGCTCGACGGCAAACCGATGAAGATCGAGTGGTCGGCGAACTGGGACGACAACCTCGCCGGCGCCCCCGCCCACGGCGACTTCGACCCGATGGTGGAGCGGGCGCGCACGCAGGCCTCGGACAAGGTGCGGTTCGAGTTCGAGCAGACCTTCATGTTCTATCTGCCGCGGATCTGCGAGCACTGCCTCAACCCGTCCTGTGTGGCGTCGTGTCCGTCGGGGGCGATGTACAAGCGGGCGGAGGACGGCATCGTCCTCGTGGACCAGGACCGGTGCCGGGGCTGGCGGATGTGCGTGACGGGATGCCCGTACAAGAAGGTGTACTTCAACCACGCCACCGGCAAGGCCGAGAAGTGCACGATGTGCTATCCGCGGATCGAGGTCGGTCTGCCGACGGTCTGCTCGGAGACGTGCGTGGGCCGGCTGCGCTATCTCGGGGTGGTGCTGTACGACGCCGACAAGGTGACCGCCGCGGCGTCGGTTCGCAGCGAACGGGATCTGTACGAGGCGCAGTTGGGTGTCTTCCTCGACCCTGAGGACGCCGGGGTGCGGCACGCGTGCGACGCGGCGGGAATCCCGTACGACTGGGTGGAGGCGGCGCGCCGCTCCCCCGTGCACGCGCTGATCAGCAAGTACAAGGTGGCGCTGCCGCTGCATCCGGAGTACCGGACGATGCCGATGGTCTGGTACATCCCGCCGCTCTCCCCGGTGGTGGACGTGCTGACGGAGACCGGGCACGACGGTGAGGACGCGGGGAACCTGTTCGGTGCGATCGACAGCCTGCGCATTCCGCTGGAGTACCTGGCGGAGATGTTCACGGCCGGCGCCATCGGCCCGGTCCGCGCCTCGCTGGAGAAGCTCGCCGCGATGCGCTCCCACATGCGGGCGATCAACCTCGGCGAGGATCCGGATCCCGCGGTGTCGGCCGCCGTCGGGATGGGGGCGCACGAGATCGAGGAGATGTACCGGCTGCTGGCGATCGCCAAGTACGAGGACCGGTACGTGATTCCGACGGCCGCAGTCGCGGACGCCCGGCACCTGGAGGAGTCCGCGCTGCCGCAGGGGTGCAGCCTCGACTACGACGGCGGGCCCGGGATGGGCGGGGACGGCCCCTTCGGGCAGGACTCGGGCCGCAAGCTGCTGCCGCTGGTGTCGGTGGAGAACTTCCACGCCCTGCGCAGACGGCAGACGGCGGACGACCCGGCCGGCCTGCCTCCCACAGCCCCCATGGCCCAAACAGCCGACACAGCCAAGACCGAGGAGGCCTGATGCCGTCCTTCGAGGTGCTGTACCAGGCGGCCGCACTCTGCCTGACCTACCCCGACGACGACTTCCGAGCCCGTCTGCCGCTCCTGCGCGAGGCGGCCCCGCAGCTACGGGAGTTCACCGACCACGCGGCCCTCACGTCCCCGGAGGAACTGGCCGCCCACTACGTCGAGGTCTTCGACTTCAAGAACCGCCACAGCCTGTACCTCAGCTGGTGGCGCGACGGGGACACCCGACGGCGCGGCATGTCACTGCTGCGTTTCAAGGACCTCTACCGCGCCCACGGCCTGGAGTTCACCGGCGAGGAACTGCCCGACTTCCTGCCCGCGGTACTGGAGTTCGCGGCCCGCACCGGCGACACCGACCTCCTGCTGGAACACCGGGACTGCCTGGAGGAGCTCCGCGCCCGCCTCACCGACTTCGGCACACCGTACGCGTCCGTCCTGGACGCCGTGTGCGCCACCCTGCCGACCGCGCAACCGGGGGCACGCCCATGACCACACTCCTGTGGGGCGTCCTGCCCTACGTCGTCTTCGCCCTGCTCGTCGCCGGCCTGATCTGGCGCCACCGCTACGACCGCTTCGGCTGGACCACGCGCTCGTCCCAGGTCTACGAGTCGAGGCTCCTGAACATCGCCTCGCCCGCCTTCCACTACGGCATCCTGTTCGTGCTGGTCGGCCATCTGGTGGGCCTGTTCGTCCCGGAGTCCTGGACGGACGCGCTCGGCGTCAGCGAGCGGACGTACCACCTGTTCTCCCTCTACGGCGGCACGGCGGCCGGGGTGCTGACGGTCGCCGGGATCGCCCTGCTGATCTACCGCCGCCGCACGAAGGCACCCGTGCTCCGGGCGACGACGGCCAACGACAAGCTCATGTACGTGGTGCTGGCGGCGGCGATCGTGATGGGCATGGTCGCCAAGCTGTCCCACTCCTCCGGCGACGGCTACAACTACCGCCAGTCCATCGCCCCGTGGGCCCGCAGCCTGTTCACCCTCCAGCCGGACCTGGACCGGATGGCGGGCGTGCCGGTGCTGTACGAGGTGCATGCGGTGATCGGCATGGTGCTCATCGCGCTGGTGCCGTACACCCGGCTGGTCCACATGTTCAGCGCGCCGGTGCAGTACCTGTTCCGGCCGTACCTGGTGTACCGCAGCCGGGACCCCGAGCAGCTGGGGCCCCGGCCGGAGCGGCGGGGCTGGGAGAAGACCGGGTCCTGAGCGGCCTCTACGCGGCGCCGCCCTTCTGGTCCTTCTCGTCGTCCACGATCTCCGCGTCCACCACACCGTCGTCGTCCTGCGGTGAGGCCTCTTCGGTGCCCGTGCCGGCGGAGCTCTCACTCGGCGTCTGCTGGGACTGGGCGTACATCGCCTGGCCCATCTGCTGGCTGACCGAGGCGAGTTTCTCGATGCCGGTGCGCAGGGCGTTCGTCTCGGCGTTCTGCTCCAGCTGCTGCTTCAGGTCCGTGATCGCCGACTCGACCTCGGCCTTGGTGTCCGCCGGGACCTTGTCCTCGTTGTCACGGATGAACTTCTCGGTCTGGTAGACGAGCTGTTCGGCCTGGTTGCGGGTCTCGGCGTCGTCGCGGCGCTTGCGGTCCTCCTCGGCGTACTGCTCGGCCTCCCGCATCATGCGGTCGATGTCGTCCTTCGGGAGGGCCGAGCCGCCCGTCACCGTCATCTTCTGCTCACGGCCGGTCGCCAGGTCCTTCGCGGAGACATGCATGATCCCGTTGGCGTCGATGTCGAAGGCGACCTCGATCTGCGGGACGCCGCGCGGGGCCGGCGGCAGGCCGGTGAGGTCGAAGACGCCGAGCTTCTTGTTGTACGCCGCGATCTCGCGTTCGCCCTGGTAGACCTGGATGCCGACCGAGGGCTGGTTGTCGGTGGCCGTGGTGAAGATCTCCGAACGCCGGGTGGGGATGGTCGTGTTGCGTTCGATGAGCTTCGTCATGATGCCGCCCTTGGTCTCGATGCCGAGGGACAGCGGGGTGACGTCGAGCAGCAGGACGTCCTTGACGTCGCCGCGGATGACACCCGCCTGGAGGGCCGCGCCGACGGCGACGACCTCGTCGGGGTTGACGCCCTTGTGCGGGTCCTTGCCGGTGAGTTCCTTCACGAGCTCGGTCACGGCGGGCATCCGCGTGGAGCCGCCGACGAGGATGACGTGGTCGACCGCCGAGAGCTTGATGCCGGCGTCCTTGACCGCCTGGTGGAAGGGGGTCTTGCAGCGGTCGAGGAGATCCGCGGTGAGCTCCTGGAACTGGGCGCGGGTCAGCTTCTCGTCGAGGTGGAGGGGCCCTTCGGCGGAGGCCGTGATGTAGGGCAGGTTGATCGTCGTCTCGGTGGAGCTGGACAGCTCGATCTTGGCTTTCTCGGCGCCTTCGCGCAGCCGCTGCAGAGCCATCTTGTCGTTGCCGAGGTCGATGCCGTACTGCCCCTTGAACTTCTTCACCAGGTACTCGACGACCCGCTGGTCCCAGTCGTCGCCGCCCAGGTGGGTGTCGCCGTTGGTGGCCTTCACCTCGATGACGCCGTCGCCGATCTCCAGCAGCGAGACGTCGAAGGTGCCGCCGCCGAGGTCGAAGACCAGCACGGTCTGTTCCTCGCCCCGGTCGAGTCCGTAGGCGAGGGCGGCGGCCGTGGGCTCGTTGATGATCCTGAGCACCTTCAGGCCGGCGATCTCCCCGGCCTCCTTCGTGGCCTGCCGCTGGGCGTCGTCGAAGTACGCCGGGACGGTGATCACCGCGTCGGTGACGTCCTCGCCGAGGTACGACTCGGCGTCCCGCTTCAGTTTCTGCAGCACCCGGGCCGACAGCTCCTGGGCCCGGTAGCGGGAGCCGTCGATGTCGCCCTGATCCGGGAAGCGCCAGTTCGCGTCGCCCATGTGCCGCTTCATGGAGCGGGCGGTGCGCTCGACGTTCGTCACCGCCTGCCGTTTGGCCACCTCACCGACGAGTACCTCGCCGTTCTTGGCGAAGGCCACGACCGACGGTGTGGTCCTGGCCCCCTCCGCGTTGGCGACGACCGTGGGTTCGCCGCCCTCCAGGACGGCGACCACCGAATTCGTGGTCCCGAGATCGATCCCGACCGCGCGTGCCATCGCTGTCCCCTTCCGCCAGGGCACCCCTTGAACTCCAGCACAAAACTTGAGCGGGTTCTTGTCAATGGGACGGGTGACCGCGGGGACGGCCACCAAACAGTGGCTGAGCGCTCGCTCAGGGTTCGGGGGGCCGGCCCGAAGGGCCGCCCCCCGAGGGCGCGGGGCTGTATCGATATGCGGCTCCGCCGCGTGGGCGCGACAAGCCACGACGGCGCCGCACCCGCCACACAGCCCTTCCCGGCACCCCCGTAGGCGACCCGCTACGCCAACTTCGCCGACAGCGTGATCGTGGTGCCGGTCAGCGCCTGACTGACCGGACAGTTCTTCTTCGCATCCTCCGCCGCCGCAGCGAAGCCCTCGTCATCGAGGCCGGGCACGGTGCCCTCCACGGTGAGGTGAATCCCGGTGATCCCCTCACCCGGCTGGAAGTTCACGTCGGCCGAGGTGACGAGCTTGGTGGGCGGGGTGCCGGCACCCGCCAGGGCGTGGGACAGCGCCATGGAGAAGCAGCTGGAGTGCGCGGCGGCGATCAGCTCCTCGGGGCTGGTCTTGCCGTTCGCGTCCTGGGAGCGCGAGGCCCACGTGACCGGCTGCGCGGCGATGGCGCCGGAAGAGTCGAAGTTGACGACACCGTTGCCCTCGAGCAGGTTGCCTTCCCAGACGGTGTGTGCGGAGCGCGTGGTAGCCACGGTTCTTCCTTTCGCGTGGGGGCCCGTTTCCTGGGTCCGTGCCCCCATCCGATCACACTCCGGCTCAACTCACCCGGAAGACCGGCCCACGCGGGGTGAACGGCAGGCGACGGCCCTGCGGGAGCAGGTACGCGTGCTCGCGCCGCACCCGCAGCACATCGCACCAGCCGTCCGTGATGACCAGGACGGGCGCGCCGGGCGGGAAGTCGTCCGCGCGCTGGAGGAGGTCGATCCCGGGCTGCAGGACCGTACCGCCACGGCCGTGCACCCGCACCCGCCCCGCGATCTCCGTCACCGGCACATAGCCGGCGTCGTACGGTCCCGCGTCGCAGAACACCACCCGCGCGGCCGGTACGTCCCGGGCGGCGGCGTAGGAGGCGATGGCGCCCAGCGCCTTGCCGAGGAGCACGCTGCCCATCGAGCCGGACGTGTCCAGGACGACGCCGAAGGTGCAGCGGGCGATCTCCTCGGGCGGGAAGTAGCGCCCCGCGCGTGGGATGTCGGGCGTCGACAACTGGCGGCGCGAGGGACGGGCGTACGTCCGCACCGGCTCCGGACGGGGCACGAACTCGTCGAACCAGCGGGCCAGCCGGGCGTCCCAGGGCAGCGGTGGATGGCTGAGCGCCCGGATTTCCTGGACCAGACCGCCGGGCAGGAAGCCGCGTTCCTGCTGCTGGTGCAGGTCGAGGCCGTGGGAAAGGCCGCGGCGGTAGAACTCGTCGAGGTCGCAGTAGTCGCCGGGGGCGCCGAGCGGGGCGCCCAGCACATCGCCGACGCCCTTGCCGCGCAGGGTGGCCAGGCGGCGCATCCGGCGCAGATCGCCGACGATGCGGTCGTACACCTCCTCGGCGGACAGGCCGCTGAACTGCGCGTCGTACAGCAGTCCTTGGGGCATCTCGCCGACCTGCATCTCGCGCAGCCAGCCGTTGATGACGTAGTCGCAGGCGACGTTGAACAGGTACGGGTCGCGGGTGCCGCAGCGGTCGCCGTGGCGCAGGGCGGCGTGCAGCATCTCGTGGGCCAGGATGAACCGCCACTCCTCGTCCTCGAACGTCCGCAGCGGGTTGATGTAGATCTCGCCGGCCTCGGCGTTGACGGCGGCGACGGCGATGCCGTGCGCGCGGGCGAGTTCGGCGTCGGCGACCAGCTTGATGCCGGCCGCGAGGCCGCCGAGCAGCGGGTAGGAGGTGATGAACCACTCCAGCGCCCACTGCCAGGGCCGCTTCTTGACGGGCTCGCCGTCCATGGAGTCGCGGCGGCCGCCCGCCACGTCCATCGCGGTGGAGACGGTCCGGGTCAGCGCGATCGCGAAGGCCAGCTGGTGGTCCGGGGGCGATCCGAACCAGCCCATCCACTCCACGAGCAGCTGGTCGGCCTCGGATCCCGCCGTGCCGCAGCGCTCGTACGCGGCGGGAACGCCGTCGCGCCGCCAGCGCGCGGCGAGCTGCTCCTCGTCGCCGTCCGGGTAGCTCAGCGGCAGGTGGTCCGGGGCGGTGCCGATCGGGAAGCTGAGCAGGAAGCGGTTGACGACGACGCAGCGGGCGGCGAGGTCGGCGCGGTCGGGCTGCACGGGTGTGCCCTTCTTGGAAGGGAAGTGGCCGAAGCCGAGGTGCAGGACGGCGTGCGCGATCGCCCAGGCCCAGGTCGCCGGTTCGGCGATGCGATCGGGGTGAATGTGCAGGTCGCCCTGGGAGTCGACGCGGACGAGTCCGTCGTGGGGCGCCTGCTCGCACTTCTCCTGGCGGCAGACGGCGAACTCGACGGTGGCGAGCGCGGGATTGGCGCGCACCAGTCGCAGGCCCTCGGCGAACGCCTCCGCCGCGAGGTCCCGCTTCTTCTTCCCCTTCCCCTTGTCGGGGGTACGGCTCATCGGCGCGCCTCGACCAGCCGGGGCATGTCCCGCGCGGCCTCCACCAGGAACCAGGACGGCAGGACCGGGTTGCCGTCGGCGTCGGAGGCGATGACGCTCTGGGCGACCTCGACGGAGATCTCCGCGAGCTGCACCAGCAGCGACTTCGCGCGGTACGCGGTCTGGCGGCCGGTCGCGGACATGTGGTCCTTGCTGACCGGCAGCTCCTTGATGAGGCGCCCGCGGAAGGACTCGGCGAGGTAGTAGAGCAGGTCGCGGTCCTGCATCCGGTGCGGCCAGCGGGCGTCGCCCTTGATGATGGCGTCGATGCCGTATTGGCTGCGCACGATCTTGACGTATCCGCAGAACGCGGTGGCGTGCACGGGCGTCAGCGTGCCGTGCGCGAGGACCTTCAGCGTCTCCTCGTCGAGGTCCCGGCCGAACGAGTGCAGGGCGTCGGAGAGCATGTGCCAGGAGCGGGGCGTGGAGAACGGCTCCTCGGTCTTGGGCGGCTTGGACCACAGGTGGTCGGGCCGGTCGGTGAGGTGGTCCAGGATCCAGGGGTGGATGCCGTTGTTCGCGGCCCAGACCAGCCAGTCCGTGGCGGACGCCTCCAGGTGGACGTGGGTGAGACGGTTGACGAGGGCGGAGGCGATGGGCCGGGCGAGCGCGTTGTCGGTGGCCCGGTTTCCGGCGCCTATGACGATGGAGCCCTTGGGAAGCTCGTAGTTGCCGATACGGCGGTCGAGGATCAGCGAGTAGAACGCCTTCTGCACATCCGGGGTGGCCGCGTTCAGCTCGTCCAGGAACAGGCAGTACGGCTCGTCCCGGGCGATGGCCTCCGGCGGGCAGAACACCGACCGCCCGTCGCGGATCTGCGGCACGCCGATCAGGTCCTCCGGCGCCAGCTGGGTGCCGAGCAGGCTCACGCACTCAAGCCCCAGCGACTCGGCGAAGTTCCTGACGAGGGAGGACTTTCCGATGCCGGGGGCACCCCAGATGAACACCGGCCGCACGGTGGCGAGGCCGAGAAGGAGGTCGGGGATACGGGCGGGCGTGACGGTTACGGCTGCCTGCAAAGCAGGGGCTCCCCTCTTTGCGCCTGAACCGGCGCCGCTCTCGCGGATGTGGTTGCTCGCCGTCGAGGTTCTCAATTGATGGTTGCGGTCGTCATCCGATTTTCAGGCCGCCCGCTCCTCCGGCTTCGCCTCCACGGGCACCTGCGGGCCGCTCACCTCCCGCAGCCAGCGCCGCAGCACACGGTGGACGTGCTCGGCGCCCACGAGGTCCTCCCCGGCGCCGACCGGCGCGGAGAAGGCGAGCGGTGACAGCAGGAACGGTTTGCCCTGTGCCCCGCCGAGTCCGCCGTGCGAACCGATCTGCTCCTCGAACGCGAGGACCTCGCCGTCGGCCTCGTCGTAGGCGGAGTTGACCATGATGTCGGCGGCGTTGGGAAAGAAGTGCGTACGGCGCACGGTGTCGGCGGCGCCCGGCCCGAACGCCTCCAACGGGCCCGGCTTGTCGTCGAGTTGGTCCAGCGGGATCTCGGCGCCGTACGCGCCGAGCACGACCCCTCCGTGTTCCTCGCTGCGGACGAGCAGGAAGCCGATGCCGGGGTGGTTGGCGAGGGTGGTGAGCAGGGCCGGGTGACGGGCGTCGATCTCCTCCTTGGTCATCCGGTGCGGCACGTCCGGGAAGGAGACCAGGCCCAGGTTGCCGGAGGCCAGCACGATCGGCTCCGAACGGCGGGACGGGCGGTGCTGCTCGCCGCCGTCCTCGACGGGCCGGCGCAGCGCCGCGCGCACGGCCGCGCGGGCCTCGGCGCCGCTGTGGGTGCGCCGCGCCCGCCGCGGCACGGGCAGCCCGCAGCCGGCCCGCACCAGGTCGCCGAGGCCGAGGCCGTAGCGGGCGCGGAAGGTTTCGCCGGGGCTCTGGCCGTGGTCGGACAGCACGACGATCCGGTACGGCCGCGGCGCGTGCTCGGCAACGTTCTCGATCAACGCCAGCGCCCGGTCGAGCCGTTCGAGGACCTTCTCGGTGTCGCGGCCGCGCGGCCCGGAGTGGTGCGCCACCTCGTCGTACGCCACGAGGTCGGCGTAGACGGCGGTCCGGCCGGCGAGCATGTCGCCCATCACCGCGGCGACGACGACATCCCGTTCGACGACGGTCGCGAAGGCACGGACCAGGGGGTAGAGACCGCCGCGGGAGACCCTTGGCCTGACCTTGCGGGCGCGGGCCCGGGTGGACTGGCCGATCTCGCGGCCGACCTCGGCGGTGAAGGACAGTGCGGTGCGCACGGCGTTGGCCGGGTCGGAGAAGTAGGCGAAGTAGCCCGAGCGGGAGCGGTTCTCGCGGCTGCGGCGCTTGGTGGCGATGGACAGCACGAGGGCCTGTTCGTCGGCGCCGCCGCTGAACAGGTTGCCGCGGCTGGCGCCGTCGGCGGTGAGCAGGCCGCCGTCGCCGGTGCGGTCGATGGCACGGCGCTGGAGCTCGGCGGCGTTGGCGGGGCGGTTGCAGACCATGACCTCGCGGGCGGCCTTCTCGTACCAGCGGAAGGCGGGGACGTCGTGGTTGCTGCCGTGCAGGATGCCGAGCTGGCTGGCGCCGGTCTGGCTGGACCAGTCGGTGCGCCAGGGGGTGAGCCGGTGGGTGGCGCGGGGACCGTCGGCGCCACCGGTGCCGCCGCCGTTGGCGCCGTGGCCGAGCCAGCGGGCGACGGTGGGCATCAGGTCCTTGCCGACGGCGTCGAGGAGGACGTCGTGGCCGACGCCGTCGAGCTGGATGAAGACGGTGCCGGGGCTGGACGGGCCGGGCGGCAGGGCCCTGCGGCGGCGGTCGGCCAGGCGGTACAGGCGGCGCCGGTACGCGTCGTCGTCCCGGACGGCGAGGGCGGCGCCGGTGGCTGAGGCCACGGCGGACATCACGGCGGCGACGATGACGGCGGTCTCGGGGGCGGCCTCGCTGTCGCCGGAGGGCACGAGACGCAGGGCGACGATCAGCAGGGAGCCGTTCAGGAAGAACACCAGCAGGCCCAGCACCAGGGCGGGCACCAGCAGCAGGAGCCGTACGAGAAGAGGCCAGGCGAGCGCGGAGAGCAGACCGAAGGCACCGGCGCCGAGGGCAGCGGTCATCGCGATGTGGGTGGCGCTGTCACCGTCGGCCGACTGCAGCTGGAAATCCGGGAGGATCCCGGCGAGCACGAGCATGGTGACGGTGGAGACGGCCCACACGGCCACGCTCCGCCCGATCTGACTGGCGACCCGCCGCCAACGCCCACCACGCACGCCCAGCCCACCTCACGTCCCGGCCCAGCACCCGAAACGGGCCTTTCACGCCCCCAGCCTGGCACACCCCTGTGACACCCGGCCGGGCACGTCGTCCCGCCCGGCTGCTTCGTCACGCGCCGCGTGCCGTGATCGTCATCGCCCGTCGTAGCCGGCCGTCGGCATCGACAGCCTCCGGTGCACCCGCGCCTTCATCTGCGCGTCGTACAACGGCTCCGCGCGCCCCACGATCTCCACGCGCACGCCCCGCCGGGCGCACTCCGCGGAGAAGTCGTCGACGGACGACAGCGCGCTCTCCAGCACTCTCCGGCTGGGCGCCACGAACAGGTCGAGGCCGGGGCGGACGCCCTCCCACAGCACGCTGTGGTCCGCCCGCAACCGGCGTACGAGAAGCTCGCGTGCGACGACGTACCCGTGCTCGGCGGCCCAGCGCGCGCACATCGCGTGCTGGCTGCGGGAGTCCACCAGAAAGGGGTCGGCGTCCAGCTCTTCGAGCGGCGTCAGACTGGCGATCGCCGTCACACGCACTACGGATGACCCCATGGCGTCCCCCTCACCTCCGGGTTTCGCCGCCGACCCTACTCCAGCCCGTACGCTTCGGGGAGTCGCGCGAAGGAGGCAAAGAGGTGCCGGTGGAGATCACCTGGTGGGGCCACGCCACCTGCACGGTCGAGGATTCGAACGTGCGCCTCCTCACCGACCCTCTGTTCGCACGCCGGCTCGCACACCTGCGCCGCCGCCGGGGCGCACCGCCCCCGCCCGGCGCCTGGCGCGCGGACGTCGCCCTGGTCTCCCACCTGCACGCCGACCACCTGCACGTTCCCTCTCTCGCCAGGCTGCCGCAGGACACCCGGCTGCTCGTGCCCCGGGGCGCGCGCCGGGCGGTGCCGGGCCTGCGCCGGCTCACGCATCTGCGGGTTACCGAGGTGGCGCCGGGGGACGTGACGACGGTCGGCGATGTGGCCGTACGAGCCGTGCCCGCGCGGCACGACGGACGCCGGCTGCCCCTCGGCCCGCACCGCTCCCCCGCCCTTGGCTACGTCATCGAGGGCGAGGCACGCACCTACTTCGCCGGGGACACCGGGCTGTTCGACGCGATGGCGAAGGAGGTCGGGCCGGTCGACGTGGCGTTGCTGCCGGTCGGCGGCTGGGGACCGTACCTCGGGGAGGGGCATCTGGACGCGGGGCGGGCGGCCGAGGCGCTGATCCGGCTCGCACCGCGCAGCGCGGTGCCGGTGCACTACGGCACGTACTGGCCGATCGGCATGGACGCCGTGCGCCCCCATGAATTCCATGCGCCCGGCGACGAGTTCGCACGGTTCGCGGCGGAGCGCGCGCCCGGCGTGGCGGTGCACCGGCTCGCGCACGGGGAGCGCGTGCGCCCGGAGGTGGCCCGGTGACCGTTCTGGCCACCGCCGTGACGACGGTGCCGTACGAGTCGACCCAGCAGGCGATCGGTTATCCGACGTTGTTCCTGCTGGTGCTGATCGGGGCGCTGGTGCCGGTGATCCCGACGGGTGCGCTGGTGAGTTCGGCGGCGGTGGTGGCGTTTCACCAGACGGCGCCCTTCTCGCTTGCGCTGGTGTTCGTGACGGCGTCGACGGCGGCGTTCCTGGGCGATGCGACGCTGTACTGGCTCGGGCGGCGCGGCATGCGCTCGAAGAACGGTTCGCGCTGGCTGGAGGCGATCCGCTCGCGCGCGCCGGAGGAGCGGCTCACTCAGGCGCAGGAGAAGCTCGCCGAGCACGGTGTGGCCGTACTGGTGCTGTCCCGGTTGGTTCCCGCGGGGCGGTTGCCGGTGATGCTGGCGTGTCTGCTGGCCGAGTGGCCGATGCGACGGTTCGCCCGCGGGAACCTTCCGGCGTGTCTGGCGTGGGCGGTGACGTATCAGTTGATCGGGATTCTGGGTGGGTCGCTGTTCGACGAGCCGTGGGAGGGCGTCGTCGCTGCCGTGGCGCTGACGCTGGTCATCAGCGCGGTGCCGAGTCTGTGGAGGCGGATCCGGTCCGCCCGGTGACGTCTCGGCCTCTGGCCGTCGGCTGGGGCCTGTTGCGAAAGCGGCCCTAGTTCAGTACCCGCGATCCCCCCACCGGCAGATCCCACAGGTTCTCGCGGTCCAGTCCTGCCTTCTCCCACGCCGCCCGCACCCGCGTGAGCGGCTCCAGGACGGGCTCCGCCGACAGCACGAACGTCGCCCAGTGCATCGGCGCCATCCTGCGGGCCCCCAGATCCCGGGCCGCCCGCACCGCCTCCTCCGGGTCGCAGTGGACGTCGCTGAGCCACCAGCGGGGGTCGTAGGCGCCGATGGGGAGGAGAGCGAGGTCGATGCCGGGGTAGCGCTCGCCGATGCGGGCGAACCAGTGGCCGTAGCCCGTGTCGCCCGCGAAGTACAGGCGCTGTCCGTCGGGCGCGGTGAGCACCCAGCCGCCCCACAGGCTGTGGCAGGTGTCGACGAGGGTGCGCTTGGACCAGTGGTGGGCCGGTACGAAGTCGAAGCGGACACCGGACAGTTCGGCCGCCTCCCACCAGTCCAGCTCGGTGACCTGCGTGAACTTGCGGCGACGGAACCAGGCAGCGAGGCCCGCCGGCACGAACACGGGGGTGTCGCGCGGGAGTCGGCGCAGGGTGGGGGCGTCCAGATGGTCGTAGTGGTTGTGGCTGATGACGACCGCGTCGACGCGCGGCAGGGCGCTCCAGGCGACGCCGACGGGCGTGACGCGGGCCGGGGTGCCGAGGATGCGGCGCGACCAGACGGGATCGGTGAGGACCGTCAGTCCGCCGATCCGGACCACCCAACTGGCGTGTCCCGCCCAGGAGACGGCTACCGTGCGCGCGTCCACGCGGGGCACCGGGACCGGCTCGAAGGGCAGCTTCGGGATGTCGGCGAGGCCCTCCCGGCCAGGGCGTACGGCGCCCTCGCGGGCGAAGCGGGCGAGGGTCTTGAAGCCGGGCAGCGGGGCGGTGAGCCGGTCGTGGAAGGTCCGCGGCCACACCCGGCGTTCGCCCAGCGGGCGGGGTGCGGCGAGCGGCGGGAACGGGGGCGCGAAGGGGGACGGGTCCGCCGGGGCGTCGGCTTTCCGGGGGGCCGTACGCCGTGTTGTCGACATGGATGACTCGGACTGCTGCGTCATCGAGGAGGCTCCCATCGCTGAGCTTCGTCACGAAGATCGTCGAAGACCGACTTCAAGTGGATCAACGCACGTTGCACGTGCGGCAGTTCCAACGGCGAGGGTGACGTGCTGCATTCCGCGCGTTCCTCGTCGGTACCGGCCAGCAGGGGCCCGGTGGACAGCCGTACGCGCAGCGCGCCGAGGTCGTCGCCGAAGCGGTGCCCGCCCGGTGCGGGCATGCCGAGCCGCTCGGCGAGGAAGTCCTCCAGGTCCTGCGCGTCCGCCACGCCGTGCGCGGACAGCGCCGCGCGCAGCGGGCCGAGATCGACGTACACGTGCCGCCCGGCCTGCGGGGGCCGCGCCAAGGCGCCCGCTCCTACGGCAGCGGCGTGCACGGCGGCTGCCACGCCCGCGTGCAGGCGTACGGTCGCGGCGACCCGCTCGGTGACCGGTTCGGGCTCCTCCAGCGCGTACGTGGCAGCGAGAGCGACGGGGCCGGCGACCCGGGCGCCGAGCGCGGTCAGCACGTCGAGCACGCGCGCGTGGAGGCCGTCGCCGGCGGTGTCGGCGGGGAAGCGGGCGACCGCGGCCGGCCAGCCCGGCGGGAGGTGGGCGCCGGACAGGTCGGTGACGACGGTGACCTGTTCGGGCAGCATCTCGGCGGGGCTGAGCAGCACGGTGTCGTGGCGGGCGTGCACGGTGTCGCGCCAGGTCTCGTCACTGACGAGGTGCAGCCCCTCTCCGGTGGCCGCCTCCAGGGTCTCGTGCAGCACCTCTGGCGGGGCCACGGTGGCCGTGGGGTCGTCGGCGACGGACAGCACGAGCAACCGCGGGTCACCGCCCTCGGCCCGGACCCGGCGTACGGTCTCCAGCAGGGCGTACGGATCCGGCACACCACCGCACTCGGCCGGTGTCGCCACGTGGAAGACGGGTCTGCCCAACAGGCGTGCGTACGGCGCCCACCAGGCGGCGCAGGGCCGCGGTACCAGGACGTCGCCGCCGATCGCGGCGGTCAGGGCGAGCAGCAGGGCGGGCGCCCCGGGAGCGGCCACCGCGTGCTCGGGCTCGGTCGGCAGCCCGCGCCGGCCCCAGTATCCGCACGCGGCCGCCAGGAGGCCGTCGCCGCCGCCGATCAGCTCGCTCTCGGCCCGGCCGGCGGCAGCCGCGAGGACGGCGGCAAGTTCGGGCAGCACGGGCAGTCCGTCGCCCGGGAGCGGGGGCCCGTAACGGACGGGGCCGTGGCCTTCGGGGTCCGTCGGGCGCATCCTTGCCTCCGCGCTGTGCCAGGTGCCTCAGTGGTGCTCTGAGTACCCATCGTGGCGCCACACCATGGGCGCCCGCCGGGAGTCAGTCCTGCGCGGTGGGCGTCTTGCGACGCAGCCGGTACACCGCACCGCCCGCCGCGCCCGCGATCAGCACGCCACCGGCGACGAGGGCGGGGACGGAGTCGGTGAAGGTGCCGCCGTCACCGGCCTGCACGCCGTGGTCGACGGTAGCACCCTCGCAGTCCTGCGCGTGTGACCCGATGTGCTCGCCCTTGCCGGAGGGCGCGCCGTCTGCCCACCCGGTTCCGGTCTTGTCGGGTTCCGTGTTGCCCAAGTGGGGCTCGGTGCAGGGATCGCCGCCCCCGTCGGCGCCGCTCCAGCCGCCCTCGGTGCCGCCCTTGCCGCCCTCACCACCGCTCTGCGTGCCGCCCGTGGATCCCTCGCCGCCGGTCTCTGTTCCGCCGCCCGCGCTGCCGCCCTCCGTGCTGCCCTTGCCGCCGCCCTTGCCACCTTCCTTGCCGCCGCCGCTGTCGAGGGCAACGGTGAGTGTCGCGCTCCACTCCTTGCCCTCCCCGCCGGGCGCCGCCGGGCAGGTGCCGTCCACCGTCCACGCGGAGTCCGGTCCGGCCGCGTCCGGATCATCCTCGAAGTTCTCGGCAGGGGGGATGCGAGCGGTGCCGCTGTAGGCGGGCCCGGCGATTTTCTCCTCGTTGCCGGAGACCCGCTTCAGCTGGACCGTGCCCTCCTCGAAGGCCTGCGAGGTGGCGTCGATGGTGGCCGGAGCGGTTGTGCCGAGGGCGTCGCAGGACACCGACACCGTGACGCTGCCGCCCGGGGAGACGGAACCGGGGCTGACCTCCGCGGTCGGCTCCGCGAAGGCGGCCGAGGCGACGAAGCCCAGGACGACACCGGCCAGAGCGGCGACGGACAGGGCGCGGGCGGTGCGGCGCATGGGGTGAGCTCCTTCGGCCGACGGCTGCGGGGGTACGGCGGTCGTGCCCCAGCAGCCATGACAGCCCGCCCGGCGTCCGGGCGCGCGCGGCCGGGCACCATTCGCGCGACGGGCACGGCCGAGTGGGTGACGCCGTACGGGTCGGCCGCAGCCTCAGTTCAGCAGCGCGGCCAAGTCCCGCTCCAGCCCGCGCCCCCGCCTGCCGACCACGCCGGCGGCGACGTCCGACAGCTTGCGGTTGGTGCCCTGGGAGATGCGGCGCAGTACGCCGAAGGCGGAGTCGGCGTCGCAGCCGAGGACGTGCATGACGATGCCGCACGCCTGGTCGACGACCGGTCGGGAGCGCAGGGCGGTGCCGAGGTGGTCCAGCTCGCTGAGCGCGGCGCGGTAGGAGCGGTCGCGGACCAGGCAGCTGGCGGCGAGTTCGCCGAGGGCGTGCACGGGCCCGTGCACGACGTCCTCCAAGGCGCCGGGCCGGAAGCTGTAGAGACTGAGCGTCACCGCGAGCCCGGAGCGGCGGAACGGGAGCGTGACGCTGGAGCGCACCCCCGAGTCGAGCGCCATGGCGCGGTACTCCGGCCAGCGCTCCTCGCGCAGCAGGTCGGCCGAGTCGACGGGCTCGCCGCGTTCCAGGGCCGCCGGGATGGGCCCGTCCCCGGAGCGGAGCTGGACGGCGACGAGTCCGGCGAGGTCGGGGTGGGTGACGGCGGCGGGCCGCTCGGCATCCGCCTCGGCCACCATGCTGCTCGCGCCGCAGCAGTCGGCGGTGCAGCGCACGGCCTGTTCGACCAGTTCGGACAGCCTGCGCCCCGGAAGGGCGGCTTCGGCGGACTGGTCTCCCCAGCGACCGACACGATCGTGAGCGGGCATCCTCAACTCCTCCTCATTTTGGGCGCTTTCCCGGTACTGCGCGGGGAAAACAGTGGGAGAACAGGGGGGACCGGTTGGATCCCCGCCGCCCCGGACCACATCGCCGCCAGCTAGGTTCGTCCCCATGGAGAGGACCGACGAATTCGGTGAAGAACTTGCGGATTTCGTGCGCCGCGTCGCGGAGCTCAAGGCGGCACGGTCCGTTTCGGGAGGGGATCTGCCGACCGTCCTGGACGCGGCGATCTTCGAACTGGACCATGTGGCCGGCCGGTTGTGGCCGTCGTACGAGCGGCTGACCTCGGGCGGGCTGCCCCGTACGACGTCCGACGACCGTCAGGAACAGCATCTGCTGCGGGCGGTGTTCCAGCGGTTTCCGCTGCCGGTCGCGCTGGTGGACCGGGAAGCGGTGGTGCGCCGGCTGAACTTCGCGGGGACGTCCTTCACCGGCGTCCGGGCCGGGTATGCGACGGGCCGGCCGCTGACCGGGTTCCTCGCCCACGCCGACCGGGCGGCGTTCCGTTCGCAGGCCGCTGCGGTGGCGCGCGGCGAGGGAGACCGCAGCCTGACCGTGCACCTCCAGCAGCGCCCGTCCGTCCCGGTCCACGCGACCCTGACGGCCGTACGCCCCAGCGGGGAGCCCCACACCACCGTGCTGGTCGTGCTGCAGCCCGGCGACCTGCGCGCGACCGGGGCCCCGGCTCCGGGCGACAGCCCGACGACCCAGGTCCCCGACCTCACCGAGACCACTCGGCATGCGGCCCTGATGGACGTCCTGGACGAGATGACCACCGCCCTGCTGACGGCGCCGCGCGGCGACCGCGAGGCGGTGGTCCGGCGGGCGGCCCAGGTCCTGCACGGCCGCTTCGCCGACTGGGTCGTCGTCGACACGGGCACGCCCGCCGCCACGGGACTGTCCCGCACCACCGTGCTGGCCCCCTCGGAGCCGGAGGCGAAGACGCTGGCGGCCCAGTCGCCGGCCAGGTGCCCCCTCGTCGTGGAGACGGCACGCACCGCCTCCCCGGCCCTTCAGGTCCGCCCGCCGAACCCGGACGCCTTCGGCCATGATGCCGAAGGCGCCCCGGTCCTCGTGCAGGCGAACGTCACCTCACTGCTGTGTGTGCCCCTCGCCGCCGAGGGCGCCGTGGCCGGCGTCCTGACGCTGTTCAGATGCGGCGCCCGCCTGGCGTTCTCGATGGCGGAGGCGCGGGCGATGGACACCATGTCCCGCCACATCGCACTGGCGGCGACAGGAACGCCCTGAGCGGCGCGTGGCCGTGTCAGCCCACGTCGTCGAGCACCTGCTCCCGCACCCGGCTGCAGCACCGGCTGATCAGCCGGGACACGTGCATCTGCGAGATACCGAGCTGTTCGGCGATCCGGCTCTGCGTCATGTCCCCGAAGAAGCGCATGTACAAAATGGCGCGCTCACGCTCGGGCAGGGCCGCCAGCCGCGGCGCCACGGACTCGCGGTCCACGACCGTGTCAAGCGCGGGATCGGCGGCGCCCAGCGCGTCGCTGAGGGAGTAGCCGTCCTCGCTGCCGGGCAGCTCCGCGTCCAGCGACAGGGCGGTGAAGCTCTCCAGCGCCTCCAGACCGGCCTTGACGTCGGCCTCGCTCATGTCGGCGTGCGCGGCGATCTCGGCAATGGTCGGCCTGCGGCCCGAGACGGTCTGCAGGTCCTGGACGGCGAACCGGACGCGGTTGCGCAGGTCCTGGACCCGGCGCGGTACGTGCAGCGTCCACATGTGGTCGCGGAAGTGGCGCTTGATCTCGCCGGTGATGGTGGGCACGGCGTAGCTCTCGAAGGCGTTGCCGCGCTCGGGGTCGTAGCGGTCGACGGCCTTGACCAGCCCGAGGGCGGCCACCTGACGCAGGTCGTCGAAGCTCTCGCCGCGGCTGCGGAAACGACCCGCGAGCCGGTCGGCCATGGGCAGCCACGCCTCGACGATCCGCTCGCGGACGGTGTCGCGCTGCTGCCCCTCGGGCAGGGTGGCGAGTTTGCGGAAGTCTTCCGCCGTGTCGGGGGCGTCGTCGTGCGGGTGGTGCTTCGCGCTCACTGAAGTGGGCATCGGGCGTCGCAACTCCCTTGGTTGTGCTTTGGCTTGGACGGTCACCGAGGGAGTGCGGGCGCGCGCCGGGGACCGGACACACCCGTGGCGGGAATTGCCGCTCCCACGGACGTGCCTCCTGTCCGAAGCACTGGTTGTTCGCCTGCCCTCACTCCCGGTCCGCAAACACCCACGCAGGTTTTCCGCCCGCGCGTTTTCCGCCCGCGCGCGGGGTCACTCGTAGCGGCGCCGCGCAGTCCCACGGAGCCGGGAGGTCCCCCATGAGCACCAAGGTCGCCGATCACGTCCTGCAGCGCCTGCGCGAGTGGGGTGTGGAGCACGTCTTCGGCTATCCCGGCGACGGCATCAACGGCCTGCTCGCGGCGTGGGGACGCGCCCACAACCAGCCCCTGTTCATCCAGTCCCGGCACGAGGAGATGTCCGCGTTCCAGGCGGTCGGCTACGCCAAGTTCAGCGGGCGTCTCGGGGTGTGCGCGGCGACCTCCGGACCCGGCGCGATCCACCTGCTCAACGGCCTGTACGACGCCAAGCTCGACCACGTCCCCGTCCTGGCGATCGTCGGCCAGACGCACCGCACCGCGATGGGCGGCTCGTACCAGCAGGAGGTGGACCTGCACACGCTCTACAAGGATGTCGCCTCGGACTTCGTGGAGACGGTCACGGTCCCCGAGCAGCTGCCGAACGTCTTGGACCGGGCGATCCGCACCGCGTACGCGCGCCGCGCCCCCACGGCGGTCATCATCCCCGGCGACGTCCAGGAACTCGAATACTCCGCCCCCACGCACGAGTTCAAGATGGTGCCCTCCAGCCTGGACAGCAGCAGCTGGACGGCGACCCCCGCGGACGACTCGGTGCTCCGGGCGGCCGAGATCCTCAACTCCGGGGACAAGGTGGCCATCCTGGTCGGGCAGGGCGCGTCCGGTGCACGGGCCGAGGTCGAGCAGATCGCCGAGCTGCTCGGCGCCGGCGTGGCCAAGGCGCTGCTCGGCAAGGACGCCCTGAGCGACGAACTGCCGTACGTCACGGGCGCGATCGGCCTGCTGGGCACCCGCCCGTCGTACGAGCTCATGCGGGACTGCGACACCCTGCTGACGATCGGGTCCTCCTTCCCGTACACGCAGTTCCTGCCGGACTTCGGCAAGGCGCGCGGGGTGCAGATCGACATCGATCCGCACATGGTCGGCATGCGTTACCCGTACGAGGTGAATCTCGTCGGCGACGCGAAGGCGACGCTGGACCGGCTGATCCCGCTGATCCGCTCCGAGGAGCGCGGCCGCGAGTGGTACGACACGGTGTGCGACAACGTGGCTCGCTGGCACGAGGTCATGGACCGGCGGGCGAATCTGTCGGCCGACCCCATCAACCCGGAGTACGTCACCCGCGCCCTGGACCCGCTGCTCCCCGACAACGCGATCATCTCCTCCGACTCGGGTTCGGCGGCGAACTGGTACGCCCGCCACCTGACGATGCGCCCCGGCATGCGCGGGTCGCTGTCCGGGACGCTCGCGACGATGGGCTGCGGAGTGCCGTACGCGATCGGCGCCAAGTTCGCCCACCCGGACCGTCCGGCGATCGCGCTGGTCGGGGACGGGGCGATGCAGATGAACGGCCTGGCGGAGCTGATCACCGCTGCGAAGTACAAGGACCTGTGGGAGGACCCGCGCCTGGTCGTGGGCATCTTCAACAACCACGACCTCAACCAGGTCACCTGGGAGATGCGTGCCATGGAGGGCGCCCCGTCCTTCCTGCCGTCCCAGGAGCTCCCCGACGTCCAGTACGCCGCCTTCGCCCGCTCCCTCGGCCTGACCGGCATCCGCGTGGAGAAGCCGGAGGACGTGGCGGCCGCCTGGCGCGCCGGGCTGGAGGCGGACGGGCCCGCGGTGATCGAGTTCCTCACCGACCCGGCCGTACCACCGATCCCGCCGCACGCCACCTGGGACCAGATGGAGGCGACGGCCGCGTCGATCCTGAAGGGGGACGCGGATCGCGGGTCGATGATCCGGCAGGGGTTCAAGGCGAAGATGCAGGACTTCCTGCAAGGGCGGGAGGGGCGGGACAAGAAGAGCGGTTGAACGGCGCTGAAGATGCTCGGTGGCTCAGTGGTCGTGTGGTTCGTCCCTGTGAACCGGGCCGTGCGCACCCTCGCAGTGCAGGGCGGCATTGGATACCAGCAGGTCGCGGTTGCCGGGCAGGGCGAGCTCCGGCACCGGGGACGGTGCGTGGTCCACCTGGAGGGTGGTGTGGGTGATGCCGTAGGCGTCGCGCAGGAGTTCTTCGAGGTCGCGGCGTACGGCATGGCAGTCCCCGCCGGTCTCGGCGAGTATGTGGGCGGAGAGAGCGGCCTGTCCTGAGGTGATCTGCCAGACGTGGAGGTCGTGGACCTCGACCACGGCGGGCCGGGCCACGAGCCTGTCGCCGAGTGCGTCGGGATCGATGTTGGCCGGGGCGGCTTCCAGGAAGATCCGGCCGGAATCGCGCAGCAGTCCGTAGCCGGCCTTGAACATGAGGGCGACGACCACGAGGGTGGCGATCGCGTCCGCGCGGGCGAAGCCGGTGAGGACGACGATCAGGCCGGCGACCGCGGTGCCGATGAAGGCGAACAGGTCGTTGAGGACATGCTGGTAGGCGCCCTCGACGTTGAGGGACGTGCGGTTTGCCTTGGAGATGCACCAGGTCGCGGCCACGTTCACGACGATGCCGGCGAGGGCGGTGGCGAGCATGAGGCCGCCCTCGACCTCGGGCGGGTCGATCAGGCGGAGCACGGCTTCGTACGCCAGCCACGCGCCGAGCAGGAGCAGGCTCAGTCCGTTGGCCTGGGCGGAGAGAATCTCCGCGCGCTTGAGGCCGTAGGTGTAGCCGCCCTTGGCGGGGCGGGCCGCCAGCCTCATCGCGATCAGGGCCAGGACGATGGAGGCGGCGTCGGTGAGCATGTGCGCCGCGTCCGAGATCAGGGCCAGGGAACGGGCGATGACGCCGATCACGACCTCGATCGCCATGAACGCGGTGATGAGCGTCAGAGCGATGGCCAGCCAGCGGCGGTCGGCGTCCGCCGAGACGCCGTGGGAGTGTCCAGCGTGGCCGCCCGGACCGTGGTCGTGGCCCGGGCCGTGCTCATGGTCGTGGTCACTCATGCCGGCGTTCCCCCTCAAGACGACGGATGTCCTGCCCGCAGTGAAACGCACACCCAAGCGAATCACCAAAGGCTGCATCGGTGACCGTTGTCATGTCGATTAGCGCGCCTCTGACCTGCGATAACGCGTCGCTCATGCATGGTGGTCCAGTCCCGCCGGCAGCGAGTGCCACCCTGTCGTGAACCCTCGGGCGAGCCGGTCGGTACCCTTCCTGAACAACGCCGGTGCACACGGTGTGGGCAAGGGCCGGGGCCAGGTTGTTGGAGGCCTTGCGGGGGGCATCGTGACCCGCAAGGCCATCCACAGGTTACGAGGAGAACGCCTTCGCTGCCGCAACTCGGGCTGCTCCGGCCTCCGACAGCTCTTCTGGTTGCTGGCTGCACAGGTCAGCGCCCTCCAGCCCTGATGACAATGGATGCCAGTGCCGTGACGCGACTGCCAAGCCATTCGGACTAGGTGAGGTCGTGGGAGATCCAGACGTTGGGCTCCACGTAGATGGCGTGCCCGGCCGACGCAGAACAGTGCACGGGGGCGAGTGCTCCTTCGACGATGACCTCTGCGTCCTTGTCGAAAGGCAGCCCCGTCCATCGGCGCCACTGCTCCAGCGAGCCCGGAATGACCATGGAAGTGGGGGCTGTGCCGACGATCTCCCCTCCCATCCGCACATGCGTCCGCAGCCAGGGATCACGCGGAAGGCCGTCAGGGCCGACGTCCTTCACGTACTCGTCCATCGGCAGGTGAGGATGCTGGTGCTTGGCCGTGGGACGTACAGGGACCACCATGCGGCGGTACCCGCCGGCCCGGGCGTTGTCCGCCATGGCACGGAGCATCAGGGCGGAGAGTCCCCGACCGCGATGGTCGGGGTCGATGACGACCTCCACTGCGCCGACGACGTCCGTCCTACGCTTTCGGCGGTGGTCGTCGAAGGCCCAGATGAGCATCCGGTCCCAGCCGTCGGGCGGGAGGTTTCTGCGGCCCGGGATGTCCAGTGCCAGCGGGACGCTGTGTCCGCGCGCCACTACGCGTCCGCCTTCGGTGGCGACGACGGTGTACTCGTGGAAGGTATCGACGAACTGGCCGTAGTGTGCGTCCGCGACGGGGCCGTGGAACATGAACTCGGGCCAGGTGGGGTTGAGGGTCCACACCTCCCCTACCAGGTCAGGACGTTCGGCCAGGGTGTGGGTTTGGTAAGGCATCCTTGTCATCCTTTCTGGCGCCAGACGCCGGCCAGGCGCGCCGCAGCAGCGCGAAGGCGGGTCGGCGGATGGGCGGAGTAGGCGAGCCTGATCCCGGGTTCACGGCTGCCGAACCGTGAACCCGGCTGGACGAGCACGCCCACGGCAGCTGCTCGTACCACCGCCTCCTGTTCCGGGAGCCACGGCGGGATGTCGACCCAGACGAACAGTCCGCCGTGGACGGGCCGCAGGGTGAAGTCGTGTGGTAGATGCTCGCGCAGCGTGGCGCTGAGGGCCTCGCGGCGGTGTGCCAGCTGGGCGCGCAACTGCTCAAGGTGTTCGACGTAGCTTCCGTCGTCCATGAGTTGCGCCACCGCCAGGGAAGTGAGGTGGCTGGGGGATCCTCCGCTGTGTGCCACTCCCCGGTCCGCCAGTCGACGGCACAGGTGCGGCGAGCCGCCCAGCCAGCCCAGGCGCAGTCCGGGGGCCAGGGTTTTGGAGAACGTGCCCACGCGAAGGACGCCGTCCCACTGGGCGAGCGCAGTCAGGGACGGCGGAGTCGGCGAGCCGTCGAGGGAGAGGTCGGCATAGGCGTCGTCCTCGACTATCAGCAGGTTGTGGCGGCGTGCCGCAGCTATCAGAGCCATGCGTCGTGCCCTCGGAACGAGCCGCGCGGTGGGGTTGTGGAAGGTGGGGATCAGGTAGGCGAAGGCGACACGGCGCCCGGACACGCGGAGCGCCTGCGCTGTCCGTTCCATCGCTTCGGGATCAGGGCCTTCGGCGTCGCACGTAACGGCGCTGACGGCCAGTCCGTGGTCCCGGAAGATGTTCAGGGCCAAGTCGTACGTGGGTGCCTCGGCGAGCACGACGTCATCAGGGCGGGCGAATACCGAAGCGAGCATCTCGAGCGCCTGGGACGTCCCCGAGGTGGTCAGGAGGTGCGACGGCGTCCAGGGTTCGGCGTCCGTGCGGGTGAGGTGCCGGGCCAAAGCCGCCCGGTAGGGCAGGGCCCCCTGGTTGTGCCCGTACGCCAGGGCCGTATCGCCATAGCGGGCAAGAGCGGCCGAGTACGCCCGCCCGATCATGTCCGTGGTGACCAGTTCGGGATCGAGGTAGCCAGGCCCCAGGTCGAGGAATCCGGTGGGCGCCACGTGCTGGACGATGTCCGCAGCCGCGTACCGGCCGACGGCATCGAGCCCATGGAGTCGTTGCCCTCGCCTCTCGCCTCTCCCTTCCCCCACGGAATCATTTGTGTATTCTCTCTGCATGCCCGGAAAAACCTCCTCGAAATTATCCGGATACTCTTACCCTTTGTCCCCTTCGGGGGGCTCGTCGATGATTACTCCGCCACCCTGGCATTTCTCCGGAAACATGCTTTGGATCGAGTACGCCGTCGATCAGGAAGCAGCTCAGTCGTTCCTGCCCGATGGGCTTGCCCTGAGCCAGGGCGATCTCACCGCGGCCGCGGTCTTCTCGGAATGGGAATGGTGTTCGGCCGACGCCCGGGAGTCTTCCGACCCGGTTGGCTGCCAGTTCTCCGAGTTCCAGATCGTGCTGGCGTGCGAGCACCGGGGACGACCGATGGCCCGATGCCCGTACGCATGGGTCGACTCGGCCACGTCACTGTCCCGCGGCTGGATCCAGGGGATGCCGAAGCAGTTCGGTTCCGTTCATCTGACCAGGATGTTTCCCGTGGGTCTGGCTGGCGGGCGCCGACGCCCGGGTGCGCGGCTGTCCGGCTCGCTCGGCGTGCACGACCGCCGGTTCGCCTCCGCGACGATCACCCTGCGACAGCCGGAAGGATCCGCCCCGCCCCTCGCGCGGGTACCGCTGGTACACAGCCAGATGGTGTCGCGGTGGACCGGCGAGGAAAGCAGTGGATCGCGACTCATCACTTCCCGCGTTTCCGGAGTGGAATTCGGTGACGTATGGTCCGGGACCGCGGAAATTGAATTCGACAGAGAAACTGTCCGCACCCGAGATCGCGACCTCCTCTCGCTGCTTCCCCTGGAAACAGGAACGGGGTATTCCTTCGCCTATGCCGAGACACTTGAGGGGGGCGCCTACCTGGACTAGCCGCCGGTCGGGAAATGGCAAGTTCTTGTGTCCGCCCCGCCTCTGTGCGGGGCGGACACACATGTTTCGGATCAGCCGTCCTACATCTGCTCGGCCAGACTGCGCGGCCGCATGTCCGTCCACTCCCGGTCGACGAAGGCAAGACATTCCTGCCGGGGCTCCGGCCCGTGCACCGTCCTCCAGCCACCGGGGACCGGCAGGTGCGCGGGCCAGATCGAGTGCTGGTTCTCGTCGTTCACGAGCACCAGGTAGTCGGCTTCGTCGTCCTCGAACGGGTTGGTCATGGCGTTCGTCGTCCTCTCGGTGGTTGCTGGTGACGGTTGTCGCCGGTCAGGGTGTGCGACTGCGGTTGAGGTGGTCGTTCAGCACATGGCTGGCGGTGCGGGCCGCGTCGGGATCGAGCATCTCGGTGTGCCGGCAGGGGACGGGGTGGTCGATGACCTGGCCTTCGACGAACGGCGCCCATCGCCGAGCGGAGTCCACGGCGCCTTCCTCCCCGGTGGCGGTGAAGGTGAGCACGTCGTGGGTCAGCCGCGACGGAGTGAAGTCGCCGGCCAGGCGTGCGTTGTTCGTGTAGACGTCGACGAGCCGGTCAAGGCCCTCCTCGTCCTGGCCCAGCACGGTGTCGTGTTCGGCGAGAAAGGCGGTCAGAGTGGCGCGCAGCTGCCCCGGCGGGATGTCACCCGCACCGATCCCGAAGTGGTCCAGGAGCGAGCGCAGTACGGAGACTTCGAGGGTGTCGCCGCTCTCGGCCTCCGGCGGGTCCTGGGGATGGGCGTCCAGGAGTACCACGAGGCCGAGCTCGTGCCCCTGCCGCTTCAGTTGCACGGCGATCTCGTGCGCGATGGTGCCGCCCATCGACCAGCCGGCCAAGTGGTAGGGCCCGTCCGGCTGTTCGCTCACCATGGCCTCGGCGTAGCGGGCGGCCATCTCGGAGAGGCTGCTCGGCAGGGTCTCGCCCGGGAGCAGTCCGTGGGCCTGAAGTGCGATCACCGGGGTGTGGGGATCAAGGTGCGGCAGCAGGCGGGCGTAGGCCCAACTCACCCCGGCCACCGGGTGGACGCAGAAGAGCGCGGGACGATCACCGCCGCGCAGCCGCAGCACGGGAGTCAGCGCGCGCTGGGGTTCTTCGGTCCGGCTGCCGGAGAGGTAGCGGTGGAGAAGTGTGCGCGGGGTCGGTGCGTCGAAGAGCGCGCCGATCGGCACGTCGACGCCGAAGGTGTCCCGGATCAGACGGGTGAGCCGGGTGGCCAGCAGTGAGTGGCCGCCGAGGTCGAAGAAGCCGTCGTCCGGGCGCACGTGCGGCAGGTCGAGGATCTGGGCGAACAAGGAGGCCAGTACCTCTTCCTGAGGTGTCGTGGGCCGGGAAGCGGAGTCGGACGGGGCACTGTCCTGCGGGTCGGGCAGGGCGGCCCGGTCGATCTTGCCGTTGGAGGTCAGGGGCAGTCGCGGCACGATGACGTAAGCGGTGGGGACCATGTGGGCCGGGAGGGTCGCGCCTGCGTGTGCGCTGAGTGCCTCGTGGGTGGGCGGGTTGCCGGGTTCCTGGGCAGTCACGTAGGCAACCAGCCGGTTCCCACGAGCCGCCACGGCGGCGCTGCGCACGGCGGGGTGGGATTCCAGGGCCGCCTCGACCTCGGCAGGTTCGATGCGTACCCCTCGTATCTTGATCTGGTGGTCACTGCGGCCGGTGAACTCCAGCTCACCCCTGTTGTTCCAGCGAGCGAGATCGCCGGTGCGGTACATGCGCTGCCCGTCCGGGCCGAAGGGGTCGGGCAGGAAGCGTTCGGCTGTGAGCGCCGGCCGCTTGAGGTAACCCTTCGCGATGCCGTCACCGGCGATGTACAGCTCCGCGATGACGCCCGGGAGCACGGGCTGGAGTCGCTCGTCGAGCAGGCGCACCCGGGTATGGGGGGTGGGGCCGCCGATGGGTGGTGTCCGGCCGAGGTCGGGGCGGGCGGTCCAGTGCGTGGCGTTGACGGTCGCCTCGGTGGGGCCGTAGAGGTTCGTCAGCCGCGCCGACGTCGTGCTGTGGAGACGGCGTACGGTCTGGCGGCCGAGGACGTCACCGGCGCTGAGAACACGCCGCAGTGTCGGGAAGCCTTGCGGTGCGGAGTGTTCGAGGAGGGCGTCCAGTACGGCCGGCACCACGTCGAGTGTGGTGACGTCGTGCCTGCGGATGTGCCATGCCAGTTGCTCGGGGTCGGCGTCGGCGCCTGGCCCGGCGACGGCGAGGCGGGCGCCGGTCGTCAACGGCCAGAGGATCTCCTCGATGGAGGCGTCGAAGGTCAGAGGCGCTTTGTGCAGAACCACGTCGCTTTCGTCCAGACCGAAGAGTTGCTGTACGGCGTCGAGCATCGCCGCGACGTTGCGCCGGGTCAGCACCACGCCTTTGGGGGTCCCGGTGGTTCCGGACGTGTACAGGACGGCCATCGGCAGCCCCGGGGACGGCTGCCGCAGGTCCAGGGGCGCGACGGGGGACTGCCGAGCCGTCAGGTTCTCCAGTAGGAGCGCGGTACGTGGGAGATTGCCGGCAGCGCTGGATACGCCCACGCAGCAGACCGGGTCCGCGTCCTTGAGCACGTACGCCGTACGGTCCGCCGGGTGGCTGGGGTCGATGGGAACGTAGGCGGCGCCGGTCTTGAGGACGGCGACCAGGGTGCAGACGAGTTCGAGCGAACGCGGCACGGCGACGGCGACGGCCGTGTGCGGCGCGGCCCCTCGGTCTGCCAGGAAGCCGGCGATCCGGTCCGATTCCTCGTCCAGTTCGCGATAGGTGAGGGTCCGGTCGTCGAAGACCACGGCGGTGGCGTCGGGCCGACGTAGTGCCTGTCGGCGGAAGAGTACGACCGGGTCCTCGAACGCTGTCGGTTCCCCCTCGGTGTGGGCGGGGTGGAGGAGTTCCTTCTCCGCCGGGTCGAAGAGGTCGAGTGAGTGGAGGGTCGAGTCGGGTGCCTCGACCACGGCGGACAGCAGACGGTTGAGCCGTCGGCCGAGTGCTTCGACGGTCTCCTGGTCGAAGACCGTCGTGGCGTAGGTCAGGACTCCTTCGATGCCCGCGGGGGTGCCCTTTTCGTCGTGCAACTCGGTGAGACTGACGGTGAGATCGAAGCGGGCGATGTCCGGCGCGAGCGAGTAGTCGCTGATCTCAAGTCCGGGGAGGGTGGGGGTGGTGTGGGTGGTGTTGTTCAACGCCAGCATGACCTGGAACAACGGATGCCGGGCCATGCTCCGGGCCGGGTTGAGCACCTCCACCAACCGCTCGAACGGGAGATCCTGATGCGCGAACGCAGCAAGATCCGTCTCCCGCACCCGCTCCAGCAATTCACGGAACGTGGGATCACCCGACGTGTCCGTACGCAGGACCAGGGTGTTCACGAAGAACCCCACCAGATCGTCCAGCGCCTCGTCCATCCGCCCCGCGACCGGCGACCCCAGCGGAACATCCTCCCCCGCCCCCAACCTGGTCAGCAACGCAGCCAGAGCACCCTGCAGCACCATGAACACACTGACCCCGCACTCCCGGGCCAACACCACCACCCGCCGATGCACCGACGCATCCAACCCATACGCCACCGAAGCACCCCGATGCCCCGCCACCACCGGCCGCGGCCGGTCGAACGGCAACACCAACTCATCCGGCAACCCCGCCAACGCCCCCTCCCAGAACGCCAACTGGCGTGAAGCGACGCTGCCCGGATCATCCTCACCGCCCAGCAACGCACGCTGCCACACCGTGTAATCGCCGTACTGCACCGGCAACGGCACCCACCCAGGAACCACACCCGCCGACCGCGCCTCATACGCCACCGCCACATCCCGCAACAACGGCGTCAACGACCACCCATCACCCGCAATGTGATGCAACACCAGACACAACACATGCTCCCGCTCCCCCAACCGGAACAGCACCGCCCGCAACGGCACCTCACACGACAGATCGAACGACCGGCCCGCCACCGACTCGATCGCCGCATCAAGACCCCCACCACTCACCTCAACAACCCTCAACACCTCCCCAACCGACTCCACAGCCAGCACCTCCTGAACCGGCACACCCCCACCCACCTGCGGAAACACCGTCCGCAACACCTCATGCCGACCCACCACATCCACCAACGCCCCAGCCAACGCCGACACATCAACCCCACCAACCAGCCGAAGCACACCAGGCATGCTGTAGGTCAGCGCGTCGCCGTCCAGCTGTTGCAGGAACCACATGCGCTGCTGCGCGTAGGACAGCGGCAGCGGATCCGGGCGGTCGGTCAGAGCGGTGATGGTCGGCCTGGTCGGGTCCGTAGGGTCGAGGGTCGCCGCGAGGCCGGCGGGGGTGGGCGCGTCGAAGAGTCGCCCGACGCTCGTCTCGATGTCGAGTTCGGTCCTGATGCGGCTGATCAGCCGGGTGGCCAGCAATGAATGCCCGCCGAGGTCGAAGAAGTCGTCCTCGGGCCCGACGGCTTCGGCGCCGACGACGTCTGCGAACAACGTGCACAGCACTGCTTCGAGCCGTGTGGCCGGTGCCCGTCGCGACGTTCCGGTGACGGGCTTCGGGGCCGGCAGTGCCTTGCGGTCCAGCTTGCCGTTGCGGTTCACCGGCAGTCGGTCGAGCAGGGTGAACGTGGCGGGCACCATGTGCGCCGGGAGCCTGGCGGCGCAGTGCACCCGCGCCGCTGCTGTCAGGCCACTGAGGAAGCGACCGGCGTCCGGGCTGCTCGCGAAGCGGTCGGGCGTCTCATCCGGTGCCGTGGGCCCGAGCGGCACCAGCGGAGTCTCTGCATCCACCGCGAACACGGCGTCGAACCGGTCGTCGGCTGCCGCCGCGAAGGTGACGGTCACTCCCCTCCCGACCGTGCGCCCCAGCGTGCGGACATCCTCGACGTCGATACCCGTACGGTCGTTGAGGAGACGGCGCGCTGCATCCGGAGCGGCGTGCTCGTCGAAGTGCCGTGTCGCGGCGGCCTCACCGGTGATGCGCGCGTTGGGGAGGCCGCGTACGCGGACCCGTGTCGTGCAGTGCTGCCGCAGAGCGCGCTGGAGGTCCTCCAGATCGGCCACGTCGTCGCCCCAGGTCAGCGTGGCCTCCTCGGAGTCCGGATGGGGCAGCTGGGTGTCGGTGTGGAGAATGACGTCGTAGCGGTGGCGGTTGAGTTCGTTGTGATGCATACCGTGCTTGAGCGTCGCCATGGCCGACGTGTAGCCGTCCAGTCGGGCGCAGGCACCGGCGAAGAAGGCGGGATCGAGCAGGAGTTCCTTCTCCATCAGCAGGTCTTGGGCAATGGCCTGCCTGAGGTGCGCGGCGTCGGTGCCTGGCGTGCTGCGGGCCAGATGCGCGGCGGTGCGCAACGAGCGCACCAGTCCTCGATGGCGTACGTCTCCCACGAACACGACACCGCCGGGCGCCAGCAGGTCAGTGACGCCGTCGAGCACCGTCAGCAGGTAGTCGGCAGCGGGGAAGTACTGAACGACCGAGTTGAGGACCACGGTGTCGAAGTGGCCCCGAGGGAGTCCGCTGAGGTCGTCGGCGGGTTGCGCGCGCAGCTGTACGCGGCCGCGCAGGTCCGTCTCGGCTGCGACCTGCCGCGCCAGTCGGCCGACGACAACCCGTGAGACGTCGGTGCCCCAGTACTCCTCGCAGTCCGGTGCGAGGTGGGCAAGGAGCAGTCCGGAGCCCACGCCGATCTCCAGGACGCGGCGTGGCCGCAGTCCCCTGATGCGCTCCACCGTGCTGTCCCGCCATTCCTGCATCTGCTCCAGCGGGATGGGCTCGCTGTCGTAGCTGCTGGTCCAGCCGGCGAAGTCCTCCCCGAAGCCGGTGCTTTCACCGCGGTCGTACAGGTGGTCGTAGACGGTGGCCCATTCCTGGACGTGTTCCTCGCTGTACGCGCCGGCATCGTCCAGGTCCGGCCGTGGGACCAGGTAGGCAGCGATTCGGGTGTCACCTTCGCCTGCCTCATAGGTCGCGACAGCCGCAGCGCTCACTCCTGGGCAGGACGCGAGGACGGATTCGACCTCACCAAGCTCGATTCGGACACCACGGAGCTTGACCTGGCCGTCCGCGCGGCCGACGTATTCGAGGACGCCGGCGCGGGACCAGCGGGCGAGGTCTCCGGTGCGGTACATGCGGGTGCCGTCGTCGGTGAAGGGGTCGGCGACGAACCGTTCGGCAGTGAGAGCGGGCCGGTTGACGTAGCCGCGGGCGAGCTGCGCGCCGGAGATGTACAGCTCGCCGGTGACCCCAGCGGCGACGGGGTTGAGGTGGGCGTCCAGAACGTAGGCACCCGTGTTCCACACCGGGTGGCCGATCGGTACGACGGCGCTGTCGTCCTCAGGCGGGCACGTCCAGGATGTGACGTCGATGGCGGCTTCCGTGGGCCCGTAGAGGTTGTGCAGGCCGGCCGGGAGGAGGCGCTGGGTGCGATCGCACAGCTCCGGGGTGAGCGCCTCCCCGCTGCTCAGGATGCGGCGCAGGCTCGTGCAGTGCCGTGCCGTGGGTTCGGCGAGGAACTCCTGGAGCATGGAGGGTACGAAATGGATGGTGGTGATGCGCTCGCGCATGATGAGGCGGGCCAGGTAGGCGGGGTCCCGGTGGCCTTCGGGGCGTGCCATCACCAGTGTGGCGCCGCAGATGAGAGGCCAGAAGAACTCCCATACCGAGACGTCGAAGCCGGTGGGGGTCTTCTGAAGTACGCGGTCGTCACTGTCGAGTTGGTACTGGGCCTGGGTCCACAGCAGGCGGTTGACGATCGCGCTGTGCGTGTTGAGTACGCCCTTGGGTGTTCCGGTGGTGCCTGAGGTGTAGAGCAGGTATGCGGGGTGCTCGGGCCTGAGTGCCGTCCGGTCCGGGGGCGGGGTTCGGCCCTTGGTGTGCGCGAGGCCGGCGACGGTGACGGTCGTCAGTTGCCCGTGCCCGCCGAGTGTGTCGCCGGGTCGTGTCACCGCGCACACCGGTGCGGCGTCCCGCAGCATGTAGTCGGTGCGTGCGGCGGGGTGGCTCAGGTCGAGGGGAAGATAGGCGGCGCCCGTCTTGGCGATGGCCAGCAGTGCGACCACCAGGTCGACGGAGCGCGGCAGGGTGACCGCGACGACGCGCTCCGGTCCGGCGCCGTGGCGTACGAGTTCGTGGGCGAGCCGGTTGGCGCGATCGTCGAGTTCCCCGTAGCTCAGCTCCGCGGATTCGTCGATGACGGCCGTGGCGTCCGGGCCGCGCCCGACCTGCTCCTCGAAGAGCTGCGGCAAGGTCGCCGGTGCGAGCGGTCTGGCTGTGTCGGCCGGGGTCACCAGCAGTCGCCGGCGCTCGTCGTCGGTGAGGACGTCGATCGTGCTCATCGGCTGGTCGGGGGCGCGGGTGACAGTCTCCAGAAGCGAGACGAAGCGTCGGAGGAGATCTTCGACCGTGAGTCGGTCGAAGACGTCGGTGTTGTACTGGAGCACCCCGGTGAGAGCGCCGGGCTCGCCGTGCAGCGGCTGCGACTCGCCGAGTTCCAGATGCAGGTCGAACTTGGCGGTGCGGATGGGCAGTTCGTGCACCCGCAGCTCCAGGCCGGGCATCTCCAGAGGGGCCGGCGGGAGGTTGTGGTAGGCGAGCATGACCTGGAAGAGGGGGTGGTGGGCCATGCTGCGGGTCGGGTTGATGTCCTCCACGAGGTGTTCGAACGGCAGTTCCTGGTGCTCCTGGGCGCTGAGCACGGTCTGTCGTACGCGTGCCAGCAGCTGACCGAAGGTGGGGTCACCGGACATGTCAGTGCGGACGACGAGGGTGTTGACGAAGAAGCCCACGAGATCTTCCAGGGACTCGTCCGTCCTGCCGGCCACGGGGGTGCCGATGGGGATGTCGTCGCCGGCTCCCATTTTTGACAGGAGAGCCGCGAACGCTGCCTGCAGGACCATGAAGGCAGTGGCGTTGTGGCTCCGGGCGAGTTCCGCCACGGCGGTGTGGAGGGCGGGGCTGAGTGTGCAGGGGACGCTGTCGCCGCGGTGGCTGATGGAGGCCGGGTGCGGCCGGTCGAGCGGCAGGTGGATGCGCTCGGGCAGCCCGTCCAGGGCCGCTCGCCAGTGCGCGAGTTGCCGTCCCGCCAGACTGTCGGGGCGGTCCGCGTCGCCGAGCAGCTCTCGCTGCCACTCGCTGTAGTCCGCGTACTGCACGGGAAGCTCCGCCCATCGGGGCGGTCCGCCGGTGTCGAGCCGGGCTCGGTATGCGGCGGCGAGGTCGCGGGTGAGCGGTGCGACCGACCATCCGTCGCCCGCGATGTGGTGCAGCACCAGAAGGAGAACGTGCTCCTGGTCGTTGATGCGGAACAGGTGGCTGCGCAGGGGCGTCTCGGCCGAGAGGTCGAAGCAGTGCGCGGCCGCCGACTCCAGCTGTGCCCTGAGCTGTTCGGGGGTGGTGTCCGTGACGGTCAGGACAGCGTCCGGGCCGGCCGGCGCCAACAGTTGCTGCCAGGGCGTGCCGTCCTCGTCGACGAGCACGGTACGCAAGGCCTTGTGGCGGGTGGTCACGTCGACGAGCGCTCCGCGCAGCGCGGCGACGTCGAGCGCGCCGGAGAGATCGAGGGCCATCGGGATGTTGTAGGCAGGGCTCGGCCCGGCCAACTGGTGCAAGAACCACAGGCGCTGCTGTGCGTGGGAGGGGGCGGCGCGTCCCGTGCTCGTACGGCGTCCGAGGACCGGCCGCAGGGGCTGGGTGCCGGCCAGTCGCTCGGCGAGGCCGGCGACGGTGGGGTGCTCGAACACGTTGCGTACGGAGATCTCCGCGCCGAGTTGTGTCCGGACCTTGCTGACGAGGCGGGTGGCCAGCAGAGAGTGGCCGCCCAAGGCGAAGAAGTCGTCGTCGATACCTATCGAGGGCAGTTCCAGGACCTCCGCCAGCAGACCGCACACCGCTTCTTCCGTGGCGTTGCGCGGGGACCGGCTGGAGACACGTTCGGCGAAGTCCGGCGCGGGCAGCGCGGACCGGTCGAGCTTGCCGTTGGGCAGCTGGGGAAGTGCCTCCAGCACGACGATGACGGCGGGGACGAGGTGGGCGGGAACCGCGGCGGTGAGACGCTCGCGCAGGTTCCGTGTGTCGATGGTCCGCGACGGCTGTGACGGCACGACGTAAGCAACCAGTCGATGGTCGTGCGCCACGACGGCGGCCTGCGCGACCTCGTCGAAGCCGGTCAGGGCGGCTTCGATCTCTCCGGGTTCGATGCGGAATCCGCGGACCTTGATCTGCTCGTCGGCGCGGCCGGCGTACTCCAGTTCTCCGTTGTCGTTCCAGCGGGCGAGGTCTCCGGTCCGGTACATGCGGGTGCCGGTGGGCCCGTGGGGGTCGGCGACGAAGCGGCCGGCCGTCAGTCCGGGGCGGCCCGCGTAGCCGCGGGCGAGCCCGTGGCCCGCCACATGGAGTTCGCCGATGACGCCGGGGGGCACCGGTTGGAGATGCTGGTCCAAAACATAGACGCGGGTGTTGCTGATGGGACGCCCGATGGAGGGGCGGGCGTCACCGTGGAGTGGTCCGGTCATGCTGACGCAGACGGTGTACTCGGTGGGCCCGTAGGCGTTGATCATGCGGCGGCCCGGCGACCATTGGGCGACGGTCGCGCCGGAACACCTCTCGCCCGCGGTGATCAGGGTGCGCAGTGAATCGGGCAGCGGTGCGGTCGCGGCCTGTGTGTCCAGCACCGACGGGGGCACGCACAGATGCGTGACCGCGGCCTCGGTGACCGTACGTGCCAAGGGCTCGCCGGGAGACAGATCCTCGGCCGGGGCGACGACGAGGGCCGCGCCGGAGGTGAGGGCGGGGATGATCTCGCTCATGGCGGCGTCGAAGCTGATGGACGAGAACTGCAGGACGCGGCTGCTCTCGTCGACGTGCAGCGGGCCGCCGTATCCGTGGGCGAAGTTGGGCAGACCGGCGTGGGTGACGACGACTCCCTTGGGCGTTCCCGTCGAGCCGGAGGTGTGGACGATATAGGCGGGGTGCTCCGCTCGTAGGGGTGTGTCGCGGTCCGCGTCGCCGAGTTCGTGGTCCGGGAAAGTGGCCAGGCGGGAGCGGAGCCCGTCGTCGACCAGGAGCCGCGGGATGTCGCCGGGCAGAGCGTCCTGGTCCTGCCCGGTGGTCACCAGCAGGACGGGGTCGACGTCTCCGATCATGAAAGCGAGGCGTTCGGCGGGGTACGCGAGGTCCAGCGGGAGGAACGCGGCGCCGCCGGCCCACACGGCGAGCAGACAGACCACGAGGTCGATGGAGCGCGGCAGGGCGACGGCCACCGTTCGTTCGGGGCCGGCACCGTGTCGGACGAGCAGCCGAGACAACTGGTTGACCCGGCTGGTGAGTTCGGCGTAGGTGAGGGACTCGTCGGCGCTGATGAGCGCTGTCGCCTCAGGGGTGGCCGCGGCCTGCCGGGCGATGAGATCGGGCAGTAGCTCACCGCCCAGGGCCGTTCGAGTGGCGTTGTGTCCTTCGAGGAGCAGCCTGCGTTCGTCGACGCCGAGAAGGTCCGCCGACCACAGTCGCTGGTCGGCGTCGTTCGTGACCTGCCGCAACAGACGGCTGTAGCGCCGGAGCATTTGCTCGGCTGTGATGCCGTCGAAGAGCTCAGTGGCGTAGGTCAGTTGTCCGGTGATGCCGGCCGGTCGGCCGTCACTGTCGAATTCCTCGGCCACGCTGAGGGCGAGGTCGAATTGGGTCGTGCCGGTGTCGAGCGGGTGGAGCTCCAGCTCAAGTCCGGGGAGGGTGGGGGTGGTGTGGGTGGTGTTGTTCAACGCCAGCATGACCTGGAACAACGGATGCCGGGCCATGCTCCGGGCCGGGTTGAGCACCTCCACCAACCGCTCGAACGGGAGATCCTGATGCGCAAACGCAGCAAGATCCGCCTCCCGCACCCGCTCCAGCAATTCACGGAACGTGGGATCACCCGACGTGTCCGTACGCAGGACCAGAGTGTTCACGAAGAACCCCACCAGATCGTCCAGCGCCTCGTCCATCCGCCCCGCGACCGGCGACCCCAGCGGAACATCCTCCCCCGCCCCCAACCTGGTCAGCAACGCAGCCAGAGCACCCTGCAGCACCATGAACACACTGACCCCGCACTCCCGGGCCAACGCCACCACCCGCCGATGCACCGACGCATCCAACCCATACGCCACCGAAGCACCCCGATGCCCCGCCACCACCGGCCGCGGCCGGTCGAACGGCAACACCAACTCATCCGGCAACCCCGCCAACGCCCCCTCCCAGAACGCCAACTGGCGTGAAGCGACGCTGCCCGGATCATCCTCACCGCCCAGCAACGCACGCTGCCACACCGTGTAATCGCCGTACTGCACCGGCAACGGCACCCACCCAGGAACCACACCCGCCAACCGCGCCTCATACGCCACCGCCACATCCCGCAACAACGGCGTCAACGACCACCCATCACCCGCAATGTGATGCAACACCAGACACAACACATGC
>NZ_JBVKAV010000004.1:0-711332 GCF_055639295.1 Streptomyces sp. NPDC107528
CTGGCCCGACGGTGCGCGCGTACGACGCGTAACTCGGGGGAGTGTCGCCGCCGCGGCCGGATTCGGGGACGTATGCGGGTCCCGGTCGGCGGAGGTGAACGACCGGGACCCGCGTCCCCATCCCCTCCCACCGACTCCCCCTCCCCGGCCCGCTGTGGCCATGTCGCCCCCCTTGGGGTTGGCTCTCAGATGACCGGCGGCCGTCCCAGCCGGCAGAGCCGCCACACCGTGCGCCACCCCATGGGCCGCCGCTCACCGGCAGGTTCCCGTACGCCCTCCAGGAAGCCGCCGAACCAGGCGCGCAGGCCGGCGAGCGACGAGCGGTTGCGTACGAGGGTGAGGAGCACCCACAGCCCGAGATGCACGGGAATCAGCGCGAGGGGCAGTCGGCGGCGGGTCAGCCAGACCCGGTTGCGGGCGTTCACGCGGTAGTAGATGGCGTGCCGGGCGGGCGAGGTCTTCGGGTGCTGAAGGAGGAGTTCGGGCGCGTACAGGATGCGCCAGCCCGCGTCGACGGCCCGCCAGGCCAGGTCGGTCTCCTCATGGGCGAAGAAGAACTCGGCGGGCCAGTCCCCCGTCTCGGCGAGCATCGCCATACGCAGTGCGTGCCCGCCGCCGAGGAACCCGGTGACGTACCCGCCCCGCAGCGGATCCGACTTGCCGATCCTGGGCACGTGCCGCTGCTGAGTCTCGCCGTGCTCGTCGGCGATGCGGAAGCCGACGATGCCGAGCCGGTCGTCGGCGGCGTACAGGTCACGCACCCGCCGCAGCACGCCGGCGTCGACGAGGAGTCCGTCGTCGTCCAGCTCGACCACGACGTCGACGTCCCCGAAGTCGCGCAACCGGGCGAGGGCCGCGTTCCGTCCGCCCGGGCAGCCGAGGTTCTCGTCGAGCTCGATCGGCGTGAACTCACCGGGCAGCCCGAGCCGTGCGGCGAACTCGGGCAGCGGGCAGCCGTTGCCGACGACGACGATCCGTGCGGGGGCGAGGTCCTGCTTGGCCACGGACTCGAGCAGCGCGTCGACCTCGGCGGGGCGGTTCCCCATGGTCACCACGGCGACAGCGATCCTCGGATCCGTCATACCCTGCCCTCACCTCGTCCCGGCTGCGATTACCGCCGAGATGCTAGTGGTTCACGGTAAGGACGTCTCAATTTCTCCTTCTCGCAGGGCGATCGGCGGGCTACCTGCCTCGGGGCGAGGGCCGGCTCAGACCCGCAACGGGTTGGAACACATGGCCGCCATCAAGTACCAGGCGGTCGCCCCCACGTGCCGATACGGGTAGTACCCGAACCCGAACCCCGTGTCGAGCGGACTGCTGGCCGACACGACGCCCGCCCGCTCGGGAAGCGCCCGCCCACCGACGGTCTGACCCCCGCCGAGCAGATCCTGGGCCCGCTCGATGGAGTCGAGCAGCCGCCGCGCACGCGCCTCGTCACCGCGTCGGCGCCGTTCCCGCAGGGCGAGCGCGAGATGAGCGGTCCCCTCGAACCAGACGCCGTTGCGGTCGGGCCTGGGCTGGGAGTCGGCGATCGGGACGTCCTCGTTCGCGAGGAGGCTTGCGGAACTGAAGGTGACACCGTCGTACGACTGCCCCGCCGGCACCGTGCTGTTGCGCCGCCCGGCGTGGTCGAGGACGGCCAGTTCGCGCGCGGCCCAGTCCAGCGAACGGGCGTGGGCGCGGGAGTCGAGGGCGAGGTGGGTCCAGGTCTGGGTGTCCTCGGGGATCGGCGACCTGTTGACGGTCACCCCGTCATTGGTGCCGGTGTGGAAGAACCCTCCGTCCGGCTCCCACATCCTCATCACGAAGTCCTCGGCACGCGCCCGCCGAGCCAGCCACACCCTCTCCCCCGTGAGCCGGGCGAGCCGGCCGAAGAGGCAGAGGAGGTCGGTGTTGTGCTCGGTGGAGGTGAAGGGCAACTTCTCGTCGGCGCCGTTGACCCCGAACTTGTACCCCCCGAGCGGTTCATCGGTACGCCCGTTCCGCTCGATCCACTCCCCGATCCGCACGGCACCGCCCAGGAACCGCCGCTCCCCCGTCCGCCGCGCGAGCGCACTGAGCGCGATCCCGGCCCACGCCATGTCCCCCACGGCCGTACCCGTGAACCCGAACTGCGTCCCGACATTGACGGACCCGTCCGCCCGCACGAACCCGTCCGGCTGCCGCGAGCCGTCGTAGAAGGTGTACGGCCCGACGTTGTACCCCTGCCGGAGCCGGCCGTCGTCGTGCACCGGGTCGTGCTGCTGGGCGTACAGCAGCGCATCCCCGAGCACGACGGCACGCTCCCGCCCGTCGGCGGTGCGGGCGGCGAGGAGGGCGAGGATCGCGAGGGCGTTGTCGTAGGTGAAGGCGGTACTGAAGAGGCCCGCCTGGTCGGTGTAGCTCTGGGCGAGGCGGGTGGGGCCGTGGTCGGGGTGGGCGTCCATGGCGGTGGTGAGGAAGGTGAGCCCCCGCCGCCGAGGGGATGGGGTGGGCGCGGCTTGGGCGGCGCCGGCACCGGTCCCCGCGAGGGCCGCGACGCCGAGGCCCAGCCCGGTACCCATGAGCGCGCGACGACTGAGCGCCGGCCCCTGCATGCCGTTCATGCGGTTCATGTCGTCCATGTGGTTCAGGCCGTTCATGCGGTTCATGCCGTTCGTGCCGGTCATGGGTCTCCCTCGCCTCTGAGAGCGCTCTCAAGGATGCGCGCTCATTCTGCTGGTGTGCGTGAGGCGGGTCAATGTCCTTGACCTTTCCAGCAGTTGACGTGGGAGAGCCCCGGCCGGCCGGCGGATTACTGGCCGGGGCAGCTCAGGTTCGACCGGTACCGCCCGGACGATCGAAACTGCCACCCCACGGCACCCCAGCCGTGCGACACGCCATGCCCTGAGCAACAGAAAACCCCAGGTCGACGACTACCTGACCTGGGGTTTGATGGAGCCGCCTTCGGGATTCGAACCCGAGACCTACGCATTACGAGCTGTCCGATCTTGGTCCGCAGTGGTCCATGGGCGTCCACCAAAGGGCTCGCGTTGCAGGTCAGGCGACGTGCCGGACGTCCATGGACGAGCGCGTACTGTGCCGGATTGGGCGGCAATCGAGACTAAAACTGAGACTGGCCCAGCCGTACGGCTCCCTTGCGGCCGGAAGAGTAGGTGTCAGATTTACAGCGGGCTGGCTCGGCTGACTGTGAACTGGCGGAACAGGAGTGTGCACTCGTTCTGGGGGATGCCTGGGGGGACGAACTCTCCCCTTCCGACCCCGGATCATCACCAGAGCCGGACGTAGGCACAATCACCGCCGCTCAGGGCATCACGTCACAGGGAGCGCAGTAGTCGAGATGCAACGCGCTGCTCGCTGATCTGCTGCTGCTGGCTGCGCAGGGTGCCGCGCTCGTAGTAGGCGGCCACTGCTGCGAATGCGCCGGCTATCCAGGTTGGGGCATCGCCTCAGTTGATCGGGCCCATGGGCGCATCGTAGATCGCAGGAAGCAGAGCCCCGCAGCAGAGCGATTAGTCAGGGGGGGCCATCAACTTTTGGGCCTCCGTGACGAATTCCCTGCGAGCGGTGGATATCCGGCTAGACGCATCGACCATGATCCGCAGGGAACGCGCGTCCTCACCACCTGCACTAGCGAGCCTACGCGCGGCGATCGACAGCCGCAGGGCCTCCGCATACATGTTCTCTGCCAGTTCAGCCACGTGCTCAGGACCGGTGATCGTGACGTCTGTCGCCGCCCGCTTGAACGCGTCGAGAGCCAGCGACACCTGTCGCCACTCGTCTTGCGTCACCTCCCTGGTTCCGCCCGAAGACGATCGGTGCGCATTGAGAACGTCGTCGATCACCCTCTGAACGGTTTCCCCGTGATCCAATACCGCGGCGAAGGCCGCGCGGCGTTCGTCTCGCAGGCGGTGACGGACGTCAATCGCTTCCTGCTCTCGAGCTTGGCGGCGCGTCGTCCGGGCTTGGAGCAGCGGGCTTACCAACGCCGCCGCCAGCGTCCCCGCGATTCCAAGTCCTGCCGCCCATACTGCAGCATCCCCCTGATCCATGCGGGACATGATGCCGTTTCAAGTCCTTACACGGGCTGCCCACCCCGGCTAGGTGCCGGCCGCGAGGGCTCTCAAGCAGCCTCCGCTATCGTCCGGCCCATGAACTGGGGAGACGTACCTGCATGGGCTGCTCTTGTCGTCGCTGTCGCCGCGGCCGCGATCAGCGGCGTCGCGTTGAAGCACAGCAAGGAGTCGGTGCAGGCGGCGAAGGATTCTGCGGAGGCGGCACGGCGCTCGGCAGCGGCGGACGAAGCCACGCTTGCCGAGATGCGGCGTGAGGCGCAGGAGCGGCGGGGCGCTGAGGCCGAGGCGGCGCGGCCCAAGCCTGTACTGCGCGTGGATCACGTTAAGGGTGTGCTGTACATCGTGCGGAACTACGGCACCGGGCCAGCCGTCAACGTGACGACCGTACGGGCCGGCGAGCCGGACCAGTGCCGAGATCTGCCGAACGGCGAGACGATCGAAGCGGGCGACGGCCATGAATTCGCTATCGTCACCGCGATGGGTCTGCCGCTCCCGACGGCGATCTATGTGACCTGGGACGGCCAGACAACGCCATTCGCGCTGTCAGTGCCGAGGTGAAGTGCCTGCGGATCGGCTGTGAGCAATCGGGCTGCCCTTGCCAGGTGGGACACCACACGTGCGAGCAGGCGTAGAAACGACGTGCTCGATATCGGCTGCCCCATCCTGTGCGCTACACAAGGAACCCCTCGGCATACTTACAGCGGGCTCCGCCCACCGTCTGTGACCAGCAGCCTCGCCTCAGACCGCCGCTACTGGGGGACGCCTGGGGAGGCAGCGCTCGCTTCCTACGTCAGGGACCTGCCGTCTTAGCACAGATGATCAAGGACGGCGCCGAGCCTGAGTAATGCCGAGGGCAGGACTCACTACGCCTCTAGCACCGGCCAGCGCGAGAACTGGGCGAGGATAGCTTCAAGCCTTCCAATACTCCAGTCGCAGTTCGCTGTTCCTGCTCGTAAAGGGGAAACGCCACCCAGGTGCGAAGCGCAAGGGCGTAGACGACGCGTGTCATGCGAGGAGAGCACAACCGAAAACCTGCACGCTGGGTCACATGACTGGAGCTTCGAGGCGTCGGAGGGGACGGAACGGCCTCCGGAACAGTGGGGGCGAAGAGGAAGGGCGTTGGTATCACCACCCCTTCCTTAACCACCCAATCTCTAGCGCTCTAATTGTGACTTGCCTTACCGCACTGGCGGCCTTCCTTCTGTCCCTTTTCGCGGGTTGGATTGGCGGCGATGGAAAAGAGGATGACGAGGAGAGGATTTCGAAGCTTCCCCTCGGGGCGACCGTGGAATATTTTCAGCAAACACTTGGTAGTGAAGCGACAATTAACAGGGCCATCGGCGAGGGGTGGCGTGAACTACTGTGGATGCACGAAGAATATGCAGTCGAGGCCATCACTAATAGAGAGGGAACAGTGGAAGGATACTCGGTAACGACACACTCACACGACTTCCGCCCCGTGATTCCTCCAGGAGACGAGGATAGATTGGGAGCGTCTACGTTCGCCGAAGTATGGCCAAAAGGGCCACATGTTGTGAACGCCTTCACACAAGCAGGGCCAGATTACCGATACAGTGAAGCTTTGCCCGGTTCCGCACCTGGGCACAATATCACCTACATCATCACCGATAGCCTTGCCGGTAGAGGACGTGTGGGCGAAACACATGCGCTTGGTCTCGCTAACGCTTTCGGCGGGTTCGGTTCGGGCCCCCCTTGGCGACCCTACTGCGAGAATGATACTGATCATAGCTGGCGAGTCTATGAGACTACGAAGTCGCCAGACATTGCGCGAATGCGCCGCAAAGCCATAGTTACTACGTTTACCATTCTAGGGCCTAGATTGGAACTGTGTGACCTCCCTAAGGGGTTCAGCATTGGACCCACCTTCGATGACGAGAACGCCACCATCCATTGACGCAAGCCGCGACCAGGTCCGCTCTAGCCAGCCATCAGCGGCAGCAAGCCGGGGCGACCTGATATCACGATCAACGACTCGCACTAGGTGCCCGAAAGTCAGAAGTTTTCCAATCGAACCTCATGGCATTCCTCGCACATATCTGCCCAGGTGAGGTATCCGGCACATCCGCAATACGTACAGATTCCCTCGTGTTCCGAGCCGCATCGGAAGCAGATGAAAACGGCTTTGTCGGGAGAAGACACCGCGCGGACTTCGACCACGGCGGCGTCAGCACAGGACGTGCACTGGGCGAGGTCGTCCCCTCCCTCTTTGATGGTCACGTGCTGACTTTCGCCGATGTACTCCCAGGCAGCATCGACGCCGGTCCCGTATGTCTTCCCACAGAACAGGCATTCCAGGTCCATCGCTCCGCCGTCGAGGACCACGGCGTACTGACCGCAAGAGCGGCAGGCCACCGTGCTGCGCTCGTGACCGTCGAGCCGGTCACTGATTGACTCCCGCCGGTGTGCTACGAAATCCGTGAGGTGCTGCAGCTGCGCGCGGACTTTCTCCATCTGCTGCTCGGCAGCCCAAGAGTCTGCGGGCGTGTCGACGTGCGGCAGGACGTCCGCGCTGATGAAGCCAACGAGTAGGTCGAGCACAGGGACGGTCCGGGTCTGCACCGCGATGGCGGTGTCCTGGTGGCCGAAGTGCACGATGCGGTTGCGGAGATCGCCGAGAGCCTTGAGACCCGGGTCCTTGGCATCGATGCCACTCTCGATCTCCACGTCTTCGCCAAGACGCTTCAGCGCCATCTCGATTCCACAGCTCTTGAAGTCGCCGGCCTTGTGCTTGACCTTGTCGAACGTATGGGGTTTGGTCCACACGAGGGCGGGGTCGTGCATTTCCAGGCGGACCTTGAACAGAATCTCGGCCGCGATCTGAAGATGCACGACCGCATACTTCAGCTCGCGGGGAGCGGGACCGCCCTCCGCGGCGAGTGACTCGACGGCACTGACGAGGAAATCAAGGCCGTTGGTGAGCGGGGGGAAGTGGAAGTCCTGCACCTCAGCCTGGATGTCGGCCTTCAGCGCCGGCAGCGTCGACGGGTCCGGGAGTTCGCCACTTCCTGTCTCGGAGCCAGCCGCCGGGTGCGGGACGATGTCGTCGAGCGCCTCGCGCTGCGGCGGATCGGTCCCCTCAGTGGGCACGGGCAGCTCGGTGTCGCTCATGTGTTCCCCAATCCGTCAAATACCGGCTATCCAGGGAGACTCCCCGCCACCCTGCCTATCGGCAAATCGCGGTGCGCGCGGGCGTGCTCGGCCGGGGCGGAGCCGGTCGGGACGATGCGGATCCCTGTCTCCTCCGTCAAGTGCCACTTTTCCACTGCCGGCTCGCCTCCACGCGTCCATGGCCTACTGACGCCAGCGATCACGGTGGTGGCGGACGCACTCCAGGTCGATCGTGTGCCGCGGGTCGGTCCTGAGGACGCCGGCAGACTGGCCGCCGCGGGTCACCGTGAGGTCATCTTTGATAACGATGGCTCCGGCATCGAGCATTACGTGGCAGTTCGGGCACAGGCAGAAGGACGGATCGGATGGGTCGAGCTCGGTCGACTGAGTACCGTTTCTTGCGAGTCAGTGACGGGCAGGAGCGCTTGTTCGAGGAATAGTGGCTTCGCAGTCTTCTTCGTCGGTGCAGCCACCGAGGCGCGTGGGCCGCATGGAAGTAGCGAGGCGTTAAAGCAGTGCAGGGCCACTATCGGAGGGGGCTCCTTGGCCGGCCCCTTCTTGCGGCGAGACGGCGGGCATCGTGTTGCATGCGGTTGCCGAAGCCGTCGCTCTATACGTTATAAGGGTCTCGGCTGTTAGCCACCCATTCCCCTTGACTCATGTGCTGTTCGATTTCCTCGTTAGGTTCAATATCATTGGGTAGCGTGGTAGTGAACGCGATATGAGCTTCGAGAATCTGCTGGCGGCCGAGGTTAAAAGACTTCGAAAGGTCCGTTTGAAATAGAGTTGCCTCGCGCATATTGGCGCCCCATAGATTGGTTTCGGTAAGTTTTGCGTTGTTCAAGTAAGCGCCTTCCAAATCTGTTCTGTACAGGTAAGCGCCAGTGAGGTTTGCATCCTCAAGCTGCGCCCCAGCAGCCTGAGCGTGTTGCAGATTTGCCTGTGATAGGTCTGCCGATCTCAAATCCCACCTTCTCAGATCGGCACTTTCGAGTTGGAGTCCCTTCAGTTTCGCGCCGACGAGATTGACTCGAATAGACTTCGTGTTCTCTGGTCTTCTGGCCAATACGGTGATTGCTGCTTGAGCATCCTCCGACGCTTTTCCATCCGGAACCTCCGTGTCGCCCGCGTCCTCGGTGTTGATTGAGGGATTGCTGCGAACGAAAGCTGCCAGAACTTCGATCACGGTTTTAGCGTCACGTGCACTATCATTCATGATTCGTTCAAGCGAGTAGATCCCTCCTAGTCGTTCAGATAGGTTGGCTGATCCAAGAAGCTTGATCGCCTCGACATAGCGATCCGTGACCTGTCCTTCGCGTGCAATCTCTACTTGCTCGCGGTCCTTTTCTTGGGTGTGTGCGAACTGTTCTTGTGCATGCTCGAATTGCTGTTGAGCGAGTCTGAATTGTTCTTGCGTTTGTGTGAATTGCTCTCGTGCCAGCTTGTGGTTTCGACTGGTGTACCAAAGGCCGATAGTCGTCACTATCCCTGCGCCCAAGGCGACCAGCATGGTGCGGAAACCCGTGATCACAACGCCATCAGCTGGCTGTAGATCACGCTGCCGAAGGTGCGGCCGGTCGAAGTACCAGGGCCCTCTCCAAAGGAGCCACCCGTACCCGCAGACCCCGATCAGTGCGATCAGGGCGACCAGTACCGCTCCGAGGATCTTGCACGCGCGTTTCATGGCAGCCATCCTGCTTCGTGCCGCAGGGTGCTGACCTCGAAAAGTTGAAACCTGAGCTCGGCTGCCCCAACCACGGGGGTGTCTTCATGCCCCGAAGTCCTCAGCGCCCTGCAGGGCGCGGCCAGCCGGGGCGAAGGCAGCAGGCAGGCCGCGCCGCTGAAGCGGCGTACGCCCGCGCCGTGCGCGGGCCTTGATGAGGCAGGGAAAGTGCAGAGCGAAGCTCAAGGTGGGCTGCTGCCTGCCCTGGCATCACGTGCCGGCGCGGGGAGCAACGTCAGCTGGCATGAGTCGGCTGGTGAAGCCTTCGATGCACAGCCGCTCAAAAGCGGCAACGACGGTGTCGGGTACATCCTGCTCGATGGCCAGACCCAACCTCGGGAAAACGAGCACTCGTTGCAGGGCACCTGCGATCATGTCGATCACCATGCGAGCGTCCCCGATGGAGTCGGCGTACTCCTCCAGGCCCATCGGTGTGGACGCGCACACCACTTCGACCTCGGGCCACTTCTTGCGCATCATGGCGTACGAGCGCCGCTCTTCGTACGGCTTGGTCACGAGCAGGACGGACGAGACCTTGACGTCGGCCTCCGCCAACACCGCCTTCGTGAACTCGATGTTCTCGCCGGTGTTGGTGGCACGCGGTTCCAGCAGTACTGCGGAATCGGGCACCCCTAGCTGCAACGCCCGCTCGCGGTAGTGGACAGCCTCACCGCGCGGCATGCGCGCCCTGGTCGTGGGGCTGGTGGCCCCGGTGAAGACGATGACCGGCGCCATGCCCTGGTGGTACAGCTCCGCTGTCACGTCAGCCACACCAAGGTCGTGACTGCCCAGCCCCACGGCCACCGAACAAGGCTGTGGGTCGTGGTGCATGAAGTGGTAGTCCCACAGGAGTCGAGCATCCGCCCATGCCTGTGCCGAGATCATTCCTGCCCCTTCCTGTCCTGTGCCGAGTCGGGAACCTTGAAGTCGTACTCCCACGCGAAGCGAGAAGCCGAGTGAATGCCCACCGCGAACTCCACCACCGTGCCATCTGCGGTGAACGTGGTGCGGTGCAGCTCGACTACGGGCTCACCGGCGGGGAGCTGTAGGAGCTGCACTTCGTCCGCCGTCGGGACGCGGGCGAACAGGGCCTCTCTCATGTGGTCGATCTCGTATCCGGCGTCGTAGAGGACCCGGTATCCGCCGCCACGGCCGGCGGGGCCCGGGGTGGGGTCGACGATGCGTGTCCCCTCGACGTGCTCCGGCCTGTAGTAGCTGGTCAGGGTGTGAGTCGGCTGTACCCCTTCCTTCACGAGTCGGGCGCGTGCGTATACCTCGGAGCCGACTGGGACACCCAGCCCTTCCGCTACGAGGCTGTCTGCCTCGACACGGCTCACATTCTGCGTCTGCTCGTTGCGCTTGTACGCGCGTCCCGATGCGACACGGTCAGCGATGAACGCGACTTCGTCACCATCGCGCCACTTCGCCTTGTCGTACCGGGCGATCCCCAGCCGCTTGAGAGCAGCACGCGGACGCACGACGGTGCCGTGTCCACGCGTCGACGTCACAAGGCCTTCAGCCTCCAAGGCCTTGTAAGCCTTGTGGACGGTCTCCTTCGAGCCTTCCCCGGCCTCGACTAGCTCTCTGATCTGGGGCAACTGGGCGCCCGGCGGGTACTGACCGCCCTTGATCTGCTCCGCGAACCTGTCCGCCAGCTCGCGCCACTTCGGTGCCACGCAGAACTCCTCTCGACGCGAACCAGTGAACCACAGTCCTAGGACTGTTGACAGTCCTAGGACAGCGTGCCATCGTCATTCCAAGCCGTCCGCAGTCCTAGGACAGTGGCCGGAAGGAGCCTTCTTTGGGCTGCTTAGACAACTCCACAGCGTGATCCACCGCAGAACGATGGCCGTGACCACACCGGCTGAGGCGAGTGGAGACCAGTCGGTCATCTCCCGTCAGGGACACGTGCCGACTCAAAAGAACGGATCTGCCCAAGGGCACGCACGCCGCGCGAAAAGACCGAGATGCGATTCCTCGGAGGAGCGGGACTGAGGCACAGATCCATATCGCGCAACACGGGCTGTCACCTCCCGCAAAAGGTGTCCGGCGCGGCTCAGGCCCGCGCACCAGCCCCGGCATCCAGCCGTGAGGGCGCGGGATCGACTCCCGCCCGGGGCGCTCCGGCCGCTGTTCTGCGGCCGTGCCGCGCTTAGTCGCGGCTGATCACCCACAACGGCACGCACCCCCGGAGGGCCAACTCCGGGGGTGCTGTTCGGGCCGTTCACCCCTGTGAGAGGAACACGACCCAATGAGCCACATCGTCACTGTTCAGGACGCTGTTACCGAGTTCGCCGACTACATGGAGCCGACGGATGCGGAGCTGGACGCGATCGAGCAGGAGCTGCCCGTCATCCTGGCGGAACGCGACCTGCTCGACGCGCAGATCATCACCCTCGACCGCACGCCGAACGAGCTGGACGCGCAGCGCATCCGCCGGGCTCGCCGCAAGCTGCTCGCCGCACGCCGGGACCTGGCGAACGCGCCCACTTCGGTACGGCAGCACGCCGGGCACGGCTCGTTCCTGCCGGAGGTGGGAGCGTGAGCGCCACCAACCGCACGTTGACGGCTGCGCACGCTGAGGTGAAGGCGGAGATCGCGCGGACGGACACCAAGACGGGCCTGTTGCTGGCGTTCGTCGGCGCGGTGCTCGCCGGTACCTGGACGGTCGCCCGCGACCTGCCGCTGACCGTTCCCGCCGTTGTGGCGGGCGGGGTCGGGATGGCGCTGCTGGTCGGGGCGGCCGGTCTGCTGCTGCGCTCGACGCGGCCGAACATGCGCGGCCGGCACGGCTTCCCGCTGTGGGCCACCCTCAGCGCCGAGGAGATCACCGCCGCCGTCGCCACCGACCTGGCCGCTGATATTGCCGGGCTGTCCCGGCTCGCGGTCGTCAAGTTCACCTGCCTGCGCCGCGCGGTCGACCTGACTCTGACCGGCGGGGCCCTGCTCATCCTCGCCGCCCTGCTCACCGCCGGGGGTGCCCGATGACCACCGTCAAGCTGACGAAGGTTCAGATCAGTGTCCTGGCTGCCGCGTTCGTGCCGATGCTCGCCACGGGCGTGTTCGGCGGGATCGGCACGTACAGCAACATCGGCCACTCCTACGGAAAGGGCACCGCGCTCGGTGCACTCGCCGCTGGTGAGGGTGCCACCGCCGTGCTGGCCCTGGTCCTGTTGGGCTTGACCATGCTGGGCCAGTCCTCCCCGCGCATCGTGCGGGCAGGGTTGTGGGTGCTGCCGGCCGCGGCCGCTGTCATGGGTGCCATGGCCGCACCCGACCTGGGTCGGACCGTCATCTATGCCCTGACGCCGATGGGCATGTCCGTCTCTGCGGAGGGCATGGCGTTCCTCGCCCGGCGCATCGTGGTCCACACCGACGGCCGCGACGCGGAGCACGAGCGGCGCACCGCCGACCTGGTGCAGTCGCTCGCCTACCACCGCGCCCGCGCCACCCACCACCCCAGCGACCGCATCAAGTGGTGGTCGGAGCGCAAGTCGTGGCGGTTGGCGCGCAAGGTCGGTGTTGGGGATGTGGCGCTCGGATCGAGGCTGCTGGACGTGCAGCGCGATCGGGTCACAGCTGGTGCGGATGCCGCGCTCGCGTCGATGTTCGTCACCCCCGCCGCCCTCGATCCTGTACTGGACGCGAATGCGGAGGAATCGACCGAGACCGTAATGAAACGGTCTATGGCTGAGCTGCGGGAATCGACCCCGGACCCGGTAGTCACGCTGACCCGGCTGACGGTGCCGGATCCGGTCGCGGTGGACCTGGGTAAGTCGATTCCTCCGCTCAAGCCGGTGCCTGCGATCGGCGCCCCGATCGAGCCTGCGGTCACGGAGCCGGTACGGCGGAGTGTTCCTGCGGAATCGGCCCGGCCGCGAGGGGCGACCGGTCGACTGCCCGACGCGGCCCGATCGCCCCGCCCGAAGCGGACGCCGGATCAGTTGCTCGATGAGGCACGCAAGGCGACGGCCGACTGGCCGGACGCGCAGGTGACCGGCGAAGGCATCCGCCGTGCGATCCGCACCTCTCCGGCGAACGCCCGCAAGCTGCGGGATGCCCTGCTCGCTGAGCGGGCCGCCGCCCCGACCGGCTGATGGCGACGCTGCCGGTGTTCCGGTGGCACCTCGCCCCGGACGGCTACGCCACCCGCCGCCAACTGCGCGCACGGGGCTTGCGGCCTGGTGGTCAGGGTGTGGCGGCTCAGTTGGAGCGGCCGCGCCGGCGGCGGGGGCCGCTGGTCGCCTACCTGTACCGCATCGACTGCGCGAAGCCGGTACGGCCGATGACCCCGGCCCGGTGGGCGGCTCTGGCCAAGGCCAACGCCGCCCGCCGCCGCTGCCCGGCCTGCCGGCGCGATGCCGGATACGTCATCCCCACCTCGCTCGGCACCTGCACGCCGTGCGCCTACCCCGGCCCGCCCGGGCCTGAAGGGACTACCTGACATGGGCAACTCCGACATCCGCCGCCTGGACAAGGAGATCCAGCGCACGACGAACAAGCTGAATGCCGTCAAGCGAGGCGAGTGGTGGCCGCTGACCAGCCGTGAACGGCTCGACATGACCCGTGCGATGGCCGGTGGCGCCCGCAGTATCCACCGGGGCCGCAGCACGAGTGGTGCGGAGGACCGGATGGACTCCATCGGTTCCGCCGTCGAGACGCGGCTGAGCGCGGAGCTGACCGCCCTGATCGGCGAGCGCCAGCGGCTCATCACCGAGGCCGCCCGCGCCAAGGCCGCCAAGAAGTCCTCCGGTTGGGGCTGGTGACCATGCCCGCCAAGGAGACGCCTCCGGGCGAGTGCCCGCAGTGCTGGCAGCACGCCCACGACCGGCGCGCACACCGCCACCTCCGGCCGCGCGAGGACTGCCCGCAGTGCGTGGACCACATGGTCAACGGCCACCCCTACATCGTGCCCAAGAAGGCGTCGAAGTGGTGGTGAGCATGGACTGACGCTGTCCCGCCGCTCACCCGGAAGACCCCACGCCCTGCGGCGGTCCGGTCGCCGTGACCGTGCTGGACGCCCTCAATGCGGGGGCCGACGGGTGCGAGCATCACTGCGCCCGGCTGCTGGCCTCCCTCGCGGGTGGGCGTGTCTACGCCCTCCCGGACGCCCCGCCCGGGGCAGCGATCCGTGTCTTCAAGGCCGCCGCCGGTATCCGCCCGTTCTGCTGGGTCGACGGCCCGCGCACACAGCCGTCGCAGCTCAGCGACATCGAGAACCGGGCCCGTCGGGGCCGCTGACGCGCACCTCAGCGTCCGGGCGGCCGTCCCTGCCGGTCCCGGCCGCCCCGGCACTTCTCTCAACTCCCGCCCCGCTCGGGGCAGTCAGGAGACACCCCAGCATGTCCGAGAACGTCGTTTACCTGCACAAGAACATCGAGCCGTCGGCCGAACCGGCGAGCGTGACCACGCTGACCGTGGTCCCCGACGCGGCGCCGCCCAAGCCGGTGCCGCTGTGGGTTCGCTCCGGCCGCGCGGTGAAGACCGCCGCCACCCACGAGCGCACCAAGACCACCGTCCGCGCGGTGGCCCGCCACGGCCTCTACACGTTCAACGGGGGCCGGATCGTGGCCCGCCGCACCTGGGACGCCCGCACTCCTGCCCGCTACGAACGCATGCAGCGCGCCGCCGAAGCCGCGGGAAACTACGAGCTGGCCGAGGAGTGGGAGGAGCGCGGTCAGCGCTTCCGCGACGCACGTCACCGCCGCCGCATGGACCTGCTCCACTCCCCGGTCGAGGGTGCCAAGGGTGTCGCGGTCGGGACCGGCATGGGCATCGGGACCCTGATCGCGCTCGGGGTCGTGATGGCCATCAACAATGGCGACGTCAAGGACGTCATCACGCCGCTCGCGGCGACCATCGACTTCATCGGCCTGCTGATCCGGATCGTGCAGGTGGTGTGGGGTCCGGCACTCTCGATCGGCCCGTTCCTCGCCCTGCTCGCCCTGTGGGCCGTCGGCAGCAAGCAGCAGGCCGCACCCCAGTGGGCGCTTCCGGCGAACGTCCGCTCCGGTGAGGGTGAGCCGATCACGCCGTCGATCGTGGTCAAGGCCCTGCGTGACCTCGGCATCGCTCCACTGAAGAACGCCATCAAGGAGATGGGCGACGCCGGCGCGTCCATGCTCGGACCGATCACGATCGCCGGGTGCGGTGTCGAGGTCGACGTCACGCTGCCCTCTGGGGTGTCGACGAACGAAGTGCAGCAGCGTCGGCGCAAGGTCGCGGAGAACCTCACCCGGCACGAGCACGAGGTGTACATCACGATCCCCGAGGCCGCCCGCACCGTGCGGCTGTGGATCGCCGACTCCGGCGCGCTCGACGAGCCGATCGGCCCGTCCCCGCTGGTCACCGACGACACGATGACCGCGAACTACAAGACCGGCCGCGCCCCGTGGGGCCGGGACCTGCGCGGCGACGCGGCGGAACTGAGCGTGTATCAGCGCCACATGCTCGTCACCGGCCGCTCCAACCAGGGCAAGACCGCCGCCCTGCGCGCGCTCGCCCTGTGGCTGTCGCTGGACAAGTCGGTTCAGTTCTGGATCGCCGACCTCAAGGGCGTCGGGGACTGGAGCATGTTCAACGGCATCGCCGACGTGCTGATCGAGGGACCCTCGGACGACCACTGCATCCAGGCGACCGAGATGGTCGAAGACGCAGTCGATGAGATGAACCGCCGCATCGAGCTGCGCCGCCGCGACCCGTCCGCGACCTTCCCGCCGCTCATCGTCCTGGTCGACGAGGCACAGAAGGCGTTCATGTGCCCGGCCAAGGACAAGGAAAAGCGCCCCTACGGCGGCTCCAAGACCACCTCCCGCTACTACATGGCCGTACGGGAGATCCACAACCAGGGCCGAGTGGTCGACGTGCTGATGTGGCAGGGCACCCAGGACCCCACCAACGAGAACCTTCCCAAGCTCGTGCGCGAAGGCGCCCACACCCGCGCCTCACTCGTGCTGGGCACCGAATCGCAGTCGGCAATGGCGCTCGGGGACAAGGCCGTTGAGGACGGGGCCGCCCCGCACATGCTGCGCCAGGGACTGGACAAGGGAACCCTGGTGGTCGCCTCCGACGGCATCGAGATGCCCAAGGGACAGTCGCACATCACGGTGCGCACCCACTTCATCGACGACGACCCGGCCAATGCCATCGCCGACCGGGCCAAGGCACTGCGCGACGGCGTCACCACCTTGCACTCCATTGAGCGCGGCGAGAAGCGCGACCCGCTCGCCGACATCGCCAGCGTGTTCGGGGATGCGAAGCGGCTGCGGACGCAGGAGATCATCAACCGGCTCGCCGCGCTCAGCCCGGACACCTACAGCGGCTGGACGTTCCTCGATCTCACGCGCGAGCTGAACGACACCGGCGCGGAGCCGTACAAGTCCGACGGCGTCATGGTCGTCAGCCGCGACCGCCTCACCCGCGCACTCGCCAACCGCGACAACGAGGGTTCCGCTTCCGCCGCCGGATGACAGGGAGCCGACCCCGCCCGGGCCAGGGAGGCAGGGAGAACTCCCTAACCCCCTCCCTGACCCGCCTCCCTGGCCCTGACCTGCACGAATGATCACTCAGGGAGGCAGGGAGGCACCCCAGGTCAGACCCCTGAAACCCCTCCACAGCGCCCCTGCAAGGGGGTGCCTCCGCCTCCCTGACCCGGCATCGGAAGGGATTCCGCATGTACCCCGAGCCTGCCCGCCACGCCCCCGCCTACAGGGCCGTGGAAGTCCACCAGCCCACCCCCATCACCCCCGTGGTGATGACGTCGGCGCCGCTCGTTCCCGTCCAGCCGGGCACCGTCCCGGCCGTGGCGAGTGTCGTCCTGCCGGACGGGCGCGTCGTCACCGGCTATGCCATCGAGCCCGCCAAGCCGGAGCCCGTTGCGGCGAAGCCGCCCGTCTCCCGGGCGGCCGTGAACGTCGCCCTCGGGGGCGTCGGGTTCCTCGCCGTGTGCGGCGGACTGCTGCTGCTGACCACGTTCATCGCTGCCCTGACCGCGCTGATCACTCAGCTCATCGTTCTCGCCGCCGTCATCTTCGGCGGATGGATCGCCGTGCAGGTGCTCAGCGCGAGCGGCCACCAGGGCGAGACCACTGTCAACATCCGCAAGGCCGTCATCAAGCGCAACAAGTTCTACGGCTGACACAGGGAGGTCAACACTCGTGATCCGACTCCGTATCAAGGTCGTCTGCTGGTCACGCCGCGCGCTGGCCCTGACCGACACCCCTCGCCCCAACTGCCCGGACTGCCAGGGCAAGGGCGGTCACCACCACGACTACGGCGACCACAACGGCGAGTACGCCGGCACCGAATGGGTGTCCTGCCCCTGCTGGGACGAAAACCGGTGCACGGTCCTGCTGCCGCTCCCGCGCCGCCCCCGCTGGCTGCGCCGCCGCCGCGCCAACGGCCGTGACCCGTGGGGGCCCGGCGGCTACAGCGACGAACCGCCCTTCTAGCGACGCCAAGGGCGACCCCCCACTCACGCCAATGAATCGGGGCCGCCCTTGTCCACCTGCCACTGACTGACCTGTGGAGGTCTCCCAGCATGACCCAACCCACCGACATCCGGCGAGTGCACAGCGGCATGAGTGAGCACCTGCTCACCGCGCTGCACCTCGCAGCGTCCGGCGTCCCGCCCCTGCCACTGCGGGCGGGGAAGCTCCCGTTCGGGAACTGCCCGACCTGCGCGCGCAACGCGTGCGGTGGCAGGCCGAACATGAAGACCCCCGGCCCCTGCTCCTGCCCGCAGCCCTGCCACGGCTGGGCCGCCGCCACCACCGACCCGCACGTTCTCAACTCCCCCCAGTGGGCCACCGCGTGGCGGCAGGCGGCGGCGGTCGCCTACCACCCCGGCGGCGCCGGCGTGACCGTGGTCGACCTCGACAACGCGGACGCCATCACGTGGGCCCGCGGGACTCTGCCCGCCACCCGGACCGTTCGGACGACCCGGGGTGAGCACTGGCTGTACGAGGGCGTCATGCCGTCCGCCAACAAGGTCCGGCCGGGGATCGACGTCAAGTCCCTTATGGGGTATGCCCGTTGGCTCAGTTGGGGCCGTGGCGCCATGGCCGCTCTCCCGGCCTCTGTGCGTGCTCTGGCACTAACGGACCCCTCTACGGCCCGTAGGGCGCCACAAACCCTCTCTGCGCCCCTGGGAGGCCAGAACGGGGAGTGTCGCCACCGCTCGCCCGTGTTTCTGGACCGTGGGATTGCCATGGCGGAGCAGCAGATCACCGGGGCCCGGGAAGCGGTGCACGCCACCGTCTACCGGACGTTCCTCGCCGTGTTGTCCACGCACGGTCGGTGCGGCTGCCTCACGGACACGCATGTCGCCAAGCTGTTCACCGCCGCGCAGGCCAAGGGCGAGACGCCCCGGCACTGCACGGACGCGTGGGCCAACGCCCTCACCACGTTGGGACTGTGACCATGGCAGACGACGAGAAGAACCCCGCCCGCCAGATCATCACCGACTACGCGCAAGCGCACTTCCGGTACTTCCGCACCCCGGACGGGACCGTGTACGCGCAGCGCAACGGCCAGCCCATCGCCCGGCCGATCCGCTCCCAGGGCACCACCGGAAGCCACCGTCAGGAACTCATGGTCGGCCTCTACCGCGACGGACGCGGCGCGTTCAACGGATCGGCCCTGAAAGAGGCGTTGGATTTGATCGAGGCGCTCGCGCTGTCCGAGGACGTGCAGCCCGTGCACATCCGTGTCGCCCCCGGATTCGACGGGGCAACGTGGCTGGACCTGGGACGCGATGACGGGCAGTCCGTGCGCATCCATCCCACCGGATGGGACATCCTCACTCCCGACCCGCAGGAAGTGTGCTGGCGGCGCACCCAGCTCACCGGTGAACTGCCCCTGCCCGTCAAGGACACGAACGGCAAGGGGATCGATCTGTTGATGCGGCTGTGCAACTTCGCCGGTGCGGAGAACGAGTGCCTGGCCATCGCATGGCTGATCGGCTGTCTCGGTCCGTCCGTGCCCGTCCCGGCCCCGTTCCTCACCGGCCCCCAGGGCGCCGGGAAGTCGACCGGCGGGCGGATGTTGGTCCGGATCATCGAGGGCATGAGCGGGGACCTGCGCCGGGCCCCGAAGGACGAAGAGAACCTGATCGCGGCCGTAGCGGCGGGATGGGTCACGGCGCTGGACAACCTCTCGCACATGTCGCCGGACCTGTCAGATGCGATGTGCTGCATCGTCACCGGAGCCGAGAGCGTCAAGCGGGCCCTGTTCACCGACGGGGACGTCTTCCGCGTTGGCTACCGCCGCCCACTGCTGCTCACCGGGATCGACGTGGGCGTCATCCGGCCCGACCTCGCCGAACGGCTCCTCCCGCTGCGCTTGGAGCGGCCCCGCGTGCGACGGACCGAGGCGGAACTGTGGGCGGAGTACAAGGAAGTTCTGCCCGTCGTGCTCGGCTCCCTGCTCGACCTCACAGTCAGGGTTCGTGCAGCGGAGGCGGAGACTCCCACCGACCTGCGCATGGCCGACTTCGCGCACCTGTGCGCGCAGTTCGACGCGGCGACGGGGCTCGGGGCGCTGGCCGCGTATCGGGCCCGGCTGGACGACCTCAACGACGACGTCATCGAGGGCGACCTGTTGGCACAGACCGTCCTAAGCCACGCCGAGACCATTGAGCCAGGTACGGCGCAGCGGATGACGTCCACGGAGTGGCTGTCCTGCCTCAGTCGCCTCTACAGCGGCGATGACTGCCGTCCGCTGCCCAAGGGGTGGCCGACCACGGGCAAGGTGCTCTCCGACCGTCTCAAGCGCCTACAGCCCACCCTCGCCGCACGGGGTGTGCTCATCGACTCCGGCCGCACCAGTCAGGGCCGGTACCTGGAAATGACCCGCCCTGCCCCGGCGCCCCCGCACGGACAGCAGCGGATGCTCTGACCCACGCTCACGCGGACAAGCAAGAGGAGCACCACCCCGCCCCGCCGGGGGTGCTCCTCTTGCTGTTCGGCGCTCGCGCCGCCCCAAGGACGTGCCGCGCAGCGGCTCCTTCTTCGCGTTCTGAGCGGCACCGCACTACGACAGACACCCCCTTCTTTGTCCTAAGAGGGAAGACTCTGCGTCATCTGCGTCACGCGAGCCTGAAAACGGCACCTGACCTGCGACTACCGGCATGACGCAGACGGCCGCGCCTGCGTCATCCTGTGTCATCTGCGTCATGGGCCACGTCACGGATGACGCTGCGCATGACGCATCCATGACGCAGGCCTCGCCCCCAGCGTCACCTAAATCAGCAGGTCAGAGGCCTGAATGACGCTAGCGACGCAATGACGCAGAAATCCACACCTCGGACAGGTGCGGGCAAGGTCCCCCGCGCAACTCCCTGAAAGCGAAGACGAATTGCCCTGGAGGCACCCGGATGAGCACCGCGACTGCCGCCCCCCTCGACCGGCTTCTGTACAAGCCCGAGGAAGCCGCCGAGGCACTCGCCCTCGGTCGGTCTACGGTCTACGAGCTGATGGCCGAAGGCGCCCTGAAGTACATCAAGTTGGGCCGCGCGCGCCGAATCCGGCGCGCTGAACTCGAAGCCTTCGTTGCCGCCCTCGCTCTGCTGCCCAACTGATCCGAGCACACCCAGAGGCGCCCCGAGCACTCCGCTCGGGGCGCCTCCCACGTGGAGGAACACACATGAGCCCCCGGAAGTCGAATCTGGAATCGACCGTCTACTTCGGCGATGACGGCTGGTGGCACGGCCGCGTGACCATGGGCGTGCTGCCTGATGGAAGCCCCGACCGCCGCCACCGCATGGCCCGCACCGAACCGGCCGTGCGCCGCAAGGTCCGCGAACTGGAGAACCTTAGGGAGAAGGGGCGCGCCCCAAAGGCCGGCCGTAAACCGACCGTAGAGCAGTGGATGACGACCTACCTGACCGACATCGCGAGCCTGAAGCTCAAGCCACGCTCGCTGGACGACTACTGGTCCAAGACCCGCAACGACATCGTCCCCAGGGTCGGAAAGCACCGCATCGACAAGCTCGCCCCCGAGCACTTGGAGCAGATGTACCGGGCCATGCTCGACTCCGGTCACGCCCCGTCCCACATCGTCAAGGTCCACCGCATCCTGTCGCGGGCCCTGAAGATTGCCCACCGCCGCCGGATGATCGGCGAGAACGTCGCCACCCTGGTCGACCCGCCCTCGATCGACGAGACCGAGGCGAACCCATTCACCCAGGAAGAGGCCAAGGCATTCCTGGAAGCGGCGGCCAAGCGGCCCACGTTCATGCGCTGGATCGTCGGCGTCGGCATGGGCTTCCGGCAAGGCGAGACCCTGGGACTGCGCTGGCCCTACGTCGACCTCACGGCCGAACTGTTCCACCCCAAGTGGCAGCTACAGCGCCTCACATGGCGCCACGGCTGCGGTAACGCGCACGCCTGCGGGGGACGGCTGCACCGCTTCGAGCCCTGCCCACCCGACTGCGCCACGCACAAGAACTACAAGCGCGGATGCCCAAAGCCGTGCACCAAGACGTGCGTCAAGCACGCGAGCACCTGCCCCGACCGCAAGGGCGGCGGACTGGCCTTCACCCGCCCCAAGACCAAGAAGAGCACGAACCCCGTACCGATCCCCCCCGCCTTCATCCCCTACCTTGTCGCGCACAAGGCACAGCAGGACGAACTACGGGAGGCAGCTGGCGAACTCTGGCAGGAGCACCACGCCGTGTTCACCCGCCCCGATGGCCGCCCTATCGATCCCCGCGCCGACTGGGAGGAATTCAAGGAACTCCTCGACGAGGCGGGAATCACAGACCGTCGCCTCTACGACGGAAGCCGCCACACCGCCGGCACGATCCTCAACGAACTCGGGGTCGACATGCCCACGATCATGGAGATCCTGCGCCACACCCAGATCAGTCAGACCCGCCGTTACGTCAAGGGCCGCTCGCACCTCTCCAAGGACGCCATGCGCCGCATGGGAGACACCTTCCTGCCCGCCCCGGAGCCTGCCCCTGCGTCCGCAACTGAGACTAGAACTGAGACTGGGGACCGCCGCGCGGCCCGCTCTCGCGCCCGCCGCCGCATCCGTTAAAAGCAAAAGCCCCAGGTCACGGCGAGTGAGTCCTGAGGCTTCCACAGAGCCGCCTTCGGGATTCGAACCCGAGACCTACGCATTACGAGTGCGTTGCTCTGGCCATCTGAGCTAAGGCGGCGCGCTGTCCGCACTATGGTGCGATCAGCAACGTCGGTAAGTCTACACAGTTTCTGAGGGTGCTCCGTACCGCCCCCTACCCGGCCCTCCGCGGCCCTCCCCTGGCCCTCCGCGGCCCTCCCCTGGCCCTCCGCGGCCCTCCCCCGGGCCTCCGGCGACTCCCCTCGGGCCCCGGAGCGCGGCGCTCCGGGGCCTGGCATCACCGACCCGCAGCCGTCAGCAGCGCTTGTCCCGGGTAGGCGGTGTCCCCCGGAGGAGATACGTGTTGATCGTCCTGTCGATGCACGCGCTGCCCCGCCCGTACGCCGTGTGGCCGTCGCCGTCGTAGGTGAGGAGGCGGGACGAGGAGAGCTGGCGGGAGAGGGCCTTGGCCCAGCGGTAGGGGGTGGCCGGGTCGCGGGTTGTGCCGACCACGACGATGGGTGCCGCGCCCCTCGCCTCGATGCGGTGCGGCTCGCCGGTCGGTGCCACCGGCCAGTACGCGCAGTTCAGGGTGGCCCAGGCGAGGCCCTTGCCGAAGACGGGGGACGCCTTCTCGAACGCGGGGAGGGCTGCACGCACCTCCTCGGGAGTGGAGAAGGCCGCCGGGAGGTCCACGCAGTTGACCGCCGCGTTGGCGAACATCAGGTTCGTGTAGCGGCCGTCGGAGTCGCGCTCGTAGTAGCTGTCGGAGAGAGCGAGGAGGCCTCCGCCGTCGTTCTCGCGCATCGCCGCGGACAGGGCGTCGCGCAGGGTGGCCCAGGCTCCCTCGTCGTACATCGCCGCGATCACGCCGGTGGTGGCGAGGGATTCGCTGAGTTCACGGCCGGCGGAGTCGCCGGTCGGGATCGGCCGCGCGTCGAGCTTCCCGAAGAAGGCCTTGAGGTTCTTGCCGACCGCGTTCGCCTTCGTGCCCAGCGGACAGTCCCGCTGCCGCACGCAGTCCCGCGCGAACGCCTGAAACGCCGTCTCGAACCCAGCCGTCTGGTCGAGGTTCATCCGGCGAGCGGGCAGGGACGGGTCCATGCCGCCGTCCAGCACCAGCCGGCCCACCCGGTCCGGGAAGAGCCCGGCGTACGTCGCTCCGAGGAAGGTGCCGTACGACGCCCCCACATACGACAGCTTGTCGTCGCCCAGCGCCGACCGCAGGAGGTCCATGTCCCGGGCCGCCTCGGCGGTGGAGACATGCCGGAGCAGGCCGGGTGCGTCCGCTCCGCAGCCCTCCGCGAACTTCTTGTACGCGCCGACGAGCCGACCCGTCTCCTTGTCGTTGTCGGGCGTGAAGTCCGTCTGCGTGTACACGTCCATCTCACGGCCGTCGAGGCACTCGACGGGCTCGCTGCTCGCGACGCCGCGCGGGTCGACCGCGACCATGTCGTACTGGGCCCGCACCTCCATCGGGTAGCCGATCCCCGCGTACTGCTGGAGATAGCCGATCGCCGAACCGCCCGGGCCGCCCGGATTCACGAGCAGCGAACCGAGCCGCTTGCCCGGTCCCGTCGCCTTCTTGCGGGCCACCGCGAGACGGGTCTCCCCGCCGTTCGGCTTGGCGTAGTCGAGCGGCACCTTGATGGTCGTGCACTGGAAGCCGGGCACCCCGCAGCTGTGCCAGGTCAGCTTCTGTGCGTAGTACGGCGTGAGCGCCGCCGGAGTCGACCTCGGCAGCGCGGCCAGCGCCGCCCCCGCCGCCGGGCTTCCGGTTTTCATCGTCGCGTCGGGTGTCCCACCGGAGGAGCAGGCGGAGACGAGCAGCGCGGCAACTGCGATGAGGCTGCCGAACGTGCCGGCCCGCCGGGAGGTCGAGCGGCGGTTGCGTGCGCCCTGCCCGCTGGGGCTCGGGTCTGGGCTGACTGGAGAGCTGGGCCTGGTGTGCATTTGGCGAGCGTAACTCTGTGCAGTGGTTTGGATGCTTTGCGTGCACGACGCGGCTCGTACGTGTTACGTCGTCAACCTCCTGTTGATCACTTCTGCGACCTGGCCGGGGCTGCGGAAACGGCAGGGGCGGGCGCGGGCGGCGGCTCGCCCGGTGAATTCAGCCGGCTCTGAGCGCCATGGTCATCGCCTCCACCGCCAGTAGCGGCGCCACATTGCGGTCAAGGGCGTCGCGGCAGGCGGCGATCGCCTCGATGCGGCGGAGTGTGGACTCCGGGGAACTGTCGCCGGCGAGGCGCTGCAGGGCGTCCTCGGCGTCGGTGTTGGCGAGGGCCACGCGGGAGCCGAGCTGCAGGGCGAGGACGTCGCGGTAGAAGGCGGTGAGGTCGGTCAGGGCGAGGTCGAGGCTGTCGCGCTGCGTGCGCGTACGGCGCCGCTTCTGCTTGTCCTCCAGGTCCTTCATCACGCCCGCCGTGCCGCGCGGCATCCTGCCGCCCTGGACCGCACCCAGCGCCGCCTTCAGCTCCTCGGTCTCCTTGGCGTCCATCTCCTCGGCAAGCTGCTTCGCGTCCTCGGCGGCGGCGTCCACCAGCTCCTGGGCGGCTCTGAGGCAGGCGCCGACCTCGCCGAGCCGGAGGGGCAGCTTGAGCACGGCGGCCCGGCGCTCGCGGGCGGCTGGGTCGGTGGCCAGGCGGCGGGCCCGGTCGACGTGGCCCTGGGTGGCGCGGGCCGCGGCGGCCGCGACTTCCGGTTCGATGCCTTCCCGCCTTACGAGCATGTCGGCGACGGCGTCGACCGAGGGTGTGCTCAGGTTCAGGTGGCGGCAGCGGGAGCGGATGGTGGGCAGGACGTCCTCGATGGAGGGGGAGCAGAGCAGCCAGACCGTGCGCGGGGCGGGCTCCTCCACCGCCTTCAGCACGGCGTTGGCGGACTTCTCGTTCAGCCGCTCGGCGTCCTCGACCAGGATGACCTGCCAGCGGCCGTTCGCCGGCGACGTGAACGACTTGCGGACGGTGTCCCGCATGTCGTCGGCGAGGATCTGGGCGCCGACGGCGGCGACGGTGGTGACGTCGGCGTGCGTGCCGACAAGTGCCGTATGACATCCGTCGCAGAAGCCGCATCCGGGGGCGCCGCCCAGCGCTCTGTCAGGGCTGACGCACTGCAACGCGGCGGCGAAGGCCCGCGCCGCCTGATTCCGCCCCGCCCCGGGTGGTCCCGTGAACAACCAGGCATGCGTCATCTTGGACGCCTCGGGGGGCGGCGCGTCGGAGGCAGCGGCGGTGACGAGGGCATCAGCGTCCCGAGCGGCAGCACCGAGCTGCTCACTCACCCTCTCCTGTCCCACCAGGTCGTCCCACACGCTCACGGGTCACGCCGCCCTTCGCTCACATTTCGCGGTGCGGGATCCATTGTGCGGGGCAGCACTGACAACGAGTGACGGAGCGGGCGGAACCGGCCTGCGCCGACCCCACCATCGCACCGAGCCGGCCTGCCCCGAGCGGTCCCCCGGCGCCGAGCCGACCTGCCCTGAGCGGTCCCCCGCGCCGAGCCGACCTGCCCCGAGCGGTCCCCCGCGCCGAGCCGACCTGCCCCGAGCGGTCCCCCGCGCCGAGCCGACCGGCCGCGAACATCCCCGAGCCGAGCCAGCCGTAGGCCGTACCCCGAGCCACCCCCGCACAGAGCCGACCCCCGACCCGCGCCGACCGGCAGCCCCAGCCGACACCCGGCCGACCAACCGACCTCAGCGCCCCAAAATCTCAGCGCCGCTGAGATCCCAGCACCGCCGGATTTCAGCACCGCCGGATTTCAGCACAGCAAGATCTCAGCGCGGCCGGCGCTCGGCTTCGCCCGACCGCAACCCCAGCGACCTCAGCGCCGCCGCCCCCGGCCGCCGTCCTCGTCCTCGTGCGGCCCCAGCAGCTCGTCCGCCAACGTGGGCAGATCATCGAGCGGCGTCTCCTCGGCCCAGTCGGAGCGAGCCCTTCGGCGCGGTGCCCCGGCCTCGTCGACCTGAGGCATCTCGCGCGTACGCTCCTCCTCCCGGAAGTACCCCGGCGGAACACGGTCCGCGGACTCCCCGGACACCGGAGGCAGCACGGCCGTCTCATCCGCGGCGCCCGGCGGAACCGACGGCAGCACAGCGGTCTCATCGGCGGCACCGGGCGTCACCGGCGGCAGCACGGCCGTCTCGTCGGCCGCTCCGGAAGGCGTCGGCGGCTGCGGCAGCTTCGTGGTCACCTCGGCTTCGGACTCCCCGGATGCACGGCCATCGGATGCACGGCCACCGGCAGCACGTTCACGGGAGGCACGGTCCCCCGAAGACCCCTCACCGCCCGTCGTCCCCGGCCGCTCCTCATCCCGATCCCGCACCGGCCGCAGCACAGTCGTCTCGTCCGAGGCTGCGCCCGGCACCTGTTCCGGCGTAACGACCGGCGTCGGCACCGTCAACGCGTCCCCAGGAACAGCACCGGCAGCGGGCGCCGCCGGCTTCGGGCCCGCCTGGGCCTGCGCCGCGGCCTGCTCAGCGAGCCGCCTCGCCTCCTCGGCCCGCAGCAGGGCCTCCTCCGCCTTGCGCTGCTTCTCCACGCGGACCGCTTCCGCCTCGGCCCGCAGCCGGGCCTCTTCCTCGGCCTGCTTGCGGCGACGTACCTCGTCGGCCTTGCGGCGCGCTTCCTCCTCGGCGCGCACCTTCTCCTCCGCGAGGAGCCGCTGCCGCTCCTCCTCGGCCCGCCGACGTGCTTCCTCGGCCCGCAGCCGGGCCTCCTCCGCCTGCCGTTCGGCCTCGCGCCGCTGCGCCTCCTCCAGCTCGCGCCGCTTGCGCTCCTCCTCCTCGGCACGCAGCCGGGCGAGCTGCTCCTGGCGCTCACGCTCCAGGCGCTCCTCCTCGGCCTTGCGGGCGGCCTCTTCCTCGGCCTTGCGGCGGGCCTCCTCCTCGGCCTTGCGGCGCGCTTCCTCCTGCGCCTGGATCTCCGCCTCCGACAGCGGCAGCATCTGGTCGAGCCGGTGCCGGATGACGGTCGTCACCGCCTCGGGCTCCTGGCCAGCGTCCACCACCAGGTACCGACCGGGGTCGGACGCGGCCAGTGTCAGGAACCCGGAACGCACGCGTGCGTGGAACTCCGCCGGCTCCGACTCCAGCCGGTCCGGCGCCTCGGTGAACCGCTCGCGGGCGATCTCCGGCGAGACGTCCAGCAGCACCGTCAGATGGGGCGCGAGTCCGTTCGTCGCCCAGCGGTTGATCCGGGCGATCTCCGTCGGGGACAGGTCACGGCCCGCCCCCTGGTAGGCGACCGAGGAGTCGACGTACCGGTCCGAGATCACGATCGCGCCGCGCTCCAGGGCGGGCCGGACCACCGTGTCGACGTGCTCCGCGCGGTCCGCCGCGTACAGCAGCGCCTCGGCCCGGTGCGACAGGCCCGCGCTCGACACGTCCAGCAGGATCGACCGCAGCCGCTTGCCGACCGCCGTCGCCCCGGGCTCGCGTGTGACGACGACCTCGTGGCCCTTGCCGCGGATCCACTCGGCGAGCGCCTCGGCCTGGGTGGACTTCCCGGCGCCGTCGCCGCCCTCCAGGGCGATGAAGAAGCCGGCCGTCGCGGGCACCTGCTCGGGGTCGTCGCCGCCGAGCAGTGCGTCCCGCAGGTCATGGCGCAGCGGCACACCGGAGCGGTCGTCGACCTTGGCCAGCACCAGCACGGCCACCGGCAGCAGCAGCGCCCCGACCAGCATCAGCGTGAACGCCGCTCCGCCGTGCGCGAAGACGAACTTGCCGCTCTCCAGCCGGTGCGGCCCGATCAGGGCGGCGACCAGCGGCGCGATCACCGCGCCGAGCGCCACACAGACCCGTACGACCGCGTGCAGATGCTCCGTCGTGCGCGCGCGCCGGAATTCCTCGGCCTCCTGGTCGAGCAGGGTGTGGCCGGTGTTGGCGGCCACGCCCGCGCCGATCCCGGCCAGCGCGACGATCAACAGCACGGTGGTGACGTCCGGGACGAGTCCCGCGGCCAGCAGCGCGACGCCGGTGAAGGCGATCACCAGCGCCAGCAGCCGGCGCCGCGACAGGGAGGGCAGCACGGAGGGCGCCGTACGGATGCCGACGACCACGCCGCCGGTCAGCACGAGTACCAGCAGGCCGTACAGCACCGGGCCGCCGCCCAGGTCCTTGGCGTGCAGCACGGACACGGCGACCACGGCGGACACCGCCCCGGCGACTGCCGCGCATGCCGTCACCAGCAGCGGGATCGCGCCGGTACGGCCCTTGTCGACGCCGGAGCCGGTCTTCGGACGGCGCAGCCCCTCGAGCGGCGACCGCGCGCGGGGGGTGCGCGTGTCGGGCAGCTCCAGGAAGGTCAACACGGACAGGGAAGCGGCGAACAGACCAGCCGCGACGTACGACGCGAGGGCCGCCTGGTGCTGCTCGAACCAGTCGAGACCGGTACCGAGCAGGTTGTTCAGCAGGGCCGCGACGACAAGTGCGGCGGCGGCGAGGGGGACCGCCACGAAGCTCGTACGCAGCGACAGGCGGCGCAGGGCGTCCATGTGGTCCGGCAGCGGTCGTACGGTCGCGCCCTCCGGCGGCGGGGGCGGCAGCAGCGCGGGCGCAGCGCTCTCCCGGCACACCGTCCAGAAGCGCTCGGCGACGCCGGTGACGAAGACCGTCACCAGGAGGAGCGCCAGCGCGTTGTCCGGCGTCCAGTCGATCCACAGGGGCGCGACGATCAGCATGGCGGCCCGCAGGCCGTCCGCGCCGACCATGGTCCAGCGCCGGTCGAGCGGGCCTTCCTGGGAGGTCAGCGAGGTCAGCGGGCCGAGGAGCACGGCGCCGAAGAGCAGCGTCGCCAGGATGCGCACCCCGAAGACCGTCGCCACTGCGAACGCCACGCCCCGGTAACCGCCGCCGAACGACCCCTCGGCGATCGCCGCCTGAAGGGCCAGCAGGACCAGCACCAGGAGGGCGAGGATGTCGCCGACACCCCCTACCAGCTGCGCGCTCCACAGCCGCTTGAGCTGCGGTCGGCGCAGCAGGGCGCGGACGGCACGCTCGCGGGAGTCCGCGGCCAGGGCGTCGTCGGGGGCGGGGTGGTGGGCCGTTGGCTGGTCGGCTCGCGTCATGCGTTCAGCCTATCGGGACCCACCGACAGCCCGGCGCTCCCGCCCGAACGTACGCACGCCCCGACACCAAACTGATGCCGAGGCGTTCGTTTTGCGAACCGGAAGTGAAGAACCGGACCCTCAATCGGCCCCCGTGCGAGCCCGGTTGGACCTCACAAAGACCGATCGCTGCGCACGGGGGCGGCGGCTCAGTCCTCGCTCGCCGACTTCGAAGCCGTCGCCTTCTTGGCGGTCGTCTTCTTGGCCGTCGTCTTCTTCGCAGCCGTCGTCGTCTTCTTCGCCGCGGTCTTCTTGGCGGCCGTCTTCTTGGCCGGGGCGGCCTTCTTGGCGGTCGCCTTCTTCGCGGGTGCCTTCTTCGCCGTCTTCTTGGCGGGCCCCTTCGCCCGCTTCTCGGCGAGCAGCTCGAAGCCGCGCTCGGGGGTGATCTCCTCGACGCTGTCGCCGGAGCGCAGGGTCGCGTTGGTCTCCCCGTCGGTGACGTACGGCCCGAAGCGACCGTCCTTGACGACGACCGGCTTCTCGCTCACCGGGTCGGTGCCCAGCTCCTTCAGCGGCGGCTTGGCGGCCGCGCGGCCACGCTGCTTGGGCTGGGCGTAGATCGCCTGCGCCTCTTCCAGCGTGATAGTGAAGAGCTGCTCCTCGGCCTGTAGCGAGCGCGAGTCCGTGCCCTTCTTCAGGTACGGGCCGTAGCGGCCGTTCTGCGCGGTGATCTCCACGCCCTCCGCGTCCTTGCCGACGACTCGCGGCAGCGACATCAGCTTGAGCGCGTCCTCCAGCGTCACCGTGTCGAGCGCCATCGACTTGAACAGCGAGGCCGTACGCGGCTTCACGGCGTTCTTGCCGGTCTTCGGGGTGCCCTCGGGGAGCACCTCGGTGACGTACGGGCCGTAGCGGCCGTCACGGGCGATGATCTGGTGGCCGGTCTGCGGGTCGGCACCGAGCTCGAAGTCACCGCTCGGCTTGGCGAGCAGTTCCTCCGCGAGCTCCACGGACAGCTCGTCCGGGGCCAGGTCCTCGGGGACGTCCGCCCGCTGGTGGTTCTCGGAGTCCTTCTCGCCGCGCTCGATGTACGGGCCGTAGCGGCCGACGCGCAGCACGATGTCGTTGCCCACCGGGAACGACGACACCTCGCGCGCGTCGATCGCGCCCAGGTCGGTCACCAGCTCCTTGAGGCCACCGAGGTGGTCCCCGTCGCCGTTGCCGGCCTCGGCCGCGCCGCCGTTGTGGGTGCCTTCGCCGAAGTAGAACCGCTTCAGCCACGGCACGGACTGGGCCTCGCCGCGGGCGATGCGGTCGAGGTCGTCCTCCATCCTCGCGGTGAAGTCGTAGTCGACGAGCCGCCCGAAGTGCTTCTCCAGGAGGTTGACCACGGCGAAGGACAGGAAGGACGGCACCAGGGCCGTGCCCTTCTTGAACACGTAGCCGCGGTCGAGGATCGTGCCGATGATCGACGCGTACGTCGACGGGCGGCCGATCTCCCGCTCTTCCAGCTCCTTGACCAGCGACGCCTCGGTGTAGCGGGCCGGGGGCTTGGTGGCGTGCCCGTCGACCGTGATCTCCTCGGCGCTGAGCGCGTCGCCCTCGCTGACCTGCGGCAGGCGCCGCTCACGGTCGTCCAGCTCGGCGTTCGGATCGTCGGCGCCCTCGACGTAGGCCTTCAGGAAGCCGTGGAAGGTGATGGTCTTGCCGGACGCGCTGAACTCGACGTCCCGTCCGTCGGCCGACGTGCCGCCGATCTTGACCGTGACCGAGTTGCCGGTCGCGTCCTTCATCTGCGAGGCGACCGTCCGCTTCCAGATCAGCTCGTAGAGCTTGAACTGGTCCCCGGTCAGCCCGGTCTCGGCGGGCGTGCGGAAGCGGTCACCGGAGGGGCGGATCGCCTCGTGCGCCTCCTGCGCGTTCTTGACCTTCCCGGCGTACGTCCGGGGGGCCGACGGCAGGTAGTCGGCGCCGTAGAGCTGTGTGACCTGGGCGCGGGCCGCCGCGACGGCCGTGTCGCTCAGCGTCGTGGAGTCCGTACGCATGTACGTGATGTAGCCGTTCTCGTACAGCTTCTGCGCGACCTGCATGGTGGCCTTCGCGCCGAAGCCGAGCTTGCGGCTCGCCTCCTGCTGCAGCGTCGTCGTGCGGAACGGGGCGTACGGCGAGCGGCGGTACGGCTTGGACTCGACGGATCGCACCGCGAACTGCGTGTTCTCCAGGGCGGCGGCGAGGGCGCGGGCGTTCGCCTCGTCGAGGTGGAGGGTGTTCGCGCTCTTGATCTGTCCCAGGGAGTCGAAGTCGCGGCCCTGCGCGACCCGCCTGCCGTCGACGGTCTGCAGGCGGGCGACCAGCGACGACGGGTCCGACGAATCCCCGGCGCGGCCGGTCGCGAAGGTGCCCGTCAGGTCCCAGTACTCAGCAGAACGAAACGCGATGCGCTCGCGTTCCCGCTCCACGACGAGCCGGGTGGCGACGGACTGGACTCGGCCGGCCGACAGGCGCGGCATGACCTTCTTCCACAGGACCGGCGAGACCTCGTAGCCGTAGAGGCGGTCGAGGATGCGGCGGGTCTCCTGGGCGTCGACCAGCTTCTGGTTCAGCTCGCGCGGGTTGGCGACGGCGGCCTGGATCGCGGCCTTGGTGATCTCGTGGAAGACCATCCGCTTGACCGGGACCTTGGGCTTGAGCACTTCCTGGAGGTGCCACGCGATGGCCTCGCCCTCGCGGTCCTCATCGGTGGCGAGGAAGAGCTCGTCGGACTCCTTCAGCAGGTCCTTGAGCTTCTTGACCTGAGCCCGCTTGTCGGCGTTGACGACATAGATCGGCTCGAAGTCGTGCTCGACGTCCACGCCGAGGCGACGGACCTCGCCGGTGTACTTCTCCGGCACCTCCGCGGCGCCGTTCGGAAGGTCGCGGATGTGCCCGACGCTCGCTTCGACTACGTAGCCGGGGCCCAGGTAGCCCTTGATCGTCTTCGCCTTGGCAGGCGACTCGACGATGACGAGTCGGCGGCCGCCCTGTGCGGTCTCGCTGGTCGGGGACAACTTCGCTCTTCTCTCCGGTCGACGCTGGGGCCTCCCCAGGGTCGCGTGGATCCCGGGGTCGGGTGGTGGTGACGCTGCGGAGTGTGACGGTACATCCCGCCCGGTTGTCAAACGGGAAAAGCCCGCAACGGCCACTCGAACGGTAACCCGACTTCCGCCATTCCTGCCGCCCGGAGTGCCCACCGGCCTTTTCGAGCCTTTCCGGAAGAGGGCCTCCCAATTACCGGCCGCCCAGCTCGTGGGCCGTTCTCAGAGTCGGGTGAAGCACCATGTTCCGATGATCAGCGCGATCACCGAGACAAGGCCCGCGAGCGTCGCCGATGCGACGGGACTCACACCCTGAGCGACGGGCTGATGCTGCCGCACCCGGACCACGGTCCAGGCCAGCAGCCCTCCTCCGAACAGGGCGAACACAACCCCGGCGAAGAGCGCCGGTCCTGATTCCATGGTTCCGCTTGCCCCTTTTCTCCCGTCAGTATGCGCCCAGCCCGGCGAGGCTGACACGCACGGACGGCGTACAGGCGAACCTGAGGTGAACGAGGAACCGACGGGCCTGTGGACTTCCGCCCCGGTGGACTCAGCCGCCCCGAGCGCCCCGGAATGGGCTCGTGGACCCATGAGACCCACGCCCCTCCCTGGTCCCACTCCTGGGCCGCCTCCCGGTCTCACCTCTGCGCTCCAGCCGTGGATGATCTTCTCCGTACCCGGCGTCCAGATCGACTCGAATTTGATGCTGCACGGCTTGGCGGCGTTGTCGGAGCCCTTCTTGCGGATCATTTCGACCGACGCATGAACTGCGCCTATGACCTGGCCGGCTCGAGAAAGCCCTGCTCCACCAACAGCCGGATCTGCGCGGGCGTACGGTCGCGGAGCAGCACCGGGTCCTCGCCCATGAGTTGGGCGATGGCGTCCAGAATGCGCCCCGCGCTCAGCGAGCCGTCGCACACGCCCGCGAAGCCCGCGCCGACCGTGTCCACCTGGGTGGCCCGGCGCATGCCGCGGTGCTGGCGCAGCACCACGTGCTCCGGGTCCTCGGCGCCGGGCATCCCGATCTGTTCCTGCACGATCTCCGCGGCGAGCCTGAAGTGGTCCTCCAGCAGGGCCGCGTCGTCGTTGGCACGCAGGTAGTCGAGCCGGTCGAAGTGCGCCCGGACCGTCTCGCCGAGGGGCTGCTCGACCGGGTGCGGCCATTCCTCCACCGTGATCGCGGGCACGGCGGCCGACGTCTTGCGCAGGGTGATCCACCCGAACCCGACGGCCTTCACCTTGCGCGCCTCGAACTCGTCCAGCCACGCGTCGTACCGCGCCTGGTACTCGGCCGCGTCACCCCGGTGGTCGCCGGCGTCCCTGAGCCACAGCTCGGCGTACTGCGTGACGTCCTGGACCTCGCGCTGCACGATCCACGCGTCGCACCCGCGCGGCACCCACGACCGCAGCCTGTCCTGCCAGTCCTCCCCTTCCACGTGCTGCCAGTTGGCGAGGAACTGCGCGAACCCGCCCTCGCTCAGCCGCTCCCCCGCCCCCTGAACGATCGACCGGCACAGATCGTCCCCGCCCATGCCGCCGTCGCGGTACGTCAGCCGCGCGCCCGGCGAGATCACGAAGGGCGGGTTCGAGACGATCAGGTCGTACGTCTCACCGTTCTTGAGCGGCTCGAACAGCGAGCCCTCGCGCAGATCCGCGGTCGGGGCGCCGGACAGCGCGAGCGTGAGCGCGCTGATGTGCAGCGCGCGCGGGTTGAGATCGGTCGCCGTCACGCGCGTGGCGTGCTGCGTGGCGTGGAGCGCCTGGATTCCGGAACCGGTGCCGAGGTCCAGGGCGGCGGAGACGGGCGTACGGACGGTGATGCCTGCGAGGGTCGTGGACGCGCCGCCGACGCCGAGGACGACGCCCTCGTTCTTGCTGCCGATGCCGCCGGCACCGCCGACCGCGCACCCCAGGTCGGACACGATGAACCAGTCCTCGCCCGCGGGCCCGCCGTACGGCCGTACGTCGACGGTCGCGGCGACGTCGTCGCCGGGGTCCCCGGGCCCGGCCGGATTCCCGCCGACGCGGACCAGCCACCCGCTCTCCAGACACGCCTCGACGGGCAGAACACCCGCCACGCGCGCGTGCGGGACGGGCTGCTGCAACAGGAACAGCCGTACGAGCGCCTCCAGGGGCGTGTCTCCGCGGGTCGCCCGGAGCGCGGGCACGGTCTCGCTGCGCGCGAGCGCCGCGTACGCGGGCGCGCCGAGCAGTTCGAGCAACCCGTCGGCGGTGAAGGAGGCCCCGAGCAGGGCCTCCCGCAGCCGGGCGGCTACATCGTGGCGGTCGGACGCGGGCAGGGCAGGCAGGCTGGAGTCACTCACGCCCTCATTGTGACCCGCTCCCGCGCGCGGAGGGGGCTCAGCTGTCGGCAGCCGCGGCCGACGCGGTCACCGAGGCGGCCTGCTTGCAGCCCTCCTGTGAGGTCAGCGCCTTCTTGGTGTCGCCCGACTCCAGCGTCTTCAGCGCCTGGACGGCGCTCTTGCGCTGGGTCTCCACCTGCTTCATCTCGGCCGACACGTCCTTGAGGCCGGACGCGAACTTCGCCTGGTTCTTGGTGTCCAGACCGTCGACCCGCTTCTTCAGGTCGCCGTATGCCGCGGACAGAGCGGTGAGCTTCTTGACGACGTCCTGCTGGACCTTCGCGCCGTCCTTGACGCCGGGAGGCGCACCGGCGTTGCTGATGAGGCTCGCGCGGGCCTTGTAGCCGTCGGCAAGGTCCTGGAAGGCCTCGGAATCGGCCTGCTGGAGCTCCTTGGGCGTGCTGGTGGTGTCCTTGGCCGCCTTGGTGATCGCGACGTAGGCCGCCGAGATCTTCGCGTTCTGCGCCGGCACGGCGTCGCAGACCTTCTTGGCCCAGGCGTCCAGCTCCGGGTTGCCCTCGTCGCTCGTGCATCCCGTCAGCGCCAGCAGCAGCACCGCACCGCCGGACAGTGCGGCTGTGAGCTTCTTGTTCACCGGTTTGGTCCCTTCCGTGGCTCTCGGCCACCGGACCTTACACGGATGCCGGGAGGCTGCCGCGAGCGGAATGCGGCATTCATGGCGTTACCCAAGTTTTTGCACCATGTGAGAGAAGGGTCACGGCTGGGGCGTGAACGGACACAAGGCGGGCGGGCGGCACGCGAACGCGCGCCGCCCGCCCGCATCTTGAGCTGGGCCGTCGTAAGACCGGCTATGAAACCACCGCGGGGTCGGCCGGCTTGGCCACCCTGTCGGCGTTGCCTTCGTCACCCATGGCGATACCGCGCCGCTTGGAGACGTACACCGAGCCGACGATCACGAGGAGCGAGAGCACGGCGATCACGACCCGTACCCCGACGTTCTTGTCCTCGCCGTAGCTGAACTGGATGACCGCGGGCGCGATGAGCAGTGCGACCAGGTTCATCACCTTCAGCAGCGGGTTGATCGCGGGACCGGCGGTGTCCTTGAAGGGGTCGCCGACCGTGTCGCCGATCACCGTCGCGGCGTGGGCCTCGCTGCCCTTGCCGCCGTGGTGGCCGTCCTCGACGAGCTTCTTGGCGTTGTCCCAGGCGCCGCCGGAGTTGGCGAGGAACACCGCCATCAGCGTGCCGGAGCCGATCGCGCCCGCCAGGAACGAACCCAGGGCACCGACCCCGAGCGTGAACCCGATAAAGATGGGCGCCAGTACGGCGAGCAGTCCGGGCGTGGCGAGCTCGCGCAGGGCATCCCTGGTGCAGATGTCGACGACCTTGCCGTACTCCGGCTGCTCCGTGTAGTCCATGATCCCGGGGCGCTCGCGGAACTGCCGCCGCACCTCGTACACCACGGCGCCCGCCGACCGCGACACGGCGTTGATCGCGAGCCCCGAGAAGAGGAAGACGACCGCCGCGCCCGCGATCAGACCGACGAGGTTGTTGGGCTGCGAGATGTCCATCATCAGGTTCATCGGCGCGCCTTCGCCGCTGAGTTTCTCGCCCACGTCCCGCGCGCCGGTGGTGATGGCGTCGCGGTACGACCCGAAGAGCGCCGCTGCCGCGAGGACGGCGGTGGCGATGGCGATGCCCTTGGTGATGGCCTTGGTGGTGTTGCCGACCGCGTCCAGGTTGGTGAGCACCTGGGCGCCCGCGCCCTCGACGTCGCCGGACATCTCGGCGATGCCCTGCGCGTTGTCGGAGACCGGACCGAAGGTGTCCATGGCGACGATCACGCCGACCGTGGTGAGCAGGCCGGTGCCGGCCAGCGCCACCGCGAACAGCGCCAGCATGATCGACGTACCGCCGAGCAGGAACGCCCCGTAGACGCCGAGGCCGATCAACAGGGCGGTGTAGACGGCGGATTCGAGACCGACCGAGATGCCGGCGAGGACGACGGTGGCGGGACCGGTGAGCGAGGTCTTGCCGATGTCCATGACCGGGCGGCGGTTGGTCTCGGTGAAGTAGCCGGTCAGCTGCTGGATGACAGCGGCCAGCACGATGCCGATGACCACGGCGACGAGCGCGAGGATCCGCGGATCGCCGTCCTTGGCCGCGATGGCCGCGTCGGTGACGCCGTCGAGGTCGGCGTACGACGACGGCAGGTAGATGTAGACGGCGGCCGCGACGAGCACGATCGAGATCACCGCGGAGATGAAGAACCCGCGGTTGATCGCCGTCATGCCGCTGCGGTCGCTGCGGCGCGGTGCCACGGCGAAGATGCCGATCATCGCGGTGATCACGCCGATCGCCGGCACGATCAGCGGGAAGGCGAGCCCGGAGTCACCGAACGCCGCCGACCCGAGGATCAGCGCGGCGACCAGGGTCACGGCGTACGACTCGAAGAGGTCGGCCGCCATGCCCGCGCAGTCGCCGACGTTGTCGCCCACGTTGTCGGCGATGGTCGCGGCATTGCGCGGGTCGTCCTCCGGAATGCCCTGTTCGACCTTGCCGACCAGGTCGGCGCCGACGTCGGCGGCCTTGGTGAAGATGCCGCCGCCGACACGCATGAACATCGCGATCAGCGCGGCGCCGAGGCCGAATCCTTCGAGCACCTTCGGCGCGTCGGCCGCGTACACCAGCACCACACAGGAGGCGCCCAGCAGACCGAGCCCCACCGTGAACATGCCGACGACGCCGCCGGTGCGGAAAGCGATCTTCATGGCTTTGTGCGAGACGGCGGTGAGATCCTTTTCCGGCTCACCCTCCGCCGGGGTCGCTTCGCGCGCGGCTGCGGCAACGCGCACATTGCTGCGCACGGCGAGCCACATACCGATATAACCGGTGCCCGCCGAGAACGCGGCGCCGATCAAGAAGAACACCGATCGGCCGATGCGCTGATTCCAGTCGTCCGCGGGAAGCAGCATGAGCAGGAAGAACACGACGATGGCGAATACGCCGAGCGTGCGCAGCTGCCGGGCCAGATAGGCGTTGGCTCCTTCCTGGACCGCGGCCGCGATCTTCTTCATGCTGTCGGTGCCCTCGCCCGCCGCGAGCACCTGGCGTACCAGGACTCCGGCGACCACGAGCGCTGCCAGTGCGACGACACCGATGATCGTGATGATGATCCGGTTGTCGTCCGTCAGCACTGCGGCCGCGAGGGTAGTGGGTTGGTCCAGCTGATGAGGGGTAGGAAGCCCCGCCATTCGTCCTCCTTGACGCTTGGGCTGAGCTCAAGATGTGGACGGATTCTAGGTACCGGAACCTGATCAAAACAGAGCGCGGTAAACGGAATCAGCCTTCACATGCCGTTCAGCAAATGATCGGCGTACCGCCACGGAACCCGAAAGCGCTAATGCCCCAAAACCATTGACGCCCGCGTTTACTTGATCAAATTATCGGCGGATTGATCGTGAATTCATTCACGAATTCCCGCGCGCTCCCCGGAAAAACGCGAAGGGGCCCTGCTGAGCAGGGCCCCTTCGCGATGAGACGGGTGGACGGTTCGGTCAGGCGAGCACCGCGGCCGGCGGTGTGGTCGGCCAGGTCATACGGATCAGCCCACCGTGCTCCCCGGCGGAGACTTCGACGTCGTCGACGAGTCCGCTGATGACCGCGAGGCCCATCTCGTCCTCCTCGGCCTCCACTTCGCCGCCGGCGGCACCGGCCGACCGTTCACCGGGAACGGAGCGCGGCGCCTCGTCGCCGACCTCGATGGAGAACTGTTTCTCCTCCTCGATCAGCGCGACCTTCACCGGAGCCGTGATGCCGACGCTCTGGTGCAGTCCGACGGCACGGGTACAGGCCTCGCCGACGGCGAGCCTGACCTCGTCGAGTACGGCCTCGTCCACTCCGGCCCTGCGCGCCACCGCTGCCGCCACCAGTCGGGCGGTCCTGACGTGCTCGGGCAGCGCGCTGAAGCGGAGTTCAACGGTGGCCATGCATCCCCCTCTGAACTACGGGCGTGCTGTCGGGGGACCGGGCCGCCGAAAGCCCAATCCCCCTTCACTTTCACCTTCTGCGGACCCGGGCACGCCGCTGCACGGCGTGCCCGGGTCCGGTGATCAGTCGGTAGCCGCTACCGCTTCCTCGACCGAGGTGTGGATCGGGAACACCTTGGTGAGGCCGGTGATACGGAAGATCTTCAGAATGCGCTCCTGGTTGCAGACCAGGCGCAGGGAGCCCTCATGGGCACGCACACGCTTCAGGCCGCCGACCAGCACGCCGAGCCCGGTGGAGTCGAGGAAGTCCACGCCCTCCATGTCGACGACGAGGTGGAAACTCCCGTCGTTCACCAGCTCGACCAACTGCTCGCGCAGCTTGGGCGCGGTATATACGTCGATTTCGCCACCGACCTCGACGACCGTACGATCGCCGACGGTACGGGTCGACAGGGACAGGTCCACGGATCCTCCAGCACCTTGCTATCGAGCGGTCGTCCCTAGGGACATCTCGGCTTACAGCCCCCTGGACGGTTCGCCAGCCGCGATGGCATTCAATCACTTACCGGCAGGCGTGCACGACGCCTTGGTCCCATTGTCCGTCACGCCAGTGACACACTCGGTGCCGATGGCCAAGAATCTCCGATCCGATCGATCCCCGACGGGCCCCGTTTCCCGGGTGGACCCGGGCACGGTGCTGGGACGGCTCGCCTCGGGACCGAACCGGGCTTCGCGCATCACTCATACGGAGCATGTGCCCCCGCGCGCCGGTCGCCATGCCGTCTGGCCTGATCGGATCCGCGCCGAGGTCATCGCCGCGGTACAGACGGCCGGAATCGAACATCCCTGGGCCCACCAGGCACGCGCCGCCGAGCACGCCCTGGACGGCGACTCGGTGGTCGTCGCCACGGGCACGGCGTCGGGCAAGTCCCTGGCCTACCTGGTGCCGGTCCTCTCGACGCTTCTGGACGGCTCCGAGGCGCCGAACGGACGCGGCGCCACCGCCCTCTACCTGGCTCCGACCAAGGCTCTTGCGGCGGATCAGTGCCGTTCTGTGAAGGAACTTTCACATCCGCTGGGCAATTCCGTACGGTCGGCCGTGTACGACGGCGATACTCCGTTCGAGGAACGCGAGTGGATCCGCCAGTACGCCAACTACGTGCTGACCAACCCCGACATGCTGCATCGCGGCATACTCCCGTCCCACCCCCGCTGGTCCTCCTTCCTGAAGTCGCTGAAGTACGTCGTCATCGACGAGTGCCACACCTACCGCGGCGTCTTCGGCTCCCACGTCGCCCAGGTCCTGCGCCGCCTGCGCCGCCTGTGCGCCCGCTACGGCGCCTCTCCCGTCTTCCTGCTGGCCTCCGCGACCGCCGCCGAGCCCGCGGTCGCCGCCGGCCGTCTCACCGGCCTTCCGGTGGTGGAGGTCGCCGACGACGCCTCCCCGCGCGGCGAGCTGGTCTTCGCCCTCTGGGAGCCGCCGCTCACCGAGCTCCAGGGCGAGAAGGGCGCCCCCGTCCGCCGCACCGCCACCGCCGAAACGGCCGACCTCCTGACCGACCTCGCCGTCCAGGGCACCCGCACGGTCGCCTTCGTACGCTCCCGGCGTGGCGCCGAGCTGATCTCCGTCATCGCGCAGGAACGCCTCGCCGAGGTAGATCGCTCCCTCGCCCGGCGTGTCGCGGCGTACCGCGGCGGCTACCTCCCCGAGGAACGCCGCGCCCTGGAACAGGCCCTCCACTCCGGCGAACTCCTCGGCCTCGCCGCCACCACCGCCCTCGAACTCGGCATCGACGTCTCCGGCCTGGACGCCGTGCTGATCGCCGGCTACCCGGGCACGCGCGCGTCCCTGTGGCAGCAGGCGGGGCGGGCCGGGCGCTCCGGGCAGGGCGCGCTGGCCGTCCTGGTCGCCCGCGACGACCCGCTGGACACCTACCTCGTCCACCATCCCGAGGCCCTGTTCGACCGTCCGGTGGAATCGACCGTCCTCGACCCCGACAACCCGTACGTCCTCGCCCCCCACCTGTGCGCCGCCGCCGCCGAAATCCCGCTGACGGACGAGGACCTGGCACTGTTCGGCCCCGAGACCGAGGCGCTGTTGCCGCAGCTGGAGGCCGCGAAACTACTGCGCCGCCGCACGAAGGCCTGGCACTGGACGCGCCGGGAACGGGCCGCCGACCTGACCGACATCCGCGGCGAGGGCGGCACCCCGGTCCAGGTGGTCGAGTCGGGGACGGGCAGGCTGCTCGGCACCGTCGACGCGGGCGCCGCGCACGGCACGGTGCACGAGGGCGCGGTGCACCTGCACCAGGGCCGTACGTACCTGGTGCGCTCCCTCGACCTGGAGGACTCGGTCGCCCTGGTCGAGGAGGCCGCCCCGTCGTACTCGACGGTCGCCCGCGACACGACGGCGATCTCCGTCCTGGAGACGGACATCGAGGTCCCCTGGGGTGACGGCCGCCTGTGCTACGGCTCCGTCGAGGTCACCAACCAGGTGGTCTCCTTCCTGCGGCGCCGGCTGATCACCGGCGAAGTACTGGGCGAGACGAAGCTCGACCTCCCTCCTCGTACGTTGCGCACGCGCGCGGTGTGGTGGACGGTCACCGAGGACCAGCTGGACGAGGCCCGGATCAACCCGGAGATCCTCGGCGGCGCCCTGCACGCCGCCGAGCACGCCTCGATCGGCCTGCTGCCCCTCTTCGCGACCTGCGACCGCTGGGACATCGGCGGCGTCTCGATCCCGCTGCACCCCGACACGCTGCTCCCGACGGTCTTCGTCTACGACGGCCACCCCGGCGGCGCGGGCTTCGCCGAGCGCGCCTTCCACACCGCCCGCAGCTGGCTCACCGCCACCCGCCAGGCCATCGCCTCCTGCGAGTGCGACGCCGGCTGCCCGTCCTGCATCCAGTCCCCCAAGTGCGGCAACGGCAACGATCCGCTGCACAAGCGGGGGGCCGTGCGACTGCTCACGGTGCTGTTGCGGGGGGCGCCGGAGGAGGCGGGGGAGTCCGGGGTGGGTCAGGGCGAGGAGGTCGCCATGGAGCGGGAAGGGGCCGCTGTCGCGGCTCGTGAGGGCGAGGCTGTGCCGGATCGGTGAGGGGCGCTCTCCCGGCTCGGGGGGCGAGACTGTGCCGGATCGGTAGGGGCAAGCTGCCCCGCGCCCGGCCCGGGCCCCACGGGGCGCGGCGCTCCCACACCGGAGGCGAGAGCCAGCACCTGGCCCCGAGGGCGGGTCTGTCCCGTCGGGCGAGTGAGCCTCCCGTCCCCGGCCCAACCCTTGGGCAGCAGCGGCAGGGGGATCGGCCGGTGGCCGGTGGCCGGTATGGCCACGCAACCGGTCAGGGAGGCGGCGTCGCCGGTCGGTGCCCTCAGGAAAGGCCTGCGCCGTCAGGAAGGACCTGCGTCGTCAGGAGGAACCTGCGTCCTCAGGAGGGGCCTGTGGACTCCCCATCAGCCGGTCCGTCCCCTCAGGGCCGAACGGCTGAGGCCCCGGCGGCAGCGACGCCCGCGTCGGCCCGGCGGGCCCCGCTGGCCCCGCCCGCGCCCTGACCTCCGCCGCGAACGGCCCGCGACCCGACGCCGCCGTCACATCCGACACCTCCCCCACCAGCACACACCTCACCAGCCGCACGCCCTGCGCCTCTGCCACTCGTTCCGCCCGGGCGCAGGCCGCCGTACCGCCCTCTGCCCAGTGGTCGGCCGCCGCCAGCGCCGCGAGATCCGCACCGCCGGCCGCACGGTGCCGGGTCGTGACGGCCTGGCCCAGGGCGAGTACGACGCCGAAGACGACGCAGAGTACGGCGATGGCGCCGACGCTCCAGACGGTGGCGGAGCCGCGATCGGAACGGACGGCGACGGCGCGCTGCCGGGTCACTCTGCACCACGCCCGGCCCTGGCCCTCATGCCGTTCGGCCGCGCGGCCCCGGGCCCTGCCCTGGTCTTGGCCTTGGCCCTGGCCCTGGCCCCACTCGGCCTCGTCATCTGCACCGGCGACCCGCCCGGACCGCCGACCGCGCTCCGCCCCGCGCCCAGGGCGTTCCCCGGCTCCAGACCCAATGCGTACTGCCCAACCCCTTCTCATGTCCCCGCCCCCACGTTGTCCTCCGCCGACGCCACGGCCTCCTCCCGTACCTCGAAGGGAATGCCACCCAGCACCGGCGGCTTGGCAACGACGACCACGCGGACCTCGTCCCCCTCCCGGCCGACCGTGACCGTCGCGCCGCGCGGTGCTGCCTCCCGGGTGACCTCTATGACCGCGTCGGCCGGATCCTGCCGGGCTGCCGCGCGGGCGCCGGTCCGAGCCGCGTCCACGCACTGGATCTGCGCTGCCACCACGAGCAGCCCCCACACCAACGCCATCGCGAACATCACCAGCACGGGCAGCACGACAGCCGACTCCGCCGTCACGAACCCCCGATCCGAACCCCGTACCGCGAGCCGGCCCGGCCCTCGCCGGCTCCTCCGCCCTGTCCCCTGCTCACATCCGCGCATCGAGCGCCTGCTTCACGATGTCCTGCAGCTGCGCGCTGACTTGCCCGCTCGTCACGACCTTGTAGAGCACCACCGCGAACGCCACCGCCGCGACGATCCCCATCGCGTACTCGGAGGTGACCATCCCCGCGTCCCTCCGCGCCGCCCGCATCCTGCACACCAGGGCGCGCATCCGTGCCTGTACCGCCTTGTACATCTCAACCCCCGTAGAGCTCGGTTCCTTTGAAAACAGCTGTTGAATGTTTTGCTACTGCACCGTTGAAGGTCCCGCTGGACCGTTGAAGGTCCCTCTGATCCGCTGCATCTCCTGTTGATCCGCAGCCGTCCGCCGCACTCGCCCCTCACCCCCTCATCCGCCACCTCCTGCCAGCACTCCACCCGCCAGCCCGATCACCACCGGCGCCACTCCGACTGCGATGAACGCGGGCAGGAAGCACAGCCCCACCGGTGCGCTGACCATGACGGCCGCTCGCCTGGCACGTTCCGTCGCCGCGCGTGCCCAGTCGGCGCGGGCCTCCGCCGCGATCCGCGCGACGGGCCCGGCCGCAGGGAGCCCGGACACGTCGGCCCGTTCCAGCAGCCGCGCCAGCGCACCGGCCCTCGGCAACGAGGCCAACCGCTGCCATGCCTCGCCCGGTTCACCGCCGAGCCGCACTTCCGCTGCGCCTCGCGCCAGGCGGTCCCCGACGGGGCCGCCCAGGGCCTCACCGACGGCCTGTGCCGCGATCACCGGACCGGCTCCCGCAGCGATGCATGCCGCCAACAGATCCGCCGCGAGTGGAAGTTGCCTGTCCACTTGACCGGCATCGGGTTCGTCCGCGGGGCGGACGGCTTCCTGCCGACGCCGCCACACCCACAGCCCGCCTGCGGCGACCAGCCCAACCGCCGGCCCGGCAACGCCGCCCACCACCGCCCAACCGGCCGCCAGGACAGCCGCCATGGGCAGCCCTCGCCGCACGGCCCGCCACACATCGAACCGCCGGCGACTCGACACCAGGTCGATCGTCGTCATCAATTCGGCGAGCCGTCGCCGGGCCCTTCTCTCGTTCCGGGCCGCGACCGACCACCTCAACAGCCACCCGACGACCACCGCCGCCCCCAAGGCCATCCCCACCCTGTGGACAACTTCCACGTTCACGGCGCCACCTCCCTCTCACGCCCTCGATCGGTTCGAGTCCTCACGTCGCCTCCGCTCCTCGCACGATCCGCAGCGCCCACCACATCCCCAGCCCCTCCAGCACGCCCCCGACGGCCAGGCACCCGATCCCGGCCCCGGTATGCAGCAGCACTCGCAACGGTTCGGCCCCCATGGCGGCACCGAGCAGCAATCCGAGAGCCGGCAGACCGGCGAGCATCACCACCGTCGAGCGCGCACCCGACAACTGCGCACGCAGATCGGCACGTTGGTCGCGCTCGGCCCGCAACGCCCCTTCCAGCCGATCAAGTCCGGCAGCGAGCCCCGCACCCTGGTCCACGGCCACCCGCCAGCACGCCGCCAGACCCGACAGGCCCTCGGCGCCCGGCTGCCGTGCCGCGGAGGAGAGAGCGCCCGTCACATCCCCGCCGAACCGTGCCGCCGCCAGCACCGCGGCCTGCGCCTCGCCGAGCCCACCGGAGTCCCGCGCCGCCCGCAGCAACGCCTCACCCGGCTGCCGCCCGGCCCGCACCTCCCCGGCGAGCGCCCCGCACAGCGCAATCACCGCGTCCCCGCGACGCTCCCGTGCCCGCCTCACCTCCCGGGCCAGCCGTACCCGCCGCAGCACCGGCACCCCGGCCGCCCCCGCGACGACCGGCAGCACCGACGACCCCAGCACCGCCAGCGCCAACCCGATGACCGGCGCCCACCACTCGGCCCGCAACCGCCCGCGAAGCCGCCGCAGCTCCCGAACCATCTGCCACCAGTCGGGTGGCCCGGCGCCCACAGACCCACCGCCCGCGAGCAGCAACTCCGCCCGCCGCGCCCCGGAGTTCCGCCCGCCCAGCAACCAGACCGCCGCCCCGAGGCAGGCCACGGCAGCGCCCAACGACATCTCACCCATCCGGATCACCCACACCCTTCACGCCTGCACAGCCCTCACGTCCCGCGCGCCTCACGACTGCCCCATCGCTCACGAATTCGCGTCCCTCACGTCGCCGCGCCCTTCCCAGAGTTCGCACTCGTCACGACCACCCGCCAACCCCTCACGACCGCCCGCCAACTCCTCACGCCCCCTGCCCCCGGCCCCCTCACACCTCCGCCCCGCGATCGCCCTCCTCCCGAAGCAGCCCCCGCAGCCGCTCCCATCCCCGCTCGAACGCGAACCCCTCCGCGCCCCACCGCAATGCCGGCACCGTCCGCACCAGGCCCGACGGGTCCCGCTCGAGGACATGCACCTCGGCGATCCGTCGCCGCCCGTTCCGGTCGCGCACGAGATGGAGTACGACCGACAGCGCGGCCGCCAACTGGCTGTGCAGCGCGGCCCGGTCGAGGCCGGCCGCCGTGCCGAGTGCCTCCAGTCGGGCCGGCACGTCGGCCGCAGCGTTGGCGTGGACGGTCCCGCAGCCTCCCTCGTGGCCGGTGTTCAACGCAGCCAGCAGATGGACCACTTCGGGCCCTCGCACCTCGCCCACGACCAGCCGATCCGGCCGCATGCGCAGCGCCTGGCGCACCAGGTCCTCCAGAGTGACGAGCCCGGCGCCCTCCTGGTTGGCGGGTCTGCTCTCCAGCCGGACGACATGCGGGTGGTCCGGCCTGAGTTCCGCCGAGTCCTCCGCGAGGACGATCCGCTCACCGGGCCCGACGAGCCCCAGCAACGCGCTCAGCAGCGTCGTCTTTCCGCTGCCGGTCCCGCCGCTGATCAGGAAGGACAGCCGAGCCTCGACCAGCGCCCGCAGGACCCGGTCCCCGCCCGGCGGCACTGTGCCCGCGCAGACCAACTCGTCGAGTGTGAACGCCCGTGGCCGTACGACACGCAGCGCCAGGCAGGTGCAGCCGACGGCCACCGGCGGCAGCACCGCGTGCAGCCGGGTCCCGTCAGGCAGGCGGGCGTCCACCCACGGCCGCGCGTCATCCAGGCGCCGCCCTGCCACCGCGGCGAGGCGCTGGGCGAGGCGCCGTACGGCCGCCGCGTCCGGGAAGGACACGGACGTCAGTTCCAGGCCGCCGCCCCGGTCCACCCAGACCCGGTCCGGCGCTGAGACCAGCACGTCCGTCACGGACGGATCGGCGAGCAGGGGCTCCAGCGGGCCGCTCCCGACCAGCTCGGACCGCAACTGCTCGGCCGCCCCGAGGACTTCGGCGTCCCCTAGCACCCTGCCCTGCTCCCGCAAGGCCTGTGCGACCCGTGCCGGAGTCGGCTCGGCCCCGCTCTCGGCCAGCCTCTGCCGCACCCCGTCGAGCAGCCCCGCCGGTACGCCCACCCCGGCCGCCGGCCCCTCCACCGCCCACCGCGCATCCGCCGACCCAGCCCGATCGGCTGACTCCCAGCGCACAACCGACGATCCGTCCCTGTCGGCCAACTCCCGCCGCCCGGCGACCGAAATCGCCGTCGGGTCCAACAGCCGCCCCGCGACAGCGCCGTTCGTCGTGTGGCCCCGCAGCCGCCCGGCCGCAGCTCCACTCACCGCACAACCCGCCGGCCGCCGCTCGGCCGCATCGCTCGCCGACCCATTCGCCGCCCACCGCGGCGTACCCCTACGAGCCCCGCCGCCCGACGCCCGGCCACCTGACGCCCCACCGCCCGACGCCCGACCACCCGACGCCCCGCCGGCCGCTCGCGCCCCCGCGGACGACCCCCGTACCGACCGAGTCACGCGACCGCCAACCCGCCCAAGCCCCGAAGCCGTACTCATGCCACCCTCGCCTCAAGCAACGCCCGCTCCCAGAACTCCCGGCAGAACCGGGCCAACGGCCCCCGCCCCGCCATCCCCGGCGGATCCTTGCTCTCGTGCGGCCGCAGCAGTCCCGACTCGACCGGCACCTCGCCCACGAGCGGCAGATCCAGCAGGCGGGCGACCTCGCGGTCGTCGAACCCGGCCGCGTACGGTCCGCGTACCGCCACCCGCAGGTCGCGCAGGACCAGTTGGACCGCGGAGGCCACCTGCCGCGCGGCCGCCACCGCGCGCAGTTCGGCGGGGGCCACGAGGATCCCGACATCGAGTTGTGCGAGGGCTTCCGCGACCCCGTCGTCGATGCGGCGGGGCAGGTCGACGACGACCGCACCGCCCCGCCGCCGGGCCGCTGCGAGGACCGCTCGCATCGCCTGGGGCGGGACGGCGACGCAGTCGCCGCGGTCCCAGCTCAGGACCCGCAGGGAGTGCAGTTTCGGCAGCGACTCCTCCAGGGCACTGCTCCCGAGCCGTCCGCGTGAGCCGGCGAATGCCGGCCAGCGCAGGCCGTCGGCCGATTCGCCGCCGAGGAGTACGTCGAGCCCGCCGCCCAGCGGATCGGCGTCCACGAGCAGCGTGCGCAGCCCCTCACTTGCGGCGGTGACGGCGAGGGCGCACGCGAGCGTGGAGGCGCCGGCCCCGCCGCGTCCACCGATGACGCCGACGGTGAGGGCGGGGCGCCCGACGCCCTCGGTGACGTCGGCGATGCGGTCGACCAGCCACTGCTCGCCGTCCGGCAGCATCAGGACGTGATCGGCACCGATCTCGACGGCCCGGCGCCAGACCCCGGAGTCGTCCTGGTCCCGGCCGACGAGTACCACTCCGCGTCGGCGTCCGGCGCCGCGCACGCGGCGTGCTGCATCGTCGCCGACCAGGACGAGCGGTGCGGCCTCCCAGTTGCCCCTGGGCTCGGGCACTCCGTGGTGGACCTCCGGTGTGGCGCCTGCCGCGGCGCACAGGCGCAGCAGGTCGTCGAGCAGATCGGCGTCCTCCGTGACGATCAAGGGCCGACCCGGCCGCCCTGAGGCGGCGGGCGGCGGATCGTGTGTGACGGTTGCGGTCACGGTTTCCGTCTCCCTTCGCTGCATCACTCGCGCAGCCCTGCGGCCCCGCGATTCCCAAACGTGTGAAGAACCGGCAAGCGGCCTCCATATGAACGGCCGATACGAACCGGCCAAACACGCCCGACTAACCAGAACCGGCCATGAAGTCGGCCTGAGCGGGACGCGTTGGAAACACGGTGCAGCGAACCCGGAAATCGTGTGGATCTTGGTCGATAACTGTGGACAACTCGGCGGTTGTGAATATCACCGTCACCCATACCGGTGACCTCGCACCGACCCCTGTGCGACTTCCGCAGAGCAGCGCGATGACTACGCACGGTGATGAATCATGGGCATGCAAAAGAGGCGGCCGCAGCCGCCTCAACTCGGCCCTGCGGCCGCTCTCGAAAGGGGAAAATGCACCCGGACATGCGACGACCCCCGCCGGGGGGGAGAGCGGGGGTCGTCTCCACGGCCGACTCGGGGGGGGAGGAGTCGGACCGGGTTAGCACGGTCGCGAACGATCCGTGACTTCCATGGTGTACCCGAGAGCCCTCTCAGGCAAACCCACGCGCCGACCTTACGCCGAATGGGCTGCACCTATGCTCGGGGTCGTGGAAAACCACTCCTTGCCCCGCACAGCCGCCTTCTTTGACCTGGACAAGACGGTCATTGCGAAGTCGAGCACGCTCACGTTCAGCAAGTCCTTCTACCAAGGCGGTCTGATCAACCGCCGGGCCGCCTTGCGGACCGCATACGCCCAGTTCGTCTTCCGCCTGGGCGGTATGGACCATGACCAGATGGAGCGCACACGCGAGTACCTCTCCGCGCTCGTCCGCGGCTGGAACGTCCAGCAGGTCAAGGAGATCGTCGCCGAGACGCTGCACGACCTGATCGACCCGATCATCTACGACGAGGCGGCCTCTCTCATCGAGGAGCACCATACGGCCGGCCGCGACGTCGTGATCGTGTCCACGTCGGGCGCGGAGGTGGTCGAGCCGATCGGCGAGCTGCTCGGCGCCGATCGCGTGGTGGCCACGCGCATGGTCGTGGGCGACGACGGCTGCTTCACCGGAGAGGTGGAGTACTACGCGTACGGCCCCACGAAGGCCGAGGCAATCAAGGAGCTTGCCGGGTCCGAGGGCTACGACCTCTCCCGCTGTTACGCCTACAGCGACTCGGCCACCGATCTGCCGATGCTTCAGGCCGTCGGCCGTCCCCATGCGGTGAATCCCGACCGCACACTGCGCCGTGAAGCCATCGCGCGCGGGTGGCCGATTCTCGACTTCCATCGCCCGGTCCGGCTCAAGCAGCGCATTCCCTCGTTCTCCGTACCCCCGCGTCCCGCCCTTGTCGCGGCTGCGGCCATAGGAGCCGCGGCGGCCACCGCGGGCCTCGTCTGGTACGCGAGTCGACGCCGCTCCGCACTCGCCTGAACTGCGCTCCCAGGACTGGGCACATCACGTTCGACAAACCGATGACCGTTTGTCTCCGTTTTGCGAGCAAAAGTAAAGAACTGCAGCCAGGCCTTCCGCTTGGTTGGGTCCTGGAGTACAAAGGACTCAACGGCCCGCGAGACCAAGGACATCCGAGAGGATCACCTTAAATACGCATTTGGCCCCACGGACCGAGCATGGACACCGGGCACCCACGCGACGTCGACCCGTCGATTACGGGCCAGCCGCACCAGGTGACGGGCAAAGTTCCCGACCTGATGGGCAACATATCGAGGACGCCTGGTAACCCGGTGGACATGCCAGCGGCGGTACGAATTCTCGTACCGCCGCAACTTATGTGGGCCCCCGCTCGGGGGCTTTTTTCATGCCTTACAGATCACCACGTCCAGAGGCTCGCCACTCCCTGCTGATGGCAACGCCTCACGGCACTGCCGGCAATGCCTCACGGCTCGCAATGCCCTCACGCGCGCGTGCGTCACGCCGCGCCGCGCTGAAGCGCCTCGCAGACAGCCGTCGACTCGCGCGCGCCGAGCTCGATCGCCCTGCCGCAGTGGGCGATCCAGGCGGCCACGCCCTCGGGGGTGCCCGAGACGTAACCGTCGAGCGCTGCCAGGTAGGCCGCGCGACCCAGTTCGCCGTGGCCGGCCTCCGCCGGACAGACGGACTTCGGATCGAGGCCGCTGCCGACCAGGACGATGCGCTCGGCCGTACGCGCGACCAGGCCGTTGTGGGAGGTAAAGGGGCGCAGTGCGAGAAGCTCGCCGTGCACGATGGCGGCCGTCACCAGCGCGGGCGCGGACCCGCCGGCGATGATCAGCTCGGACAGCCCCTCCAGCCGGCCGTGCACCTCCGCCGCGCTCGGCAGCGGCAGCTCGACCAGCGGCTCGTCGACCGGCTCGCCCTCCTGCCGCGGTCGTCCGACCTGGTCGTCCTTGCTCGCCGCCGCCACGAGGTGCAGCCGGGCCAGCACCCGCAGCGGCGACTGCCGCCAGATGGACAGCAGTTGGCCCGCCTCGGCCGTCAGCCGCAGGGAGGCGCCAACAACGCGCGCCTCGTCGTCCCCGCTGAAGTCGGTACGCCGACGCACCTCTTCCAGCGCCCAGTCGGCCCCGGACAGCGACGCCGACCCACGGGCACCGCGCAGCGCCGCCTCGGCGGTGATCTCGTTGCTGCGGCGCCGCATGATCCGGTGCCCGTACACCCGGTCCACGGACTTACGCACGGACTCCACGGACTCGGGCACACCTGGCAGGGAACCGAGAGTCGCGAGCGGATCGGCGGACGCGCCTGTCGTACTCATGAGTACGACACTACGCAACCCGGACGCGCACCCCACGATCGAGTGGCCTTCTTCACGCACGCGTGCCACGTACAGCTACCGCTCCACTACCCTTTGTGAACATGAAAATTGCTTTCGTCGGGAAGGGCGGCAGCGGCAAGACGACCCTGTCCTCCCTGTTCATCCGCCACCTCGCCGCCGTCGGCGCGCCGGTCGTGGCCATCGACGCCGACATCAACCAGCACTTGGGAGCCGCGCTCGGCCTCGACGACACGGAGGCCGCGGCACTGCCCGCGATGGGCGAGCGGCTGTCGCTGATCAAGGACTACCTGCGCGGTTCCAACCCGCGGATCGCCTCCGCACAGACGATGATCAAGACGACGCCGCCGGGCGAGGGGTCGCGACTGCTGCAGGTCTGCGAGAGCAATGCGGTGTACGACGCCTGCGCCCGGCCGGTGGAACTCGACGGCGGCGCCGTCCGTTTGATGGTCACCGGCCCCTTCACGGATTCCGACCTCGGAGTCGCCTGCTACCACTCCAAGACGGGGGCGGTGGAGCTGTTCCTGAACCACCTGGTGGACGGCCACGACGAGTACGTCGTGGTCGACATGACGGCCGGCTCGGACTCCTTCGCCTCCGGCATGTTCACCCGCTTCGACATCACGTTCCTCGTCGCCGAGCCGACCCGGAAGGGGGTCTCCGTCTATCGCCAGTACAAGGAGTACGCCCGCGACTTCGGCGTCATCCTGAAGGTCGTCGGCAACAAGGTGCAGGGGCAGGACGACCTCGACTTCCTCCGCGCCGAGGTCGGCGACGACCTGCTGGTGACCGTCGGGCACTCGGACTGGGTGCGCGCCATGGAAAAGGGCCGCCCACCCCGGTTCGAGCTCCTGGAGGACGTCAACCAGCTCGCCCTCCGCCGCCTGCACACGGCCGTGGACGCCACGTACGAGCTGCGGGACTGGGAGAGTTACACCCGCCAGATGGTGCACTTCCACCTGAAGAACGCCCAGTCCTGGGGAAACGAGCGCACCGGGGCCGACCTGGCGGCGCAGATCGACCCCGGATTCGTACTCGGCGAGCATCTCCTCGGCGAGAACGTCACGGCCTTGTCAGGGGCAACAACCCCCGCCTGACTCCTACCTACCGACCGCCTGACCTACTCCTTGGCCCGTTCCCTCACCGCCGGCGCCCCGGGCACCCCCTTCGGGGCCGGGGCCGGGCGTCCCGACAGGAAGGACGCCCAGCCCTCCTTGGGAGGCTCACCGACCCCAAGGGTGCGCAGCTTCTTCAACGTCGCCGGGTCCTGGGCGTCCAGCCAGTCGACGAGCTGGCGGAAGGACACGCAGCGCACGTCGGGTTTGTTGCACACGGCCTCGACGACGTCCTCGACGGCGCGCATGTAGGTGCCGCCGTTCCAGGACTCGAAGTGGTTGCCGATGATCAGGGGCGCGCGGTTGCCGTCGTACGCCCGTTGGAAGCCCTTGAGCAGGCCATCCCGCATCTGGTCGCCCCAGAAGTCGTGCTTGGCGGGGTCGCCCTGGGTGTCGGTGCCCGACTGGTTGACCATGAAGTTGTAGTCCATGGTGAGCTGCTCGTAGGAGTGCCCGGGGAAGGGCACGAGCTGCAGCGAAAGATCCCACAGGCCCTCCTTCTTCGTGGGCCAGAGCTGAGTGTTGACGCCGCTGGAGTCATAGCGGAAGCCGAGATCCCGCGCGGCCTTCACGAAGTTCTTCTGACCTTCCAGACAGGGCGTGCGGGCGCCGATGAGCTCCTTGTCGTAGTCGAAGGGCAGCGGGGTCGCCTTCGTCATTCCGGCGTTGGTCTTCCAGGACTTCACGAACTTCTTCGCCTGGGTGATCTCCTCCTTCCATTCCTCCACCGACCATTCGCCGACTCCGCCGTCGCTGCCGCAGAAATGGCCGTTGAAGTGAGTGCCGATCTCGTTGCCTTCGAGCCACGCGAGGCGCAGTTGCTTCACGGTGTCGGCGATGCCCTCCTCGTCGTTGAAGCCGATGTCGGAGCGGCCCGGGGAGTGCTGGGGCGGCCGGTACAGGTCGCGTTTGTGGTTCGGCAGCATGTACACGCCGCTGAGGAAGTACGTCATCGTCGCGTTGTTCGCCTTGGAGACCGCACGGAAGTGGGAGAACAGCTTCTGGCTGTCCTCGCCGGCGCCGTCCCAGGAGAACACCACGAACTGCGGTGGCTTCTGACCGGGCTTCAGCCGCTCCGGTCTGGGCAGATGCGGCTGCGCTCCGGTGTACGCGGTGGACCCGTCGCCGATCAGGCGGACGACGTTCTGCGGCGCGGGTGCCGCCGGCTTGACCTTGGGCGGTCCGGGCACGCCCTGCCCGGCATCGGTGCCGGTCGAGCAACCTGCGAGCGAAGCGGCACAGACCGCCGCGATCGCGGTGCCCGCGGTGATCCTGTGCGTCGCAACGATCCTGTGCAGCGCGGAGGCCCTGTGTGACGCGGCAATTCCGCGGGGGGCGGCGTTGTGGCGGGTGGCGGCCATGCTCCGTCCACCTTCTTCCTTCTCTCGGGTGCCGACAGCGCCGTCAAGATCGCATGGGGTCGAGAAGGAATTAGTACGACAAGCCGACTAATCGGCCACTTCACTCTTCAGGGGGATTTATTAGTCCATTTGCTCGGAAAAACTATTCCGGTCCTTTACTCTGCATTACGATCCGTTTACCGACTGTTAATGCATCCCGCCGCTGCACGCCGTGACCACACGGCCGCGACCAGACCCCTCGCCCGAAAGGCGGGGGACCGCCAGATCCGCGACCGCGCTGCCCCGGAGGAGACGGGAAAACATGTCAGCCTTCGTCCCCACCCGCACCGACGAACCCAGCCGAGAGAAGCACCTCCACGAACCCCACAGCCCGCCACCGACCCGGCCCCGCCACCGCATCGCGGGCGCCGACGTGTCGGCCTCGATCGCGGTCTTCCTGATCGCCCTCCCCCTGTCCCTGGGCATCGCCCTCGCCACGGGCGCGCCCCTTCAGGCCGGCCTCGTCGCCGCTGCCGTCGGCGGGATCGTCGTCGGCTATCTCGGCGGCACTCCGCTCCAGGTCAGCGGCCCCGCGGCCGGTCTCACGGTCGTCACCGCCGAGCTCATCCAGAGATACGGATGGCGTACGACCTGCGCCATCACGGTCCTCGCCGGACTCGCCCAACTCGGCCTCGGCTTCGTGCGCGTGGCACGCTCCGCACTCGCCGTCAGCCCCGCCATCGTGCACGGCATGCTCGCCGGTATCGGCGTCACCATCGCCGTGGCCCAGCTGCACATCGTCCTCGGCGGCATCCCGCACAGCTCGGTCCTCGACAACATGCGTGAGCTGCCGGCCCAGTTGGCCGGTGTGCATGCCGCCGCCCTGTCGGTGAGCGCGCTGACCCTCGCCCTGCTGTTGGCCTGGCCCCGGATTCCCGGCCGTATGGGCGGACTGCTGCGCAAGGTGCCGGCCCCGCTCGTCGCCGTCGCCGGAGCCAGCACAGCCGCGTCGTTCGCGGGGCTGAGCCTGCCCAAGGTCGACCTGCCGTCCTGGAGCAGCCATGCCCTCGCCGGGCTTCCCGAGGGCCCGGTCCTCGGCCTGGTCGCCGCCGTGCTGACCATCACGCTGGTGTGCAGCGTGCAGTCGCTGCTCGGTGCGGTCGCCGTGGACAAGCTGGTCGCCACGCGTCCGGAGCTGTCCGCCCGCGTCGGGCGCTCCGACCTGGACCGTGAGCTGCTCGGTCAGGGAGCCGCCAACGTCGTCTCCGGCGTGCTCGGCGGACTGCCCGTAGCCGGAGTGGCCGTGCGCAGTTCCGCGAATGTGCAAGCCGGTGCCGTCAGTCGGAACTCCACGATGCTGCACGGCGTTCTCGTAGTAGTCGCCGCGCTGCTGATGGTCCCGATCCTGGAGCTCATCCCGCTCGCCTCGCTCGCCGCCCTGGTGATGGCCGTCGGCATCCAGATGGTGTCCCTGCACCACATCCGCACGGTGACCCGCCACCGCGAGGTGCTGGTGTACGCCACCACCACACTCGGCGTGGTGTTCTTCGGCGTCCTGGAGGGCGTCACGCTGGGGATCGCCATGGCCGTAGCCGTCGCCATGCACCGCCTCACCCGCACCCGCATCACGCACGACGAGAAGGAAGGAGTCCATCACGTTCACGTAAGAGGCCAGTTGACGTTCCTCGCAGTGCCACGGCTCAGCCGGGCCCTGCATCTCGTACCCCAAGGCGCCCGAGCCGTAGTGGAGTTGGACGGTTCGTTCATGGACCACGCGGCGTACGAGTCACTGCAGGACTGGCAGAACACTCACACCGCCCACGGCGGCTCCGTCGAGCTGATCGGCCGCAGGTCCGGGGTCCGGATCGGTGAGCCGACAGGACCGGTCGGTCTCCATCTCGACGGGACGGGCACGGCCGAGTCGGCCGACTGCCGTTGCCACCCCTGGACAGCCTGGCGCAACCACCAGTGCGAGATCCCGGAGTCCGTCACCTCCCGCGACGGACAGGCCGGGGAAGCGCAGGCGGCCGGGGCCGACGACAGCGACGAGGCAGGCGCGCCCGGCAAGGCCGGAGCCGCCGGCAACACGGGAGCCGCCGACGACACCGGCGCCTCGGACGACACCGGCGAACTCGACACGGTCGGCGGTGCCGGCACGTCCGACGGCACCGAAAGCCCCATCGGATCCGGCCGGCCCGACGAAAGCGGGGTCGACGGGGCCGACGCGGCCGGCGCGGGCAGCGAGACCCGCGGGGTGACCGGCGGCACCGACGGGAGCCGGCCGAGTGGACGGCAACTGGCCCGTGGCATCAGCGCGTTCCAGCGCAACACCGCGCCCCTGGTGCGGGGCGAGCTGGCGCGGCTGGCGCGGGAGGGGCAGCAGCCTTCCCAGCTGTTCCTCACCTGCGCGGACTCACGGCTGGTCACGTCGATGATCACCTCCAGTGGTCCCGGCGACCTGTTCGTGGTGCGTAACGTCGGCAACCTCGTTCCGCTGCCCGGCCAGGAAAGCGGCGACGACTCGGTGGCGGCCGCGATCGAGTACGCGGTGGACGTGCTGGAGGTGCGGTCCGTCACGGTGTGCGGGCACTCCGGGTGCGGGGCGATGCAGACGCTGCTCAACTCCGAGCCGGACGGCCCGCAGACCCCGCTCAGGAGATGGCTGCGGCATGGGCTGCCGAGCCTGGAGCGGATGTCCGACGAGGACCGGCCTTGGGCCAGACTCGCCGGGCGAGCCCCGGCCGATGCGGTCGAGCAGCTGTGCCTGACCAATGTGGTCCAACAGCTGGAACATCTGCGAGCGCACGAGTCGGTGGCCCGGGCTCTGCGGGAGGGGGCGCTGGAGCTGCACGGGATGTACTTCCACGTGGGCGAGGCGCAGGCTTATCTGCTCGCCGAGGAGGGTGAGGAGAGTACGGACGACGTGTTCGACCACGTGGGAGTGGCGGATCTGTCGGCGTGATGCGGGGTGGTGGTGCGCGGCCTCGCTCGGCGCGGGGCCGCGCTTCACATGGGTCGTACGTGGGCCCGCGCTTCGAGTGAGCCGCGCTTCACCTGGGGCAGCCATTTCCCGAGCCGGGCGGGGCCTCGAACCCCCTTGCTGCCGGGTCGGCGTTTCGCCTGGACCAGGCTGGAATGTGAAAGGGATTACAGACCTGAACCGCGTCCGTCCGGCGTCCGTGGGAACGGATGACCCCGGCGCGTTCACCCCGGCGCCCGAAAGCCCCTCCGAGCCACCCCCGGGCCGCACCCACCGACAGGTCTAAACCAATTTTCCGTCGACCCTTGTCATCGGGCCCCCAGGTCTGATGAGCTGTGGCCTGGGACACAACGGACACCCTGGGAAAGGGAGATGTCGTGAGCAACGAAAGCCTGGCCAACCTGCTCAAGGAAGAACGCAGGTTCGCACCCCCCGCTGACCTGGCCGCAGGTGCCAACGTCACAGCGGAGGCGTATGAACAGGCCAAGGCTGACAGGCTCGGCTTCTGGGCCGAGCAGGCCCGCCGGCTGACCTGGGCCAAGGAGCCTACCGAGACGCTGGACTGGTCGAACCCGCCGTTCGCGAAGTGGTTCAAGGACGGCGAGCTCAACGTCGCGTACAACTGCGTGGACCGGCATGTGGAGGCCGGACACGGCGACCGGGTCGCCATCCACTTCGAGGGCGAGCCCGGCGACAGCCGCGCGATCACCTACGCCGAGCTCAAGGACGAGGTCTCCAAGGCCGCCAACGCCCTGCTGGAGCTGGGCGTTCAGAAGGGCGACCGGGTCGCGGTCTATATGCCGATGATCCCCGAGACGGCGGTCGCGATGCTGGCCTGCGCGCGTATCGGCGCCGCGCACTCCGTCGTCTTCGGCGGCTTCTCGGCGGACGCGCTCGCCACCCGTATCCAGGACGCGGACGCCAAGGTCGTCATCACCTCCGACGGCGGATACCGGCGCGGCAAGCCGTCCGCGCTCAAGCCGGCGGTGGACGACGCGGTCGCGCGCGTGGAGAGCGTCGAGCATGTGCTCGTCGTCCGGCGCACCGGCCAGGAGGTCGCCTGGGACGACAGCCGCGACGTGTGGTGGCACGAGGTCGTCGAGCGGCAGAGCGCCGAGCACACGCCTGAGGCGTTCGAGGCGGAGCACCCGCTGTTCATCCTGTACACGTCCGGGACGACGGGTAAGCCGAAGGGCATCCTGCACACCTCCGGCGGCTACCTCACCCAGACCGCGTACACCCACCACGCCGTCTTCGACCTCAAGCCGGAGACGGATGTCTACTGGTGCACCGCCGACGTCGGCTGGGTGACCGGGCACTCGTACATCGTGTACGGGCCGCTGGCGAACGGCGCGACGCAGGTCATGTACGAGGGCACGCCGGACACGCCGCACCAGGGCCGGTTCTGGGAGATCGTGCAGAAGTACGGGGTGACGATCCTGTACACGGCGCCGACCGCGATCCGTACGTTCATGAAGTGGGGCGACGACATCCCCGCGAAGTTCGACCTCGGCAGCCTCCGGGTGCTCGGGTCCGTCGGTGAGCCGATCAACCCCGAGGCGTGGATCTGGTACCGCAAGAACATCGGCGGCGACCGCACCCCGATCGTGGACACGTGGTGGCAGACCGAGACCGGCGCGATGATGATCTCGCCGCTGCCGGGTGTCACGGAGACCAAGCCCGGTTCCGCGCAGACGCCGCTGCCCGGAATCGCCGCGACCGTCGTCGACGACGAGGCGAACGAGGTGCCCGACGGCGGTGGCGGCTATCTGGTCCTGACCGAGCCGTGGCCGTCGATGCTGCGCACCATCTGGGGCGACGACCAGCGGTTCCTCGACACGTACTGGTCGCGGTTCGAGGGCAAGTACTTCGCCGGTGACGGGGCGAAGAAGGACGACGACGGGGACATCTGGCTCCTCGGGCGCGTCGACGACGTCATGCTCGTGTCGGGCCACAACATCTCCACCACGGAGGTCGAGTCCGCGCTGGTCTCCCACCCCTCCGTCGCCGAGGCGGCCGTCGTCGGCGCGGCCGACGAGACCACCGGACAGGCCATCGTCGCCTTCGTGATCCTGCGCGGGTCGGCGAACGCCGAGGACGAGGGCCTGGTGAACGAGCTGCGCAACCACGTAGGCACCACCCTCGGCCCGATCGCCAAGCCGAAGCGGATCCTGCCGGTGGCCGAGCTGCCGAAGACGCGCTCCGGCAAGATCATGCGTCGGCTGCTGCGGGACGTCGCCGAGAACCGCCAGCTCGGTGATGTCACCACGCTGACCGACTCGACCGTCATGGACCTCATCCAGGCGAAGCTCCCGGCGGCGCCGAGCGAGGACTGAGCACGACCGCGAAGGGCACCCGGCGTCAAGCGCGCCGGGTGCCCTTCGCGTACGTACGGTGGAACTCGACGGATGCACCCCGACGCACCCTTAGGTAAACTAACCAAAAAACAGCCTCACCCTCAGGTGCGCCGGGAAGTCTGGTCGGCATGTGTTCTGTCCTGCCCACCGACCGGAGGTCTTCCTCGTGGCCGCGTCCCGCACCACCGCTCCCGCCCGCAAGGTCTTCGCGCGGCTGTCCCTGCCCGAGCGGAATTTCGTCGCGGACGCGCTGCGCACGGAGACCGTCGGTGGTGTGCTCCTGCTCGTCGCCGCGATCGCCGCGCTGGTCTGGGCAAACATTCCCGCACTGCACGACAGCTACGAGACGGTCGGCCACTTCCACATCGGTCCCGAGGCCCTCGGGCTGAATCTGTCCATCGAGCACTGGGCCGCCGACGGACTCCTGGCGATCTTCTTCTTCGTCGCCGGTATCGAACTCAAGCGTGAGCTGGTCGCCGGCGATCTCCGGGACCCCAAGGCGGCCGTACTGCCGGTCGTCGCCGCGCTGTGCGGGATGGCGGTGCCCGCGCTGGTCTACACGCTCACCAATGTCAGCGGGGGCGGCTCGTCGGCGGGCTGGGCCGTCCCGACCGCCACGGACATCGCCTTCGCGCTGGCCGTGCTCGCCGTCATCGGCACCTCCCTGCCGAGCGCCCTACGCGCCTTCCTGCTCACCCTCGCCGTCGTCGACGACCTCTTCGCGATCCTGATCATCGCGATTTTCTTCACCGACCAGATCGACTTCGCCGCGCTGGGCGGCGCCGCCGTCGGACTGGGCGTGTTCTGGCTGCTGCTGAGGAAGGGCGTACGCGGGTGGTACGTGTACGTTCCGCTCGCCCTCGTCATCTGGGCGCTGATGTACAACAGCGGCGTCCACGCCACCATCGCGGGCGTGGCGATGGGCCTGATGCTGCGCTGCACCCGGCGCGAGGGCGAGGAGCACTCCCCCGGCGAGCACATCGAGCACCTTGTACGCCCCCTGTCGGCGGGCCTGGCCGTGCCGCTGTTCGCACTGTTCAGCGCCGGCGTGGCCGTCTCCGGCGGTGCGCTCGGCGATGTGTTCGTCCAGCCGGAGACGCTGGGCGTGATCCTGGGGCTCGTCGTCGGCAAGACGATCGGGATCTTCGGCGGCACATGGCTGACGGCACGTTTCACCAAGGCTTCGCTCAGCGACGACCTGGAGTGGGCGGACGTGTTCGCCGTGGCGACCCTCGCCGGCATCGGCTTCACCGTCTCGCTGCTCATCGGGGAGCTCGCCTTCGGGGGCGACGCCACACTGACCGACGAGGTCAAGGCGGCCGTGCTGATGGGCTCCCTCATCGCGGCGATTCTGGCGACGGTGCTGCTGAAGATCCGGAACGCCAAGTACCGCGCGATGGTCGAAGCCGAGGAGCGCGACGAGGACGAGAGCGGCATTCCGGACATCTACGAGGAGGACACTCCGGAGTACCACCTGCGGATGGCCGCCATCCACGACCGCAAGGCCGCCGAGCACCGTCGTATCGCCGAGGAGCAGGTCGCCGCACGCCACGCGCTTGCCGAAGTGGCGGGCGGGGCAGGCGAGGAGGAGCAGCGTCGGGCATGATCTGACGGGACGGCACAAAAGACGGAACCGCACCCAGTCAGGCAGAAGACGGAACCGTGACTACGAGGGAGACCCCGCGATGAGCGCACCCGACGGCAGCCCGGTCGGCACCGAACGCAGCATCGGCCAGCTGTTCGCCTCGGCGACGACCGAGATGTCGGCGCTGGTGCACGACGAGATCGCACTGGCGAAAGCGCAGCTCAAGCAGGACGTCAAGCGCGGCGCGACGAGCGGCGGCGCATTCACGGTGGCCGCCGCGGTGCTGGTGTTCTCGCTGCCGATGCTGAACTTCGCCCTCGCGTACGGCATTCGGACCTGGAGCGACTGGAACCTCGCGATCTGCTTCGTGCTGTCCTTCGCGGCGAACGTCCTCGTCGCCCTCATCCTCGCGCTGGTCGGGGTCGTGTTCGCGAAGAAGGCCAAGAAGAGCCAGGGTCCGCAGAAGGTCGCCGCCTCGGTGAAGGAGACGGCGGGCGTCCTTCAGAACGCCAAGCCGCATCCGCGTCCGGCACCGGCGACGGCACCGGAGCTGGAGGACCGGGCGCCCGCCGCCATCGAGGCTGTGGCACGCTCGTCGTCATGACGGATCCCGCCACCCCCTCGGCGCAACCTGCCTCGGTCGTACGACCCGATGGTCCCTGGACGCACAGGGACGTGGCCGCCAATGGTGCGCGCTTCCACATCGCCGAGATGGGCGACGGCCCGCTGGTGCTGCTCCTGCACGGCTTCCCGCAGTACTGGTGGACCTGGCGGCACCAACTCGTCGCCCTCGCCGATGCGGGCTTCCGGGCGGTGGCGATGGACCTCAGGGGCGTCGGCGGCAGCGACCGGACCCCGCGCGGTTACGACCCGGCCAACCTCGCCCTCGACATCACCGGCGTGGTCCGCTCGCTCGGTGAGCCCGACGCCGCGCTGGTCGGACACGACCTCGGCGGATACCTGGCGTGGACGGCGGCCGTGATGCGCCCCAAGCTCGTACGGCGGCTCGCGGTCGCCTCCATGCCACACCCGCGGCGCTGGCGCTCGGCGATGCTCTCGGACGTCAAGCAGACGAGTGCGAGTTCCTACATCTGGGGGTTTCAGCGGCCCTGGGTTCCCGAGCGGCAGCTGACCGCCGACGACGGGGCCCTCGTCGCGCGGCTGGTCCGGGACTGGTCGGGCCCGCGCCTGCCGGACGACGAGGCGGTGGAGACGTACCGCCGCGCGATCTGCATCCCGTCGACCGCGCACTGCTCCATCGAGCCGTACCGCTGGATGGTGCGCTCGCTGGCCCGCCCCGACGGCATCCAGTTCAACCGGCGCATGAAGCGCCCGGTGCGCGTCCCGACGCTGCATCTGCACGGCTCGCTCGACCCCGTGATGCGTACGCGCAGCGCGGCCGGCTCCGGCGAGTACGTCGAAGCACCGTACCGGTGGCGGCTGTTCGACGGGCTCGGGCACTTCCCGCACGAGGAAGACCCGGTCGCTTTTTCCACCGAACTGATCAACTGGCTGAAAGATCCCGAACCCGATCGGTGACCGCGCCGATGCGCCCGGTATCCGGATCTGAACAGGTGTACTACGAACAGCCAATTGCCTGGCGCATAGGCCAATTGGGGGCCCTGGGGGCGGTTATCGACCATGGGGCAGGGGCAGACGTCGGGGTATGGGCTGGACGCACGACTACAGTGACGCAGCACGCAATCGCCGCTCGGCCGGTGGGCTGAGCTCCCACCAGCGAGGTACCGCCCCGCAGATGCCGGGCTCGGACCTCCGGGTGGGCATTCCGCGCATTCTGCGCCGCCGGGCCCGCTGGGTCTCGGTGCGGCTGCGCCACCCGCGCACCTGACACCGGCGGCGCCCAGCAGCCCTTCGGCACCCGGGCCTACAGTGCGCAGCTGTCGCTGTCCACCTGCTGGTTGGCGGTACGCCCCTTGACGATGTCCTCCTGGATCTCGTCCGCGGTGAGCGCGTAACCGGTCTCGGCGTCGTCGAGGGACTTGGCGAACACCACGCCGTACACCTTGCCCTCGGGCGTGAGCAGCGGGCCGCCCGAGTTGCCCTGACGCACCGTCGCGTACAGCGAGTAGACGTCACGGCGCACGGTGCCGCGGTGGTAGATGTCCGGGCCGTTGGCCGGCAGGCGTCCGCGCACCCGCGCGGCACGCACGTCGTACGCCCCGTTCTCCGGGAAGCCCGCGATGATCGCGCTGTCGCCGCTCTCGGCGTCGGTGGCCGTGAACTGCAGTGCGGGCGCGGCCATGTCGGGCACGTCGAGTACGGCGATGTCGCGCTCCCAGTCATAGAGGACGACGGTCGCGTCGTACTTCCTGCCCTCGCCGCCTATCTGGACGGTGGGTTCGTCGACACCGCCGACTACATGCGCGTTGGTCATGACGCGGCGGTCGGCGAAGACGAAGCCGGTGCCCTCCAGCACCTTGCCGCAACTCGTGGCCGTGCCCATGACCTTGACGATGGAGCGCTGGGCGCGGGTGGCCACCGGGCTGCCCGCCAAGGCCGGGTCGGGCGGCTTGACCTCGTTGATCGGTTCGTTCGAGAACGGGCTGAAGACCTGCGGGAAGCCGTTCTGCGCGAGGACCGTGGAGAAGTCCGCGAACCAGGTGTCCGCCTGGTCGGGCAGAGCCTGTGAGACGCCGAGCAGCACCTTGGAGCTGCGGACCTCCTTGCCGAGCGTCGGCAGGGTGGTCCCGGCGAGGGCGGAGCCGATGAGCCAGGCCACCAGCAGCATCGCGACGACGTTGACGAGGGCGCCACCGGTCGCGTCCAGGGCGCGGGCCGGGGACCAGGTGATGTACCGGCGCAGCTTGTTGCCGAGGTGGGTGGTCAGGGCCTGGCCGACGGACGCGCAGACGATGACCACGACGACCGCGACGACGGCGGCGGTCGTACTCACCTCGGCGTTGTCGGTCAACGCGTCCCAGATGACCGGGAGGAGGTACACGGCCACGAGACCGCCGCCGAGGAAGCCGATCACCGACAGGATGCCGACGACGAAGCCCTGGCGGTAGCCCACGATCGCGAACCACACGGCGGCGACCAGCAACAGGATGTCCAGCACATTCACGGAGGCCACCCTGTCATGACCGCCAGTCGAGCGGGACCTGCTTGCTTCTGTCCCAGGGCTGCTCCCAGCCCGAGTAGTGCAGCAGACGGTCGATGATGCCGGCCGTGAAGCCCCAGACCAGGGCCGATTCGACCAGAAATGCCGGACCTCGGTGCCCGCTGGGGTGGACGGTCGTGGCGCGGTTGTCCGGGTCCGTGAGATCCGCCACGGGGACGGTGAAGACGCGGGCCGTCTCGTTCGGATCGACGACGTCGACCGGGCTCGGCTCGCGCCACCAGCCCAGCACGGGCGTCACGACGAAGCCGCTCACCGGGATGTACAGCTTGGGCAGCACACCGAAGAGCTGGACGCCGCCAGGATCGAGACCGGTCTCCTCCTCCGCCTCGCGCAGAGCAGCACGCAGCGGCCCGTCGGCCTGCGGGTCGCCGTCCTCGGGGTCGAGGGCGCCGCCCGGAAAGGAGGGCTGTCCGGCGTGGGAGCGCAGTGAGCTGGCGCGCTCCATCAGCAGCAGCTCGGGCCCGCGCTCGCCCTCGCCGAAGAGGATCAGTACGGCCGACTGGCGCCCCGCGCCGTCCTCCGGCGGCAGGAAGCGGCTCAGCTGCACCGGCTCGACCGTCTCCACCACCCGCACCACCGGGGCCAGCCAGGCCGGCAGCCCTTCGTTGCTGAGCACCACCGGCCCACCCTGTGTATCGCTCGCCCGCGTCATCGCCACCCCCCTCGTCCTGCCCAGTCCAACGCCCGACGGCACCTAGATCGTTCCGACCGACCCGCACACCCGCCCGCCGAACGGCGTCCCGTCCGCCCGGAGGTGGCCGTACGACCACACGCCCGCCGTCGCTCGAACGGTTCCGGGCGGCCCGTACGCATGGGTGCCGAGCGTCGGCCGGTCCGCTCCGAACCTGCGGTACGACCACCCGTCGACCACCGGCCGGACCGTCCCGCCCCCGCCGCCCGACCGCGCACCGCTACCCCGGCAGCGCCTCTGCTCGGCCGCGTCATCCGGCCCCCAGCGGCGGGGCCGGCTTGCCGCCCGCGTCGAGGTAGGACTGCGGGGGCTTGAGGCGCTGGCCGGGGAAGCCGCCCTTCTCGTACTTGAGGAGCTTCTTCGCCTTCTCCGGGTCGGTCTCGCCCTCGCCAAAGGCCGGGCAGAGCGGCGCGATGGGGCAGGCGCCGCACGCGGGCTTGCGGGCGTGGCAGATGCGGCGGCCGTGCCAGATGACGTGGTGCGAGAGGTCCGTCCAGTCGCCCTTGGGGAACAGCGCGGCGATCTCGGACTCGATCTTGTCGGGGTCCGTCTGCTCGGTCCACTGCCAGCGCCGCACCAGCCGCTGGAAGTGCGTGTCCACGGTGATACCGGGACGGCCGAAGGCGTTGCCGAGGACGACGAAGGCCGTCTTGCGGCCGACGCCGGGCAGCTTGACCAGGTCCTCGAGCCGGCCCGGGACCTCGCCGCCGTGGTTCTCCACCAGCGCCTTCGACAGGCCCATGACCGACTTGGTCTTCGCCCGGAAGAAACCGCACGGACGGAGGATCTCCTCGACCTCCTCCGGGTTGGCGGCCGACAGATCCTCCGGGGTCGGGTACTTGCCGAAGAGCGCGGGCGTCGTCTGGTTCACGCGCAGGTCGGTGGTCTGGGCGGACAGCACCGTGGCGACCAGGAGCTGGAACGAGTTGTCGAAGTCCAGTTCGGGGTGGGCGTACGGGTAGATGTCGGCGAGCTCACGGTCGATACGGCGGGCGCGACGGACGAGGGCGGTGCGGGACTCAGCCGTGGGGGGCTTCGGGGTGACGGTCTTGACGGCAGACGCGCCCTTCACCGAGGCGGTGGCCTTCTCGGGGACGATGGCCGGTTTCTTACTGATCGCCCTCTTCGTGCTCGCCCTCGCCGCGCTCGATTTCTTCGCGGGCGCCGTCTTCTTCGCGCTGGCCGTCTTCTTCGCAGGTGCCGTCTTCTTCGCGGGAGCGGCTTTCTTGGCCGGCGTGGCTTTATTGGCGGCGGTCGACTTCTTCGCGGCTGGGGCCTCCTTGATAGGCGCGGCCTTCTTGGCAGGCGCGGCCTTCTGCGCACCCGTCGGCGCCTCGGCGCCGCCCGACCGCTTCCCGCTCGCGCCCTTCTCAGCAGCGTTCGATTTCATCGCCGCTTTCTCGCCACGCGGCACCGTCTCACCCGGCGCCTTTTTCGCCGCTTTTGCCGTTTTCCTTCCACCACCAGGGTCCTGTTCGCCCACAGCGGAATCCCGACGTACAACCACCCGCCCAGCCCCCTTGGCCTGTGCTCTCACCGGCGATTTGGACACCCGGCCAGCCTAAAGCCCGACACTGACATCCGCCCCGGACCCTGAAGATCGGCCCCCAATTGGACCCCTGCCGCTTACCTCGGGACACCTGTGCGGCATCCTTGTGACAGATCACACTGTTTGGACCGTCCGGCAAAATGGGGAACACGGTCCCCTGGTACGTGGGGGAGCGATCCCCTGAGCAGGTCGACAAGGAGAGAACTCGTGGACGACCCTCTGCGGCGCAATCCGCTCTTCGCGGCTCTCGACGACGAGCAGTCCGCGGAACTGCGCGCCTCCATGAGTGAGGTGACCCTCGCGCGTGGCGACTCGCTGTTCCACGAGGGCGACCCGGGCGATCGGCTCTACGTCGTCACCGAGGGCAAGGTCAAGCTTCACCGGACGTCCCCCGACGGCCGCGAGAACATGCTGGCCGTCGTAGGCCCCGGAGAGCTCATCGGCGAGCTGTCCCTCTTCGACCCGGGCCCGCGCACGGCGACCGCCACCGCGCTGACCGAGGTAAAGCTGCTGGGCCTGGGCCACGGTGACCTCCAGCCCTGGCTGAACGCCCGCCCCGAGGTGGCCACCGCGCTGCTGCGCGCCGTCGCGCGCCGTCTGCGCCGCACCAACGACGCGATGTCCGACCTCGTCTTCTCGGACGTCCCCGGCCGCGTGGCCCGCGCGCTCCTGGACCTCTCCCGCCGTTTCGGCGTGCAGTCCGAGGAGGGCATCCACGTCGTGCACGACCTGACGCAGGAAGAGCTGGCCCAGTTGGTCGGCGCATCCCGCGAGACGGTCAACAAGGCGCTGGCCGACTTCGCAGGTCGCGGCTGGCTTCGCCTTGAGGCCCGCGCGGTGATCCTGCTGGACGTGGAGCGGCTGGCCAAGCGCTCGCGCTAGGCACACCGGGTCGGCGCCGCCAGGTGCACCGAGCCGTACGACGCCGGGGCCCCGTCTCTCCGTGAGGCGGGGCCCCGGCGCGTTCGGCTGCCCCCTGACCGGCCACCCCTCGAACATCTGCGCACCAGGAGATAGCCTCCGCCCATGGCAAACGGGCAGTGGTACCCACCGGAGTGGCCGGACCGAATCCGCGCGCTTGCGGAAGGACACCTCACCCCCGCCGCCCCGAAACGCGCGGCCACCGTCATGCTGCTCAGGGACGCTGACACCGGCCCGGCCGTGCACATGCTGCGCCGCCGAGCGTCCATGGCCTTCGCGGGCGGGGCGTACGCCTACCCGGGCGGCGGCGTCGACCCGCGCGACGAGCAGCAGATCCGCTGGGCGGGCCCCACGCGCGCGTGGTGGGCACAGCGCCTCGGCGTCGACGAGGCGGCGGCCCAGGCGATCGTCTGCGCGGCCGTACGGGAGACGTACGAGGAGGCAGGGGTCCTGCTCGCCGGCCCCACCCACGATTCCGTGGTCGGTGACACCACCGCCGAGGCCTGGGAGGCGGACCGTGCCGCCCTGGTGGCCCGGGACCTGTCGTTCGCCGAGTTCCTGGACCGCCGGGGACTGGTGCTGCGTTCGGATCTGCTGGGCGCCTGGACCCGCTGGATCACCCCGGAGTTCGAACCCCGCCGCTACGACACGTGGTTCTTCGTCGCCGCCCTCCCTGAGGGCCAGCGCACCCGCAACGCCTCCACGGAGGCCGACCGCACGGTGTGGATCCGTCCTGCGGAGGCCGCCGCCTCGTACGACAAGGGCGAGCTGCTGATGATGCCGCCCACCATCGCCACGCTGCGCCAGCTGACCCCGTACGACAGCGCCGCTGAGGCTCTCGCCGCCGCTCCCGGCCGCGACCTCACGCCCGTCCTGGCGCAGGCCCGCCTCGAAGACGGCGAGATCGTGCTGTCCTGGCCGGGCCACGACGAGTTCACCAAACACATCCCGACCGGCGGAGCCCCCGCATGACCTTGCCCGCAGTGTCCGCAGCGCCCGCGGTTCCCGACGCTCCCGCCGTGCCGACAGCTCTGGAAGGCCCCTTCGTATGACGGACGCAGCAGCCCTCCCCGGCCAGCCGCGAGGCGGGGTCCTCTCCGGGCCCGCCACCACCCGGGCCGTCAACATCCTCGCGCCCAACCCCTCCGCGATGACGCTGGACGGCACCAACACCTGGCTGCTGTCCGAGCCCGAGTCGGACCTGGCCGTCGTGGTCGACCCGGGCCCGCTGGACGAGGGACACCTGCGCAACGTCGTCGACACGGCCGAGAAGGCCGGCAAGCGCATCGCCCTGACGCTGCTCACCCACGGCCACCCGGACCACGCCGAGGGCGCCGTACGCTTCGCCGAACTGACCGCCACACACGTGCGTGCCCTCGACCCGGCGCTGCGGCTCGGCGACGAGGGGCTCGGCGCCGGGGACGTGGTCGACATCGGCGGCCTGGAGTTGCGGGTCGTCCCGACGCCCGGCCACACAGCCGACTCGCTCTCCTTCCACCTCCCGGCCGACCGGGCCGTCCTGACCGGCGACACGATCCTGGGGCGCGGCACCACGGTCGTGGCGCACCCTGACGGCCGTCTGGGCGACTACCTGGACACCCTGCGGCGGCTCCGGTCCCTCACGGTCGACGACGGAGTGCACACCGTCCTTCCGGGTCACGGCCCCGTGCTCGATGACGCCCAGGGCGCCGTCGAGTTCTACCTCGCCCACCGCGCGCACCGCCTAGCCCAGGTCGAGACCGCGGTCGAGGACGGCTACGGCACCCCCGCCGAGGTCGTCGCCCACGTGTACGCGGATGTGGACCGCTCCCTGTGGCCCGCTGCCGAGTTGTCGGTACGGGCGCAGCTGGACTACCTGGAGGAGCACGGGCTCATCTGACGGGCTCGTCCCGTCGAGCCGAGAGCTGCCTTCCGAGCGTCTTCAGTCGGGCCGGGGGGCTTTGACGCCGTGCACGCGCGCGTACTCCTGCGCAAGCCAAGGGCCGAGATCCTCGACGTACGACCGCAGGACGGCCGCGTCGCCGGTCGGTTCCCACCCGAGCAGGGCCGCGGCCCGCATCTGCTCGGCCCGCGCGGGATAGTACGAGCCGAATGCGTCCGCCATCTCCACCAGATCGCTGGTCCACCCGCCCCAGCGAGGCATGACGAGCGCGAACCCCGTCCGCACCAGTCGCCGCGACATGAACCGGACGAGCGGCCTTCGGGCGTCCTCGCTGTCGTCGGCGCCGGCGATCCGCGTCCGCCACCGCGGCAGCAGCAGGCCGAGATCGCCGTTCGTCTCGCGCGCGAGCAGCGAGTCGGGCCGGTAGCGCGGCAGGTACTCGGCGAGATCGTCCCCCAGAAGGGGCGTACACAGGCAGGCGACGAACCACCCGCCGTCGTACCGCTCCAGGTCGCTCAGCAGCTGCCTGCGGCTGCTGAGCAGCGTCCCCGCCCCGTCGATCTGCGCGAACTCCTTGTCGAGCGCCTCGTCGAGCCCGCGTGCGTCCGTGCGGTCCGCCTCGGTCGGCTCCTCGCGCAGGGCGACCAGCAGATCCAGGTCGCTGCGCCCCACGCGCGCGGTGCCGCGCGGAATCGACCCATAGAGGTAGGCACTGTGCAGCCGCGCCCCGAACACATCCAGCAGGCGGTCGCGCGCGGCAGCGACGACGGGCCGGAACGCATGGGGAACGCGTCCGAGCGCCCCCTCGCGCGCGATGTACCCCTGGGCGTCGAGCCCGCGTCGCAGGACGGTTTCGGCCATGGGCCCACTGTGCCCTGCCGGGAGGGTGGCGGGCAGCTCATTTACGGTGCCGTTCGGCGATGTTCAACCTGTCCGTACGGCCGGCACCCGGCGGCGGGCCGCCACGACAGCCGCACCGCCGAAGGCCTGCGCCAACGCCGTCGCCTACGCCCCGGTCAGCTCCACCTGAACCTCGACCTCGACCGGAGCGTCCAGCGGAAGCACGGCCACGCCGACCGCACTGCGCGCGTGGACGCCCTTGTCGCCCAGCACCTGGGCGAGCAGTTCGCTCGCGCCGTTGAGAACGCCGGGCTGGCCGGTGAAGTCCGGGGCGGAGGCAACGAAGCCCACGACCTTCACCGCGCGCGCGATGCGGTCCAGGTCGCCCGCCACCGACTTCACGGCCGCGAGGGCGTTGAGGGCGCACGTACGGGCGAGGTCCTTGGCCTCCTCGGCGGTGACCTCCGCGCCCACCTTGCCGGTGACCGGGAGTTTGCCCTCCACCATGGGCAGCTGGCCGGCGGTGTAGACGTACACGCCGGACTGGACGGCCGGCTGGTACGCGGCCAGCGGAGGCACGACCTCCGGCAGTGTCAGGCCCAGCTCGGCAAGCTTCTCCTCGACCGCGCTCATGCCTGCCTCTCCCGCTTCAGGTAGGCCACGAGCTGCTCGGGGTTGTTCGGCCCGGGCACGACCTGGACGAGCTCCCAGCCGTCCTCGCCCCAGGTGTCCAGAATCTGCTTCGTGGCGTGGACGAGCAGCGGCACGGTTGCGTATTCCCACTTGGTCATGTGGCCGACTTTATCCGCTGCCCGGCGAGGGTCATGCGGCCGACCGCGGTCACGTTGTCCACAGGCTGTCGCGTAGCTTGCGCACCGACTGGTTAGGCTCGAAGACGTGAGCAGGCTCCAGGTAGTCAGCGGCAAGGGCGGGACCGGCAAGACCACGGTCGCCGCCGCGCTCGCGCTCGCCCTCGCCACGGAGGGGAAGCGGACGCTTCTCGTCGAGGTCGAGGGCAGGCAGGGCATCGCGCAGCTCTTCGAAACAGAGGCGCTGCCCTACGAGGAGCGGAAGATCGCCGTCGCTCCAGGGGGCGGGGAGGTGTATGCCCTCGCCATAGACCCCGAACTGGCCCTTCTGGACTACCTCCAGATGTTCTACAAAATGGGCGGTGCGGGCCGGGCCCTGAAGAAGCTCGGCGCGATCGACTTCGCCACCACCGTCGCGCCGGGGCTGAGGGACGTACTCCTGACCGGCAAGGCGTGTGAGGCCGTGCGGCGCAAGGACAAGGCCGGGCGGTTCATCTACGACTGTGTCGTCATGGACGCGCCTCCCACCGGGCGCATCACCCGCTTCCTCAACGTCAACGACGAGGTGGCAGGGCTCGCCCGGATAGGGCCGATACACAATCAGGCTCAGGCCGTGATGCGGGTGCTGAAGTCGGCGGAGACGGCCGTGCACCTGGTGACGTTGCTGGAGGAGATGCCGGTCCAGGAGACCGCGGACGGGATCGCCGAGCTGCGGGCGGCACGGCTGCCGGTGGGGCGGATCATCGTGAACATGGTGCGGCCGGAGGTGTTGGACGCCACCGATCTGGAACTCGTACGCAGTGTGCCGCGCGCCGCCGTCGCCAAGTCGCTGTCCTCCGCCGGGCTCGGCGGGGCACGGCGCGGCGGGAACGCCGAGCGGCTGGTGGACCCGCTGCTGGGGCAGGCCGACGAGTACGCCGAGCGGTACGCGCTGGAGCAGGAGCAGCGGGCGGTCCTGGACGAGTTGGGGCTGCCGGTGCACGAACTGCCGCTGCTCGCCGAGGGCATGGACTTGGCGGGCCTGTACGAACTCGCGGGCGAGCTGCGGGAACAGGGCCTGTCATGAGTCCGTTCTCCAGACAGGACACGAGTCCGTTCAGCAGGCGGGACACGGGTCCGTTCAGCAGGCGGGAGCATCCCGCCGTACGGCGGGACCGGCACGTCGTATGTCAGGAGCGTCAGCGTCGGAAGCAGGGGATGTCATGAGCCGTCCGGAATCCGCCCAGGCGACCGACGCCGCGCGCACCTCTCACCTGTCCCCCACGCGCGTGCTCGACCTCGACCCGCTGCTCGACGACCCGAAGACCCGCATCGTGGTGTGCTGCGGCTCGGGCGGCGTCGGCAAGACCACGACCGCGGCGGCGCTGGGACTGCGGGCCGCCGAGCGCGGGCGCAAGGTGGTCGTCCTCACCATCGACCCGGCCCGCCGGCTCGCCCAGTCGATGGGCATCGACTCCCTGGACAACACCCCGCGCCGGGTGAAGGGCGTCGAGGGTGAGGGCGAGCTGCACGCGATGATGCTCGACATGAAGCGCACCTTCGACGAGATCGTCGAGGCGCACGCGGACCCCGAGCGGGCGGCCGCGATCCTGGGCAACCCCTTCTACCAGTCGCTCTCGGCGGGCTTCGCGGGCACGCAGGAGTACATGGCGATGGAGAAGCTCGGGCAGCTGCGCGCCCGGGACGAGTGGGACCTCATTGTTGTCGACACGCCGCCGTCCCGCTCGGCGCTGGACTTCCTTGACGCGCCCAAGCGGCTCGGCTCGTTCCTGGACGGCAAGCTGATCCGCGTCCTGCTGGCCCCGGCGAAGGTGGGCGGCCGTGCGGGGATGAAGTTCCTGAACGTCGGCATGTCGATGATGACGGGCGCGCTGGGCAAACTGCTCGGCGGCCAGCTGCTGAAGGACGTACAGACCTTCGTGGCCGCGATGGACTCCATGTTCGGCGGGTTCCGGACGCGCGCGGACGCGACGTACAAGCTGCTCCAGGCGCCCGGGACGGCGTTCCTGGTGGTGGCCGCGCCGGAGCGGGACGCGCTGCGCGAGGCCGCCTACTTCGTGGAGCGGCTGGCCGCCGAGGACATGCCGCTCGCCGGTCTGGTGCTCAACCGGGTCCACGGCAGCGGCGCCGCCCGGCTGTCGGCCGAGCGGGCACTCGCCGCCGCGGAAAATCTTGAAGAGCCCGGCATTGTGGATCAGGAGGGCGGGAAAGCTGGACTTCGTAACTCCCCCGACACGTACGAGAGTTCAGAATCGGCTCCCGAAGAAGGCTCCCCCGCCGCTCCTGAGGCAGGCTCCCCCGCCCCGGACACGGAGCGCACCGCAGCCATGGACGAGCCGCAGCCCGTCGCTCCACCATCCGCCACCGGGCATGTGGAGCGGTCCGTCGACCAACTCACCGCAGGTCTGCTGAGGCTGCACTCCGAGCGCATGCAGCTGCTCTCCCGTGAGCAGCGCACGCGTGACCGCTTCACCTCACTGCACCCCGAGGTGGCGGTGGCCGAAGTGGCCGCGCTGCCCGGTGATGTCCATGACCTCGCGGGACTGCGGGACATCGGAAACCGGCTCGCGGCCCATCGGCCGGAGCTGCCCGACCCCGCGGCCGGCACCTGAGGGAGTTCCGGAGGAGGCCTTCCTGGCCCCCTCAGCCCTGTCCCCCCTCAGCTCACCGCCGCGAAGTCCTCGTACACCTGGTCGTCGTCGAGCGGCAGGATGCCCGCGCCCCGCTCGTACTCCGTGCGCGCGGTCTCCAGCAGCCGCCGCCAGGAGGTCACGGTGGGCCGCCTGCGCAGCAGCGCACGGCGCTCCCGCTCGGTCATTCCTCCCCACACGCCGAACTCGACGCGGTTGTCCAGCGCGTCCGCCAGGCACTCCGTGCGCACCGGGCATCCGGTGCACACCGCCTTGGCCCTGTTCTGCGCTGCTCCCTGAACGAACAGTTCATCCGGATCGGTAGTGCGGCAGGCCGCCTGCGCACTCCAGTCGACTACCCAGCCCATACCGGCGCCGTCCTCTCCCGAATCGAGGCTCCCCCACGGCGGCAGCGGCATATTCACCGCCGCCAGTTGAGGACGTTACGGAAGGTGGGCACAGCGCAACACCCCCTTCGGGCCCAATCTTGAATGGCCCGAACGGACTATGCGTAAGCGGCAGATCACCCGGGGGAGTGAGCTGGCGACATGCGTGACTTTCCCGGCAAACCGGGACAGTTCTGTTGAGTCACAACGGACGCCGGATGACACACAAGGCGGATTCGGACACGTCCCCACCAAAAAAGTGAGGAACCTCCGGAACGATTCGGGGTCGCCGGACGTATTGATACGTGGCCGCACTGCTGTGACAGTTGAGAGCAGCTTAGGCCAACGCCTGCATGCCTGTCCGGCGAATGGGCTGCATCAGCGAGCGTGCTCTGCTCGCGCACGGTCGGCCCTCGGTTCGCTCATCTCTACGGTTTAGGCTGCCCCCATGCCAAAGAAGCGCTCGGGCGGTGGGCTGTCGCCAACGCAACAGGCCGCCAAGTTCCTCGGTGTCAGTGTGCTCGCGGGAGCCGTGCTGGCCGGTATCGCGTTGCCCGCCGTCGGCGCGCTGGGGCTCGCGGCCAAGGGTTCGGTCGAGAGTTTCGACGAGCTCCCGGTCAGTCTCAAGACGCCACCGCTGAGCCAGCGCACCACGATCCTGGACGCCAAGGGCGACCAGATCGCCTCGGTCTACTCGCGCGACCGTACGGTGGTCGACCTCAAGGACATCTCGCCCTTCATGCAGAAGGCGATCGTCGCGATCGAGGACGCCCGCTTCTACCAGCATGGCGCGGTCGACCTGAAGGGTGTCCTGCGCGCCCTCAACCGCAACGCGCAGAGCGGCGGCGTCACCGAGGGCGCGTCCACCCTCACCCAGCAGTACGTGAAGAACGTCTTCGTCGAGGAGGCCGGCGACGACGCGACGAAGGTCGCGCAGGCCACCCAGCAGACCCTCGGCCGCAAGATCAAGGAGCTGAAGTACGCGATCCAGGTCGAGGAGGAGCTCGGCAAGAAGAAGATCCTCGAGAACTACCTGAACATCACGTTCTTCGGCCAGCAGGCGTACGGTGTCGAGGCCGCGTCCCAGCGCTATTTCTCCAAGTCCGCCAAGGACCTGGAGCTCCAGGAAGCGGCCCTGCTCGCGGGCATCGTCCAGTCGCCGAGCCGCTACGACCCGGTCAACGACGAGGCCGAGGCCACCAAGCGGCGCAACATCGTCCTGCAGCGCATGGCCGACGTCGGCAACGTCTCCCAGGCGGATGCCGACAAGGCCAAGGAGGCGCCACTCGGCCTGAAGGTCAGCAAGCCCAACAACGGCTGCATCACCGCGGTCAAGGGCGCCGGCTTCTTCTGCCAGTACGTCGAGAGGGTCTTCCTCAGCGACCCGGTCTTCGGCAAGAACCGCGAGGCCCGCGCCAAGATCTGGAACCGCGGCGGCCTGACCATCACGACGACCCTCGACCCGCAGGCCCAGGAGTCGGTCCAGGCCTCGCTCAAGGACCACGTCAACCAGGACGACAAGGTCGCCGCCGCGACCACCCTCGTCGAGCCCGGCACCGGCAAGATCCTCGGCATGGGCCAGTCGAAGCCGTACGGCTACGGCAAGAACGAGACGGAGTACAACTACTCGGTCGACGCGGCCTACGGCGGCTCCAACTTCGGCTTCCCGACCGGTTCGACGTTCAAGCCGTTCGTCGCGGCGGCCGCGCTGGAGGAAGGGCGCCCGCCGACGCAGGAGTACTCGTCGCCGTACGAGATGGAGTACCCGAGCCCGGTCCAGACGTGCGACAGCAAGCCATGGACCAACCTGCGCGGCGAGAAGCTGGAGAACGAAGCCGAGTCGGAGCGCGGCCCCTACCGCCTGCGGAAGGCGATGGAGCTGTCGGTCAACACCTACTTCGTGCAGATGGTCGCCGACATCGGCCTGTGCCCGGTGGTCAACATCACCGACAAGCTGCAGGTCCGGCAGGGCAACGGCGACAAGCTACCGGAGACCCCCTCGGTCACCCTCGGCTCGATCGGCCTCTCCCCGCTGACGATGGCGAGCGCGTACGCCGCCTTCGCCTCCCGCGGCATGTACTGCACGCCGATCGCCATCGAATCGATCTCGCAGAAGGTCGGCGGGGAGCAGAAGTCGCTCGAGGTGCCCAAGTCGACGTGCTCGCGGGCGATGTCCGAGCAGACCGCCGACACCATCAACACCCTGCTCCAGGGCGTGGTCGACTCCGGCACCGGCAAGGAGGCCGGTCTCACCAACCGCCAGAGCGCCGGTAAGACGGGTACGACCGACGAGCGCCGCAACGCCTGGTTCGTCGGCTACACGCCGAACCTCTCGGGCGCCGTCTGGGTCGGCAGCGCCACCCAGAAGGTCAAGATGCGGAACATCTACATCGGCGGCCAGTACCACGACCTCGTCTACGGCGGCCGGGTCCCGGGCCCGATCTGGCGGGACGCCATGAACGGCGCCCTCGACGGCAAGCCCGACGAGAACTTCAACACCGTCGACATCCCGGAGGACAAGCCGGACCGCGGCCGCGGTGACGAGGACGAGGACGGCGACGAGAACGGCAACGACGACGGGAACAACGGCGACGAGTTCATCGGCGGCCTGATCGGCGGCGGGAACAACAACGGCGGCGGCAACAATGGCGGCGCGGACGGCGGTCCGTCCCCGGCGCCCTCCTTCTCGATCCCCGAGGGCTGGTGGCAGGGGCAGTCGAACGGCGGCGGCACAGGCGGGCGCGGCTGACGCGGCCTTTGGATAGGGGACGGCCCCTGTCCCTTCGTACGAAGGGACAGGGGCCGTCTGTCGTCAGAGGCGGAGCGGTTGTTGGCCCCACCGCCCGCCCGCCGTGCCGTAGGTGTCAGCCGGCGAGCAGCTTCTTGACCGCCGCGGCCACCCGGCCACCCTCCGCCAGGCCCGCCACCTTCGGGTTCACGATCTTCATGACGGCGCCCATGGCCCGCGGACCCTCGGCGCCGGCCGCCTTGGCCTCTTCGACGGCCTGGGCGACGATCTGGTTCAGCTCGTCGTCGCTGAGCTGCTTCGGCAGGTACGTGGCGAGGACCTCGCCCTCCGCCTTCTCCCGCTCGGCGGACTCGGCACGACCACCCTGCGCGAAGGCCTCGGCCGCCTCACGGCGCTTCTTCGCCTCGCGGGTGATCACCTTCTGCACCTCGTCGTCGGAGAGCTCGCGCTTCTCCTTGCCCGCGACCTCCTCCTTGGTGATCGCGGCGAGCGTCAGCCGGAGGGTCGAGGAGCGGAGCTCGTCGCGCTCCTTGATCGCGGCGTTGAGGTCTTCCTGCAGCTTCGACTTGAGCGTGGTCATGCCGTCGATTGTCGCAGGTGTGGGGCGCGGAACGCCCGTTGATTTCAAGGGGCCTGCGCGAGAACGCCGTACCGCGGGCGGCCCGGCACGGGGACTTCGCCGGTCTGACACGATGGTCGTATGCGCGCGCGATACGGAGTACCCCTGGGCATCACGGCGGTTGGCGCCGCCGGACTGTTGTATTCGGCGGGTTTCGAGGCCCGTTCCTTCCGGCTGCGACGGGTGACGGTCCCCGTTCTGCCCGCGGGCATGCGTCCGCTGCGTGTGCTCCAGGTCTCCGACATCCACATGGTCGGCGGCCAGCGCAAGAAGCAGCGCTGGCTGCGCTCGCTGGCAGGCCTCCGCCCGGACTTCGTGATCAACACCGGCGACAACCTCTCCGACCCGGAGGGCGTACCGGAGGTGCTGGACGCGCTGGGCCCCCTGATGCAGTTCCCGGGGGCGTACGTCTTCGGCTCGAACGACTACTACGGCCCGAAGCTGCGCAACCCCGCCCGCTATCTGCTGGAGAAGGCCCAGGGCCGCCACGGCCTGAACGGCAACGCGCCCGCCGTCGGCGCGATCCACAACCCCTGGGAGGACCTGCGCGACGGCTTCGACGCCGCGGGCTGGCTCAACCTCACGAACACGCGCGGGACGCTGAAGGTCGAGGGCGTGTCGGTGGAGCTCACCGGCCTCGACGACCCGCACATCAAGAGGGACCGCTACGAGCGGGTGGCCGGGGGCCCGTCGGGCGCCGCCGACCTCGCGCTCGGCGTGGTGCACGCGCCGTACCTGCGCGTCCTGGACTCCTACACGGCCGACGACTACCCCCTGATCCTGGCCGGCCACACCCACGGCGGCCAGCTCTGCATCCCCTTCTACGGCGCCCTGGTCACCAACTGCGACCTCGACACGGACCGCGTGAAGGGCCTGTCCACGCACACGGCTCAGGGCCGTACGTCCTACCTGCACGTCTCGGCAGGCTGCGGCGCGAACCGCTACACCCCGTTCCGTTTCGCTTGCCCGCCTGAGGCGACGTTGCTGACGCTGGTGGGACGGGAGTAGGTGCTGGTGCTGGTACTGGGGTGCTGTGATGCTGTTGATGCTGGTGGGCCGGGGTAAGAGGAGGGGGGCCTCGGGGCTTATACGGGTACCGGCGGCCGGGCACACCCGGCTTGACTGGGCCGGCGTGGCTTTGCGTGGCCTGACCCTGCCCGTCTGGCCGGCCCCGCCCCTGGCCTGGCCAGCCTTCCCGTAGGGCCGCTCGGCGTAACCCGCACGGACCACCCGTATCGCCCGTTTTGCCCACCCTGCTTAGCGTGAGGGCATGACAGCCCCGATACCCAGGGACATCCCGGACCTCCCCGCGATACCGGGCATCCCCGCGTTGCTGCCGTCCCACGTCCCCGCCACCGCGGTGGTGGCCCCCGCCCGCCGCCCCCTGGCAGCCGTGTACCGCCTGCTGGTCGCCCTGGTCGCGGTCGCGGCGGTCGCCATCGAACTGACCCTCGGCAGCCCTGTGCGCGCCCTGAGCCACTTCGCGATCCAGGCCAACATCCTGCTGGCCCTGGTCTTCATCCTGTCGGCCCGCCGCGCCTGGACCGCCCGCCGCCCTCTGCCCTCCGCACTGACGGGCGCCACGCTGCTCTACGCCCTGGTCACGGGCCTCGTCTACCACCTGCTGCTGGCCAACGAGTCGAGCCCCTACGCCCTCCCCGGCGTCCTCACGGGCGAGGCCGCGGACCCCACGGGCTGGCACGCGATCACCACTCAGGTCCTGCACACGGCGACGCCCATCGCAGCCCTGCTGGACTGGCTGCTCCTGACGGCCCCCGGTCAGCTGCACCTGCGCCCGGCGGCGACCTGGCTGCTCTATCCCCTCGCCTACCTGGCGTTCGCCTTGTCCCGAGGCGAGCTACTCGTGGCCGGCACGCCGGCCCGCTATCTCTACCCCTTCCTCGACGTGGCCCGGCACGGCTACAAGAGCGTCCTCGGCAACGCCCTCCTCATCGGCCTCGCCATCTACGCCCTGGCCATCGCCCTCGTGGCCCTCGACCACGCCCGCCCCAACCCCATCCGCCACCGGGTCCACCACCGCACGAAAACCGGATTTCGTCTCCAGCCACCCGTGGGCTAAAGTAAACGACGTCGCCGCGACAGCAGCGACATCGGGGTGTAGCGCAGCTTGGCAGCGCGCTTCGTTCGGGACGAAGAGGTCGTGGGTTCAAATCCCGCCACCCCGACAGAGAAACACCAGGCCAAGGGCCAGGTACGAAATTTCGTACCTGGCCCTTGGCGTTGTGCGGGTCTATCTGCGTGACTACCGCTCTAGATCGCGCTTGAAGATGCCATCCATGACCACAGCACCGGTCTGGATCACGGGGCGGATCTGCTTGCGGTAGACCTCCTCAGTCACGGCCGTACCGGAGTGGCCGACGAGCCGGGAGATCTCTTCCAGGGGGACACCGCGGTCGGAAAGCAGGGACACAAAGCTGTGCCGGAGCTCGCGAGGCGTCCATTCGTCCGCATTGATCCCCTCGGCGTCCTTGAGCGCCTGGCGGAAGGCGCGCCGGACGTTGGTCGCGTCGAGCGGCTTGCCCACGGCCGACGAGAAGACCAGCCCGTGTTCCTCCCACTGGTCGCCAGCAGCGAGCCGCTCCCACCCCTGGTCTTCGAATTGCTGCCAGAGGACCTCGACGCAACGTGCCGGCAGAGCGAGCGTGCGCCGGGACTTCCGGGTCTTGGTGTCTCCACCACGCCGGACCGACCGCCACACCGCGATGTGCGGAGGCTGCGGCGGGTCGGCGTCCGGCCTTCCCTTCAGGAAGACGTGGCCCCAGGTGAGCGCTCGCAGCTCCTCGGTGCGGGCACCGGTCAGAAGGGCCACGACGATGTACGCGTGCATCGAGGTCCCCTCGGCCGCCTTGAGGACTGCCTCAGCCTGGGTGAAGGTGAGCGCCTTGGACGGGCGCCCAGGCTGGCCCTGGGGAACCGAGCACAGCTCAACAACGTTGCGCTTCACCTTGTCCCGCGCCATGGCCCGCTTGACCGAGCGGTTCAGGCAGGAGTGGACCCCCTGCAGCGTCCGTGTGCTGAGGGTCTTGGCCTTGGTGGCCAGCCAGCGGTCGACGTCCTCGGCGCTGAGGTCGCGTAGCTTCCGGGCGCCCAGAGCTGGGATCACGTGGTTCTTGCTGAGGATGGTGCAGGCTTCGACGGTGCCCGGGTCGCGGCCAGCCAGGCCGTACGCAAGCCAGTCGTTCACAGCGTCAGCGACGGTGTAGCCGGTGGGCGCGATCGCCAGACCGTCTTCGTGGTCCCTCAGTACCTCCTTGAGCTTGTTCTTCGCCTCCGTCTTGGTCTTGCCACTCCCCCGCTTACGATGCGCTTGCCGCTCGGGTCAAAGCCGAGGTTCGCCGTGGCGATCCAGCGCTGTCTCTTCTCGTCCCAGTGCAGGCCACCGTCCCCACGGCTTCGACGCTTGGTCATCAGGCGGCCTCCGCCAGCTGACTCTGGATGAAGTCGCGCACAGCGTCGGCGGGTATGCGGCGAGCGCCATCGATCTTGAGAGAGGCCAGCCGGTGAGTGCGGATCAGGTCGTAGACCTTGGAGCGGCCGACCTTGAGCCGCGCCATAACTTCGGACACGGTCAGTAGCTCAGGGGCGGCGGTGGTCATGTTGCGGCTCCTTCCTCGGCGAGCTGGTCGCGTAGGGCTTCGCGGGCGGTTTCGCGGTTGAGCTGGAGGTCGCGGGCGATGGTGGCGGCGAGGGCGGATTCGCCGGGTGTGTGGCCGTGTCCGGCGTACTGCCAGTCAGCCAGGACCAGGACGGTGTCCGGCTCGATCTCGTCGAGGCCGAGGGCTTCGCGTTCCTTGGCAGCGCGGTAGTCGGCACGGGCCTGGCGGAGGGCGCCCAATGTGGTCGAGTAGCGGCGGGACTTGGAGGAGAAGTGGCCGCGGAAGCCGAGCATGTGGGCCCAGGCCCAGAGGCGGCGGTCGGGGTAGAGCGGGTCGAGCAGCTTGCATGCCTCGATCAGGCGGCGGGTGTGGTTGGGGACCTGGTGGCGGTCGAGTTCGGAGAGTTCGCCGATGCGGCGGTCCAGGGTGCCGGTGTTCTCGGCGGCCTTGGTGGCGTACTTGGCGACGTAGGAGGCGACGGCCTGTTCGGTGATGTCGGAGCCGCCGCCGAAGGCCTTGACCGGCCGGACGTCGAGCTGGGTGCCCCAGCGGAAGGTGCGGGTGGGCTGGTCCTCGGCAGCCGGGACTGAGACCGAGGTGTACGAGTGGCCGGCGGCGGCGCGGATTGCGTCGGCGAGCAGGTCGACGGTGGCCCAGGACGGGGGCGGGGTGTCGGGTCCCTCCGAGCCGTCGATCCGTACGACGGCATGGAAGTGCAGGGCGCCGCGCTTCTGGAACTCGGCGACCTTTCCGTACGAGAGGCGTGCGTGGTCGGCGAGTTCGCGGCGGGTGAGCCCGGCGCGGGCGGCGATCTCGCGGCGTAGGCGGGTGGTGAAGCGCTGCCACAGGTCGCTTGCGTGGTTGTTGAAGAGGACGGCGCCCGCGTAGTCGTACGTGGCCGGGTCGAGGGCTGTGCCGAGGGCGGGGTCATCCGGTGTGTGGCGGGTGCCGCAGCGGCAGGCGCCTTTGTCGGGGCGGTTGTGGACCGGGCCGAAGGACGGGGCTGTGAGGGTGGCGAAGACGCGGGGGTGATCGCGGACCGTGGCGGGGATGTCGCGGCGATCGTCTCCTGCCAGGCCCGCGCGGATGAGGTGGTAGGTGTCTCCGGCGTAGGTCCAGGCGCAGGCCGGGCAGCGGGAGGCGCGGCGGTTGCCGCAGGCGACCCGGAGTCGTCCGCCCGGCTCGCGCTCGGTGGAGTAGTGGTGCAGGGTCTCGCCGGTGGTCTTGTCCTTGTGGAGGGTCCAGCCGGTCAGGTGGATCGGGTCGGCGCAGCCGCCGGTACGGCGGACCTGGTCTTCCCAACGGGTGTAGTCGGAGGCCGAAGCCACCCTCAGCAGGTCGCCGAGGGTGGTCGGGTCGAGCAGCGTGTCAGGCGCGGGCGCCCTCCCGGGTGCGGCGGGTGCGGGTGACGCCGAGGCCCTGGCAGGCCGGGCAGTGCGCGGTGATGGTGCGCAGGTGGCCGTGCCCGTCGCGGCCGCCCAGGGTGATGGCGGCGGAGGCGAAGCCGTCGCAGTTCGGGCAGATCCGTGCGGTTGTGGCGGTGGCCGGGTTGGGGCCGGTCATCATGTAGGTTCCTTCCGGTTGAAAGATCGGGTAGGGACGGCTCCAGGGCGGCGGATGCTTGGCGGTATCGAGGCCGCCCGGGGGCCGGTCAGCGTCGCTTGGCCTCGGAGGCGAGCAGGGAGCGCAGGACGACGGCGCACACGGCGACCGAGACGCCAGTGATGGCGACCGCCAGCAGGAGCGAGACCAGGACGGCGCCGACGACCAGGACCACGGCCGTTCCGCCGCCGACAACGGCGATCAGGGCACCAGGGGTGAGCTGGACCGTGGGCCGGGACGGCGCCGGAGCCACCGGGGCGGGCGACGGAGTCTCGGAGCTCGGGACGACGGCGGTCGGCTCGACCACGGCGGGCGGGGTGACGTGGCCGGTCGGGGTGGGCATGGTCGGGATCTTCGGGCAGAGCATCGGCGGATCTCCCTTCCGGGGTGGGCTACTTGACGAAGGTGTTGATGGCGGGGGCCAGGACGCTGTCGGCGAGGAGGAAGCCGCCGAGCAGGAGCACCGCGATGAGCCAGGCGGGCGGGCGGATGAGCTTGACGCCGAGGTAGCCGACGACGATCAGGGCGAGCCAGAGCGGTACTTCCATGGCGGTCTCCTAGCGGACGCGGCAGCGGTGGGTGCGGGCGGCGAGCTGGGCGGCGGACTGGCTGGAGTAGTCGGCGGACCAGCCGCAGCGGTCGGCCGTGCACACGGCCGCGTGCTCGGTCTGGCCGTGGCGGTCGCGGTGGGTGCCGATCTGCACCGGGCCGATGCTCATCACGGAGTGGAAGTGGTTGCGGGCAGGCATGGCGGGTGGTTCTCCTTCCTGGTCAGGCGAGTTGGGCGGCGATCGCGTCGGCGAGGTGAGGCGGGACGCCAAGTCGCGTGCGCAGGGTGTCGGTGTCGATCGAGGTTCCGGTGCGTGCCTGGTGGTCGGCGGCGACCTTGCGGGCGTGGTCGACCAGGGCGGCCGGGACCGGTGGAGCCGGGGTAGCGGGGAGAGCCGCGGTTTCCTCAGCAGCTGCAACCGGCGCAGGCTCCGGTTCGGGGACCGGCACGGGTTCGGGCTCGATGTCGGGTGCGGGGGCCGGGGCTGCGGGCGCCGGCGGAACCGGGACCCGGTCCCCGACCGAGTGGGCGAGGAGCGTGCCGCCCATGAAGGCCAGCGCGGGCCACGCGGCGACGAGGATCCGCAGCCAGGCCGGGACGCCGTTCAGGTCGAGCAGTCCGGCGGTGGCGACGTTGGCGCCGAGCGAGGCGACGAGCGCTGTGACGAACCAGCACCAGGCGAGCCGGGACGGGCCATCAGTGCGGAGCCGTCGCCAGGCGGCGACCAGGAGCAGGTCGACGCTGACCGGGTAAGCCCAGGCCTTCCAGCCGTCCTGTCCGGCAGCGGCGGCGAGGTCGTGAAGGTGGGCGAAGGACAGGGCGCCCGCGATGACGGCCTGGACGAGGACGGCGTCCACGCGCAGGGCAGGGCGGGCCATCAGAACCCCTCCTCGCCGGGGTACTCCGGGCCCTCGGTGGGGTCGTAGTCGGCCGGGAACGTTCCGGGCGGCGGCTCCGGCAGGGACGCGGCCAGGCACGGACCCACGATCTCGATGAAGTCCTGGTCAGCGCCGGTGTTGTCCGCGTAGAGGGCGAGTTGGCCGAGCATCAGGATAGTGCGGGCGAAGTCCTCGCAGTGGGGGCACATGAGGTGCGATCACTTCTTCGGGCATGGCCCGGGTAGGGACTTGGCGCGATGCGGTCACGCCGACCGTGGGGTCTTGGCAGGCATCTGTACCTGCCTGAGCACGTCGTAGCCGGTCATCCGCACCTCGACCACCCCGGAACGCACCTCACGCGATGTGACGCCGTACATCGAGAAGGAGTGCCGAAGCCGGTCGGAGGCCGCCGCGATGTCGAATGCGTCCTGTCCCGGCTGCAGCTTGAGCCGCAGGACGAGCCCGGTACGGGTCGGCCGCACCCGCAGGATGCGCGGCGCCCGGGATTCCGGCATGGGCCGGTTGGTGATCCGGGCAAAGACGAGACGCCAGCGCGAAGGCGGGACGGTCAGCCCGCAGGCCTCCATGACCGAGGTGTAGCGGACCAGGACCCGGAGCGTGGCGAGGGTGACCCCGACGGTCAGCCAGTACCAGGCGGGGCGCCGCCACCGCAGGAGCCGCGCAGCGGCGACGACCAGCACGAGCGCGACCGTGAACCAGGTCATGGTCAGGCCGCCTTGGGCTTCGACGCAGCGGCGGTGAGCGAGGTGACGGCGACCGCGCGGAAGGCAATGCCGTGGCGCTTCTGCCCGTTGAACTCGTTCTCCCAGGGCGGGCGATCAGACCCGTCAGGGCGACCGGGGTGCCCATGGCCAGCTCGCCGGAGATGCCGGGCTCGGGGACAGTGATGGACAGGATCTCGACCTCGTCGTTCGCCGCGAACACCACGTCGACGGTCATCATCTTCGCGCCGGTCTCGGCGTCGGTGGCGATCTCGCCGGTACGGCGGTCTTTGACCTTGGGCTGGGGGGTCTTGGCGACCATCACGGTCGCGGCGGAGGTGTCGACGGGAATCTGACGCACAGCAGATCACTCCTCTATATGGGCTGGACTCCATCACTTATGTACATGAGTGACATGAAGAAGAGTGCCTGACTCCTATACATGAGTCAACCCGCCGCGATGAAGAACTCGCGACGGGCTGAGGGAAGTTGAGCGCGCGTCAGTCGACGGCGGGGATCCGATACTCGAAAAAGAACTGGTCAGCTGCCATGAGCGTGTCGCAGACCTCGACAACGAGACCCCCGGTCGTCCGCGCTTCACGGACCAGATGAACCACGGGCGCACCGGGGCTCAGCGCCAGCTCGGACGCCTCCGCCTTGGAGGCCGGACGCGCTTGCAGCGTCTCGACGAACTCGGCGAACTCGTGCCCATGGTCTTCGAGTCGGGCGTAGATGCCACCGCCGCCGGGGTTCTCGGCGAAGAGCTCGGGGATCTCCTTAACGACGTCCCACGGCAGGTACGAAGTCGCTGTCTCGACGGGCGTGCCGTTGCGGAAGTAGAGGCGCCGCCGGGCAAGCACCTGAGTGCCGGCGGGCACGCCCAATCGCTCGGCCGCATCCTCTGGGGCCTCCATCGGTCCGATGTAGAGGACCCTCACCTTGGCCGTGGCGCCGGACTGCGCCGACTCTGCAAGGTAGGCGGCCTTGCCGCCCCGGCGAAGCGAGCGCCGGAAGCGATCAGAGGAGCGGTGCCGTACTGGTGGCCGATCCTTCACGATCGAGCCCTTGCCGTGCCGCGTCTCAACGAGTCCGCTCGCGCGCACCTCCACCATGGCCTTACGGATCGTGCCGCCCGAGACGCCATAGCGCTCAACCAGGTCCGACTCACTCGGCACCATCTCACCAGGCTTGAGGACGCCCGCCCGGATCTGCTGCACGATCTCCTCGGCGATCTGGACGTACCGAGGTACGGACCTCTCACCTCCTGCCGCTGTTCCCATAGCCGCTCTTCCTCCTATGCTCCTGTACATGAGTAACAGTGCCCAGGAAGGCCAGTCAACGCCGCTGCACTCCGTGTCCGTGGCCGGAGTCGTGGTGCGCGAGGACGGGCGCCTCCTGGCTATCCGCCGCGCTGACAACGGCACTTGGGAGCTCCCCGGCGGAGTACTCGAGCTGGACGAGGCCCCCGAGACGGGCGTCGTCCGCGAAGTCCTGGAGGAGACGGGCATCCACGTCGAGGTGGACGAGCTCACCGGGGTCTACAAGAACACGACCCGAGGCATCGTGGCCCTGGTCTTCCGCTGCAAGCCCTCCGGCGGGACCGAGCGCACGTCGAGTGAGTCGACAGCCGTCTCGTGGCTCACGCCTGAAGAGGTCAGCGAGCGCATGGCGGAGGTCTTCGCGATCCGGCTCTTGGACGCCTTGGACGGCAACGGTCCCCACGTGCGGAGCCACGACGGCAAGCGCCTCATCCCAGCGGGATAGAACTTTCCCTACTTCATCAAGGCCCGCGCACGGCGCGGGTGCGCGCCGCCTCTGCGGCGCGCTCGGCGGCTGCGGGCATGAAGTGGGGAGAAACCCTCTGTGGCTGGGGCGGTCGGCTCCACGGCTTTAGGCAGCCACTTTGGGGCGAGCCTCTAAGATCATGGCCCCAACGTCGTGCTTTAACGGGCAGGTCCACAGCCTGCCCGACGCGCCGAAAGCTTACGGGGCCATGATCACTCGCGCCAAAGCAGCTCCCGCCCAAAGCCGCTCCGTAAGTTGTTTAGCGGTCCGGAAGAGTGGGGTGTGGCTCTAGAGTCGCTTGCCCCCGGTGGCTCCGGTGGAGTGGCCGCCCCGCTCTTCGGGACACCTGGCCGCTGATTGAGATCTGCGCATGGATCGCTGTTTACGGAGCTGACGGCGGGTGTTCCTCGGGCCGAACGGCATGCTGCCTGAACCGAGGAGACCCACATGGCCAAGCAGCTGACCCACCTCTGGGTCGGAATCGACGCCGGTAAAGCCCATGACCGGCTCGCCGCGGTCGACGAAACCGGGGCACCGATCTGGAGCAAGAAGGTCCCCAACGACGAGAGCGCGGTTCTGACCGCCCTCGGCGAAATCCTCGCCCTCTCCGACAACGTGCACTGGGCTGTTGACATCGCTGGTACCGCGTCCGCGCTGTTGCTGGCCTTACTCGGCGCCTGCGGCCAACAGGCCGTCTACGTTCCCGGCCGAACGGTCAACCGGATGTCCGGGTCCTACCGCGGTGAAGCCGAGACCGACGCCCGTGACGCCTACGTGATCGCAGACACCGCCCGGCTGCGGCGAGACTTCACCGCCATCGACGTCCCCGCCCAGCTGGCAGCCGATCTGTGTCTGCTGACCGCCCACCGCACCGACCTGATCGCCGACCGCGTCCGCCTGCTCAACCGGCTCCGCGACATGCTTACCGGGATCTTCCCCGCCCTGGAACGGGCCTTCGACTACGCCGACCACAAAGGCGCGCTCATCCTGCTCACCCGCCACCAGACCCCGGCAGCCATACGCCGCCACGGCCAAGTCCGCCTCACCGCCTGGCTCAAGGCACAAAACGTCCGCAACCCCGACGCGGTCGCCGCCAGCGCCCTCCAAGCCGCCAGGACTCAGCACGTCACGCTGCCGGGCCAAGACGTCGCCGCCGGCATCGTCGCGGACATCGCGACACAGATCCTCGCCTTGGACGACCGGCTCAAGCAGATCGACCAGCAGATCCGGCGAACCTTTCGCACCCACCCCCAGGCCCACATCATCGAGTCCCTGCCGGGCATGGGCCCCATCCTGGGAGCCGAGTTCATCGTCGCAGCCGGTGACCTGAGCACCTACGCCGACGCAGGCCACCTCGCCTCCGCCGCCGGCCTCGTGCCCGTTCCACGCGACTCCGGACGCCGCACCGGAAACCTCCACCGCCCCAAGCGCCACGACCGACGCCTCCGCCGCGTCTTCTACCTGTCCGCCCAGACCAGCATCATCCGCGAAGGCCCCAACCACGACTACTACTTGAGGAAGCGGACCGAGGGATGCAAACACGTCCAGGCCGTCATCGCCCTCGCCCGGCGACGTGTCGATGTCCTATGGGCTCTCCTGCGCGACGACAGACTCTTCACCTTCCACCCACCCGTCGCCCAAGCCGCTTGACGGGCCAGCGCACCCCGCCCACCTGGTGATAACCTGCGGGCCAAACCAGAAGGGTGGGTCCAGTGGGCTTCGACGCCGAACGATCAGCGCGCATCGCTGCCATGCAGGAAACTGCCCGACCCATCTGGGAGGCAACCGGCGACACGGACGCACTCCAACAGTTCCTCAAGGACAACGGGTGTCACGGAGTGGAAGCCGTGTTCGTGACCATGGGCCTGCTGAACTGCGATCTTGCCGAAGCCCAAAGAGCCTTCTTCAGCGCCCCGTGCCGCGACGCCGAACGCCGCTTCCACAACCATGCCCTAGACCTGCTTGAAGAGGCCGCCGACACCGACGACTGACAGCATCAGCGGCCCTTGACTCAGCCATTAAGACTCCACCGACCTATGTGGAAAATCTTCCACAGGATGGAGCTGCCCATTGCGTCATTACACGGTGGCGTATGTTGAGCGAATCGAAGTTTTGCCGCGCCGGTCAGGAACGGTGATCGCATCGTTCCCGCCACAGGGAAAACGCTGCATTCTCTGCCAGCGGGAAAGGCTACGCTAGCGGGTTGAGAAGACCACCCTCTATTTGGTCAAGCACAAAGATAGACAGCTTCCGCCTGGCGAATTTTACCAAAACCCAACAGGCGAAAGCCGTCTATCCCTTCAATTAACTTCCGTCGACGAGCGACCGAAAGTTGGCTAGTGTCCGCACTCGTAGACGCCTATGACGTCGTCAAAGACGCTCTTGCCGAACTTCTCGTGACTCTTCGCGCCGGGAGCGACCGTGACGCAGTTTGACGAGTGGTTCTGCTGGTTCTTGGTGTCGAAGAACTTCACATGGAACTTCACGCGGTGGTTGCAGTGGTTGTTGTAGTACACGGTGACGGAATTGTTCCCCGGCGCGTACGACGTGTTGAAGCGGTTCACCCTCGGGTTGTTGTCGCAGCCCCACGACTGCTTCACGATGCCGCTTGCCCGCGGAGTAGCAGAGGCCCCAGCCGCGGGCGCGGCGTAGGCAGTGCTACCGAGCATGGGCAGAGCCAGCACCGCAAGAGCCGTGACCTTGGCACCCATACGAACAGTATTCATTGCGAAATTTCCCCCTGGGAGAGACTAATTGCAGCTGCGCTTGTTGGTCGAGGTAAACTTTCGCACGTAAATCAGAACGCCGGCAACCCGCTTGAGCCAAACTTGAGGTGCCGATTTTCGCGCTTGATTACGTGCGAAATTGGCGTGATATAGCGCTCGACCTAGTCCGATGATGAAGCATCGATCTCCCAATCATCCCAGTTGCCCCTAGGTGTACTGCTCACTGGGTATTTGCGGTGCTTGGGCCGTGTCCTACGTGGTTAGGCGGTCGTTGACTCCGGTATGGGGCGGGGAACACGGAGTTGGGCACGTTGTGCCGCAGCGAGCGGCAGAAGCCGGGAGGTGGAAGAGTGCGGGGGCGCTCTAGAAATGCCTTCGACTCGAGCGGTTGCGCACTACCTGTCACGTCTGCCCTTGCGAAGCAGTACCCTCCTGGGCCGTCCGGGGCCGACCAGCGCTGGCAGTAGGCACCCACGAGTGACCACTCCCACCCCGCTGCGGCCTGGGCTCCCCGAGTTGGTCTGCCACATGCAAGAGTTATGCCTACACCCGGAGAACTGCGTTGCGCGCGCTGATACCGCGCCCCGGGAGCCGCACCAGTGAGTGTCTAACTGCGTAACAACGCCGACACACAGCGGCGGACGAGCGCGGACATCTGCGGACCATCGCAGCAGGTGAAAGGCGCACCAACCTATGGCAGAGCGCTACGGCAAGTTGCTTCGGGACGAAGAGGTCGTGGGTTCAAATCCCGCCACCCCGACACAGGTCAGAGGCCCATTCGCGTGATCGCGAATGGGCCTCTTTCATGCCCGGGGGCCAAACGGGGGGCCACACGCATTTGGTCAGACCACCGCGTCGCCCTCTTCCGAATCCTCAGTCTCCCCCTCTTCCTGATCTACGGCGAAGATGTCATCCAAGGCTTCGGCGCCCTGCGTGATCACGGGCCGAAGTTGCTTGCGGTAGACCGCTCCCGTGGTGACTTGGGGCTGCCGTGCCCGACCAAGAGCGCGATTTGCTCCAGGGGGATGCCGTGGTCAGAGAGAGGAGCAGCCCGGTTTCCTGCCGCGGTGACAGAGCATCTGCTTGGCGGGGTGGTCAACTGGCCCTCGGTGTGGCCTGGCCGATGAGTCCTGCGCGCCGTGCTGGTCTGTACGTCGAATACCGACTCACGGGAGGCTGACGCCATGCGGAAACTGACCTTCGCCATGAACATGAGCCTGGACGGCTACATCGCCGCGCCCGGCGACGACCTCGGCTGGAGCGTGCCGAGCGACGAGCTGTTCCAGTGGTGGTCCGACCGGGTGGACGCGACGGGCCTGGCGCTGTACGGGCGCAAGCTGTGGGAGACGATGAGCTCCCACTGGCCGACCGCCGACAAGGAGCCGGGTGCCACACCGGCGGCGATCGAGTACGCCGGCCGCTGGCGGGACATGCCGAAGGTGGTGTTCTCCTCTACGCCCCGCGCGGTCGACTGGAATACCCGTCTGGTCACCGGCGACGCGGTCACCGAGATCACCAGGCTCAAGGCCGGCGACGGCGGCCCCATGGACATCGCCGGTGCCACACTCGCCGCGGCCGCCATGCGGGCCGGGCTGATCGACGAGTACGCGATCGCCACCCATCCGGTCCTGGTGGGCGGCGGCACGCCGTTCTTCACAGCCCTGGACAACTGGGTGAACCTGAGCCTGGTGGAGACCCGGACGTTTCCCGACGGCGTGCTGCTGACCAGGTACGAGACCAAGCGCTGACCGCGTGACTGGCGTCCGGGGTTACGGCTCGTCGTCTGGTTCGACTGACCAAGTAGATGCAGGGAACGATGCTGGTGGGCCAGGATCAGCCGGTGACGCGATGGTTCCGCAGCTACTGGGACGAAGAAGACACGTGGTTCTACTTCGAGGTCGGCGACGACAGTTGGGTGACCCGGCAGGTCGAACTCGAAGGGCGGCCCCCGAAGCCTGACATCTCAGCCCACGACCTTCAGGTCGGCGGAGTCGCAGCTCGTCGTTCCGGCAGGGTGCGGCGGCGATCGTGCGCGTCACGCATTTCGGTCCGCGGGTCCCTCCACGGCCGGGCCAAGGCCGGTGGGAAGGTAGGACACCGCCAAGGCGACGGCTTCTCCGGCCGTGACTGTCTCGCCGAGAACCTCGGCCCGCAGGTGCTTCATCACGCGGTACGGACTGCCGTTGCGCAACGGGGCGATGCCCACCTCAACACGGAACGGAAATCCGGTGCAGGAGCTGAAGCCAAGCGTCCAGTGGCTCGAAAACACGTAGAGCTGCCGCAGCATCGGTTCAGCATGAGCCGCTTCCACGAGTGCGCCGAACTCAGGGAAATCCGGGGCCTCGGCCGCCTGCTCCCGAATCGTTCGCCACTGCAGCTCCACCACTTCCGCCGGCCCGCGTTCGTGAGCCTCCGCGCGTTCACTGGACTGCAAGAACGGCAGCCCAGCTCGCAGCTCCGCCAGTCGCCCGCCCTGTGCCCACGCCGCACCAGCTCTGACGACATCCGCCAGTTCCGTCGTGGCACCGGTGATGAGCTCGATCCCCTGGCCCCAACCCGAGACACTGAACCAGCGGCTGGCTGCCCCGATGTGGACGGACAGCGGTTTGCGCCCTGCCACCGGCGTAGCGATGCCTGCGGTGACGGGTGAGCCGCCTTCGATGGCAATCACCGTCAGATCGACACCGAGTTCGGACGCCAGCTGTTGCAGCGCTGCAGCAAGGCTGCCCGCAGCAGCCAGGTCGGGGTAAAGGTCAGAGTCCACCTCCACAGTCTGCCGTCGCAACGCCACCAAGAGCGCGGCGGTCGGGCATAGCGCAGGAGGCGGATGAACTGACATCACTCCGTGGACCGCCCTGAAATCAAGGGCCTGGGGCCGCCCGGAAAGGGGCCGTACGCGGACTCGGCCCGGGTCTGACCGCAATCTCCGGGTCCACTTCGACCCCTGGGTCAGGTGCATCCAGGCAGGTGCTCACCCGCCCACCCGCGTCTTCGCTACACCGGCTCTGACCTGGTGTTTTTCGGAGAATCACCTAGGCTGGGCAGCACTGCGGGAAACGGTCGGAGGGGGACTTCGTGAGTGAGAACGCCAACAGGTACGACGCCACCCACATCAAGGTGCTGCACGGGTCGGAGGCCATACGGAAGCGGCCCGGGATGTACGTGGGCTCGTCCAGCGAACGCGGCCTGCACCAGGCGGTGTTCGAGGTCGTGGGCCGGGCGGTCAACGAAGTCCTGGCCGGCCACGCCAATTCCGTCGACGTCACCCTTACCTCCGACGGCGGCGTAAAGGTCACCGACGACGGGCCCGGTGTCCCCGTCGAGGCCACCGGGGAGACGGATGGCTTCGGTGGCCTCGAAGCTCTACTGACCGGCATGTACGCCGGGGCGCTGCGCGTCGGCCGCAACACCGCGGCCGTGGGCCTGTTCGGCATCGGGCCCTGCGTCACCAACGCCCTCTCCAGCCGCCTGACGGCCGAGGTGCAGCGCGATGGCGCCCGCTGGGTTCAGGAGTACGTGCGAGGCGTCGCCGTCACCCCGCCCACCGCCGTGGGGCAGGCATCCGGCAGCGGGACGACCATCACCTTCTGGCCCGACTCCGGCATCTTCGAGACCGTGGAGTGCTCATTCGCGGTGCTGGCAGAACGCTTCAGGCAACTGGCCCTCCTGAACCGGGGCCTGGGCATCACCCTGACCGACGCACGTCCCCCGGGCGAGCCCCAGTCGGTACGGTTCCTGGGCGAGGCAAGAGACTTCATCACCTTTCCTCACGCCTCAGCAGGGATGCCCGTGCACCCGGATGTCATTGCATTCGAATGGGAGGACCCGCGGATGGAAGGGACGGCGGAGGTAGCCCTGCGGTGGCACGCCTCCCACGAGGAGCGTGTCCGCAGCTTCGCCAACAGCCGGCCCACCCCTGGCGGCGGCACACACCTGCTGGGCTTCCGCGACGGAGTGACGGCCGCGGTCAACGCCTACGCACGTGAGCGACGAGTGCTGTCGGCGCCGGACCTCGATGTCAGCGCCGATCGGATCGGCGAGGGCCTGGCGGCGGTCGTGTCCGTGAAGCTGGACCATCCCTCGTTCGAGGGCGCCACCCGCGGAGTACTGGGCAATCCCGCAGTACGCGCCTGCGTCGATGAGGCCGTCCGGGAGCACCTCGGAAACTGGCTGGAGGGACACCCGGAGCAGGCCGCGGCCGTCGTCGACCGGATCGTCGCAGACACCCGCAGAAGCTGAGCGGAAGCGGTCGACACGGCGCTCACCATGCTGCTGGACGCCCTGGAAGCGGCCGTGAAGCCCTGAGCTCGCCGGTACACCACTCAGCCGCGTCGTCCGGCACCGGTCCCTCCCCTCGTGGGGACCGGTGCCGAACGGCGAGGAGGTGTCGACCCGTGGGTGACGTGCCGTGTCGGCGGGTCAGCGCGGGTCGAGCTGGATTGGGGCGGCGTCGGGGGCTCGTCGTTCCTGCGAAAACGAATCGTGTCGAAGGTGTCCGAGAACATGCGGCGCCATGAGTGGTCTCTCCGGGCTCTGGGCTGGTGGCCTGCCTGGGCGTCGCGCGGGGGGTGCGCAATTGCGTCATGATCCTGCCAGTCGAGCGTGCCGGAGAGGAGCATCCGGTCTCCGGTCGCCGTCTTAGCCGCAGGTCAGCCATATAAAGTGAGTTTTCCGGTCCGGAAGACCAGGTGGGGCGGAGTAGCGGCGGAGTAAGGGAGTGGAGGCCTTGAGTTCCGACTCGGCGGCGCGCACAGCGTTCGCGGAACGGCTCGCGCTGCTCTACAAGGAGGCCGGCAACCCGCCGCTCAAGAGTGTGGCCGACGCGGTCGTACGGCTTCAGCGGGTCGACGAGCGGGGGCGTCCCGTACGGGTGTCCGCTCAGCGGATCAGTGACTGGCGTCGGGCCAAGAACGTGCCGGCCCAGTTCGCCGCGCTGTCAGCCGTACTGCATGTCCTGGTTCCGCAGGCGCGCCGCGCGCGGCCCGCGCCCGTGTCCGCCGGGCTGTACGACCTGGGGCAGTGGCAGCGGCTGTGGGAGCGGGCCACCTCCGGGGAAGAGGAGGACCTCCAGGCTTCGGTCGAGGCGCCCGCGGTGGCCGGTGGGGTGTGCCCCTATCGAGGGCTGGCCTCGTACCGGCAGCAGGACACCCGGTGGTTCTTCGGGCGGGAGCGCAGTACCGACGCGCTGGTCGCTCAGCTCCGCGCCGTGGAGAAGACCGGCGGTCTCGTCATGCTCGTCGGCGCCTCGGGGGCCGGCAAGTCCTCCCTGCTGAACGCCGGTCTGGTGACTGCCCTGCGCAACGGCGCCCTGGGCGGGGCGGGGAGCAGCGGTCCGGCGGGCGCTGTGGTGCAGCTCGTGCCGGGCGCCGATCCGCTTGCCGAACTGACCCGTCGGATACCGGAACTCGCCGATGTGGTCCGGTCGGCGGACGTGGCGGACGTGGCGGACGTGGCGGGCTCGGGCTGGCGGGCGAAGGACGGGGACGAAACCGGCGCCGACGGGCTCCGCGCCGACTTCGGGCGCCGCACGCGCGCCGCCGTCCGCGCCTGGGCCCGGCGCGAAGCCTCCGGCGCTGACGACGGCGCCCACGTCCACGCCGACGCCGATCCAGAGCGCTCCTCCGGCGCCGGCACTTCCACCGACTCCGTCGCCCCCGCCACCCCGCCCGTCCTCATCGTCGACCAGTTCGAAGAGACCTTCACCCTCTGCCCCGAAGAAGCAGACCACCGTACCTTCGTCCAGCTCCTCCACGCCGCCTGCACCCCCGTCGAACCCGGCGACCCGCCGCCCGTTCTCGTGGTTCTCGGCATACGTGCCGACTTCTACGAGCAGTGCCTCGCGCACCCGGAGCTGGCCGACGCGTTGCAGCACCGGCACATGGTGCTCGGGCCGCTCACGGCCTCGGAGTTGCGGGAGGCTGTGACCGGGCCGGCCAAGGCCGTGGGGCTGGAGTTGGAGCCGGGGCTGGCGGAGCTCATCGTGCGGGAGGTGAGTGCGGACGGGCCGCGGGGGACGCATGACGCGGGGGCGTTGCCGCTGCTGTCGCACGCACTGCTCGCCACCTGGCAGCGGCGCAAGGCCGGGCGGCTGACGCTGGCCGGGTATCGGGCGGCCGGCGGGATTCAGGGTGCCGTGGCGGCCACCGCCGAGCGGGCCTGGTCCGGCCTCGATCCGGCGGCGCGTACCGCAGCGCGGCTGCTGCTGCTCAGGCTGGTCCGGCTCGGCGAGGACACACAGACGACCCGGCGGCGCGGAACGCGGCGGCAGCTGGCGAAGGAGTCGACGGACCCGAACAAGACGGAGGAGTCGCTCGAGGCGCTGGTGCGGGCCCGGTTGGTCACGCTGGACGCGGAGACCGTGGAGATCACGCACGAGGCGCTCCTCCATGCCTGGCCGCGGCTGCGGGACTGGATCGACGAGGACCGGCAGGGCAATCTGCTGCGCCAGCGGCTGGAGGAGGACGGCCGGGCCTGGGAGGAGTCCGCACGGGACTCGTCGCTGCTGTACCGGGGCTCCCGGCTGGAGCAGGCCCACAGTTGGGCACGGTCCGCCGGGGACACGTTCCTCACCCGGGGCGCGGTGGAGTTCCTCGCCGCCTCGGTCAGGCTGCGCAGGCGTACGGTCTGGATCATGCGGAGCGCGGTCGCGGCGCTGCTCGCGCTGGTGATGGTGGCCGTCGGGGCCGCGGTGGTCGCCTGGCAGCAGCGGGACGACGCCGTGTACGCGCAGGTGCTCGCCGAGGCCGACCGCTTCCAGTACACCGACCCGTCGCTGTCCGCCCAGCTCGACCTGGTGGCGCACCGGCTGCGCCCGGACGACGAGGACACCAAGAGCCGGCTGATCTCGATCGTGAACGCCCCGCTGGCCACGCCCCTGCGCGGCCACACCGGCGCCGTCTACCTGACCACCTTCAGCCCGAACGGACGGCTCCTGGCCACCGCCAGCTACGACCAGACCGTACGGCTGTGGGACGTCTCCGACCAGGAGCGGCCCAAGCCCCTGGGCGAACCCTTGGCCGGGCACCGCAGTTGGGTGAGCAGCGCCGTCTTCAGCCCGGACGGCCGCACCCTCGCCAGCGCCTCGGACGACGGCACGGTCCGGCTGTGGGACGTACGGCAGCCGAACCGGCCGCGTCCGCTCGGGGCGCCCCTGACCGGGCACGACGCCACGATCTACCTGGTCGCCTTCAGCCCTGACGGCCGTACGCTCGCCTCCGTCAGCGAGGACCGGACCGTACGGCTGTGGGACGTCGGCGATCCGGAGCGGGCCGAGCCGCTGGGCGAGCCGCTGACCGGGGCCGGCGCCGCCGTGCGGTCGGTGGCGTTCAGCCCGGACGGCAGGACGCTGGCGGCGGGGGGCGACGACGACACCATCCGGCTGTGGGACGTGGCCGAACCGGACCGGCCGAAGGCGGTCTCCTCGCTGACCGGACACACCGACCTCGTGCACTCCGTCGCGTTCAGCCCGGACGGCCGCACCCTCGCCAGCGGCAGCGCGGACGACACGATCCGGCTGTGGGACGTCTCCGACCCCCGCCGTGGCCGGCAGCTCGGCGCACCGCTCACCGGGCACACCGGCCCCATCTGGTCGGTGGCCTTCAACCCCGACGGCGACATGCTCGCCGCCGCCAGTGCGGACAGCACGGCGAGCCTGTGGAACGTCAGCGACCGGGCGTATCCCTCGCAGGTCGGCGAGCCTCTCGCGGGTGCCAGTGGGGAGATGTACGCGCTCGGCTTCAGCCCCGACGGCCGTACGCTCGCCACCGGCAGCGGCGACAGCAAGGTCCGCCTGTGGTCGATACCGACATCGGACATGATCGGCCGCGGCGGGGCGTTCCGGCCGGACGGGCGAGTGCTGGCCACAGCCGCTCGCGACGGCAGTATCCGGCTGTGGAGCGTGGCGAAGCCGGCCCGGCCGGTGCTGCTGAACGACGCCTTCATGCCGGGCGACGGTGGCCAGCGGTCCCTGCTGTTCTCCCCCGACGGCCACACCCTTGCCGTGCTGACCGGGAACCGCGCCGTGCATCTGTGGGACGTCGGCGACCCGACCCGGCCGGTCTCGCTCGGGGCGCCCATCACCCTGCGCACCCGGTTCATGGGCCCCGACGCGCTGGCGTACAGCCCGGACGGCCGCACGCTGGCCACCGCCTACGACGACCGCACCATCCGGCTGTGGAACGTCAGCGACCCCGAGCACGTCGTTCCGCTCGGCGCGCCCGTCAAGGGGCACAACGGCTACATCAACTCCCTCGTCTTCAGCGCGGACGGCCGCACGCTCGCCAGCGGCAGCGCGGACAGCACGATCCGGCTGTGGAACGTGACCGACCCGCGCCGGCCCACCCTGCGCGGCGCACCGCTCACCGGGCACGCCGGGCCCGTCAACGCGCTCGCCTACAGCCCGGACGGCCATACGCTGGCCAGCGGCGGGGACGACGACACCGTACGGCTCTGGGACGTCACCGACCCGGGCCGGGCGACCCGTCACGGGGAGCCCCTGAGCGGCCACACCGAAGCCGTCGTCTCCCTGACGTTCAGCAAGGGCGGGCGCTATCTGGCCAGCGGCGGCAACGACAACACGGTCCGGCTGTGGAACGTCGCGAGCCCGTCCGACGCCTCGGCCATCGGTACGGCGATGAGCCCGAACGCCACGACGGGCAACTTCCTGTCGTTCAGCCCCACCAGCCACATGCTCGGCGTCTCCAGCGGCACCGACACGGTCCGGCTCTGGAACCTGGACGTCGACCAGGCGATCAACCGCGTCTGCGCGACCACGCAGGGCGTGCTGACGCGGGAGAAGTGGCACGAGTACCTGCCTCGGCTGTCGTACGAGCCACCGTGCGCGAACTAGGCCCGCCCGTGCGGGCATACGGCCCGCGGCTCCCGGCTCGCCCTCGCTCCGTGCGCTCAGTGACGGGGCGGGAACGCAAGTGGCATGACGGGGGTGCGGCGGACAGCGGTTTCCGTGATCCCGATCACAACGCGTCATCGCAGCGGATGAGGCGGCTCCCACGAGGCAGGCAGCCTTGTTACTGTTGGCCCCAGCCCGATCGCTGGTGCATCCCCCGTCGCCAGCGGTCGGGCCTTCGCATGTCTGAAAGGTGGTGAGGGCCGCCTTGTCCCGGCGCGTCATCGTCGTCACCGCTGTCCACGGCCCGTCGGCGGCGTTCCTGCCGCAGGCCCACCGGTCACTGTGCGCACAGGAGTTGCCGCCGGGGTGGGAGTGGCACTGGGTGATCCAGGAGGACGGACAGACCGACGAGGTCCGCCCGTACGTCCCTGACGACGCGCGGGTGACGTTCCGTCAGGGACGCCCCGGAGGCCCCGGAGTGGCCCGCACGGTCGCGCTGGCGCACACCGAGGGCGAGTACGCCAAGATCCTGGACGCCGACGACCAGCTCACCCCGGGGACGCTCGCCCGCGACCTGGCCGTGCTCGAGGCCGACCCAGCCGTCGGCTGGACGACCTCGCGGGTCCTGGACCTGCTGCCGGACGGCTCGACGGCCGGCTTCCCCGGCGACCCCGACGACGGGCCGATCGAGCAGGGCGCCGTACTCGACTTCTGGCGGGCGAACGACTTCCGCGCGCAGGTCCACCCCGCGACCCTGTGCATACGCCGGGACCTGCTGCTCGCCCTCGGCGGCTGGATGGCCCTCCCGGCGTCCGAGGACACGGGCCTGCTGCTCGCGCTCAACTCCGTGAGCCGGGGCTGGTTCTCGGCGGAGGCGGGGCTGCTCTACCGGAAGTGGGACGGCCAGGTGACGGGTCAGTCGGCGCACGTCGACCCGGCGGAGCGGCAGGCCCGGATGGCGGTGGTGGAGGCCAGGGCACGGGCGCTGGGCTCGTTCGGGTGGCAGTACCCGACCGGTCCGTGAACGCCGTCACCCGGTGAGGGAGATGGCCTGGGACGGGCACTTCTCGGCGGCCTCCCGCACCTGCGGGTCGTCGCCGCTGCCCTCCCGCCCCGGTCTGACCACGCCGTACTCGTCCACGAAGTCGAAGACCGACGGAGCCCTGTGCACGCACTCGGCTGAGCCGTAACAGAGGTTGGTGTCGATCGAGACCTTCATCCGTGCTCCCGTCGCGGACCGCCGTCGCCTACACGACTGAACTGCCCAGCCACCACGCCTCCTTAATCACTGACCCAGCCCTGACCCAGCCCTGACTCAGCCCTGACCCAGCCCTGACTCACCCTTGATCAATCACGACGCGTCACTGATCAAAGGGGAGTTCGAGCATCCGGATCGCGTTTCCGCGCAGCAGCTTGTAGGCCACCTCGTCGGAGAGCCCGCCGACATGCTCCGCGGCCACCCGCTTCGTCTCCGGCCAGGTCGAGTCGACGTGCGGGTAGTCCGTCTCGAAGGTCGCGTTGTCGACGCCGACCGTCTCGATCGCCTCGATGCCGTGCTTGTCGCGGAAGAAGCAGCAGAAGATCTGGCGGTAGTAGTACGTCGACGGCGGCTCCGGGATCAGGTCCTTCACACCGCCCCAGGCCCGGTGCTCCTCCCAGACGTCGTCCGCGCGCTCCAGGGCGTACGGGATCCAGCCCATCTGGCCCTCGCTGTAAGCGAGTTTCAGCCGGGGGAACTTCACCAGGACCCCGGAGAAGAGGAAGTCCATCATCGACGCCATGGCGTTGTTGAAGCTCAGCGAGGCCTGCACGGCGGGCGGGGCGTCGGGGGACGCGGCCGGCATCTGCGACGAGGACCCGATGTGCATGTTGACGACCGTGCCCGTCTCCTCACAGGCCGCGAAGAACGGGTCCCAGTAGCCGGAGTGGATGGACGGCAGCCCGAGATACGTCGGAATCTCGCTGAACGTCACCGCCCGCACCCCGCGCGCCGCGTTGCGATGGATCTCCGCGACCGCGAGGTCGATGTCCCACAGCGGGATCAGGCACAGCGGGATCAGCCGGCCGCCGCTGTCGCCGCACCACTCCTCGACCATCCAGTCGTTGTAGGCGCGCACGCACGCCAGCCCGACCTCCTTGTCCTTGGCCTCGGCGAAGGTCTGGCCGCAGAAGCGCGGGAAGGTGGGGAAGCAGAGCGAGGCCTCGACATGATTGATGTCCATGTCCGCCAGCCGGGCCTTCGGGTCCCAGCAGCCGCGCCGCATCTGCTCACGCGTGATGCCGTCGAGCGTCATCTCGTCCCGGGAGAAGCCGACGGCCGCGATGATGCGCTTGTACGGGAACAGGCCGCCCTCGTACTCCCACCAGTCGGTGATCTGGCCCGCCGGGTCCGTCGTGAAACGGTACTTCCCACCGACGTACTCGAGCTCCCCGATCCCCGCGGTGAGGGGCTTGGGGCCCCGGTCCCGGTACTTGGCCGGGAGCCAGGTCTCGAAGAGGTGCGCGGGCTCGATCACGTGATCGTCCACGCTGATGACTTTGGGCAGGTCCTTCGTGCCGCTCTCGGTACTGGCCACGCCATGCCTCCCGAATCTGACGACCCATCAGATTCAGCGTAGGGGGCGTGCCGGGGACCGGCAAGAGAGGGCACTCGTCAGCTGTTCCAGCTCTCGTCGTACGGGTCCGTCGGCGCCGCCACCGGCTTCGCCGCCGTGACCTCGATGAACGGGATCGGGCCGCCGTTGACGGGGTCCTCGGCACGGCGCGGGACGTAGGTGCCGGTGACCCGGAGCCAGGTGTCCGGCTGGAGGACCGGCGGGACCTGGCCGGTCAGGGCGACCTTGACCGGCTGGGCGTCGGCGGCACAGCAGTTGAGGGCCATCCGCACGAGGTAGGGGGTGCCGTCGCGGTCCAGGGCCAGGAAGCCGGTGAGCTGGACCTGGCGGTGGCGGAGGGTGCGGCCGTGGTCGTAGACGGCGCGGCCCGCATAGTCGACGAGGCTGAGGCTCAGGGGATCGGCGGCGGGGAGGGCGGGGTAGGCCAGGGGCTCCTGGAGGGCCGTACCGGTGCGGGTCGCGCTGTACGAGCCCAGGGCGGGCGGGGCCACCAGGATCAGGGCGAGGAGGGGGAGGACGAGGAGCCAGGAGATGCGGGGTTCGCGGTGACTGTGGTCCTCGTGGGCCTCGTGGCTGTCGCGGGCCTCCTGGCCGTCGTGGCCCTCATGGCCGTCGTGGCCCTCATGGCCGTCGTGGGCCTGACTCCCATGTGCCTGGTGGCTCTCGTGGCTCTCGTGGCCCTCCGCGTGGTCGGCAGTGTGCTGCTTCTGCCGCCGTGCCCGCTTCCGCTCGTACCAGACCGTCGCCACGGCCGCCGCGACCAGTACCGCGCCGGCCACCAGCACCAGCGGGCGCAGGCCCTGCTTGACGTACCGCAGGTAGAGGTCGGTGGTGGCCGCGTGCAGCAGGGACGCGCCGAGCAGGAAGAGGACCGCCGACTGGGCCTGACGGTTCACAGGATCACTGCCCCGACCAGCACCGACACGACCACGGCCAGCACGAACGTGGCCGGTGCGAAACGCAGGGCGAAGGCGCGGCCGAAGGTGCCCGCCTGCATCGCGAACAGCTTCAGGTCGATCATCGGGCCCACGACGAGGAAGGTGAGCCGGGCCGTGAGCGAGAACTGCGAAAGCGACGCCGCCACGAACGCGTCCGCCTCCGAGCAGATCGACAGCACCACGGCGAGGACCGCCAGGGCAAGGACCGACAGCACCGGGTTGTCCGCCGCCGTGCTCAGCCACGTCTCCGGGACCACCGCCTTGAGCGTCGCCGCCGCCATCGCGCCGACCACCAGGAAGCCGCCGGCGTGCATCACGTCGTGCCGGACGGAGCCCCAGAAGGCCTCGCCCTTGCTCTGGCCGTCGTAGGCCTGGCGGGACGGCGGTTTCAGCCAGTCCGTGCGGCCGAGGCGCAACCACAGCCAGCCCATCGCGCAGGCCACCAACAGGCTCGCGACCAGGCGGGCGAGGACCATCTCCGGGTTGCCGGGGAACGCGACCGCCGTCGCCGTCAGCACGATCGGATTGACCGCGGGCGCGGACAGCAGGAACGCGAGCGCCACGGCCGGGGTCACGCCGCGCCGGACCAGTGCCCCGGCCACCGGCACGGACGCGCACTCGCAGCCCGGCAGCACCGCGCCCGCTGCTGAGGCGACCGGGACGGCGAGGGCGGGACGGCGGGGCAGGGCACGGGCGAAGAAGGACGGCGGCACGAACACCGCGATCGCCGCCGACAGCAGCACGCCGAGCACCAGGAAGGGCAGCGCCTGGACCATGACCGCGACGAACACCGTCGTCCAGCTCTGCATGACCGGTGCGGAGAGCGCGCGGCGGATCGGGCTCTGGAGGAGCACCAGCCCGAGCATGAGCATGGTGAGCAGGAGCGGGGAGTTGAGGTGCCGGCCCTCCTCCCCGGCCCGCCCCCGCGGTGTGCGGCGGCCATCGCGGTCGTCGGTCCCGCCGTCCGTCTGCTGCGGGGCCGCTTTGGTGATCGCCACGGGCGAGGTACCTCCGGTGGTGCGGTAGGGCGCTGGCTTCCCTCCCCTCCAGTACGGCCCGGCGCGAGCGGGCGTTCAGACCCGAGGGGGGCCACTTCTGGAACCGCCCGTCACATTGAGGCACTCTTTTCCCTCGTGGCGAGCGTTCCGAATCAGGGCTTAGGGAGTGACACGGCCGCACACATGGTGGTGTGCGGCGACGACGGGCTGGCGCACCGGCTGGCCGCCGAGTTGCGTGGGGTGTACGGCGAGCAGGTGACGCTCCTCGTGCCACCCTCCGAGCGCACGGTACGACCACCGGTCGTGGGCCGTGCCCGGGCCGCGTCGGCGGCGTTGCTCGGGGCGGTCAGCGCGGCCGTCAACCGTGCGGGCGGCGGGGCCGGCGGCGGCAGCGAACCGGCCGGGAGCATCCGGGTGGTGGAGGCCCCCGAGGCCACGGAGGCCGCCCTCGCCGACGCTGGCGTGGAACGGGCCGACGCGCTCGCCCTCGTCTATGACGACGACGAGACCAACATCCGCGCCGCCCTCACCGCCCGCCGTCTCAACCCCCGCCTCCGGCTCGTCCTGCGGCTGTACAACCGGCGCTTGGGCCAGCACATCGAGGAACTCCTCGACCAGGCGGCCGCGTTGGCGACGGGCGCCGGGGACGCCGGACTCGACGCCTCCACGACCGTCCTGTCCGACGCCGATACGGCCGCCCCCGCGCTGGCCGCCACGGCCGTCGCCGGCACCACCAAGGTCGTACAGACCGACGGCCTGCTGCTGCGCGCGGTGGAGCGCCCGCCCCTGCGCCCGGGGCAGGCGGCCCCGGCCGGGCTTGCCACGCTGGCCCTGCTGTCCACGACCAGCAACGACCCGGCGGGGACGGACGGTTCGGAGAACGGCGACGAAGAGGGACCGCTGCTGCTGCCGGACGCGGCGGCCGTGCAGGAGGCCAGGGGCCGCGGGACGGTCGTCCTTGAGCAGGTGTCGTACGCGGGTCCCTCCCTGCCCTCGGGGCGAGGCGTCGTACCGTCGTTCGCCTCGCTCTTCTCACGGCGGCTCAGGTGGTCGCTGGCCGGGCTGGTCGGGTGTGTGGCCGCGCTTGCCGTCGCACTGACGGTCGTGACCGGGGAACACCCGCTGTACGCCACGTACATGACCCTCCTCGACCTCTTCGCGATCAACGAACCGGCCCTCCACCAGTCCCTGGCCCGGCAGATCCTCCAACTGCTGTCCGGGCTGATGGGTCTGCTGCTGCTTCCGGTCCTGCTGGCGGCGGTCCTGGAGGCCCTCGGCACCTTCCGCTCCGCGTCCGCCCTGCGCAAACCGCCGCGCGGGCTGGGCGGGCATGTCGTGCTGCTCGGCCTGGGCAAGATCGGCACCCGGGTGCTGACGCGGCTGCGGGAACTGCACATCCCCGTGGTGTGCGTGGAGGCCGACCCCGACGCGCGCGGGATGGCCACGGCGCGGCGGCTGCGGGTGCCTGTGGTGCTCGGGGACGTCACGCAGGAGGGGGTCCTGGAGGCCGCGAAGATCCATCGGGCTCATGCGCTGCTGGCGGTTACCAGCGCGGACACCACCAATCTGGAGGCCGCGCTGTACGCCCGCTCCGTGCGGCCGGACCTCCGCGTGGTCCTTCGTCTGTACGACGACGACTTCGCCACCGCCGTGTACCGGACCCTGCGGGCCGCGCACCCCCATGCGTCCACGCGCAGTCGCAGCGTGACGCATCTGGCCGCGCCCGCGTTCGCCGGGGCGATGATGGGGCGGCAGATCCTGGGGGCGATTCCTGTCGAGCGGCGGGTGTTGTTGTTCGCCGCGGTGGATGTGGGTGGTCATCCACAGCTTGAGGACAAGACCGTCGGTGAAACCTTCAGGGCCGGGGCGTGGCGGGTCCTGGCGCTGGATCGGACGCCGCGGGACGAGCGGCGCGATGAGCGGCGGGAGGAGCCTGCGGGGGAGGAGGCGTACGAGGAGCGCGGCGGGGTGGGTGGTGGTGTGTCGGGGTGGGTGTGGGATCTGCCCGACGCGTATGTCCTGCAGAAGGAGGACCGGGTGGTGCTGGCGGCTACTCGGCGGGGGTTGGCTGAGCTGTTGGGGAGGCGGTCGCGGGAGCGGGCGGGGGCTTAGGGGGTGTTTTTCGCCCCGCCGCCCCTACCCGTCCCGTCCTCCAGGGGCTCCGCCCCTGCGACCCCGGCCCCTGGGGGCTGCCGCCCCCAGACGGGCTGGAGTGCCTGGGCCGGCGCTGAGAAGTGCCGGCCTCAAGCAGCCGAACCCCTCAAGTGCCGCTCCGCGAAGTCCAGTTCCAGGCGTACCTGCTTGATTCGCTCGTCCACGACCAGGGAACCGTGGCCCGCGTCGTAGCGGTACACCTCGTGTACCGCCCCGCGGGCCTCCAGGCGCTTGACGTAGTTGTCGATCTGCCGGATCGGGCAGCGGGGGTCGTTCACGCCGGCCGCGATGTAGACCGGGGTCCTCACCTGGTCGACGTAGGTCAGGGGGGAGGAGGCCTCGAAGCGTTCCGGGACCTCTTCCGGGGTGCCGCCCAGGAGGGTGCGGTCCATGGCCTTCAGGGCTTCCATCTCGTCGTGGTACGCCGTGACGTAGTCGGCGACGGGGACGTTCGCGATGCCCAGCGTCCATGCGTCCGGCTGGGTGCCGAGGCCGAGGAGGGTGAGGTAGCCGCCCCAGGAGCCGCCGGTCAGGATGAGGCGGGCAGGGTCGGCCAGGCCGGAGGTCACCGCCCATTCGCGGACCGCAGCGATGTCCTCCAGCTCGATCAGGCCCACCCGGTGCTTGAGCGCGTCCGTCCAGGCACGCCCGTAGCCCGTGGAACCGCGGTAGTTGACCCGCACCACCGCGTACCCGTGGTCCACCCAGACCGCCGGGCCTGCCGCGAACGCGTCGCTGTCGTGCCAGGTGGGGCCGCCGTGGATGTCGAAGACGGTGGGGAGGGGGCCCTCGGCGCCCGCGGGACGCTGGACCAGGGCGTGGATGCGGCCGCCCGGCCCCTCCACCCACACGTCTTCCACGGGGACCGAGCCCGGGGACTTCAGGCCGGGCGGATCCAGCACCACCCGTCCCGTCGTCGACCGCACTGCCGACGGCTCCGCCGCCGACGACCACAGGTACTCCACGCTGCCGTCCGGACGGGCCGTCGCCCCGGACACCGAGCCCGCCGGGGTCGGGATCCGCTCCAGCTCACGCCGGGACAGGTCGTACCGGAACAGTTCGCTGCGGGCCTCGAAGCTGTGCGCGATCAGCAGGCCGGTCCCGTCCGGATACCACTCGGCGCTGACGTCACCGGGCAGCTCCAGCGCGAGGTCCGTCTCCTCCCCCGTCGCCACGTCCCACACCAGCGGCTCCCAGCGGCCACGCCGCTGGTGGCCGATGAGCAGGCGGGCGTCGCCGTCCACCGGGGCGAATCCCAGGACCTCCAGGCCCAGCTCCTGCGTGCCGCCCTTGGTGTCGTCGAGCTCGGCGACGGCCGAGCCGTCGGAGCGCAGGACGCGCAGCGCGGAGTGCATCGCGTCGCCGTGCTCGGTGTGCTCGACGGCGATCAGCGTGCCGTCGTGCGAGAGGTCTCCGACCCCGGCGGACTCGCGGTGGCGGTAGATCTCCACCGGGGGCTCGCCGGTGCGGGCCAGATGGACGGTCGTGCCGTCCTCGTCCGTCGAGCGGCCCACGATCGCCGTACGGCCGTCCCGGCCGAGGGCGAGGCCGGCCGGGTAGGACGGGTCCAGGCCCGGCGCCGCGAGTTCGTCCTCGCCGCCGGTGAACGGCTGGCGGCGCCAGACGCCGAACTCGTCGCCGTCCTTGTCGTCGAACCACCAGATCCACGCGCCGTCCGGGGTCAGCGCACCGTCCGTCGTGCCGTTCGGCCGGTCGGTCACCTGGCGCTGCTCTCCCGTCGCACGGTCCCAGGCGTACAGCTCGTACGTCCCTGTGGCGTTCGACACGAACAAGGAGCGGTCCGGGGCGTCCTCCGCCCAGTCGGGCAGCGACACCCGGGGGGCCCGGAAGCGCTTCTCCCAGTCCGGCATGCCCTTGCCCGGCGTGCCCTTGTCCTGCATGTGGTGATCCCGCGAATCGGACCCGTGGCTCTCAGTCATGGCCCCATAGTGCCTGGCCCGGCCCACAATTCGCTGCCGAGGCCCCCAGCCTGTGGATAACTTCGCGACCATGCGCTCCGCGATCCCCCGGAGTGGAACGAGGCCAACCGCACCATGTGGGACGAACGCGTCCCGCTGCACGCCGCCGGAGCCTTCCACGACCTCGCCGATTCGAGTCCTTCGAGGAGCGCGACGGCTGCTTCCGGTTCCCCATGACGGTTCCCCGCGGGCCGGCCGCGGGTTCCGCTGGTGTACTCGCTGCGGGCCCGCGAGGACTGACCGGCCCGACCGAAGGACTGATCGCTCGATAGCCGGGCGTTCACGCAGGTCAGGGCCATTGTCAGTGGCGGGGTGCAGACTCCGTTCCATGACCGATCTGCGCAGGACAGTCGAGAGGTTCTGGGCCACCGCCGCGGCCCGGGAGTGGGACGCGTTCGCCGAGACCCTCGCCGAGGACGTCGTGTACACGCTGCCGCAGACCCGCGAGCGCATCGGCGGGCGGGAGCGGTATGTGCAGTTCAACCGGGAGTACCCGGGGGACTGGCGGCTGCGCGTCGAGCGCGTCGTCGCCGAGCGGGAGCAGGTCGTGACCTGGATCCACTTCACGGTGGGACTGGAGGAGATGTACGGCATCTCGTTCTTCACGGGGGACGGCAGCGGTCGCATATCCACGGTCACGGACTTCTGGCCGGAGCCGTATGAGCCGCCGGCCGGCCGGGAGCACCTCGTCGAGCGGTACTGACCCCGCGGCCCGGCCCTTCGCCGGAGCCCCGTACCTTTGAGGGCGTGTACCGGTTTCTGCTGACGCCCCGTTGGTGGGGGATCAACGTCTTCGTGCTGCTCGCCATCCCCTTCTGCGTGTTCATGGGGTCCTGGCAGCTGAGCCGGTTCGAGACGCGGGTCGAGGACCACCGCAGCGCAGGGCAGCAGGCCGCGGAGAACAAGCAGGAGGCGGCGCGCCCGCTCGCCGAGCTGCTGCCCGTGGACAAGGCGACGGTGGGCAAGCAGGCCACCGCGAGCGGCCGGTACGGCAAGCAGCTGCTCGTGCCCGACCGCCGGCTGGACGGCAAGCAGGGCTATTACGTCCTGACGCTGCTGCACACCGACGACGGCAGGACCCTGCCGGTGGTACGGGGCTGGCGGCCGGGCGACGCCGATCGCGCCGCGATCCCCGCAGCACCGTCCGGCGAGGTCACGGTCACCGGCGCGCTCCAGGCGTCCGAGGTGCCCGGCGAGAACGGCGTGCCCGCGCAGGGCGGCCTGCCGTCCGGCCAGACCGGGGCGATCAGCGCGGCGTCGCTGGTGAACCTGGTGCCGGACGACGTCTACGACGCCTGGGTCACCCTCAACAAGGCCGACTCCGGTATGAAGCCGGTCCCGGTGGCCGCCCCCAACGACACCGGGCTCGACCTGAAGGCGTTCCAGAACCTCGGCTACACCGGCGAGTGGTTCGTCTTCGCGGGCTTCGTGGTCTTCATGTGGTTCCGTCTGCTGCGCCGCGAGGCGGAGTTCGCACGGGACGCGGAACTGGGCCTGATCCCGGACGGCGAGACCGACGGGGACGCGGGGACCGCCGTGGACGCAGGGAACCGGGCCGGTGCCGGGGAGCCGAACGAGGGCCCGGCGCAGGAGAAGGCGAACGCCTAGGCGCACGCCGGGCGCGACAAGGCCCGGTCGGCCGGGGACAGCGGCGCTGCCGCCCGTGCCCTACGCACCCGGCAGCAGGCCCGTCCAGTACACCGTGCCCGCGCAGGCGTTGGACACCGTGACCGTGGCGCTCGGGGCTCCGGCCTCCGGGGTGTTGGTGACCGCGACGCTGCCGTCGGCCGTGGTGTCCTCCGTCAGCAGCTGCGTGGAGGTGCCGGTGTCGCCGCCCGTGGACGTGCCCTCGGTCGTGCCGGGGGTGTCCTCGGTGGGGGTCGGGTCCGGCGAGGGGTCGGGACCGCCCGAGCCGCCGCCGTTGTTGTCGCCCGTCGTGGGGCAGGTCGCCGAGGGGAGCCAGGCGAACTTGACCTCGTAGGAGGCGCCCGCCTTGAGGACGAGGGAGGCGTACTCCGTCGACGGGTCGGGCAGGCCCACCGCGGCGTCACCGGCGATGTGCCGGGCCGAGGTGACCTTCGTCGGGTCCGCGGCTCCCTGCGGAACCACACCGACCGTGCCGGGGCCGCTCACCGTGCACTCGGTGCCGGAGACGTTGCTGAAGCGGAAGGTGCCGTACACCGTGCCGGACGAGTCGGGCAGGTCGGCGGAGGCACCGGACGCGCCGAGCTGGTCCGGGGTGCACACGGCTATGCCGGCCGTGCTGGTCGCCAGGGGGTCGTCGGGACTTCCGGAGCCCGTGCCGGGACCGGTGCCGGTGCCCTTGTCGTCTTCCTTCTCGCCGCCCTGGCCCTTGTCCTCGTCGGTGCGGCCCGAGGTGCCGCCGGAGGTGCCCGCGCCGCCTTCCGTCTGCTTGCCCTCCCCTGCTCCGCCCTGCGCCTGCTCGCCGTGGCCGGCGACGGACGGGTTGACGTCGGAGCCGGTGGAGTTGGAGACGTGCAGCAGAGCCGGGACTGCGGTGCCGATGAAGAGCACCGCGGCCGCCGCGCCGACGAGCGCCTGCCGCTTGCGCGCCCGCCGTGCGGGGACCGCCCGCCGCAGATGGTCCAGTGTGCCGTCGCGCGGCTCGATCTCGTCGACCGCGGTGTGCAGCATGCGGCGCAGTGCCAGCTCGTCCGAGTCGAACCCCTCGGGGCTCTGGTCGTCGGGGCCGTGGTTCACAGTTCCGTTCCCAGCGTGCGATTGCTTCGGCTGTTGCTTGTCCGGCCACCCTGCCGGGTCACGCCGGCCGTCATGGTCCTCGCTCATGCCGGCGCCTCCATGGCGACCCGCAGCGCCGCGATGCCGCGCGAGCCGTACGCCTTCACCGAGCCCAGCGAGATGCCGAGCGTATCGGCGACCTGGGCCTCGGTCATGTCCGCGAAGTACCGCAGGACCAGCACCTCGCGCTGCCGGCGCTGCAGGCCCTTCATCGCCTTGATGAGGGAGTCGCGTTCGAGCTGGTCGTACGCCCCCTCCTCCGCGCTCGCCATGTCCGGCATCGGCTTGGACAGCAGCTTCAGGCCGAGTATGCGGCGGCGCAGGGCGGATCGGGACAGGTTCACGACGGTCTGGCGCAGATACGCCAGCGTCTTCTCCGGGTCACGCACCCGCTTGCGCGCGGAGTGGACGCGGATGAAAGCCTCCTGGACGACGTCCTCGCAGGAGGCGGTGTCGTCGAGGAGGAGCGCCGCGAGACCCAGCAGCGAGCGGTAGTGCGCCCGGTAGGTCTCGGTGAGATGGTCGACGGTCGTGCCGGCCGCCGCGCTGTTCTCGGCGAGCTCGGCGCCGTCGCGCTGACCTGGGATGCGGGTGGGCCGCGCTGCGGGCATGGGCGCGATCACCGGCATGCCGCCGGGCGTACCCATGCGGGGTCGGACGGGACGGCGGGGCGGCCGTAGGGCCGTACCGCGGGTCGCCGCGCTGAAGTCGAGAACCTCTGCCACGCCAGTTGGACACGCGTCCCCCCGAGAGGGTTGTACGTGCCGGACGTCACTTTTGCGTCAGTCCCCGCAAGGGGCCCTCCGCACACGGCAGCCGAACCTCCGGACCCCGCAGCCGACCGTCTCGTGCCAGGCAGCACAACTGACCGTGCGTCAAACGCCCACATGCCTACCCGCTCTTCCCTTATGTCTATATATGAGCGGACGTCCCCACGCCTGCTCATTCGGCGTCCCCACGCCAGAAAAAACGCGTCTCCACACCCCATAAGGGCGACCGCAAAGACGCTCCCCGCCCTGCAAGCGGTTGCAAGAGCGGGGAGGAAAATCTTCAGCTGCCGCCGGGGCCCGGTTCAAGTGGTCCGGACCATCGATCAGCTCACACTTTTCACACAGATCCTACAAACGAATCGGCCCAGGCCCAGGGGTTTTCCGGTGCCACCGGGGCCCTCACGCAAACTCCGCCGCCACGAGCTCCGCGATCTGCGCGGTGTTGAGGGCCGCGCCCTTGCGCAGATTGTCTCCGCAGACGAAGAGTTCGAGCGCCGTCGGATCGTCGAGCGCGCGCCGCACCCGGCCGACCCAGGTCGGATCCGTGCCGACCACATCGGCGGGTGTCGGGAACTCGCCGGCATCCGGGTCGTCGTACAGCACGACCCCCGGTGCCGTCGCCAGGATCTCGCGCGCCTTCGCGACCGTGACCTCGCCCTCGAAGCGGGCGTGCAGGGTCAGCGAGTGCCCGGTCAGCACCGGCACCCGCACACAGGTCACCGCGACCGGCAGCTGCGGCAGCCCGAGGATCTTGCGGGACTCGTCCCGCACCTTCATCTCCTCCGACGACCAGCCGTCCTCGCGCAGCGACCCGGCCCACGGCACGACATTCAGCGCGACCGGCTCCGGGAACGGCCCGGTGTTGTCGCCGACGGCCCGCCGTACGTCACCGGGTGCGGTCCCCAGTTCCGTACCGGCGACCAGGGACAGCTGCTGCCTGAGCGTCTCCACACCGGCGCGCCCGGCACCGCTCACCGCCTGGTACGAGGACACCACCAGGGAGCGCAGCCCGAACTCCGCGTGCAGCGCGCCCAGCGCCACGATCATGGAGAGGGTCGTGCAGTTGGGGTTGGCGACGATCCCGCGCGGCCGCATCCGGACCGCGTGCGGATTGACCTCGGGGACGACGAGGGGCACCTCCCGGTCCATGCGGAAGGCGCCCGAGTTGTCCACCACCACCGCGCCCTTGGCGGCGGCGACCGGCGCCCAACGGGCGGCCACGTCGTCGGGGACGTCGAACATCGCGACGTCGACCCCGGCGAAGGCCTCCTCGGTGAGCGCCACCACCTCGACCTCCTCGCCGCGCACGGCCAGCTTGCGGCCGGCCGAGCGCGGCGAGGCGATCAGACGGATCTCACCCCAGATGTCCGCACGCTGGGACAGGATCTGGAGCATGACCGAGCCCACGGCCCCGGTCGCTCCCACGACCGCGAGCGTCGGTCGTCGGCTCATCGCCCGGTGCCCCCGTAGACCACGGCCTCGTCGCTGTCCGAGTCGAGCCCGAAGGCCGAGTGCACGGCGCGCACGGCCTCGTTGACGTCGTCGGCGCGGGTGACCACCGAGATACGGATCTCCGAGGTGGAGATCAGCTCGATGTTCACGCCGGCGTCTGACAGCGCCTTGAAGAAGTCGGCCGTGACACCGGGGTTGGTCTTCATGCCGGCGCCGACGAGGGAGATCTTGCCGATCTGGTCGTCGTAGCGCAGCGAGTCGAAGCCGATGCCGTGCTTGTTCTTCTCCAGGGCGTCGATGGCCTTGCGGCCCTCGGCCTTGGGGAGCGTGAAGGAGATGTCCGTCAGGCCCGTGGAGGCGGCGGACACGTTCTGCACGATCATGTCGATGTTGATCTCGGCGTCGGAGATCGTCCGGAAGATCGCGGCGGCCTCGCCCGGCTTGTCCGGCACACCGACGACCGTGACCTTGGCCTCGGAGGTGTCGTGCGCGACACCGGAGATGATGGCCTGCTCCACCTGCTTGTCCCCTTGCTCGATCGGCTCGCTGCTGACCCACGTGCCCTGAAGTCCGCTGAAGCTGGACCGGACGTGGATCGGGATGTTGTACCGGCGGGCGTACTCCACACAGCGGTGGAGCAGCACCTTCGAGCCGGACGCAGCCAGCTCCAGCATGTCCTCGAAGGAGATCCAGTCGATCTTCTTCGCCTTCTTGACCACGCGCGGGTCGGCGGTGAACACGCCGTCGACGTCGGTGTAGATCTCACACACCTCGGCGTCGAGCGCGGCTGCCAGCGCGACCGCGGTGGTGTCCGACCCGCCACGCCCGAGCGTGGTGATGTCCTTCTTGTCCTGGCTCACGCCCTGGAAACCGGCGACGATGGCGATGTTGCCCTCGTCCACCGAGGTGCGGATCCGGCCCGGTGTCACATCGATGATCCGGGCTTTGTTGTGGACCGAGTCGGTGATGACACCTGCCTGGCTGCCGGTGAACGACTGGGCCGAGTGGCCCAGGTTCTTGATCGCCATGGCCAGCAGGGCCATGGAGATCCGCTCTCCCGCGGTCAGCAGCATGTCGAGCTCGCGCCCGGCAGGGATCGGGGATACCTGCTCGGCGAGATCGATCAGCTCGTCCGTCGTGTCGCCCATCGCGGAAACCACGGCGACCACCTGGTGGCCGTTCTTCTTGGCTTCCACGATCCGCTTGGCGACGCGCTTGATGCCCTCGGCATCGGCTACGGAGGAGCCTCCGTACTTCTGCACGACAAGGCCCACGTGCGCTCCTCGCTCAGTCCGTGTGTGTCGGCTCAGTTTACCGAGCGTCCGAAAACGACCTTGGGGTTCCCAGATGGTGAGATTCGGACGCTCCGGGATGGTGTCTGCCCGGCCCCGGGCAGGGCACTCCGGAAAGTGGGGCAGGTCACTACCGGCGGGGCACCGACGTCAAGAGGGCATTGACGCTCTCCGTAGCCAAACGCTAACTTCGCGTCGTCGTCGCCACACCAGGAGCACACGGCTCCATCGGGACTTGCGACGCGAAGGACCCTCCTCCTTTGACGACTGCGACCGCTTCAGAGATCCAGCACGTCACTCCAGCCGCATCGGCACCCGCCACGGATCACCCGGCAACGGATTCCCCGGCCGCCCTTTTCAAGATCGAACCTTTCACACCCCACTGCGAAGTCATCCGCACCGCCGGCGACCACGCCGTCATCGGCGTCTCCCCCGGCAACAGCTATTTCTCCGCCGCCCGCGTCCACGACCTGGCCCGCTGGGGCCTCGCCCTCTTCGAGCGGGTGGACTTCGTCTACACCGACCTGTACGTGGCCGAGATGTACGCCGCCTCCGGCTATCCGCCCGAGGACGCCCGCCGCAAGGCGGTGAAGAACCTGCGCGGCGTGCGGGCCAAGGTCCTGGGCGCCGTCCAGGCCGTCGACCCCGGCGGCACCCGCCTGTACGCCCACGCCATGTCCGACTTCCGCGGCAACGCGGCGTACCGCGAGATCCACGACCGGCTCCAGGCCCGCCTCGCCACCGACGACGACTTCCGCACGACCTGCGAGAAGCTCATCGACACCTTCCTGGCCGGCAAGGCGGGACGCGCGAGCGACGCCCAGCGCGAGGTCTGCCTGGCCTACGTCTGCGCCGAGGCCCCCCTCTTCCTGGACACCCCCGCCATCCTCGGCGTCCCCTCCTCCCTCAACTGCTACCACCAGCTCCTGCCGATGGCCGAGCTGCTCTACTCCCGCGGCGCCGGCCTGCGCGCCTCCCGCAACCAGGGGCACGCCATCGTGACGCCCGCCGAGGGAACCGACCCGGAGGAGACCGGCACCGATGTCCGCTGAAACACTCACCGCGATCGACTTCCCGTTCTCCTGGCGCGGCGACCAACTCCCCGCCGAAGTCGAGGAGTTGCGCACCGGCACGCCCGTGCGGCGCGTCCGCACGATCGCCGGCGACGAGGCCTGGCTCGTGTCGTCGTACGACCTGTGCAGGCAGGTACTCGAAGACCCGCGGTTCAGCCTGAAGGACACCTCCGCCCCCGGCGTGCCCCGCCAGTACGCGCTGACGATCCCGCCCGAGGTCGTCAACAACATGGGGAACATCACCGGGGCCGGGCTGCGCAAGGCCGTACTGAAGGCGCTCAACCCGAAGAGCCCCGGCCTCGCCGAGTGGCTGCGGTCCTACGCCGCCGAGCTCGTCGACGGGCTGGTGCGCGAGGGCGCCCCGGCGGATCTGCGCGGCGCCTTCGCCGACCCGTACTCGGCGGGCATGCACTGCCGCATCCTCGGCATCCCGCAGCAGGACGCGCCCCGTCTGATGCGCAGTCTGGACATCGCGTTCATGAACTCGGCCTGCCCGGTCGCGGGGGCCCGGCTGAACTGGGACCGGGACATCGGGTACATGGCCGAGCGGCTCGACGACCCGGCGACGACGGGTTTGATGGCCGAACTCGCCGCCCTGCGCGCGGACCCCGAATACGGCCACCTCACCGACGAGATGCTCGCGACGGTCGGGGTGACGATGTTCGGCGCGGGCGTCATCTCCACCGCGGGCTTCCTGACCATGGCGCTGGTGTCGCTGATCCAGCACCCGGAGCTCCAGGCCGAGCTGATCGCGCACCCCGACAGGATCCCCGCGGCCGTGGACGAACTCCTGCGCATCAACCTGTCCATCGGCGACGGCCTGCCGAGGCTCGCGACCGAGGACGTACAGCTGGGGGATGTGCGGGTGAAGGCGGGCGAGCTGGTCCTCGTCCTCGTCGAGGGAGCCAACTTCGACCCGGCCGCCTTCCCCGACCCGTACACGGTCGACCTCGCCCGCGAGAACAGCACCGCGCACCTCTCGTTCGGCGGCGGCCGGCACTACTGCCCCGCCACCGCCCTCGGCCGCAGACATGCCGAGATCGCACTGGAGACCCTGCTGGAGCGGATGCCGGACCTGCGCCTGGCGGTGCCCATCGAGCAGTTGGTGTGGCGGACCGGCTTCATGAAGCGGATTCCGGAGCGGCTGCCGATCATGTGGTAACAGCGGTTTTGCCCGCATCTCGCCTGTTCACGGGCTCGGCGGCCGGACGTCTTTAAAGTTCAACCACTATGGTTCGCCCTGTGCGCGTACTCCTGGTGGAAGACGACGAGCCGGTCGCCGAGTCGCTCCGGCGCGGACTCCTGCGGTACGGCTTCGAGGTGGCCTGGGTCACCACGGGCAGCGCGGCGCTGAGTCACGACGACCCCTACGACGTCGTACTCCTCGATCTCGGCCTCCCCGACACCGACGGACTCGACGTCTGCAAGGCCCTGCGCCGGCGCGGCGACGTGCCCATCATCGTGATCAGCGCGCGCAGCGACGAGACGGACCGGGTGGTCGGGCTGGAACTCGGCGCGGACGACTACGTGTCCAAGCCGTTCGGGGTCCGCGAGGTCATCGCACGGATAAGGGCGGTGATGCGGCGCGCCCGGCCGCGTCCGTCCGCCGAGACCGGCCCGGACCGCTACGGGCCCCGCCTGACCGTCGACCGCAAGGCCGCCCGGGTCCGCCTGGACGGCACGGAGGTTGCCCTCGCGCCCAAGGAGTACGACCTGTTGGCCTTCCTCACCGAGGAGCCCGGGGCGCTGATGTCGCGCGAGCAGATCATGGAGGCGGTCTGGGACGCGAACTGGTTCGGCCCGACGAAGACGCTGGACGTGCATGTGGCGGCGCTGCGGCGGAAGCTGGCGGGGGCGATCACGATCGAGGCGGTGCGGGGGGTCGGGTTCCGGCTGGAGATCGTCAAGGGTGACGGGGGCGGGAGCGGCGGGGGCGACGGCGCGTCATGATCCGTCAGCTCGTCCGCAGTTACGTCCTGCTCGTCGCGGTCGCCATCGCCCTGTTCACCGTGCCGGTGGCGTTCACGCTCACCGACCAGCTCCGGGACGACACCAAGGCGTCCGTCCTGCGCGAGGCCGACGCCATGGCCCTGCTGCTCGGCAACGACGAGAGCGCGGCGTGCGAGGCCCTGGAGGAGGTGGCCAACGCCTACGAGGACGAGATCCAGGTGACCGCCACCGCGGGCTGCACCGCCGACCTGCCGCGGCCCACGGCGGACGCGGCACTGACCAGGGCCCTGCGATCGGGCGAGTCCTCGGTCGACTGGGGCTCCGACTTCATCTGGGGTGACCACCTGGTCGTCACCGTCCCGGCGCACGAGGGGGCCACGGCCGGCGACCACGACAAGGGCCCGGTCGTCGGCGCCGTACGCATCAAGTACTCGACCGGCGAGATGACCAGCCGCCTGTGGCAGATCTGGGGCTTTCGCGCGGTCCTCGCCGTGCTCGTCCTGGGTGTGGCCGCGGTGATCGGCGTCGTGGTGGCCCGCCGCCTCACCCGTCCCCTGCGCCAACTCAACGACATGGCGAGCAAGTTCAGCGACGGCGATCTCACGGCCCGCTCGCCCGTCACCGGCCCGCAGGAGACACAGACGCTGGCCCGCACCCTCAATCAGGGCGCGGAACGACTGGACACCCTGATCGCCTCGCAGCGCATCTTCGTCGCGGACGCCTCGCACCAACTCAGGACCCCTCTCACGGCGTTGCGGCTGTCGCTGGACAACATCGCGGACGGTGTGGACGACGAGTTCGTCAAGGAGGACGTGGAGCAGGCGACCGCGGAGGTCGTCCGGATGAGCCGCCTGGTGAACGGCCTGCTGGTCCTGGCGCGGGCGGAGGCGAAGGTCACCGCGGCGGAGCCGCTGGCCCTGTGGGACATCGTGCAGGAGAGGCTGGCGGTGTGGAGGCCGGCCGCCGACGAGCGCGGAGTCACGATCGCGCTCAGGGGGAGTGCCGACGGCCGGCTGCTTGTGCTGACCAGCCCCGGTCACATGGAGCAGGTGCTGGACAACGTGCTCTCGAACGCCCTGGAAGTGTCACCGGACGGCGGCACGATCACGGTCCGGGTGGAGCCGCGGGGCGACGAGGTGGTGCTGTCGGTGGACGACGAGGGCCCGGGCATGCCGGACACCGACAAGTCCCGTGCCTTCGACCGCTTCTGGCGTGGCAAGGGCCTGACCGGGCGCACGGGCTCGGGGCTCGGCCTCTCCGTCGTCAAGCAACTGGTGACCGACGACGGCGGGGCGGTGGCCCTGGACGATGCCCCCGGGGGCGGGCTGTCCGTGCGGATCAGCCTTCGGGCATCTTCGAGGAGTGGTGGTTGACGATGAGCCACTCACCGCCGCGCTTCTCGTACGCGTACGTGTAGCGGGCCTTGACGACGCTCGTCTCACCGGTCTCGGGGTCGGTGAGCGTGAACTGGTAGGTGCCGGCGTCGATCACGGAGTTGTTGTCGAGGACGTTGATGTGCGTCTCGATCTTCTTGCCGACGGGCTTGTTGGCGAGGAAGTGCTCGAAGTAGTCGACTATCGCGGCATGGTCGGCGCGGACCTGGTTGGACACGGTGGGCAGCAGGACCGCGTCGCTCGCATACAGGTCCGCGACCTTCTCCGGGTCGCCGGTCCGCAGCGTCCTGTTCCACTGGTCGAACAGGCCGGCTATCTGCTTCTTGCCGGGCTTCCCGTCGCCCCATCCGGGCCCGGCGACCGCGGCACCGGCGGCGACGGTGCCGACGGCTACGACCGCGGTGGCGGTGACAACGGCTACGTGCTGATGGAACGACGAGTCATCGCATCTCCAGGGTCTGGTGGAAGTGACTCCAGACTCGCCCGGCGCCGGTTAGGGCCCGTGCAGCGGACGTACAGGCCCGGGACAACACGTCTCCAACTCACGTTGCGCGCCCGCCCGATCACACAGCGGCGGTCGTCACGCCCTGCGTGCCGTCGACGACGAAGGGGGCTGCACCCCGTCCCGGAGTGCGCTCACACCCCGAACAGCTCCACCCGGCCGTGGTCCAGCTCCGCTCCCACCGTCTCCTCACCGGGCGGTATCACGGTGTAGGTGCGGGCGAGGAAGCGGTGCACGTCCGATGTGGCGAAACCGGAGCGCACGCTGGCGAGCCCGGCGGGGGCGCGCAGCCCTTCGCTCAGCAGCACGCGGGCGAACGTCCAGGTCGTGACCTCGCCGTCGAGGGTGACGTGCATGGCCGGGCTCCGATTCGGGGGCGGCTACGCCGGCCGGGGCGGCCGTTGCGCGTGCCTGTGAGACCGCCCGGGGGCCCGACGCATTACGCCGGTTCAGAAGCCGTGTCCCATAACCCGCGTCACACCCGCCGGAGTACCTACTTCGCCGGGCGCAGCCCCAGCGGCTCCACGATCTCCTGCTCCATCACCTTGCCGGCCTCGAACTCCAGGGTCTCGTCGCCCATGCCCTGGTCGGTGTCCAGGCCGTCCAGCTCCGCCAGGGGCTGGTCCAGGCGGACGTGGGCGAGGACCGAGTGCAGGGCGCGCAGGGTCGCCGAGGCCGTCGAGCCCCAGTTGGAGAAGTAGGAGAACTGCCACCACCACAGGGCCTCGGTGGTGCGGCCGGCGCGGTAGTGGGCCATGCCGTGGCGCAGGTCGGTGATGACGTCGGCCAGGTCGTCGGAGATCCGGGCCGGAACCGGGGCCCTGCGGGGCTCGTAGGGGTCGAAGACCTCCGAGTAGACGTCCACCGGGTCCAGCAGGCGGGCGAGGTTCTCGCGCAGTTCGTCGACGTCGGGCTCCGGGCCCAGGTCGGGCTCGTAGCGCTCCTCGGGGACGATGTCCTCGTGAGCGCCCAGCCGGCCGCCGGCCAGGAGGAGTTGGGAGACCTCCAGGAGCAGGAAGGGCACGGTCGAGCCCGGCTCGTCGCCCTTCGCCACTTCCGTGACGGCGACCAGGAAGCTCTCGATCTGGTCCGAGATCTGGACCGCGAAATCGTCCGGGTTCTGCTCGGTCGCGTGCAGCGTGGCGTCAGACATCTAGGAGTCGTCTCCCCTCGAAGGCGCGGCCGAGGGTGACCTCGTCCGCGTATTCCAGGTCGCCACCCACCGGGAGGCCGCTGGCCAGGCGGGTGACCTTCAGGCCCATGGGCTTGATCATGCGGGCGAGGTACGTGGCCGTGGCCTCGCCTTCCAGATTCGGGTCCGTGGCCAGGATCAGCTCCGTGACCGTCCCGTCGGCCAACCTCGCGAGAAGTTCTCGTATACGCAGGTCGTCCGGACCGACACCCTCGATCGGACTGATCGCGCCGCCGAGGACGTGGTAACGGCCGCGGAACTCGCGGGTCCGCTCGATCGCCACGACGTCCTTCGGCTCCTCGACCACGCAGATCACCGCCGGGTCGCGGCGCGTGTCCCGGCAGATGTTGCACAGCTCTTCCTGCGCGACGTTCCCGCACATCGCGCAGAAGCGGACCTTCGCCTTGACCTCCATCAGGGCCTGCGCGAGGCGCCGTACGTCCGTCGGTTCCGCCTGCAGGATGTGGAAGGCGATCCGCTGCGCGCTCTTGGGACCGACGCCGGGCAGCCGCCCCAGCTCGTCGATGAGGTCCTGGACCACGCCTTCGTACAACGGACTGCCGTCCTTCCTGGGTCCTGCGGTTCCTTACGGTACGTACGGTAGTTGGCGTCGGCCCGTCTTAGAAGGCAAGCCGGACAACACCCGCGGCGTCAGAAGGGCAGGCCGGGGATGCCGCTGCCGCCGCCCAGGCCCTGGGCCAGCGGGCCGAGCTTCTGCTGCTGGAGCGCCTGAGCGTTCTCGTTGGCCGCCTGTACGGCCGCGATGACCAGGTCGGCGAGGGTCTCGGTGTCCTCCGGGTCCACCGCCTTCGGGTCGATCTTGAGCGCCCGAAGTTCGCCGGAGCCCGTCACGGTGGCCTTCACCAGGCCGCCGCCCGCCTGGCCCTCGACCTCCGTCTGCGCCAGTTCCTCCTGCGCCCTCGCCAGGTCCTGCTGCATCTTCTGGGCCTGCTGGAGCAGCTGCTGCATGTTGGGCTGGCCACCACCGGGGATCACGATCAGCTCCTTGCTCTGTACGGCTTTCCCGTTCAGCACGAGCCTACGTGGTCCGGGCAGCCGTCGCCCCGGCACTCTTTCGAGTGAGAGGAACTGGAGTCCTATACCTGATCAAGACCCCCTTCCGGGCGGAAAAGAGGCGAAAGGCATCTCTTCGCCACCCATTGGGCGGTAGGAAGGGTCCGGCGCGTCAGCCTCAGGTGTTGCGTGACGTTCCGTGCGGCGCGGTGGTCGTACCCGGGTCGTACGTGCGGTCACACACCGTGATCAGTAGGGAGTGCCGGGTGGGTCAGCCGGAGATGCAGCCCGACAGGTCGCCACAGGACGGGCGGGGCGGCGAAGGGGCGGCCGGACTGCGGCCGGGCGATCTGACGGGTCGGGCCTTTCCGCTCGGGGACTGGGGAGAGCCGGCGGTGCGGCTGGACGAGCTGTACCGGTGGGTGGAGCGGGGGGCGCTGAACACGGCCGCGTGGTATCTGGCGGACCGGGTGTGGAAGCGGCGGGGGGCGCGGGCGTTGCGGGGCGGGGCGGCGTTCGGGGCGGTCGTGGGGGCCGCGTTGCCGTTGCTCGATCTGACGGAGACGGCGAGCGGGGCGGCTCCCTGGGGGTATCTGGCGCTGCTGCTCGCGGTGGCGTGCGTCGCGGCCGACCGGTTCTTCGGGTTGACGTCCGGGTGGATAAGGGACGTCGCCACGGCCCAGGCGGTGCAGCGGCGGCTGCAGGCGCTGCAGTTCGACTGGGCGACGGAGAGCGTGCGGGAGGTTCTGGGGCCGGCCGAGGGGACGGCGGGTGAGGCTGCCGAGCGGTGCCTGGGGGTGCTGCGGCGGTTCTGCGAGGACGTGACGGAGCTGGTCCGTGCGGAGACGTCCGACTGGATGGTGGAGTTCCGGACAGGGTCCGCGCCGCTGGGCATCCAGTCCGCGCTGGGCGGGGGAACCCGCCACGACACGGGCACGGCCTTGGGCCGGTTCCCCGCCGCCCCGGCGAACGGCACCCGCCCGAACATGCCCCGCCAACGTCCCCCGGAGATCCGGTGACGCGACCCCCACCGAGCAGCACAACGCCGCCGCGGGCACGCCGCCCGGCCGCCGGAGGTCACTCGCACAGACTCATCGCCTGTCGGCACGGCAGATGCCCCTTCTCGCGGATCGCCTGCCGGCTCGTCTCCTCGTCGAGGTAGGCGAGGAAGCCGGCGGCGAGGGTCCCGTTGCGAGGGGTGCCGTAGGTGTAGGCGTATTCGACGTCGCGATACGGATAGGTGCTGCCGTTGGTCTCGATCTCGTCGATGTCGGCCTGTTTGCCGTCCAGCGGGACCGTGGCCACGCCGTCCTTCTCGGCGGCCTCGGCGAGGGCGAGTTCGCTGTAGCCGATGGCGCCGCGCGCCGCCGCGACCTTCTTCAGCACCTCGCCGGTGGAGGCGAGTTCGCAGCGCACGACGACCGAGGGGTTCTCCCGGCAGTCCAGGGAGGTACTCGGCGCACTCTCCCACCGCCCGTCCAGCACCCGCTCCTGGAAGATCTGCCGGGTCCCGGAGTTGTCCCCCCGGCTGACCAGGACGATGGGCAGGTCGACGAGGTCGCGGTACTTCGTCTCCCGCTCCGCCTCGGACATCAGCTGTCCCCAGCGGGTGTACGTCCCCGCGTACAGCTCCCGCACCTGCCGCACCGACAACCCAGCCGCCGCGAACGCGTTCCCTTCGCCTGCGACCAGCGTGTAGGCCGACAGCGCGATCTTCTTCCCCCGCAGCCCCAGCCGCTCCCCCGACGGTCCGTCCGAGAAGGCGATCACAGAACGGGCGCTGTCCTTCGACCGGCGCGCCAGCGCGTCGAGTTCGACGACACCGAGCTCGCTGCCGCGCGCCTCGACCGTGATGTCGGCGCCCTGGCACTTGCCCTCGTAGTCCTTCGCGAGCGTCTCGATCACGGGCGCGAACGCGGTCGAGCCGGTCACCGTCAGCCCGCCCCGTTCGCACTCGATCGGATTGCCGTCCCGGAAGACGACGATCCCGGCGAGCACCAGCACGGACGCCGTGAGCAGGGCGGTGAACACCCGCGCCGGGAGGCTGAAGACGTTCTCCTTCTCGTCCGGGGTCGCACTGCGGTTGGGGTGCACCTCGCCTTCCCGGATCCCGCCGTACAGCCGTATCTCGCGTCCCACGTCACCGCCGGAGAGCAGCACGAGCAGCTTGAAGTAGTCGCCGCGGTTGAGCGGCACCCGCGGGATGCGCAGCCGGTTGCCGTCGTAGCCGAAGCCGCGGTCGGCGCTGAAGTGGTCCATGATGTGGTCGATGTCGGTCGGCTGCGTGACCGAGACACCGCGAATCGTGCGGTCGGTGAACACCGCGGTCAGCCCGTGCCGTTCGGGGCTCGTGTAGTCGTCGCGGTCGATGCTCTGCGAGCCGTCGTTCTCTATGCGCAGCAGGACCAGCGTGGCGTCGACCATGCCCGGCGCCTCGTCGAACAGGCCCAGGCGCCGGTTCTCCCGGCCCGAGCGCACGTCGTCGCCGATCGCGTTGTCCATCTGGACGCGATAGCCGATCCGCTTGCGGCGCGGCACCCGGCGCTCGTACCAGACCATGACACCGGACGCGACGACACCGATGACCGCCGTCCCGATGGCCACGACGTTCTCTGCGCTCAGCCACTCCACGTGGGTGCCCCCGCTACTCCCCGGAGTCGGATGGTGGGGTCACCGTACGCGCGCACAGGGGAACATACGACCGACTCCTGCGGGAGTTCGCGTTTTGTTCAACTACCGCACAGGAAAGGGGCGTTCACCGGAATCACGCCGCCGTTCCTCCTACTGCTTCCGGTACGTCAGTTTCTCGCCGCTGCTCGTGTTCACCCGCTCCAGCCGGCCGTCCGGCAGCAGCGTGATCTCGGTGGCGCCGCCCGGCGAACAGGAGGTGGCGGGCTCGCCGGTCGTCACGGTGGACGGGCCCATCGCCAACGGGCCGTTCCCGACCGGCGCCCGGGTCAGGCCCGCCTCGAACTCGCAGTGGTAGGTGCCGGTTCCGGCGGGACCGTCGGCGACGAGGGAGAGAACCGTGTCGCCGACCTCGCCCTGCCGGATGGTCAGCCGGCGGGTGTTCGCGCCGTCCGCGTTGTCGATCGAGGCCGTCCAGGTGCCCAGGAAGCCGGCCGGGATCACACCGTCCCCCGGCGCCGAGGTGGCCGGGCTCGGGGACGGGCCGGGGGCGGTCGGGTCGTCGCCCCCGGAGCCGGTCGTGTCGGTGGTGACGGTCGGGGAGACGGCCGGATCACCGCCGGTCCGGTCCCCACCGCCGCCGTTCATCAGCCCGTACACCGAACCACCGGCGGCGAGCGCGACGACCAGCGCGATGAGGACGAGGGCCACCGTGGAACGACCGCTGCGGCGGGGCTCCTCGGGGGCGCTGGGAAGGTACGGCAGCGGTACGTCGTACGGCGGGGTGGGGCCGTACGACGAGCCGGGACCGTACGGCGGGTTCGGGCCGTACGAGGGTGTGGCGCCGTACGACGGGGCCGGGCCGTAGGGCGAGTGCGGGCCGGGCTCCGGGTAGCCGTACGCCGGCTGCTGCGGGTGCTGCTGCGGAGAGCCGTAGGCCGGGGCGCCGCCGGGGGCGGCGGCGTCTCCGAAGGCGCCGCCGGGCGGGGCACCCGGCGCCGGCGGCGGGCCGATCCGGGTCGCGGCGGCGGTGGGGAGCTGGTCCGGCGGAGTCGCCCCGGCGGCCGGGGCGTGCTCGGGCGAGGCCGCGGGGGTCGGCTCCCCGGAGCCACCCTCCGCCGTGCCGGAACGCGCGGGCCCTGCCGGACCTCCGGGCCTCGCGGACCCCTCCGCTCCCCCGGCTCCGCCGGCTTCCCCCGGCCCGACCGGATCCTCCGCGTCCAGCAGCCGCACCGCATGCCGCCCCAGCTGCGCCACCAGCGCACTCGGCAGCCACGGATCCCGGGACCGCCCCCCGGAGACGGTGTCCTCGGCCCCCGTACGCTCCAGGATCCGGTCCAGTGTCGGCCGGGCGCCCGGGTCCTTGCGCAGGCAGTCCCGCACCAGCTCGGCGATCCCCTCGGGCACCCCCTCCAGGTCCGGTTCCTCCTGGGCGATGCGGAACATCAGGGCGTGCGCGCCGCTGTCGACGGAGCCGAAGGGCAGCCTGCCGGTCGCGGCGTACGAGAGCACCGAGCCCAGGCAGAACACGTCGCACGCGGGCGTGATCCGGTCCCCGCGCACCTGCTCGGGCGCCATGAAGCCCGGCGAGCCGACGAGCGCGCCGGTGCGGGTGAGCCCGCTCTCGCCGCCCACGGTCTCCAGCGCCCGGGCGATCCCGAAGTCGATCACGCGGGGCCCGTCGATGGTGACCAGCACATTGGACGGTTTCAGATCCCGGTGCACTATCCCCGCGGCATGGATGTCCTTGAGCGCGTGCGCCAGCCCGGCCGTCAGGATCCGCACCGAGCGCTCGGGCAGGGCCCCGTGGTCGCGCCCGACGACTCGCTGCAGGCTGGGCCCGGCGACATACCCGGTGGCGACCCAGGGCACGTCGGCCTCGGTGTCCGCGTCCAGCACCGGCGCGGTCCAGAACCCGCCGACCTGCCGCGCGGCCTGCACCTCCTGCCGGAACCGGGCCCGGAACTCCTCCTGGGCGGCCAGCTCCCGCCGGACGAGTTTCACGGCGACGGTACGGCCGCGGTCGGAGCGGGCGAGGTACACGTCCCCCATGCCGCCCGCTCCCAGCCGCGCCAGCAGCCGATAAGCCCCGATCCGCTGTGGATCACCCGACCCCAGCTTCTCCATCGCTCGCCCCCAACCCCACCCACGCAAGCCCCCGCCTACGCGACGGCCCCACGATAGTGCGGCATACCGGGAGGTGAGAGGGGCGGTGTCTACGGTTCGGTAACAGGAGCGTCGATCCCGTCGAGGACCTTCGACAACCGTTCCAGAACCCGTACGGCCTCGGCGAGCTCCGCGTCCCCGAAGGCGTCGGCCAGCCGGTCCGCGAGGGCGGCGTGCCCGGGGTTGATCCTGGAGATCGCCGCGTGCCCCTCCTCGGTCGGCGCGAGCAGCTTCGCCCGGCGGTGCGCGGGGTTCGGCCGGTATTCGGCCAGCCCCTTCTCCACCAGCAGGTCCGCGATGCGCTGCACGCTCTGCCGGGTGATGCCCATGGCGCGGGCGACGCCGGCGACGGGCAGGGGTTCGCCGAGCACCGCGCCCAGCACCTGCCACCAGGCCGCCGTCAGCCCCGCCGGCCGGGCCAGTTCCTCGGCGACCGCGAGGAACTGGCCATTGAGCCTGAAGACACCGAGCGCGCTGCGGCTCAGCAGATCCTGGCGTTCCTCGCTCACAGCACTCCGGCCTTCTCGAGTACGGCGTACGCCTCGGCGTCGGAGTCGTGGAAGAGGCGGTACCAGGCGTCGACGGCCTCGTCGTCGTACACCTTCAGCAGCCGCAGGATCTCCCGGGCGAAGGCGACGGGTTCGGTCGGGCCGGCGGTGACGAGCCCGCCGTCGGTGACGGCGTCGGACTCGACGTACCGCTCGCCGCCGCCGTAGCCGGTCGCGGCCAGGTAGAAGGAGATCGCGCTGGTGTGGTCCCGGTCGTCGAGCAGCCCCTCGCGCGCCATCCCGGCCGTCGCCCCGCAGATCGCGGCGACGGGCACACCCGCGTCCAGGAACTCCCGCGCCCTGCGGGCGAACGGGGCGAGCTCGTCGCCCGTGTCCCAGAGGTCGGCGCCCGGGAGGATCAGCAGGGCCGCGTCGGACGGCCGTACGTCGTCCAGGGCCAGGTCGGGCTGGATGCGCAGCCCGCCGACGGTCCTGACGGGTTCCAGGGTCGGGCCGACCGTACGGATCTCAAATCCGGCGCGGGCGAGCTGGGCGGTGGCGTGGCCCGGCTCCCAGTCGGCCAGCGTGTTGTAGACGGCGAGGTATACGGGCTTGCTCATGGCTCCTCCTGGAGACCTCGAAGATGACAACATCCTGCCACTTAGACAGCCTGCTGTCAATGACTGATGCCGTTCCATGAAGCGTCGACAACCTGTCGTGGAAACCGACCGACCGCAGACAGGACGCCGATATCGCGCCCGAAGGGCCCACCCGTACGCTCGGCCGCATGACCCCTCAGCCAAATCCCGAGGCCGGCGCCGCCGTGAAGGCCGCGGACCGTGCGCACGTCTTTCACTCCTGGTCCGCTCAGGAACTCATCGACCCGCTCGCCGTCGCCGGTGCGGAGGGGTCGTACTTCTGGGACTACGACGGCAACCGCTACCTCGACTTCACCAGCGGGCTCGTCTACACGAACATCGGCTACCAGCACCCGAAGGTCGTCGCCGCGATACAGGAGCAGGCCGCACACCTGACCACCTTCGCGCCCGCCTTCGCCGTCGAGGCCCGGTCCGAGGCGGCGCGGCTGATCGCCGAGCGGACGCCGGGCGACCTGGACAAGATCTTCTTCACCAACGGCGGCGCGGACGCCGTGGAGCACGCCGTACGGATGGCCCGGCTGCACACCGGGCGGCCGAAGGTGATGTCGGCGTACCGGTCGTACCACGGCGGTACGCAGCAGGCCGTGAACATCACCGGCGACCCGCGCCGTTGGGCCTCCGACAGCGCCGCGGCCGGTGTCGTGCGCTTCTGGGCGCCCTTCCTCTACCGCTCCCGGTTCTACGCCGAGACCGAGGAGCAGGAGTGCGCGCGGGCGCTGGAGCACCTGGAGACGACGATCGCCTTCGAGGGCCCGTCGACCGTCGCCGCGATCATCCTGGAGACGGTTCCCGGGACGGCCGGGATCATGATTCCGCCGGCCGGCTATCTGGCGGGCGTCCGCGAGATCTGCGACAAGTACGGGATCGTCTTCATCCTGGACGAGGTCATGGCGGGGTTCGGGCGGACCGGTGAGTGGTTCGCGGCGGACCTGTTCGACGTCACCCCCGACCTGATGACCTTCGCCAAGGGCGTGAACTCCGGGTACGTGCCGCTGGGCGGCGTGGCCATCTCCGGGGCCATCGCACAGACCTTCGCGAAGCGGCCGTACCCCGGTGGTCTGACCTACTCCGGGCACCCGCTGGCCTGCGCGGCCGCCGTCGCGACGATCAACGTCATGGCCGAGGAGGGCGTCGTCGAGAACGCCGCCCGGCTCGGCTCCGAAGTCGTCGGACCCGCACTGCGTGAGCTGGCCGAACGTCACCCTTCCGTCGGCGAGGTCCGCGGCGTCGGCATGTTCTGGGCGCTCGAACTGGTCAAGAACCGGGAGACCCGCGAGCCGCTGGTGCCCTACAACGCGACGGGTGAGGCCAACGCCCCCATGGCAGCGTTCGGCTCCGCCGCGAAGGCGGGCGGCATCTGGCCCTTCGTGAACATGAACCGCACCCACGTCGTCCCGCCCTGCAACGTGACGGAGGCGGAACTGAAGGAGGGCCTCGCGGCGCTGGACGCTGCGCTGGCTGTGGCGGACGGGTACGTGGAGTAGGCGTCCAAGGGGTTGCCGACCCGTAGGCGGCCTCGCCTCTCGACGCCGGCCCCGGCAGATCCAGCCCGTCCGGCGTTCGAGGACGAGGCCGTTCAGGCCGACGGCGGGGGTCTGGGGGCGGCAGCCCCCAGGGACGGGACGGGTAGGGGCGGCGGGGGCGAAAAGGTCCGGCCGTCACGGGAATCTCACCCGGAAGCCGAACGCGTAAGGTGGCGTGCTCGTAGACATACGTACGCACGCCACCTCATCGCGACGACGGGAGACGCCCTCACCATGCCCGGCACCGGCACCGGCGGCAACGGCTCCGTGACCCGCAGCACCCTGCGGCAGCAGATCGCGGACGCACTGCGCGACGAGGTACTGTCCGGGCGGCTCCAGGCAGGCCGGGAGTTCACGGTCAAGGAGATCGCCGACCAGTACGGCGTCTCCGCGACCCCGGTCCGAGAGGCACTCGTCGACCTCTCCGCGCAGGGCCTCCTGGAGGCCGACCAGCACCGCGGCTTCCGCGTGCACGAGTACTCCGTCGACGACTACCGCGGCATCATCGAGGCCCGCGGCCTGGTCACCGACGGCATGTTCCAGGTCCTGGCCACCGACCAGACGGGCCACCGGGACCCCGACGACCCGCGCGTCCTGGCCGCCGCCGTCGGGGTACGCCGCCGCGCCGAGGAGGCGCAGCGCGCCGCCACGGCAGGCGACCTCACCGTGCTCATCGGCTACGACCTGCGCTTCTGGCGCGAACTCGGCGCCCTCTTCGGGAACCCGTACCTCTCCGACTTCCTGCACCGGCTGCGCGTGCAGTCCTGGGTCTGCGCGGTCCAGCATCTGCGCCGCCTCGACGATCTGCGCGGCCACCTGTGGTCCCGGCACACCGAACTGGTCGACGCCCTGATGCGCCGCGACCTGCCCACGGCCCGCTCGATCATCGCCGACCACGACGCGAACGCTCTCGCCCTGATCGAGCGACTGGCGGCCGGGTGACCCACCAGCGGGAGCTGCGAAAGGCCCTCGACGTGCGTCTGGAGAAGCTGGTGGGCGGTCCGGTGAAGTGGGTGGACGGAGTGTGGGTATGGGACCTGCACGAGCGGGGACTTGCATGACAAGCCCCGGAAGAGCCCGGGGCCCTGAAGAGCCCCACGAAGACCGGCATGAGGGGGTCCGCCCCGGACCCGCACCGATTACCCTTCCCTGACCACCGTGCTACCCACTGTGCTACGCCTTTGCCACGCCGTGTGACCGCTGTGTGAGGAGCCCTCTTTTGGCCTGTGACCTGTGGCTGGTACCGCTCGTCGACGTGTTGTGCCACACCCCCGACAACCCGTTCGCCGAAGAACTCGCGCAATACAACAAGGTGCTGGCCGAGGCCGGGCTGCCGCCGGTGCCGGTGTACCAGTACATGCCGGGCCTGTCCGGCGACGTCGCCCCGGTCGCCGGTTTCGACTACGACGCCCTGCACTTCCTGCGCCGCGCGTATCTGCTCCAGGTCTGCGGCCTCCCGGTGACCCCGGTCGACGACCTGGGCGGCGACTACGAACAGCTCCTGGAGATGTTCGAGTCGACGGCCCAGCAGTCCCACCTGGTCTGGCACTACGACCACGCGGGCGCCTACGTCCCCGTCGACTTCCCGGACCCGCTCGCCAACGACGAACTCCTGGCGGGCGGCGGCCCCCTGGGCTCCTCCCAGGGGCTCCTGCGCGAGCTGGAGTTCGTGGCCCAGGTCATCGGCATCGACCCGGCCAACCCCCCGGCGCCGCCGCAACCCCCGCTCTCCCCCACGTCCTTGGAGGAGCCGGCGGTCGCTGCCCCCTACGACCCGAGCCCCTTCTCCCGCGAACGGCACGTGTGGCTGGGACTGCACGCGGCGGCGACGCGGAGTCTGGCGCAGGGGTCGATGATCGTCTTCAGCTGACCATCAGCTGATCTTCAGCTGGGCGAGACCCTTCTGGACGTCCTCGGCGTTCATCACCGGCGTGTAGTCCACCTTGGCGCCCAGTTCGAAGAACAGCGGATCGGCGATCACCGGCATCTGGGAGGGATCCTCCAGATCGAAGAAGAGGAACATCGTGCGCATCCCGTGCTCGGTGGTGAAGTAGGCGGCCTCCGGCTTGATCTTCTCCATGAGTTCCTGGATCACCTGGGGCAGCTTGCCGGCGCGGATCGCCTGGTTCCCCTTCTCCGTGTCCAGATTCGCCTTGAGCAGCACGCGCATGACACACCCTCGTTCCGGTCGTCGCTGAGTCGTACGACCTCACGCTATGGGCGCCCTGCGCGTCCCGCCCGTTCACTGGTCCATCAGGAGAAAGGGGCGCCCCCGGCGGGGCGCCCCTCTCGGCTCACAGGAACGAGTTGATCTCGATCGTCTCGTCCCGGCCCGGACCCACGCCGATCGCGGAGATCGGGGCGCCGGACATCTCCTCCAGTGCCTTGACGTAGGCCTGGGCGTTCTTCGGGAGGTCGGAGAACGACTTGGCCTTCGAGATGTCCTCGGACCAGCCGGGCAGCATCTCGTAGACCGGCTTGGCGTGGTGGAAGTCGGTCTGGGAGTACGGGAGCTCCTCGACGCGCTTGCCGTCGATCTCGTACGCCACGCAGACCGGGATCTGCTCCCAGCCGGTCAGGACGTCCAGCTTGGTGAGGAAGAAGTCCGTCAGACCGTTCACGCGGGTCGCGTACCGGGCGATCACCGCGTCGAACCAGCCGCAGCGGCGGTCACGGCCGGTCGTCACGCCCCGCTCGCCACCGATGCGGCGCAGCGCCTCGCCGTCCTCGTCGAAGAGCTCGGTCGGGAAGGGACCGGACCCGACGCGCGTCGTGTACGCCTTGAGAATGCCGATGACCCGGCTGATCTTCGTGGGGCCCACGCCGGCACCCGTGCACGCACCACCGGCGGTGGGGTTGGAGGACGTGACGAAGGGATAGGTCCCGTGGTCGATGTCGAGCAGCGTGCCCTGGCCGCCCTCGAAGAGGACCACCTTGTCCTGCTCCAGGGCCTGGTTGAGGACGAGGACCGTGTCGGCGACGTACGGCGCGAGCTTGTCGGCGTAGCCCAGCAGCTCCTCGACCACCTGGTCGACGGCGATCGCGCGCCGGTTGTAGAGCTTGGTGAGGACCTGGTTCTTGACGTCGAGGGCCGCCTCGACCTTCTGGGTCAGGATCGACTCGTCGTAGAGGTCCTGGACCCGGATGCCCACGCGGTTGATCTTGTCCGCGTAGGTCGGGCCGATGCCGCGGCCGGTCGTCCCGATCTTCCGCTTCCCGAGGAAGCGTTCCGTCACCTTGTCCACCGTCACGTTGTACGGCGTGATGATGTGAGCGTTACCGCTGATCAGGAGCTTCGACGTGTCCACGCCGCGCTCGTTCAGCCCGTTCAGCTCGGAGAACAGGACCGACGGGTCGACGACGACGCCGTTTCCGATGACCGGGGTGCACCCCGGGGACAGGATTCCGGAAGGGAGCAGGTGAAGGGCGTACTTCTGATCGCCCACGACTACCGTGTGGCCGGCGTTGTTGCCGCCCTGGTAGCGCACCACATAGTCGACGGAGCCGCCTAGCAGGTCCGTCGCCTTTCCCTTGCCTTCGTCACCCCACTGAGCACCGAGCAGCACAAGTGCGGGCACGCGCGTACACCCCTTCCGGGCGGGGCATGTCCAAGGTCAGGGGTGTACGCGGAGGTCTTCCACCGTGTACACCTCGACCGGACGCGACCGTCGTTGGCCGCGAACCGTCGGACCGGATAGCCCCGGAATAGACGAAGCCCCTGGCGCAATAGCGCAAGGGGCTCTTGCACAAAGATGCTACCCGAGGAAGCGAGGCATGGCCGAGGTGGCGACTTTCGCGACGTCCGATCAGCTGCTGGTGGTGATCGATCCGGTTGCTCGGAGGACGGACGGGGAGTCCGTCAGGATCGCGAAAGACGTGCTCAGCGCGGGTGCGGCCACGAAGGTCTGTCTGCCGGACGATTCCGACGAATTCGCCAGGGCGCTGACCCGACGGGGGTCTCGGCGGCCCGTGGTCGTGGGCGACGACCGGGCGCTGATGCGCGCGGTGACGGTGCTGCACCGGCAGCGGGAGCTGGCCGAATGTGTGCTGTCGGTGGTGCCGGTCGGCGGTGCGCTGGCCCTGGCCGGATCCCTCGGACTGCCCATAGGGGCGGTGGCGGCGGCCCGGGCGGTGCTGGACGGGGTGGAGCAGCGGCTGGACCTGCTCGTGGACGACAGCGACGGGGTGGTGCTGGGCGCGCTGCGGATCCCGCCGATACGGGACCCCGCCGCGCCGGCCGGGGCCACCGCGGTGGGGTCGATTGCGGGGCGGCCCTGGCTGCGGACGTGTCAGTCGCTCGTACGGACCCTGGTGCCGGCGCGCGGCCCCTCCCCTGCCGAGACGGGACCGTCGCGGCTGCGGGTCGAGGTCGACGGGACGACGCTGGTGGACCTCGACCAGCCTGTTGAGGCGGTGTCGGTGGCGCCGGGGCTCGCCGGGGTGGCCGAGGTGGAGGTGCGCCCCGCTTCGGTCGGCGCGGAGGCCACACCGCTGCGGGCCGAGGGCCGGACGGTGACCGTCTCGGGCGCCCACTTCCGCTACCGGGCCGACACGGCCGTCTCCGGGCCGGTACGCAGACGGACGTGGACCGTGGGCGAGGGCGGGCTGCGGCTGATGCTGCCGGGGCGGTGAGCCGCCCTGCGGGCCTGCGGGGCGCGGTCGCGGTCGCCGAGGGTGCGGAGAGCGGGGCGGGTCAGCCCTGGCCGAAGGTCTTCGCGCGGTGGGCTCGCCAGCGCTCCATCATCGCCGCGACCTCGGTGTCCACGAACTCGAAGAAGGCGAGCGTCTCGGCCAGCCGGCGTCCGGCCGGGGTGTCGGCGCCGAGGCTGGTGACGCCCTCGCGCAGGGCCACCTCCCACCGCTTGAGCACGGCCTCGCGGTTGGTCAGGGCCTCGTACCACTGGTCGCCGTGCACCCGGTAGCGCTCGCGGCGCGAGCCGGGCTCCCGCTCGCGCGTCACCATGTGCGTCTGGGACAGGTAGCGCACCGCCCCGGAGACGGCCGCGGGGCTGATACGGAGCTGTTCGCTCAGTTCGGCGGAGGTCAGCACGCCTTTGTCGGAGGAGAGCAGCGCGGCGAAGACGCGGGCGGCCATGCGCTGCATCCCGGCCTCGACGAGCTGCGCCGCGAAGGACTCCACGAACTTCGACACGGATTCCGCGTCCCGGCCTGCCGCCCCTGCGCCGACTGATTCCGTCATGCACCCATCCTATCGAGGGTTTCTACGCTTCCTTAACTTCACAAATTTCTGAAAGAAGCGTACGTTCTGAAGCATGACGAAGGCAATCACCGTCTCCGGACTGCACAAGTCGTTCGGCAAGACGCATGCACTCGACGGCCTCGACCTGGACGTCGAGACCGGCGAGGTCCACGGCTTCCTCGGCCCCAACGGCGCCGGCAAGTCGACGACCATCCGCGTCCTGCTCGGCCTGCTGCGCGCCGACTCGGGCGGCGCGCAGGTACTCGGCCGCGACCCCTGGGCGGACGCGGTGGAGGTGCACAGCCGGATCGCGTACGTGCCGGGTGATGTGACGCTGTGGCGGAACCTGTCCGGCGGTGAGGTCATCGACCTGTACGGCCGGCTGCGCGGGGGCCTCGACAAGCAGCGCCGCTCCGAGCTGGTCGAGCGGTTCGAGCTGGACCCGACGAAGAAGGGCCGCACGTACTCCAAGGGCAACCGCCAGAAGGTCGCCCTCGTCGCCGCGTTCGCCTCCGACGTCGACCTGCTGATCCTCGACGAGCCGACGTCCGGCCTGGACCCGCTGATGGAGGAGGTCTTCCAGCGCTGCGTCGAGGAGGAGCGCGAGCGCGGCCGTACGATCCTGCTCTCCTCGCACATCCTCAGCGAGGTCGAGGAACTCTGCGACCGGGTCAGCATCATCCGCAAGGGCCGTACGGTCGAGAGCGGCTCCCTGGCCGACCTGCGCCATCTGACGCGGACCAGCGTCACGGCCGAACTGGTCGGTCCGCCCAACGGGTTGGCGCAGCTGCCCGGAGTCCACGACCTCGCCCTTCAGTCAATGGAGAGGGGTCAGGGCCACCGCGTCCGCCTCCAGGTCGACACCGACAAGCTCGACGCCGTCCTCAGGTCGCTCAGCGAGTCCGGCGTACGGTCGCTGACCTCGACGCCGCCGACGCTGGAGGAGCTGTTCCTGCGGCACTACCAGGCCGACATCAGCGAGGTGACCCGATGACGACGGCGACCACGACGACCGGGGACTTCGCCGTACGGACCGGCCGCGGCACCCGCCAACTCGCCGGCACGGGCACGCTGTTGCGCTTCGCCCTGCGCCGCGACCGGGTGATGATCCCGGTCTGGGTGGCGGTGAACGCGCTGATGATCCTCTCCATGCCGAACACCCTGGAGAACCTGTACGCCACCCCGGCCGACCGGGCCGACCTGGTGCAGGACACCGCCACCAACGCCTCCTTCCGCGCCTTGATCGGCCCCGTCTTCGGCGACTCGATCGGCGCCCTGACGGCCTGGCGGGTCGGCGTGTACGCGGGCGCCCTCGCGGCCGTGCTGAGCATGCTCCTCGTCGTACGGCACACCCGTGACGAGGAGGAGAGCGGCCGTCAGGAGCTGGTGGCGTCCGGGATGGTGGGCCGGCGGGCCTCCCTGACGGCGGCCCTGCTGACGGCGGCGGTCGCGAATGCCGTACTGGCGGTGCTGGTGACCGCCGGTCTCGCGGGCCAGGGCGCGTCCGGCGCGCTGGCGTTCGGGCTCGGTCTCGCCGGGGTCGGCATGGTCTTCGCCACGCTCGCGGCGGTCGTCGCCCAGTTCACGGAGAGCGCCCGGCTGGCACGGGGGCTGACGGCGGGGCTGGTGGGCGCCGCGTTCGTGCTGCGCGCGGCGGGCGACTCGGCGTCGGACGACGGTTCGTCGGCGCTGACGTGGGTGTCACCGCTGGGCTGGCTGGAGAACCTGCGGCCGTTCGCGCACGAACGCTGGTGGGTCCTGCTGCTGTTCGCGGGGGCGACCGTCGTCCAGGGCGTGGTGGCCTACGAACTCGCCGGGCGCCGGGACGTCGGCATGAGCTTCCTGCCCGCCCGGCCCGGTCCGGCCGACGGCCGCCTCGGCACCGCGGGCGCGCTCGCGTGGCGACTCCAGCGCGGCAGCGTGCTCGGCTGGAGCATCGGCTTCTTCCTCGCCGGGGTCGTCTACGGCGGGCTCACCGACGGCGTGGCCGACCTGGTCGGCGACAACGACAACGCCCGCGAGATCTTCCAGCGGATGGGCGGCCAGTCCGGCATCACCGACGCCTTCCTCGCCTCGATGGTCGGCATGCTCGGCCTGATCGCCGCCCTGTACGTGGTGGCATCCGTCCTGCGGCTGCACGGCGAGGAGACGTCGATGCGTGCGGAACCGATCCTCGCGAACGCGGTGGGCCGCCTGCGCTGGGCGGCCGGCCACCTCGTGATCGCCTTCGCCGGCTCGGCCCTGATCATGCTCCTGGCCGGCCTCGGCTTCGCCGTCGGCTACGGCGAACAGCTCGGCCCGATCCTGGGCGCCTGCCTGGTCCAACTCCCCGCGGTCTGGGTCGTCGGCGGCCTGGCGGTCCTCCTGTACGGGGTGCTGCCGCGAGCGGCGATGGCGGCGTGGGGAGTGGCCGGCGCGGTGCTGCTGATCGGCTGGGTGGGCCCGGCGCTCGACGTTCCGCAGGCGGTCCTGGACCTGTCCCCGTTCGGGCATCTGCCGAAGCTGCCGGGCGGGGGGATGGAGTGGGGGCCGGTGCTGGTGCTTCTGGCACTGGCGGCGGGCCTGGTGGCCGCTGGGCTCGCGGGGTTGCGGCGGCGGGACATGACGACCTGACGGGGATCAGTCGACGTACTGCTTGAGTTCCTCGGTGTCGAGGTCGATGCCTACGGGGGCGGGGAGAGTGACCTTGCCCCCCAGCCGCACCGTGTGGATCTCGCGGTAACCGTCCTCCAGATCGGGGGTGGTGTGCACGAGGACTGAGAGATTGTCCCGGTCGATCAGCAGGAAGACGGGGATGCCTGCCTCGGCATATGCACGGGGCTTCTCGACACGGTCGCGGTTGTGTGTGTCCGAGTCGTACGACGTGATCTCGACGGCCATCAACACGCCGTCTGGCCTGGCCCAGTCGCCCTGGCCGTTGAAGTAACCCACCGGCGCGAGCAGAGCGTCGGGTCGGGCCCGGCCCCTGCGGTACGCCTCGACCTTCAGCCCCTGGTTCGTCGTATAGAGGGTGAGGTCAGGTCGTGCTTGCTTGCACTTGAAGACCAACCACATCGCGATCTCGCCGTGGCTGCCGTTCGTCACTTTCCTGACCCCGATCCGTCCGCCGATGAACTCGAAGCTGACGGTCTCGTCCTCGCGAGCGGCGAATTCCGCGATCCGCTCGAACATGTCCACCGACAACTGAGACGACGCACGCTCTGCCATAACCGTCATGGTGCCTCCCTTCGTAGGCAGGCACCAGCTTGACGAGCCGCCGACGACCCTCGATCGGGATTCGCTCAGCGATCAGCCGGTCGAGTGATCACCCCACCTCGACGCTCAACCCCTCCAGCCCCCGGATCACAAAATTCGGCTTGCGCTCCGGCTCCGCCGCCAGGCGAAGCGTCGGGGCCTGTTCCAGCAGGGCCCTCATCGAGGCGGCCAGTTCGATGCGGGCCAGCGGGGCGCCGATGCAGTAGTGGATGCCGGCGCTGAAGGAGATGTGCGGATTCTCCTTGCGGGTGAGGTCCAGCTCGGCCGGGGTCTCGAAGACCGTCGCGTCGTGGTTGGCGGAGCCGAACAGCATGGCGATCTCCGCGCCGCGCGGGATCGTCGTGCCGTCGATCTCGATGTCGTCCAGGACCCAGCGCTCGAAGAGCTGCAGCGGGGTGTCGTAACGCATCAGCTCCTCGATCGCCGAGGGGATCAGGGAGTGGTCGGCGCGCAGGGCGGCCAGCTGGTCGGGGTTGCGGAACAGCGCCCACCAGCCGTTGACCGTGGAGTTCACCGTGGCCTCGTGGCCGGCGTTCAGCAGGAGGACCGCCGTCGAGATCATCTCCTGCTCGGTGAGCCGGTCGCCCTCGTCGTACGCGGCGATCAGGCCCGAGATCAGGTCGTCGCCCGGCTCCTTGCGGCGGGCCGCGATCAGCTCCAGCAGGTACTCCGAGAACTCGACCGAGGCGCGGACCGCCTTGGTCGCCGTCTCCTCGGACGGGTTCAGCTCGTACATCCCGCAGATGTCCGCCGACCAGGGCCGCAGCTGCGCCCGGTCCGACTCGGGAATCCCCAGCATCTCGGCGATCACCGCGACCGGCAGGGGCTCCGCGACGTCCGTCAGCAGATCACCGCCACCCGCTTCGACCAGCCCCGACACCAGCTCACCCGCCAGCCCCTGCACATACGGCTTCAGCTGCTCCACCGTGCGCGGCGTGAACGCCTTCGACACCAGCCGGCGGATCCGGGTGTGGTCCGGCGGCTCCAGATCGAGCATCCCGTGGTCGTTCAGGACGTGGAACGGCTCGTGCTCCGGCGGCGGCGCCGTCCGCCCGAAGTCCTCGTGGGTGAAACGGTGCTGGTACGTCCGGCCGAGGCGACGGTCGCGCAGCAACGCCGAGACGTCCGCGTGATGCGGGACCAGCCACTGGTTCGTGGGCTCGAACCAGTGCACCCGGCCCCTGTCCCGCAGTTCTGCGTAGGCGGGGTACGGGTCGGCGAGGAACGCCGGGTCCCACGGGTCGAACGCGAGGGCGGAAGGAGCTGCCATGCCCGGACGTTAGCCCCACCTCCCCCTCCCTGACCAGGGGTGTCCGCTCAGCCCGGCGTGACCAGCCGCGCCTCGTAGGCGAACACCGCCGCCTGCGTACGGTCCCGCAGGCCCAGCTTCACCAGGATCCGGCTGACGTGGGTCTTGATCGTCGACTCGGCGACCACCAGCCGCTCGGCTATCTCCTGGTTCGACAGGCCCTGCGCGATCAGCACCAGCACCTCCGTCTCCCGCTCGGTCAGATCCCCGTACGCCGCGTGCGCGGACGACATCAGACGCGGGGAGTCGGACAGCTTCGAGAACTCCGTGATCAGCCGCCGTGTGATGGAGGGGGCGAGAAGGGCTTCGCCGGCCGCCACCACCCTCACCCCGTCGGCGAGTTGGCGAGCCGAGGCGTCCTTCAGCAGGAAGCCGGAGGCTCCCGCGCGCAGCGCCTGGTACACGTATTCATCGAGGTCGAAGGTGGTCAGCACCAGCACCTTCGCCGCGCCGTCGGCCGCGACGATCTCCCGGGTCGCCTCGATGCCGTTGAGCTCCGGCATGCGGATGTCCATCAGCACGACGTCCGGGGTGAGTTCGCGGACCCGGTCCACCGCTTCCCGTCCGTTGACCGCCTCGCCGACGACCTCGATGTCCGGCATCGCGTTCAGCAGGACCGAGAAGCCCTCGCGCACCATCATCTGGTCGTCCGCGATCAGCACACGGATGGTCATGAGCCGTCCTCTGTCGTCATGGCGACCGGCAGGAACACGGCCACCTCGTAGCCGCCGTCCTCCGTCCGGTCCGCCGTCATCTCACCGTTCAGCATGCTGACGCGCTCCCGCATCCCGGTGATGCCGTGCCCGGCACCCGGCGAGGGCTTCACGAGGGCCGGCGCGGGCGGCGGCCCGTTGACTATGCGCAGGCCGAGACCACCGAGAACGTATCCGACCTCCACCCGGGCGCTCGCGCCGGGCGCGTGCCGCAGGCTGTTGCTCAGCGCCTCCTGCACGATCCGGTACGCCGACAGCTCCACACCGGGCGGCAGCTCGCGGACCGCGCCGATCACCGTCTTGTCCACGCTCAGTCCCGCGTCCCGCACATTGGCCAGCAGCGCGTCCAGGTCGGCGAGCGTGGGCTGCGGGGCGTCCGGGGCCTCGTAGTCCTCGGCGCGGACGACGCCCAGGACGCGGCGCAGTTCGGTGAGGGCCGCCACCGCGTTCTCCCGGATGGTGACGAAGGCCCGCTCCAGCTCCGGCGGAGGGTTCTCCACCCGGTAGGGGGCGGCCTCCGCCTGGATGGCGACGACCGACATGTGGTGGGCCACCACGTCGTGCAGTTCCCGGGCGATGTTCGTGCGCTCCTCCAGCAGGGTGCGCCTGGAGCGCTCCTGCGCGGTCACGGTCTGCTGGGCGGTGACCTCCTGCCGGGCCTCCTTGCGCGTGTGCCAGACGGCGACGACGAGCAGCATCAGTGCGGAGAGGATCAGCATCGGGCCGGAGTTCGTGCCGTAGTAGCCGGGCGACCCGAACAGCACGTCCGCCGCGAAGGCGTACGCCGCGGTGACAACCCACATGTAGGCGGCCGTGCGGGGCCTGGTGCGTATGGCCACGACCGTCAGCACGGTCAGATGGCAGAGGAAGGTCGCGGGCAGCCACGGCCAGCCGTCCCACGAACTGCCGAAGACCTGGCTGACCGGGGTGGCCGCCATCGACAGCCAGAACGCTCCGACCGGCCGGACCATGGTCAGCAGGATCGGGATCAGGGCGAGCGGGCCGAGCAGCAGCGCGCCCCTGTCGTTGTCGGCGGCGGACATGAGGAGTGTGAGCAGGCCGATCGTGGCGATCACGGCGTGCGGTGTCCAGGTCGCGTACTCGCGCATGCGGCCGGGCAGCCGCCGGGTCACGGGGCCGTCGACCTTCATCCGGGCCAGCGGGCGGTAGGCGAAGGCGTCGTGGAACAGATCCTGGCGCAGCCCCTGCACGGCGTTCACGGCCAGCCGGAACTCGGGGCTGCGCGTCTTGGCCCCGTCCCCGGGCGGCGGGGTCGGCATCTGAGTCGTCTCGGTCACGTACAGAACGGTAGGCGCAGGGCCGTGTCGCGGTCGTCCCCAGTGAGAGGGGTTCCCACAGGTCCATCTCAGGTACTACGGGTATCGCTGCTGGTCGAGGCCGGATGCGGGTGGTCCGTGGGCCGCGGCCCGCTCAGTATCCTGCGGGCCGCACCAACCCCGATTCGTACGCGAACACCGCCGCCTGCGTACGGTCCCGCAGCCCCAGCTTCACCAGGATGCGGCCCACGTGGGTCTTCACGGTCTGCTCGGCCACGACGAGGCGCTCGGCGATCTCCGCGTTCGACAGCCCCTGCGCGATCAGCGCGAGGACCTCCGTCTCGCGTTCGGTCAGGTCGCCGACACGTTCCTTGAGTGGTGCGCGGGGCCGCTTGACCAGGCGGGAGAACTCGACGATCAGCCGCCGGGTGATGCCGGGCGCGAGGAGGGCATCACCGGCCGCCACGACCCGGACCGCCTCCGCCAGCTGGTCCGCGGAGGCGTCCTTGAGGAGGAAGCCCGAGGCGCCCGCGTGCAGTGCCTCGTACACGTACTCGTCGAGGTCGAACGTGGTCAGCACCAGCACCTTGATCTGCGGGGTCGCGGCGGTGATACGGCGGGTGGCCTCGATGCCTCCGAGTTCGGGCATGCGGATGTCCATCAGCACGACGTCGGGGAGCAGGTCGGCGACCTTCGTGACCGCGTCCAGGCCGTCGACCGCCTGGCCGATCACGTCGATGTCGGGCTTGGTGTTGAGCAGCACGGTGAAACCCTGCCGGACCATCTGCTGGTCGTCGGCGATGAGTACGCGGATGGGGCTGCTCGTCATGCGGTGCCGTCCTTGTCCGGGGCGGGGGCGTGATGCGGATCCTGGGGAACGTAGCCGAGGCCGTCGAGACGCGGGTACGCGGGCAGATAGGCGCTCACCAGGTAGCCGCCGTCCGGCGACGGGTGCGCCGACAGGGCGCCGCCGAGCATCGCGGCCCGCTCCCGCATGCCGAGCAGCCCGTGCCCCGCGCCCGGCGACGGCGGCGCCGGGCGCTCCGGCCGCGAGTTGGCGACCCACACGGTCAGGCCGCTGCGCTCGTGCACGACTTCGACGCGGGCGGTCGCGCCGGGGGCGTGGCGCAGTACGTTGCTCAGCGCCTCCTGCACGATCCGGTACGCCGACAGCTCCAGGCCGGGCTGCAGCGGGCGGCGCTCGCCGGTGACGTCGAGGGTCACGGTCAGGCCGGCGGCCCGGGTGTTCTCCACGAGCGCGTCGAGCCGGTCGAGGGTGGGTTGCGGGGCGTGCGGGGCGCTTGCCGATCCGGTGCCTGTGCCGGCCGCTGCCAGGTTGTCCGGGGCGTCGGGGTGTTCCGAGCGCAGGACTCCCAGGACGCGGCGGAGTTCGGTGAGCGCCTCCAGGGCGTTCTGCCGGATGCCGTCGAGGTTTTCCTTGAGCTCGTCGGACGGGTTCTCGACGAGGTGGGGGGCTACCTGGGCCTGGATGGAGATGACCGACATGTGGTGGGCGACCACGTCGTGCAGCTCACGGGCGATACGGCTGCGCTCCTCCAGCAGGGTGCGGTGGGCTCGTTCCTCCGCGGTGAGCGTCTCCTGCACGACGAGTTGGGTGCGGGCCTCCTTGCGGCCGCGCAGGGCGGTGCCGACGACGACGGCGATGGCGAAGACGGCGACCGCCGCGGCGCCCGTGCCGGAGTACTTCGTGCCGCCCAACTGGCCCTGGAGGGCGAAGGTGGCCAGGGCCGACACCGCGAGGGCCGCGACGGCTCTGCGGGTGGGGACGCGAAGGGCCAGGAGCAGGAGTACGCCGGCGTGGGCGATGACTTCTGGGGTGCTCCAGGGCCAGTTGGGGGCTGGGGCGGGGGCTGGGAGTTCGGTGAGGTGGGGGCGGGCGACCATGGCGGTGATGAATGTGGCCGTCAGGCTGAGAGCCCAGGCTCTGCCCGGGCGCCACAGGGCCAGGCACAGGGTGATGCCTTGGGCGAAGCCGGCGATCAGGCCGTCGGCCGTGCTCAGGTCGTAGCTCTCGCTGATTTCGTTGCCGCCGGCCAGGGAGACGCCGAGGGCGATCCAGGTGGTGAGGAGGATGGTCAGCCAGCGGAGCCAGGTTCTCCCGAAGGGTTTGCGGAGGTCGGTGGCGAGCGTTCGTTTCCTGGGTGCGGGTGTGGGTGCGGGTGCGGGTGTGGGTGTGGGTGCGGGTGCGGGTGCCGGGGTGGGGGTGGGAGTGGGCACGCGGCCTTCGGCCGCGTTTGTGCTCCCACCCGCACCGACCGTGCGGGCATCGTCGTCGGCTGCGGGAGGCCCCAGTGGGGCGATCTCGCCATCGGCGGCTGCGGGTGGCACGTGCGAGGCAACCCCCACGTCGGCCGCTGCGCGCGGCCCGTGCGAGGCGTGGCCGCCGTCAGGCGCTGCGGGTGCCACCGCCGAGGCACCCTCGCCGTCAGCCGTAGCGGCCGGCTCCTGCAAGGAGCCCCCACGGTCAGCCCCCACGGCCCCCGAAGCCGACCCCCGCGAACCCCGCTCCCCCTCGGCGGCCCTCGGCCTCTCCTCCTCGTTCACGGGGTCAACACTAGGCATGGTGACGGGCCTTCGGTTTCTCGTTCTGTGGGGTGGGGTTGGAGCGGATCACCCTGGAGGTGCGGCCCTTGGGGCGGCGCGGGCCCTGTTCGTACAGGCGGAATGTCGTCCAGCAGGCCGCCAGGACCAGGGTGAACACCGGGAGCCATGCCAGGCGGGCCGCCACCCAGGTGAGGTTGGCGGGGAGGGTGTGCAGGCCGGGGAGGTGGCCTGCCAGGAGGCCCGTGGCTGTGGTGGCCATCAGGGCCGTCTGGTGCCAGAGGAAGATCGTCATCGCGGAGAGGTTGAGCAGGGCCACCGCCGCCCAGGCCAGGGGGCGCCGCATCGTGCGGCGCAGTGGCTCGCGCAGGAGCAGCGCCAGGCCGCACTGGGCCAGGCCGAAGGTGACGGCGGCCAGGGTCGGTGGGTTGAGGTTGGAGATGCCGGCGCCGGGCACCCCGACCATGGACGCGGGGTAGCCCGCCCAGGCGACCAGCGCCGCCGTCGCCGCCGCGCCGGCCGTCAGCAGGATCCAGCCCGCGCGGCGACGCTCCAGCTCACCCCGGGTCCACGCCGAGCCCAGGCTGAACGGCACCAGCCAGCCGGCCGCCACGTTCACCCAGCCGAGCCACGCGGGGCCGCCCAGGCCGAAGCGCAGGAGGTCCACATGGAGGACGACGGCCAGGGGCCACAGGGGGTTCAGGCGCAGGAGGAGGGGCGTCACCGCCGTCAGCGCCGCGAAGACCAGCAGGAACCACAAGGGGGACAGGGCCAGTTTGACCAGGGTGCGGATGGTGTCGATGTCCGTGCCCGAGAGCAGCAGCAGGAGCGACGTCACCGTCCACAGGGTGAGGACGGCCGCCACCGGTTTGAACAGGCGGGACAGTCGGGACCTCAGCCACTGTCCGTACGTCGTGCCACGCGCTCGGGCGGAGGTGTAGCCGCGGGTCGCCACATGGCCGCCGACCAGGAAGAACACGGCGAGAGTCTGGAAGGCCCAGGAGATCGGGGCCAGCCAGGGCAGGTGCTGGAGCGGGCTCGCGGTGCGCAGGCCGGACCCGCCCTCCGCCACCAGTGCCGTCACCAGCCAGTGGCCGAGCACGACGCCGAGGATGGCGAAGGCGCGCAGGGCGTCGACCGCCCGGTCCCGTTCGACGGGGGTGACGGCGTCGACGCGAGCGGCGCCCCGCCGGATGCCCTCCGGTATGCCCCGCCAGGCGACGCGCGGACGCCCAGCGACAGTGGACTCAGCCATGGGTCACCTCCGAGGTCTCGCCCAGGACGATGCGGGTCAGGTTCGTCAGGGACGTCGTGCCGGGCCTGAAGTAGTCGCTGTGGCCGCCGTCGCCCGCCGCGAAGACCCGGGCACCGAAGGACGGCGACATCGGGTCGGTGCCGAAACCGACGGTCGTGCCGAGCAGGTCGAACCTGACGTGCGGGACCTCGGCCACCCAGTCGTCACCGCCGCGGGCCGCCCAGACGCGGGCCGCGGTGTGCAGGGCGCCCGCGGTGTCGACGCCGGTGCCTGGGCTGCCTATCAGGGCGATGTCGTCCACATCGAGGCCGGAGGCCGCACGGCCGCAGACCACCGAACCGTAGGAGTGGCAGAGGAGGGAGACGTGCGGCTTCTCTTCGGCCGACCCTTTCGACGCGCCGCTCATGCTCGACGCGCCGCCCGCGCTCGGCGTGCGGTCCGGGATGGCGCGCAGTTGCCGTACGAACTCCCGCAGCTTCGGCGCCGCCTCCTCGGCCCGTCCCGCCGTGGCGACCGTGGCGCTGATCGTGCCCGGCGTCTCGTAGCCGAGCCAGGCCACCACCGCGGTGCGCGTGCCCTGGGGGGCCTCCCGGGTGAGCCGTTCGTGCAGGGCGCGGGCGGCGTTGCGGAAACGGCCGTAGGTCTCGATGGACGTGTCGGAGCCGGGGACCAGGACGGCGATGCGGTCGGCGTGCGCCAGGTCGCCGAAGACCTCCGTCGCGAGGCCGGGGCCGCGGCCGTCGAAGGTGAGGAAGTGACGGGACGGGTCCGCCATCGCACGGTCCGCGGCGGCGCGTTCACGGCTGCCGTTGGCCGCGGCCATGCGGGACGCCTCGGCGGCGTTGGCGCGGTTGGCCGCATACGCCTCGTCCAGCGTCGCCGCCGTGACCGGCGCGAGGGCGGCCGGCTTCGGAGCGGGTATCTCGGGCCGTGCCGCACCGGCCAGCGGGGCGACCACGGCACCGGTGATCAGGGTGGCGAGCAGCGCCCGGCGCAGTCTGTGCGTGCGGCGAGCCTTCTTCGTCCCCCGAGACCCACTCGTCTCGGTCGGCTCGGTCGGCTCGGTCGGCCCGCTCGGCTCGGTCGGCGCACTCCGTTCGCCCGGCCCGCCCGAGTCGGCCGACTCGCTCGACTCGGCCCGCCCGCCCGGTTCACCCACCCTGCCCGACGAGCTCGCCCCCGCTGCCCCCGGCGTACGCCCCATGGTCGTCATCCCTTCCAGTCCGCCCGGCCATCGGGCCTGCCTGGAAGGGAAGTTACGGATCCGGACTTGTCGTCCGCGTCATGCCATGGAGCTCACCTGCGATGTAGCTCTCAGGTACTACGGGTATGAAGGGGCCCTCCATTCAGGGCCGCTCCGGGCGGGGCGCGTGCGGGTGACGGGACAGGTGCGGGTGACGGGATACGCGCAGGTGAGGGGGCACCTGCGAACTCACCACGCCAGCTGCGCGATCTCCTCCGCCACCACCGCGCAGGCATCCGCCGCAGGGTCGATCAGCGGGAAGTGGCCGACATCCTCCAGCAGCGTCAGACCGATCACTTCCCCCGCCTTCGCCGCCGCGTCCGCGTACGACTCGGCGACCGCCTGCGGGACCACGACGTCCGTCCGGCCCTGGACGAGCGTCGTCGCGATGCCCGTCGGGAGCAGGAGCGCGGGGTCGGCGTACGGCTGACGCTCGGCGAACTCCACTCCCCCGCCGAGGAGTTGTTGCGCCGCTCCGCCACAGACGTCCAGCTTGTCGGCGACCGCGAAGTCGGCGATCGGGGCCAGCGCGACGACACCCCGCAGGGGCGCGGGGCGGCCGGTGCGCCAGGGGGCGTCCGCGGGCAGGACATGGCGGGCCGCCACCCAGAGGGCGAGGTGACCGCCGGCCGAGTGGCCGGTGACCACGGTCCGGCGCGGGTCGGCCTGCGGGAGCATCTCCCGCAGGAGAGCGGGCATCGCGTCCAGCGCGGCGGCGACGTCGTCGAACGTGTCCGGCCAGCGTCCGGCGACCGGGGCACCCGTACCGGAATCCGCCGCCCCCCGCCGGTACTCCACATTGGCCACGGCGAACCCGCGCCGCGCCAGGAAGCCGGCGAACGGCGTGACGTGCCGCCGGTCGTACGGAGCCCGCCATGCCCCGCCGTGCAGTACGACGACCAGCGGAGCCAGGTCGCCCGGAACGGCCTCGCCGCGCGGCGCATAGAAGTCGATCACCTGGTCGGGGTGGTCGCCGTACGAGGCGATGGCGTCGGGGTCGACGGGCGGGTGGGAGAAGGCGGACTCCTCTTCGGCGGCGGCCCGGGCTGCTGCGACGTCGTCCGGCATGCTCAACCTCTCAGCGACGAAACGGATTTGGACGAAAGCGGAGTGGCGGACCACGTGGGAATTCGGCCGTTGGCGGGGACGGTATCAGGGAGGTGACGTGCGTGAACACGGGGATGTCACGCAGGGTGAAGGGTAAACGGTTCCATTGTTCCGTTACGCTGGTCGGACATCGTGGTCGCCGCTCGTACGCGCACCAAGGAGGCCCATATGTCCGCCGAGCCCGGCACCGTACGTCCCGGAGGGCGTACCGCGCGTGTCCGTGAGGCCGTGCTGCGGGCGGCCGGGGACGTCCTGGCGGAGCAGGGTTTCGACGGTCTCGACCTCGCCGACGTCGCCCGCCGGGCCGAGGTCGGCAAGACCACCGTGTACCGGCGCTGGGGCTCGGTGACCGGGCTGGTGGCCGACCTACTCGCCGACATGGCCGAGCAGTCGCTGCCGCGCGAGGACACCGGGTCGGTGCTGGGCGACCTGCTCGCCAACGCGGCGCTGGTGCAGCGGACGCTGGCCGATCCCCGGCAGGGCGCCCTGTTCCGTGCCGTCATCGCCGCGGCGACCTGCGACGAACGTACGGCGCATGCGCTCCGCCGGTTCTACGAGATGCGGGTGGCGGAGTGGGCGCCGTGCGTGGAACAGGGCGTCGCCAGGGGGGAGTTGCCCGCCGGTACGGACGCGACGGCAGTCGTACGGGCGGTGTCGGCGCCCCTTTACTACCAGTTGCTGACGACCGGGGTGATCCCCGACGCCCCCGCCGCGGAGCGCGCAGCGCGGGCCGCGCACGCGGCTGCCGTGGCGGGGGTGTACGCCGGGGAAGGTTGACATCCTCCCCTCCCTGACGAGGGAAACTCCTGGCTCAGACCCCCTCCGGGATCAGCGCTTCCGGTAGCGGCTGCGGCGGCCACGCCGTCGGGGGCGGACCGAATGCGCGACGAGCGGCCCTCACCGCCAGAGTGGCGAGGGCGGCATTGGCGCCACCACCGATCATGGCGCCGATGCCGAACGGCGCAACTCGGCCGAGAACGATGATTCCCTGCTTGGTCCCGTACTTCGTGACGAAGTTCTTCCCCAGGATCTTGTTGATCTGGCGCAACGTCTCGACCGGCACCTTGGCGACGACCTGGCGTCCCCAGTGTTGCCCCGTGCGCTCGGCGACCTTGGTGATGGTGGTGGAACCGCTCCCGCCCAGCATGATTCCCATCACGATCGTTCGGCGACGTTCGACCTCGTCGATGGGGACTCCGTGGACTTCGGCGACCGAAAGCGCGAAGAGGGCGCTCAGCTCGAGAGACGAGAGGGCCTCGCCTGCCGACAGTGCCAGCGCGAGGCCCGTGCCGACACCGGGCGCGGCCGCGGTTCCTCCCACCGCGGCACCCGTCCCGGCCAAAGCGCTGACATACATCCGCTCCAGGTTGCGGATCACCTGTGCCGGTGTCGCCTCCGGGTTCCGCTGGCGAGCTCGGGCGATGTTCTTGCGCACCAGTGGGGTCTGGAGGTCGATCGCCTTGTCCAGGAGGTCGAGGACTCGCTGCCCACGTACGTCTGCCGCCGGCTCCGGCCCGTCGGGGGCATCTGTCGCCATGCCTCGGACTCCTTAAGTCGCGATGTCCCAACTAAGTCTCACATTCCACCAGTTGACCGGACGTCGCGCTAGATGAACCCGGTCGGCGACAAAAGGAAGGGGCAGCATGGGCGGTCGGCCCGTGGGCCACCAAGGGCCGACCGCCGGCCGCTACGTCAGGCCTCAGTCCGCCGCCATGATGCCGACGCATTCCTCCAACGCGGCGTACAACGGAGGTACGAAGGCGGCGAGTTCGGTGTCCGACGCCTTACCCGCCTCCAGTACGGCACCCACGACCGTCAGCAGGACCGTGGCGGCCTTGAGGGCTTGCGCGTCGGCCAGCGCTTCGAGGAGACCGTCGGAGCGCGTGCTCGCCAAGGCCTCCTTGCCGGTGATCGGGTCGACGCCGAGGCTGCGGAGACGCGAGGTGCTCATACGGCGGCCTCCCACGGGAAGCAGTCCACGCCGAAGGCGGCGCGGGCCGCCGTCCGGCTGCGCGCCCGCCGAAGGCGTCGCCGCTCAAGGTCGTCGCGCTCGCGTTCCCACACGACGACGTACGACCGGACCAGGGGCAGACCGTCGGCATTGATGACGCCCTGGTGTGGCGGCCGGTGCGGGCGCGGAGGTGCGGGGCTGTGCACGGGAGCGGGCGGGCAGGAAGGGAGGGGCGGTGGCGGGGTGACGGCGCGGTGGGTTCCGCGGGCGGGCAGGAAGAGGTTCAGGATGGCGGCCAGTAGGCTGCGCACAGGTCGACTCCTATCAGTCGGCTCAGGCCCCGGTGAGGAAGTAGCCGCTTCCCGCCGGGGCTGTTGCATGTCGGTCTCACGATACCCGTAGATAACCGTAGATAACCACGGATGCATGGAAAGCCATGGTCATCCACGGTTATACGCATGGAGCTTGATCGCACACGTCCGCTCTGGCGGCAGATCGCAGCGGAGATCATCCGGCGCATCAAGGACGGCACCTATCCACCAGGCAGCCGCGTGCCGTCCACTTTGGAGATCGCCCAGGAGTTCGCCGTGGTGAACGCTACGGCGGCGAAGGCCATGCGACATGTGCGCGAAGAGGGCTGGACGCGAGGCGAAGTCGGGCTGGGGACGTTCGTGGTCGACCCCCTGCCGCCCTCCTCCGAAACCCTCGCGTCCTCCACATAACCGAAACCACCGCCCCCTCACCGAACCGCTACCCCGGCAGCAGCGCCCCCAGCACCCGAGCCGCCCGTTCCACCTCCGCGAACCCCACGTACAGCGGCGTGAATCCGAACCGCAGCACGTCGGGCTGCCGGAAGTCGCCCACGACCCCTCGCTCGATCAGCCGCCGCATGACCTCCCCGGCGTTCTCGCACCGCAGGGCCACCTGGCTGCCGCGTTCGTCATGGGCCACCGGGGTCAGCGACTCGACGCGCCCCTGCCCCACATACGCCCCGACGCACTCCAGGAAGAAGTCCGTCAGCGCCAGCGACTTGGCCCGCACCGCCTCCACCGTCACACCGTCCCAGACCTCCAGGGCCGCCTCCAGGGCGAGCATGGAGAGGATGTCCGGCGTGCCGACCCGGCCGCGCAGGGCGCCGGAGGCCGGCTCGTAGGCGGGACGCATCCCGAAGGGCTCGGCGTGCGAGTTCCAGCCGGGGAGCGGGGAGTCGAAGCGGTCCTGGAGATCGTGGCGTACGTACAGATACGCCGGTGAACCCGGGCCGCCGTTCAGGTACTTGTACGTGCAGCCCACCGCCAGGTCGACCCCGTGCTCGTCGAGTCCTACGGGCAGCGCGCCCGCGCTGTGGCACAGGTCCCACACGGCGATCGCGCCCGCCGCGTGCACGGCGGCGGTGAGGGCCGGCAGGTCGTGCAGCCGGCCCGTGCGGTAGTCGACGTGGTTGAGGAGGACCGCGGCGGTACGGCCGGACAGGGCCGCCGGCACCTCGGCGGGCGTCACCGGCCGTAGCGTACGGCCGGTCATCCGGGCCGCCGACTCGGCGATGTAGCCGTCCGTGGGGAAGGTCGTCGCGTCGACCAGGATCTCGTCCCGGCCGGGACCGGCGGACTCCGCCATCCGCACGGCGGCCACAAGTGCCTTGAAGACGTTGACACTTGTCGAGTCGCCGACCACGATCTGGCCCGGCGCCGCGCCGACCAGCGGGGCGATCCGGTCGCCGATCCGCTCCGGCGCGGTCCACCAGCCGCTCTCGTCCCAGGAACGGATGCGCATCCGCCCCCACTGCCGCAGTACGACGTCCTCGACCCGCCCCGGCACGTTCGACGGCAGGGCGCCCAGCGAGTTGCCGTCGAGGTAGACGACCTCGTCGAGCACGAACTCCGCCCGCTTTCCCGCGAGTTCGTCGGTCGCGTCGAGCTTCTCGGCCTTGACGGCGAGTTCGGCGAACTCAGACATGGGACCTCGCCGTCCACAGCTCCGGGAAGACGTTCTTCTGCGCCCGCTTCTCCAGCCAGGCCACGCCGGCCGAGCCGCCCGTGCCCGCCTTGGCGCCCATCGCGCGGCGGGTGGCGACCAGGTGGTCGTTGCGCCAGCGCCACACCAGTTCGGCGACGTCGGTCAGAGCCTCGCCCAGGCGGGCGAGCTCGGAGTTCTGGTCGCCGGCGTAGATCGCGGTCCAGGCCGCCTCGACCGCGGGGGAGGGCTCGTACTTCTGGGACACGTCACGCTTCAGGACGGCCTGCGGGATCGCGCAGCCGTGCCGGGCGAGGTAGCGCAGCACCTCGTCGTAGAGGCTCGGCTCGTGCAGCGCCTTCTCCAGTTCCGCGTGGACGCGGGGGGCGCCGCGGTGCGGGACCAGCATGGACGCGGACTTCTCGGCGAGCAGGAACTCCATCCGGCGGTACATCGCCGACTGGAAACCGGAGCCCTCGCCGAGGGCGCTGCGGTACGAGTTGAACTGGGCCGGCGTGAGCTGGCCGAGCGGCTTCCAGGAGGAGTTCAGGGCGTCCAGTTCCCGCACCGAACGCTTCAGGGCGTCGATCGCCACGGCCGGGCGGTCCTCGCGCAGGGCGCGCGCCGCGGTCTCCCACTCGTGGACGATGACGGTGAACCACAGCTCCATGACCTGGGTCGTGACCAGGAAGACCATCTCTCCGGGGTCGTCGGAGAGGGTGTGCTGGAGGTGGGTGAGCACGTCCGCCTTGACGTAGTCCTCGTACGGCGTCGTGCCTGCGAAGTCGAGATTCGGGGTCTCGGGCTCTTGAGTCTCCGGGGATGTCTCCGCGGACCGGTGAGCCTGCTGGGACATTGCTGTCTCCTGTGTAACTTCGGGTAGCGGTCCGCCCTGCCGTTATCGACAAAGGGGCCCCGGTCCCCACCCGGCATCCTCAGGGATGTCCCCCCGCATCGCAAGGCCCGCCCTCGTCACACCGGCGGGCCCCGCGACGGGGGGGCGCGGCGGCTAGCCCAGGGTCTGGGCCGCCGTCGGCGAGGAGTCCTTCAGGAACTGTGAGCAGCGCTCGTACTCCTCCTGCTCGCCGATCGTCCCAGCGGCGCGGGCGAGGGCGTGCAGGGCGCGCAGGAAGCCGCGGTTCGGCTCGTGCTCCCAGGGGACCGGGCCGTGGCCCTTCCAGCCGCTGCGGCGCAGGGCGTCCAGGCCGCGGTGATAGCCCGTACGGGCGTAGGCGTACGACTCCACGACGCTGCCGCGCTCGAAGGCCTCGTCGGCCAGCTGAGCCCAGGCCAGGGAGGAGGTGGGGTACTTCGCTGCGACGTCCGCGGGGGCGGTGCCACCGGCGAGGAGCTCGCGCGGCTCGGGGTCGTCGGGGAGGTGGGTCGGGGGCGGGCCCCCGAGAAGGTTTTCGTGAATGGCCATGGGTTCAAGTGTGGGCCATCGCCGGGCCCGGTGGGTGCCGTGTCTTGCGCCCCCGCCGCCCCTGCCCTCCCGTCCGCCAGGAGCTGCCGCCCTTCGCCCCCGTCCCTTCGCCCGCATCCGGGGGCCTGCGGCCCCCAGACCCCCGCTTCGGCCCTGAACGGGCGTCGTCCTCAAACGCCGGACAGGCTGAATCGCCTGGACCGGCGCCTAGCCGTCCCCTTCCCCCTCCCCCGCCAACCCGGACCTGCTCCGCACCCCCTCCAGCGGCGGCGAAGTGATCGAGCCGTGGTGGAGGCATTCCGGTTTGCGGCAGTCCGGGGGCAGGGTGCGTACCGTCGCGAAGGCGATGGCCGAGCCGACGACCAGGGTCCCGGCACACCACAGCATCGCCCGTCCGAACGCGCTGTCGAAGGCGTCCGGCGACCGGTACGCCTCCTCGCTCATGCCGGCGAGCAGTGGCAGTGCGGCCACCGCGATCAGGCCCGCCGCTCGGGCCGCCGCGTTGTTGATGCCGCTGGCCAGGCCCGCGCGGGCGACGTTCACGGAGGCGAGGACGGTGGCGGTCAGCGGCGCGACCAGGGTGACCAGGCCGAGGCCGAAGACGAAGACGGCGGGCAGTACGTCGGCGACGTACGAGGCGTCCGGGCCGACGCGCAGCATCAGCAGCAGGCCGGCCGCACTCACCAGTGGCCCGACGGTGAGCGGGATGCGCGGCCCGATCTTGTCGGCCAGGGCGCCGGACCGGGCGGAGAACAGCAGCATCAGCACGGTCGTCGGCAGCAGTGCCGTACCGGCCTGCAGGGCCGAGTAGCCGGAGACGACCTGGAGCTGGAGCGCGGCCAGGAAGAAGAAGCCGCCGAGGGCCGCGTACACGCACACGGTGACCAGGTTGACCGCGCTGAACTGGCGGGACGCGAAGATGTCGAGCGGCATCATCGGGTCGGGCCGCCGTTTCTCGACGTACAGGAAGGCGATCCCGGCGGCGACGCCCGCGACCGCTGTGACGGCGATGACCAGGGACCCGTCGCGGGCCTCGATCAACGAGTACGTCACCAGCGCGAGGGACAGCGCTCCGAGGGCCGCGCCGAGCACGTCGAAGCGGCCGTGCTTGGACTCGCCGCCGGACTCGGGGACGTGGCGCAGGGCGATGGGGACGCACAGCAGCGCCAGCGGGACATTGAGCAGGAAGACCCAGCGCCAGCCGGGGCCGTCGACCAGCCAGCCGCCCAGGAACGGGCCGATGGCCGCACCGATACCGCCGAAACCGGACCACAGGCCCACCGCCCGGGCCCGGTCGTCGGGGTGGAAGGACGCCTGGATCAGTGCGAGGGAGCCGGGGGTGAGAAGCGCGCCCCCGATGCCCTGAAAGGTCCGCGCGGCGATGAGGAAACCGGCGTTCGGGGCGAGCCCGCACAGCAGCGAGGCCGCGGCGAACCAGACGACACCGATGACGAAGATCTTGCGGCGGCCGTAGCGGTCGCCCAGGGAACCGCCGAGGAGGATCAGACCGGCGAGGGCGAGGGTGTACGCGTTGACCGTCCACTGGAGGGCGGACAGGTTCGCGTCCAGGTCCTCGCCGATCCGGGGGAGGGCGACGTTGACGACGGTCGAGTCCAGCATCGCCATGCTTGAGCCGAGGACCGTGGTGAGCAGGATCCACTTGCCTTGCGGGGAGGCCATCCGGACGTCGGGCATGACCCCAGGTATACAGCGAGCCCGGTGCCGTAGCACCGGGCTCGCTGCATGCGTACGGCTACTTGATCTTCGTGCCGGTGGAGCGCAGGTTCGAGCAGGCCTCCGTCACGCGCGCGGCCATGCTCGCCTCGGCCAGCTTGCCCCAGGTGCGCGGGTCGTAGGTCTTCTTGTTGCCGACCTCGCCGTCGACCTTCAGGACACCGTCGTAGTTCTGGAACATGTGGGCCGCCACCGGACGCGTGAAGGCGTACTGCGTGTCGGTGTCGATGTTCATCTTGACGACGCCGTTCTCCAGCGCGGTCGCGATCTCCTCGGCGGAGGAGCCGGAGCCGCCGTGGAAGACGAAGTCGAACGGGGACGCCTTGCCGTACTTGGCGGCGACGCCGTCGTTCAGCTCCTTCAGCAGCTCGGGGCGGAGCACGACGTTGCCCGGCTTGTACACACCGTGGACGTTGCCGAAGGAGGCGGCGAGCAGGTAGCGCCCCTTCTCGCCGAGGCCGAGCGCCTCGACCGTACGGAAGGCGTCGTCGACGGTCGTGTACAGCGAGTCGTTGATCTCGTGCGAGACGCCGTCCTCCTCGCCACCGGTCGGGGTGATCTCGACCTCGAGGATGATCTTCGCGGCGCGGGCGCGCTCCAGCAGCTCCTGCGCGATGGACAGGTTGTCGGCGAGGGTCTCGGCCGAACCGTCCCACATGTGCGACTGGAACAGCGGGTTCTCACCACGCGCGACACGCTCCTCGGACACGGCGAGCAGCGGGCGTACGTACCCGTCGAGCTTGTCCTTCGGGCAGTGGTCGGTGTGCAGGGCGACGGTGATGTCGTACTTCTTGGCGACGATGTGCGCGAACTCGGCCAGGGCGACGGCGCCGGTGACCATGTCCTTGCTGTGCTGGCCGCCGAGGAACTCCGCACCACCCGTGGAGATCTGGATGATGCCGTCGCTCTCCGCCTCCGCGAAGCCGCGCAGGGCCGCGTGCAGGGTCTGGGAGGAGGTCACATTGATGGCCGGGTAGGCGAACTTGCCTGCCTTCGCCCGGTCGAGCATCTCGTTGTAGACCTCGGGGGTTGCGATGGGCATCTGTCCGCTCCTTGAGTGTGCGGGTTGACGTGCTGCGTACTGCGTTCTTCTTTACGGCCCTGACCTAGACCTCGATTGCGACGTCATCGTCGGCATCGCCGGGGCCATCTTTCCATGACGAACCGGGATGCTCCGAGCGCCTGTCAGCAGCCGAGACGGACGTCCGCCGGGACGGACGTCAGTCGAGCCCCAACTCGTCCTTGGAGAACGCGAACAGGTACGGCACACCCGCACCCTCCTGGATCTTCTCGGCGGCACCGGTGGCCCGGTCGACGATCGTCGCGACGGCGACGACCTCGGCGCCCGCCGCGCGCACGGCCTCGACGGCGGTGAGCGGCGAGCCGCCGGTGGTGGAGGTGTCCTCGACGACGAGCACCCGCCGCCCCGCGATGTCCGGCCCCTCGACCTGCCGCTGCAGCCCGTGCGCCTTGGCGGCCTTCCGCACGACGAAGGCGTCCAGCCGCTTCCCGCGCGCGGCGGCGGCGTGCAGCATCGCGCCGGCGACGGGGTCGGCGCCCATGGTGAGCCCGCCCACCGCGTCGAACTGCAGCTCCGCGGTCAGGTCGAGCAGCACCTGCCCGACCAGCGGAGCGGCCTCCCCGTCGAGGGTGATGCGCCGAAGATCGACGTAGTAGTCGGCTTCCAGCCCCGAAGACAGGGTCACCTTGCCGTGCACCACGGCCTTGTCCTTGATCTGCTGCAACAGCGCGCCACGTACGTCAGTCATGCCGCCCAGCTTAGAGGCGCCGCCAGCTCCAGACGGTCGCAGCCTCCAGCGGCTCCAGGGGCGTGACCAGGCGGGGCAGGGTGTTCAGGCCGTTGGGCGGCCCGGTCTGCGGCTCGACACAGACGGCGGCCTCCTGCTCGTCGTACAGGACGACCCATTCCTCGCGACTGGCCACCTTCAGCTCCAGCTGCCCCGGCCAGGTGAGCGTGACGTCGACACCGCCGGGCATCCCGAAGCAGTCGTCCCAGGGGCCGGGCTGGGGGTCGATCCGATTCCCGGTCGGCAGATGATCGTCACCACGCTCTTCCTGCCAGGCGGGAGCGAATTCGAGTTGGGCGTCCTCTCCGCCGAGGTTCCGGTTGAACCAGGGGTGCCAGCCGATCTGGGCCGGAAAGGACGTCTCGTACGTCTCGACGGACATGGTGAGGCTGAGGCTGTCCGGGGTGAGCGCGATGACATGGGTGACCCGGCCGGAGTAGGGCCAGGGCTCGACCAGGTCGTACGTGATGACGGCCTCGTCACCGGCGACCCGGGCCACCTTCCAGGCACCGTCGCGGACCGTGCCGTGGATGGCGTGCGGCGGGGCGCTCAGCGGCATCTGCCGCAGGACGGCACCGTCCAGGAACCGCCCGTCACGGATCCGCCCGCACCAGGGAACCATCGGAAAACACCCGAACCGCTCCCCCTGCCGCAACAACTCCGTCCCCGCGACCCGAAGCCCCCCGACCCGCCCACCGTTCCCCGGCAGCACGTCCACCTCCGCGTCACCCGCGGTCAGCGTGATGTGTTCGTTACTCACGGGGACGACCCTACTGGGACGATCAACTCTCCTGGACCGGGAAGGTGGCTATCGCCTCTCGACGCCGGTCCAGGCAATTCTGTCCGTCCGGGGGTGCCCCCTCTGGGGGAGCTCGAGGACGAGGCCGTTCAGGCCGACAGCGGGGGTCTGGGGGCGGCAGCTCCCCCAGAAGGCGGGGTCGAGGGGGCGGCAGCCCCCGAAGGACGGGAAGGGCAGGGGCGGCGGAGGCGAAAGACACCCTTACCGGCGCCGCCGCAACGCCCGCCCCACCACAATCGCCGATGCCAACACCAACGCCGCCGCCGGAGCAGCCCACCGCAACGTAGAACCCGGCACGACAGTCTGCGGCGCGGGCACCGGCGCATACCGCCCCCGCGGCGGCGCGTGATCCACTTCCTCCGCGCTACGCCCGATCATCGTCCGCCGAGCATGAGCCGCCTCGGCCACGGGAGCCTCACCGTCCCCAGCCTCGGCGTCGGCCTCGGCCTCCGGTTCGAGCGCCGGCGGCGGAACCTCGGCGTCAAAGACGGACGCCTCCTCCTCACCGTCCCCGGCATCCGACCCCTGAGCCGACGAAGACGCAGGCGCAGGCTCAGGCGCCGCAGCATCATCCGCATCCGGCGTCGTCTCGAAGTCACTGGTCACCCGAGTCTCGAACTCCCCAGGAGCCAAGCCCTCCGGATCCTCGGAGGCACGCGCTTCCTCCCCCGCGACAACCCCCAACTGCTCACCAAGACGGTTCAGCAACCGACCCACAGCAGAGCCGACGGCCTCCGCCGAGAACTCGGCCACCCGCCCGTCCGCCGAAGCGGTCCCCGCGAACCTCACGGTGGCCCCACCCTCGGACTCGAGCACCGACACCGTCAGCGCGAGCTTCACCACCCCGCTGCCCCGCACCTCGGTCGCCTCGCCCTCGACGGCGAAGGCGGACGCACCGTCACCGGCACCGGCCCCGTCGCCGCCCTCCCGCGCAGACACCCGCACGGCGCCCCGATACGTGATCGTGTGACCACCGACGCGCACCTTCAGCCGCCCGGCAACGGGCTCGGCCCCGGCGTCCTGCTGGAGCCCGGGGACCGCCCGGGCAACCCGTACGGGATCGGCCAGCACCGCCCTGAGCCGCTCGGCCGCAACCGGAACGAACACCTCATGCTCCATGGGGACCGAGCCTACCCAGCATGGCGTGAACCGCACCCACACATCCGAGGATTCTCACCACGAGCCCTCCCGCCGGGCGTACCCTCCCCGCCCCGCCCCTCAGTACCGCGGATGCACCAACGTCGACGCCCCCAGCCCCCCGACCCGCGTCCCCTGGGCCGCCCGCGCATCCGCCGCCAGCCCCTCCCGCGTCAGCGTCCCGGGCCGCGGCACCCCTTCCCCCGCCCCGAGCCGCAGCGCCGGACGCTCGCCCCGGCCCGCCAGGATGAACCCCCAGTCGTGCGGCGCCCGCGTCGGGCCGGCCGAGCGGTCGGGGCCCGCCGCAAAACCGGAGCCGCGGCCTCGGACGCAGTACGGGGCTGTCCGCAGGCCCGCGGCGCGCAGTGTCGTGTCGACCGTCCAGAAGACGCGGGGCCGGGAGGAGACCGGGCCGGCATGGACGGCCAGGCGGCCGTGCGGGGTCAGGGCGCGCCGGGCGAGGCCGTAGAACTCCTGCGAGTACAGCTTCGTACTGGCGGTGATGCCGGGGTCGGGCAGGTCCGAGATGACGACGTCGTACGTCGCCGGCGGCGCCGCCCGCAGCCAGCGGAACGCGTCGCTCGTCATGACGTGGACGCGGCTGTCGTCGTAGGAGTGGTCATTGAGGCCGGACAGCGGAGGATCCCGGCGCGCCAGACTCACCAACTCGGCGTCGGCTTCGACGACGTCGACCCGGTCCACCCCGGGATGGCGCAGCACTTCGCGCGCCGCCAGCCCGTCCCCGCCACCGAGGATCAGCACGCGCGAGCGCTCGCCGCTCATCACGGGGTGGACCAGCGCCTCGTGGTAGCGGCGTTCGTCCTGGCCGCTGACCCGCAGGCGGCCGTCGAGGAAGAGATTCAGGGGGCGGCCGTGCGTGCCGCCGGTGATGACGACCTCCTGAAGGTCCGTATGGAGTGCCACGCGGACGTCCCGCCCGTACACCGCGTGCCGTGCCGCCCGTTCGAAGTCGTCGACGAGTACGGCGGCCGAGGCGAGCACGCCGAGGACGGCGACGTTGGCGATCACCAGCAGCCACCGGGCGCGGCGGCTGAGGTCCCCGCGGAACAGGCCGAGGACCAGCGCGCCGCCCACGACGGCGTTGACGGCGCCGGTGATCAGCGCGGAGGTCAACTGGCCCAGCAGGGGCAGCAGAAGGAAGGGGAACGCGAGGCCGCCGACGAGCGCGCCGACGTAGTCCGCGGCGAACAGGTCGGCCACCGCGCCGCCCGCGTCCTGGCGCCGGATGCGCTGGATCAGCTCCATCAGCAGCGGCACTTCGGCGCCGATCAGCAGGCCGATGGTGAGGGAGAAGGCGACGAGGAGACAGCGGGGGCCGTTGACCCACAGGCCGCCCCAGTCGCCGGTCCAGGCGAAGACGGCGTAGAGCGCGAACGCGCTGCACCCGCCGACGAGGGCGAGTAAGGCCTCGATGGCGCCGAAACCGGCCGCGGCGTACGGGCGCAGGCGTTTGGCGGCGAGGGAGCCGATGCCCATCGCGAAGACCATGACGGACAGTACGACGGAGGCCTGGGTGACCGAGTCGCCGATCAAGTAGGAGGCGAGGGCGACGAGTTCGAGTTCGTACACGAGTCCGCAGGCAGCACAGACGAAGACGCCCGCGAGGACGAGGAACCGCCCGGTCCCCGGCCGGACCGGAAGCCGTGCGGGGCCACCCCAGGGCGGTGTTGTGCCGGGCGGGGCGGGGGCGTGCGGCTCGATCACGTTGCCGACGGTACGTTACGCCTGCGGCACGCTACGTCACCCACACGTGTGTTGTTGAGGTGCGGGACGTTTGCGTCGCCGCCGCTGGGGGCTCAAGCGCCGGACGGGCTGGACTGCCGGTTGGACTGCCTGGACCGGGGTCTGAGCGTGACCGCCACCGCCCTCACCCCCACCCTCGTACGCGTCGCCACCAACTGCCCGTCCTGCGGGTACGCGTGCCAGGTCCGCCAGTGCACCTGACCCTCGTGGTGCTGGGCCAGCATCGCGGTGAAGGCGTGCGGACTGCCGGGGAAGACGCCGGCGAGGCCGTGCGGGTGGTCGGAGACCAGGGCCAGCAACTCCTGTGCACGGCCCGCGAACTGACCCGGGGACAGGACCTCCACCCGGGCCGCGAACTCGTACTCCCAGTCGCCCGCCCGCTTGGCCACGCCGAGCGGAAGGGGCGTACTGCTGCCGGGCATGCAGGCCACCGTCTCCGAGCAGATGCCCCGCTCCTCCTCCAGCAGTACCTGGTGGGACGCGCCGAGCAGTCGCAACTGGAGTTTCGTCCCGGTCAGTTCGAGGTCGAGTGTGGCCAGCGCGGGCAGCGGCTCCCGCCCCAGGGCCCAGGCGAGGTCGGTCGCGCGCGTGTCGGTGTAGGCGGTGTTCAGGGTCGTGAGCATGGGTCGGCTCCGCAAGCACGCAAAGAAAAAGGGGAGGTTTCGGTCGCCGGCGGCGCACCCCGGCCGACACCGGGTCGACCCGGTCAGCCCAGTCGGCCGGTCAGAAGGGGTGTCCGCGGGACGTCCGAGGGGCTGCGTTGGTGATTTTCAGGGAATCATGAAGTGTGGCGCCGCCACAGCGTTTTTACCCAAGTTCGTAGGGTTTCCATCCCTCAGAGGGCTTATCAGCTCAACTGTTCAACTCCGGCGCACGCCTCCGGGGGCGAGGCGCGCGCCGGTGCGCGGGCGTGGAACACGAAAGCGGGGCCGGTCCCAGGTACCGGCCCCGCTCCATACGGATGCGGTTCCCCCTGCTCGGGGAGCTCAGCTGCCCCGTGTCAGCTGCCTCCGCCACCGCATCCGCCGCCGCCCCCGCCCCCTCCACAGGACGACCTGCCTCCGCATGACGAGCCGCCCCCGCAGGACGAACCACCGCTGTCTCCTCCGCCGGCCCACCAGCTGCTGCTTCCGCTGTCGTGCGAGCTGCTCCTGCGACTGCGGCTGTGCGAGCGGTTGGCCGACCGTGAGCCGCCGCGCACGGCGGAGACGAAGATCAGGACGAAGACCACTGCGACCAGCGCCAGAACGAATCCTGTGATCATGGCGTCAGCCTCCTTCCGTTCCCCCGAAGCGGACCGTGGCGTCCCCCCGTTGGGCGCCTCCCGCTCGGTGCGTGGGAGGGAGATGCCCGGCCGCTTCACGGCCCAAAGCAGAGTTGAGGAACTTCAGAGCCTTCTCACCGGACAACGGCCCTGACCTGCACAGAAGCGCAGTTCAGGGGCCGTTCAGATGGTTCAAGCTCCGAGGTGTGCCCCGTCGCCGGCGCCGAGGAGGGGGATCGTGAGCCGGTGTTCGACGGCGGTGGGCAGGGACCACAGTTCGGTACGCCGCCTTCGGTCCTCCGAGCCCTGGCGGGCAGCGCGGCGGATACCGGGCACGGCCAGGGCCAGGGCGGCCAGGGACACGGCGAGCCCGGTCCCGAGGAGTACGCCGGCGAGTACGGCGCCGTCCGCCAGGGCGAACGGAAGCGCGAATCCGAGGCAGAGCGTGCCGAGGCCGCTGAGGATGCAGACCATCCACACAGTGGCGTGAGCGGGTGCTCGTTGCGCAGGTGGTTGACCAACTGTCGGTCGGTGGGACGCCGCCGCGGATGCTCTCCGGCGGCGATGAACAGCTCGGCCCGCCCGCTCAGCGCCCACACAGCGTGCACTCCCACCCACACGACGGGCAGCACGAACAGCGTCAGCAGCACCAACCCCGCTGGGATCGCCCGCGTCTCCCATCGATGGTCGCAGGTACTGTACGCAGCCCTCCGACGCGGACAAGCGCGGGCTGCTGCCGCACGTCAGCGCAGGCAAAACGGAGACCTTCCCCGACGAAGTTGAGGAACTCCGGAGGTTGGGCGGAGGATGTCGGGCATGACCTCCCGCTCCCGCCCCCTGCTCAACCGCCGGCTCGCCGAGTTCGGGACGACGATCTTCGCCGAGATGTCCGCGCTGGCCCTGCACACCGGGTCCATCAACCTGGGTCAGGGTTTCCCCGACACGGACGGCCCCGAGGAGGTCCGTGAGGCGGCCGTACGGGCCCTGCGCGACGGGCGCGGCAACCAGTACCCCCCGGGCCCCGGGGTCCCCGAGCTGCGCACCGCGATCGCCGCGCACCAGCAGCGGCGCTACGGGCTGCCGTACGACCCGGACACCGAGGTCCTGGTCACCGCCGGCGCCACCGAGGCCATCGCCGCCGCCCTGCTCGCGCTCGTCGAGCCCGGCGACGAGGTCATCGCCTTCGAGCCGTACTACGACTCCTACGCGGCCTGTATCGCCATGGCGGGCGGCACGCGCGTGCCGGTCACCCTGCGGCCGGGTGGGGGACGCTTCCGGCTCGACCTCGACGAGCTGCGCGCGGCGGTCACCGACCGCACCCGGCTGCTGCTGATCAACACCCCGCACAACCCGACGGGCACGGTCCTCACCCGCGAGGAGCTGGCCGCGATCGCCGAGCTGGCCGTGGAGCGGGACCTGCTGGTGGTGACCGACGAGGTGTACGAGCACCTGGTCTTCGACGACGCCGAGCACCTGCCGCTCGCCACGTTCCCGGGCATGCGGGAGCGGACGGTGTCCATCGGGTCGGCGGGCAAGACCTTCTCCTTCACCGGCTGGAAGGTCGGCTGGCTGACCTCGACGCCCGCCCTGGTCACGGCGGTGCGCTCGGCGAAGCAGTACCTGACGTACGTGGCGTCGGGGCCGTTCCAGTACGCGGTCGCCGAGGCGCTCGCCCTGCCCGACAGCTACTTCGCGGCCTTCCGTGACGACATGCTGGTCAAGCGGGACCTGCTGGCGGCGGGGCTGGCAGAGGCGGGCTTCGAGGTCTTCGAGCCCGCGGGCACGTACTTCATCACGACCGACATCCGCCCGCTCGGCGAGACGGACGGTTTCGCCTTCTGCCGTGCGCTGCCGGAGCGGGCCGGTGTGGTCGCCATTCCCAACGCGGTCTTCTACGACCACCGGGAGGCGGGGGCGCCGTTCGTCCGGTTCGCGTTCTGCAAGCGGACGGAGGTCCTTCAGGAGGCGGTGAAGCGGCTCAAGTCCCTGGCGGGCTGAGTACACGCGCCCGTCCACAGCCTGTGGACGCACAGCCAGTGGACGGGCGCGGACAGCACGAACCCGGCCCGGCACGCGACCGTGATGGCCGGTGCCCTGGCCGGGCTCTGCCGAATCCGGGTGCCGAGGACTACTCCTCGTCGTCCTCGGGCTTGTCCGCCTCGTTGATCTCCTGCTCCAGGCCGAGCTGCTCGACGAGCCACTTGTCGAACTCGATGGCGGCCCGCACCCAGCTGACCGTCGACGAGACGAAGTGCTCCAGGCTCACGCCGGTGCCGATCAGCATCTGTGCCTCGCCGATCAGGCGGACGGTGCCGTCGTCGTGCGTGTGGCTGTAGACCTTGGGCCACAGGGTCCGGCGGTTCCAGTCGTCGATCGACTCGAGAAGCAGGGGCTTCTCGTCGATCTTGTGGGGCCGGTCGTAGAACGTCCGCACCGAGAAGACCTGCTGGTCACCCTCGCCGCGGAACATGAAGTACGTACGGAACTGCTCCCACGGCGCCGCGAGGTCACCCTCGTCGTCGACGACGTACTTCAGCTCCATCTGGTCGAGGAGCTGCTTCACGAGGTCCTGATCCGGGACAACGGGTCCGGGCGGTGGCCCGGGCTCCGGCTGCTGGCCCCCGAAGTTCGGGATCGAGGACGGGTCGATGCTCACCGTGATTTTCCCTTCGTACGGATTCCGCCATCCTCCCCCATGCGGGGAGGGGGGTGGCAAGCCCGGACAGGGCCTGTCTGCCGTCGGCTGACATGATCTGGCCTGTCGCGACGGTCCGACGCGGAAGGCGGGGGTCATGTCCGGAACAGAGGGAGCCGCGGGAGGCACTCAGCCGCCTCGGGGTCGCACCAGATGGCCGGTGTTCGCCGCGATCGTGGCACTGCCGGGGCTGGTCATCGCGGGCCTCGTGGCCCTGGTGGTGATGTGGGTGGTGGCAGACGATCCGCCCCGCTCCGGTGCCGATACGGTCTCCTGCCCGGACGCCCTGCACTTCGGCGGGGCCGAGCTGCCGGACGGCGCCGAGGTCGTCGGGACGTGCAAGACGCAAGGGTTCCAGGACATCCATTACAGCGCGACCTTCCGCATGCCGCGCGCCGACGTCCCGGACTGGCTCGAGCGGACCTATCCGGACGCGCCGGCGCCCGGGACGAAGTTCTGCGGCGCCGTGGACGTGGACCTGTGTCTCGATGTGGACGCCCCGGGCGGCCATCCCGACGCGGGCGCCCACGCGGTGCAGGTGAGGGTGGAGTACGAGGACGCCGACACCGCACTCGTGCGCTTCGCCGCGTTCACCATGTGACCGCGCGACCAGGACGGCCCGCCCCGGGATGCGGGGCGGGCCGTCCCGCCGTTCCTTGCGGCTACAGCGTCTTCCCCGTGGCCGGCCCCACGATCAGGCCGTCCCCGAAGGCGTCCACCCGTACCGTGTCACCGTCCTTGACCTCGCCGGAGAGGATCTCCTTGGCGAGGCGGTCGCCGATGGCGGTCTGGACGAGGCGGCGCAGGGGCCGGGCACCGTAGGCCGGGTCGTTGCCCTCGTCGGCGAGCCAGGCCAGGGCCTCGTCGCTGACCTCCAGGGTGAGCCGCCGCTCGGCCAGCCGCTTGGCGAGCCGGTCGATCTGCAGCCGGGCGATCCGGCTCAGCTCGTCCTTCGACAGGGCCGAGAAGACCACCAGGTCGTCCAGGCGGTTGAGGAACTCCGGCTTGAAGGAAGCCCGGACCACCTCCAGGACCTGCTCCTTCTTCTCCGCCTCACTGGTGATCGGGTCGACCAGGAACTGGCTGCCCAAATTCGACGTCAGCACCAGGATCGCGTTGCGGAAATCGACCGTACGGCCCTGTCCGTCCGTCAACCGTCCGTCGTCCAGCACCTGAAGGAGGATGTCGAAGACCTCGGGGTGCGCCTTCTCGACCTCGTCGAGCAGCACGACGCTGTACGGCCGCCTGCGCACCGCCTCCGTGAGCTGGCCGCCCTCCTCGTAGCCGACGTACCCGGGGGGCGCGCCGACCAGCCGGGACACGCTGTGCTTCTCGCCGTACTCCGACATGTCGATGCGGACCATCGCCCGCTCGTCGTCGAAGAGGAAGTCGGCGAGGGCCTTGGCGAGTTCGGTCTTGCCGACGCCGGTCGGGCCGAGGAAGAGGAAGGAGCCGGTCGGACGGTCCGGGTCGGCGATGCCGGCGCGGGTGCGGCGTACCGCGTCCGACACGGCGCGCACGGCCTCACCCTGTCCGATGAGCCGCTTGCCCAACTCCTCTTCCATCCGCAGGAGTTTCTGCGTCTCGCCCTCCAGGAGGCGGCCGGCGGGGATGCCGGTCCAGGCGGCGACGGTGTCGGCGATGTCGTCGGAGCCGACCTCCTCCTTGACCATCGTGCTCTTGGCGGCCTCCTCCTCGGCCTGCGAGGCCTCCTCCAGGTCCCGCTCCAGGGCGGGGATCTCGCCGTAGAGCAGCTTGCTGGCGGAGTCGAAGTCACCGTCGCGCTGGGCGCGTTCGGCCTCCCCGCGCGCCTCGTCGAGCCGCTCCTTCAGCTCGCCGACGCGGTTGAGGGACTGCTTCTCCTTCTCCCAGCGGGCGGTCAGTCCCCGCAGCTCCTCCTCCTTGTCGGCGAGGTCACGGCGCAGCCGCTCCAGGCGTTCGAGGGAGGCCGCGTCGGTCTCCTTGCTGAGGGCCAGCTCCTCCATCTTCAGCCGGTCCACGGACCGCTGGAGCTCGTCGATCTCGACGGGGGACGAGTCGATCTCCATACGGAGCCGGGAGGCGGCCTCGTCGACGAGGTCGATGGCCTTGTCGGGCAGGAACCGGGAGGTGATGTACCGGTCCGACAGGGTGGCCGCGGCGACCAGCGCGCTGTCCGCGATCTGCACCTTGTGGTGGGCCTCGTAGCGCCCCTTGAGCCCGCGCAGGATCGCGATGGTGTCCTCGACGGTCGGCTCGGCGACCAGCACCTGCTGGAAGCGCCGCTCCAGGGCGGGGTCCTTCTCGATCCGCTCGCGGTACTCGTCGAGGGTGGTGGCGCCGACCATGCGCAGCTCACCGCGGGCGAGCATGGGCTTGAGCATGTTCCCGGCGTCCATGGCGGAGTCGCCGCCGGCACCGGCGCCCACGACGGTGTGCAGTTCGTCGATGAAGGTGATGATCTGCCCGTCGGAGTTCTTGATCTCCGCGAGCACGGTCTTCAGCCGCTCCTCGAACTCACCGCGGTACTTCGCCCCGGCGACCATGGCGCCCAGGTCGAGCGCGACGAGCCGCTTGTTCTTCAGCGACTCCGGCACGTCCCCCTTGACGATCCGCTGGGCGAGCCCCTCCACGACGGCGGTCTTGCCGACGCCGGGCTCGCCGATCAGGACGGGGTTGTTCTTGGTGCGGCGGGAGAGCACCTGCACGACCCGCCGGATCTCCTGGTCCCGCCCGATGACGGGGTCGAGCTTGCCCTCGCGGGCGGCGGCCGTGAAGTCGGTCCCGAACTTCTCCAGCGCCTTGTACTGCCCCTCGGGGTCGGCCGTGGTGACGCGGCGCCCGCCGCGAGCCTTCTGGAAGGCCTCCAGCAGCTTCTTCGCGGTGGCACCCTGCTGGGCGAGCACCTCACCGGCCTGGCCGCCCTTGGCGGCGGTGCCGATGAGCAGGTGCTCGGTGGAGAGGTACTCGTCCCCGAGCTCCTTGGCCCGCGCCTGGGCGTCCGCGATCACGGCGAGCAGCTCGCGGTTGGGCTGCGGGGGCGCGACCGTGGACCCGGTCACGCTGGGCAGCGCGGCGAGCGCCTTCTCGGCGCCGGCCCGCACGGAGGCCTGGTCGGCGTCGACGGCCGCCAGCAAGTCGATGATGTTCTCGTTCTCCTGCCCCTGGAGCAGAGCGAGGAGCAGATGGGCGGGCGTGAGGTCCGCATGCCCCTCGGTCAAGGCCCGGTTACTGGCCGCGTTGATCGCGTCCCGGCTCCTGTTGGTCAGCTCGGCTTCCACGTTGGCGTTCTCCTCCTGGCGTCAGCGGCTCCCAGTACTGACTGAGTCAGCGTACACAAAGTTGAGTCTATTCCACTCAAGGTAGCCCGGGGAGAGGCTTGGGGCGGCCAGGTCGGCTAGGTTCCGGGCCATGGCGGCATACCCCCAGGACCCTGGCGCGCCGGACGCGCCGTACCTCACCTTCTGGCAGGAGAGACACCTGTGCACCCTGACGACCCTGCGCCCGGACCTCACCCCGCATGTCGTACCCGTCGGAGTGACATACGACCCTGAGGCGCGGCTTGCTCGGGTGATCACGAACAAATCCAGCGCGAAGGTGGGCCATGTCCGGGCCGCAGACCCGGACGGCGCCCGGGTCGCGGTCTGTCAGGTGGACGGACGGCGCTGGGCGACCCTGGAGGGCCTGGCGCACGTCCGCGACGACCCCGAGCGGGTCGCGGAGGCGGTACGCCGGTACGCACAGCGGTACGGGCGTACGCCGCGGCCGAATCCCGACCGGGTGGTGATCGAGATCGAACTGACGCGGGCGATGGGGCAGGGGTGATCCCTGGGACGCGACTCAAGGGGGCCGGGTTCCCCGTGGCTGGATACCGGGCGACCGGTTTCGGCCACCGGCGGAACAGGCGAATACGGGGAAATGTCGCCCGGAAACTGCAGCGGGGTCACCGTGTTCAGGTCACGGTGACGCCGCTGCGGGGGGAAGCACCTGAGCGATCTGTTACGACGGGGGAATCGCGTCAGGCACTGCGGGGGGTGGCTGAGATGGTCCTTGGGGCCGGGGCCTCCGGCTCCACCAGGCGGTGGTCGCGCTGATCGAGATTGACGAAGATCATTCCGTACCGGATGGCACACCTGACGGGCTGCGGCGCCCCCCGAGGCCGTCGCAGACACCGGTAGGCCCGTACGTCCTCGTCGTCGTCCCGCGTGACGACCACCGGTTCTCCGAAGACGGTCACCATCAACGAGTCACCGGAGTGGGGGATCGCGGTGACCAGGTCGATGAAGTGCCAGCCGGAGCGGTAGGCGGTGGCCATTTCTCGGCGGAAGGAGCGGTCGTCGGGTGGGGTGGTCACATCCGCTCCCCCGAGTCACCGTTCACAGAGGTCGCCGACACATCCGCCCCGTCGGCACTCATGACGGTCGCCGGCCAGTGAGTGTCAGCGCTGACGACACTCCCCGCCTCGGACGGCCCGCTCAACGCTCCGAGGGTGACGACGGCGGAGAAGGCGGCGACAAGTACCGAGCGAAGCATTCTCTTGCGCATAGTCGGCTTCGTCCTCACTTGAAAGTCTCCTCTTCCCCCGTCGGATAAGACGATGGCTCATTCAGGCAGGTGCTGGCCACACAAACGATGCATCATGTTCCTGCATGTTCAGGACCCTGGGGGGTGGAGATTTCATGGCAAATCCGACTAAGGCGACGCATCCCCATGCGGTGACCGAACTGTGTGACGAGGGTGGCCGACTCTATGCGAGTGCCCTGCGCGCGGGACGTGTCTCACGTGAGGACGCGGAGTGCGCTCCCTGCCTGGTGGAGTTCGCCCTCCTGCACCCGGATCCTGACGACGCGAATTGGCTGCGCCCGGTTCCCCCGACGGTCGCTCTGGCCGAGCGACTGCACCCCATCGAGCGTGACATCGCGGAACGCCGACGGTTGTCCATCAAACTCGCTGACGCTTTCGAGCCGTTCCTCGCGCTCGCGCAGCAGTCCGGCACGACCGATCACTCGATCACCGTGCTGGAAGGCAGCGCCCGGATCAACGCGGCGCTCAATCTGGCCACGGCCCAGGTCCGGACCGACGTACTGACGGTCCAGCCCAGCGACGACCGCTACTCGGAGCGCAGCCTGCTCCAAGGACTGGAACGGGACAGGCCGCTGATCGAACGTGGTGTGCGCATCAGGACGCTCTACCAGCACACCGCCCGCTACAGCCCCGAGAAGCTTGCGTACGTCGCCCAGCTCGCGAAGGGCAAGGCGGAGTACCGGACGATCGACGAGCTTGTGGAGCGCCTCATCGTCTGCGACGAGACCGTCGCCTTCATCCCCACCCGCGACGACCAGCAGGTCGCTCTGGAACTTCGCCATCCGGGCCTCGTCCGGTACCTGATCAAGGTCTTCGAGTTCATGTGGGTGCGCTCCGTCCCGCTGAGCGCCGGCGCCCCGTACGAGGCGGCCGCGGGCGGCATCACGGACATCCAGCACTCCATCGCGAAACTCCTGGTCGAGGGGCACGTCGACGAGGCCATCGCCCGCCGGCTCGGGATGAACGTCCGTACCTGCCGGGCCCACATAGCCAAACTCGCAGCCACGCTCGGCAGCGGCAGCCGCGCCCAACTCGGCTACCTCATAGCCCAGTCGGGGATCCTGCAGCAGGACCCCTCGACGTCGGCGGGAGGCAGCCACACGTGACCGAGGCCCACACACACGGTGTGGAGGACCTGTGCCCGGCGGGCAGAAAGCTGTACGAACAGGCCCTGCGCGAGGGCCGTATGTCCACCGAGGACGCCGAACCCGCCCGCTGCCTCGTCGACCTCGGCCTGCTGCACCCTGCCCTCGACGACATCGACCGGCTGGAGCCGGTAGCGCCCACTGTCGTCCTGCACCGGCTGCTGCGCGCCTCCGAGGACCGCATCGCCGACGAGCGGCGACGTGAGGAGCGGCTGACGGAGGCGTTCCAGCCCCTGTTGCGGATCGACGGGCAGCGCCCGGAGCCGGACCGGCCCGCGGCGGTCAAAGTGCTCGGTGGCGGCGAGCAGATCAACCGGGCCATCACGGAAGCCATGGCCGAAGCGGACCGGGAACTGCTGACCATCCAGCCCAGCACTCACTCGGGCGAGAGGATGCAGGCGGCTCAGGCCGCCTCACTGGACCGCGACCAGGCCCTGCTCGACCGGGGTGCGCGCATCCGCACTCTCTACCAGCACACGCAGCGCCACGTGCCGTTCATCATCGCCCGCTACGAACAACTCAGGGGCGACGCGGAAGCCCGCACGCTGGACGAGGTCACCGACCGGCTCATCGTCGTCGACCGCGCCATCGCCTTCGTCCCCGCGAACAAGGACCGCACCTGGGCCCTGGAAGTCCGTCACCCCGCGCTGGTCGACTACTTCGCCACCACCTTCGAGCGGCTGTGGCGCCTGGCCACGCCCATGTACCCCGAAGCCGTCCGGCCGCCCACGCTGGGCGGCGTCACGCCCCGCCAACGCGCCATAGCCGCCCTCTTGGTCGAAGGCCACACCGACGCGGTCATTGCCGACCGCCTCGGCCTGAACATCCGCACCGCCCGCGTCCACATCGCCAAGCTCGCGGCCACGCTGGGCAGCGAGAGCCGGGCCCAACTCGGCTATCTCATAGGCCAGTCGGGGATTCTTGACCAGGCACGCCGGGCACCCCAGGCGCTCGGGACACCCCGGGCACCCCGGCCACACTGATCACCGCGGCCCCCGACGACGCCCGCGAGCGGTCCAGGCCCACCTGGGCGATACGGACGCCGAGTTGTGTGCGGCTTGCCGCGCCCAGAGTCTCCGACAGGCGCGCGATGTGCGCCCGGCACGTCCGTACGCTTATCCCCAGCCGCTCCGCGATCACCGCGTCCTGGTGGCCCTCGGCGAGCAGCGCCGCGATGGACTGTTCGCGGTGGGAGATGCCCTCGATGCCGGTGTCGGGCAGGGGCGCGGTCAGCGGGATCGCGAGGCGCCAGAGCCGCTCGAAGACGGTGACCAGGTAGTTCACCAGCGCCGGATGCCGCAGCTCCAGCGCCATGGTGCGATCCGCGTTCGCGGGGACGAAGGCCACCGTGCGGTCGAAGAGGATCAGCCGGTCGATCACCTCGTCCAGCGTGCGGGCCTCGACCGAATCTCCCATCAGTTCGAGGTAGTTGAGCAGGCCCTGACCGTGCCGCGCCACGTGCGTGTACAGGTCGCGCATCCGCACGCCCCGCCCCCGCAGCTCCATCGCCCGGTGCAGCCCCTCCGTCAGCTCGTGCTCGGGACGGATGCCGCCGGGCTGCACGGTCAGCACCTGGCTGGTGCACGCCTGCGTCGCCTCGTCCAGCGCGCCCTGGATGCGCGAGTCACCGTCCAGGACCCGGATCGCCGTGCCCTCGACGCCGGACGCCTGCGGCAGCTGTGGCCCGAGCCCGGCGTACCACTCGAACGCGGCCACCGCCGAGCCCACTCGCCGCTGGCTCGCGCTGACCTCGTCGTAGACCCCGCGCAGCAGCCGTGTCATGACCTCCTGCGGGGAGGTCGGCACCAGCCAGTCCATGTCGTCTGGGTCGGGATGCAGCAGCGCCAGCTCCAGCAGGCAGGGCACCGGCTCCGCGTCCTGGCGCTGCACCCGGCCGCGCCGTACGGCCCGGGAATACACGCGATCCCCTGCGTCGCACAGTCGGTCGGCACCGTGGGGATGCTCCTCGGTCCCGTGCCCGGCCATCGCCCCATCCACCCCCGGTTCTTGCCCTTCGCCGGCTCGCTCACCTCCGGAGCGCGGTGTCGACCTCTGCCGGGACACCCGGGCCGGGCGTGGCCCTGGTCGACAGGCCCACCGTGCTCGGCCCATCGGGCCTACGGTTCGCTCGCGCTTCCGCAGCGCAACTATGCGCGGACCGGCCGTGCTCCGCAACACGGCTCCTGCCGGGACGGCCGCCGTAAACCACCGGTACGCCCCGGTTTTTCCCGGCCTCCGTCCGTCGAGTTGCAACAAGCTGGGGGTGTCATACCGGCCTTTGCGCTGCGCGCTGCAAACCGCGTCGGCAAGGCGCGGGGCGGCCCGGCGGCCCGGGCCATGACCGACAGGAGGGTGCCGTACGCCTCCGAGGGCGGTCGGGGCCGGCGACGTCACACTCGCGAACGCCGAAGACGAGCCGCCGTCCTCGGCAGCCCGAGCAGCGCGATCAACCCGGGCGACCCGGTCAAGTCAGTCGCACGCACTCGCAAAGCAGACCCCTCACCGTCGACTGACCGTCGACGACGGCACCACGCACCGGACAACGAGACAGGGCCCGTCGGAAGACCGACGAGCCCTGCCCGGTGAGCCGTGTCCGCGCCCTACTTGGTGAGCCCGGCCTGTGCGCACGCGGACTTGTACTCGCCCGCGCAGATCTCCGACAGCTCGTAGATCCCGTCGGCGAGGACCGTCTGCTTGATGTTGTTCTTGGTCAGGGCGACCACCGGAACCAGCAGGGCCGGGATGTCCTTGGCGGTCGGGCTGTCGACCTGGTCCTGGGTGAGGGAGTCGAACTGGATGTCCTTGCCCTGGACCTTGGCCACGGCCATCTCCGCGGCGCTCTCGGCCTCCTGCGGGTACGACTTGTACACGCTCATGTACTGCTCGCCGCTCAGGATCCGCTGGACGGCGTCCAGTTCGGCGTCCTGTCCGGTGATCGGCGGCAGGTCGGTCACGCCCTCGGCCTGGAGGGCCTTGATGATGCCGCCGGCCATGCCGTCGTTGGCGGAGTAGACGCCCTTGATGTTGTTCGCGCCGATGGCCTTGATCGCCTCGGTCATGTTGGCCTGGGCGTTCTCCGGCTTCCAGTCCTTGGTGTCGTACCTCTTGGCGATGTCCACCGAGCCGTTGAGCTCGGAGAGGGCACCGGCCTTGAACTGCTTGGCGTTCGGGTCGGTGGGCGACCCGTTCATCATGACGATCTTGTCGGACGAGTCGACGTTCGGGCCCATGGCCTCCATGAGGGAGCGGCCCTGCACCTCGCCGACCAGTTCGTTGTCGAAGGAGACGTACGCGTCGATCGGCCCCTCGGCGAGGCGGTCGTAGGCGATGACCGGGATGCCGGCGTCCTTGGCCTTCTGCACGCCGTCGGCTATCGCGTGGGCGTCCACGGCGTCCAGCAGGATCACGTCGACCTGGTCGTTGATCATCTGCTGGAGCTGGTTCGCCTGCTTCTTCGCGTCGGCGTCCGCGTTGCGGTAGTCGACCTGGCCCTGCTTGTCGGTGAGCTCCGCGACCTTGTTCTTGATGATGGGGTAGTCGAACTTGTCGTAGCGCGTGTTCGCCGTCTCCGGCAGCAGCAGCCCCACGGTGACGTCGTCGCCCTTGGTCGGGCTCGCCTCACTGCTGTCCCCGGTGACGCCCAGTGCCCCGCACGCTGCCAGCGAGAGGGTCATCGTGGACGCGGCGGCCACGGCGGTGGCGGTGCGGCGCAGGGGGCGCAAGGGACGCATAGAGGAGCTCACTTCTGGTGCCTTCGGGACACGGGCGCGCCATTGCGCCCAGATGTCTGAAAAGACAACGCGTCGACCGCCCCCAGCGTCAAGCGGAATCACTTAACGAGTGCGCAACACCACGCTCCGCTGATCATGTAAAGACATGGCGAAACATATCGCAACGGCCGTTACACCCCCTCCACCGAACCTGGATCGCCCTTCACCGCCGCCACCCGGAACGGAATCCGCATCCACCTCGACGGCAGCCGCAAGGCCGACCTCCGGAAGAACGTCCCGACCCCGGCCTGCGAAGATCACCCGTATGAGCGTCATCACCGAAACCCTCGTCGAGGACGGCCAGTTCGGCACGCTGACCGTCCGGCTGGACACCGAGCGCGGCGAGGTCGTCGTCGAGGGCGCGGCCGTGCCGCGGATCGTGCTGAGCCGGTCCGCCGGTACCGAGGCCGAGGAGCACATCCCCGTCGGCACTCGGGCCGCTGACCGGCTCACGCTCACCGTGGACGGCGAGGAGGCTCAGGTGCGCCCGGCGAAGGGGCGGCTGACCCGGCGTTCGTACGCGGTCGACGTCCGGCACGCAGGCCACGTCTGGCGGCTGCTGCCCGACTCCGTGCCGGACAGCCGCCTCCTGCGCGACGGCCGGCGCCTCGGCGAACTCACCTCCCAGGGCAACGGCGAGGTCGCGGCAGAGTGGCACGAGGACGCGGCTCCGGAGGCCCTGGACGTGGGCCTCGGCCACGCCCTGGCAGCCGGATTCGGCACGGGCGCGCAGCCGATGTGGATGCTGGTCGTGGATGCGATCGGGGATCTGATTCCCTGACGAGGCGGTGGCATCGCCGCATCCCGGTACAACCAATTCCCGGTACAACCAATTGGCGTGCCGACCGGTCCTGTCCGGTGACGGTTGATCACTGCCGTCGCCGAACCGGACCGAAGGACCGCATGAACCCAGCCAGACGCACGACCGCGGCCACCGCGACCGCCATCGTGCTCGCCACCGCGGGCGGCCTGCTCACCACTCTCGCCGCCCCCGCGTCCGCCGCAGTGACCTGCACGTCACCGGTCTTCAAACGGCAGTTCTTCGCGAACACCGCCTTCACGGGCACGCCGAAGAGGACCGACTGCGACACGGCCGTGGACCAGAACTGGGGCACCGGCGCCCCCGCTTCCGGACTCCCCAAGGACAACTTCTCCGTCCGCTGGACCGTGACACGGGACTTCGGCTCCGGCGGGCCCTTCACCTTCACCGCCGCAACCCAGGACGGAATCCGCGTCCACCTCGACGGCAGCCGCAAGGTCGACCTGTGGAAGAACGTGTCCACGACCGCGAAGAAGACGGTCAACCTCACCGTCCCGGCCGGCAAGCACACCCTGCGTATCGACTACGTCAACTGGACCGGCAAGGCCAACGTCAAGTTCGGCTACACGCCCCGGACTTCGGCGACCGTCGACAAGGTCGAGCCGCTGACCCCGGCCGGGCCTTCGGTCGCGTACGACAGGACCACCGGCAAGACCAAGGTCACCTGGGCGAAGAACAAGGAGATGGACCTCGCCGGCTACCGCCTCTACCGGCGTCTCAAGGGCACGTCCTTCGGCGGCACGCCGCTCGCGACGACCACCTCCACCTCGTACACCGACACCACCCTCCCGGTGACCGGCGAGACGTACTACTACGAGGTCCGCGCCCACGACAAGGCGGGCAACTCCTCGTCCGGCACGGCGGACCAGGGCGTCACCACGGTCGACCGGACGGCCCCGGCGCGGGTCGAGACCGTGTCGGCGCTCGGGACGACCGCCGGCAACTCCCTCACGTGGAAGGCCTCGCCCTCGAAGGACGTGCACCACTACGAGGTGTGGGGCGCCGAGGGTGGCCAGTCGGACATGGACGGTCCGGCGATCGTCTTCGGCACGTCCTGGACGGACAGCGTGGCGCCCGCGGGGCTGCGCTACAGCTATGAGGTGGTGGCCGTCGACGCCGCCGGGAACCTCGCCCCGGTCTCCGACCCCGGGGTGGTCACCCGTCCCGTGGCGTCGGCAATGGCCGCCCCGACGGGTCTCACGAGCGCGCCCGCCGACGCGTCCACGAAGGTGACCTGGACCGCGTCCGACGACGCCGGGGTCACCGGGTACCGGGTCTTTCGCCGCACCGCCGCCACGGGAGCCTGGAGCCTCCTCGGTGCCACGTCCGGCACGTCCTACGACGACACCTCCGCTCCCCGAGGCAAGGCGTACTACTACGTGGCCGCCGTCGACGCCCAGGACGCCGACTCCCTGCCCTCCACTGAGACCGTCGTCGACCGCCTGACGCCGGCCACGGCGACCGGCCCGGCCGCGCCGAAGCTGAGCCTGGTCACCACAGGCGTGCCCGCGCGCAGTCCGGTCCAGGTGGCGGCAACGCCCGGCGCGGGCGACGAGGCACGGGTCCTCAAGGGCTACTCCTGGGAGATCGCGGGCGCCTGCGGCGCCAGCGGCACCCGGTTCTCCACCACGGGCACCCTCTCCTGGACGGCCCCCTACAACGGGCCCTGCATCGCCGAGGTGTACGCCGTGGACGCCTACGGCCGCCAGAGCGCACAGAGCACTTCACTGGAGTTCTTCGTCGGCCGCTGACGGCATGGGAAAGGGGCCCGGGAAAGTCTCCGGGCCCCTTCGCGTACGGCCGTGCCGCTCAGTCCTTGGCCTTCTTCGGCCGCCACACCACCAGCGCGCTGGTCTGCTGCACCTCCTGGTACGGCACCAGATCGCGGCGGTACGACGCGTGTACCGCCGCCTCGCGCTGCTGCATCGCCGCCGCGGCTCCTTCGACGGCGGCCTGGAGTTCGGCCACCCGGGACTGGAGCGCGGCGACCTGGTTCTCCAGTTCGATGATGCGCTTGATGCCGGCGAGGTTGATGCCCTCGTCCTGCGACAACTGCTGGACGGTGCGCAGCAGCTCGATGTCGCGGGCCGAGTAGCGGCGCCCCCGGCCCGCGGTGCGGTCCGGAGACACCAGGCCCAGGCGGTCGTACTGGCGCAGGGTCTGCGGGTGCAGGCCGGACAGCTGGGCCGCCACCGAAATGACGTAGACCGGGGTTTCCTCGGTCAGTTCATACGGGTTGCGTCGACGACCGTCCATCTGACTCATGCTCCCTTCGCGGCCTGGAACAGCTCCGCCCGCGGGTCCTCATCCGCGGTCGCCTCGCGATACGCCTCGAGTGCGTCACGAGCCTTCCCCGTCAGGTCCTTCGGAACACTCACCTCGACGGTGACCAGAAGGTCGCCGCGGGTGCCGTCCTTGCGGACCGCGCCCTTGCCCCGCGCCCGCATGGTGCGGCCGTTGGGCGTGCCGGGCGGCAGTTTCAGGGTGACCGGCGGTCCGCCCAGGGTGGGGACCCTGACCTCGCCGCCGAGGGCCGCCTCCGTGAAGGTCACGGGGACGGTCACCGTGAGGTTGTCCTCCTTGCGGCCGAACACCGGGTGCGCGTCGACGTGCACGGTGACGTACAGGTCGCCGGACGGGCCGCCGCGCTCACCGGGTGCGCCCTTGCCGCGCAGGCGGATGCGCTGGCCGTCCGACACCCCGGCCGGGATGCGGACCTGCATGGTCCTGGACGACTTCGCCCTGCCGCTGCCCTTGCAGTCCATGCAGGGGTGCTCTGCGATCAGCCCGCGCCCCTTGCAGTCCGGGCACGGGTCGGTGAGGGAGAAGCCGCCGCCCGAGCCCCGCGCCACCTGGCCGGTGCCGACGCAGGTCGGGCACACCCTCGGCGTGCCGTTCTTGTCGCCGGTACCGGCGCAGGCCTTGCACGGTGACTGCGAGGACATCCGCAGCGGGACCGTCGCACCCTCGATCGCCTCGGTGAAGCTGAGGTTGACCTCGGTGTCGATGTCCTGGCCGCGCCGGGGCTGGGTACGGGTCGTCCCCGTGCCGCCGCGGTTGAACAGGCCTCCGAAGACGTCCCCGAGTCCGCCGCCGAAGCCGCCGGCTCCGCCTTGGCCGCCGCCCTGGGCGCCGCCTCCGAAGAGGTCGCCCAGGTCGAAGTTGAAGTTGCCGCCGCCCGCGCCGCCCGGCCCCGGGCGGAAGCCGCCGTTGCCGAACAGGGCGCGAGCCTCGTCGTACTCCTTGCGCTTCTTGGGGTCACCGAGGACGTCGTTCGCCTCGGAGATCTCCTTGAAGCGGTCCTCCGCCTTGGCGTTGCCCTTGTTGGCGTCCGGGTGGTTCTCGCGGGCGAGCTTCCGGTACGCCTTCTTGATCTCGGCCTCGGTGGCGTCCTTGGGGACGCCGAGGACCTTGTAGTAGTCCTTCTCGATGAAGTCCTTGGTGCTCATCCTCGACGTACCCCCTTCCCGTAGTCCCTCGTCAGTTCAACGTCAGCCCTCGTCCGGGCCACCGCTCTCCTTGTCGTCGGCCGCCTCGGCAGACTCCTCCTTGACGGTCTGCGCGCCCGGCTGGGGCTCGGCGACGGCCACCCGCGCGGGGCGGATGGTGCGCTCGCCGATGCGATACCCGGGCTGCAGGATCGCCACGCAGGTCGTCTCGGTGACGTCCGGCGCGTAGGAGTGCATCAGAGCCTCGTGGATCGTCGGGTCGAAGGGCTCGCCCTCCTTGCCGAACGCCTGCAGTCCCATCTTCGCCGCGACGGTCTCCAGCGACTCCGCGACGGACTTGAATCCGCCGACGAGTTCGCCGTGTTCACGCGCGCGGCCGATGTCGTCGATCACGGGCAGGAGCTCGGTCAGGAGGTTCGCGATGGCGATCTCCTTGACCGTGATCCGGTCCCGCTCCACGCGGCGGCGGTAGTTCTGGTACTCGGCCTGGAGCCGCTGGAGGTCCGCCGTGCGCTCGCCGAGCGCCGTACGCACCTGGTCCAGCTGGGCCACCAGGCCCGGGTCTGCTGCTCCGTCCCCGGCCGGGGCCGCCCCCTCCTGAGGGGCGGCCTTCGACTCGGCGTCGTCAGGGGTCGCGCCGGAGGGGACGTCGGGCTTCTCCTCGAAGCCCGGGGTCTCCTCCGTCATTACGCGGCACCGTCCTTGCGCTCGTCGTCCACGATCTCGGCGTCGACGACGTCGTCGTCAGCGGCCTTGCCGCCCTGGGCAGCGCCCTCGGGGCCGTCGGCGGCGCCCTGCGCGGCCTGGGCGTCGGCGTACATGGCCTGGCCGACCTTCTGGGAGACCGCGGCGACCTTCTCGGTCGCGGTGCGGATCTCGGCGGTGTCCTCGCCCTTGAGCGCGGTCTTCAGCTCCTCGACGGCGGCCTCGACCTCGGTCTTGACCTCGCCGGGGACCTTGTCCTCGTTGTCCTTGAGGAACTTCTCCGTCTGGTAGACGAGCTGCTCGCCCTGGTTGCGGGACTCGGCGGCCTCGCGGCGGGCGTGGTCCTCCTCCGCGTACTTCTCGGCCTCTTCGCGCATCCGGTTGACCTCGTCCTTCGGCAGCGAGGAGCCACCGGTGACGGTCATCTTCTGCTCCTTGCCCGTGCCGAGGTCCTTCGCGGTCACGTGCATGATGCCGTTGGCGTCGATGTCGAAGGCGACCTCGATCTGCGGGACACCGCGCGGGGCCGGCGGCAGGCCCGTGAGCTCGAACATTCCGAGCTTCTTGTTGTACGCCGCGATCTCGCGCTCGCCCTGGTAGACCTGGATCTGCACGGACGGCTGGTTGTCCTCGGCCGTCGTGAAGATCTCGGACCGCTTGGTCGGGATCGTGGTGTTGCGCTCGATGAGCTTGGTCATGATGCCGCCCTTGGTCTCGATACCGAGGGACAGCGGGGTCACGTCGAGGAGCAGGACGTCCTTGACCTCACCCTTGAGGACGCCGGCCTGCAGGGCGGCGCCGATGGCGACGACCTCGTCCGGGTTGACGCCCTTGTTGGCGTCCTTGCCGCCGGTCAGCTCGCGCACGAGCTCGGCGACGGCGGGCATACGGGTGGAGCCACCGACGAGGACGACGTGGTCGATCTCGTTGATGGAGACGCCGGCGTCCTTCATGACGTTGAAGAACGGGGTCTTGCAGCGCTCCAGGAGGTCCGCGGTCAGCTGCTGGAACTGAGCCCGGGTGAGCTTCTCGTCCAGGTGCAGCGGGCCCTCGGCGGAGGCGGTGATGTAGGGCAGGTTGATCGAGGTCTCGGTGGACGAGGACAGCTCGATCTTGGCCTTCTCGGCAGCCTCACGCAGACGCTGGAGGGCCATCTTGTCCTTGGCGAGGTCCACGCCGTGACCGGACTTGAACTGCTGCACCAGGTAGTCGACGACGCGCTGGTCCCAGTCGTCGCCACCGAGGTGGTTGTCACCGTTGGTGGCCTTCACCTCGACGACGCCGTCGCCGATCTCCAGGAGGGACACGTCGAAGGTGCCGCCACCGAGGTCGAAGACGAGGATCGTCTGGTCGTCCTTGTCGAGGCCGTACGCCAGCGCGGCCGCGGTGGGCTCGTTGACGATGCGAAGGACGTTCAGACCGGCGATCTCGCCGGCCTCCTTGGTCGCCTGACGCTCGGAGTCGTTGAAGTACGCCGGGACGGTGATGACCGCGTCGGTCACCTTCTCGCCCAGGTAGGACTCGGCGTCCCGCTTCAGCTTCTGCAGGATGAAGGCGGACATCTGCTGCGGGTTGAAGGGCTTCCCGTCGAGCTCCGTCTTCCAGTCGGTGCCCATGTGGCGCTTCACGGACCTGATGGTCCGGTCCACGTTGGTGACCGCCTGACGCTTGGCGACCTCGCCGACCAGCACTTCGCCGTTCTTCGCGAAGGCGACGACGGACGGCGTGGTCCTGGCACCCTCGGCGTTGGTGATGACGGTGGGCTCGCCGCCCTCCAGAACGCTGACGACGGAGTTAGTCGTGCCCAGGTCGATGCCGACCGCACGTGCCATGGTTGATTCCTCCAGCTGACTTGAGTGGAACGGACTCAAGTGTGCACGACGGCTCGCAACCGGTCAACAGAGCTGAGTCGACCCCACTCAACTCTTATCCGTTCCTTACACGCAACTGGGCTCCGACCTGCGACGATGTCGCCTGCGCGGGCGGGCGAACCGCACCCCCTACGGGAAAATAGGGTTGACGCCGAGGCCCGTACGGCTTGATGTGCAGCATCGCGAAGACGGTGACGAGGGCACCCACGCCCACCCAGAACGCCGCGGACGACGCCATCCATCCCATGTGCACGAGGACGCCGACGAGTACCCCCGAGAAGCCCGCGACCCCCAGCAGGACGGTCCCACCCTGCGGGGTGAGGCCGACGCGGCGCAAACGATGGGCGAGATGGTCGGGCCCGCCCCGCAGCAGCGGCCGTCCGGCCAGCCGGCGGGACAGCGCCACGAGGAGCACGTCGGCGGTGGCGAGGGAGGTGAGCGAGTAGAGCACGGCCGCGCTCGACAAGGGATCGTGCCCGGCCCGGGTCATCACGGCCGACGCCGCCAGCACGAACCCGACGAACAGCGACCCGCACGCCCCGAGCCCGATCCGCGCGGGATGCCAGTTGTGCATGAGGAACCCGGTCAGCGCGGCGGCCAGCACGCTGAGCAGCACCGCGAGTTCGTCCATCACCTCGGCCGCCGCGCAGATCCCGACACCGAAGGCGGTGAGCACCCCGACGGTGCCGGCCAGGGCGTCCGCATGGTCGAGCGCCTTGAACCCGATGGCCACGAGAACGATCCAGCCCACGGCCACCAGCCCCAGCAGGATCCCGGTGTCGCCGTACGGCACCACGCAGGCCGCCGCCACCGCCGTACCGCCGATCAGGAACCGCGCCTTCACCCGCCGCACGTCGGCGACCAGCCCGAGCGCGGCGACGGCGCCCGCGGCGATCACCAGCCGCATGATCTCCGAGCCCAGCGGAGCGAACCGCGTCCACTCCCCGGCGGCTGCCACCAGGCAGGTCACGAGCGCGACGGCGACACCGCCGAGCAGGGGCGTCGGCCGCTGGCGCCGGCGGTCCAAGATGCCGAAGCGCAGGGCGGGCAGCCGGAGCAGCGCCGCGAGGAGGGCGGCGAGCAGCAGGGCAGTGGTGGCGGCGGCGATCCCGTAAAGCACGGGGATAGGTTAGTGCCGTATATACCATTTCGGGATGAATAACACGATCGGTTCTTAAGGCAACCCTCAGCGACTCACATCACTCCGCGCCTGGCTACAGTGCGGTTGAAGATGGGGGTAGTCTCAAACGGACTGCATAAGTTACCGCTTAGTAATGTCGAGGACCCCCTCGAACCACCCCCTCGCAGGCCCGAGGAGCCCCGAAATGCAACTCGCCGCGATCATCGTGTCGCTGGTTCTGATCGTGGTCGGCGTGGCCCTGTTCGCGCGCGCCATCCTTCAGATCTACAACTTCATGCGGCTCGGCCAGAACGTGCCCGCGGGCACCCGCACGGACGAGCCGGTGCAGCGCACCGTCACCGTGGCCAGGGAGTTCCTCGGCCACACCCGGATGAACCGCTGGGGCATCGTGGGTGTCGCGCACTGGTTCGTGGCGGTGGGCTTCTTCTCGCTGCTGCTGACGATCGTCAACGCCGTCGGCCAGCTGTTCAAGGCCGACTGGATCCTGCCGATCATCGGCGACTGGGCGCCGTACAACGTCTTCGTCGAGTTCCTCGGCACCATGACGGTTCTCGGCATCCTCACGCTGATCGTGATCCGCCAGCTGAGCCGGCCGGGCAAGGCGGGCCGCAAGTCCCGCTTCGCCGGGTCCAACACCGGCCAGGCGTACTTCGTCGAGAGCGTCATCCTCATCGTCGGCGTCTGCATCTTCATGCTGCACGCGCTTGAGGGCGCCCAGCACCACGTGGACGGCTACGAGGCCTCGTTCTTCATCTCGTACCCGGTGGTGTCGTGGTTCGAGGGCATGGACATCTCCACGCTCCAGAACCTCACCTACTTCTTCGCCGGCCTGAAGATCGCGACCTCGTTCATCTGGATGATCACGGTCGCCCTGAAGACCGACATGGGTGTGGCCTGGCACCGCTTCCTGGCGTTCCCGAACATCTGGTTCAAGCGCAACGCCGCCGGTGAGACCTCGCTGGGCGCGCTGCTGCCGATGACCTCCGGCGGCAAGCCGATCGACTTCACCGACCCCGGTGACGACGACGTCTTCGGTGTCTCCCAGGTGGAGCAGTTCTCCTGGAAGGGCCTGCTGGACTTCTCCACCTGCACCGAGTGCGGCCGCTGCCAGTCGCAGTGCCCTGCCTGGAACACGGGCAAGCCCCTCTCCCCCAAGCTGCTGATCATGTCGCTGCGCGACCACGCGCACGCCAAGGCGCCGTACCTGCTGGCCGGTGGCGGCAAGTCGATGGAGGGCGAGGAGAAGGCGTCCGAGGAGCAGCTCAAGGACGTCCCCGCGGCCGCCCTCGCGGAGGCCGAGCGCCCCCTCATCGGCACCGCCGAGGAGAACGGCGTCATCGACCCGGACGTCCTGTGGTCCTGCACCACCTGCGGCGCCTGCGTCGAGCAGTGCCCGGTGGACATCGAGCACATCGACCACATCGTCGACATGCGCCGCTACCAGGTGATGATCGAGAGCGCGTTCCCGTCCGAGGCGGGCACGATGCTCAAGAACCTGGAGAAGAAGGGCAACCCCTGGGGTCTGGCGAAGAAGCAGCGCCTGGAGTGGCTGAAGGAAGTCGACTTCGAGGTGCCGGTCGTCGGCAAGGACATCGAGGACCTCACCGAGGTCGAGTACCTGTACTGGGTCGGCTGCGCCGGCGCCCTGGAGGACCGCGCCAAGAAGACCACCAAGGCCTTCGCGGAGCTGCTGCACATGGCGGGCGTCAAGTTCGCGATCATGGGCGGCGACGAGAAGTGCACCGGTGACTCCGCCCGCCGCCTCGGCAACGAGCCCCTGTTCCAGGAGCTCGGCATGGAGAACGTCATGGCACTGAACATGGCGTTCGGCGAGGAGATGGACGACGACGGCAAGGTGACCGAGGAGTCCCGCAAGCCCAAGTCGGCCAAGAAGATCGTCGCCACCTGCCCGCACTGCCTCAACACGATCGGCAACGAGTACCCGCAGATCGGCGGCGACTACGAGGTCATCCACCACACCCAGCTGCTCCAGCACCTGGTGGACGAGGGCAAGCTGGTCCCGGTGACCCCGGTCGAGGGCATCATCACCTACCACGACCCCTGCTACCTGGGCCGGCACAACAAGATCTACACGCCCCCGCGCGAGATCATCGCCAGCGTCCCGGGCATCCGCAACGAGGAGATGCACCGCCACAAGGAGCGCGGCTTCTGCTGTGGCGCCGGTGGTGCGCGGATGTGGATGGAGGAGCGGATCGGCAAGCGCATCAACAACGAGCGCGTCGACGAAGCTCTCTCCGTGAACCCGGACATCGTCTCCACCGCCTGCCCGTTCTGCCTCGTCATGCTCACGGACTCCGTGAACGGCAAGAAGAACGACGGCACGGCCAAGGAGTCCATCCAGGTCGTCGACGTGGCCCAGCTGCTGCTGGAGTCGGTCAAGACCCCGGTCCCGGACGACGAGCCCCCGGCGGGCAGCGCCGAGGCGGAGAGCGAGCCGGAGCCCCAGCCGGTCGAGTAGCACCCGCTACGGCAGCCCTACGGCAGTCCGACGCCCCCACGCCCCGCAGGGCCTGGGGGCGTCGCCGTGCGCTCGACAGCTGTACTTTTGCGGCAGAACCCGCTCCGGAAGGACCACCTCGTGATCATCTTCGGCACCAAGGGCTACCTCTACCAACTGGCGATACTGACGCTGGTGTGCGGCCAGTGCGGCAACCCCTCCGCGCACACGCTGCGCAAGCGCGTCACCAAGTTCACGCTTTTCTTCGTGCCGCTGTTCCCCGTCTCGACCAAGTACGCGACGCAGTGCACCTTCTGCGGGGCGGAACAGAAGGTGACCGGCGAGCAGGCGGAGCAGCTGCAGGCGCAGGCCGCCGCCGGCGGACAGCACGGCGCCCACGGCGGTCAGCAGCCGTACGGGCAGCCGCAGCAGCCGTACCAGTCCTGATCGGTCTACGGCTTCGACCTACGGCTTCGGCTGCTTGGGTCCGTTCATCGCGTCGGCGGCATGCCGGGGGCCGGGCCGTGACGAGAACTGTCCGACGAGTTCGCGAAAGCAGACCAGGGCGGTGATCGGCGGAATTCCGACGACCACCATCGCCAGCAGGGAATGCGCCGACTGGCCGATGCACAACGCCACCGCGGTGCCGGAGGAGATCAGCATGACGGCCCAGGAACGCCGGGCCGTCCGACGCTGCACGGAAGCCCGCAGGATGGACAGACCCGCCAGCAGCCACGGTCCGTAGACCGTCAACGGCCACCAATGGGCCAGATTCGGCGACACCACGAGGAGCGCGATGGAGCGCAGCTGATCGTACGAATACGAAATGGACCAGGTGAGCATCGTGACCGCACACAGGGTGATGAGTGTGACCAGGACCCCGACGGTGAAGATCTTTGGGTTTCCGGCAAGGATGTGATTGCTGGGCTGAGGCCGCTTTCGATGGACCGGGCGGGGCGGGGGCCTGTCGCGGTTTGCCGGCGGCGGGGTCGGAGCAGGAGCGGGAACAGGAGCGGCGGAAAGATCGATGCCCTGCGTGGTGTTCAGCATCTGGGCCAGCTCTTCGTCCAGGTCCCAGCCGCCCGGCGACGAGATCGTCGCATCGGGGACATGCCAGAGGTTCTGCATGTCGAGCTGCTGAGTGTAAAGAGGCTGTTCGTCTACCGCGTCATAGTCGGCCCTCATTGCTAGAACTTTTCCCCTTCCATCGTGGCCCGGAGATATTCGCTCTCCATCCGGCTGATGGTTCTCAGAAAGTCCTCAAGCAGATCCGAGCAGTGCGTGATGCCTTCCGCAGTGGTCTGATCAGCTGCCTGAAGCGAGCGGAGCGGACGAGCCTCAGCTGCATGTTTTTCATGCCAAGTCACGCCCACCTAACGAGCACCGGACAGGGCAGGACATCTGGCATTCGGGGGAATATGCGTCAACGGTGATTATCTAAAATATCCAACGACAATTTATGACGCGGTGTTATCGAGGGACTTACGATTACCGTTTGCATTGGTCCGTGCAGGTCACAGCGGTTCGCCCACCTGGAGGTACCCGTGGTGGCCGCGCGAGACGGCGATCACGACCGGGGCGCGGACCCATAGGTCCCGTACCGCGGAAGTCCCGCCGCCTCGAAGACGTGCACGGAGAGTCCGCCGGCTGTCGTTCGCTGGCTGACGAGCCGTAGGCCCGCTGGGGCGCCGCCGTCCGGGAACAGGCGTCGGCCCTGCCCGACCACGACCGGGGCGATCGCGAGCCGCAGCGTGTCGATCAGCCCGGCGGCCAGCAGGGACTGCGCGAGGCGCGCGCTGCCGTGGATCTGCAGTTCCCTGCCCGGCCGCTGCTTCAACTCGGCCACCTGGGCGTGCACATCGCCGGACAGGATCGTGGTGGGGTCCCAGTCGGCCCTGGTCAGGGTGTGGGTGGCCACGTACTTCGGGAGGCCGTTCAGCGGCCCGGCGTTCGGGTGGTCGGTCATCCTCGGCCAGTCCCTGGCGAAGTTCTCGTACGTACGCCGCCCGAACAGGAACCCGTCCGCCTCCCCGAGCCAGGTGCCGACGAGCCGCTCGAACTCCTCGTCCGCATACGGCACGAACCAGCCACCCTGCGTGAACCCGTCGCTGGGGTCCTCCTCCGGGGACCCGGGCCCCTGGGAGACACCGTCCAGCGACAGAAACTCCTGCACCGTCACCTTCATCGCACACACCATTTCCGCTCGGGGCCCTGGATGTCCTGTCCGGGGCACGTTGGACGTCTGTACCCCCTTTGACCTCATGCGGTGCGGGAACTCATCGGTTGGAGGTCTTGCGGCAGGCGGCGGGGGCGTCGAGGGCGGGGGCAGGGGCGGCTGGACACCTGGCGGCGAGGAGGGCGGCGGGATGTCAGCCGCCGGGGACGAAGGTGACCGTCTCGTCGAGTGGGGCCCGGCCCGTGCGGGGGTCCCGGACGGCGACGTCCTCGAATCCGATCGACATGCCGCAGAAGAGGATGAGCTCGGTCGGCGGCGCCAGCACCTGCGCGACGGTCTTGCGGTACTTCGCCCACGCCATCTGCGCGCAGCTGTGCAGCCCCTCGGCGCGCAGCAGCAGCATGACGGTCTGCAGATACATGCCGACGTCGGACCACTGCGCCGGGCCCATGTCACGGTCGAGGTAGCAGAACAGGGCGGCCGGCGCGCCGAAGCAGTCCCAGTTCGCGGCAGCGGCCCGCTGGCGCGCCTCCAAGTCCTCGCGTGCGATGCCGAGTCCGCCGTAGCGCTGCTCGCCGAACGCGAACCGGCGCTCGCGGTAAGGGGACTTCAGATCGGGCGGGTACTGCTCGTACTCCGGCTCGTCCCAGGGGTCGCCCGAAACCACGCGTTCGCCGGCGCGCTTCTTGAGCTCGGCCAGCGGCGCGCCGGTCAGCACATAGGCGTGCCACGGCTGGACGTTCGACGCCGACGGGGTCCAGGCCGCGGCGGTCAGCACGCGGGCCAGCACCTCCCTCGGGACCTGCCGATCGGTGAACCCGCGCACGGCCCGTCGGCTCGTGACCGCCTCGTAGACGTCCAAGGTCGCCTGCCTCCTCTTTGCTCGGTGCGTCCGTCTCCGTTGCAGTCGCGACGGTATCATTCGATACTGTCTCGTGTTTAACTATGTTCGATCTCAAGCCATGCCCGTCAGCCCCGGCGACCCCCGCCTCGGGCGCCCCCTTTGGAGAAAGCCCATGGCCACGCTGCTGCACATCGACTCGTCCGTGCTCCCCGGTGAGGCGTCCTCGTCCCGTTCGGTCGCGGCCGCCTTCCGCACCGCCTGGGAGGAGCAGCACCCCGAGGGCGCGGTGATCTACCGCGACCTCGCCGCCGATCCCGTTCCGCACATCACGGCCACCGCCTGGTCCGCCGGCTACGCCGCCCCGTCGGAGCGCACCACGGAGCAGTCCGCCGCGTTCGCCGAGCGGGTGAAGCTCATCGAGGAACTGGAGGCGGCGGACGCCGTCCTGATCGGCGCCCCGATGCACAACTTCTCGATCCCGTCGACCCTCAAGGCATGGCTGGACAACGTGCTCCTGCTCGGCCGCACCGCGGGCGAGAGCCCCTCCGCCCAGGGCACCCCGGTCACTGTCATCGCCAGCCGCGGCGGCTCGTACGCACCGGGCACCCCGCGCGAAGGCTTCGAGTTCGTGCAGAACTACCTGGAAGTCGTCCTGAAGCGCACGCTCGGCCTGGACCTCGACTTCATCGTCCCGGAACTCACCATGGCCCCCCGGAACCCGGCCATGTCCGAACTGGTCCCCCTCTACGAGGCCTCCCGCACACGTGCCTTCGCGGACGCGGCCGCCAAGGCCAAGGAACTCGCGGAGCGCCTCGCCGCGTGACGCCTTCGTCAGGGACGCCGGCCGGCGTGCTCGCCGACGGGCGCGCTGCGATGCGCCGAGCGGCGGGTACGCCGGTCAGCGCGTACACCGGTCGGCGCGTACACCGGTCGGCGAGTGCGAAGGTACGCTCAGGCCTCGCCGTCCGCCGGATAGGCGAACCTGGTCAGCAGATCCCTCAACTGCTCGGCCTCGCCCGGCCGCAGTCCGCCGACCAGACGCTCGGCCCGCGGCTGAGCCGCCACGTGGGCCGCGTCGAAGAGCTCGATGCCCTGAGGCGTGATCTCCACCGCCCGCACCCGCCGGTCTCCGTGAACGGCCTTGCGTACGGCCAGCCCCTTGCGCTCCAGGTCGTCCACGACCCGCATGATTCCGGCCTTGTCCGTCCCGGTGGCCGCCGCCAGGTCCCGCTGCACCGTGGGCCCGCGGTCCACGAGCACGATCAGCACGGCGAAATGCCGCAACTCGATGCCGAGCGGCCGCAGTGCCTCCGTCATCACCGTCTGCGCGCGCCAGTGCGCCCGGCGCAGCAGCAGACCGAGAGCGAACGGCGACCCGTCACCGGGGCGGTCGGTCGCACGCGAGGCGGCGGGCACAGCGGGAACGTCGGCGGGCATGAGGCCACACTACAGCCGCCGATTCACTCGAAACGGTATCAATTGAAACGAATGCCGCTACGGCTCCGCACTCGGCTACGACTCTGAAGTCGGCTGCGGCTCCTGCCGCTGACCCCCGCTGCCACGGCCCGTCGCCGATCCGAACCCCAGCCACGTGTGGCGGTTGCCCCACCAGCACCAGCCGACCTTCGGGGCATTGCGCCGCTCGCGGCCGTCGCGTCCCGTGCCGTTGCTGATCCAGATCGCCGGAGTCCGGGCGTCCAGGGTGCCGTTCGGCTTGCGCAGGCGGGAGCCAATGGTCATGAAGCAACGGTTGCGCTCAAGGATCGGCGGCTGCTGGAGCACCCAGTGGAGGCCCTCGTGGAGCAGCAGCGGACTGCGCCCCTCCGCGGTCAGGGCCGGCAGCGCCTCCTCCGGGCTCCAGTTGGCCATGCGGTCGCCGCGGTCGAGGCCGGTGACGACGTAGAGCGGAGTGTCGGGCAGCTCGACGGTGTCAGGGACGAAGTCATCGACGTCGGGCATGTCGACGACGACGAAGCCGGGCTTGCCATCCCGGCGGAGCAGCGGGGCGAGGGCGGACGCGGGGACGCGGTCGGGGTGGACGGCGAGGAGCACATCGCCGTCGGTGCCCCCGGCGTTCTCCGCGAAGGTACGCAGTTCGTCGGCCGGTATCCCCGCGAGCTCATGCACCCCGAGCTCGATCAGGCGTGCCGCCTGTGCGGCGAGCGGCGGGAGGGCGGTCACAGTGGCGTCGGACGAGATATCGGGCATGGTCCCCCTACGTTCCTGGTTAGGCGCAGCAGCAGTCCTGAGGTCAACGCCAAGTCCCGCCGCAAACGTTCCCTGTGTCCGCATCCCGCCCTGCGTTCCCTCCCCGCCCTGCGTTCCCTCCCCGCCCTGCGTTCCCTCCCGCCCTGCGTTCCCTCCCGCCCTGCGTTCCCTCCCGCCCTGCGTTCCCTCCCGCCCTGCGTTCCCTCCCGCCCTGCGGACACTTTCAGCCAGACCGCACATCCCCCGCACCCCATCCCCGCACAGGTCTGTCGCCCCATCTCGAACGCGTGCATCATTACCCAGTTGTTGCCCCAGGTGCTGACGAGGTGAGCGGTGCGCGCGCGAAGAACCGGGAAGTGCAGAGCGGCCGGGACCGGCACGATCGCCGCCCTCTGCGCCCTCGCCCTCCCCCTCACCGCCTGCGGCCCCACCCCGCACGACGGCGCCGAGCCGGCCCGCCACACCCCCGTCCACATAGCCGACGCCCCCGCCCGGCTCCCCATCCCGCACGGCAAGGGCAGCAAGACGCCCGCCGACTTCAACGGCGACGGCCACCGCGACCTGGTCCTCAACGACCTGGTCAAGGCGCAGGCCCACGCCGACGACGCGGGCATCGGCATCGTCTACGGCGGCGAGCGCGGACTGGTCCCGGGCGCACGGCAGTTGCTCAGTCCGCGCCGCCAGGCGGCCCCGACCAAGGGCCAGCTCCCGGCGGCTTTCGACGCGGAGGCGACCTGCGACCTGGACGGCGACGGCTTCACCGACCTGGTCGTCTCCACCGACCCGCCCTACGACGGCCAGGGGCAGCCCCCGGTGCCGTTGCAGATCCTCTACGGCTCCCCGAACGGCCTCACCGGCAAAGCGGTCAAGCTCGTGATCCCGGCCCGCGCCCGCGCCGGCAAGGACTGGCCCGACCAGCCCGTGTGCGGCGACTTCGACGGCGACGACGCTCAGGACCTCGTCGTCCATGCCTCCGGCGGCCAACTGAGCTTCCTGCGAGGCCCGTTCACCCGCAAGGGCGCCCCACGCGCGGCGGGTGCCCCCGTCGAGGCCCCCGGGAACGCCCCCTCGGGCCCGGCGGCCGACGTGAACGACGACGGATACGACGACCTGGTGGTCCGTACGACGGAGGGCGCGGGCGCATCATCGCTCGTCCTCGGCGGCCCGACCGGACCGACCCGGACCGGCGCGACCCTCCCGACCGGCATCGACGTGGCTCTCGGCACCTTCGGCAAGGGCAAGGCGGCCCTCGACGCGGCGATCGGCACGATGGACGGAACGTCCCTGCGCTACGACCTCCCGGCAACCACCGCCCGCGGCACCCTCGCCACCCCCGGCTCGGTACTCGACGCCGCCGACTTCGACGGCGACGGGCTGAGCGAACTGCTCTCCAGCGGGAGCGAGTTGCGGATCCTCCGCGGCCGTACGGCAGGACTCACGGCGGCGGGCATGGTGACGGTGAAGCCGCCTGCCCGGGGCACCACGCGCGTCGTGACGGCCGCCGACTTCGACGGGGACGGGCGGGCGGACCTGGTGGTGCGGACCTATGTCGGCGAGACGAAGGACACGGTGGCGGTGTATCCGGGCGCGAAGAAGGGGCTCGTGGCGGCGAAGCCGTCGGTGCGGTTCTCCAGCTCGGAGTTCCTGGCCCGATAGCCGAGCCGACGTCCGCCCTCGTCAGTCGGCCACCCCGGCCAGTCGGCCAACCGTCAGTCGGCCACCCGGGCGCCGATGGCGCGGGCGCGGCGGCGGGCTCCGGGGCTGAGGCCCTTGCGGCGGGGGGACGTGCGGTGGTTGTAGGCGGTGGGCTGGGCAAGGTAGCCGAGCCCACGCAAGCCGGGCCCCGCCACCACGCTGGCGAAGCGCGGGTGACCCGTGGCCGACCGGGCCGCGACCGCGCGGGCCAGGCCACTGCTGGTACTCATTCGCTCACCTGGTCATCCGAAATCGGCCGTGATGGTGGTGTTGATGCCGTCGCGGTCCGCGTTCCGTCGCCCTGCACGGTCCGCTCGATGTCCGGCAGCGGGTCGTGGAAGGCCACGGTGTGCGCGATGGCCTCCATCCACTCCGGATTCGGGGGGGCGCCGGCGCCGCACCGGGGACCTCAGAAGTTTCTCGAACTCACGTACAACCCTCACACCCCACCGCGAGTCTCCTGATCGCCGACCACCCCGTGAACCCGAGGTCACCTCCCGGAGAACACGAGCGGTCGCACCCCATCAACTGCGGATGTCCGCCAGGCATCCCCCGCATGCAGCAGGAGAACCCGCATGCACAAGCACCACCTGAGACTCGCCCTCGCGACGGCCACCGCGGCCGCGCTGACGGGCGGGCTGCTCACGCTCGCGACGGCCACGTCGGCGACCGCTGCCGACTCCACGCACGTACCGGCCGCCGACTTCAACGGTGACGGCCGGGGCGACATCGTGGCCTCCGCGCACGGCGCCTACGTCAGTGGCCGTGCGGGCGCCGGACAGGTCGTCGTGCTCTACGGCACCGCCACCGGCGTATCGTCCGCGAAGCGCACGACGATCAGCCAGAACACCGCCGGCTCCCCCGGCACCGCCGAGGCGGGCGACGGCTTCGGCGCCGAGTCCGCGTACGCCGACTTCAACGGCGACGGCTACGACGACCTCGCGGTCTCCGCCCCGTGGGAGAAGGTCGGCACCGACACCAACGGCGGCGGCGTCGCCGTCCTGTGGGGCTCCGCGAGCGGCCTCACCGGCAAGGGCGTCACCGTCACGGACCCGGCGCCCTCGTCGCACGACTTCTGGGGCAAGGACCTGGCCGCGGGCGACTTCGACGGCGACGGCAAGGCCGACCTGGCCGTCGGCAACTCGTCCAGCACGATCCACGTCTTCAAGGGCGGCTTCAACGCCACCGGCACCCCCGGCGGCCGCTACACCATCAAGCCGCCCATCCACACCGGCACCAACGACTTCCCCTACGGCCCGCTGAGCCTCACCGCCGGCGACGTCAACGGCGACAAGCGCACCGACCTCATCGTCGACGGGTACGAGACCGAGACCGACTACGGCTGGAACCAGAACTACTTCGTGCCCGGCACCGCGAGCGGCCTGAGCGTCGCCTCCGCCGAGGTCCTCAAGCCCGGCATCATCACCGCCATCGGCGACATCAACGGCGACGGCTACGGCGACATCGTCAGCGGCGCCGGCTGGGACAGCACCTCCACCAACGGCACCCCCATCCCGGACGCCTCCAACGGCGGCAAGGTCAACATCACCTACGGCGCCGCCTCGGGGCCCGCCGGCACCTCCGGCATCACCCAGAACTCCGGCAACGTCCCCGGCACCTCGGAGAAGGGCGACGGCTTCGGCTGGGACCTGGACCTCGGTGACGTCAACGGCGACGGCTACCAGGACCTGGTCGTCGCCTCCCCGAACGAGGACATCGCCGGCGTCGCCAACACCGGCCAGGTCACCGTCCTGTACGGCTCCGCGAGCGGCATCGACACCGTCTCCGGCGTCCAGGGCCTCGCCCAGAGCACCGCGGGCGTCCCCGGCAACGACGAGAAGAACGACCTGTTCGGCGCCGACGTCAAGCTCGACGACGTCACCGGCGACGGCAAGGCGGACCTCGTCCTCGGCTCGTACGAGAACGAGGGCAACGGCGGCCTGACCTACCTGCCCTCCAACGGCACGAAGATCACCACGACCGGCTCGCGCACCGTCGCCCCGAGCAGCTCGGGCCTCTCGACGACCGGCACCCCGCAGTTCGGCGCGGTCTTCGCGGACTGAGTCCGGCAGGCAGGCCGTGCAGTCGTCCGGCCTGCATCCCCGTACGGCGGCACCCGGCCGTCGTACCCGTGAACGGCCGGGCCCGTCCCCCGCGGGCCCGGCCCTCCTCCCAGGAGCACCCACTTGCGCAAGCGCCCCCTCCTCCTCGCCGCCACCCTCACCACGGGCCTGCTCACCGCGCTGCCCGCCGCCACCGCCTCCGCCGCCCCGTCGGGCCTGGCCGGCGACTTCAACGGTGACGGCTACCGCGACGTGGCCGTCAGCGCCGTGTGCACCCATGTCGGCTCCGCGTCGTGCGCCGGTGCCGTCGTCGTGCTGTACGGCTCGTCGTCGGGCGTCTCGGCGACCAAGAAGGCCGTCATCACCCAGAACTCCACCGGCGTACCCGGCACCGCCGAGTCGGGCGACCTGTTCGGGTCCTCCCTCGCCTCCGGCGACCTGGACCGCGACGGCTACTCCGACCTCGTCGTCGGCTCCTCCGGCGAGAGCATCGGCGACCGGGACGGCGTCGGCTCCGGCACCGTGCTGTGGGGCTCCAAGTCGGGTCTGTCCGGTGGCAAGGGGCTGCCCCAGCCGTCCACGATCGCCGAGTGGGGCGGTTTCTCACGTGGCATCGCCACCGGAGACTTCGACGGTGACGGCGACACGGACGTGACGCTCACCGGCCAGAACCACACCCGTCTCTACCTGGGCCCGTTCACCCGCACCGGCGGTCCGCTGAGCCACTACGGCGTCGGCGAGCTCGGCACGACGTTCGACGTGATCGCCGGCGACCTGAGCGGCGACGGCGCCGCCGAGCGCGTCTACCCGTTCAGCGTGGACGGCGACTCCGGCGGCGAGATCCTCTACTACCGCCACACCGGCACGGGCTACAAGCTTGCCGAGCTGCCGAACGCGGACGGCTTCGCGGGCTCCGTCGCCGACATCGACGGCGACGGCTACGGGGACCTCGTCCTCGGCGACTCCTCGGACCCCAACGCCGACAAGCCGGGCGGTCACAAGGGCGGCCAGATCACCGTCTGGTACGGCGGTCCGAACGGCCCCGCTCCCACGCAGCAGCCGACCGTCGTCCACCAGGACTCCACCGGCGTCCCCGGCTCGGGCGAGACCGACGACGCGTTCGGCTCGGCCCTGAGCGCCGGCGACATCAACGGCGACGGGTTCGCGGACGTCGTGGTCGGCGCCTGGGGCGAGGACATCGGCTCGGCGAAGGAAGCGGGCTCGGTGACCGTGCTGTTCGGCACGGCCTCCGGCCTGACCACCAAGGGCGCGAAGTCCTACACCCAGAACACGGCCGGCGTCCCCGGCGACGCCGAGACCTGGGACCGCTTCGGCTCCGCCGTCGACCTGACCGATGTGACCAAGGACGGCAAGGCCGACCTCACGATCGGCGTGGACGGCGAGAACGGCTCCGGCGGCGTCTGGACCCTGCGCGGCACGTCCACCGGCCTGACCACCTCGGGCGCCAAGGGCCTCACCGTCGCCGGCCTCGCTCTCAACGCCGGCAACAACCTCGGCTCGGTGATCACCCAGTGAGACACCGTCAACTCCCGGGTACGGCAGGCCGTCCCCTGCGCAACCGCATGGCCGCCGCCCTCGTCGCGGCGGCCCTGACCCCGCTCGCGCTCACCCTCTCCGCCCCGGCCGCCCACGCCGCCCCGGCCGCCGAGCCGTACGACTTCAACGGCGACGGCCGTGCCGACCTCGCGATCGGCGCGCCGGGCGCCACGGTGGGCGGCAAGGCCAGGGCGGGCGCGGTCTCCGTCGTCTACGGCAGCTCCACCGGGCTGAAGACCTCCACGCGCACCCTGATCACCCAGAACACCGCCGGCGTGCCCGGCGCCGCGGAGACCGACGACGCCTTCGGATCCGCCGTCGCCTCCGCCGACCTCAACACCGACGGGTACGCGGACCTGCTGATCGGCACGCCCGGCGAGGACGTGAACGGCGACACCAACGACGGCACGGTCGTCGTCGTCTGGGGCGCCGAGTCGGGCCTGTCGGGGGCGCGTACGGTGCCCAACTCCAACGACAGGGACGTGGACCGCTACGGGCAGACGGTGGCGGTGGGCGACGTCGACGCCGACGGCGACCTGGACATCCTGGTCGGCGCCAACGGCCTGTTCACCCTCGCCTTCGTCAACGGCCCCTTCACCCGGACCAGTTCCTTCCAGGGCGGTTCCGGTTCCGGCTTCCCCCACTCGTACGCGTCCTCGTACGGCATCACGTCCCTGGCCGTCGGCCCGGTCACCGCCTCCTGGCACACCAACCTGGTCGTCCACGGCCGCAGGGCCGGTACCGACGACGCGATCACCCACCTGGTGACGGACCCGTCCATCGGCAACTACACCGACTGGATGCAGGAGCTGCCGTCCGGCTACGTCTCCGCGATCGGCGACATCGACAACGACGGGTACGCGGACATCGCCATCGGCAACGAGCGCGAGACCTCCGCCGACCCGGCCGGCGCCAAGGGCGGCAAGGTCACGGTGGTCCACGGCGGCCCCGGCGGCACGGACACCTCCCGCGCCCCGCTCGTCCTCACCCAGGACACCGCCGGCGTGCCCGGCGCCTCGGAGTCCGGCGACCGCTTCGGCAGCCATGTCTCCCTCGGCGACGTCAACGGCGACGGCTACGCCGACCTGGCCGTCGGCGCGTCCGGCGAGAACTCCGGTGCGGGCGCGGTGACCGTCCTGTACGGCTCGGCCTCCGGGCTCCGGACGACCGGCGCGCAGTCCCTCACGCAGAACACCGCGGGCGTACCCGGCACGTCCGAGTCGAACGACCGTTTCGGCGCCCGCGTCCTGCTCGCCGACCACTCCGGCGACCGCCGCGCCGAGCTCACCGTCGCCGCGACCGGCGAGAACGGTGACGGAGCCGTCTGGTCCCTGCGCGGCGGGACGGCCGGCGTGACGACCGGCGGCGCGACGAGCTTCGGCCCGGGCACGACGGGTGTGTCCACGGCGGGCAGCCCCGACTACGGCACGGCCCTCAACTCCTGAGCCCTGAAAAGGACGACACCATGCGCAAGCGCACTCTTCTGCTCGCGGCAACGCTCACGACGGGCCTGCTGACCGCCCTGCCGGCGACCAGTGCCTCCGCCGCCCCGTCGGGCCTGTCCGGCGACTTCAACGGCGACGGCTACCGCGACGTCGCCATCGCCGCCCCCATCGCCAAGGTCGCCGGGAAGACCGGCGCGGGCTATGTCGCCGTGGTCTACGGCACCGCGAGCGGTCTGAACACCGGCCGGCGGCAGATCATCAGCCAGGACACCGCGGGCGTCCCGGGCGTCCCGGAGTCGGGCGACTACTTCGGTGACCGCCTCACCACCGGCGACCTGGACGGTGACGGCTACACGGACATCGTCGTCGGCGTGCACGGCGAGCGCATCGGCTCGACCGACGACTCCGGCGTGCTCACGGTGCTGTGGGGCGGCGCGAGCGGGATCAAGTCCGGCACCGACATCGCCTCGCCGCTCCCCGAGAACCGCAACGAGCTGGGCTGGTCCGTCGCCGCCGGCGACTTCGACGGCGACGGCGACACCGACCTGGCGGCCGCGAACATCGCCTACCCGGAGCTGACCGTCTTCAACGGCCCCGTCTCCCGTACCGGCAAGGCGAGTTACGCCCAGTCCATCGCCACCTCCGCCGACACCGGCATCAACGCCGACAAGCTCGTCGCGGGTCACGTCAACGGGGACGGCGCCACCGACCTCCTCGTCATGGGCCAGGAGGACAACGGCTCCGGCGAGTACCGCACCCGGAGCGTCCTCTACATCGGCGGCGCCGACGGCCTCCAGCACCGTGCCAAACTCGCGGGCGGCTACGACGCGGTGATCGCCGACGTGAACAAGGACGGCTACGGCGACATCGTCACCGGCAACTTCATGGAGAAGTCGACGACCGAGCCCAACGGCGGCCTCGGCGGCGCGGTCACGGTGACGTACGGCGCGGGCAACGGCCTGTCCACCCGCACCCCGGTCCGTATCACCCAGGACACCGCGGGCGTGCCCGGCTCCGCCGAGAAGGGCGACGCCTTCGGCTGGAGCCTCTCCGCGGGCGACACGAACGGCGACGGATACCCGGACATCGCGGTCGGCATCGAGAACGAGGCCGTCGGCTCGGTGTACAAGGCGGGCTCGGTCGCGGTCCTGCGCGGTTCGGCGTCCGGTCTGACGGGCACCGGCGCCAAGGTCTTCAGCCAGGACTCGGCGAGCGTCCCCGGCACGGCCGAGCGGCTGGACAACTTCGGCGGCGCCGTCCACCTGACCGACGTCGACGGCAACGGCCGCGCGGAGCTCGTCGCGAGCGCCGCCCACGAGAACACCGGCGACGGTTCCGTCTGGCTCTTCAAGTCCGGCACGTCCGGCATCACCGCCACCGGCTCCAGGTCCTTCGGCGCCGCGACGGTCGGCGGCCCGACGGGCGACGCGTACTTCGGAGACGTACTGGCGGGCTGACGCCCCGCAGACGGGCGTTCCCGCACGTCAGCGTCCCCGTGCGGGACCGCCCCGCCCCCCTCGACCACCCACCCCACCGCAGGAGGCCCCACATGCTCCGGCACCACCGCAGCAGCCGACTCCATGCCCTGGCCCTCGCCACGGCCACCGTCGCCGCCGCGCTGACGGCCGCCCCGCTGCTCACCGCCGCCCCGGCCGCGGCAGCCCCCGCCAAGTACGCCGACGACTTCAACGGCGACGGCTACCGCGACCTCGCCACCGCCGCGCCGTACACCCCGGTCGGCGGCAAGACCGACGCGGGCGCCGTCGTCGTCAACTACGGCTCCGCGAACGGCATCAGCGCGTCCCGGCGCACGATCATCACCCAGAACACGGCCGGCATCCCCGGCACCGCCGAGCAGGGCGACGAGTTCGGCCAGGCCCTCGCCTCCGGCGACCTGAACCGGGACGGATACGCCGACCTCGTGATCGCCGGCACGGGCGAGAACGCCGAGTCCGGCGCCGTCGTGATCGTCTGGGGCGCCAAGAGCGGCCTCTCCGGCGGCCAGGTCGTCCCCGACCCCGCCCCCGCGGACCACAACGAGTACGGCATGTCCCTGGCCGTCGGCGACTTCAGCGGGGACGGCAGAGCCGACCTCGCCGTCGGCAGCACCGGCAGCGACATCTGGATCCACCAGGGCGGCTTCACCAAGGCCACGGGCGCCGCGTCCCGCCACGAACTCGCCACCGAGCTGTACAGCACGGGCAGCAGCATCTACGGCGCCCAGAGCCTGGCCTCCGGCGACCTGAACGGCGACGGCACCGCAGACCTGGTCGTCAGCGGCAGCCAGGCGGAGACGTACGACGACGGCGCCTTCGTCTACCTGGGCTCCGCCTCCGGCCTCACCCGCCAGACGTTCCTGCGCAACGGCGCCCACGAGCTGGCGGCCGTCGGCGACCTCAACGGCGACGGCTACGCGGACGTGGTCACGGCGACGTACGGAGACGAGGGCCGCACGAGCCTCGGCGGCTCCGTCAGCGCCTACCTAGGCAGCGCGACCGGCGTCCGCACCCAGCCCCAGACCACGATCACCCAGGACACCCCCGGCGTCCCCGGCTCGGACGAGGAAGGCGACTGGTTCGGCAACGCGCTCTCTGTGGCCGACGTCACCGGCGACGGCAGGGCCGAGGTGGCCGTCGGCACGATCCACGAGACCATCGGCGCGGCCAAGATCGCCGGCAGCGTGACGGTGCTGCGCGGCTCGGCCTCCGGCCTGACCGCGACCGGCGCCCAGTCCTTCACCCAGAACACCGCCGGCGTCCCCGGCACCGCCGAGTCCGCCGACCGCTTCGGCGCGTCCGTACGCCTCCGCGACCTCACCGGCGACGGCAAGGCCGACCTGTCCGTCGGCGCCGACGGCGAGAACCACCCCGCGGGCTCCCTCTACAACCTGCGCGGCGCGGCCTCGGGCGTGACCACCAGCAAGGCGATCAGCTTCGGCCCGGGTTCGCTGGGCCTGCCGTCCGGCTACCTGAGGCTGGGCCAGGTGATGCTGCGCTAGGGACGCAGGGACGTAGGAGGGACGTAGGGGCGTGGGAGGGCAGGAACGGCAGGGACGCAGGAGGGCAGGAACGCAGGGATCTCACGTACGGCATGTCCCTGAGCCGCCGCTCGGCACCCCCTAGGGGATGTCACAGCTCAGCAGCAAAGCCGGGCCCGAACCGCAGGGCCCGGCACGCGAATCTCCGGGACCAGGTACGTTCGAAGACGTGGCTGGATTCAGGATCGGACGCGGAAGCCGGAACAACGGCAGCCCGCAAACGCGCCCCCAACAACCTCCGTACGGGCAGCAGGCGCCCCAGGGACAGTCGTACGGCTATCCCCCGCCGCCGCAGCAGCCGTACGGCGGCCCGGGCGGCGGCGCAGGCGGCTGGCCGCAGGCGAACGGCGGTGGCGGCTACGGCGGTTACGGCTCCGGTGGTCAGGGCGGCCACGGCGAGCCGGAGTACTTCGGCGACGGCGGCTACCCGCACGGGCCGGGCGGCGGCGCCCCTGACCCGTACGCGGCGAACAACCCGGGCCACACCCAGGCGTTCTCGGTCGACGAGGACCCCTACAACCAGGGCGGCACCTACCGCGCGGGCGCGGCCCCGGCCGCCCCGGCCGGCCCCCGCCTGCACTGGAAGCAGCTGCTGCGCGGCATCGTCCTGTCCCCTTCGCAGACGTTCCTGCAGATGCGGGACTACTCGATGTGGGGCACCGCCCTCATCGTGAGCTTCCTCTACGGCCTGCTGGCCGTCTTCGGCTTCGACGGCGCGCGGGCGGACGCGATCAACGCGACCCTCTCGAACGCGGTCCCCATCGTCCTGACGACCGCCGTCGCGATGGTCCTGTCGGCCTTCGTCCTGGGCGTGGTCACCCACACCCTGGCCCGCCAGCTCGGCGGCGACGGCGCCTGGCAGCCCACGGTCGGCCTCTCCATGCTGATCACGTCCCTCACGGACGCCCCCCGCCTGGTCTTCGCCATGTTCGCGGGCGGCGACGCCACCTTCGTCCAGGCCCTCGGCTGGGCCACCTGGATCGCAGCCGGCGCCCTCCTCACCCTGATGGTCTCCAAGTCCCACGACCTCCCCTGGCCGAAGGCCCTGGGCGCGAGCGCGATCCAACTGGTCGCGCTGCTGTCGATCGTGAAGCTGGGCACGTTCTAGGACGCGCGGCTCGGCCGAGCACGTAACGAGCGCTCGTACGAGAAAGGGCCCCCGGCATGTCGAACGCCGGGGGCCCTTCTCATCGTCTGTCCCTCGTCGTCCAGTCCTGCCCGTCTGGTCCTGCCCGTCTCGTCGCGCCTCTCAGGCGTCGAGCGCCTGCCCGGCCCGGCGGACGACGGGCGGTTCGACGCTCCGGGGTTCGTTGACCTTATGAGGGACGTCACCCACGGTGAACAAAGCAGGTCAGCGCCTGCTGAGTCGATCAGACCAGAATCCGGGCCGGCGCAACCGAAAGAGCAAGGACAACCTGACCGAAGGACAACCTGTATGACGGCACGCTCTTCCACCGGGTCATCAGCGGATTCATGATCCAGGGAGGTGACCCTCTGGGCAACGGCACCGGCGGGCCGGGCCACGAGTTCGAGGACGAGTTCCACCCCGACGTGGCCTTCAACAAGCCGTACTTGCTCGCTTCGGCCAACGCCGGGCCCCACACGAACGGATCCCAGTTCTTCATCACCGTGTCGCCCACCACGTGGCTTACTCGTAAGGGGTCACAGACTGCCCGTCCACACGACCGCCCCGTGAAGGACATCGTCATCGAGACGGTAGTTATCGTGACTCGCGAGGGCTGACTACCCCAGCGGCGTGATCACACAGCGCTTCCAGGACGCGAGTCTGGCGAAGCCCCCGGAAGCAAGGCAAGCCGCGTCGGCTCGAAGACCGTGCCCCGGGCGTGCCCGATACCGGGCAAGCAACAGGGACCAGCGGGGAACATCGGTAAGCAGCCCGAGAACGCGCAGGTCAGCCTCTCGCCGGGTCGGCACCCATCCGCATACGCGATCTTCCAAACTGGTGCTCCAGTGGCGTGGTGCCGCTTGCCTGGGTCATTGTGACTCCTCCGACCGCGCGGGCACGCTCCCCGTGTCTTCGACCCACAGGGCTATGATCGCCAGAGTGGATGACACCGCGATACCCCGAGCTCTGACCAGTGAGGCGCAACTCCGAGAGCTGTACGCGGACCCCGGAGAGCGGGCGGTGCGCAAGGAACTCGACCACATCGACGAGATGTCGCGCCGCCTCATCGCGGTCTCGCCCGTGGTGTTCGTCGCCACCAGCGATGCCGATGGGCGCTGTGACGTGGCCCCTCGGGGCGGCGAACCCGGTTTCGTCGCAGTCCTCGACGAGCGTCATGTAGTGATTCCGGACGCGACGGGGAACAACCGGCTGGACAGCTATCGCAATATCCTGGCCAACGGGCACGCCGGGCTCAACTTCGTCATCCCTGGCCGGGACACGACGCTTCGGGTCAACGGCGCAGCCTGGATCACGGCCGATGAGGACCTGCTGGCGCGGCTGACCCCGGTCGGCAAGCCGCCGAAAACTGCGCTGGTCGTGCGGGCCGACGAAGTGTACGTCCACTGCGCTAAGGCGTTCGTCCGGTCGAAGTTCTGGCGCCCCCAGGCATGGCCGCTCAAGGAGGAGCAGCCGACGCCGGCCGAGGTCGCTCTTGCTCATCAGCGTGACCCCAACTTGACGCTCGCCGAGGTCGAGCAGGATCAGCGTGACTCCCTCCTGCATCGGCTGGCCTGATACCGGTCTGCCGCGGCGATACGCATCAGGTGCCGAGCCCTGGTTGCCGGGCCGCCCCTGGGTCGCCCGAGGCGAACCGACGTTGACAAACGATGACAGTCGGCGACCATGTCGGCGCACGTCAGAGCTATACCCCCTGGCAGAACCGAGGCGGGAGACTTGGGGCATCACCTCCCGAGGAACTGACAATAGATATGCCGAGAGGGAGTCGGTCGGCTGACACCAACAGGTGCGGACAGCGCCGAACACCTCCGAATGGCAACGGACGATCAGCCAAGGACACCAGCCGGTTGGCCGACGTTGCCGACTCCCCGTGATCGACCTGATAGGGATGAGGCCACAGCTTCGAATCCTGTTAGCCCCACCTGCATTGCAGACCCCCTGTCCCGGCGGACCGGGGGTCTTCGACATTCCTCCGCTCAGCGCCGTTGCGCGCGACCTGAGCCCGGGTACTTGCAAGCCACCGACATCAGATGTCGGAGCCGATGGCCACGGCGGAAAGAGCCCGACCTGTCAGGCGGTGCGGTCGCCGTGGGCGTCGCAGGGGAGTTCGGTGGCGGGGTGGTTGGTGACGAAGTCCCGGGTGGCCTGCCGTTCGGCCTCGGTGATCGCGGTCGGTGACACGTTGATGATGCCGCCGAACGGCCGGTCGACGTCCCGGATGATGACCAGTGTCGTCGTGAGCAGTGCCGTGATAATGGTGAGAGTGATCAGCTGCCCCCGGTTGTTCCTGCGGGGCAGGCATACACCGAGCGCCACGACCGTGATGGCCAGGGTCGCGAGCAGGAACCAGAAGATGGTGCTCGGGATACTCGCGGTCGCCTGGGTGAGGCGTTCCTCGCGTTCGTTGGAGCGAGTGTTGTCGATGGCGACCAGCATCCCGAAGGCCGCATCGCCCTTCATCGCCGTGAAGGCCTGCCGGAAGTCGGTCGACCACACGCTGGGGGCGGCCGAGCCGCTGCCGTCCGCCATGGTGATCCACTCCTGGTGGCGTACGGCGCGGGCGTAGCAGACGGCGCCGGCCTGGATCCGGGCCCGCTGCACTTCGGGTCCGTATTCCGAGGCCTCGACGAGCTGGTCCAGTGCCCGGGCCTCGGCGCGGGAGGCGATCTCGGCCTTCCCGTACGAGCCGGAGGCGGTGACCAGGACGAACGCGAGCAGCAGCACTGTCAGTGTCAGCAGCGGCCCCACGAGGTCCTTGACCGCCATGCCCTCATCGTCGTCGGCGGTGATCAGCCTCGGTCGCAGGAAACGGTTCGCGGCGAGCCCCGCGAGCAGGGCGAGTACGACGACGATGACGAGGACCACGGGCGGCCACCTCCGGGGCTGGTGCGGGCCCCGGGGGGTGGGGCGCCGTGATCATGTCCCTCCGTCGGGCGCGGCCCGAACAGGAGAAACGTTCGATCGCCCTCCATCGGGGGACATCCTTGCGCCGTAAAGCCCCCTGTCGATGCTCGCCTTTGCTGTTGCGGTCGGCGCCCCAGACGCTGGTGCGGGATCCGACGCTGATGGCCGTGAGGCTACGGACGGTTAGAACTGGGCGTACCAGCCGCGCAAGTGGCGTCTGCCCTGATCGAGGGGAGCGGGGCCGGGCGGGGCTGCGCGGCCACATGCGCGCGGATCTGCGAGCTGAGCGAGTTGCTCTCCTCTCCCGCTCAGTCGTGATCGCGTTCCGCCGACTCCGTCTCGGAATCAACCTCATCCCTCCCTGGAGTCAGCCTGCTGTTTGCCGCAGCTGTGCTGAGCTTGATCCTTTAGGGCCGCGACGGAAGACGAAACGCCGTGCCAGACTCGTGCCAGGTCGTGCGGGGAACCGCGGGGAATAGCGGGGACCATGCTGCTGACTGGTCCGACCCGCTAGGAGCTCTGGGCGGGGTGCCACCTTAACGGTGCCCCTGTGCAGAAGGACGTAGCCCTGGAGGTCGGGGCGACGGATCGTAATCGTCTCGCGGCCCGGCACCCGGGAGTCGCCGTCCAGGGCAATGTGTGGCGGCGCGAAGGGCGATCCGAGCTGGCGGTAGTAGACGACCTGATCTGACTTGTTCGGGCGCTTGCCCGGCAGAGTGACAAGGCCTCCAGGGACATAGAGGGCGTACAGGTCGAGGTCGGCGCCAGCTTGTCTTCGAGCTGCGCTTCCGCCGTTCCATTCGAGCGTGGCCGTCACGACGAGGCTTGGGTCGTCCTTGCTCATCTCAACAGTCGCCTGGCCGGCCTTGGTGAGAGCCACTTTGCCCAGCGGGACGAGAGGGCGAGTCGGTGTCGCCGTCAGCGGGACTGGTGCACCCCCCCCGGTGACACGTTCGATGGGGAGGTGGGTCATGGCGGCGCAGCAGCCGCGTGCCGGGCCTGTGCGGCAGTCGCCGCAGACGAAGATTGCGCCGTGGACGGGCCAGGGTCACCTGCAACGATGCCGAAGTCCGAGGCCAGACCGCCAGACCCGTGTCCCACCCCTGGCCTACTGCCCTTGCCTTCCAATCGCCTGCCCGTCTATAGAGCGCAATCACCGCTGTCTCCCGCTGCGTGAGCGGCGGCGGCGCAAACGGAATCCGTGCGCTCCCGCACTCGATGACCGCGTGAGGAGTGTTGCTCGCGTCGAAGTGAGTAGCCGGCAGCTCAGCCTGCAGAGCTACGGATCAAAAGGTCGTCAGCGTCCCTGAACAACACAAGAGCTTCTCGATGGCCTATCGAGAGGCTCTCCTTTTGATCTACGGAGTACTCGCAGGTCAGAGCGCTTCCGTGTTCGACTTGGCCGCTTCCCCAGACTTATGTACTGGAGGCAACACACTCCACGGGAAGTTGATCCACTCATCGGTGCGCTTCCACACGTACTCGCACTTCACGAGGGAGTGGGACTTCTCGTAGATGACCGCGGACCGCACCTCGGCGACATGTTCGACGCAGAAGTCGTGCACGAGCTTCAGCGTCTTGCCGGTGTCGGCGACGTCGTCGGCGATCAGGACCCTCTTGTCGGTGAAGTCGATCGCGTTGGGGACGGGCGCCAGCATGACGGGCATCTCGAGCGTGGTCCCCACCCCCGTGTAGAACTCCACATTCACCAGGTGGAGGTTCTTGCAGTCGAGGGCGTAGGCGAGCCCACCGGCGACGAAGACCCCGCCGCGGGCGATGCTCAGCACGATGTCCGGCTCGTACCCGTCATCGGCGATGGTCTGCGCGAGCTCGCGGACGGCGGTGCCGAACCGCTCGTAGGTGAGGTTCTCGCGTACCTGCTCTTCGCTCATCCCGCCGCTCACACCTGAGTCCGATGGAAGTTCTGGAAGGACCGGGAGGCGGTCGGACCGCGCTGCCCCTGGTACCGGGACCCGTACCGCTCGCTCCCGTACGGGAACTCGGCGGGCGAGCTGAGCCGGAACATGCACAGCTGCCCGATCTTCATGCCCGGCCAGAGCTTGATGGGGAGCGTGGCGAGGTTGGACAGCTCAAGGGTGACGTGCCCGCTGAACCCGGGGTCGATGAACCCGGCGGTGGAGTGGGTGACGAGCCCGAGCCGCCCGAGCGAGCTCTTCCCCTCGAGCCGCGACGCAAGATCGTCGGGCAGCGAGATGACCTCGTACGTCGAGGCGAGCACGAACTCCCCGGGATGCAGGATGAACGGCTCGTCCCCCTCCGGCTCCACGAGCCGCGTGAGATCCGCCTGCTCGACGGAGGGGTCGATGTGCGGGTACCGGTGGTTCTCGAACACCCGGAAGTACCGGTCCAGCCGTACGTCGATGCTGGACGGCTGCACCATGGTCTGGTCGTAGGGATCGATGCGTACCCGCCCGGCGTCGATCTCGGCCCGGATGTCCTTGTCTGAGAGAAGCACGCCCCGAGGATACGCAAGGCGCGCGGAACGGCCACAATCGCGCCGCCGCGCGCCCAGCGCTACACCTGCCGGTGACTGCTGATACTCCTGTTACGGCTACTTCTACTTCTTACTGCTCGCCTACCGCTGCTTACCCTGCTCCGCTACCGCTTCTCCAGCGTCACCGGCACCACACTCCGAAGCCGGGCACACCGGGGACACCGGAGGAGCCGGCCGGGGCCGAGGCGATCGGCCTGCTGCATCGGGAACGAAGCGGTGCTGAACACGTGCCCATCGGCACAACGGACGACGGTGCGCTCCATCAAGTCCAAGAGTCCCTTCCCCAAGAGCCGCGTCTGGCTGCTGCCTGCCTGACGACGAGACGCCACATTACGGGATCAAAGGGACGGCTCTCCAGGCGGCACTCCGACCCCGCCCGGGCCCTCTCCCACCCCTCCACAGTACGCCCCAACTCCGGCCCCCTGCACCCGGATCCCACCCCCTGAAACCCACTCAGGCCCCACGGCGTCAGCACCGGGGGCCTGCGATGAGGTACAGTGACCAGGCGATCGGACACCGCCTCCGGATCCTCTCGGATCTTCCCGGCGGGCGTCTTACGCGGGTGTAGTTTAATGGTAGAACATCAGCTTCCCAAGCTGAGAGCGCGAGTTCGATTCTCGTCACCCGCTCCATGTGAAACCCCCAGGTCAGAGGCCCGGGGGTTCTTTGTTGTCTAGACCGGTGGGCGGGTGGCGCACCACAACCGCACCACTGCGGCCGACCGCACCACATCTCTAGGTCACTGGAGGCAGGACCGGAGCCAGCCCGAACTCCCTCGCGACCGAGCGCAGGAACTGCTTGCGCGGCTTACCGTTGATCATGTCGTCGAAGGCTCGGCCAGCCCATATCAGGCACATGGCGAGAGTAACCTCCACCAAGGAGACGGCACTCCCCTTGGGCTGAGTCCGAAGGCTAGGCGGCTCAGTCGTCCACTCGACGAACTCAGAGGCGCTGGTTGCACTGGGGTGCGCGTAGCCACAGAGATAGCGGTACACGGAGTACAGCTCCCTCTTGGGGGCGATCTCATCGCACTGCGCCTGGAACTTGCGGAAGATCTCACTCTCGTCGGTCTTCTCGGCTGGCGCACCCTTGATCAAGTCGATGAGATCCTGCGGCACGTCGAACCCCTTCTGCATGTCCTCAGCAGCAGCTCGGTTCAAGCGGGTCCCCTCGGAAAACACCCCGAGCGCACCAGCGTCACCTTTCTGCGAGAGCCAGTGCAGACTGATGGTGGTCTCGAACATAGTGCGGAGCAGAATCAGTGCCTCATGTCCGTGTCCGGCGTCGACAAGATGCAGGGACGCCTCCGCAAGGCGGTGCACCTCATTGCACCAACCATGACCGATGAGGACCGACCGGTACTTTCGCTGCTTCGTCTCGATCGGTCCGGCCGCCCGATAGTCGGCGATCATCTTCTCGACGGCCTCACGGTACTGCTGCGGAGTGACGCTGCTCATGTGCCTTCCCGTCTCGAATGGGAGGGTAAGGCTACTTGAGTACGAACAGACTGGTTCACGAATTTCCTCCAGCCGCTTCACGCCACTACCGTCCGCCAACTGGCATGCGTGGGGGAAGGTTTGGAACCTCCCCCACGCATGATGCGAGACCTGGACCCTCGTTCTCGTCTCCGCAGGCACCCCTTGGACCACACCACCAGGAGGAACCAGTGTCATACCCGCAACCGCTCACCCCCGAGGAGAAACTCGCCGACGCTAAGGAGCAGTTGAGCCTCCCGCGTATCGTCGTGATCTGCGGCTCCACCCGTTTCATGACCGAGATGACCGAGGCCGATCTGCGGGAGACCAAAGCCGGAAAGATTGTCGTCAAGCCGGGTTGCGACATGAAGTCGCCGCACGAACTTTGGTCCGATCCTGTCGAGGCCGAGGCGCTGAAGGTTCGACTCGACGATCTGCACCGATCGAAGATCCGGCTCGCTGATGAGGTGCTCGTAGTCGGCGACTACATCGGAGACAGCACCCGAGCCGAAATCGCCTACGCCCGGTCGCTGGGCAAGCCCGTGCGGTTCACGCACCCCAAAGTCGACCCCGACGCCTGACCGCCCACCTCCACACCCTCCTCAGGCACCCCTTGGAATTGATTATCTAGTCTCCTAGGTCAGGGCGTTGGTCCTGCTTCGCACGCTCTGTGCGGACCATGTCGTCGAACGAGTCTCCCTCGTCGATGAAGACGACACCGACGGTCATCAGCGCCTCACCGCTCACGGCGTCCTTGGCGATCTCGCCGGTCTGCCGGTCGCGCACCTTCGGCGCCGGCGCTTCGGTGAGCAGGATCGTGGCGGTCGCGGCGTCAACGCGGATTACATGCACAGAGAGTTCTCCTTCTGGGGTCGATCAACCTGTCGCCTGACAGGTTGACTTAGCAAGTTCGAAGTTAAGGTTGCCAAGTTGACTTGTCAAGTGAGAGTTGAGCTCAACCGGCTTGGCAATGAGCTCAGTTCAAGCGATACGTATCTTCGAGTTCCTGCCCATCGGCAGGAAGTAGCACGTCAGAGACCTGCAAGGCCTGGCCGGACGCGTCATAGGCGATGACGAGGACGCTGAGAACGGGCACACCATCAGGCAGGCCGAGAAGCTCGGCCTCACCGACATCGGGCATGCGGGCCGATACCCGCTCCGTCACATGATCGAAGCGGACCTTTTTCCGGCTCTCAAGGTGCTCTCGAACGCCGACACCCAGCGGTTCGGAGCTCCCCAACTCGGTGCCCTCAGCGAGGCCGGCGGCGAAGTACGACGAAACGAGCTCAACCGCCTCCCCGTCCACTTCGACCAGGAACCGGCGCATCAGAACTTTGGCTCGCTTGGGCAGCCCGAGCATCGAGGCGACGCGCGCGGGAACCGCCACTTGGTCGACTACAACCAGACGCCCCGGAGACTGCGACTCGTCACGCTCCAACGCTTCGCGTCCGCGGCGGTCCTTCTGCTCAACACCAGCGGGCCGACCACGCACGATCGTGCCGTAGCCCTGCCGGGACTCCAGCCAACCATCCCGCTTCAACAGCTCAAGGGCGCGCACGACGGTCGGACGAGACATCCCGAATGCTTGGACCAGCTGATTCTCGCTGGGGACCCGTGTACCCGGCGGGTACGTGCCATCCTCGATGCGGCGTTGGATCGTCTGGGCGAGGCGTACGTACTTGGGCGCTTCCACTTCATACGCCATGAGCGCCGCCCATCGAGATTGGCCAAGTCAACTGGTCAACCAGACTAGCGGCAGCGCGCATGGAAGAGAACCCGGGTGCCCCTTCAGGCCGGCCAGGCACCAGCTACCACGAAGCAGACCACCGTCCCGCCGAGTCGACTGGGCCCGGAATGCCACGAGTCGGCGATGGAGTCGACCAAAAGCAGCCCGCGCCCGTGCGCGTCGGCGGCACGGGGGTGCCGCAGGCGGACGTTCGCCGGGAACCCTGGATTGTGCACCTCGACCCGGAGTGAGGTCTCCTCGCGGAACCACTCCACCCGGACCAGCCATGGGTCGTCCGACCGGCCATAGGCGATGGCGTTGGTCACGAGTTCCGAGATCATCAGCGCACAGTCGTCGATCGAGCAAGCCGGGTTGTACGGGGCGATGAACTTCCGGAACCAGCGCCGGGCCCGAGGCACGGACTCCGCTACGGGGTGCAAGGTCATCGCACCGAGTCGCGGTGAGTCCTCGGAGGGAAAGCGGTCGATCGTGTAGGTCATCCGTGCTCACTCCTTGCCGCTGCCGTCACAGTCGGGGCAGCGCCGTTTCGATGCGGCACGGGCACGGTCGTTGACGGTGGAGAGCGCCAGGACCGTGCGCGAGCTGACGCGTTTCCAGCCCCGCCCACGGCATCCCCGGCAAGCTAAGCGCGCGCCACGTTCCGGCCGCTGACCCGTCACGCCGTACCCCCTTTCGTAAGTGGCCTTAGCCACTTACTGGATAGTGGCATTAGCCACTCGCGGCATGCAAGCGGTTCGCCGAAATGACGAACCATCAGGTAAGCGGGTACCCCTGCTCGAACGCCCAGCGGTGCGGCGGGTACGTGGCTTCGGCGAACTCCAACGGCCGGTCCTGGAGGTCGAACACGACGTGGTGCACGATCAAGACCGCGGACTCAGACCCAAGTTGGAGGTCCGACGCCTCCTCTACAGTCGCCTGTCGGGCGCACATGCGGTCTTCGGCGTAACTCCCCTGCCGCCCCGTCATGTTCTCGACGTACATCAAGGTGCCCTCTTGGATTCGATCCGGCTCCAGGAGCTTGGGTGCCCGTTGCCCAACGTCAGGCGCGAACCACGAGGTGGACAGCGTGATGGGCCCGTCCTGGTTATTGGTCACGCGCCGGCGGTGCACCGCCCGACGATCCTTCACCAAGCCCAGCGCCTCGGCCACGTGGTCCGGCGCGTCCAGCCAACCGGCCGAGGTGATCACCGCGTACTCACCAGGGGTGTAGATCTTCCCGGTCTGGCGCGCCCGCCCATACAACTCCCGTGCCCGCCGGTTGACTTCAAGGCTGCGCACGTACGTGCCCGAACCCTGCCGCTTCTCGACGAGCCCTTGGTGGCTCAGAGCCTCCAACGACCGTGCGGCCGTCGGCCTGGACACCTTCCAATTCGCCGCCAACTGCCGTTCCGAAGGGACCTCATCCCCCGGCCGCAGGTCGCCCCGAAGGATCTGATCGCGGATGTGGTGAGCGATCTGGAGATACTTCGGCTGCGCCTCTTCGATCTGAGGCATGTCTCCTCCTCGTCCAAGTGGCTATGGCCTCTAGCCACTATAGGGTGAGTGGCCAGAGGCCGAACCCGTAATGTTGGGCACATGACGCGGTTGATCGTCGCAGCAGGAGGAGGGGGCGACGCAGTCGCCGCCTCAATGCTTGACGTCGCCCTCTATGGCGACGAGGACCAGGCGGTGATCCTCACGTATGCGTGGGACCGCTTGTTGGTCGACCCCGTCCCAGGCCCCCGCGGCCCATCCGACTTCACGGGACTCGAACCGCTCACCACGTCTGTCTGGTCAGTGCCTGCCGAGGCCCGCCCGATCGCTCCGGCAGGATCCACCCTCCCCCGGCTTGCGGCAGAGCTCCCACACACCCTCGCTCTGATCGACCCGCATCACGGCGCCGAGGGCATTGTGCGCCAACTCGAAGAGCTGGTAAGTCACTTGGAGCCGACGTCAATCGACCTCTTGGACGTGGGCGGTGACATCCTCGCGCGAGGCGATGAGCCGACACTCAAGAGCCCACTTGCCGACGCCCTCACGCTGGCCGCGTGTTGCCAGGTGAACGCACCCGTGAGGCTCTTGGTCGCCGGTCCGGGCCTGGACGGTGAACTTCCTGTCGACGAGGTGCGTAGCCTACTTGGCCCTCTCGTGCACACATTCACCTCCGCGGACGCGGAGTCGGTCAGCTCGGTTCTGGAGTGGCACCCCTCCGAGGCAACCGGGATGCTCGCGGCAACAGCACGAGGGATACGAGGTGTCTGCGAGGTACGTGACGCCGGACTCCCCATTGCGCTCACGGAAGAGGGCTCGACAGTCCACGAGGTCGACATGGACGAAGCGCTGAGCCGTAACGAGCTAGCCCGCGCCATTCTGTCGACCGCCACCCTGGACGAGGTCGAGACACACAGCCGCGAAGTCTGCGGCTACTCGGAAATCGACTACGAGCGCAACAAGGCCGCATGGCTCAAGGACCAGCCGGCGGTGAAGCTCGATCCCCCCGCCGTGCTATCCCGGCTCGACGAGTTCGAGAACGAGGCCCGGAGTCGCGGAGTCAGTCACACGACGTTTCGCCACATCACGGAGGTCCTGAACCTCAGTGGCTCACAACGCGATGACCTGCGCCAACTCCTCATTGCCAGCCGACCGGAGCGCTACACGGCACCACTCTGGCACATCCCAGCCGAAGCCTGAGTAACAACCTTCTCTACGGGTTCAAGCCCCGGCTGCGCTGCCGCTCCGCCGGGCGCGCTTCCCGGCTCTGGCTGCGCCCGCGCTCCTGCCTCCGGCCCGCTCGGCGCTGCCGCCGCCGACGCGCGCCCACATGTGGATAGGGCCGAAGGGCCATGAGTTGAGCACCGACCTGCGCGGGCCACGGTCAAGACGATGCCTCCGGCGGGGATCGGCCGGCACCGGGATGGAGGGGGCACCGTTCCCGACCGCGGGCCCGTGAATGGCGTGCGTTGAGGGCTACCATCCCGTCCACCATCGACCCAGGCAGAGCCGAGCAGACGCGGCCCATGGCGTCCAGGTCGTTCGTACAGTGGCGCGCTCCACCTGGACGCCATGAACCACGCCCGCTCCACGGTGTGTGGGTCGACGGCAGACGGGATGGGAGCGGGGGTGAGTGGTGGTTGATGCGCTAGGTAAATGGGCTGCTAGGGCCCGAGTTCAAGTCATACGGAGAGGCGAGCGTGCATGCATCACCCCCCTTGATCGTGTTCTTCGCGCGTGCCTGACCCTGGCATTCATTGTTCTCTTTCTTGTTGGTCCTGTGCCAGGCTCCGGCTCGTTGCTTGAGGTGCTCTGCTGCTTGTCGCCCGAGGCCTCTTCGCTGGCTTACTTGGGAACTTGTCTCCCCATGGAGGACATGACAAAATTAACGAACCAGTGTTCGATATTTTGAGAATGGATGTGCCCGTGAAGAAGCGCTCCTTACTGCTGGCCGGTGCGGCCCTGGCCGCCACCCTTCCCTTCGCCTCCGTGCAACCAGCTTCCGCCGCGACGGTGTGCGCCCAAGGCAAGGTGTGCACCTGGGTGAAGCGGAACTTCGAGGGGACCCGCCTGGACCGCAAGCTCGCGCCGGGCTGCTACTCGGTGCAGAGCGGCGGTGTCCGCACGGTGTCGAACCAGTCTGGCAGGAACGTCACCGTCTACGACGAGGGCGCATGTCGCGGAGACAAGCTAGATCTCAAGGACGGGACCTTCTCCAGCGCCACTCCCTTTGTGGGCGAGAGCATTGCCGTGCACTGAAGGGCTCGACCGATGTCTCGGTCGTGCGCTTCAGTGTTGCGGTCCGCGCGGTCAAGCTCTCCTCATGGCGTGTAATCGGGCCCGCCCGCCCGAGCCTTAGGTGTCAAGCGCTCACTGATGTCTGACATCAACGCCTGACACCAACAGCCGCGTACGGGGCCGGACCGAGCCGAACCACGGCGACCTGTGCCAGGCTGCTGAGCAGTCGAGAGCCAAGCCCATTGGTGCGCCATGATCGACCTGATAAGGATGAGGCCAGACCTCAAAACCTTGGCATCCACGGGCGCTGACCACACCATCGGTCGGCGCCCGCTGCCTTGACTCGGTCATTGAGACTCCACCGACCTCCTCGTGGCGCAGCTCAGACCCTATTTGGATTGTCGACGCCTTGGTGCCGGAGGCAGAGCTTGGACGCCAGTTCTCCTGGGATTCGCAGGCTGCCTCGAACTCTTTCTTTGATCCAAGTGACGCAGCTCATCGTCAGGCGTCCATGAAGTTTCTTCAACCGCCTTGAAGAGGATTTGCGAAGCCAAGCGGGATAGTTCGGCGCGACCCTGATTATCTCGCAGATAATCAAACCTGGGCCGAGAGTTTAGCTCAACAGACAACCATTCCCTGGCACCGCGATCTCCCAATGCATCCGCCAACGCCGCTACGAATGCATGGGCTTCAAATAGGTTGAGTGTTGTAGCTTCGTAGGGTTGGACTCCGTTCACCCAGTTGTAGTAGGAGCGCCTATACCCGCCCACGACATCAGCAGCCTTGGCTTCCGTCACCCCGAGCCATTTCGCCAGGTCGGCCACGGCACTTAGCGCACGCTCGGCCCGGCTCGCTTGCTGCGGCCTTTCGAGGTTCAGGTCACTGATTGAGCGCAACAGTTCCCGATGCAGCATCGCATCACATTCCAAAGTGGCCCGGGTCCACAGCTCCATATGCGGAACTTCCCCTTGCCAATTGAGTCGTGACGCTGCGGTAAATGGGCCTCTGAGGACGTCCAGCAGCGAAGCGTTCCCCGGGTCCTGGACAGCCGGAATGGCCTCAAGAACCTTGGCCAGGTTCTCGCGAACGGTAGCCACAGCAGCTATTGCGGGCGCCAAGGCCGCACTTCGAAAGCCTGAGGTAGTTACAGTAGATGGGGTTTGCTGAATATCCCAGTCGCGTGCATAACTTTCCAGGATTTCTGATACGTTACCCACTTATCCCCCTTAAGCGTAGTAATCGCGCAGAGCAGCAGTAGTTCCCATCTCAAAGGCTCGAAGGTCATGCAGATGCAATGCATCTACCGTTTCCAAGATAGACTGCGCCTCAAAGGTACGTGATCCCTGACGCGCGGAGTCGTTATCCAGGACGTAAGTGAGCACGTCACCTTGCCCCAATTGCAAACCATGCCGAATAATCATGCTATGGCCGGCCGACGGGGTCGCTTCAATGACTTGCATTGCCGCACGGAAGCCATCATCCAGGCTTTCGTAGAGCTTTTCCTGAAAAAGTTCTGCGCTGATAAAGGAGCGCCAATCGACAGGGCGCCGCACCTCCGGGTGTGTGATTTGATTCACATACCTCAAGCCGATTCTGTGTTCCACTGCTGGCGCAATGTGTTCACCCACGGCGGCGGCCAACTGACTCAGCCGATTACGAAACTCAGTCCAGCCACCGTACTGGGTGGTTTCAATCGAGAAATGATCCGGCTGTAGCGAAATGGTCCAGGCGCCGTCGGGAGTCTTAAGCTGCCAGCTTCTGACGGGAGGAGCTTGCGAGGCCGCCAGGCCTGTAAATTGCCCGACAGCAAGATTGAAGCCTTGTACCAGGTTTTCCGAAAGCTCAGTAGGCCAGTCGAGGGCGGACTGAATCTTCAGGGCCCGAGAGGCGTCACTGGCCGCGTACTCCGTCTCATGCCGGATCTGGCAGACGACAAGAACGACAGGCGGTCGGCTGAGCCGACGATCCTCCGGTTCGCGCGTGAGCCAGCCAGTCACGGGGGTCACCCCTGCACCTCGCATTGCTCCTCCACCCGGCCCCCCAAGTCAACTTTCACAAACCTGCACACCTCGACTGTCCCGTTCAGGGTGCCACCTGTCAACCGATGGCACTGCGGTTCATAGTTACTTAACGCAAAACAGACGTCACTCGTTGCTAAACTTCTGATGCGGTTTGGCTAGAGCGGTGAGCCGTCGATAGTCACTCACGGAGATCTGATCGAGGCGTTCGAACCGTGGTCCCAAGATCGCGAGCGCGTCACCAGCCTCATCTCTCAGGCGGTCGACTGTGCTGCGCCACCACGCTTGCGTCTCTTCACCTGGGTCGATCCCGTCCGAGAGTAGAACGATCTCCACTCGCCTAGGTTCCAGTCGACTATCGACCGCAACGGCCCATTCTGAGATCTCCTGGTCCAGGCGATCCGCGGCAGCGCGATTGGATGCACGAAGCTCGCCCAGCAAGGTACGTACCGGCCGGGCCACGAGCTTGACGAAATCGCCTCCCATGGCCGGTCGCTCACGCAGCCAGGCGACCGCCCGTCCCACTACCTCCTGATCGCGCTCGCTTTCGAAGCCCTTCAGTCGCTCTTGCGACGCCAGCCAGCCCTTCTCGACCGGATACTCGTATCGCAGATCGGTCACCCAGAAGCCTGGAGCATAGGTCGACAGAAGCGGAACGTGCAGGAGATAGTTGATCTTGCCTTGGCGTATAAGTTTCCGCTTCCCTCCATCCAGGTCCGCCATGTCCACGATGGGCGAAACCTGGACGAAGGGCTTGAGAGGAAGCTCGGCATCGGCCTCCGCTAGGTCGCACGTTCCAGACGTGATCAGAGCCCAACGCGGTGCGTCATCAGCGTGAACCTGCATGGGCATATCGTCCTCATACTCAAGGGCGTAGTCCTGGCTGGTCTGCGTAAGTGGGCAGCTCGGACTGCCATGGAAGACAAGTTGGGGACAGGCAACCACGTCGCCCTGGGTGAACTCCTCCAGCGAGCTCAGCACGCCCTGCGGCCAGCCCTCGCGCGCTGCTGGCAACCCGTCATCGACGAAGCTAGCCATCTAGCCCCCCGGCCTATCAGGCAACTCCGGGACGGAGTTGACGCATCGCCACTTGGTCACTCAAGTGGCACAGAACGTTACGATACTGGACCCGCTCGCACGTACGTCTCTCCCGAATCGCATTGGCGTCGGCGGCACGGACGCCGTGCGTCAGCCTGTCCTCGACCTGCGCGGGGGATGGTCGCCGCCGCCGAGACTGCAATTCAACCGTTCGCCCAGCTCAGCGGCCCAATCAACCGCAAATGATCGCAGCTTCCCAAGCCCACGGCACGGGCGCGGGCTTCTACAAGCAACTCTCTCAACGTCCCCGTGTCAGACCCCAATGGCACGGTAGGCGGACAACCACGTGGAGGGGACGGGACATGACGATGATTCCGAGTGGACGGCGGGTGGAGCAGGCGGCAGTGAACGCTCTGCGTACTCTCCTGCAGAGTCACGATCACGTGGTTGAGGAGATCTCTGGGCAGAACGACTACGGCGAGGACCTATATGTCACCTTTGCCGACGCCGGACGGGTGACCAACGACGTCATTAAGGTTCAGGTGAAGGGTGGCGTCTCATGGAGACGGTCGTACGGCTACGCAGTACCAGTGCGTCAGCACTCCGAGACTTGGGCAAACGGCAACGTACCCGTATTCTGCGTCGTCTTCGATCCGGGAACAGAGAAGTTGTACTGGGCGAACGCTACGAAGCAACTCCGTGTCGGATGCCAGAAGGGCCGCCGGCCCCGCACCATCAGACTGTCTGGGACATCGGTGCTGGACGCCAACACCGTGGCGCGCTTCGTGAATGAAGCCCGTGCGTACGTGGGTGGGTATCGGGGGCGGAATGCTGTCCTGAGCCACCTCGGTGAGATGGCAGGCGTCGTCTTCGATCGCTCAGACCACGTCCTGCACTGGGTCAATGAGTTCGATGAGCAGTTGATCTTCTGGCAGCGCCCTGGGGAGCCTTATGCCACGCTTCTGCACAGTGACCTCGACTGGGATCCGATCCCGATCGTGCCTAGCGGGTTGCTCCTGCCCGGCGCATGGGCTCAGGGACTCGATTTCGGCGGAGACTTCCCCGAAGGGTTGAGGCGGAGTTCGCCAATCTCGGTCATCAGCGGCGTGATCCTGAACATGCCGGAGGCCTTGTGGCTCGCCTCCTGCTTCTCTACGACGGAGCGATTCCGGCGTGGTGTTGAGGTGCCCAGATGAGGGAGCTGCGAACCGCGCAGGCGCTCGGCTGACGGGCTGCCGGCAGCGGTGTCACTGCTCGCACAGCCACCGCAGGGCGACGCGGGCTAGGCACGCTGGGTGTACTGCGTGACAACCGCGACGCACAACCGCGAACAGCCACAGACGTCCGCGGACCATCTTTGCAGGTGATCGAAACGGCAGCCCAAGGACGGCGACTATCCCAAGTTGCTTCGGGACGAAGGAGTCTGTGGGTAGTCGCGTCGACCTAGCTCGGCGCTCACGAACCGGTAGTCGGGCGGCAACGTCTCTGTGTCGGGGGACGGAGGCTTCATGACACAGGGATTGAACAGCGGCGCGGACCATTCGTCCGACAACCTAAATGACGCGCTCAGGACACTGACCAGCGAACTCGCACGGGCTGACGCCAAGGCAAGCATCGTGTTGGCGATGACTAGCGTGGCCTTAGGCTTCGTTGCAGCACAGGGGTCCAAGCATCAGGGAGCGACCGTACTGTCCGTCGGCGCGGCCGGCTCGATGTGCCTCGTGATCGCCATCGTGGTTCTGCTCATCACCGTCCGACCAGTCCACATCGACACTGTGACCGCGGAAGGCTGGTCGCACTGGGCGACGCTGGAACCAGAGGCGCTACGCGACCACATGCGCGCGGATCTGCGCGCCGAGCGGGTTGCATTCCTCTCCCGAGCAGTCGTGATCAAGTTCCGCAGACTCCGTCTCGGAATCAACCTCATCCTGGCTGGCGTCTGCCTGCTATGTGCTGCAGCTGTGCTGAGCTTGGTCCTGTAGATCCACGACCGAGGACGAAGTACCGTGCCAGACTCGTGCCAGGTCGTGCGGGGAACCACGGGGAATGGCGGGGAGCACGCCGCCGACTGGTCCGACCCCGCTAACAGCTTCTGCGCTGGTCAGCCCACGGATCACCCGTCAAAGACCCGAGCTTCCTAAGCTCAGGGCGCGGTGCCGTCTGCGCTGACGCGCAGGTCTTCTCGCATGCGCGCTCGAAGCACAGCAAGCGCATCGTCATAGGTTCGGCGCCCCTCCAGGTACACGGGATCAGTGACCAAGACTCCCTCCATCACCCGATCGCGGAGGTCGCGCAGACGGCGGAAAGCATCCTCCGAAGCCTCTACAACGTGGCCGGGTGCACTGATGGTCATCTGGTACCTCAGTCCGATGCACGGCCCAAACGCTTCGCGAGCCGTGGTGCGCCGCGTCGGGGGTTCCATGTCCGGGTCCCGTGCCAAATTGCCACAGGCGTGACGGGCCTCGGAGAGGCTGGCGAGGTAATCGCCATACAGGGTGCGACGCGCTTGCGTCTCGCGATCCGAGCGTTCCCGCTTCCACCGTTGACGGTCGAGAAGCATGGCGGATCCTGTGGCGATCGCCGCGCCAACTATGGTGCTGATCAGGGTGATCCACTGCATGGACCGACCGTAGCCACTGCCACGACGCCCGCCGGCTCCGCACCACAAGCGCACCAGATCGAGCGGGGAACAGCGGGGAACCACGGTGAAAGCAACCGTGCCCAACGAGACTGGCCATCAGCCGTTCGCCCAGCACAGCGCCCGAACCACCCCCAAATGCTCGCAGCTTCCCAAGCTGAGAGCGCGAGTTCGATTCTCGTCACCCGCTCCACGACTAAGGCCCAGGTCAGAGACCCCGGGCCTTTTTGCTGTCGCGATCAGCTTCGCTTGCCAGATTCGCGCCGGATGGCTTGTCGGGCCCCTTCTGCGCACGGACAGCATCCCGAGCCTTGCCGAATGTCGCGCCCAGCCCGGCGGCGACCCTCCCCCGGCCGCGCAACGTCGGAATACTGGCAGGTCAGCGCCGCCTTCTCCGAGACTGGCCGGCGCGGACCATCGTGTCCTTGATCCGAGTGACGGGTGCAGGCCGTCCCAACAGACCGGTCAGGGACTCGGCTTGTCAGTCGCGGCGGATTCCTTACCGTACTCGGCAGGTTGCTGCGTGAAGACCACAAGGTGCCAGGTGCCCTTCTCCCGCGTCACGGTGAAGGTGTCCTGCAGGGGTTCGCCTGCCTTGTCCTCGGCCATGAGGCGGGCCGAGCCGGCGTCCGGGCCCATGTCGTGCTCGATTTGCACGTCCTTGATCTTCCACCCCCGTCCGCCCCTTTCCCGGAGGATCTGCCCCGCCTCGTGCCTGGACCACTTCTCGTCCTTCACGCCCCCGACCTCGATCAGACCGGCGGTGTTACGGGAGTTGAGGGCCTTCACGTATGCCACGACAGCCTCGCGGGCCCCGTCGGACGTTGCCGAGGCCGACGGGGGCGAGGGACTAGAGGACTTGCCCTCGTCATCATCGGACGAGCAGCCGACCGCGAAGGCCAGAACGGCCAGAGCGGCCGGCGCGGCCAGAAGATGTCGACGCTCCACAGCGCACTCCTAGATGGTTCCTGTGAGGGGGATCAGCAGCCTGTCAGGTGCGATGCGCGTACCACCAGGCACGCGGATGGTCGGACAGGAGCTTCTTCAGGCTTTTGTTGTGGGTGTCGCTGGTGTGGTACGTCAGGTATGGCGTGCCCCGATGCTTCTTCGTAACGATCATCGTGTGGTCGATGTTGTTGTCGCGACCCCAGTCGGCCTGGAGCACATCTGCCTTGGCCAGTTTCCACACGTTGTTGAGGATCTTGGTTCGCTTCGAGTGCTTTTTCGCGAACCAGTACTCCGGGCCGTCGTGGGCATGAACTCAAGCCTCGCAGCAGCCCACCGCTGAGGACGGCCATGCACGCAGCGCGCCCGGCCGTAGGAGGCCGGGCGCGCTGGCTTGCTGGTGGGTGGGGGATGCGTTCAGTTCACGCGTGTGGGGTGGGGGTCAGCGGTGGTGGTGGCCGTGGTGGCCGTGGTGGCCGTGGTGGCGGTCGTAGCCCCAGGACTGACTGTCGATGAAGCGGCCGCGGTCGTTGCGGAGGGTGGCGGTGTCGGAGCGGTTGTCCCAGACGTAGTGGCGGCGGTCCTGGTACAGGTCGCTGTCGGTGTCGCGGCCGATGCCGGTGTGGACGCGGACCGTGGCGCGGCCTTCCAGGCGGTAGTGATCGAAGGTGTAGGTGCGGCCGTCCTCGTCCTCGAGGGTCCAGCCGTCGAGGTTGACGGTGCGACGGGTGGTGTTGGTGATTTCGACCCACTCCCGGTTCAGGGAGCGGGTGGAGCGGTCGTCACGGCCCGGGGAGTCGTACTGGACGTCCGAGATCTTCACCTTCGGCCGCTCGTGACGGTCGTGGTCGGAGGCGGATGCCGGCAGCGTGACCACCGAGACCAGGGCGCCGGCGGCGAGCGCGGTGGCGGCGAGACGACGGGCGGTGACTGAAGCGGAAGCGGACAAGAGGTCTCCCGTGGTGCGGGCACCCTCCCCGAGCGGCCGCTACGGGCTGCTCGGAGAGTCGATGCGGTGCGGTGTGTTGGCGGCCGGCTGGCCGCGACCACACTTTGTCCACGCCGTGGAGAAGTTTAGGAGAAGGCGTCACCTCTGTTACTTGTTGTCCATATTTCCATTACTCTCGGATGTAACCTCCAGTTATGTCGGCGCGGCTCATTGTTGACACACAGACAGGGGCGGGTCGCCTTACGGGCGTTGGGGTTTGGCCTCTCCCCGCCGCGTGCGCCAGGTCGCAAACGGCCGGGTCATCACGCGAAGCTGTGTAACAGCAGGGGTCGACGAAGGGCGACGACTGGTCGGGCCCTGGCGTGAAGAACCCCGCCTCTGAGCAGTCGAGGCGGGGTAGGCGGGGAGTGGGGGGCGAGGCCCCAGTTCTACGGCGCGGGCTCGTAGGTCACGGTCGTGCCGGGGCACGCCTCCGCGTGCTGAGTGAGTGCTTCGAGTTCGGCGGCGTCGGCGGTCAGTCCCCAGCGCAGCTTGGTCGCGATCCACTCCGCGGTGTACCGGCACGTGATCTCGACGGCCGGCGGCAGCCATTCGGCCGGGTCCTTGTCGGCCTTGCTGCGGTTCGAGGCGGCTGAGACGCCGACGAGGGAGGGGTGGACGGCGAGGTCGTTGGCGTATGCCTCACGCCGCTCGGCAGTCCACTGCGACGCTCCGGAGTCCCAGGCTTCAGCGAGCGGCACCATGTGGTCGACGTCCAGAGCGGACGCCGAGGTGAGCCACCTGGCGTCGTAGTACGACCACCAGCGCCCGCCCGAGAGTTTGCAGCCGGGGAGGACCTGAGGCTGCTCGACCGCCTCCGCGAGCAGCACTTCGGCTCGCGTGTTGCAGCCGTCGGTGGGGTTCTGGCCGGCGTTCCAGTGCTTGAAGCTCGTGCGCTGGTAGCCGTCCCGCACCTCTGCGGCGAGCGGGAGGAGGTGGACCGAGGCCGCCATGGGGAGCGTGTACGTCTCGGCGGGGCGATGCTGGGCATGGGCCGGGGTGGGTGTCACGAGGGGCGCGAGAAGAAGTGCGGTCGCGAGCGCGGCTCGCCTGAGGTTCTTGATCACGCATCGCAGAATTGACCGCGAGTACCTCGTTCGAGGGGTTCGACTCGAACGAATGAGCCAAGTGGAGGCCTCAGTTCACCGTACAGATGTGCTGTCGAGCACCCGTTGGGGGAATGCCTTCGACGGAGAGTCCGCCGCCTCGACTCGCCACCGCTCGGACATCGGCCGGATGATGGCGGGCATGCGCATCCGCATCGACGCCGTCGACCTGCCCGGCCTTACCTGCCCGGCCCCTGTCGACGGCAATGTCCCTGAGTACGGCAACCTCCACGTCGCCGTGCAACGCCGCGACCGGCCGGCCGAACTCCTAGCGCCGCAGCCCGGTGACGCACCGTCCGCGACCTGGACCCTGGAGTGCACCACGAGCGACTCGCCGACCGGCACCGAGGTCAAAGGCCCCTATGTACAGAACCGTCTGGGCCGGCGCTTCATCTACCTCTCGTGGGGCACGGTCGACGAGTCGGGCACCTTCACGATGTTCCGCCGCGCCAAGCTGATGCTCGACGTCATTCCCGCCGACGTGCTCGCCGCCGCACGCGACGGGCTGCTGGTCGGACGCCTCGGCCTGACCGACGCGCAGGGCGGGCCTCTCTGCGCACGGGTCGAGCCCCCACAGATCACCTGGACCGCCGAGAGCCCCGAGAGCCCCGACTAGGCGAGTTGAGGCCTATCCAGACTAAGAGTTGAGGCCTGGTCAGGACCAAGCAGGATGGACCAGGCCGAACACCCCATCGCGCACCTCAGAGGCACCCGCACCGCCGATCCGTGACAGCCGCCACTCAGCCTCCGCGACGGCAGGCCCTACGCTGATCCCCGTGAGGTAGGGCAGCCACGGGGAAGGATGATCGGCGATGACGCCCCTGAGCACCGGGGACCCGGAGTCCATAGGCGGGTACACCCTGCTCGGTCGGCTCGGGGCAGGCGGCATGGGGGTCGTCTACCTGGGCGTCTCCGCGTCGGGGCGGCAGGTCGCGGTCAAGCTCGTGCACGGGTCGTATGCCGAGGAGGAGGAGTTCCGAACCCGCTTCCGGCAGGAGATCGCGGCGGCGCGCAGAGTGAGCGGCGCCTTCACCGCTCCTGTGGTGGACGCCGACCCGGACGCCGACCGGCCGTGGATGGCGACGCTCTACGTGCCCGGGCTCAACCTTGCCGAAGTCGTGAAGAAGGACGGCCCGCTGAGCCAGCGGGAACTGCGGGCGCTGGGGCTGGGGCTCACCGAGGCGCTGCGCGACATCCACCGGGCGGGCCTGGTGCACCGGGACCTCAAACCGGCCAACGTGCTGATGACCGAGGACGGGCCGCGCGTCATCGACTTCGGTATATCGCGCGCCGCCGACAACCAGAGCCTCACGGTGACCGGGCGGGTGATCGGCACGCCGCCCTTCATGTCGCCGGAACAGCTCGCCTCGCCCCGGGACGTCACCTCGGCCTCGGACGTGTTCTCGCTGGGGTCGCTGATGGTGTTCGCGGCCGTCGGCACCGGGCCGTTCGACGCCGACAGCCCTTACATGACCGGCTATCAGGTGATGCACGAGGCCCCGGACCTCGAAGGGGTGCCCGAGGCACTCCTGCACATCGTCGAGCGCTGTCTCGACAAGGACCCGGCCGCGCGGCCCGAACTGACGGATCTGCATCGGATGCTCCAGGCGCTGCCGGAATCCGACGCCACCGCGCCCATGAAGGCCAGGGAATCCAGGGAGGCCAGGGAGTCCGCCGGTCCCCGCCCCCGCTCCCGGCCCCGGCCCCGGCCTGCTCCGTGGGGCGCGGCCACCACCTCTGTGGGAACCGGCGCCGGCAAGGGGCGCCGGGCCCGGATGCTGATCACCGGCCTCGTCGCGGCACTGGCCGTCATGGGGCTGAGTATCGGAGCAGGTGTCTTCCTGTCGGGCCAGGACACGTCCACCGCCTCCGACGCCACCGACACGACCACCGTCCCTGCCGCGTCACTGCCCGACGGCTGGCGGCCGTGGCGTACCGCACTGCGGGACGACGTGAAGGGTGTCCCCCTCGACTACCAGACCCTCGGGTGCGTGGCGAACGGGAGCACCCTGTTCTGCGGCGGTACGGGCTTCACGGTCGCCAGGATCGACCCGGCCTCCGGCCGCACCCTGTGGCGGAGCGGCACCCGTCCTCAGGGGGTGCGGCCGATCGGCGTTCGGGACGGGCTGGTCTATGTGTACGAGGATCCGGACGATACGACCAGGCGCGTGGTGGCCCTCGACGCCGGCACCGGACAGCGACGGTGGCAGCGCGACATCGACAAGGCCGCGGACCCGGTCCTGTACGACGGCGGACTGCTGACCCTGTCTCCCGATTCCTCATCGTTCGTCGCATACGGCCGTTCCGGCAAGGAACTGTGGCGGGCCGCTTCGCTGGACGAGTACTGCGCTCCGGCGGCGCTGGGAGGCGTCCCTTACGCCCTGTGCTCGGCCGGCACCGAGCCCGGCCAGGCGCCGGTCGACCTGATGAGGGTCGAACCCGGCAGCCTGACCGAAGCCGCCGTACTGCCCCGCAAGGCGGAAGCGCTCGGTGCTGTCGGCGGGCAGCCCCTGTTCCTCGCCCCCCAGACCGCGAAGGACGTGTACGAATCCGGGTACGAACGGCCGTACAACGCCCTGCTGCGCGTGGTCCCGGAAACCGGGCGGGTCAAACGGATACCGCTGGCACGTCCGCTGACCGGCGCGGCCACCCTGGTGGACGGCGTCGTCTACTTCGTCCGGGCCAACGGGTGGGTCACCGCGGTGTCGGCGAACAGCGGCAAGCAGCTCTGGCAGAAGGCGACGGACATGGAGAGCCTGTCCGCGCCCGTGGTGTCGGCGACGTACAAGCGGGTCTATTTCTCGAACCGCTTCGGCCGCCTGCTGGCCCTCGACAGCCGCACCGGAGCGGAGGTATGGCGCACCTCCGCACTGAACGACCCCGGGGACAAGGCGCAGGGCACCCCGCCGCGCGTGCTGCTCGTCAAGGACGCGATCGTGGCAACGGCCGGCGACACGGCCTTCTCCCGAAGTCCGGACGGGCCCAACTGACGTGCCGCCGGGCCGAAGGAAACCGAGGATCGTGGTCATGCGGCGTCGGGCGCCCTGGCCCCTTCTGGTCCCTGGCCTGCGAGGCGCGGCTGGGGCGGTCGGCTGACGGGCACCTGGGTGAGCCGTGAGCGCTGGGGATCGATGTGCAGGCGGGCAGTGTTGATGAAGTGGAGCCGCGCGGCTTCCATGCGGTCGCGCGCCTCTCCCCAGGCCTGCTCATCAGGTGCGACCTGCCGGATGAACTGATCGCTGCAGTCCCAGAACACTTCGTCGACCCGTGCTGCGGCATCGACGACCGCGGGGCTGCCGACCAGCCAGATCGTTCCCAAGGCCACGTTCCAAGGCACCCAGTCCACGGGGTCACCGTGCTTCCAGGCACGCCGCAGAGCGAGTTGGATCCGGGTGGACTCGGCGACGATCGCGGAGCAGGCGGCGATCTGCATGTCACGTGCCCAATGCGTGCGCTCGCTGCGGTTGGTGAGCAGTGAGCCGGCCACCACACCGATCAAGGCGGCGGCAACCCCGCCCACGGTGGTGATGGTTGTTGCCCAGTCCAGTGACATCCAGCTTCCCCCCAACGGCTGGTGTATTGGACGACTCTGCCCGCCGGCCTCGTGCTGGTATGCACACGAGCCTTCGCAAGGGCGGCATTTCGGCCACCGTGCCGGGCCGACCGATGCCGGGCCGGCCGATGCCGGGACCACCGCGGGTGAGCCGACCGGCCGGCGCCCCGTCCCGCCCCCGCCGGCCCGTCGGCCCGCCGCCAGGCCCTCGCGTCAGCCGATGGGTGCCGGCATGGGCCGGACGTCGTAGTCGAGGCGGATCGTGTCTCCGGTGGTGGGGTCGGCCAGTTCGACGCTCCAGGCGTCGGCGAACTGGTCGACGCCGGGGGTCATGGGGATCGTGCCGGATATCAGGACGGTGCCGGGCGTGAGCGCGTCGCGTGCGCGCAGGACGTCGATCCAGTAGGCGGGGGCGAGGAGCTCGGCGAGGGTGCCGTGCTGGATCTGCGTCGAGGTGTCGCCGTGGGTGACCCAGGCGCGCAGGGTGAGGCCGTCGAGGCGGGACTCGACGTCGGCCAGGCGCCACGCGCGGCGGGCGAGTACGTCGGGGCCGGCGTTCTTGCTCCAGGCCACGCCGTGCACCTCCAGGTCGCGGTCGGTGTGGTCACAGGCCGCCGTCAGCAGCAGCTCCCCGCCGTCCGCCACGACGAGCGCCCACTCCGCCTCGCCGGAGGTGTGCCCGTGCTGCGCGTGGACCCGGTCGGTCTGCTGGGCGAGGTAGGGGGAGACGGGATAGAGGGCAGGCGTCACGGACGGGCCGGGCACGCCCAGCTCGGCGAGCTCCGCGACGTGCGCGGCGACGTCCTCCTGGCTGCGTCCGGCGTACCCGGCGTTGAGGACCTGGACGACGTCGACCTCGCGCGTCGATCCGTCGGGCAGGTCGAAGGTCAGTACGGCCATGAGGGCACTCCCAGGGGTCGGGGTCGGGGATCCGGGGACGAAGTTCTCGTCGCGCAGGGCTTGCGCATACGACCTGTATACAAGAAGTATGCCGGAAGGTCGATGCCCCCCGGCGTCCCCGAGCGTCGATGTCCCCCGACGTCCCCGAACAAGGATGGGAACCATGCCCGACACCCCACAGGACGACACGAAGGACGACACAAAGGCGTCCGACCGTCACTCCGGCGTCCGCCGGGCCTTCGTCGCGAGCCTGACCGGCACGGCGCTGGAGTGGTACGACTTCGCCGTCTACTCCGCCGCGGCCGCCCTGGTCTTCGGCGACCTGTTCTTCCCCTCGGAGGACCCGCTCACCGGCACGCTCCTGGCGTTCTCCACCTACGCGGTCGGCTATGTGTCACGCCCGCTGGGCGGGTTCGTCTTCGGCCGCCTCGGCGATGTGATCGGCCGCAAGAAGGTGCTGATCGCCACGCTGGTCCTCATCGGCGCGGCGACGTTCCTGATCGGCGTCCTGCCCGCGTACTCGACGGCCGGCGTGGCCGCCCCGATCGCCCTGGTCGTGCTGCGCTTCGCGCAGGGCGTCGGCGTCGGCGGCGAGTGGGGCGGTGCCGTACTGCTCTCCAGCGAGTTCGGGGACCCGCGTCGCCGCGGCTTCTACGCCTCCGCCGCCCAGGTCGGCCCGCCCGCCGGAAACCTGCTGGCCAACGGCGTCCTCGCCGCCCTCGGCGCGCTGCTGACCGAGGCGCAGTTCGAGTCGTGGGGCTGGCGTGTGGCGTTCCTGTTCTCCGGCGTCCTCGTCGGGTTCGGGCTGTGGATCCGGGCGAAGCTGGAGGAGACCCCGGTCTTCAAGGCGATGGAGGCCGAGCACTCCCGCCCGGAGGCACCGATCCGCGAGGTGTTCACCACCCAGCCCCGCGCCCTGCTCGCCGCGATCCTGTGCCGCGTCGGCCCCGACGTGCTGTACGCCATGTTCACCGTCTTCGTCCTGACGTACGCCACCCAGGAACTCGGCATGTCACGCGGTTCCGCCCTCGCGGCCGTGCTCATCGGCTCCTCGATCCAGGTCTTCCTCATGCCGCTGGCCGGCGCCCTCTCCGACCGGGTCAACCGCCGCCTGCTGTACGGCGGTGCCGCGGTGGCCGCCGGTGTGTGGCCCTTCGTGTTCTTCCCGATGATCGGCGGCGGCACCTGGCTGCCCCTCGCGACGGGGGTCGTCGTGGGCCTGGTGATCCACTGTTGTCTGTACGGCCCGCAGGCCGCGTTCATCACCGAGCAGTTCGAGCCCCGGCTGCGCTCCACCGGCTCGTCCCTGGCCTACACCCTGGCCGGGATCATCGGCGGCGCCGTCGCCCCGCTGCTGTTCACCACCCTGCTGAGCGCCTACGGCACCTGGGCGCCGCTGGCCGTGTACATCGCGCTGGCCTCGGCCGTCTCCCTCGTCGGCGTCTGGCTGGGGCGCGACCCCGAAGCCGCCCTCGACGAGGACGCCGCCCTCGCCGCGCCGAAGACGCCGCACCCGGTGAAGGCCACCCACTCCCACTGACCCCGGACCTCACTGACCCCGGACGAAGGAGGACCGCACCATGCGGATCGCCCTGAGCCAGCTCACCACCGGCCCCGACCCCGAGAAGAACCTCCTGCTCATCGAGGAGTGGACACGGCGCGCGGCGGACGCCGGGGCCCGCGTCGTCGTCTTCCCGGAGGCGTCGATGGCCTGCTTCGGCACCCCGCCGGCGCCGCTCGCCGAGCCCCTGGACGGACCGTGGGCCGACGGCGTGCGGCGGATCGCCCGCGCCACCGGCACGGTCGTCGTGGCCGGCATGTTCACCCCGGCCACGGGGGGCCGGGTGGCCAACACCCTGCTCGCCACCGGGCCCGGGGTCGAGGCGTCGTACGACAAGATCCATCTCTACGACGCCTTCGGCTTCCGTGAGTCCGACACCGTCGCCGCGGGCTCGGCCACGACGGTCATCGACGTGGACGGCGTACGGCTGGGCCTGGCCACCTGCTACGACGTCCGGTTCCCGGAGCTGTTCCGGGCGCACGCCGACGCCGGAGCCGTCGCCACGCTGCTGGCCGCGTCCTGGGGCGCCGGGCCGGGCAAGCGCGAGCAGTGGGAGCTGCTGGTGCGGGCCCGCGCGCTGGACGCCACCGTGTGGCTCGCCGCCGTCGGCCAGGCCGACCCCGGCGCGGGCGCCCGCCCGGGTTCCGCCCCGACGGGGATCGGGCACAGCCTCGTCGTCGGACCCGACGGGACCGTACGGCACGCTCTGGGCGCCGAGCCCGAGCTGCTGACGGCCGACCTGGATGTCGACGAGGTCGCCGCGGTCCGGCAGCGGACCTCCGTGCTGGCCAACAGGCGCCCGGAGATGTGGCGATGAGCAAGCCCGAGCTGGAGTTCCACCTTCCCGAAGGACCGTGGCGAACCCCGGCCGGCGGCGGCCCGGGCGTCGAGGAGCGCGTCCTGGCCGACGATCCCGAGCGCGGATCCCGTACGGCGCTCGTCCGCTGGGCGCCGGGCACCGACACGTCGTCGGACGGCGTGACCCGGCACGACTTCTGGGAGGAGGTCTACCTGGTCGAGGGAGCGCTGCACGACCTGACGCTCGGCCGGACCTTCACGGCCGGCATGTACGCCTGCCGCCCGCCGGGGATGCCCCACGGCCCCTGGACCTCCCGGGACGGCGTCACCATGCTGGTGATCACCTACCCCACGTCCTAACCCGCGAGCAGCACCTTGAGCGTCGACTCCAGATGGTGGTCGATGGCGGCCCACGCGGCCTGCGCGTCACCGGCTTCCAGGGCGTCCAGGATGGCTTCGTGTTCCTCCAGCACGGCTTCCTGGCGCCCCTGCTGGTTGAAGAGGGCGACCACTCCGGTACGGACCTGGCGGCTGCGCAGGCCCTCGTAGTGCCGGTCGAGGAGGGCGTTGCCGACGGCGGACACCATGACCGCGTGGAAACGATGGTCCACGGCGATGAACTCCCGCGCCTGGTCGGCGCCGGTGAGCCCGCGCTGCCGTTCCAGCAGGGACCGCAGCTCCGCCACCGGCGCCCCGCCACCGGAGACGAGCTGCTGGGCGGCGTACCGCTCGACGATGCCCCGCAGCTCCATGAGCTCGCGGATCTCCCGCCCCGTCAGCGGGGACACCCGGGCGCCGCGCTTCGGCACCAGCTCGACCAGGTCCTCGGCCGCGAGCTGCAGCAGCGCTTCCCGGATGGGCGTGCGGGAGACGCCGATCCGGTCCGCGAGCTCCTGCTCCGACAGGAAGGCGCCCTGCATCCCGGGATCCGTCAGCACCGTCTCCTTGAGATACGTGTACGCCTTCTCCCGACCGGACGTCACGGCAGCCCCCAGCTCTCGTATACACCTTGTATACGGACGCTACCACGCACCGTTCGGGGTGGGCCTCTGTTTCGGTGACCGCGCTCGTCCACCGGGTCGGCGCACCCCTCCGGCCTCGCGCCCCACCTCGCTGCCGCGGCCCTCCCCATTCAGGTGATTTTTGTCAGGTAAGTAACTTCATGGGACCTACTATCGCGTCTCGTGACAGAAAGCCAGACCCGGCGAGCAACCGACGTGGTCATCCTCGGCGCCGGACCGGCCGGGCTCGTGCTCGGCAATCTCCTCCAGGCCGGCGGGATCGACTGCGTCATCCTGGAGCGTGCCGAACGCGCGCACATCCAGACGCGGGCGCGCGCCGGGTTCCTGGCGGCCAACACCGTGCGCGTCCTGGAGCGGCACGGGCTGGCCGAGGGGCTGCACCTGCGTGGACAGGCGCACAGCACCTGCGAGTTCCGCACCGCGGACGGCAGGTTCCGCCTGGACTACAGCGGGCTCGGACGCGGTGAGCGGCACACCGTCTATCCCCAACAGCACCTGGTCACCGACCTGTTGACACGGTTTCTGGCCTGCGGCGGGCGGGTCGAATTCGCCACCGAGGCGGTGAACGTGCTCGATGCGGACACCAACCAGCCCTCGGTGACCGTGCGCGAGGCGGACGGGCGGCCCGGCCGATGGCGGGCGCGGTACGTGGCCGGGTGCGACGGGCGGCACGGCGCGGCACGGCGATCGCTGCCGGCCGACTCGGTGCGCCGGCACCACTGCGACCACGGGGTGACCTGGCTCGGACTGCTCGCCGAGGCGCCGCCCAGTCTGGACGCCGTCGGGTACGCGGTGCACGAGCGGGGTTTCGCCGGGCACATGGCCCGCACGAGCGAGGTCACCCGCTACTACGTGCAGTGGGAGCGCGGCACCCCGGCCGATGCCTGGCCCGAGGAACGGATCTGGGACGAGCTGGATCTGCGGATGCGGGCGACGGAGTACGGCCCGCTGCACCGCGGCCGCGTCGTACAGCGAGCCGTCGTCGACCTGGAGTCCGACGTACTCGAACCGCTGCGTCACGGTTCGCTGTTCCTGGTGGGCGACGCCGCCGGCCTCATCAGTCCGTCCGCGGCGAAGGGCGCCAACCTCGCGGTCCTGGAGGCGGAGATCCTCGCCGGCGCCCTGATCGACGACATCGTCCACGGCGACTCCGAGGGGCTCGACGCCTACTCCGCGCGGTGCCTGGCGTACATCTGGCGTGCGCAGGAGTTCTCGCACTGGATGATCCGGCTGCTGCACGGCCCGTCCGGCTCGGACGGCACGGCCCTGTTCCACAACTCCCTGCGGCGCTCCCGCCTCACCTCACTGCGCACTTCGCGCAGCCACCAGGACTGGTTCGCCGAGCACTACGTCGGCGTGTGAGGTCCGTTTTCCCGCCCTCTCTTCCTGCCTTCCTTCTCTTTCTCGTGCCTGTCTTCTGTCCCATGCCATCCCAGACCTGAATGAGGATCCCCGCAATGATCACGACGTTGTCGGGCGACACGTCCCGCCTGCTCGCGACCGTCGACTTCGTCAAGGAGCAGGACACCGCCACCCTGCTCCCGCTTCTGTTTCCCGGGCTCGACGGCCCGGAGCTGCGGACGCTCGCGGAGCACTGCCGCTTCTCGCATGCCGCGCTGCTCGTCTTCCCGTCGGACGTGGCGGAGTTGCGCGCCATGCTCACCGACTGCGGGCTCGTCGCGGCCCTGCCACCGCAGCCGAGTGTTGTCGTACGCGAGCGGCTGGCCGTGCGGCATCGGCGACCGGCGGCTGAGCTGGACGTCGGCATTCTGCGCCCCGCAGTGACCGGCGCGGACGGGGCGCACCGGATGGTCGAGGTGTTCGCGCTGACCGTGCCGCCGGGATCGGGCCTGGACGCGATGGCCGCGGCAGAGCGGGAACGGCAGCACGAGGCACATGTCGCCTTCGAGGTCGTGGCGCCCGACCCGCTGGTGCTGCGTGGCCTGTGCGCGACCCTCGCGCGGTACGGGGCCACCCCGGACGGCGGCGGCTACAACCCGCACGAGAACGGCACGGTCTTCTACTTCGGTGCGGCCGCCGAAGCCAAGGCCGGTTACCGGCGCGTGGAGCTGTACGTGCCCGGCGACCACCGCGACACCCTCGACGCCCACCTCGCCGACCATCGCGCGCGGCAGCCCGCCGAAACGCTCCTGCGGCTGCTGACCGGGGCGTGGACGACACAGGCACTGAGTGCGTTCGCGCAGCTCCGGGTGCCCGACGCCATGGACTCCGAGCGAGGGGTCGGCGTCGAGGAACTGGCGCGGGCGGTCGGCGCGAGGCCGCGGAATCTGGCCACGCTGCTGCGCTATCTGGCGATGCTGGGCGCGGTGACGGAAGGCCGCGACGGGTTCCGGCTCACCGAGTCGGGCGCCCTGCTGCGCGCCGGCGCCCCGGGGTCGATGCGGGCGCTGGCGCTGATGTACGGCGGCCCGTTCTACGAGTCCTTCGCCGGACTCGGGCACACCGTGCGCACGGGGCAGGTCGCCTTCGAGCACCTCTTCGGCGAGAACCACTTCGACCACTTCGCCCGCGACCCTCAACTCGCCAAACTCTTCGACCAGTCCATGGCTGCCGGATCCGCCATGTTCGACCCGGTCCCCGCACATCCGGCGCTCACCGCGGCGGCCGAGGCAGCCGACGGGGCCACGGTGGTCGATGTCGCGGGCGGCAACGGGGAACTGCTCGGCCGCATCCTCGCCGCGCACCCGCGTCTGAACGGGGTCCTGCTGGAACGTCCGCACGCTGTCGAAGCCGCCCGCCGCCGACTTGAGGAGACCGGCTTCGGCACGCGATGCGCTTTTGTGGCCGGCGACTTCGCGGACATGCCCGCGGGCGGTGACGTCTACGTCCTGTCCCGCATCCTGCACGACTGGGACGACGAGCGCTGCCGCGAGATCCTGCGCCACTGTGCCCGCGTGATGCCCGACCACGCCGATCTGCTCGTCGTCGAACGCGTACTGCCCTGCGACGGCTCGGTCTCGCTTGCCACCGCCTGGGACCTCCACATGATGTGCAACGTCGGCGGCCGCGAACGACACGCGGCCCACTACGAGCGGCTGTTCGCCGATGCCGGCCTCGCTCTGGTGGGCCAGTCACGACTGCCCCTGGACGGCAATGTGCTGCACGTCAGAAAGGCCCGGACGGCCCCGGCGTGACGGATGGGGTTCGGCCCAGGATGCCGGGAAGCCAATCTTGGTTGTCCGACTCCGGGACCATCCGGCGCCCCGACCGTCCTTCCACGGTCGGAGAAACCTTGGCTCAGTGATGGATTCGCCCCAACTCCCTCAGCCGAAAGGGTGGGTCCGATCCACACACACCAAGGCCAAGGACCTCCCCCACGTGCGAAACAGCCGAATAGCTTGCTTCCTGGCGGCCAGTTCCGTCGCCGCCCTGGTTCCCGCGCTCGCGCCGGCCACGGCGTCCGCTGCGTCTGCGTCGTCCACTGCGTCGGCCGCTGCGTCCGCCGCGGCGAACCCGTTGAGTCAGTACCTTCAGCAGAGGCCGGCCTGGCACCGCTGCGACAGAGAGACGCCGGCGACCTTCCAGTGCGCCACCATCAAGGTGCCGCTCGACTACAACCGTCCCAGCGGCAAGAAGCTCGACCTCGCGATATCGAGGTTGAAGACGAGCACCGAGCAGGAGCGCCGGGGTGTGCTCCTGCTCAACCCGGGCGGGCCTGGCGGTCCGGGCGTCCACATGCCGCAGTTCATGGCGAGTGAGCTGCCGAAGAGCGTGAAGGCGAAGTACGACCTCGTGGGCTTCGACCCGCGGGGCATCGGCCAGAGCTCCCCCGTCAGCTGCGGCCTGACGCCCGAGCAGGCGAACTCGGAACGGCCTTACAGGGCCGCGACGTTCGCCAAGGACGTGAAGTGGGCCCGGACCGTCGCCGAGAAGTGCGACGCGAAGCAGGGCGACAAGCTGCGGCACATCACCACCCGTAACACCGCCCGGGACATGGACGTGATCCGTGCCGTGCTCGGCGAGAAGAAGATCTCCTACCTGGGGTACTCGTACGGGACCTACCTCGGCGCCGTCTACACGCAGATGTTCCCGAAGCGCTCCGACCGCTTCGTGCTGGACAGCGCCGTCGACCCGGCCAGGGTCTGGCGCGGCATGATCCAGATCTGGGCGGAGGGCACCGAGCCCGCCTTCACCCGGTGGACCGAGTGGACCGCCGAGCGGCACTCCACGTACAAGCTGGGCAAGACGCCCGAGGCGGTCCGCAAGACCTTCTACGGCCTGGTCGCCCAGGCCGACAGGAAGCCGATCGAGCTCGACGGCGCCAAGCTGACCGGTGCCGACATCCGCACCGGCACCCGTGCCACGTTCTTCAGTGTGCGCGACGCCGCCGAGTCGGTCGTCGAGCTGAAGAAGGCCGCCGAGGGCAGGCCCGCCTCCGGTGCCCGGGAGGGCAGGACGCTCAAGCCGCAGCCGCCGTCGTTCGCCCGCGCCGTGCCCGAGGACAACGGCGACGCCGGCTTCTGGTCCGTCGTCTGCGCCGACACCCGCAACTGGCCGCGCGATCCCGAGCAGTACCGCGCCGACGCGATCCGCGACAAGGCCAGGTACCCGCTGTACGGCGACTTCGTCTCCAACATCAAGCCGTGCGCCTTCTGGAAGAAGAGCGGCTCCGAGCCCGCCACCACGATCGACAACAAGGTCGGCGCGCTGATCCTCCAGAACGAGTGGGATTCCCAGACCCCGTTGGCCAGCGGGCAGGGCCTGCGACGGGTCATGAAGGGCGCGAAGATGGTCACGGTCGCCGGAGGTGTGGGACACGGCATCTACGGCTCCAAGTCCTGCGCCGACAAGCCGGCCACGGCCTACCTGACCACCGGAAAGCTGCCGGTGAAGGACGTGACCTGCAAGGCCGCTCCGGAGGCACGCGAGCGTGCCGGCGACAACCCGCTCCCGCTGCCGACGCCTCGGGGCATCCCGGGCATGGCCGGCCGGTTCTGAACCCTGAACCCTGCACCCTGAACCCTGGACAAGGTGACGACCGGGTGGGGCCCTCCGTCAGCGGCGGGCCCCACCCGTGCTCATGCCACCGAGGGCGAGTCCGCACGTGCCGGACCTCGTTGCCCCGTCCTGCCCCGTCAGCTGCACGGTGACCTTGCCGTCGGCGTCCTGGCTGTAGGCGACGGTGCAGGTCAGCTGACGTAGCGCCGTGCTGTCCAGTCCCCGCAGGGGGATGGGGAGGCCGATCCTGACCTCGTCACCCGCGGAGCGCCCGACCTCGACGGTTCCGCCGGGGCGGGCCGCTGGGAGCGAGGTGCTCAGGCCGGCGGCCCGGTCGTCCTTCCCCGGGCCGCCGAGCAACGCCTGGACGACCTTCTCCGTCGGCACCGGGCCGGCCGCGTCGCCGGGGTTCCGGTCCTCGGAGTCCGGCTCCTCGTATGCGTTCGAGGGCTCGGTCGTCCGGATGACCGGGCTCAGCCCTCCGTCGGGGGCACGGAAGAAGAGCAGCATGTCGAAGTCGCGGTTGAGGAAGGCCTGGAAGCTGGCCGGACCGCCCGCCTCGATCACGTCGGTCTCCTGGATGCCGCAGCCACCCAGCAGCGGTGCCGTCGCCGCGACGGCGAGGGCGACGGCCGCCGTACGACGGCGCGTCCGCGCACGCCTCATCCGCCGGCCTCCTCCGCGTGGAGCGGTATCTCGACGGTGAAGACGGCGCCGCCCCCGGGCAGGTTCCCCGCGTGGATCGTTCCGCCGTGCAGCTTCACGTTCTCCAGGGTGATCGCCAGGCCCAGGCCGCTGCCCGCCGAGCGGGTGCGGGCCGCGTCGGCCTTGTAGAAGCGGTCGAAGATGTGGGGGAGCACGGCGGGCTGGATGCCGGGGCCGTTGTCCGCGACCTCCGTGATCAGCAGGTCGGGCGTGGCCGGGGAGCGGGTCTCGGTGCGCAGGCGCACCGAGACCGGCGCGCTGCCGTGCCGCAGGGCGTTGCCCACCAGGTTGGCGATCACGATGTCGAAGCGGCGCGGGTCGAGCCGGGCGCGGATGCCGTCGGGGAGTTCGGTGCGGACCCGGCCGTCGGTCTCGGTCCAGTGCCGGTTGTGGAGGGTCTTGCGGATGGTCTCCGCGACGTCGATCTCGTCGGAGTTCAGTTCGGCCGCGCGGGCGTCGAAGCGGGAGATCTCCATCAGGTCCTCGACGAGCACGGCGAGCTTCCCGGTCTCCGCGCTGACGAGACGGACCGCGCGGGCGGTGTCGGCGTCCAGGTGATCCGCGTCCTCGTCGAGGACCTCGGTGACGGCGAGCATTCCGGCGAGGGGGGTACGGAGTTCGTGCGAGACGTCGGAGGCGAAGCGGCGGGCGCGGGCCTCGGCCTCGCGCAGTTCCCGCACCGTCCTCTCCAGTTGGCCGGCCGATTCGTTGAAGGTGCGTGCCAGGTCCGCCAGTTCGTCGCTGCCGCGCACGGCGATGCGGGTGTCGAGTCTGCCGCTGCCCATGCTCCGGGCCGCCTGGCTCAGTTCCCGCACCGGGCGCAGCACGCTGCGGGCGGCGATCAGGCCGGGTATCAGCGCGACGGCGAGGCCGGGCAGGGCACCGTCCCGGCCGGCCATGAGGAGGGCGTCGACGTTGACCTGCTCGTCGGACATCCGCATGACGGCGTACAGGACGAGTCCGCTGGGCAGCACGCTGTAGGGGCTGGTCTTGAAGACCATGGGCATGGCGATGGTCAGGTAGGGAACGCCGTCCTTGACGACCCGCTCGAAGCTGCCGTGGGGGTTGGCCCGTGCCGCCCGGCGCAGTTCGGGTGTGATGACGGTGGAGACGGGGTTCTCGCCCGAGGAGGCGCGCACCGATCCGTACTCGGCGAACACCACCCAGGGGTGCGGCTTGCCCTTGCGCGCGATGTCACGCAGGACCGACTGCAGGTCCTCCCCGCCCTGCATGGGCAGCCCGAAGGCCGTCTGCTGGACGTGGTCACGGAACGACGTGACCGCCGTGTCCTGGGCCGTCTCCAGCAGCGCGGTGCGGGCCTCGCGGAAGGTCAGCGCGGCGGTGGTGCCGGCGCTGACGGCGGCGACCAGCAGGAAGGCGAGCGTCAGCCGCGTACGCAGCCCGAACGCCCTGAACCGGCCGGGACGACGACCGGCGGTCACAGTGGCCCGAAGCGGTAGCCGAAGCCCCGCAGTGTCTGGACGTAGCGGGGGCTGCCGACCTCGTCCTCGATCTTGCCGCGCAGCCGTGCGACGCACGCGTCGACCAGCCGGGCGTCGGCGTGGTAGCTGTGATCCCAGACGTGCTCCAGCAGTTGCTGCCTGCTGAACACCTGCTCGGGCGCGGCGGCGAGGTGCAGCAGGAGCTTGAGCTCCGAGGGGGCGAGCGCGAGCGGCCGGCCGGCTTTGGTGACCGTCAGTCCGACCCGGTCGATGGCGAGCTCGCCGTAGAACTCGACGGCCGGGCGGCCCGCGCCACCGTCGTCCAAGCGGCGCAGTACGGCACGGATCCGGGCCTCGATCACCTCGGTGCGGGCCGGCTTGACGATGTAGTCGTCGGCGCCGGCTTCCAGGCCGATGACCACGTCGAAGTCGTCGCCACGTGCGGTGAGCATGATGATCGGCAGCTGGCTGCGCTCGCGGACCTGACGGCAGACCTGGACGCCGTTCATGCCGGGCAGCATCAGGTCCAGCAGCAGCAGATCGGGGCGGAACCCGGCCATCGCGGCCAGGCCGGCCTCGCCGGTCGCGGCCGCCCGTACCTCGTGGCCGCGGCGGCGCAGACCGAGTTCGACCCCCTCGCGTACGGAAGGGTCGTCCTCGATGAGGAGCACGCGGGGCATCGGCAGTTCTCCCTCGATGGTGATCAGAGGTGATCGTCGGGTCAGGTCAGGTCCGGGTCCGTCGTCGGCGTATGCCGGCGAGCAGCGCTTCGAGTTCGGCGAGCCGCAGCGGACGGGCGAGCAGGGCGAAGGTGAGGATGACGGCGGTCGCGCCGGCAACCGTGGAGACCACCGGCCCCGCCGGTACGGTTCCCAGGACCGCGAGGTGGCTCAGCGAGGTGGCGGGGACGGCCGCGAGCAACAGCCGTACGTGGGCGCCGACGGCGGACGACCGCAGGGGGCGGGCGACGGCGAGCCGGCGGCTCAGCACCCGGGCGGTCACCGCCCAGCCCCCGCACTGCGCCAGCGAGTAGGCCGCCGCCATGCCCGTCACGGCCCAGCGGGCCGGCAGCAGGTGCGCGGCGGCCACGGACAGTCCCGCGTTGAGGGCGACGATCACGAGGTTGAGCAGGAACGGCGTACGGGTGTCGGAGAGCGCGTAGAAGGCGCGGGACAGGACGTACTGGCCGGACAGGGCGACGAGTCCCGGCGCGAAGGCCATCAGGATGGCGGCCATGGCGGCCGTGTCGGCGGCGCTGGTCCTGCCGTATCCGAAGACGAGGGCCATCACCGGCTGGGCGAGGGCGAAGAGCGCGCAGGCGGCGGGTACGACGGCGGCGGCTGAGACCCGCAGGGCGTGGGAGACGTCGCCGCGCAGGGCGGCCGTGTCCCCGTCGGCGGCTGCCGCGCTCATCCGGGGCATCAGCGCGGTCACCACGGAGACCGTGACGATGCCGTGCGGTACGACCCACAGGACATAGGCGTTGTTGTACGCGCCGAATCCGGGGCCGCCGTCCAGGCCCGCCGTCGTGGCCAGCCGGGTGGTGACCCAGTAGGCGGCCTGGTTGGCCAGGACCAGCAGCACCAGCCAGCCGGCCGCTCGCAGGGGGCGGGTCAGGCCGCTGCCGCGCCAGTCGAAACGGGGCCGCCAGCGGAAGCGGGCCGCGCGCAGGGCGGGGACGAGGGCGAGGGCCTGGACTGCGATGCCGGCGGTCGTCCCCCAGCCGAGGACGGCGGTTTCGGTCGCGGTGAGCGTGTCCCCGTCGCCCATGGCCAGCGCCAGGTACACGCCGAAGACGGTCATGACGACGACGTTGTTGAGGACGGGCGCCCACATCATCGCGCCGAACCGGCCGCGGGCATTGAGCACTTGACCGAGCAGCGTGAAGAGCCCGAGGAAGAAGATCTGAGGCAGGCAGTACCGGGCGAACGCGGTGGTCATGGCCGCCTGTTCGCCGGTGTAGTCGGTGTACGCGTCGATGATCGCGGGGGCCGCCCAGACCGCGGTCGCGGTGATGGCCAGCAGGGCGATCACGCAGACGGTGACGAGCCGGTCGGTGTACGCGGCGCCCCCGTCGGCGTGCTCCTTGGCGGCCTTGACCAGCTCGGGCACGAAGACGGCGTTCAGCGCGCCGCCGAGGAGCAGCATGTAGACGATGGTGGGCAGGGAGTTGCCGACCGCGTAGCCGTCGGCAACGGGCCCGATGGTGCCGACCGCTGCCGCGACGACGGCGGAACGGGCGAAACCGGTGGCCCGGGAGACGAGGGAACCGGCGGCCATGACGGCGCTGCCGCGTGCCGCGGAGGAGGCCGGGGAGGCAGCCGGGGAGGCAGCCTTCGTCGCTTCCGCCCTCGTCCCTTCCGCACTCTCCGCGCTCTCCGTGTTCTCCGTGCTCGCCGTGCCGTCCGGTGGCGCCGTTGAAGTCGGCGTCGTCTGCTTCATCGGCGGTTCAGGTACGCCTGGAAGGCGCGGTGAAGCGTGTGGTTGGCGCTGCCGGCCAAGGGTCTCTCCCATTCCCCCAAGGTCTCGACGACCCGTCCCCCGGTGCCGAGCTTCCAGCGCAGCAATCCGTACGCACGTTCGCCAGGATCGAGTGTGGAGGGTACCCCGCGCATGTCGTACACATGGGCGCCGAGCGCGTGGGCGTCCTGCAGCATCCGCCACTGCAGGGCGTTGGAGGGGCGGACCTCGCGGCGGTGGTCGGCCGAGGCGCCGGTCTGGTACCAGGCCCGGCGGCCCACCGTGATCATCGTGTGGGCGGCGAGGATCTCTCCCCGGTGGCGGGCGAGGTACAGCTTCATCCGGCCCGGTTCCTCGGCGTTGAGCGCCGCGTACTGGCGCTCGTAGTAGGCGAGCGAGCGGCCGAGCCGGAAACCGTCGCGTCGTTCCGTGATGCCGAGCAGCCGGTAGAACTCGGGGAGTTCCGCGGCGCTGCCCACCACCACCTCCACGCCCTCCTTCTGGGCTCGGCGGACATTGCGCCGCCACTCCTGGTTGAGCCCGGACCACAGGTCCTCGGGGGTGCGTCCGGCGAGCGGCACGTGGAAGACGTGCCGGGGCTGGGCGTCCCCGTCCCCGCCGGTGCCGTCCCCTGCGGTCCCGTCGCCGCCGCAGCGGCGCCAGCCCCGGGCCCGCAGCCGCTCGGCCACGGCGGCGCCGAGCGGGTCGACCTCGCTGGCGAGGACGTCGCCGAGGCGCCGGCCCGGACCGGCGAGCGGCTTGAGCAGGGCGGCGTCCCAGCGCCGGTAGGCGGGCGACGGGCCGATGCGCACGGCGAAGGCGCCCGCGCGGCGCAGGTGTTCCAGCAGCGGACCGAGCCAGCCGTCGATGTCGGGGTCGCTCCAGTCGGCGACGGGTCCTTCGGGCAGGTAGGCGAAGTACTTACGGGTACCGGGGAACTGCCGCAGCAACACCAGGGCCACGCCCGTCAGTTGACCTGCCTCCGGGTCGGGCCCCCAGCCGAGCAGTCGGGAGCGCCAGCCCTCCTTGACGTCGGCCCAGGACGGGCACTGCAGGAAGCCGGCGCCGAGGGCCGTACCGGCGGGGGACGCGAGGAAGGCGCGGTAGGTCTCCGCGGTGACGGTTCGCAGGACCACGTCCCGGTTCCGTGCCTGGGGCACGCGGCTGGGCGGCACGAGCAGCGCTGACACAGTCTGAACCTCTCCTTCTCCCCGGGCCTGTCGCGGGGACACACAGGAGGTTCACAGCGGCCCATGACCGCTCCGTCCGGCGAATGTGACCGGACCATGACCGTTCCTCACCAGCCGCCGTCACATAGCCGCATAGCGGCTGACCTCGGGTTTCCCGGCTCTACAGTCACGACATCGCCGACTCACCCACCCCGTCATCGCCCCTCCCGGAGGTCCCGTTGTCGCGCACCCGTGTACTCGCCCCTGCCCGCGTCCGGGCCACCGTCGTGGCCGCCGCCACGGCCGCCCTGCTGACACCGCTCGCCGCCTGCTCGTCGAGCGGCTCGCCCAGCGCCCCGGACGGCAAGGTGAGGCCGAGCGCCGACGAACGCCCTGTCACGGTCACCGTCACGCCCACGGGAGAACGGGTCCCGGCGGGCGAGCCCGTGCGGGTCACGGCCTCCGGCGGCAGACTCACCTCGGTGACCGTCACGGACGCCGAGGGCCACCGGCTCGCCGGCAAGGTCGCCGCCGACGGCCGGTCGTGGCTCTCCGACCGCAAGGCCGTACCCGGTGCGTCGTACGAGGTGACGGCGGCGACCAGGACCGAGGGCGGAACCGCCGAGAGCACCAGGGCCGCCTTCACCACGGCCGCGGCGGACAAGGTCAACAAGGTCGACTGGCGGCCCGGTGCCGGCGCCACCGTCGGCATCGCCCAGCCGATCTCCCTGGTCTTCGACCGACCGGTCAGCAACAAGGCCGAGGTCGAGAAGCAGCTCAGGATCACCACCTCGAACGCCACCGAGGGCTCCTGGGGCTGGATACGCGACTGGTCGGGCGGGGACCGGGTGGACTGGCGGCCCCGGACGTACTGGAAGCCGGGCACCGAGGTCACACTCAACGCCGAACTGAACGGCACCGACTCGGGCGCGGACGGCGGCTGGTTCGTACGCGACTACACGACCACCTTCACCATCGGCGCCCGGCAGATCGTCAAGGTCGACCTCGACCGTCACCAGCTCGCCCTCGTCCGCGACGGGGAGACGGTCCGCCGCATACCGGTCTCCGGCGGCACACCCGGCGGTGACAAGCGCTCCTGGCGCGGAACCGCCGTGCTCATGGCCAAGGAGGGCACGATCAACATGAACTCCGAGACGGTGGGCCTCGGCGACGCCTACGACAAGATGGTCGACTACTCGATGCGGCTGACCTGGTCGGGCATGTACGCCCACGCCGCCCCCTGGAACGCCCGCTACTTCGGCAACGCCAACCAGAGTTCCGGATGCATAGGAATGAGCGACGCGAACGCGGCCTGGTTCTACGGACAGGTGCGGCCCGGCGACCCGTTCGAGATCACCGGCAAGGACACCAAGGGCGTTGTCGCGCCCGGGAACGGGTTCGGCGCGTGGAACCTGTCGTGGAGCGAGTGGCAGGGGAAGAGCGCCCTGCGCTGAGACACGGCTTGCGCGGAGACACAGCTTGCTGAGACACGGCCCCAGGCCCAGGTCAGCCGACCTGGGCCTGCTTGCCGTGCGTCACGTACGTCAGCCTTCGGCGGTGGCCTTGAGGTCGCGCAGCCAGGCTTCGAGGCCCCAGCCGAGTGCCTCGGTGGCGGTGGGCACGTCCGCTTCGACCTGGTCGCCGGTCCAGGTCTCCTCGGTGTGGACGCGTACGCCGCCCTTGACCTTCTTGAACGTCCACAGGTGGACGCCCTCGTCGATGCGCAGTCCCTCACCGATCGCGGGTCCGCTCCACAGGATGCACTTGTGGCGCTGGAGTTCCTGGACGGTCGAGGTGATGGAGAGTGTGGTGGCGGGGGTCGTGGGGGTGGCGGGCGCGGGGGTCGTCCAGTGGAACTGCGAACCCGCCCTCAGACGGCCCTGGTCGAGACGCTCGGCGGTGAGGACGGGGGCCTGCCAGGACGGCCAGCGTTCGACGTCGGTCTGGAGCTTCCAGATGGTGCTCAGGGGCGCCTTGATGAAGACGTCGGATTCGTAGCGGATGACGGCGTCCTTGTCGACGCCGCGACCGCCGCACTGGGACGGGCGGCTGTGCGGGGTCGCCTGGGCGGCCGGGACGGTGCTTGCGAGGACGCCGGTGACGGCGAGTGCGACGGTGACCGCGGCCATGACGCTCCGGTGCCGGCGCGGCTGCTGGACGGTGGCGTTCGACGGGCTGTTGCTGAACATGGGATGCCTCTCTCTGGTGGGTTGATCGGTCGGTCGGTGTGAACGGGCGGCCGGGCGCTCGGCGGCTTGCTACGGGTTCAGGACGACCTTTCCGGCGACGGTGCCCGACTCGGCCAGCCGAAGGGCGTCGGCGACGCGGGCCAGCGGCAGTTGCGCGGCGATCTGGGCGCTGACCTCACCGCGCTGGAGTGCGGCGAAGACCTGGGTGAGGTCGGCGCGCAGGCGGGACCGGAACCGGTTCTTGGCCAGGGCCCGGCCGGCCCACACGTTGAAGAAGTACGCCCGGCGGCGGTTGGGCAGCGCGTTCCACAGCCACACCCGGCCCAGCAGCTTGAGGACGGGCATCTGCTTGGAGCCCTCGTCGTCCCGGGTGGAGGCGCTGCCGTACGAGACGAGCGTGCCGCCGGGGGCGAGGAGGCGCCAGGAGTCGACGATGCCGGCGCCGCCGACGTGGTCGAAGACGGCGTCCACCCCGTGCGGGGCGAGTTCGCGGATCCGAGCGGCGACATCGTCGGCGCGGTAGTCGACGGGGGCGACTCCCCTTTCCCGCAGGGCGTCGTGGTGGCGAGCGGACGCCGTGCCGATCACCCGTGCGCCCGCGGCCTGGGCGAGCTGGACCAGGACCGATCCGACCCCGCCGTTGGCACCGTGCACCACCACGGTGTGCCCGGCCCGGACCCGGGCCTTGCGGTGCAGCATCTGCCAGGCGGTGACGCCGTTGACGACGAGGGTCTCCGCCTCCGCCGCGCCGATCCCGTCCGGCACCGGCACCACGTCCGCCGCGTCGACGACCACGTGGCTGGCCCAGCCGCCGACCTTGACCAGGGCGGCGACCCGGGTGCCGGCCAGGTCCGGCTCGACGCCCTGGCCGGTCGTCAGCACCGTGCCCACGAGGTCGTAGCCGGGCACGAAGGGGAAGGCCGGCTGGTCGTAGTAGCGGCCGCGTCGCATCTGCTGCTCGGCGAAGGAGACGCCCGTCGCCTCCATCCGGATCACGACCTGGCCCGGGCCCGCGGCGGGGACGGCTCCGTGCCGGATCCGAAGCCCTTCGGGCTCGACCTTGCCCGGCAGAACGACCTCGACGAGTCCTTCGGTGCCCATGGTGACCTCCACTGCGTTCCCGATCGGTTATGCGCTGTCGTGTTCGTTATAAGTTCTAACCCATCGCGTCGCGGAGAGTCAATAGCTTCAGTGATAACCTCTAACAGAACGCTTCGAGTGGAGCGCAGCGGTACGGAAAGGTGGCAGGTCAGTGGCGGAACAGGGCACGACGACCCCGCGCGAGCGCTACCGCGCCCAGGTGCGAACGGAGATCAAGCAACGCGCATGGGAGCAGGTCGCCACGGCGGGCGCGTCCGCGCTCTCCCTCAACGCGATCGCCAAGCAGATGGGCATGAGCGGACCCGCGCTGTACCGGTACTTCAGCGGCCGTGACGAGCTGATCACCGAGCTCGTGAGAGACGCGTACCGAAGCCTCGCCGACACCTTCCGCGCCGCCTCGGAGGCCGGCGCCGACCTGACCGGGCTGGCGCAGGCCCTGCGAGGCTGGGCCCTTCAGGACCCCCACCGCTACTTCCTCATCTACGGCACACCCGTCCCCGGCTACCACGCGCCCGACGACACCACCGCGACCTCCTCCGAGATCATGGCGACCATCCTGGACGCCTGTGCCGCACTGCCCTCGGCGGCACCCTCGGACGGTCCGGCGGCGCCGTTCGACGCGTACCTGGAAGGCCACCGGGACTGGGCACGCGGCCATCCCGCCCCGCCCGCGGCCCTCCACCGGGCCCTGACTTTCTGGAGCCGGCTGCACGGCGTGCTGTCCCTGGAACTCGCCGGCCAGTTCGCCGGTATGGGATTCGACCCGGCGCAGCTCTTCGCCGCCGAACTGGACGACTTGGCCGGTCCGCCGACGAGTTGAGCTACGAGTCGAGCTGGGCCGCCGGCTCCGCCGACCGGCACGGTTGCGGCCCCGGCTCGACGAGTTGTCCGCGAACTCCCCCGAGATTGTCCGTGATCGGTAACGGACGCATCCCATGACCGCCGCCCCTCGTCCTGCCATGTGGTCACAAGGTGACCGGGCATCGGCGAGGAACTGCGCGAAAGCGGGGCGGACATGGCACGGCACGGCGGCGGACGGGGCTGGTACGGCAAGCTGGTCGGGGCGGCGCTCGGGGTGACCCTGCTCGCCACCGGTGCCTCACTGTGGACCGCGCAGGCCGATGCCGTGGGGGCCCCGTCGCCGAAGGCCACCGTGTCGGCCAAGCCGGGCAGTGACGTCAAGGCCGTCGCGGAGACCATCGTGCACGCCTCCGACAAGGGGGCGCGCGGCGTCAACATCACCATCGACGACGGCCCCGACCCCGTGTGGACCCCTCAAGTGCTCGACGTGCTGCGGGAGTACGGGGTGAAGGCCACGTTCTGCATGGTGGGGACGCAGGCGCAGGCCCACCCCGACCTCGTGAAGAAGGTGGTCGCGGCCGGGCACCTGCTGTGCAACCACTCGGTGTCGCACGACACCACCATGGACAAGCAGTCCGAGGCCTACCAGTCCCAGCAGATCCTCGACGCCGAACGCATGATCACCAAGGCGTCCGGGGGCGTACGGCCGCTGTACTACCGGGCGCCCGGCGGTGCCTTCACTCCCTACAGCCGCAAGCTCGCCGCCTCCCGGGGCATGCGCCCGCTGGGCTGGAACGTGGACAGCAAGGACTTCGAACGGCCGGGCACGGACGCCATGGTCGCCACCGTCGAGCAGGAGCTGCCCAACGGGCCGACGGTCCTCTTCCACGACGCGGGCGGCGACCGCTCCCAGACCGTCGAGGCCCTGCGCCGGATCCTCCCCTGGCTCAAGGAGCAGGGCTACTCCTGCGGGTTTCCGGTGCGTTGAGCGGCCTCGGTCGCGGTGCCCCTCACCATGATCTCGCCGGCGCGAACACGGGTTCGCTTCGCCCCTCGCGGAGGATGTGACTTTCATCGCGGCAGTGGAGTCCCGGCCCGTTCGCCGGTGTGCCGTCCGCCGGCGCCGGCAACAGGGACAAATCTCCCGTCGTCGGAGGTCACAGGGCTGCGGGCGGCAGTCCAGGGCCGGAAGGCGGCAGCCCGCGCGGAGCAATATCTGTCCCCGTGGAATGAGAAATAGGAGCGGGGCACGGCGAATATTCCCCGGCCGCCGACCGAACGAAATTATCGACCGTGCAGGGCCGATCGCACCGTGCTACTGTCGAGCGGAGTTGCAGGTGTGGTTGCCAGAAGGTTTATTTCCGACGGGGTAATCATCACGGCGACACGGAATTCGCACAGTGCAAATTCCTGACACCGCCTCGAAGGGAAATAAAATGGCTACTGGCACCGTGAAGTGGTTCAACGCGGAAAAGGGCTTCGGCTTCATCGAGCAGGACGGCGGCGGCCCCGACGTCTTCGCCCACTACTCGAACATTGCCGCCCAGGGCTTCCGCGAGCTGCAGGAAGGCCAGAAGGTGTCCTTCGACATCGCGCAGGGCCAGAAGGGCCCGACGGCCGAGAACATCGTCAACGCCTGACATCGGCACTGACGCATACTTCGCAGCTGGGGCCCGCACCTCTGGGGTGCGGGCCCCGGCTCGCTGCATTTCAGGGCGCACGACGGGAAGGTTCCACCACGTCACCGGACGGTGACGCATTCCCCGTCGGTTCAAGTCAGCCCGTATCGACTTCGGCTCGTCTCGAGATTCTCTGCGCCGCTCAACTGCTGCGGGAATTCCTTGATACGCGCCTCATCAAGGAAGGTTTCGCATGAAGCGTGCCCGCACATCCCGTACATCCGAGCGGACATCCGAGCGGACATCCCGCACATCCCGCACATCCGACCGCGTCGGAGGAGGCGCCGGCCGCTCCGGTGGTCCGCGCCGTTCCCGGGGCAATGGAACTCGGCAGGCCGGACGGCCCGTATCGGGCGAGTTCGCGCCGCCGAAGACGATCACGCCGGGACTGCCCGCCGTCGACTCGTTCGCCGATCTCGCCATGCCGGCGCAGCTGCTGGCCACGCTCGGCCGCGAAGGCGTGACCGTGCCGTTCCCGATCCAGGCGGCGACCCTGCCGAACTCCCTGGCCGGCCGGGACGTACTCGGCCGTGGCCGCACCGGCTCCGGCAAGACCCTCGCCTTCGGCCTCGCCGTACTGGCCCGTACCGCGGGTCAGCGCGCCGAGCCGCGGCAGCCGCTCGCCCTCGTCCTCGTCCCCACCCGCGAGCTCGCCCAGCAGGTCACCGACGCTCTCACCCCGTACGCCCGCTCCGTGAACCTGCGGCTGGCCACGATCGTGGGCGGCATGTCCATCGGCAGGCAGGTGAGCGCGCTGCGCGCCGGGGCCGAGATGGTCGTCGCGACGCCGGGCCGGCTCAAGGACCTCATCGACCGGGGCGACTGCCGGCTGGACGCCGTCGACATCACGGTCCTCGACGAGGCCGACCAGATGGCCGACATGGGCTTCATGCCCCAGGTCACCGCCCTGCTCGACCAGGTGCGTCCCGGCGGGCAGCGGATGCTCTTCTCGGCCACCCTGGACCGCAACGTCGACCTCCTGGTCCGCCGCTACCTGTCGGACCCGGTCGTCCACTCCGTCGACCCGTCGGCGGGCGCGGTCACCACGATGGAGCACCACATCCTCCATGTGCACGACGCCGACAAGCACCGCACGACCACCGAGATCGCGGCGCGCGACGGTCGAGTGATCATGTTCCTCGACACCAAGCACGCGGTGGACCGGCTGACCAAGCACCTGCTGAGCAGCGGTGTCCGCGCCGCGGCCCTGCACGGTGGCAAGTCCCAGCCGCAGCGCACGCGGACCCTGGCCCAGTTCAAGACCGGGCATGTGACGGTACTGGTGGCGACCAACGTCGCGGCGCGCGGAATCCACGTCGACAACCTCGACCTGGTCGTCAATGTGGATCCGCCCAGTGACCACAAGGACTACCTGCACCGCGGCGGTCGTACGGCACGCGCCGGCGAGTCCGGCAGCGTCGTCACCCTGGTGACGCCCGACCAGCGTCGCGACATGAACCGGCTGATGGCTCTGGCGGGCATCACCCCCCGGGTGGCCCAGGTACGGTCCGGGGAGGCGGAGCTGAGCCGCATCACCGGTGCCCAGGCGCCCTCCGGCATCCCGGTCGTCGTCACCGCGCCGACCGTGGAACGTCCCCGTAACGCCTCGTCCCCGTCCAAGGGCCGACGGGGCCGCCGGGGCAACGGCGGCCAGGGCCGGCCCCTCGGCGAAGCCGCGCAGCGCAGGGCGCAGCGGCGGACCGGCTTCGGCTCGGCTGCCTAGAGTCGCCGGAAAACCGCCACTCAAGACCCGGTGAGGGCCCTGCCGACGCGCTTCGGCAGGGCCCTCACCGTCGTACGGCCGCGTCGCGGATGGTGTTGAATGCCCTCCGGCGCCGTGGTGCCGTACGGCATCAGGGCCCCTCGACGCGTTGCACAACGAGGTGACATGGCAGCAGATATTCCGCTCAGCGATCGTTTGGACGACGACGACTACCCCGCGTACACCATGGGCCGGGCCGCCGAAATGCTCGGCACCACCCCTGGCTTCCTCCGGGTCATCGGCGAGGCTCGCCTGATCACCCCCCTGCGCTCGGAGGGCGGACACCGCCGGTACTCCCGCTACCAACTGCGGATCGCCGCCCGCGCCCGCGAGCTCGTCGACAGGGGAATTCCGATCGAGGCTGCTTGCCGCATCGTCATCCTTGAGGACCAGCTCGAGGAAGCTCAGCGCATCAACGCCGCGTACCGGCGTGCCGCGAACGAAGCGTCCGACAGTTCCGGTCCCGGTTCGGGCTGACCGCGTTCGAGCCGATCACGTGGGCGCGGGCGCGCCTCAGGCCGCCTGTTCCCCGCCGTCCGCCGCGGTGATCCCCCTCGCGGCCTCGTCCATGAGCCGTCCGGCAGTCGCCTGCCCGGTGTCGGGCGACACCACCAGCAGATCCCACCGGCCGTGGCCCGGCGCGAGCAGGCAGACGGTGGGCGGGGCTTGCGGATGATTCGTCAGGTGCAGGCGTACGACCTGGTTGGCGACGAGCATCCGTCCCGGGAACGGCGACCAGCCGACGCCGTTCACGGTGACGCTGCCGATCTGTCCCCAGGCAGGCGGCAGTCCGCCCAGCAGTCCGGGAAGTTCGGACATCAGGTCGTAGGAGCGGGGCCACCAGGCTCCGTCGATGAGCCGGGGCATCCGGCCGTGCGCCGACTGGGACGCGAGGCTCAGCCGGACGTCCGAGGAGGAAGCGGGCGGGGGCTGCGGGGCGAAGGGCATGCGAACTCCAGGGCGAGAACGAACGGTTCGGGCGGGCGGGGTGAGTCGGTCGGCACCCCGCTCCCGCCGAAGCGGGACACGAGGGGCGGGAGCCGTCAGACGGTCTCGTCCGGGTGGGACTGGTCGGCCGGTGGTCTGCTGGTGTCGAGCCAGGAACGGAGCGGGCCCCCGGTGTGCGAGGTGTCGAGCGTGAGGTGCAGTCGCGTTCCCGTCCCTGAGGGGCCCTCGGGATAACTGCGCTGTTCGGCTCCGGCGAACAGCAGCCGAAGCGCGTCCGCGACCTGCCTGGCCGCTTCGGGGTCCTCGGCGACGATGCGGACCTCCACCCTGCTCCGCGCGCTCAGCCGGCTCGGCTCGTCCACGGTCTCCGGGCGGCGGGGGCGGTGCGTGGCTTCGAGTGTCGTACGGGGTGCCATGGCGAAACCCTGCCCCGGGCCCGAGTGGCCCGTGTCGTACTGCGGGCCGGGGACGAGACCGGTCTGAGCACCGGCATGCGACAAACCCTCGGCTCCTCAACCGTACTCCTGACGACCGGCCTCCGGGGTCGAAGGGCCTCGTGGGACGGGGAGGGGCCGTACGACGCCACGGCCGACATCAGGTACTCGGCGTCCACCGCGGCCGGCTCCGGGGGCACGACCAGCAGGTCCCGCCGGCCCTGGTCCGGGGCGGGCAGGCACACCGTGTACCGGCGCCGCCGGACGGACTCCCTGCGCAGCCGTACGACGTGATGGCCGACGAGTATCCGCCCGGCGCATCCGCCCACATCTGCGCGTTCACGGTGACGCCGACGTTCTTCCCCCACTTCTCCGGCAAAGCGCCGATCAGCGGGGGGAGTTCCGTCAGCAGCTGCGGGAGCGGGGCCACCACGCACCGTCGACCCGCAGCGCCACCGCACCGCGCGGCGCCGGCCGCAGGTGTTGCTGTGTCACGGCCATGCCACGGGGGTGTCCTGAAGGGCAGACGGGCGTGACCTGCGGGCCGGGGCGCTCCTCCTAGTCGGTACAGAGCGGGAAACCGGCGGTGAACGCCGCCGGCTCCCCACTATCCCCGCCTCGGAAGGAACCTCCCGTGATGAACCGCCACCTGCGCAACGCCGTCGTCGCCGCCACCGCGATCACCGCCGGGCTGCTGATGACGGCGTGCCAGAACGGCTCCGACGTGGACTCGGCCGGCAAGAGCGGGACGGGCGCGACGGCGGTCGCGGACAAGGCGCCGGACTCCAAGGGATCCAAGGGCACCCAGGGCACCGAGGCCACCCAGGACTCCAGGAACTCCAAGGGCGTCAGCGGCTCGTTCACGGACGGCGAGGTCACCTATCTCGCACCGGGCAAGTACATCGTGTCCGTACCGGGCAAGGGCGACCAGCAGTTCCTGGTCGCCGACGACACCGAGGTCTACGGCGCCGGAACGATCTGCGGCGAGGCAGCGGCCAAGGTGGACGCGCCGTGCACGCTGGACCAGTTGGAGGCGGCAGCCAAGAAGGACGCCGTGAACGCCGACGTGACGATGAAGAACGGCATCGCGACGCTGGTGACCGAGCGGCACGGCAAGGGCGTCGACGGAACCTGGTTCGGCAACGTCTCCTACCTCGCACCGGGCAAGTACACGGTCTCCGACATGAAGGGCGTGGAGCAGCAGTTCTTCATCGCCGAGGACACCGAGATCCGGGGCTACGACGACATCTGCGATGCCGTGAACACGGGTGCGGGCGGCGAGGGCGGCACCGAGTGCACCGAGGCCGAACTGGAGGCGGCCGCCAAGAAGGGCTTCAGCGCCGAGGTCGTGATCAGCAACGGCATCGCGACCAGCATCCGCGACGACCACTGAGTAAGTCGCGCCTCACAGTGAACGCACAGCGCATCGTTCCGCCTCTTGCACGACGACACCCCCACAACTGCTCACTCAACTGAGAGGAAAGCGCCGTGCGTTCACGCTCACGCATCCGCATACGCCCGTATCCCGCCGGCTCTCTCGTCCTGGCTCTCGCCGCCGCGGGATCCGTGCTGGCGGGGCCGGCCCACTCGGCCCCCGTCGCCGGACCGTCCGCGGGCGCCGATCTGCGCGCGGACGTGAACCGCGACGGGCGCGTCGATGTCACCGGCGGTACCGACACATACCGCGAGGACCGCTGGTCGGTCGAGCGCGGGGCCGTATACCTGCCCAACATCGACGACGACACCAAACGGTGCCCCGTCTCCGGCCCGGGCGGCAGACCGCTGTCCGACGCCGAGCTGGCCGCGTGCAACGACGGAACGGACAAGAAGGTCAACGGCAGCGCGGACGCCGCCGACCTCGCCCGGGTCCGTTCCGTGCCCGTGGCCGGCCTCCCGGCGGGCGCCAAGGGCAGCCTGAAGATCACCACGGGCGGCAAGCACACGCACCTCTTCCTCAAGCGGGCCGGCGCCTGGGTCCTGGTGACGTCCGAGACCCGGCTGACCGCCGCCGAACTGCGTTCCGGTGCGGAGTTCGGCGTCGAGGCCACCGACATCGTCCGGGACAGCGCCAAGTGGGACGGGCGGGTGGTGATCCGGCTGACGGTGACGTCCGGGCAGACGTCCACCACCGACGCGGTCACCCTGCGCGTGGCGCCGCTGCTGACCCAGCATCACCTGCAGAACACCCAGCAGGTGATGGTGTCCAAGGTGCAGGGCGACGGCCCGGACAGCCGCCTTCAGCGGGAGTTCGTCACCGCGCTCGAGAAGGAGGTCAAGAAGGCCGGGATCACCACGCCGCTGGTCACCTTCGAGAAGTACGCCGACCGCTGGGCCCAGGACTTCGTCGAACCGGCCTACGTCAGCATGACCGGGCCGAACGGCAAGCGGCAGGTGATGCGGGTGATGCTGCGCTCCGCCCAGCCGTACCGGGACGCCGGGCGGGAGCTGTTCGAGAAGGTGCGCGGCCGGGACATCAGCGTCGTGGAGGTGACCGACCCGGTGGAACCCGTCGACTGGTCGCTCGACTCCATGGGCAACCTGGAGACCATCCCGCCCTACAGCCACGGCGGGCGCTCCTTCCCGGCCGGCCGCATCATCATGGGCGAGCGCAAGGACAGCGGGGCGCGCCCGTCGAAGGTGATGCGCACCATGCTCAAGTCGCAGGGGATGCAGGACCCGTTGCTGCTGGACACCTCCTGGCTGGGCGTCGGGCATGTCGACGAGTTCGTGCAGTTCCTGCCCGCCGACACCCCGCGCGGCTGGCGCATCGGCGTCGCCGACCCGCAGGCGGGGCTGCGGCTGCTGCGCGACGCCAAGCGCGACGGCCACGGCACGACGAAGATGTTCTCCGTCCCGGGCCGCGCCGACACCCCGGCGCCGAAGGAGACCATCGACCAGGCGCTCGCCTCCCCGCACCTGGTGGCCGACAACGAGATGGCGGCCCGGCGCATCGCGGCCAACCTGGAGATCCTCAAGCGCGAGACGGGCGTCACCGACGCCGAGATCGTGCGCGTACCGGCCCTGTACACCCGTGATTCGGAGGCCTTGACCGCCGAGGGCGAGGAGGTTCCCGTGCCGCGTCTGACGCGCATGGGCGCCGGCTCCGACCTCGTGAACGGCCTCAAGGACAACGGCCAGCAGAAGTGGCTCGCCGAGAACCCGGCCGCCCCGCGTGCGGCGGCTCCGACGACGGTGACGACCAGCGCGTACGTTCCCGGAGCGGTCAACGGCGTGCTCCTGGGCCGCGACCGCTACCTCGCCCCGCGCCAGTGGGGACCCGTCGTCAACGGCAAGGACCTCTTCACGGAAGCGGTGACCGCCGTGTACCGGAAGGCCGGCCTGCAGGTGTCGTACATCGACGACTGGTACACCTACCACCTCGGCATGGGCGAGGTGCACTGCGGCACCAACACCCTGCGCGACGCGTCGGCCGCGTGGTGGCGGCTCCCGACGCGGTGACGGTCAGCGGATGGCCGTCATCCGACCCCAGCCGAAAACCGGCCCGGCCGTCACGTACGGCTGGGCCGGTTCGGGCGCGGCTGGCGCCCCTCCCCCGGCACCGACACAGCAGCCGAGGGATCGGCCGTCGGGGTCGAGGTCGGGGTCGCTCCCGTACTCACCGCGATGCGTTCGCCCAGGCCGACCCGGGCGTAGAACGACTTGGCGTCCTCGGGGCCGAGGGCGATCAGGCCGCCGCCGACGCGGAAGCCGGTCAGGGCCTTGAGCTGTGAGGTGAAGGCGCCGACGTAGAGCGGCTGGTCCTTGTCGTCGCGCAGCTCGACCACGTACGGGACGTCCACCACGGCACGGTCCTTGGAAGGGATGTCGACCGGCAGGTCTCGCTGCTCCTGCTTCGTGACCACCGTCATCGAGGTCGTCGGGAGCACCGGGGCGTCGTGTGCCGACTCCCACAGGACCGACATCAGCCGGCCGCCGAACGTGAGCGTGCGCCCGGGCAGGTCGAGGGTGCCGGAGACGGGCTCCGGGCCGGTCGGGGTCGGTGCGGAGGGCAAGGAGGGATCGGCCGGGGTCGCGGCCGGGGTGCGGAGCCGGTCCGGGTCGTGCGGGGTTCCGCCGAGGTGGAGCGTGACAGCGACGGCCAGTGCGGTGAGGCCTGCCGTTCCCGCACCCAGAGTCGCCGCGACACGGCGGCGGCGTCTGCGGCGCAGCGCCCGGCCGCGGATCTCGGCGCCGGCTGCGACCGGCTGGGTCGCCTCGGCGGCAGCCAACTCGCGCAGTGCGGCAGAGAGTTCATCGGACACGTCCGCTCTCCTTCCGGACCGGCTCGTCGGCCCCGTCCTCCGCAAGGCGCTCCGCCAGCGCGGCCCGCCCCCGCGCCAGCCTCGCCTTGACCGTCCCCACGGGCGCGCCGGTCTCGGAGGCTACCTGCTGCACGGTCAGATCACACAAATGGTGCAGGACGATCGCCATCCGCTGTGCCTCGGGCAGTTCGCGCAGGGCGGCGACGAGCGCGGTGTGCTCGGGCCCGGGCCCGGGCGTGGAGTCGGGCGGCGGAGTGCGCCGCACCAGTTCCAGCCAGCGCTTCGCCCGCCGCCAGCGGCTCACCGCCAGCCGCATGGCCACGGTGCGGATCCACGCCTCGGGCGCACTGTCCGCCAGAAACTGCTTGCGCCTGTCCCAGGCCCGTACGAACGCTTCCTGTACGACGTCCTGGGCCTCGCCGTGGTCCCCGGTGAAGGCGTAGAGCTGTCCGGTCAGCCGAGGGAACGCGGCCGCGTAGAAGGCGTCGAACTCGTCCTCGGTCATGCCCGCCACCCCCCACTCCCCACTTCCCATGCCCCACCGGGATCCGTGCTCTTTTCTGATTCCTTGCAACCCGGTCGCCTCGCCCGTGCGTACAGGTCCCGTAGGTCCCGCTGGATCGCGTAGGTCGCATCCAGTGAAGCGCAACCCATCAGGAAGACGGTGCACGGGGGTTTCAGGCTCCCCTTTTCCTGAACGGTGTTGGGCACCTGCGCATCCGGCCACGAGCCACGACCCAGTCCCCGAGCCGAAGGACCCCCCACGTGCCACCCACCCACGCCGTACTCCCCGCCGGCCCCGACTTCGCCGCCTACGCCCGGACGCACTGGTCCCGGCTGGTCGCGACCGCGCGGCTGCTCACCGACGACGCCGGTGCGGCTGAGGAGTTGGCGCGGAGAACGCTGGTGCGGATGTGCGCGCGGTGGCGCGGAGTCCCGCGTGACGACGTGGACTTCCATGTGCGGCGCTGTCTGGTGCGGAGCCATCTGCGCCCGCTGCGCGGGAGGCGGGCCGCGCGCCGGCGGACGGTTCTGGTGCTGCGGATCTGGGAGGGGCTGGCGGACGCGGAGATCGCCCAGGTGCTGGGCTGCTCCGTGAGTGCGGTCCGTGCGCATGCCCGGCACGGGTTGAAGGAGGCCGGCGACGAACCCGTGCGGCTGCGCGAGAAGTACGCCCGTGCCGTCGAGGACCTCGTCCCGTCCGAGGTGCCGTTGGCCGGCCTCCAGACACAGGGCCGTCTCCGGCGGCGACGCCGGCTCGCTGTGACCTCGACGGCCTGCGTGGCGCTGCTCACGCCGGTGACGGTCGCCCTCCTCAGCGCCGACCGAATCGGGGGCGGTGCGCGGGACGGAGCGTCCGGGGCCCGGGGCGAGCGTTCGGCGACGAGCCCGGTCCGGGTCGTGGCGCCGGGCGAGCGGGTGACCGTGGGGCCGGGGGTGCGGGTGTGGCTCACGGCCGACGGTGGGCACTGGTCGGTGCCCGACGCCCTCCCGCAGGACGACAACCACCTCGCCGTCGACGGACCGGGCGGCGCGGCGGCCGTGTCCGCGCGGGCGGACACCGTGCAGGGCGGCTTCTTCCTCTCGGGCCTCTTCCGCGGCCTGCGCGGCGAGCCGGGCCGCGTCGAGGTGAGAACCGGCGACGGCACGACCACCGCGAAGGTCCTCGTCCTGGCGGGCAGTCCGGGCTGGGGCGTCTGGTACGCGCCCGCGCCGCTGCCCGGTGAGGACATGAAGACGCTTCTCTCCCTGGGCGGGGACGGGCGGATCGTCACCGTGTACGACGCCTCGGGCAAGGTCGCCGTACGGTCCGACCGCGAATGGTGGCGGATATGAACACGGCACGGTGGCTGAAGATGAGCAGGAAGAAGGTCGGGAAGTCGGGCAGGCCCTCGACGCCCCGGCACCGCGAACGCGTGCCCCTGCGCGTCCGGTTCCGCCGCACCCGGGGCCGGCGGCTTCGCCGGCTGCTCTACGCCTTCCTCGCGCTGGTCGCGACGCTGTGCGCGACGGCCGTCGTGGCGTACCACTTGACGGCCATTCCCAAGCCGCACCCGGAGACCGTCACCCAGAGCACCGTGTTCCTCGACGCGGACGGGGCGTATCTGGGCCGGCGTGGACCGGTCGACCGGCAGGACGTCCCGTTGTCGGCGGTCCCCCGGCACGTGCAGGACGCGGTGATCGCGGCGGAGAACCGCTCCTTCCGTACGGACAAGGGCATTTCGCCGCGGGCCATCGCACGGGCCGCGCTGGCCACGGTGACGGGCGGCGAACCGCAGGGCGGCTCCACCATCACCCAGCAGTACGTGAAGAACGCGCTGCTGAGCCCGGAGCGTTCGCTGACCCGCAAGGCGCGCGAGGCGCTCATCGCGATCAAGCTGGACCGCACCCGCGGCAAGGACGAGATCCTCGAGGGCTATCTCAACACCGTGTACTTCGGCCGGGGCGCCGCCGGGATCCAGTCCGCGTCACGCAACTACTTCGGCGTGGACGCGAAGAACCTGACGGTCGCGCAGGGAGCCGCGCTCGCTTCCATCGTCAACATCCCCTCGTACTACGAGAAGGCGGGCTCCGACCCGAAGGTGACCGCGAAGCTCCGCAACCGCTGGGAGTGGGTGCTCGACGCGATGGCGGCGAGCCGGAGCATCACGGCGGAGCAGCGCGCGGCGGCGCGTTTCCCGGCGTTCCGGTTCTATCCGCCGGGCGAGACCGAGGGGCAGCGGCAGTATCTGATCGACGTCGCCGCCAAGGAGGCCGCCGCCCGCCTCGGCATCACCGAGGACCAGCTCGCGAGCGGCGGCTACAACGTGACGACCACGTTCGACCTGGCCCTCCAGGACACCGCCACACAGCGGGTCGCGGAGCATCCCGGCGGCAAGGACGGGGTGCGGGTGCACACCGCGGTCGTCGGGATGGTGCCGGGCGACGGAGCGGTACGGCTGCTGTACGGGGGGTCGGACTACGCGCGCCAGCCCTTCAACGACGCCGTGAGCGGGGCGGTGGAGGCGGGAACCGCCCTGGACCCGTTCACCATGCCGGCGCGGGCGGACGAGCCGCTGCGCGCCCTGCTCAGGACACCGGCGCCGACCCCGCTGAACCTGGCGTCGGCCTATGCGACGGTAGCGGCGGGCGGTGAGTACGCCGCCCCGTACACCGTCGCGCGCATCACCCGGGCGGGCCGTACGGTCTACAAGGCGCGGCCTGATGTGCGGCAGGTGCTGGGCGAGAAGGAAGCGATGGTGGCGAGCGCGATGACCGAGGGCGGGCCGATCCCCGTGGGCGTCCGCCCGGCGCAGACCCAGGGGTTCACCACCGAGGGGGCGGGCGGCGGAACCGCCCGCCGGACCGTGTGGACCACCGGCTACGACAGCCGCCTCACCCTGACAGTCGCCCTGTTCGCCGACCGGGCCGGCACCAAGAAGGGCACGACGACCCCCGCCCGGCTGCCGAACGAACCGCCCCCGACCGACTTCGCGGAGAGCGTGGCGACGGCGATCTGGAGTGCCGCCACGAAGGGGGACCCGTCGGGCGCCGATGACGAGCAAGCGGCCCGGCGGCCCTCATCGGTCCCTTCGTCGACGCCTACCTCGGCACCTGCATCAGGGTGAGCGGCCGACGGCACCCGGGTGCTGCGATGTCCGGACGGAGGGTGGTGCGCCGTCGGCGCCGCATCACCAGTTGATGGCGTCGTCCATCTCCTGCTGCCAGTACGTGACCTTGAGCGAGTCGTCGACGTGAACACCCTTCGCGGGCAGCGACGGGTGGGCGCCCTTGCCGACGCTCTCGCTGCCGGAGCGGCCCTGGAAGTAGACGGACAGGGTCTTCACGGTGTGGCCGTTGGTGCCGCTGCCGTCGGCTGCCGAGAGATTCACGGAGGCGTAGCCGGACTCGCCCGGCTGGAGCGTGACGACGGCCTGGGGCTGCGAGTCCTCGATGACCGGGGGCACGGACTGGGCCTCGCCGAAGCGGACGGCCGGGTAGCCGTAGAGGTAGCAGCTCTTGCTGCCGGTGTTGGTCACCGTGAGCAGCATGTGGTTCAGGGGGCGGTTCAGCGGGGCGGCGACCGTCTTGGTGTTGGAGCCCTCACAGGTGACCGGCTTGGCGGAGGAGGCCGCGGGCGTCTTCGACGTGGGGGTGTGGGCCGCGGTGCCCGAACCGTTGGTGGAGGTCTCGGCGCCCGAGGAGCCCGCGGAGTTCGAGGACTTCGAGGACTTCGAGGAGGAGCCGGAGCCGGCGTTCGAGGAACCGGTGCCGGAGTCCGGGTTCGTGTTCTCGGAGGGCTGCACCGTCGTCGAGGCACCCTCCTCCTTGACGCCCGTCCCGTCGCTGCAGGCGCCCAGGGAGAGCGTGGCGAGGACTGCGGTCGCGGCGGCGCCGGCGAGGCGGATGCGGGAGGTGCGGAGGTTCGACATGTGGCTGTGCCCTTCGTGTTCCGGTGGGTGGTGACTGGATGACCGAAGCTTGTGCGGTGATCCGTCCCAGCGGCCACGGATGCCGGGCAGTTGGGGACGCCGGAACGCTGGAACGCCCCCTGAGCAGGGAGAACGCGGTCGTCCTGGAACGCTTTTCCGGGACGCGAAGCCTCTCGCAACGACCCTGTTTGCGCGGTTCGTTGCGAGAGTTCGGGGTCGTGGACCGGGTCAGCCGGCCTGTGACGGGGTCTGCTTCATCCCGTCGACGACGGCACGGTTGATGATCGCGCTCGTGTACATCACCGTGCCGGGCTCGATCAGAGCGTCCTCGCCGGTGCCCTTCCGTACCTGGACGCTGCGGTCGCCGAGGAAGACATGGGTCTTCCTGTCGAAGATCCACTCCTCGCGCCGGCCGCTGGTCTCGTCGAGCCGGGCCACCGCCACGCCGTGCCGGCCCACCGCGTCCACGGCATCGTTCACGACGACGACGCCCGGGATCTTCTCGGCGGCCTTGAAGAGCGCCGAGTAGAGCTCCGCCGGCGGGTAGCTCTCCCCGAGCAGGTCCCCGATCGTCGTGAACGCCTGCTGGTCGGGCGAGTTGCCCATCCCCTCCGTCTCCTTGTAGATCTTGGCCAGCAGTGCGTCGGGGTCGGTGGTGAGCTCGGCGAGGTAGTCGTACGACGGAGCGTTCAGGTACGCCTCGCGCTCGTTGCCCTGTTCGTCGGGGAGGCTGAGGGTCTCGCCCTCGGGGCTGTCGTTGACCGCGGGGTCGATCAGCCAGCCCTTGGTGCCGTCGGCGGACATCCACACCTGCCGGCGGTGCAGCTGGTGGCTGGCCAGGCTGGTCTTGTCGCCGACGGTCCTGACGAAGGTGTCGGCCGTCTTGGACTCGACGTAGACGTACTGGCCGGGCTTGACGGTCGGGTGGGTCGCGTCGGCCGCCGCCAGCGAGATCTGGTCGAGCAGTTGCGGGACGCCTTCGGTGGTCGCGGCGCCGAGCTGCGTGGTCAGGGCCGGTCCCGTCGCGAGGGCGCCGTCCTGGAGTCCGTCACGACCGCCCGTGGCTCCGCCACCGCCGGACACCGCGAACCCGGCTACGACGATGCCGGCCACGGCGGCCGCCATGGCGGGCAGCGCGATCGCGGGACGCGGCAGCCGGAACCGCCGTACCTTCGCAGGGGCTTCGGGGGCCCCCGGGGTTGCCGTCGCCGTGCGCTCTTCCTGCTGCATGTCATGGATCCGGGCCATCAGGCGCTCCCTGTGGAACTCGTGACGGCCCACCGGCAGGTCACGCGCCGTCCGGGACAGGAGCTCTGCGCTCTCGTCCCGCTCTGCCGGGTTCTGCCGGGACGTGTTCGCGTTCATCGGTTTCCTTCCTGTGCGGGCCGTATCGCGTTTGTGTGATCGCCTCTTATCTGTCGGCCGAGCCGGCCGCCTTCCCGATTCCCGCGAACTTTCCCGCCCTGGCCTTCGGTTGCCGACGGGACGGCTGCGGCGCGCAGCTTCCTGCGGGCGCGGGAGAGCCGGGAGGCCACGGTTCCGACCGGGATCCCGAGCGCCTCGGCCGCGGCCTCGTAGTCCAGGCCCTCCCCCAGGCAGAGCGTGATGACCTCGCGCTCCGGTCTGCGCAGCGCGGCGAGCGCGGTGAGGGCCGTCGCGAGGCGCCGTCGGTCGTCGACCCGGTCGGCCACCTCGTCGGCGTGGTCGGCCACCGACAGCTCGGCCGCCGCGGCCGCGGTGGCCGCCGCCCGGTAGCGCCGGTTGCTCCGGTACTGGTTGCGCGCGGTGTTGGTGGCGATGCCCAGCAGCCAGGGCCGCAGGGAGCCGCCCTCCGGCTCGACCCTGTCGCGCAGCCGCCATGCCTCCAGGAAGGTCGCGGCCATCACGTCCTCGGCCACCGACCAGTCGGCCGTCAGCCGGAAGGCATGGTTGTAGACCGCGCGGGAGTAGCTGTCGAAGAGCTCAGCGAACGCGCTAGCCTCCCCGGCCCGTACCCGGGTACGCATATGAGTGCTCACCTCAATGAGCTGTCCGGCACCCCACACCGACTTCCCGTGACCTGCGTCACGCTCGCCCTGCATGCGCCGGCGAACGAAGACGCCGCATGCTCTCACCCCGGCCGGTCGGACCGGAGGCCTGGCCGGTCGGCCGCCGAACGCAGGGCCGCGTCGGGGTCGGCCAGCTGTCGGCGAGGAACGGCGCGCGGTTGGGCACGGCCAAGCCGGTGCGGCGGATGCCGGAGTCGACGACGAAGAGCGGGACGAGGCGTTCCGCGTCCTTCAGCGCGGCCACCAGGACCGGGTTGTCGTGAACCCGCGGGTCCGCGGTGAACAGGACGACCGCTACGCTCACGGTTCCTCGGGCTCCCTCAGTGTGTACGGGCCGGCTCGTCGGCGGCCGACTCGGCCGCTGCGGCGATGTTGCGGATCATGCCGCCGAAGACCGCGGCATGGAACGGTGCAACGCCCCACCAGTACGCATGCCCGGCGAGGCCGTGCGGATGGAACAGTGCCCGCTGCCGGTACACCGTGCGCCCCTGCGGGTCCCGGTCGACGGTCATCTCCAGCCAGGCCAGGCCCGGCAGCCGCATCTCCGCCCGCAGCCTCAGCAGCCGGCCCGGCTGGATCTCCTCCACCCGCCAGAAGTCCAGGCTGTCGCCCACCCGCAGTCGGCTCGCGTCCCTGCGGCCCCTGCGCAGGCCCACTCCGCCGGCCAGCGTGTCCAGCCACCCGCGCAGGGACCAGGCCACCGGCGAGGAGTACCAGCCGTTCTCGCCGCCGATCGCCTCGACCACCCGCCACAGCGCCTGCGGCGACGCCGCGACGGTGCGTTCACGGTCGTCGGCGTAGAGGCTGCCGCCCGCCCAGTCGGGGTCGGTCGGCAGCGGATCGCTGGGGGCGCGGGGCGTCGCGGCCGAGGACCACCGGGTGGCGACGTCCGCGTCCTGCACCCGGCGCAGCGCCAACCGGATCGCGCGGTCGAGGCCGACGGGCCCGTCCGGGGGGTCCGGCACGTAACCGACGATGTCCCGTTCGGCGCACACCACCTCGTGCTTCAGCGACTCGACCAGCGGGCGGGCGAGTCCGCCCGGCACCGGGGTGATCAGACCGACCCAGAGGCTGGACAGCCGGGGGGTGAGCAGCGGCACGGGGACGATGACGCGCCTGCGCAGTCCGGCGACGGCGGCGTAGCGCCGCATCATCTCCTCGTAGGTGAGGATGTCCGGTCCGCCGATGTCGAAGGTGCGGTTCACGTCGTACGGCAACTGCGCGCATCCCACGAGCAGGCGGAGCACGTCGCGCACGGCGATCGGCTGGATGCGGGTGCGCACCCAGCTCGGGGTCACCATCGCGGGCAGCCGCTCGGTCAGGTACCGCAGCATCTCGAACGACGCCGAGCCGGACCCGATGATCACGGCCGCCCGCAGCACGGCGGTCGGTACGCCCGAGGCCAGGAGGATGCGGCCCACTTCGGCGCGGGAGCGCAGATGAGGCGAGAGCGCGTGCTCGGGTACGCCGGCCGGGGTGAGCCCGCCGAGGTAGACGATCCGCCGGACCCCGGCGGCAAGTGCCTGCTCGCCGAAGACCCGCGCCGCCCGCCGGTCGGTTGCCTCGAAGCCCCGCCCCGTGCCCAGCGCGTGCACCAGGTAGTAGGCGACGTCGATCCCCTCCATCGCCGCCCGCACGGACTCCTCGTCCGTCACGTCCCCCCGCACGGCCTCCACCTGCCCCGCCCACGGATGGTCCCGCAGCTTGCCGGGCGTACGGGCCAGACACCGCACGGCATGCCCGGCGGCCAGCAGTTCGGGCACCAGCCGGCCGCCCAGGTAACCGGTGGCACCGGTGACCAGACAGCGCAGGGCCCGGTCCGCGGGAACCGTCATGGGTCTCATCTCTCCCGGAACAGTTTCCTCACCTCAGCCCATGCTTGGATCCGGGGACGGGCCCCGCAACCTCGGCGGGCACTTTGAGGAGCTCGATCAGACTGGTCACGCTGTCCCATCGGGCCGAGGCCGATGACCGTGACCGCCCGCACCGCTGCTTCCTGCGCTGCCTGTGCTTTCTGCGCTTCCTGCCTGCCCATGACGCTCTACGCCTCCCGCTCCGGCTCGCGCAGCACCTCGGTCAGGGCCGAGATGCTGTGGTCGCCGTGGCCCGCCTCGACCGCGCGCCGCAGCAGGTCGTGCAGGGGAGCGAGCCAGGCGGTGTCGACGTTCGTCTCGCTGGTCAGGTCGGCATCGTGGGCCGTCCCAGCGAGGAAGAGATTCACCGACGACGCCGCGTCGGTGTAGTCGCCGCTGTCGATCTCCCTCGCGTAGACCGGCAGCAGGGACTTGATCATGTCCAGCCAGTTACCGGCGAACCCCACCATGCTGCTCACCTCCAGTCCCCGCGCCTGGAGGGCGGCAGCCCCCTGGAAGAACCCGACGAGCGCGGGCAGCAGCGTGGCTCCCACGGCCATCTCGGGACAGGGCGGCCAGGTCGGCCTCGTCCCCGAGGTGGACGGTGTCGCCGCCCAGCACCTTCAGCGTCTCCTCGTACGCGTCGAAGACCGCCTTGTCGCCGCCGTAGTACAGCAGCGTGCCCGGTGCGCCGACCGCCGCCGGTACGTTCTTGACCGCCCCGCCCAGAAACCGGGCACCGCGGCCGGTCGCCCAGGCGGCCATGGTGCGGGCACCGGCGGGCGAGCCGCTGTTCAAGGTGACCAGGGCACGCCCGGACAAGGCCGCGCCGGCCGGCTCCAGGACGGAGCGCGTGTCCTCGAAGGTGGTCAGGCACGTGACGACCAGCGGGCTCGCCGCGACCGCGGCCCCGACCGTCCCGGCGTGGACGGCTCCCTCGGCCACGAGCGGCGCGGCCTTGCCCGGCGTGCGGTTCCACACGGTTGTCGGGTGCCCGGCGTCGATGAATGCCCTGGCCAGCGCCCGGCCCATCGACCCCAGTCCGATGACGGTCACGGGTTGTGCGTGCGTCCCCAGCCATGCTGCTTCCAGCCCCCAGTCAGTTGTCGAGCATCCACGGGAAGCCCGGTCGGACGCTGAACGCGCTCACGCGGACCCTGCGGTCCCGGCGCGACGCACGCGGCCGGGGCAGAGGTCCTGCCGAGACCCTGGGACATAACGCGACATATCCGGCATCGAACCGCACAACAAGCCGGGCATTCCATCGACACGTGACCTGACCCGGGTGGCGGGGAAAGTCTGTCCCCGCGGGACCACATCTCCACGCCTGTCGGCGATAGGGTTGTGACACGAGGCAGAGGGTGCTGAACCGTTCGGAGCACGGGTGCCGTGCACGCCGGAACCCTCGCCGCGTCCCCGAAACGAAGGTGCCATGCCCGCTGAGAACGCCCCTGTCACAGGGAATCTCGACGACGACGACTATCCCGCCTACACCATGGGGCGGGCCGCCGACGTTCTCGGCACCACTCCCGCCTTCCTGAGGGCCATCGGCGAGGCCGAGTTGATCACTCCGCTGCGTTCGGGAGGTGGTCACCGCCGGTACTCGCGACGCCAGCTGCGCATCGCCGCCCGCGCCCGTGAGCTCGTCGACCAGGGCACTCCCATCGAGGCGGCCTGCCGGATCATCTCCCTCGAGGACCGGCTGGAGAACGCCCTCCGCCTGAACCGGGACATGCGCCGGAAGCTGGACGAGCGCGGCTCGAATACCTAGTCCGGCCGGTGCAGAAATGCGGGCTGCCGTGGGATGAGAATCAATACTCGGTGCCGAAAACACACGGGTACTTACGCCCGAGCTGTGTTAGCGTGATACCAGTTGCAGTTTTGGTTGCCAGAGATTTGTTTCTTTGCAGAGCTTTCCGGATCTTTCCGGAGGGGTGATCATCGCGGCGACTCGGACCCGTAAAGTGCGGAGTCCGGCACTGCCCCCCAAGGGAGATTCAATATGGCATCTGGCACCGTGAAGTGGTTCAACGCGGAAAAGGGCTTCGGCTTCATCGAGCAGGACGGCGGCGGCGCTGACGTGTTCGCCCACTACTCGAACATCGCCACCAGCGGCTTCCGCGAGCTTCAGGAAGGCCAGAAGGTTACCTTCGACGTCACGCAGGGCCAGAAGGGCCCGCAGGCCGAGAACATCGTTCCTGCCTGACGCTGACGCGTTCTAAGTGGCTGGGGCCCGCGCTCTTGGGGTGCGGGCCCCAGCTCTTTGCATTTCCTGACGTACCCGGATTGTCAGCAGCCTCGGATTCACCGCCGAGAGGTCCGGATTTTCGAATTCCTTCGGCTCATTCTCGTGCCGTGGAGGCATCCATGCGTTGCGTCATCGCCCGTTTCCCCTTCGACCTGATCAAGAGCGAGGTCGAACAGTCGATGAGCGGCATCACCCCCGAACCGGTCAGCGGCGTGGCCGTGACCATCGGCCGCCGCGTCTACCCCGTGATGCAGGTCGGGGAAGTGATCACCAGGCAGAACCGCCGCGACTTCACCGCGGGCGAGATGCGCCGGGCGCTGACCAGACTGGGCTTCGTCTGCCACGACACGCCGCCGCCGGTCCCGCCGACCCGGGACGCGCGAGCTGACGAAGGTGCGCTCGGCTGGTGACGCCTCGCCTCCTGCCATGCCCCGACGCACCTCGTCGGGCTAGGCTCCGGAGGCATGACGCACCCTGACGACCTGCTCGTCGAGATCGCCGCGATGGTGGAGTCGCGGCACAGCAGCCAGATGTCCCTGACCGTGGTGGTTCCGGGAGCCGTCATCACGGGCCGGCTCGCGCCGGAATCCCTGTGGAAGGAGCGGGTGGCCGAAGTCCTGCGGGACTCCGAGCACCTGGGGCAGTTCGCCCCCGCGTTCACCCGGCGCCAAGCAGACCACGGGGACGACCACCAGGACAGCGACGGCCGCGGACCGGACCACGGTGACCGCCCCACGCACCTCCACTTCCACGTCGCCCGGATCCTCCAGGGCAGTTTCGGCATTCCCGACACGGGTGGCATGTACCGGGTCGCCCTGGAGGACGTGAGCGCCTGGACCATCGGCGACATCGGCTACTCGGACCAGTGAGGGCCGGACGCCCCACGCGGTCCTGACCTGCCGCCCCGACCGGCTGCCCGGTCCGACTACTCGGTTCCCGCGGCGTCGGCGCCCGTCACCTCGGTCACCTTCCACCGCTGGTTGGCACCGGAGTTCGCCAGCCACACGCCGACCCCGGCCCCGTCGTTCGTGGACTGCCCGGAGACCTCCGCGAGCCGGCCGGTGGCGGCGTTGACCAGGGTCCAGGTGCCGTCGCCGGTCGTCGACATGATCCACTGGGCGGCGCTGTCCCGGCGCCCCTCGTCCGGCTCGGCCACCAGGGCCCCGTCGCGGACGGCCAGGCGCTTGCCCTCGCTCGTCTCGGTGAAGGCGTACCGCTTGCGGTTGTCGGAGCCGCTGATCTGCTCCACCCGCCACTGCCGGCCACTGGGGTCGGCCGCGTCGGCGCTCTTGATGACCAGCCCGGTGCCGTTGTCGGCGATGGTGAGGTCCTTGCCGCTCTGGACGCCGGTCAGCCGGTAGGTGTGGCCCTTCTTCAGTTCGGCCGCGTCCTTCGCGACGCCGGACACGCCCTTGACGAGGAACGACGTCACCGACTGGGCGGGCACCGTGACCGTGGCCCGCTCGCCGCTGACCCGGACCGCCTTCTGCCGCTCCAGCTTGCCGTCGGCGCTCGTCACCACCGGGGTGACGGTGGCCCGGGACGAGATCCGCCCGAACTTCGACAGGTCGAGGGTGACTTCGCGGGCTTCGGCGGTGCTGTTGACGTGGACGACGGTGGCCGCGTCGCCCTTGCGGGAGACGGCCGCGGTGCTGGACGTGTCGTTCGTCTTGACCAGCCGGTCGCCGGGCTTGATGTAGTGCGTGAAGTTCCGGGCCGTGTCGAACTTGGTGTTCGTGTAGATCGGGCAGGTCTCGAGCGTGTCCTTCGACGTGCAGCTGAACGACAGCTGGATCTCGCCCCAGTTGCCGCCCTTCGCGGACTCGCCGCCCGGCTTCATGTTGTCGTAGTCCTCGACGGGCTGCCAGAACACCCAGGCGCGGGGCTCCAGTTCGCGCAGGTCGTCGACGATGCGCTGGGCGAGGCCGAGGCCGGGCCGCATGTCCGTGAAGCTCTGGCCGTCGCCCCAGTCGCCCTCGACCTCGCTCATCCACAGCGGCTTGTCCGCGGCTTTGGCCAGGTCGCGGACAGTGGTGCGCTGGCCGGTGCCGTAGGTGTGGACGTTCATCTGGCCGACGAGGTCGCGCACTTCCTGGGGGTAGGAGTTCCAGTTCGTGGCGAAGGTGCCGGGGTTGGTCTCGTCCATCGCGGAGATCTCCGCGTGGGTGCGGGACTTGGCGAGGGTCGGGCCCAGCGCGCTGATCACCTTCTGCTGGAGTTCGGGACCGATGTGGGCGCCTTCCTGACGGCCGCCGACGGGCTCGCCGTCCGGTCCGAGCTCGGTGCCCCAGTAGTTCGTGTTCGGCTCGTTGAACGGGTCCAGGGTGTCGACCTTGATGCCGTGCGCCTTCTCCAGGCGTTCGGTGGCGCCCACCAGGTACCTGGCGAAGTCGTCGACGGACTCCGTCTTGAGCTGGTCCTTGCCCGCGTCGAAGTTGCCGGAGACGTAGCCGCTCTCGGTCATGAACCAGGGCGGCGAGTTGCTGAAGGTCTCCCAGTGGGTGATGTCCTTCTTGATGCGGTCGATCCACCAGCGCTGCGTCTTGTCGGCCTTGGTGTTCCAGTCGGCCGGGTCGTCGGCGTCCCACCAGTCGACGTCCTCGCGGGTGGTGCCCGCCGGCGCCTTCCACCAGCCCTGGACCGCGCCGCCGGCCCGCAGGTAGTCCTTGACGTCTGGGGCGTTGCCGCCGCCGATGTTGTAGCGGGCGATGTTCAGCGCGAGGCCGTCGTCGCCGAAGAGGAGCTTCGCGAGCCGCTCGCGTATCGCGGGCGGGTAGTCGCCGGTCGCGTTGGCGAACCAGACCAGGCTGGTGCCCCAGCCCTCGAACTTCTCCTGCTTGTAGGAGGGGTCGGGCACGACGGTGACCGGAGCGGCGGCCGTCGTCGTCTCCGCGTGCGCGGCCGGCAGGGTGGTGGCGGCCAGCACGGTTCCGGTCGCGAGGGCCGTGATGCCGACCCCCAGGAGCCTTCTCTTACTGGTGCGGTGTGCCATGTCGAGTACTCCAGCGAGGTTCGGTTCGGCGCGTTTCGGTATGTTCTCGTGTAGTTTCTGCTCGGAATGTTTACGTAAACATGCGTTGGCGGGATGTCTACACTGTCCGAATCTCAGGGGTCAAGGAGTCGTCGGGGACCGAAAGTTGCGTAGTCCGGCGACCTAGGGGACAAGGTGGGCACGATGGGCACAGCGGACGGTGACGGCACACCGGCGGGGACGCGAAAGCGTGCCGCCCGCCCTCGTCAGGGCGCCTCCATGGCCGACGTCGCGCGCCTCGCCGGGGTCTCCTCCCAGACGGTCTCCCGCGTCTCCAACGGCTTCCCGGGCGTGAACGAGGAGACCCGGCAGCAGGTCCTGGCCGCGATGCGGAAGCTGGGCTACCGGCCCAACAGCGCGGCACGGGCCCTCAGGCGCGGCGAGTTCCGCACCCTCGGCGTAATCACCTTCTCCCTCTCCACCATGGGGAACATCCGCACCCTGGAGGCGATCGCGACCTCCGCCGCCCAGCACGGTTACGCCGTCACGCTGCTGCCGGTCGCCGTCCCCACCCAGGACGAGGTGAACGGCGCCTTCTCCCGCCTCGGCGAACTCGCCGTGGACGCGGTCATCGTCATCATGGAGATCCATCTGCTGGACGCCGCGACGGTCTCCCTGCCGCCCGGCGTCCAGGTCGTGGTCGCCGACTCGGACGCCGGCGACCGCTACACCGTCGTCGACACCGACCAGGCGGGCGGCGCCCGCGACGCCGTACGGCATCTGCTGGACCTCGGCCATGACACGGTGTGGCACCTCGCCGGGCCGGAGGACTCCTTCGCCGCGCAGCGCCGTGCCAACGCATGGCGGGGCGCCCTCACGGCGGCGGGCGTGGCCCCGCCGCCCCTGGTGCGCGGCGACTGGTCCGCGGAGTCCGGTTACCGGGCCGGTCTGCGGCTCGCCGAACAGGCGGACTGCACGGCCGTGTTCGCGGCCAACGACCAGATGGCGCTGGGTCTGCTGCGCGCCCTGCACGAACGCGGCCGGAAGGTCCCCGACGACGTCAGCGTCATCGGCTTCGACGACATCCCCGAGTCCGCGTCCTTCCTTCCCCCGCTCACCACCATCCACCAGGACTTCGCCGAGGTGGGCCGCCTCTGCGTCGAAGGTGTCCTGAGCAAGATGCGGCACGGCGGCGCGGACCACGGGACGACGCTCGTCCCGACCCGGCTCGTCGGGCGCCGGAGCACGGCACCGCCGCCGAAGGGCATTGTTCGGGGCTGAGTGCGGGGTGACCGAACAATCCGTGCCCGCGTTGGACTGGTCCCACGGCGCCGGGATCCGGCCCGTGCAGACGGGTTCAGCGCACGGAGAGAGGTCGTTCGATGGTCAAGAGGGGGAGCGTCGCCGTGATGGCCGCCGCCGGGCTGGTACTGGCTCTCGGCGGGTGCGGGGGCGGGACGGACGAGGGCGGGAAGGGCGACGCGTCGGGGACCTCGGGCAAGGGGTCGGCCGAGCCGACGCCGGCAAAGTCGCCGTCCGGGCAGCTGGTCAAGTGGGTCGGCGGCATGTGCGAGTCGACGGCCGCGCTCAAGGGCCTGCGGTCGGACAGCGCCGCCGACCTGAAGGAGATCCGGGATTCGGACGCCCAGGCCGACCTGGTCGCCAGAGCCCGCGCCGTCGGCTACCTCGCCGGCACGCCCTCGGCGGTGGAGGACGTGGAGAGCGGTCTGGCGGACCTCGGCCCGTCCGGCGTCCCCGCGGCCGACCGGCTGCGCGACGCCTGGCTGAAGAAGGTGCGCGGCGTCGTGGCCGAACTCGAAGGGGTGTCCCCGAACCCGGCCGACGGCGACGCCGAGGGCAGTGCCGCGGACGTCGACAAGCTGGTCCAGTCCCTCACCTCGCCCCGGCCGGACCTGCCCGCGCTCGCCAAGCAGGACGCGCGGCTCGCCGCCGCGTACGAGCGGGCGGAGCAGTGCGCCCCGGGCTGGAAGCCCGACGGCCAGGGCGAGGACACCGCCTCGCCGGCGCCCGACCCCGACGGCCCGCTCCCCGAGGCGGCCGACGGCGAGAACTACGGCGCCTGCTCGGACGGCGCGTGCGAGGTCCTGGTGACCTCCACGGCGAACATCACGGCGAACGACGTCCATGTGCACGTGTCCCTGGGCGACGACTACGTGACCTTCCAGACGGCGGGCACCCTGATGCAGCTCGGCGGCGCGGGCGGCGAGGCCGGCTTCGGCGACCGGCTGAAGGCGACCGTGGTCGCGCACAACAAGGACGGCGCGGTACTGAGGTTCACGACCCCCTGAGCCACCCCTCGGATGGCCCTCGAAAGCCGCCCATGACGGCTCCTACCGCCCCTCGCACACGTCCCGGTACCCGAGCCGCGGCAGCCGTTCCTCCCATTCGGCGCGGTTCAGGACGCCGCCGGTGCGGTCGCAGACGTAGGTCGTCGCGCGGTCCGCGTCCAGGGTCCACACCCGTGCCGTCAGGTCGTAGCCGACGGAGGCGAGGGTGGTGCCGTCCGCGCCGAACGCGACGGAGGTGACGGTGTCCGTGTGGCCGGTGAGTTCCTGGCCGTAGGGCTCGGCGCGGGCGGGGTCGGTCACGTCCCACAGCCGGACGGTGTGGTCGCCGCTGCCGGTCGCGAGTGTCCGGCCGTCCGGGGCGAAGGCCAACGCCCTGACAGCACCGCGGTGCTCGGCCAGCTCCTCCCCCAACGGTCGGACGCGGTCCGGCCGTCGCACGTCCCACAGCCGGACCGTACGGTCGTCGCTGCCGGTCGCCAGCGTCTTCCCGTCCGGGGCGAACGCCACCGCGTCGACCGGCTCGTCATGCCCGGTGAGGGCCGCGCCCGCGGGCCGCACCCGGGTCCCGTCGCCCGCGCCGGCCACGTGCCACAGCCGTGCCGTGTCGTCCTCGGCACCGGTGGCCAGGAGGCGGCCGTCGGGGCTGAAGGCCACCGAGGTGACGGCGTCCGTGTGGCCGCGCAGGGGCTCGCCGAGCGGCCGTACGCGATCCGGGCGGCGTACGTCCCACAACCGCGCGGTTTCGTCGTCGCCGCCGGTGGCCAGCGTGCGGCCGTCCGGGGAGAAGGCGACGGCGAGGACTCCGCGGTCGTGCGCGTCGAGCGGTTCGCCGAGCGGGGCGGGACGTTCGGGCGTGGCGAGGTCCCACAGGCGTACGGTCCCGTCCCTCGAACCGCCGGCCAGCGTGCGGCCGTCCGGGGCGAAGGCGACGGACAGCACCGCGTCCTCGTGGCCGAGCGTCCGCGGGATCCGCCGTGGGCGGTCCGGGCGGCGTACGTCCCACAGGCGGATCAGGCCGTCGTCCGTGCTGGCGACGGCGAGCAGGCGGCCGTCGGGGCTGAAGGCGACGGCGGTGAGCGGGTTGGTGAAGTCCGTGAGGACGGTGGGCGGCCGGTGCCACAGCAGGACGCTGCCGTCGGCGCCGGCGCTGGCGAGGGTGCGGCCGTCGGGGCTGAAGGCCACCTCCCACACGGCCTCGGTGTGCCCGCTCAGCGGCTCCCCGAGCTGCAGCGGATAGGCGGGGTTGGCCACGTTCCACAGCAGGGGCCGGTCGTCCTCGCCCGCGGTCGCCAGGGTCTCGCCGTCGGAGCTGAACGCCACCGACATGACGGGCGCGGTGTGCCCCCTGAGCGGTTCGCCCAGCGGCTGCACGCGGGCCGGGTCGGACGCGTCCCACAGGCGTACGGTCTCGTCGAAGCCGGCCGAGGCCAGCGTGCGGCCGTCCGGGGAGAAGGCCAGTGTCCAGACGGGGTCGGTGTGTTCCCGCAGCGGCTTGCCGAGCGGTGCGATCCCGGGGCCGTCCTCCTTCCCCGCGTCCTCGCCGACCCGCCACATCCGTACGGTCCCGTCGTAGCCGCCCGTGGCCAGGGCCTCCCCGTCCGGGGCGAACGCGACCGCGCGGACGCTGCGCGCCTCGGACGCGTCGGCGTCGGCCGGCTCGCCGATCGGCGCGGGGCGTGCCGGGTGGGTCATGTCCCACAGGCGGACGGTTCCGTCGTCGCCTGCGGTGGCGAGCGTCGTGCCGTCCGGGGCGAACGCGGCGGAGACGACGTTCTGCTCGCCGTGGCTCACGAGCGGCCGGCCGAGAGCGCGGGGCCGCAACCGGTCGCGCACGTCCCATAGTTGGATGCCGCCGCCTTTCCCCGTGGCCACGAGCAGGTCACCGTCCCGCGAGGAGAAGGTGACCGCGCTGACGCCTCCCGTACGCAGGCGCAGCGGTTCGCCCAGCGGCTTGCCCGCCGCCGTGTCCCACAGCCGGACCAGGCCGTCATGGCCGCCGCTCGCGAGCGTGCGGCCGTCGGGCGCGTACGCCACGGAACCGGCGACACCGTCGTGGCCGGGCAGCCGGGTGGCCAGCACCCGGCCCGCGTCCGAGGCCAGCCGGGTCCGCAGGTCCGGGGTGGAGCGCATGCGGTACGCGGCCACGTCGAGCCGGGCGGCCACCCCGGCCTGGGTGTCGCGGACCCGGTCGGCCTCGGCGGTGAGCCGGCCGAAGACGGCTTCGTCCCGTTCCGCCTGCGCGGTGGCACGGGCCTGGAGGGCGACGACCGCGGTGCCGGTGGCGAGCAGGGTGAGCGCCGCGAGGACGGCCACGACCGTACGGCGCAGCAGCGCGGCGCGGTGCCGGCGCCGGAGCGAGGTGGTGAGGAACTGCCGCTCCAGCGGGGTGAGTTCCTCGCTGCGGCCGCCCTCGGGTGCGGTGTCGCGGGGGAAGGCGTCGCGGGCCGCGGACAGCCGGGACCCGGCGTAGAGTGCGGCGTTCTCCTGCCCGAGGGCCTGCCAGGTGCGGGCGGCCTCGGAGAGGGAGCGGTGCACGCGCAGCCGGTCGCGTTCGGCGTCGATCCACGCGCGCAGGCGGGGCCAGGCGGTGATCAGGGCCTCGTGGGCGAGGTCGACGGTGCCGTCGTCGAAGGTGATGAGACGGGCCCGGACCAGCCGTTCCAGTACGACCCGGGTGTCGGCGGGGTTGCCGAAGTCGAGCTCGGCGTGGTCGGTGGGGCGGCGGGTGTCCGGTGCGCCGGGGGCGACGAGGCGAAGCAGAATCCGGCGGGCCAACTCGGCCTGAGGTCCGGTGAGTTCGTCGTACACCTGCTCGGCCGTGCGGACGACGGCGCCGTGCAGTTCACCGGCCGCCTCGTAAGCGCTCTCGGTCAGCACGCGGCCGCTGCGGTGGCGCCAGGTCTCCAGCAGGGCGTGCGACATCATCGGCAGTCCGCCGGGGGCACCCTCGACCTCGTCCAGGAGGCGGTCGGTCAGGGCGCGTTCGACGATCAGGCCGGCCGCGGCGGCCGGGCGGACGATGGCCTCCCGCAGCTCCGCCCGGCTCATCGGACCGGCGAGCAGCGTGGCGTCCTGCAACGCAGCGGTGAGGCCGGGGTGTTCGGCGCACCGGCCGAGGAAGTCGGCCCGCACCGCGACGACGACCCGCAGCCGGCTGTCGGCGTCGGTGGCGGCGACGAGGCGGTCGATGAAGGCGTCCCGCTCGGCCGGGTCGGCGCCGAGGGTGTACAGCTCCTCGAACTGGTCGACGATCAGCCAGGTGTCGGCGTCGGTGTCCGGTACGGGCACGAGACGCTCGGCGTGGGTGCGCAGCGGGTCCGCGCCAGGCGTGAGAATGCGTACGGCCGCGGGAGGCACGTCGCGGGGATCGCCGCCCTCACCGCCGCCCTGGGTGCGCAGCCGGGGGATCAACCCGGCCCGCAGCAGCGAGGACTTGCCGCTGCCGGACGGGCCGAAGACCGCCGTGAAGCGGTGTTTGCGGTTCAGCTCGGTCAGCCGCTCCACGAGCTGGTCCCGGCCGAAGAACAGATCGGCGTCGCCCGGTTCGAACCGGGTCAGGCCACGGTACGGCGGCCGGGTGCTGTCGTCGGCCGCGGCTGCCTCGGCGGCCAGTTCGTCCGACACCTCGCGCCAGCGCCGCTCCCACTCGCTCAGGTCGCCCCCGCACGCCTTGACGTACGCGAGCGTCACCGCGCGGGAGGGCAGCTGTTTTCCGGCGGCCGCCTGCGACAGGGTGGTCACGCCGTACCGGGCCCGCTCGGCCATCGTCCGGTAGGTGGGCTTCCCCGCGGACTCGCGCAGGGCACGCAGTTCGGCGGCGAAGCGCGGCACCGGTCCGGCCTCCGGATCAAGCTCGCCCTCGGTACGCCCCGGCCCCGGTTGTCCCGACACGTGGCCCGCCCTCCCCTTCGGTCACCCTCGACCGACTCTCCGACGTATCGCCGGCCGGGGCACGGGCGTTCACCTGATCCTCACGGTTCCTTCAGGGCACTCGGCGCGGTTCCCGCCTCCCGGTTGTTCGGTGCCGGGGACCGGCCTGCCGAACAACCCCGCTCGGCGGTCGACTGGTCGTGGGACGTGGCCAGGACGGCCATGGCGCGGTCCGAGCCCCGCCAAGGGGGGAGGGCTCGGCCCGCCGCTCCCGCTTCCCGCTCGTCCGTACACGACACGCTGAAGGGGAGTCATGCACCGACGACTTCGCGCCCGGCACCTCGCCGTGGGGCTCGGCGCGGCGGCCCTCGGGCTGACGTTCGCGGCGGCCGCGGTGAACGCCGCACCCGGCCGTGCCACGACCACCGCGGCCGGCCCCGCGGTGACCGCCGCCGAGCGGTACGGCTGGGGCGAACCGCTGTCCCAGGGGTCGGACGAGTTCGGCTACGGCTCCGAGGCCGAACCCGCGGTACCGGACCGCGACCGGTGGCGCCTGGCGGGCGGCGGACCCGACAAGTGCTGGCCCGGCCACGGCGACAACGGCCGCCGCTGCGACGTCAACACCCGTGTCGTCGGCGGCATCCTGCGCATGACCGGGGAGGCGGACGGCGACTCCGGCTGGCTCGCCTCGTCGTACGGCCGGAGATACGGCAGGTGGGAGGCCCGGGTCCGGTCCCGGGCCACCGCCCCCGACAACGGGCGGCAGTACCACCCGCTGCTGATCCTGTGGCCGGACTCGAACCGGCACCCCGAGGACGGCGAGTACGACTACCTGGAGAACGGCGCCCCGGGCGAGCAGTGCGCCGAGGCCTTCCTGCACTACCCGCACCCCGAAGGCGTGCCCGTGCAGCAGGAGTTCGCGCAGGAGTGCGGCGTGGACCTGACGCAGTGGCACAACGTCGCCGTCGAGTGGACCCCGGACCACGTGCGGGGCTTCATCGACGGCGAGGAGTGGTTCCGCTTCGCCGACGGGGCGAACGAGGACCGCGACTGCATGCAGTGCGCCCCGTCGATGCACCAGACCATCCAGCTCGACAACTTCCACGGTGACGACCTGCAGAGCGCGGTCTACGAAGTGGACTGGGCCCGGGTCTACGACCTGCCGGACAACGAAAGCGTGAGGTGAACGCGATGCAGAGCTCTCCCAACCGGCCCGAGCAGGGCCGCCCGGCTTCTCCGGGAGGGGTGCGCATGCCCGGGGCCGTCATCTTCGTCCTCGTGGTCGTCGCCGTGCACGCGCTGGGCACGGCGTTCGGCGGCTGGGCGGTCCTCGAGGAGAACCGGAACAAGCAGGAGCACGGGCAGGACCTGCTCATGCCGATGGGCATGGCCTGGTTGCTGGCGCTGTTCTGCTGGGGGCTGGCTGCGCTCCTGATCGGCTGCGTCGTGCTGGCCCGCAAACGCCGCGGCTGGGTCCGTGTGGTGCTGATCGTGTGCCTGTCGTTCGTGGCGGTCTCGACGGCCTTCGCCTTCCTCGGCTCGCTGGCCTCCGGGGCGCCGAACCTCGCGACGTTCGTGGTCGCCGGCATCGACGTGGCGGCCCTGTGGATGGTGAGCGGCGCGACGGGCCGCGGCTACTTCTCCGTACGCGACCAGGCGCCCACGTGGCACCAGGGGTGACGGCCCATGGATTCCCCGGCATACGCCCACGGCCCCTCCGTGCCGCCCGACGAGCCCCCGCAGCCTCCCTTGCCACCCGGGCCCGACCGCCCGTGCGACCCGGTGGCCGCGGCCCTCGGCAACGCCTCGCTGCTCGGCATCGGCTACATGCTGCTCGGTCGCTGGCGGCCGGCCGTCTTCACCGTCATCGGCACGGGCTGGCTCCTCAACGTCACCATGTCGACCGCCGACACCTGGGCCGAGGTCCTGCTGCTCGTGTGGTGGGCGGCCGGCACCGCACACGGCTGGTCCCTGGCGCACGGGCGCGCCGAGCACGTCGTACGACGGGGGCAGCGGGCGGGCACGCTCGTCCTCGCCGTCGCCGTACTGCTGACCGCCGTGCTGCTGCGGGTCGACGCGTACGGCATCGAGAACCGTGTGACCGAGGCCCGCGAAGGCGGTGACTGCGAGGCGGCCGTGGCCGCGCAGGGCGAGGTGGGACTCGGCCACCGCCTGGCGGGCGCGCCGGTGGTCGAACCCGGCGAGGCGGTGGTGGAGGCGTGCCGGCGGCTGGAACAGGCCGCGGCCACACTGACCGACGCCGCGCGGGACGGAAGCACCGAGGACCTGGAGCGCGGCTTCCGCGTCCTCGCCGGCGTCCTGGAGGAGCCCGGCAACGAGCGGACCGTCCGGACGGTGCTGGACACCTTCCTCGGCGGTCTGCCCACCGAGGACTCCTGCGCCACCGCCGACATCGCCGGCTGGCTCCGCGACCGCAAGCCCTCCCGTGACGTACTGGACCGGTCGGCCGCCGCCGCGACGCGGACGGAACCCGCGGCGCTGGCCGGCTGCGGCGACCACCTGATGTCCGAGGACGCCTGGCAGCAGGCGCGGGCCCGCTACCGGCATCTCCTCGACACCTACCCCGACGACTCCCGCGCGGACGAGGCCCGTGGCGGCGTGCGCAAGGCCACCCTCGCCCTCGAACTGCACAAGGTGCGCGGCCTGGTCACGGACGCGTACGACGCGGAGTCCGGCTACTGCGACACGCCCGCCAAGTACAGCGGTGCCCCGCCGTACCGCAAGGGGTCCAACCGCGCGCTGTTCCTCGGCGACACCGAGTACACCGGGCAGCTCCCCGGCGGCTGGCGCACCGACGACCCGGCCAAGGCCGCGCTCGTGGTCTGCGCGGACACGGCGGAGAACGGGTCCGCCGTCGAGACCTGCCACTACGAGAACGACAAGTCCGAGTACCTCCCCTACGAGGTGACCTTCCACAAGGTCAAGGTCCCGCTGAAGGTGTACGAACTGCGCACCGGAAAGCGCCTCGACCCGCGCTCGGTGCAGATCGGCGGCACGAGCTGCCCGCGGACTCTGTACTACGAGTACTACGGCAGCTACGACTACGGGCCGGGCGACGAGCTCGTCTCCACGTCGAAGTCGGGTGTGCGCGACGCCTTCCGGCCGGTCGTCGAGCGGTGACCTTCGGACTCGTCCGCCGGCCCAGGAACTCCCACGGGCCGGCGGACGTTTGCAGGAGGACACACGGAACACATGCAACACACGCAGTCGACCTGAACGACATGGGCTGAAGCCGAGGTGGCACGGATGGCGATGTGGGATCGGATCAAGGACCAGGCCAAGGGTCTGCAGCAGCAGGCGCAGGCCGGGCGGAGCTCCGGCGGGCACGGGCGGCCGGGTTCCGGGTCCTCGGGAGGATCCAAGGCCCAGCTGGTGAGCGCGCTCAAGACACAGCTCACCTCCCTCAAGACGGAGCTGAAGAGCGGCGCCTACCGGGACGCCAGCATGGCCATGTGTGCCCTGGTCGCCGCCGCCGACGGGAATGTCGATCCGGCCGAGCGCCAGCATGTGGAGTCGCTGATCCTGAACAACGACGTCCTGCAGAACTTCCCCTCCGAGCAGCTGCGGCAGCGCTTCAACAAGCACGTCGACCAGCTGTCCTTCAACTTCCAGCAGGGCAAGACCGAGGCCCTGCAGGAGATCGCCAAGGCCGCGAAGAAGCCGACGGAGGCCCGGGCGGTCGTCCAGACCGGGTTCGTCGTGGCGGGCGCCGACGGCTACATCGCACCGGCGGAGGAGCAGGTCCTGCGCGAGGCCTGCGCGACGCTCAACCTGTCACCCCAGGAATTCGGTCTCTGACACCACCTCCCCACCACTGTTCGCTATGTTGCGCGCATGACATACGCGGGGAATGTGGAGAACGAGGTCCGGCGGATCAGGCCCCAGCAGTTCCATGAGACCACCGGCCTGGAGGACTGGCGCGTCCTGGGCGAGGGGGCGTGCGCGCACTTCCGTACCGGGTCGTTCGCGGCGGGTGTCCAACTTGTGCAGGCCATCGGTGAGTTGGCGGCCGCCGGGAACGGCGTTCCGGACGTCGACGTGCGGGCCGACGCCGTCGACGTCCGGGTCGTCACGCTCACCGACGAGTACTTCGGACTGACCGAGCGGGACATCGAGCTGGCCCGGGAGATCTCGGCCGTGGCGCGGCGGCTGGGCATCCCGGGCGATCCGTCGGCCGTGCAGACCGTCCAGGTCACCGTGGACGCCCTGGACGGGCCCGCGGTGGTGGCGTTCTGGCGTGCGCTGCTCGGCTACGAGGACCGCGCCGGCAGTCCGGAGGACCTGGTCGACCCGAGGCGCCGCGGAGCACCCTTCTACTTCCAGGAGTTGGACGCCCCCCGCCCCCAGCGCAACACCCTGCACGTCGACGTCTGGGTACCCCACGACCGGGCCGAGGCCCGGGTCGAGGCGGCGATCGCAGCGGGCGGACGGCTGGTCGACGACACCCACGCCCCCTCGCTCCGGATACTGGCCGACCCCGAGGGCAACGAGGCGTGCGTGGGCGTGGCCGGGCCGCCGGCTACGCGTGGTGCGGAGGTTGAGGCGGCGGGGGCGGCATAGTCACCAGGCCGGGAGCCGCCTCCGGCCAGACCAGTAGCAGCGGGCACGGAGCGTGGTCGACGACGAAGCGGCTCGCGGGGCCGAGGCTGTGGGGGCCCAGGGTGGCGCGGTCGCCGTCCCGGGCCAGGACGAGCAGTTCGGCGCCCTCCGTGGCGGCGACGACCTCGCGCTCGACGCGGCCGGAGCGCTCGACGCGCGTGCAGGGGCGGTCGAGACGCTCGGCGGCCGCCTGGAGGAGGCTCTCGGCGGAGGCGGCGGCGAGGTGCTCGACGCGGGTGCCGGGGTCGCGCTCGGGGTGGCCCCGGCCGAGCAGTCCGGCGAACGCGCCGTGCGCGGCGTCCGCGACCTCGTGCCCGGTGACGTGCAGCAGGACGACCTCGGCGTCCTCTGGCGCGTGCCGGCGCGCGGCGTCCACACAGGCGGGCCAGGTGCCCTCGACGATCCAGACGACCACCGTCATGGGATCAGCCTCCTCCGATCACGGCCAGTGAGGCCCACAGTGCCGGCACCGCGGCGAGGAGGCTCGCCGGTACGGCGTACAGACCGAGCCGGGTGAACTCCCCCAGCTCCACCTCCGCGTCATGCGCGTGGACGATACGCCGCCACAGCAGGGTGGCAAGCGAACCGGCGTAGGTGAGGTTGGGGCCGATGTTCACCCCGAGCAGCACCGCGAGCACCGCGCCGGGGCCGGAGCCGGCGGCCAGTGGCAGCAGGACCAGCACCGCGGGCAGGTTGTTGATGACATTGGCCAGCACGGCGGCCAGCGCCGCGGTCCCGAGGAGGGCCGCAAGCCCCGTGCCGTCGGGGATGAGATGGCCAAGGGCCGTGTCGAGCCCGTTGTCGACGACCGCGCGGACCACGATCCCGAGCGCCAGCACGAAGGCCAGGAACGGCACCGAGACGGACCGCAGCAGCGCCTTCGGGGACGTACTGCGCCGCAGCAGGGCCCGCACGGCGAGGACCACCGCGCCGGCCAGGGCCGCCCAGGCGGGATCGATGCCGACGGCCGACGTCAGCACGAACCCGGCCAGCGTGCACCCCACGGTCACCAGGGCGAACAACGGCAGTGCGGGGGCGTCGGCGGTGTGCGGGGCCTGCGCCCCGGCGTCCAGGTCGGTGGCGAAGAAGCGCCGGAAGACGACGTACTCCACGGCGATCGCGGCCACCCACGGCAGCGCCATCAGCGCGGCGAACCGGGTGAAGCTGAGCCCGCTGGCGGCGAACGCCAGCAGGTTGGTCAGGTTGGACACTGGCAGGAGCAGGGAGGCCGTGTTGGAGAGGTGCGTGCAGGCGTAGACGTGCGGCTTGGGGCGGGCCCCGAGCCGGGCCGCCGTCGCGAACACCACCGGCGTGAGCAGCACCACCGTGGCGTCCAGGCTCAGCACGGCCGTGATCGCCGACGCGGCCAGGAACACCTGCATCAGCAGGCGGCGCGGCCGGCCCGCGGCCGTACGCGCCATCCATGCCCCGCAGGCCTGGAACAGCCCCTCGTCGTCGCAGAGTTGGGCGAGGACCAGTACGGCCGCGAGGAAGCCGATCACCGGCCCGAGCCGTTCGGCCTCGTCCAGCGCGTGGTCCGGGGAGATCGCGCCGGTCGCCACCACCAGCGCCGCGGCCGGTACGGCGACCACGGCCTCCGGCCAGTTGAAGGGACGGACGACGGCACAGACCAGCACGAGCACGAGCATGGCCACGGACAGCGTCTCGGCGAGCGGGGTGTTCAGGTTCGGTCCTTCCGCGCAGCGACGGCCGGGCGGCCGGTGGATCACGCCGCACGGTACTCCGCGAAGGTGAGCCCAGTCCGACGTCGGCTCCCCGACGCCCCGGCCGACCCGCACCGGCGAACCGTCAGACGTCGCCCTGCGCCTCCCCGTCCGGCCGGAAGGTGACCGCGTGGCCCGAGAAGCGGGCGCTGAGGCCGTCGGCCGTGGGGGTGACCGAACGCAGGTGCAGGCCTTCGGGGATGTTCCGCAGCTGGATCGGCCGCTCGAAGACCTTGTCGAGGACCGCGCTCCCGACGCCGGGCAACGCCCCGCCCGAGACGGTGAAGTCGTCGAAGGCGATGCGGTTTTTGGAGTCCGCCGCGACGGTCGTCGTCACGGTGACCTCCTCGCCGAGAGGCAGGAGGACGACCGCGCTCACCCGGCCCGGGCTGCGGCCCTGGGAGATCTCCAGGCCGAGCGCGTTCGAGACGTCCTCGTACGACAGGAACGCGGTCGCCTCCGCGCTGCGGGCCCGTGCCTCGCTGTCGTCGTCGGACTTCGTCAACCCGTTGAGCCGGAGGCGGAGTTCGCTCACCGGTAGCGGGCGCGTGGTCCCACGGGCCGGTATGTCGCGGGCGGTGATGTCGACATGGTCCAGGGGGCCGGACGCCGCCTGCGTAAGGACGGGGAAGCCGCGGACGTGCACCTCGGGCTGGACGGGTGTGCCCATGCCCTCCTGGAACGCCTTCGCCGTACGGGACTCGATGCGTGCCGCCACGAGCCGGTCGGCGGCGACGGGGAGGAGGGTCAGCGTGACCAGGGCGGCGACGGCGACGGCGGTCGCTCGACGTCGGTTGCGGCGAGGTCGCGGGTGGTGGGGCTCGCTCGGATCCATCGGCTCGTGCGGGGAAAACGGCTCGTAGGCGTGGTGGGGACCGTAGCCATGGTCGGGGTCGTAGCCGGGGTTGTACTCGTAGTCGTGTCCGTGCTGTTGGGGCCGGCGCATGGGCGGTTGCCTCCTCAGTGGGGTCGGTGGGGCGGACGGATCCGGTCGGTGGCGTGCAGTTGCCGGACCGTGGCGGCGGCGGTGTCGCTGTCGACTCCGGCGGCGATCAGCGCTGCGGTGGCGGCGCCCGTGCCGTCGTCGGCCCAGATGCCGGAGTTGACCGTGCCGAGCAGTGCGAGCAGGTGGGCCTCGATGGCGCCGCTGAGCGGGCCGGGCGGTACGGCGCCGTGGAAGACGCCCTGGCGCTGCCCCTCGGCGAGGATGCCGGCGACCCGCTCGCGGGCCGGGGCGAGCAGGTCGCTCACCTGCGCGCTGCCCAGGTCCTGGCGGGCGAGGCCCATCAGCGTGCGGTAGCAGTCGCCGACCGGCCACAGGGTGAGGACGAAGTGGGCGAGGGCGCCCGCGGGGCCGGGGTCGGGTGCCCCCGGGCCGGTGGCGCTCGTATCGGCGACAGCAAGGCGTATCGCCTCCGCCGCCTCCCCCGCGAGCCCCTCCACCAGCGCCGCCCGGCCGGTGAAGTGCGTGTAGACGGTGCGCCGTGCCACCCCGGCGGCCTCGGCGATGTCGCCGAGGCTGCAGTCGGGGTTGCGGCCCAGTTCCCGCAGGGCCGCGTCCAGGATGCGGGCGCGCGTGGCACGCGTCGTACGGCGGCGGCGTACGGGGTGCGGGGCTGTCGGGCTGGTCACGTCGGCACCTCGGTGCGGAGGGAGGGGGTCGGGTGGGCTCACCGGCGATATTTGCACATCGACGGGCAAGAAATTAGTCTGCTCACTGATGTGCAAATAACTCACCCTCCCAGGGAGTCCCCGTGCCCTTCCTTGCCACCACACCCGTCGAGAAGATGACCGGGCCGTACACACGGCGCTGGTGGGCACTGCTCGTGCTCTGCCTGAGCCTGCTGATCGTCGTCATGGCGAACACGTCGCTGATCGTGGCCGCGCCCGACATGACCCGGGACCTGGACCTCACCAGCAGCGACCTGCAGTGGGTGATCGACGGCTACACCGTCCCTTACGCGGCGCTGATGCTCGTCCTGGGCGCGATCGGCGACAAGTACAGCCGTCGCGGCGCCCTGATCGTGGGTCTGCTGATCTTCGCGGGCGGGTCCGTGATGGGCAGCCTGGTCGACGAGACGGCGCTGGTCATCGCCGCCCGCGCGGTCATGGGAGTCGGTGCCGCCGTCGTCATGCCGGCCACCTTGTCCCTGCTGGTCGCGATCTTCCCTCGCGGTGAGCGCGCCAAGGCCATCACGGGCTGGACCGCCACCTCGGGTCTGGCCATCGCCGTCGGCCCGCTGGTCGCCGGCTGGCTCCTGGAGGACCACGCCTGGGGGTCGACCTTCCTGATCAACGTGCCCATCGCGATCGTCGCCGTCATCGGCGCGCTGGCGCTCGTACCGCCGTCGAAGGCGGCGGGCATGGGCCGGATCGACTACGTCGGCGGGCTGCTGTCCATCGTCTCTGTCGGCTCCCTCGTCTACGCGGCCATCGAGGGCCCGCACTTCGGCTGGGGCGCCGGCCCGATCGCCGCGGCCGTGGCCGCCGGTGTCGGCCTGCTGGCCTTCGTCGCCTGGGAACTGCGTCACCCACACCCGATGCTGGACGTGCGCAAGTTCGCCCAGCGGCCGTTCAGCGGCTCGATGCTCGCGGTGCTGTTCTTCTTCTTCGGCACCTTCGGCTCGCTCTACTACGCCACGCAGTACCTCCAGTTCGTCCTCGGCCACGGTGCGCTGGAGACCGGCGTACGGCTGCTGCCGCTGGCCGGTGCCGTGTTCGCCGGCGCCGCGGTGACCGGGCGGCTGACCCCGAAGCTCGGCGTGAAGGCCATGGTCGTCTCCGGCATGCTGATCGGCACGGTCGGCGTGTTCCTGCTCACCCGGATCGACCAGGGCTCCTCGTACACCGACTTCCTGGCGTCGCTGATCATGCTGGGCTTCGCGATCGGTCTGAGCGTGTCCCCGGCCACCGACACGATCATGGGCTCGTTCCCCGAGTCCGAGCTGGGCGTCGGCGGCGGTGCGAACGACACCTCGCTGGAGCTGGGCGGTGCCCTGGGCATCGCGGTCCTCGGCTCGCTGCTGGGGACGGCGTACCGCGACAAGCTCTCGGACCTGATCGGCGGCCGGCTGCCGCACTCCGCGCTGGAGACGGCCAAGGACTCGGTGGGCGGCGGTCTCGCGGTGGCCGAACAGGTCGCGAAGAACCCCGCCGGCGGCGCCCAGCAGGCGCAGGCCCTCATCGACGCGGTGCACGAGGCCTTCGCCCACGGCGTCGCCCAGACCAGCCTGATCGGCGGGATCATCATGGCCGCCGGCACGCTGATCGTGCTCGCCGTCCTCCCCGGCCACCGCAAGGCGGGCAAGCACCGCTCGGAGGACGCGCAGGAGAAGCCGGAGCCCCAGGAGACGCAGGGAACGCAGGAGTCCCGCGACTCGCAGGAGGCTCACACGGGCGGCGCCGTCTGAGCCGCCGCCACCCCTGAACGGGCCGTGCCTTGAGCGGCACACGGCCCCGGACGGTGCCGGGAGGGGACGCCCGGCACCGTCCTTCCCGTGTCGGGGGACGCTGTCGGGAAACGCTCGCGGGCTACGCCCGGATGACCGGGGACACGACGCCTCAGGCGTCGGCGGTGTCCGGCACCGGGGCCACCGTCGGCGCGACCGCCTCCGCCACGGCCCGCGCCCGCTCCTCCGGCACACCGGCCGCTATCAGCGTGACGATGGCGACCCGGGTGCCGTCGTCCTCCAGCACCCCGGTGTTGACCGACTCCAGCAGCGCGACCGTCATCGCCTCCAGCCCGGCGCTGAGCGCGGCGGCCGGCAGGTGGGTGTGGAAGACGCCGTCCCGCTGACCCCGCTCCAGGATGGCCGTGGCCGCGGCGCGGGCCGGCGCCAGCACCTCGGCCACCCGCTGCGCACCCAGGTCGCGCTGAGCCAGCGCCAGCAGCAGGCGGTAACGATCGCCCACGGGCCACATCGAGAACGCGAGCCGGGCCAGCGACCGCTCGGCGGGCTCCCCCTCGACGGCCTGCACACCGGAGGCCAGCGCACTGCGCAGACTCTCGGAGGCCTCCTCGGCCAGGGCTTCCAACAGCGCCTCGCGCCCCGGGAAGTGGCCGAAGAGGGTGCGCCGTACGACACCCGCGGCGCGCGCCAGTTCCTCCAGCGTGACGTCCGGGTTCCGGCCGAACTCCCGGCGGGCCGTGGCCAGGATGCGTGCCCGGTTGGCCCGCGCGTTGCGGCGCAGGGGCTCGCGGGCGACGGGCTTGGTCACAACAACCTCGATGGATCAGCGCGGAGCAAGTGGGACACCGTGCGGACACGGACGTGGAGCACCCGCATTCTCGCACGGAGGGGCCCCGGCGCTCATGGGGTCGCCCGCTCCCCGGCGCCGTACGGCTGGAGCGGCAGGGCCGTCGTGACCTCGAAGCCGCCGTCGGGGCGCGGGCCCGCCCGGAGTTCGCCGCCGATGGAGTGGGCCCGCTCGCGCATGCCCATGACGCCGAAGCCGTGGAGCGCCCCGGTCCCGGGAGCGGGGCCGGCACCGGCTGTGGCGGGGCCGTCGTTGACGACCGTGATCAGCAGGCGGGAGTCGGAGTAACTGAGCCCGACGGTCGCGGCTTCCGTGGTGGCGTGCTTGGTGACGTTGGTGAGCGCCTCCTGCACGATCCGGAACGCGGTCAGGTCCACGCCGGGGGACAGCGGCTGCGGCTCCCCCTCCGTGGTCACCGTGACGGTGACCCCCGCCGACGCGCACGCGGAGACCAGCTCGGGCAGCCGGGCGAGCCCGGGGGACGGCTCCAGGGGGGCGGAGTCCGGGTCGCCGTTCTGCCGCAGCAGCCCCAACGTGGCCTTCAGCTCGCGCAGCGCGGAGGACGTCGTCCCGGTCAGGTCGGTGAGGATCTTCTGCGACTGCTGCGGGCTGGTGAGCACCAGGTGTGCGGCTGTGCCGGCCTGGGCGTTGGCCAGGGCCAGGTGGTGGGCCACGACGTCGTGCAGTTCGCGGGCGATCCGCATGCGCTCCTCGGTGACGCGCAGCCGGGCCTCCTCCTCCCGGGTGCGTTCGGCGTGCTCGGCACGGGCCTGCACCGCCTGGAGGTACGCGCGCCGCAGCCGCGTCATGTTGCCGGCGGCGAGGGGCAGAAGCAGCCAGAAGAACGGGCCGATCGTCCTGAGCAGCAGCGAGAGGTGGTCCATGCTGTCGGAGATCGCCGCGGCGACGGTCACGGCCACCATGGTCGCGACACCGTAGGCGCGGGTCGTCGGGCGGTCGGTGAGGGTGGCCAGCCAGTAGAGCGCCCCCATGACGGGGGCCAGCAGCAGGGGGGTGAGCAGATACCCCAGCGCGATCACGGTCACCGTGCAGGCGGCGGACACGACGACGGCGGCGCGCGGATGCCTGCGGTGCTTCAGCAGGGCGAGGCAGGCCACCCCCATGAAGGCGGCGGCGGTCCTGTCCTGGTCCGGCGGGTCGGCGCCGGGCAGGGTGAGCATGCTGCCGAGGGACGCGCATCCCATCAGCGCCGCGACCAGCACCACGTCGACGACATGGGGGTGGCGGTCCGAGAACTCCTCGATGCGGTCCGCGTAGCGCCGCTCCGGGCTGGTGCTCATCGTGCTCTCCGGTTGGTCGGCTGGGTCCATGGTGGACGCCTGTGCGCGAGGACGGTACGGACGGCGGACGGGACCGCCCGTGTCCTTCGTCACGGGCGGTCCCGGTGGGGGGTGAGGCGGGCGGATCAGGTGCTGGGCGGACGGATCAGGTGCGCGCAGGTTCCGGCTCTGCCGCCTCGCTCGGGGCGGGTTCCGCCGCGGACCGTCCGCTGAGCGCCTCGCCCTCCACGTCGACCCGGGGCAGGATCCGGTCCAGCCACTTGGGCAGCCACCAGGCCTTGTCGCCGAGCAGGGCGAGCACCGCGGGCACGATCGCCATCCGTACGACGAAGGCGTCGAAGAGTACGGCGGAGGCGAGCCCGAAGCCGATCATCTTGATCATGGAGTCGCTCTCCCCGATGAACCCGGCGAAGACCGCGATCATGATCAGGGCGGCGGCCACGACCACGCGGGCACTGTGCCGGAAGCCGGACGTGACCGCCTGGCCGGGCGATTCGCCGTGGACGTACGCCTCCCGCATCCGCGAGACGAGGAAGACCTCGTAGTCCATGGCGAGCCCGAAGACGATGCCCACCAGGAAGATCGGCATCAGGCTCATGATCGGCCCGGTCTGCTCCACGCCCAGCAGTTCGGCGCCGTGGCCCTGCTGGAAGACCACGACGACCGCGCCGAGGGACGCCAGCACCGACAGCAGGAAGCCGAGGGCCGCCTTCAGCGGGACCAGCAGCGACCGGAAGACCACCAGCAGCAGCACGATCGCCAGCCCGACCACGACGATCAGATACGGGACGAGGGCTGCCTGCACCTTGTCGGCGATGTCGATGTTCATCGCGGTGGTGCCGGTGACCTCGAAGGTGGCCCCCGTCTCGGCCTCGACGCCGTCCCGTTCGCCCCGGATGGTCGTCACCAGGTCCTTGGTCTTCTCGTCGGTCGGCGCGGTGGACGGCACGACCGAGAAGACGGCGGTGTCACCGGCGTCGTTGAAGCGGGCGGGGGAGACGGACACGATCCCCTTCGTGCCGCCGATCTGTTCGGAGATCGTGCTGACGGCGCCCTTCGGGTCCGCGTCGCCCTTGGCGTCGACGACGACGGTCAGAGGCCCGTTGAAGCCCGGCCCGAAGCCCTCGGCGAGCGCGTCGTAGGCCCGCCGCTCGGTGGTGGACGCCGACTTGGCCTCGTCACCGGGCATGCCCAGCTGCAGATCCATCGCCGGCACGGCGAGCGCCCCGAGTCCGACGACGCCGAGGAGCAGCACGGGCAGGGGCCGGCGCAGCACGAACCGCGCCCAGCGGGTGCCGCCGTTGCCGACTTCGCTCTCCTCGATACGGCCGCGTTTGCGGGCCCGCCGCGACAGCACCGCGTTCGGCCAGAAGCCGAGGAACGCCGGGACCAGCGTCAGCGCGATCAGTACGCCGACGACGACCGCGCCCGCCGCGGCAAGCCCCATCTTGGTGAGCATCGGTATGCCGACCACCGCGAGTCCGGCAAGCGCGATCACGACGGTGAGCCCGGCGAAGACGACCGCGGAGCCGGCCGTGCCGACGGCCATCCCGACCGCCTCCTGCGGCGTGCGGCCCTTGGCGCGCTCCTCCCGGTAGCGCGAGACGACGAACAGGGCGTAGTCGATGCCGACGGCCAGGCCCAGCATCATGGCGAGGGTGCCGGTCGTGGTGGACAGGCCGAGCGCGCTGGACAGGGCGAGGATCGTGGCCATGCTGACGCCGACGCCTATGACGGCCGTCAGCAGCGGCAGCCCGGCCGCGGCGAGGGACCCGAACGTGATGAGCAGCACGACGGCGGCGATGGCGACGCCGATGACCTCGGCCGCCCCGCCCGGACCGCCGCCGTCGTCCATGGCGGTCCCGCCGGCCTCGACGGTCAGCCCCGACTCCTGGGCCTGCGTGAGCGTCCGCTCCAGATGCGCCTTGCTCGCGTCGGTGAGGTCGCTCGCCCCGACCTTGTAGGTGACGGTCGAGTACGCCGTCGTGCCGTCCTTGCTGACGGCCTGCGCCCGGAACGGGTCGACGGCACTGGCGACCTGCGACCCGTCGCCGAGCTCGGCCACGGCCTCCTCGACGGCCTTCTTGTTCTCGGCGGCGGTCACCTTCTGGCCGCCGGGTGCGACGAAGACGACCCGCGCGGTGGCGCCGTCCGCCGTCGCGCCGGGGAAGCGCTCCTCCATCAGGTCGAACGCCTTCTGCGACTCGATGCCCGGCATCGAGAACTCCTCGTCGACGGCGCCCGGGGCCTTCAGGGCACCCAGTCCCACGGCGGCCAGGACGGCCGCCCAGACCAGGGCGACGTACCAGCGCCGCCTGAAGGCCAGACGGCCCACTCGATACAGGAAAGTAGCCACGGCAGGGGTCTCCACATCTGGGACTCGAACGTGTGCCCAGGCTGTCCGGAGCGGGGGTGCCGTGTCGTCGTGCGGCTGCCGACAATCGGGGGTACTGAGAACGCAGTACGCGGCGGCGGCGGCTCAACCGTGGGTACGACGGCCCACGGTTCAGGTCTCATACCCGTGTGCCGCGCCGGGTCTCACCGGTGCGCTCCCACCGCGCCGATCTCGACCACGCGCGCCCACGCCGGCGGTTCGTCCGGTACGTAGTCGGGATCGTCCTCGTCATAGGAGGGGGCCGCCCGTGGCCGGGGGAACAGCCCCACCACGGTCCGGCACGGCGGCCGGGTGCTCGGCCAGGGTGTCTGGCCGTCCGTCAGGGCCACGACGACATCGGGGCGCGGCTGCGCGCGCAGGGCCCTGGCGAAGCCCGCGCGCAGATCCGTGCCCCCGCCCCCGACCAGCGGAATTCCCTCGGCCCGGCAGACCCGGTGCACGCCTTGGTCCGCCGCGTCGCACGGCACCACGCTGACCAGGTCCCGCCGCCCGCCCACGGCCCTGGAGATCGCGGCGACCTCCAGCAGGGCGCTGCCCAGTTCGGCGTCGCTGACCGAGCCGGAGGTGTCGATGACGACACAGACGTGGGGCGGCCTGCGCCGCAGACTCGGCAGGACGGCGCCGGGCACCGAGGCGGCGCGGCGCGACGGGCGGCCGTAGGTGTAGTCCTCGCCGGCCCCGGGGCCACCGGCGGCCGACCGCACCGCCGCACCCAGCAACTCCCGCCAGGGCTGCGACGGATGGAACGCCTCCTCGGCCCACCGCTGCCACCCCTGCGAGGCGCTGCCCGGCCGCCCGGTGATGCCTTGCGCGACCCGGAACCGGACGGCGTCCCGTTCCTGCGCGCTCAGCCCGTGCGCGCCGTCCGCCCCCAGATCCCACTCCCGATCGAGCCCGTCGGCCCCGCTGCCGCAGTCCAGCCAGGCGAAATCCTGCGTACGCGGTCCCAGCCGGAACTGCCGCAGGTAGTCCTCCATGAGCTCGCCCTCGGGCAGGCGCAGCGTCGCCGGTTCGACGGCGCCGTCGGGCCTGGCGAGCCCGTCGCCGTACACGTCGTCGTTGATCTCGCAGTCCGCGGCGATGTTCATCCGCAGCCGCTCCCCGGGACCGGTCAGCCCGCGCTCACGCGCCACCCGGTCGCCGCGCCCGTGATGATCCCGCAGCAGATGCGACACCTCGTGCACCCACACCCCGGCCAACTCCTCCACCGGCGTCCGCGCCACGAACCCCGGCGACACATAACACCGCCAGTGCCGGTCCACAGCCATCGTCGGCACCCGCCACGACTCGACGACGTGCAGGGCGAACAGGGCAGTGGCCAGGTAGGGCCGGACCCGAGCGGCATGAAGCCGGGCGGCGAAGAGCTTCTCCCGGTCGAGGGGGCGGGGTGGGGGGTCGAGTGAAGGGTGGGGGGTGCCTGAGAGGTCGCCACTCACGGAGCCCGCCGCACTCCCGCTCATCGCCGCCCCGCCTTGCGCAGACCGCAAGGCGTCCCGACCGGCCCCGACCGGATCCGGCGCCCTCAAGGGCACGGCCCCACCGGACCGGACCGGCTCCGCGAGCGCCCCCGGGGAGCTCGCGCCAGGCCCAGCCCGGCGCACTCCCGACGGGCCTGCGCCCGCCGACCGCACCTCCACCGACCCGGGCGCATCCCGGCGCGCTCCCGCCTCACTCCCGCTCATCGCCGCCCCGCCTCCGCCGTCACCGCGGCTGTCCGTGCCGCCGTGTGGTCCGCTCGGCGGGACAGGGACACCACTCCGGCGAGCCGGTCGAGGGAGGTCGGTACGTCCCAGTCCTGCCGGCGGAGGGAGGCGAGGGTGGTGGCCGGGACGACGACGAGGTCGGGGGCGCCGGTCTCCACGGCTCGGACCAGGAGCGCCCAGGCCGCGTCCCAGCGGGACTTGTCCGGCCGGGCTCGGACCGCCTCCACCACCCCGTCCAGCGCGGCCTGCCGCAGATCCCCCCGCTCGGGCAGCTCGGCGTTCGCCGGGTCGGCGAGCAGCAGTTCGGGGTCGGGCAGGTCCATCCGGTCGACACTCGCCAGCAGCTCCAGCCCCGGCCCGTCCCCCACGGTGCCCCGCACCAGCAGGGAGAGCACCTCCCGCGAGGCTCCGGCCGCGGTGGCGAAGGCGACCAGGCACTGTGTCATCTCCCAGCTCCGGGGCGAGGGCCACGGCCCACCCCGCCGCGCCTCACCGCTGGGCAACCGGTGCACCAGCCCCGGCCGCCCGGAGAGCAAGCCGCACACAGCGCGCCGGGCGAAGTCCACGGCCCCCGCCAGCTTCTCCGGGTCGAGCCGCGGCAGGGTCGCCCGTGGCCAGGTGCCGCCCAGGCCGCGTACGACGACCTCGTGGTCGTGGGTCCACTGCAGATGCACGAACCGGTTGGCCAGCGGCGCGCTCAGCTCCCACCCGTCCGCCGCGGACGAGCGCGGATTGGCGGCGGCCACGATCCGTACCCCCGGCGGCAGCCGCAACGCCCCGATCCGCCGCTCCAGCACGAGCCGCAGCAGCGCCGCCTGCACTGCGGGCGGCGCGGTCGACAACTCGTCCAGGAACAGCAGCCCCCTCCCGGCCTTCACCAGCCGCACGGCCCAGTCCGGCGGAGCCATCGGGACCCCCTGTTCCGCGGGGTCGTCCCCGATCACGGGCAACCCCGAGAAGTCGGACGGTTCGTGGACGCTGGCGATCACCGTGGTCAGCGGAAGATCGAGGGTGGCGGCGAGTTGGGTGAGCGCCGCCGTCTTGCCGATCCCCGGCTCGCCCCACAGGAGGACGGGCAGGTCGGCGGCCACGGCCAGGGTGAGGGCCTCCAGTTGCACGTCGGGCCGGGGTTCGGTGGTGGTGGCACGGAGGAGGCCCAACAGGTCGGCAGCGACGTCGAGTTGGGTCAGGGCGGGCTGGTTCTGGGTGCATGTGGGCATGTGAGGTCACCTGTGGGTCTCGTGAGGGTGGGTGGGGTGGGGCGGGGCGGGGCGAGGTGAGGTGAGGTGAGGGAAGAGAGCGGGGGCGCCTTACGGAGCCAGGCAGATGCCGCCTGGCGCGGTCAGCGAAGTGCCGCGTGCCGTGGGTGCCCGCGCCGCTCACGGGGCCGGCCGCGCTCGTCGTACCGGATCCGGCCGGGACCGGGGCCGATCAACCCGGCCCGGAAGAGGCCGTAGGTGAGACGCCGGCGCGCGGCGGCCTGCAACTCGTCCCGCAACGCGCCGTCACGCAGCACCGCGTCCGGCCCCAACAGCCCCTCGACGACCGCCAGCGCACCGGCGGTGTCGCCGTGACAGAGCCGTTCGCGGACGTCGGGCAGACACTCCGGATGCCGGTGCGCCTCATCGATGGCCTGGAGACAGGGCAGCGGCGTTCCGGTGAGGGCGGCCAGCAGCTCTTCCCGCTGGATCTCGACGGGGTCGTGGTCCAGCGCGGCCAGCACCCCGTCGACCAGACCGATCCGATGCCGGGCACCGCGGCACTCGACGAGACGTGGCTGCCCTGCCCGGTCCGGATCCGGGGACGGTCGTGACGGTCGTGACGGCGGCGGACGACCCGGTACGAGGGCCGCGGCGACCAGCGGATGCAGCCGATCGGCGTCGACGGAACCGGTGCGCAGCAACTCCAGGTCGGGCAGCACCCAAGTCGCCGCGTCGGGCAGCACCGGCAGCGCACCGGCACTCCGCTTCGTGGACGCCGTGATCCGCATCGCGGCCGGCCCGGCGCCACCGACCCCGCACTGGCCCTCGCCCTCGTCCCGGTCGCCCTCCAGTTCCAGGACCAGCCGATGCCGTCCCCCCAGCCGCACGAGCACGGCCTGGGCGGACCGCCCCTCGGCGCGCAGCAGCAACCGCGCCTCGTGCGCCCACCGGTCAACGGCACAGCCACGCACGTACGGCAGGGTCCCGAGCAGGTCCGGACCGAGCCCGGGCAGGTCACCGTCGGGCAGTCCCCCACCGGCCCGAATCCGCAGCTCACCGGAGATCCGCGCATCCCACAGATGCCGGTGCAGATCGAACCGGAACCGTCGGCTGGGACGCGGATGCGGGTGGGTGTGGGTGCGGGTGTGGGCGTTCGACGCCCCCTCCCACAGCCCGAGGCTGATCCGCTGCCCGGCATCGGCCCAGGCGGGCGGAGTCCGTACGACGAGATGCAGGGGACCTTTGCAACCCCGCCCCCCACCGCCGTACTTGGCCAGCGAGAGAGTCAGCCCCGGCCGCAACAGCCCGTCGGGCGCGATCCTCGGCATGTGCCAGCGCAGCAGGTCGGGGGCGAGGTGCCGGAGGTCGCTGCGAAGGCGGGCGGCGGTCTCCCGGCCGTAGTCCCGCAGCACGGAACGCAGTTCGAGATCGACGTCGACGCCGGCGGCGGCACAGGCCCCGGCCCAGTCCCCCGCCAGCCGGCGGGCGGTAGCGGTCTCGATCATGGCGGCCGGCACGGCGAACTCCCGCACGCGCGGCCAGAAGGAAGGCAAGAAGGAGGACGGGGGAGAAGACAGGGAAGGAGAGGAAGGCTCGGAGAGCCGGGTGTTCCCGTTCGCGATCCGAGTGCTCATCAGCACTCACCTTGCGCGGACGGGGCCCCCAATCTGTGAACAGAGTGAGTCGTCATCGCGGGCGAGCGTAATGCGGCCCGCGCAGCGCCGCGAGTCAATTTTCGTTCACGCACACGACTAACGCCGCGGTGTCCCCGTCACGTCCGTCGTCACGCCACCCGTGGTCGGATCCACCGACGCCCCCGGTCCCTCCGGCGTCGAGGGAGCGGCCGTGGGCAGGCTCGAACTGTTCGGCGTACGGAGGTCGGTGGCCCGGGCCGTCGGGGTGGGTTCGGAGGTCGTGGCCTCGGGTGGCACCGTCGGGGTCGCCGAGATCCCTCGCGGCGGCGACAGGGACGGAGTGGGCGGCGTCGTGCGGTCGGTCGCGGGCGGGGGTGCGAGCGGGGGCGCCGGGGAGGGCGGGGCGTCGGAGGTTCCCGAGGTGAGGGGGAGGGCGACCAGGACGGCCGCGGCGCAGGCCAGGGCCGCCCCGATCGACGCACGGACGAATCGGCGGCGCGTTGCCCGGCGACGGATGGACTCGTAGCTGCCCTGCGGCGGGGCGAGGTAGTCCGTGGCGGGGCGCAGGATCACCGCGAGCGGGTCGTCGGGGGACAACTCCGGACCGTCCGCGTCTTCGTCAAAGCGTGTGGTCAAGGCTTCTCCTCAGGTGGACGCGGAGCAGTTCGCGGGCCGCGTGGAGGTCGGCCTTGACGGTTCCTTCCTTTCGTCCGGTCAGCACGGACACCTCCCGGATCGGCATGTCAGCGTAGTAGTGGAGCAGGATCGGCACGCGGAGGCGTTCGGGGAGGGACTGGACCAGCAGGCGGACGGACGGGTCCTCCTGCTCGGAGTGGGAGTTGACCGCGGCTTCGGACGTGGCCCGGCGCATCGCCCGCCGTTCGCGCTCCAGCTTGCGCCAGTGGTCCCGGACCAGGTTCGCCGCGGTGACGTAGAGGAACCCGCGCGGCTCCTCCACCCGGCTCCAGCGCGCCCAGAGCCGGGTGAAGGCCTCCGAGGCGATCTCGTGGGCCGTCTCGTCGTCGTCGACGAGACGGCGGCACCAGCCGGCCAGGCGGGGGTAGAGGGCGGCGAACAGCTCGGACGCTGCCTTGTCGCGGGACCGTTTCAACGCTCTCCATGGTCGTGAGGAAGCTTGCGCGGCACTGAGAGGGATGCCGGGCCGACGGCGTACGTTCCGTCGGCCCGGCACCCGTTCGGTACCGGTACCGCGGGAGCAGGGGCGGTCAGGGGGCCGTGGAGCTCGGCTCGGCGAAGACGATCACGTTGTCGCGGTACTCGTCGCCGGAGCGCGGGCCGCCGCACGTGATCAGCCGCAGCTCCGGGCGGTCCACGTCACCGTAGACGTCGTCCGCCGGGAAGTCCGCCTTGGCGACCGTCCGTACGGAGCTCACGGCGAACTCCGCCGATGTGCCGTCCTTCCTGCGCGCCACGATCCGGTCGCCCCGGCGCAGCCGCGCCAGGTCCCGGAACACTCCGTCCCCGTAGGAGCCGACCGTGACATGGCCGAGGATGACGGACGGGCCGACCTGGCCCGGCGTCGGTGAGTGCCGGTACCAGCCCGCCCGGTCGTCGGCGGTGATCGGCGGCACCTCCACGGTGCCGTCCTGCGCCAGGCCCAGTCGGATGACCGGGGTGTCGACGTCGATCGCCGGGATCCGCAGCCGGACCGGAGGCGAACTGCCCAGCGTGCGCGCGGAGTTCGAGGACGCCGATGAGGAGCCGTCCTCCTGCCCCTCCTTCGAGGCTTTTGTGTCCCGCTTCCTCCGGGAGCCCGCGGTAGCACTCTGCTCTGTGCCCTGGCCGCCGCAGCCCACCAGCAACGACGCCATCGCCGCCGTGGCGAACGCCCGCCTGGACAGCGGCATCATGCCCCCGGGGCCCGGCGACGCCGAACGACGAAGGCCGTCGCGCCCCCGGCGACGAGCACCGCGGCGGCGCCCCCGCCGATCAGCCCGCCCTGTCCGCTGCCGGAGTCCGAAGAGGTCGGCGTCACGCCGGTGTCGGGCGCCCCGGACGGCCTGACGGAGACCTGGCCGTCGTCACGGGTCGGCGCGGCCGACGGCTCGGGGGTGGCGTCGGCCGGGGGACGCGTCGGCTCGGCGGAGGACGGGGGACGGGTCGGCTCGGCGCTGGGGCTCGGGGCGTCCGTGGCGGGGGAGGTGGCCGTCGTGCTCGGGGCCGGGGTCGGGGTCGAGCTGTCGGCGAGCGCGGGGGCAGCGGTCGCGAACAGGGCCGCGCAGCTGAGTGCCATGGCGCTGAGGACGGTTCGGCGCATTGAGTCGCTCTCTTTCGTCGGCCCGGCCGGTACTGCCGTACCCGGCGGGCTGGGTGACGGGTCGAGCGAAGAGACGACGGGGCGGTGAGGCGGGTTGTAAAGAGATGGCAAAGCCGTCCGCCGCTACGATGACGGCGTGACAGCCCGTGCGCGGCAAGACCGTGCGCCGCGGATCCCGTTGCCGGGGCCGTGGCGCATGCTTCTGCTGCTCGGGCTCCTCGCGGGGCTGTTCGGGATGCACGCGCTCGGCCCCGCCGACGCCGTCGCGGCCTCTGCGCATCACGGGCACGGCGCTCCCGTCATGAGCGCCCACCTGACCCCCGTGACCGACGAGTCCGCCTGCCACAGCACCGACTCGGGCGGCGGGCACGCCCAGCACGCCGACCCGACGTGCGCGTCGAGCGCCGTCGGTGCGGGCCCCGCGCTGCCGGCCCCGGAGCCCGATCCGGCCGGCAGTGCCGTAGCGGCCGGCCTCGACGGCCGTTCCGTGGCCGCCGCGCCCGAAGGCGGGCGTGCGCCTCCCTCACTGGCCGAACTGCAGATCCTGCGGACCTAGGACAAGGCCGAGCCGTCCCCCTCATCCGCTGAGGGCGCACGGCACTCAGCCATGTCCGTGCCGCGCCCCGAGGGCGCCGCAACTCACGTACATCCGTACATCGCAGGAGTTCTCAGCATGATCAGCACACGTACCGTGATCCGTCGCGCCGCCCTGGCCCCGACGGCCGTCACCGCCGCACTCGTCCTCGCCGCCTGCGGGGGCGGCGACCACTCGGACACCGTTTCCGGCGCGCACCCGTCGTCCTCGTCGAGCGCCACCGCCGGTGCGCACAACGCCCAGGACGTCTCCTTCGCGCAGGGCATGATCCCGCACCACCGGCAGGCGTTGGAGATGGCCGAACTGGCCGCCGACCGTGCCTCCTCGGCCCGGGTCAAAAACCTCGCCACACGCATCGAGAAGGCCCAGGCACCGGAGATCCGGACCATGTCGGGGTGGCTGAAGGCCTGGGGCGAGGACGTGCCGTCGGCCGCGCCCGGCATGGACGGCATGGACCACTCCGGCGGGCACGGCGGTGGCTCCGGCATGGCCGGGATGATGGACCAGAAGGACATGGGCAAGCTGGCGAAGTCCTCCGGCAAGGCCTTCGACTCCATGTTCCTGACCATGATGGTCGAGCATCACGAGGGCGCGGTGGAGATGGCCGGGGCCGAGAAAACGAAGGGCAAGTACGCTCCCGCGACCGCCCTGGCCGACGACGTCATCACCGCCCAGACGGCCGAGATCGACGAGATGAACAAGCTGCTCGGCAAGAACGCGGGCTGACACCCCGACGGGCGGTGGGGCCGGGCCGCTTCCCCCGGCCGGGCCCACCGCCCCACACCCTCACTTCAAGCCCAGTCTCCGCAGGTACGGCTCCCCCGGCCCGGCCCGGTCCACGATCGCGGCGCAGGCGGGACGGGCCGCGCAGTCCGAGGCGGGGTCGGCCGGTGACAGCCGGGTGTTGTGCCTGAACTCGAGGTTCTTGGGGTCACCGCAGTCCGGTGCGGGCGGCCAGCCTCCGGGGTAGGACCGGCGGGGCAGCCAGTCGGGGACGGTGTCGTCCCAGAAGTTGTGGTGGAAGCGGACGTTCTGCACGGGCCGGTTGCCCCAGTCCTCGCTGCACCCGCCGATCGAGGCACGGTAGCTGTGGACGGCGTTGTCCCGCACGGTGATCCATTTGCTGGTGTCGTCGGTGTAGATGCCGACGTTCCACGTGCCGTACGCGCTGTCCGAGACCGCGTTGCCGCTGACGACCGCGCCGTCCGCGTACGACGTGCCCTGTTGGCCCCGCAGATAGATGCCGCCGCCGTCGGCCAGGAGCCGGTTGGTCGCGAAGACGCGGTTGCCGACGATGCGGTTGCCGCCCATCAGGCCGCGCACGTCCTCGGCGGGACCGGAGAGGATGCCGGTGTAGGGCACGTGGTCGACCTGGTTGTGCGCGATGGTCGTCTCCCGGCTGCCTGCGTCCCAGATGCCGGAGGACGCGTGGTGGTCGGCCCCGGTGCGGTGGACCCGGTTGTTGGTGACCCGGTTGCCGCGGTCCGTGCCCTTCGTGTCCGGTGGCAGGGCTCCCAGCACGACGCCGCCGTCCGAGATGTCGGTGAAGACGTTGCCGTCCACGGTGTTGTGCGAGCTGTTCCCGGAGAACTCCAGTCCCTGGGCCCCGAGATGGACGAACCGGTTGCCCTGAAAGGTGATGCGTTCGGCGGTGCGGAAGGCGACGTTCCCGGGCACGGTGAGCAGCTTGATGTCGTCGCCCTTCCCCGGCCGCAGATACATGCTCCACGCGGCGGCGAACCCGGCCGGCTCGCTCGGCGCCATCCAGCCGGCGTGGGCGAACGTCAGCCCCTTGAAGGCGATGTCGTGCACGGGCCGACCCGGACTGCCGGTGCCGCTGACCAGCGTCTCCAGCACGGGAGCCGTCACCTGCGCCCGCCGCATGTCCTCCCCCGCCCGCGGCCGGTACAGCAGCTCGTGGTGTCCGGGGCGGGAGCGGTCGAGGTACCAACTCCCCTTCTTGTCCAGGAAGTCGGGCGAGTTCTCGACGTCGTCCGGCAGGGCGAGCAGCTCCGGCCCGTACAGGTCGTGGGCCAGCCGCCAGCACGGCTGGTCCATGGTGATCGTCGACCCGTCGCCCGGACCCGGCGTGATGCCCGCGATGCCGCAGCGGCCCTCCAGATAGTCGAACCGGAACCGCAGCTCCATGTCCCGCGGCGCCCGCCAGCCGCGTGGGACGGCGCTCGTGGTCGTGAGGCCGGTCCCCGTCACCTTCAGCCTGCCGGGGATGCCGTCACCCTGACTCGCCCGGGCGGCCCGCTTCCCCCCGACGTACAGCTGACGGGTTTCGAGCGTGCCGGCGTCCGCCCGCCATACGCCCCGCCGCTGCGGGTCGGGCCGCCATCCGCCGATCTCCCGGCCGCCGCTGAGCGTCACGGGCTCCTGCCACCGGGTGCCGTAGCCGTACGCCTGGTAGACGACGCGGTGGCCGCCCCGGCCGGAGTCACCGGCGGCCTGCGACATCTTCAGCGGAGCCGTCAGCCGGTAGGTGCCGCCGCGCAGGTTCACCACGATGTCCGAGGTCATCCCGGCCGTCCTGGCCCGCACCGCCTGCTGGGCCCGGGCCGGCGTCGCGAACGGCCGCTCGAACGTACCCGGCCACCCGTCGCTCCCCCAGGGCGCCACGTACAGCTGCCGCGCGGTGTCGTGCCGCCCGCTCTCCGACGCCGAAGCCGAAGCCGACTCGGCCGCCGGGGGAGCAGCCGCCCAGGCCCCACCGGCCACCGCCGTCATCAGCGCCGACACGACCGCTCCGAACCGCAGGTCCGCCATGTTCCCGCTCCTCCCGTTCGCCGGACGTGTCCATGGTCGGACGGGGACGGCCCGGCCCGCGTCGGCCGATCGTCGCTCGGGGTCCCTCTTTGGTAGCTGATCCGCAGGCCGATGTGCGTGCCGGTGCAGGTGCGGGCGGCGCCGAAAGGTGGATCGTTGACGGCATGGCGGAGCAGCGCTCCGACGCGTGGACGTCGGGAGCCGACTACGAGCGGTACATGGGCCGGTGGAGCCGCATGATCGCGCGGGAGTTCGTGACCTGGCTCGACCGCGCAGACGGTCTGCGGTGGCTGGACGTGGGGTGCGGCACGGGCGCGCTGTCAGCGGTGGTGGCAGAGCAGTGCGGACCCCGGCAGGTGGTGGGGTGCGACCGCTCGGAGGCCTTCGTCGGCACGGCCGCGCGAAAGGGAAGAACGCCGTCCGCCGCCACACGCTTCGTCGTGGCGGACGCCCTGGCGCTCCCCGTGCCGGACGGCGCCTTCGACGTGGCGGTCAGCGGGCTGACGCTGAACTTCCTGCCCGAACCCGCCATCGCGGTGCGGGAGTTGGCGCGAGGTGTCCGTCCGGGCGGCCTCGTCGCGGCATACGTGTGGGACTACGCCGACGGCATGGGCCTCCTGCGCCACTTCTGGACCGCGGCAACCGGGACCGACCCGGCAGCCGCCGCGCTGGACGAGACCCGCCGCTTCCGGGACTGCCGCCCGGAACCCCTCCACAGCCTGTGGACGGGCGCGGGACTCACCGCCGTGATCACGGACCCGCTCGAAGTACCCACGGTCTTCGCCGACTTCGCCGACCTCTGGCACCCGTTCCGCTCCGGCCAGGGCCCCGCCCCCGGCTACGTCGCCTCCCTCACCCCCGCCGCCCGCGACCGACTGCGCGACGCGCTGCGCGTCACACTCCCCACGGCACCGGACGGCTCCGTCCCGCTCACGGCACGGGCCTGGGCGGTGAAGGGAGTCCGGGCAGTGCTGCCGTAGCCCGGCCGTGGCCTCAGCCGGCGCCCCCGAGCCAGTACCCCGAAGCCCCGGCGCGTGGGGATCAGGGCCGGTTCGCCGGGATCGCCGTCCACCTTGCGGCGGAGCCGGGAGACGAGCTTCTCGATCGCCTCGTTGGCCCGGAAGTGCGGGGCCGGTGCCGACGTCGGCCGGGAATCATCGGCCCGAGGCGCAGGGTTCAGGTGTCACGACCGAATCGAAGAGCCGCTCGTCGAGTAGGAGCCGAACATGTCCGACGTACCCGCCGCCGGTGCCCAGGCGGAACCCCCCGTACGCGAGCTCCGGCTGGTGGTCACGGCGGATGACTACGACGAGGCGTTGCGGTTCTACCGGGATGTGCTCGGGCTTCCCGAACGCGGTGCGTTCACCTCGTCCGGTGGGCGGGTCACGATCCTTGACGCCGGCCGGGCGACGCTGGAGCTGACGGATCCGAAGCACGCGGAGTTCATCGACGAGGTCGAGGTCGGCCGCCGCGTGGCCGGTCATGTCCGGGTCGCCTTCCAGGTGGCCGACTCCACGGCGGCCACGGCAAGGCTGGCGGCTGCCGGAGCGGAGGTTCTCGCGGAGCCCACCCGTACGCCGTGGAACTCCCTCAACTCCCGCCTGGAAGCGCCCGGCGCCCTCCAGCTGACCCTTTTCACCGAGCTGGACGACACCACCGAACGCGCGTAGACCCGCGAGAACACGCGGTTCCGGGGTCCCTCGGCGCCACAAGGAGCTTATTCGTCCGTTTCGGTGATAATTGGGGCATGAGTACGACGACGTTTGTACTAGCGGCCACGTCGAGTGAAGTACTCAACGTGATCGCCGCCTTGGTGGGTGGCCTGTTCATCGCCGGCGCCCTGGTCTGGGCCGTGCAGTTCGGCATGCGGGTCCGTGATCGAGAGCTGCCCCGGCCCACGGCCGACGAGCAGCCCCATCTTCCCGACACCGGCGCGGTCCACGAGGAGCGGGAGCTGAGGGAGCCCGACGAAGTGCCGCACGCGGAGGGCAGGGAACGGCTCCTGCCCCACGAGCTGCACCACGCGGGCAGCAAACGCAGCACGGACCAGCACCGCAAGCGCTGGATTCCGGGGAAGAGCGGTTCCTTCGGCGGCGGCGGCATCGGGCACGCCTGAGTCCCGTACGCCGTCCCCGGTACCCGTACGTAAATCCAGGCGACGCGAGCGCTCCCGTCCTGCCACCCTGTCCGGACCGTATGTGCACGGCGCATACGGTCCGGACGGGGGCGAGGCGGATTGAGCAGACGACGTTATGTGGCCAGGGGTGTCCCGGGCGGTTATCGCATCTGGGACAACCACGGCCGCCGTTTCTGGGGCGACCTCTACGAGCTGTGCCCCGACGATCTGCTGACCGAGCTGAACGGCCGCAAGGACCCGGCCAGGATCAGCGCATTCCTGAAGCGTTACCGCGCGCTGAAGCGCTAGCGCGCGGGACGTCCGGAGCCGTGGCGAGGGCGAGGATCACGAAGAAGTCGATGCCCACCATGATCACCGACCAGACCGGCGTGTACGGCAGGAACAGGAAGTGGGCGACCATGCTGAGGGACGCCAGGAAGATGCCGGTGATCCGGGCCCACCAGGCACCCCTGAGGATGCCGTAGCCGACACACGCGGCCACGATGCCGATGCCGAGCAGGACCCAGCCCCACGCCGTGAGGTTGATCTTGTAGACGTAGTCGCCGACGCTGCCGTAGACGTCGTCCTCGGCGATCGCGGAGATGCCCTGGAGGATCGCCAGCAGCCCGTTGACCAGCATCAGCACACCGGCGAAGACGAGCGCGCCGGTGCCCCAGCCGGTGTCGGAGGGGGCGGGCGGCCCGGGGCGGTAGCCGCCGGCGTCGGGTGCGGCCGAGCCCCAGGTGGTCTGAGTACCACCGGGAGAACCTGGCGTCCCAGCCTGACTGTGTGCCGCGTCCGTCGCATGCGACTGCGACTGCGGCTGCTGCTGGCTCATGGCTGCCGTACCCCACTTCTCGCCTGTACCCGCGGTCGGGTTCTGCGGTCGGTTCGACGATCGACCGGCCGGGGGGCGGCCACCACGGGGGAAGGACCGATCGGGTGACGCCCGGAGTGCGGACGACGGCGTACGGACCTTCACTGAAGGGACCAAGGGACCCGGACCGAACGACCTGCTGGAGGCGCCATGCCCGGTCACCGAACGCGGTGGACGAAGACCGCGATCCTCACGACGACCGCCGCCGTGGCCGCCGCCCTCACCCTGACCTCCTGCAGCGAAGACGACACGCCCTCCTCGGTGGCCAGCCGGGCGGCGTCCGCCTTCGCCTCGGCGACCGCGGAGGCGGGGAAGCAGCTCGACGACATCAAGGGCGGCGTCGACGCCAAGGGCGCGGTCCGGCTGGGCGATCCGACGACCGGCTCGGACGGCCGTACGACCGTGGAGGTCACGGCGGAGAACACGACCGACTCGACGAAGTCCTTCGGCGTGCAGATCAACTTCCGCGACGAGGACGGCAATCTGCTGGACGCCAACGTGGTGACCGTCTCGGACGTGGCCGCGGGCAAGACGGGCAAGGGCACCGTGCGCAGCACGCGTGAGCTGGGCGGGGATGTCCGGACGGAGGTGGCCAGGGCGGTGCGCTACTGACCTGGAGCGCTACCGACCTGCGCCACCGGCGTGGCCGCGCGCGGCTTTCGGCGCCAGCCGTCCGCCCTCGCTGTCCGTGACCGTGTCCGGCTGCGCGCCGGCCGGCTCCGTCACGAGGATGTGGATCTGCTCGCTCGCCGCAGTGACCCCGTTGAACGTGGCCGTCGCCTGGACGCGGCCGGCGCCCGGCGGCAGGGCGACGCTCGGCACGCAGGACCATGCGCCGTCGGGCGCGGCGGTCGTCGCGCAGATCTCCTCCTCCAGCGCGTCGCGCACCGTGACCTGGGCGCCCGGGTAGGCCGTCCCCGACATCCGCGGCAACGCGCCCAGCGGCACGCCCGACTGGGGTCGGGACAGGGTCGGCGCGGGCAGTCCGACGGTCACGGCGCACGTGCCCTTCTCCTGCACCGTTCCCTTGGCGTCCTTCAGGACCAGGGCGCAGTCGGGCAGCCGCGTACCGGGCTCGGCGTCCGCGGGGACCGACAGGACGAAGGGGAACGTACGGTCCTTCCAGCCCGCCGATGCCGACTCCCCGGCGACCGGGCCGGGCGCCCCCACGAGGGTGTACGTCCCGCCGCTCCCGCCCAGAGTCACCGCTCCCTGGTAGCCGCCCGCGGCGAACGGTGTGCCCGTCACCCTCGCCGTCGCGGGCGCCGACAGGGTCAGTACCGATCCCGCGCCCAGCGGCGCCCCCTCGTACCCGCCGACCTGGACGATGCCTTCCCGCCCGGGTTCGATGGTCGCGGTCGCCCACAGGTCACTGCCGCCCGACCCTGACGCCCCGTCAGTGCCGTATGCCACTCCGGCCGCGGTCATCGCGCCGGCCACGGCGAGACAACCGAGGACCGTCGCCCTCCTGAATCTGCTCATCGTCGGCGGAGCTCCTCACATGCGCGTCGGCAACACCACTGCCTGCGATTGTCGGGTCCCGCCCGCTCGGACGACGCGCGCTGTTCGGCCGTACGGACCAGGGGCGCGGTCCGCACCACCCGTCCGGGCGCCGGGAAGCCGACGTCAGTCCTGCTCCGCCTGCCTCGGATGGCGGGCCGTCGTCTTCACGTCCGCCTCGACCTCGCTGCGGGCGATGCCCTGTTCCCTCGCGTGCTCGGTGACCGCGGTCTGGACGGTGCGGGCGAGGTCGCGCCAGGTGCGCCAGGCGGTCGCGTAGGTGTCGGTCCGGAGCCCGGTCCACGGGGTGTGGGCGGGCGGGCCGTACTCGTCGCGCAGGTCCTCCACCCTGGAGTGCGCCTGGTCCGCCGCCCGTTGCATCGCGACCAGTTCGTCGAAGGTGTGTGCCACGCGTCCGGATCCTGGGGCAGCCCGGCCGGGCGATCCGCTGCGCCACGCGCGCGCCCGGTGCCACTCACCCGGACGGCGTCCGCCCCGGCCTGGGCGAAAAACTGCACGACCGGGCCTCCGGCGACGGAGGAGCGGCCGACCACACCGCCGGCCGAGCCTTCGGAGCCGGCGCAGCCGTCCACCCCGGCGGAGGAGACCACCCCGCCGGCCTCCGAGCCCCCGTCGTCCGAGACTCCCGCCCCGGAGCCCTCCGGCACGACGTCCGCCCCGGCGCCTTCGCCGAACGGCGGCGACCTCGCCAAGACCGGCGGCAGCAGCGCGACCGGCCCGATCGCCGTCGGTGCGGTGGTGCTGGTGGCGGGCGGCGCCGCGTTCGTCGTGGCGTCGAAACGACGTCGTGCGGCACGTTCCTGACCGACGGCGTGTGAAGGGGCCCGGGGTGAACACCCCGGGCCCCTTCGTGGTGCACGCGCGGCGCGAGGTCCGCTGGATACGGTGGGTGGGGGGCCGCCCACCACGGCTGAGGAGTCCCGCATGAGCAGCAGTCCGACGGACATCGTCAGGGCGGCGTTCCGCCACTACCAGGCACAGGACCGGGAAGCCGCCCTCCCCCTCTACGCCGACGACTTCACCTTCACCAGCCCGCAGGACGACCACATCGGCAAGGCGGCCTTCTTCGAGCGGTGCTTCCCGACCGCCGGCCGGGTGAAGGAGCAGCGCATGCTGCACGTCACCCCGGCCGACGGCGAACTCGTCTTCGCGTACTACGAGTACGAGCTCACCGCCGGCGGCCGCTTCCGCAACGTCGAGACGATCACCGTCCGGGACGGGCTGATCAGGGAGGTGCTGGTGTTCTTCGGTGCCGCGGTGTGAGGGGCCGCCGCGCCCACGGTCCCCAGCCGCTCGGCGCCGCCCGCGGTGCTACTGCCTGCCCGGGGCGCAGAGTTCGCCGTCGATCAGGTTGTTCCGGGCGTGCTCGGTGGACATGTCGGCGGCCCCGTCGCCCGTCGTCGCGAGGACCACGACACGGCGGCCGTCGGCGGTGACGCCGTCGCGGGTGGTGCAACCGGGGAGGTCGCCACCGTGGCTGTCGTACGAGCCGCCGCAGGACAGCGGGATCCGCATCAGGCCGAGGCCGTAGCTCGCGCCGGGCCACACGTCGTCGAACTCGGGGGCCCGCACGGTCGTCTTCATCGCCTTCATCTCCGCCGGGCGCAGCAGGTGCCCGCCGGGGAGCGCCTGGTGGAAGCGGGTCAGGTCGGCCGTCGTACTGATCATGGCGCCGGCCGCGCCCCCCGCGCTCGGGTTGAACTCGGTGACGTCGATGGTCGCTCCGGAGTCGCCGAAGTTCGAGTAGCCGCCCAGCGGCGGCGGAACGCCGCCCGCGGGCCGGTTGGTCCCCTGCCGAGGTGCAGCCGGCCGTACCTCGACCCTCCTGGCGTGCGCCTTTCCGGCACGCCGGCCCCGTCTCCGACGGAACACGGATGGCGTGAGCGCGGCGCCCGCGGACACGCTCGTGGTGCGGGAGTGACGGTGCCGGAGACCGGTCAGAGACGCTCGACCGTCGTCAGGTACAGCTTCACGAAGCGGTCCACGTCCACGTCCAGGGCGACGTCCACCAACGGCCGTTCGCGCAGGCCGGTGTGGATCTCGGCCTCACCGGGCCGGGGCCGGCGGTCGACGATCGTCTGGCCGCGCGTCGGCCCGGGGGCGAGGGAGACCTCGACGGGCAGCAGACGGGTGGTGATGCCCGCCGGGTCCACGACCGCGCACACCGCGCCCGCGTCGCCGATACCGCCCGCCTCGGAGTCGACGGCGACATCGGGCGTGGCCGGGCGGTGGGACAGCAGGTCGCCCGCCAGACGGGTACCGGGCTCCGCGCTCTCCCGCAGCCGCCGTACGTCCGCGCCGGGCACCACGACCCGCTGGAAGACGTCCAGGCCGTACATGGTGATCGGCACCCCGGCGGTGAGCAGGATCGCGGCCGCCTCCGGGTCGTGCCACACGTTGAACTCCGCGACCGGCGTGGCGTTTCCGCAGGCCACCGCGCCGCCCATGAAGACGATCCGCTCGATGTTGCGGGTCACCTCCGGGTGTGTGCGCAGCAGCAGGGCGATGTTGGTGAGGGGCGCGGTCGGGACGAGGGTGACCGGGCGCGGGGACGCCAGGATCTCGCGGCGCAGCAGCGTCACCGCGTCCACGTCGGCCGGGGCGCGGGTCGGGGCGGGCAGGCCGATGTCGCCCATGCCGTCCTCCCCGTGCACGTGCCTCGCCGAGCGCGCCGACTCGATCAGCGGACGTCCGGCGCCCCGGGCGACGGGGATGTCCGGGGCGCCGGCCTGCTCCAGCACGGTGAGGGTGTTGCGTACGACGCCGTCCACATCCGTGTTCCCGGCCACGCAGGTGACCGCGCGCAGGTCGACACCCGGGTGGCGTACGGCGAACAGCAGCGCGAGGGCGTCGTCGACGCCGGTGTCACAGTCGATGATCACCGGGATCGGCGGACCGTCGGCGTTCGTCACGGCGGGGTTCCTCTCACGGTGCGGTGGCGGGTCACCGGAACCGACCTTACGGTGTTGTCCAGGTGGAGTGCGTCGTCGTATGGCGCCGCCGTGCGGGCTTCGTGCGTGCGGCGTCATACGGCGTCTAAAGCGCCCGTCTCAGGTGTGATCGGCCGTCATCGGCCGTCCCACAGCTCGGGGCCGCGGGCCGCCGCGCGGGCGGCGATCCGGGTGACGAGTTCCGCGGCCGGTACGGCCCCCGGCTTCCGCCCGTCCCGCAGCCGTACGGCCACCGGCTCCCCGTCCGCCTCGGCCGCCGCCTCCCGCTCCCCGATGACCGCCTGGTACGGCACGAGCCGCGCCGCCCGGACACGGGCGCCCAGGGTGCCGTGTTCGGGGCCCGCGAGCTCGGCGCGCAGGCCCTGGTCGAGGGCCCGGTGCAGCAGCCTCTCCGCCTGTTCGGTCTGGGCGTCCGAGACAGGGAGGACGACCAGCTGGACGGGGGCGAGCCAGACCGGGAAGGCGCCGCCGTGCTGCTCGATGAGGTGGGCGACGGCTCTTTCCACGCTGCCGATGATGCTGCGGTGAACCATGACCGGGCGGTGCTTGGCGCCCTCGGGGCCGATGTAGTGCAGGTCGAAGCGTTCGGGCTGGTGGAAGTCGATCTGGACGGTGGAGAGGGTCGACTCCCGGCCGGCCGGGTCGGCGATCTGGACGTCGATCTTGGGACCGTAGAACGCGGCCTCGCCCTGCGCGGCCTCGTACGGGATGCCGGAGCCGTCCAGTACCTCGCGGAGCAGCGCGGTGGCTCGCCGCCACAGCCCGGGATCGGCGACGTACTTGCCGCCGCCCGCGCCCTCGCCCCCGCCCTCGGACGGGAGGGAAAGGCGGTGCCGGACGGCCCGGATACCCAGGTCGGCGTAAGCGCGGGCGATGAGCCGGAGGGCGGCCCGGGCCTCGTCGACTGCCTGGTCGAGGGTGCAGAAGATGTGGGCGTCGTTGAGGTGGATGGCCCGCACGCGGGTGAGGCCGCCGAGGACGCCCGATAGCTCGGATCGGTACATGCCGCCCAACTCGGCCATGCGGAAGGGTAGTTCGCGGTAGCTGTGCGAGCGGGAGCGGCAGATCAGGGCGTGGTGCGGGCACAGGCTCGGGCGCAGGACGAGCTGTTCGGTGCCGCTGCCGCTGCCGAGGTCCATCGGCGGGAACATGTCGTCGCTGTAGTGGTCCCAGTGCCCGGAGATCTCGTAGAGCTCGCGCTTGCCGAGGACGGGGGAGTGGACGTGCCGGTAGCCGGCCTCGCGTTCGACTTCGCGGATGTACTCCTCCAGTGCGTGCCGGACGACTGCGCCGTCGGGCAACCAGTAGGGCAGGCCCGCGCCCATCAGGGGGTCGGTGTCGAAGAGGTCCAGTTCGCGGCCGAGGCGGCGGTGGTCGTGCATGGCTGTTCCTCCGGGTGAGGGGACGAGCGCCCACGACAAAACCCCGGGGCACTCGCCCCGGGGCTTGGATCTTCGCTCAGCTTTCAGCGCGGCGCCGGGACGGGGTCCGGCGTCGTCGTCAGAGACGGGTTGGCGCGCTGCATGGGGCGACCGTAACAGCCGGTGAGTGGGGGTGTCGCGGTGATTTTCACGATTCACGTCACCAATGCGAAGTCATACGATTACGCTCTGCTACATACCGACTCTGGGGGTGGTACGCCTTGGTTCACATCCGCCAACTCGATCCCACGGCCTCTCCGTTGGACTACTTCGGCTACGAGCTGAGGAGGAAACGGGAGGAGGCGGGGCTGACGCTGAAGCAGTTGGGTTCGGTGCTGTTCTGCACGGGCTCGCTGATCGGCCAGATCGAGACAACGCTGAAGGTGCCGACGCGGGACTTCGCCGAGCGGCTGGATGCGGCGCTGGTGACGGACGGGATGTTCTCGCGGTTGGTGGGGCTGGTGTTGCGGAGCCAGTTGCCGACGTGGTTTCAGCCATTCGCCGACTTGGAGGCGAAGGCGACGTACATCTCCACGTATCAGTGCCAGTTGGTGTACGGGCTGTTGCAGACGAAGGAGTACGCCCGGGCGGTCATGCAGGTGGACCACACCGACACGCTCGACGAGATGGTGGCGGCACGGATGGAACGGCAACGCATCCTGGAGCGCGAACTGCCGCCCTCGCTGTGGGTCGTTCTGGACGAGGCGGCGCTGTACCGGGAGATCGGCGGCCGGGACGTCATGCGCGAGCAGCTCGCCCACCTTTTGAGCTTGCAGGACAACCAGTCGGTGCACATCCAGGTACTGCCGTTCTCGGTCGGACAGCACTCCGGGGTGATGGGCTCCTTCACTCTCCTGCGTTTCGACGATCACCCCGACCTGTTCTACAGCGAGAGCTACGACCAGGGGCACATGACGGCCAATCCTGCAGTGATCAGGGGGCGTTCAGTCGGTTACGCTCGCCTTCAGGCCGAGGCCCTCTCGCCGAAGGAATCAGCGGCACTGATCGCACGCGTGATGGAGGAACGCTATGGAGCTGAAGTGGCGTAAGTCGTCCTACAGCGGCAGCAGCGGCGGCGAATGCGTCGAGTGCGCCCCGCTCGGCCAAGTCGCCTGGCGCAAGTCCTCGTACAGCGGAACCTCGGGCGGCGATTGCGTCGAGGTCGCCCACCCCGCCCCCTGCATAGCCGTCCGCGACTCCAAGCACCCTGAAGTCGGCACACTCACGCTCTCCCCGGAGGCGTACGCCACCTTCATCGGGTACGTCCAGACGCAGTAGGACCCACATACAGCCGTCACCCGGACGGACCGGCGCACTGGTGGCCGTACTCCTGGGGTGGTGCCTTAAGAGCACGTACTGATCTTGAGCGCACCCCAGGAGCCCGCGATGCCCCGTCCCCCGGCCCGCACCCTCGCCACCTCGGCGCTCACGGCGGCAATCCTGCTGACAGCGGCGGCGTGCTCCTTCGCCGGGCTGGACACCGCGGCCACCGGCGTCCGCGCCCCCGCATCCCCCGCCACCGTCAGCGGGTCGCAGTCCCCCGGCGCCGCCCCCACCCTGACGGAGGCCCAGGCGCGGGACGCGTTGATCAGCGAGGCCGACCTCGGTGAAAGCTGGGTGGCCACGCAGGGCTTCGCCACCTGGCGGGAGGCCATGCTCAAGGCGGAGACCGAGTCCGCCGACTGCCGACGGCTCCTCGACTCCCTGTATGCCGAGGAACTCTTCGGCCCGGACGCCCGTACGCGTGCGTCGGTGGGACTGGACGACGTCTGGGACGAGGCCCAGCTGCGCTACCAGGTCGTCGCCCATCGGCCCGCGGACCTGGACCGGACGCTGGCGTGGCTGGGACGCGTGCCGGACACGTGCGGCGAGTTCACGGCGACCGCGGCGAGCGGGGAGATGGCCGTCGAAGTGACGGAGGCCGAGATGCCTGAGGTCGGGGACGGCCGGCAGGGGCTGAGGGTCGTGCTGCATGCCGTCTCCGAGTACGACGACGCACCCACGCTCACGCTGCATGTCGCCGCCGTCCGCGTGGGCGACGACGCGATCGCCATCACCAACGGCGGCCTCGGCGAGGTACCGGCCGACGCAACCTGGACGGCCGTCGAGACGGGCGCCCAACGACTGGCGGAGGTCAGGAAGCGGGGCCGGGCGGAGATCTAGGGCGGTCGTCCCGGCGGCCCCGTCCTACGGGTGGTAGAGCTTCCGGGCGCGAGCGGAGTCGACGGGCCCGGCCTGGTCCAGGGGCAGGAAGTGGTCCAGCTGCCATGCCTGGGTGCTGGTCGCCTGGCGGTTGGTGGTGGTCACCCAGGGCGGGTACACGCGAAACGCCCGCTTCCCACCGGAACCGTCCACCGACACGACACCGCGCCGGCGGAGCACGTCCTTGGCAAAGACGAACTGGCCGAAGTGCTCACCGTCGCGGCAGCTGATGACGAACAGGTCGACCGGGTCCGTGACGTCGAAGGGCTGGATGGGCCCGCCCGGGGACCTCTTCCAGACGGTGACGAACTGGCCGACCTTGGTGGGCGTCGTCCTGGCCGCGCGGAATCGGACGCAGAGGCCGTCGAGGGTGAATGCGTGGGCGGCGTACTCGGCGCTCTCGGGTTCGGGAACCGGCTGCGAGCAGGTGAATCCGCAGGGGTCGTAGACGAGCTCCTTCGCCGCCGCGAGATCGCTGTGTGCCGGGGTGGTCACGCCCGCCCCATGCCCTCGACCGCCTCCTTGGCCTCCGCCAGGCCGACGCCCGTGATCTCCCGGTACTCCTTGATCGCCTGGATCTTCTTGTCGTCCCGCAGCAGGGCCACGACCTTCGCCATCCGGGGATCGTCGTCACGCAGGCCCAAGTGATCGAGAATCAGGTCGAGTTTGCGCTCGACCCGGGCAACGCGGCGGTCGGCACGGGAGATTCGCATCTCGGCGCCGGCGAAGCCGACGATCACGGCCAGCGCGATGAAGTAACCCACTATGTCCATGGTCGGCGATCATAGGCGGCCCCGGTCCCGGTCGAACCGCAGCTTGTGGTCCACCACATCCCGGGCCACGTCCACCGCAGTGCGCCCGTGCGCGAACGCGTGGGCCCGCAGCCGTGCCAGCGCCTCGCCCGTTTCGACGCCCAGCTGGGCCATGATCATGCCGGTGGCCTGGTAGATCTGGTCCTGGTCGACGGCGAGGCCGCTCAGCCATCGTTCGTCGCCCGGGTCGCCCGCGTCCTCCGCGCGCGGCAGCGCCATCAGCGCCACGGTCATCATTCCGGCCACCACCCGCGCCGTGCGCAGGTCCCGGTCGGTGAGGTCGCCGGGCGTATCGCGATAGAGGTCCAGCGTGCCCACGCACACCGTGTCGTTGCCGAGCGGCATCGAGTACACCGCCCGCACTCCGGCGGCCGTGGCCTGCTGGGCGAAGACCGGCCAGCGCAGGACGTCCCGGCCGGCCGTGAGGTCGCGCGCCAGCACGGCCGTACCGCTCTCCACGGCGGACTGACAGGGCCCGTCGCCCAGGGTCGCCTGGATCTCCGTCACATACGCGGCCTGCGCACTGCTCGCGCCCAGTTGCACGGGCATACCGTCGCTGTGCAGCGACACGCTCGCGCAGGTCACGGGCAGCAGCTCGACGGCGACGTCGCACAGCCGCGCCGGGATCTCGCCGGGTCCCATCCCGCGCACGCTCTCGGCGAGCGCGTCGGCGGCACCGGTCCGCTCATGCTCTGCCTCACCACGGTGATCGTCTCTTGGCCGCACGGCAGCCTCCTCGTTCCGGGCGCGGCCTGCTGGCTCCAGGGCCCCCGTCGGGCCACTTGACCGCTCGCCCTGAACGACGCCCGACTACCCCTGGCCCGTTCGACGAAACCCCGCCGACCGCCGCCCCGCGACGGGCGCGGGGAACTGCGCGCCCCGCCCCCACCGGCCCGCGGCCTGACGCACGGCTCTCCCCGGCTGAGCGCTGGATCGTGTCCGCAAGGTCCCGTCGTTCGCCCGGCGGGCGGGCCCCGCGGCAGGCGCGACTTTGCGGACACGGCCTAGCGCCTCTCGTACGGGTTCGCCGGCTGCGCCACCCGCCGCACCGACGCGGCGTCCAGGACCGGCGGCCACGCTCCGTCCGTGCCGAGCCTGCCCTTGGGGTGCCAGATGCCGGTGACGGTGACCCAGGCGTCGGCGGGCGGGGCGTCCGCGTCCCGGATCTCGACCTTGCTCGTGGTGGCGTCGGCGGCGCAGCAGGAGACGAGGAGGCGGGAGACGTACCAGGTGCCGTCGTCGTCCCGGGTGACGAACCCGGTCAGGCGGACCGTACGGCCCGTCAGCGACCGTCCGCTGTCGTAGATCGCCCGCGAGCTGAACTCGGCGAGCGTCAGCTCCACCGGGTTCCCGGCCGGCAGCGCGGGAAAGTGCCCGATGCCCTGCGCCGCGCGTTGCGCCGCCTCGCGCTCGGCGCTGTAGGAGCCGAGGGCCGGCGGCGGGAAGAGGAGGAGGGCGAGGGCGGGGAGGGTGAGGAGCCAGGCGACGCGGGGGCTATGGTGACCGCCGTGCTGAGCGTGGGCGTGGGAATCGTCGCCGGACTCGTCGTGCTCGCCGTGCTCGCGTTGCTGATCGCGGCCGGAGTGTTCGCCGTGCTCTGCGTGCTCGCCCTGCTCGGCGTGCGGTTCTTGTTCCGGTCGCCCGACAACCGCCGCGGCCACCGCCAGCAGCACCAGCAGGAACCCGGACACCACCAGGGATGGCCGTAGTCCCGCCTGCACGTACCGCAGATACAGCTCGCTGAACAGCGAGATCCGCAGGACCGCCGCGCCCGTCACGAGCAGCGGCACCGCCCGTCCGTACCGCCTCACAGCAGCCACCACCCCACCAGGGCGCTGCTCGTCACGGCCGCCATCCACGTCACGGACGAGAACCGCAGGGCGAAGGACCGGCCGAACGTCCCCGCCTGCAGGGCGATCAGCTTCAGGTCGACCATCGGGCCGACCACCATGAACGCCAGTCGCGCGGTCGGCGAGAAGCCGCTCAGCGACGCGGCGACGAACGCGTCCGCCTCGCTGCACACGCACAGCACGACCGCCAGGAGCGCCAGGAGCAGCACCGACAGCCAGGGCGAGCCGGTGAACAGGTCCAGCACCGAGGGCGGCACCGCGATGTTGAAGGTCGCCGCGGCCGCCGCGCCGAGCACGAGGAAGCCGCCCGCGTGCAGGAAGTCGTGCTGGAGGCCGGCGGTGAAGGCGCGCAGTCCGGTGGCGGCCGGGTGGGCGTGGCGCTTGAGCGGTCGCAGCCACTCGTCGCGGCCGAAGCGGGCCCACAGCCAGCCCATCACCAGGGCCGTGGCCAGCGAGGCGATCAGCCGGGCGAGGACCATCCGCGGCTGCCCGGGGAAGGCGACGGACGTGGCCACCAGGACGACCGGGTTGACGGCGGGCGCGGAGAGGAGGAACGCGAGGGCGGCCGAGGGGGCGACCCCGCGCCGCATCAGGCTCCCGGCCACCGGCACGGACGCGCACTCGCACCCCGGCAGGACGACACCGGCCGCCCCGGCGATCGGTACCGCGAGCGCCTGGTTGCGGGGCAGCAGGCGGCTGAAGACCCGCTCCGGCACGAACGCCCCGATCGCCGCCGAGACCACCGTGCCGAGCAGCAGGAAGGGCACGCCCTGCACCGCGATCGCCGTGAAGACGGTCCACCAGGCGGCGACGGGCGGGGTGTAGAGGTCGAGGGCGAGCACGGGGCCGAGGACGGAGACGACCGTGGCGATGGCGAGGAGCGCGGCGCCGACGACGACGGTGCACACGAGGGCGCGTACGACGAGCCGCAGCGCGTCGGCGAGCGTCCGCGCGGTCCGCTGGTTCTCCACGTGCCCGTCCCCACCTGTCCGGATGTCCCGCGCAGCTAAGCGGGACGACCTGTGGGCCGGCTTGGGTTGGTTACAGAGGGGGCTGTGCGGGCGCGGGTCCGAGGGTGGTGGTGCCGGGGGCCGTACGGTGGCCGAGTCCCGTCCGGTACGCGTCCAGCGCCGCCTCAACCCGTCCCGTACGGCGCAGCAGATCGCCGAGCAGCCGGCACAGGTCGGCCAGGTCACCGGCCGCGCCGGCGCGCTCCAGGAGGCTCAGGGCGCGGACGTAGTGCTCTTCGGCGGCCTCGGTGTCGCGGGCGTCCTCGGCGATGATGCCGAGGAGGCGGTGGGCGGCGGCGGAGTGCAGGGCGCCGCGCTCGGGGCTGAGGTCGCTGAGCACCTCGTGCAGGAGGGCGGCGGCCTCGTCGGACTTGCCGCGCCGGTGCAGTACGTCGGCGAGTTCGACGGCGACCTGGCTGGTGTAGAGGGCGGCGCGCTTGGCGGTGAGCATGGTCTGGGCCTCGCGCAGTTCGGCTTCGGCGCGCTCCAGGTCGCCGTTCTGGGCGTAGACGTAGCCGCGCATCCAGTGGCAGTTGGCGAGTTCGGTGCGGATCTGGAGCTGCCGGTACAGCTCGGCGGCCTTCGCGAGGGAGGCGTCCGCCTCGGCGACCCGGCCCTCGGCGAGCAGGGTGCGGGCGACGGACCGGTGCATACGGGCGACCAGGGCGGGGTCCGCGGCCTGCGGGGCGAGGGCGAGGGCGTACTCGGCGGCCTGGGCGGCGCGGGCGTGGGCGCCCATGTCCATGTAGGGGCCGATGACGCTGGCGTAGAGCAGGAGGAGGGCGTCGGGGTCGTGCAGTCCGCCGCGGTTGAGCTCGTCGAGGGTGGATTCGATGAGGTACACGGCGTAGCGCAGCTCACCGGCGAGGTAGTGCGACACGGCCCGGCCGCGCAGCGCGGGCACCCGTGCGGGCAGCGGGGCGTCGGCGTCCGCGAGGACCTGCTCGGCGCGCTCGAAGTACCGCCGGGCGGAGTCGATTTCCCCGACGTCGATGTCGCACTCGCCGAGCCCGAGCAGCGCCGCCGCCCGTTCCTCGGCGAACCCGTGCGCGTCCGCCTCCGCGAGCAGCGCGGTGTACTGCTCGGCCGCGGCCTCGGCCTCGCCGGTGGCGAGGGCGCGTTGGGCCTCGGTCAGTCTCATCCGCAGGGCCGTGACGAGGTGCGCGGGCCGTCCGGTGGCGAGCTCCTCGAAGGCGACGCCGAGCCGGTCGGCGATGTGCCGCAACGCCTCGTCGGAGGCGCGCACCCGCCCCGCCTCCAGGGTGGAGATGTACGCGGGGGTGTACGCCGGCTCCGCCAACTGTCGCTGCGTCAGCCCACGATCGGCCCGCAGCTGCTGGACCCTTCGCCCGATCGTCCCAGGATCATCACGGTCCGACACGCTCAACGCCCCCAACTCCCCCTGTGCCCCTTGCCGTTCGACTCCGACAGCCCATAGGTTAAACCGCGTATTAAACGTGGTTAACACCTGGCTGTTGCGAGGTCGCCGTGCAGGAACGCACCAACACCACCGAGCGCTACACCCGAGGCCTCGCCGCGGCCGTGATCGCCGTGGCAACCCTGATCCTGGCAGCCAACACGGGCCCCGCCCGAGCGGCAGAACCGACTCGGACCGAGCAACCGACCCAGCATGTCATCCCGGTGTCGACTACGCCGTAGATCTCACTGACCGACCACGACGGCCACCACCACTCGCACGGGGACCCGCCTTGCCGACGCACGTCCATGACCACGCCGACCCGCATGCCCGCATCCCCGCGACGGCGACCCGGGGAACGGTCGTCCTGCTCAACGGAACCTCCAGCTCCGGCAAGAGCAGCATCGCCCGCGCGCTCCTCGACGTCCTCGACGGCACCTGGTTCCACCTGCCGGTGGACGCCTTCCACGCGATGCGTGGCGGCAGCCCCCTTGCCGACGAGGACTTCCAGGCCGAGATCGACCGCACCACCAAGGGCTTCCACCGCGCGGTCGCCGGCATGGCCGCGGCCGGCAACAACCTCGTCGTCGACTACCCGCTCAGCCGCCGCTGGCGGTTGCTGGACCTCCTCGACCTGCTCGTACCCGAGGACACGGTCCTGATCGGGGTCCGCTGCCCGCTGCCGGAGCTGCAACGCCGGGAGCGCGAACGAGGCGACCGCCAACCGGGCCTCGCCGCCTTGCAGTTCGACCAGGTCCACTCCCACGGCCCGCACGACTTGGACGTCCACACCGACGTCCTGACCCCGGCCGAATGCGCCCTGCGCATCAGCGACTTCCTGCCGAACCGGCCTCGCCCGACCGCGTTCGAGGAACTCCGGCGCGCGTTGCGGGAGTAGAGCGGCACATCAGCGGTACGGACCCCGCCGACGGCCGGACCGTCAGCCGCTGACCTGCAACTGCCGCAGCTGTCGGTGGACGTTCTCCAGGGCGCCGCGTCGGCGTCCGGGCACCCGGCTCCTCAACTCCACTAGGACGGGCCCCAGTTCGCGTGCGAGGGCCGTGTCGTGGATCTGCCCCCACTGGTGGTGGGCACGGTCCACCGCGGCCTCCACCGCGGGCGCGTCCGGGGCCTGTCCGGCGGAGAGCCGGGACGAGGCGACCGTCAGCCAGGTGCGGCAGCTGCGCACCGGGTCCCCGGCCAGCATCGCCAGGTCCGCGCGGACCTCGCCCCAGTGCAGGGCCTCCTCGGAGGCGTGGCCATGGGTGTGGACGGCGGTCTGCTCGTACCGTGCGGCCAGCGCGTCGGCGTCCGCGTGCCGGCCCGCCTGGACGGCACTGGTGATGGCTGCGTGCGGATCGCTCGGCGCGGGCCCCTGTGCGGTCAGCACGATGTCGATGCCGACCCCGGCCTCGGGGGCGATCCGGGACAGCGCCTGCTGGTGCAACTGGTCCAGGGGCGGGCGGTGTCCGCTGCGCAGCAGGGTCGCGACCGCCTTCATGTACGCCGGGCCCGCCAGCGTCCGCCGGTTCGGCGGCGCCGCGATCCGGCCGTAGACGGCGTGGTTGCGGCCCGAGTCGAGCGGGTTGGCGAGCAGCCACTGCCAGGTCTCGTGGTCGGCGTGCAGATCGAGGACCAGCGAGGTGGAACCCGGGGCGCGCAGGCGCAGTTCCTCGCGGATCCAGTGCCAGGGGAAGCCGTTGTAGCGCACGGTCGACGGGGTGGACCGGGCCAGCGCCAGGTGGGGGAGGTGCTGGCGGCGGTCCAGTTGCAGCTGGCCGGCGACGAAGACGGTGAGCGGGCCGGGGGCGACGGCCGCGGCACGCAGGCGGGTGAGGACGGCCTGCGGCTCCAGGGGGTCGGCGAGTTCGACGACGTTGGCGGTGTCCGTGCCGGACAGCACCGCGGGCGGGACCGCCGCGAGGATCGGGAGCACGGAGGCGGCGTCCACCAGACAGCCCCTGCCCGCCGGTGAGGCGGCGAGCAACAGCACTGTTCCGGGCATCGGTCCCTCCCCATCCCCCGTCGATCACGTACGGCAGCACCGTAACCGCTGCGGGTGCAAAGAGGGGATCTCAGGGCTGCAAACGTCCGTTTCCGTCCCCATTCCCCACACCGGCCGTCCGCCGTACCGCGAACACCGTGGTGTCGTCGGACAGATGCCCTCCGCAGTGCCGCAGCGTGCTCTCCCGCACGAAGTCGACCAGGCACCGGGGCTGTGCGATGTCCGGGTCGGCGGCGACGGCCTTGGCGACCTCGGTGTCGAGCGGGAAGAAGACGCCGTCGCCGTCCCGGGCCTCCGTCACACCGTCCGTGGTCAGCAGTAGGGTCTCGCCGGGCCGCAGGGGCACCCGGTGCACGGGCGGCGGACCGTCGGCGGGTGCCAGACCGCCGTAGCCGAGGGGCAGGGCGTGGCCGGGCGGCAGGGGCTCCACGCCGTCGGGGCCGACGACGAGCGGACAGTCGTGGCCGAGGACGACGGCGTCGATCGTGTCCGGCTGCTGCTCGGGAAAGCCGATCAGGACGGCGGTGGCGAACCGGTCTCCCTCCTCCTTGCCCAGAGCCGCGCGCAGGCGGATGTGCCGCCGCAGCCGCTCCTCCAGCAGTACGGCGACCTTCGCCAGGTCCGGCTCGTGGTAGGCGCTCTCGCGGAAGGTGCCGAGCAGTGCGGCCGCCGCCTCCACAGCGCCCAGCCCCTTGCCCTGGACGTCGCCCAGGATGACGCGGGTGCCGTGCAGGCCGATCTGGATGTCGTAGAAGTCCCCGCCGACCCTGGCCTCGCTGTCGGCGGCGAGATAGACGGCCGCGTGCTCCAGGCCGCCCCAGCCCGGCGGCAGCGGGCGCAGCACGGTACGGCGGACGGTGGCGACGACGTCCTGTATGTGCAGCATGCGCCGCTCACCGCGCACGCGGACCACGCAGGCCAGCGTGGCGAGGACACCGCCGATGCCGGCGAGGACGAGGTCGGGCAGGCCCGCCTGGTACTCGTGCGGCAGGGCGGCGTCGGCGGCGAGGTAGGTGGCGGGTGCGAGCACCGCGAAGATCGCCGTTCCCCACACCCCGCAGATCGCCGCGGCGATACCGGGCACCAGTACCATCCAGGACAGGATCCGGAAGTCGCTGCTGGTCCTGAAGTCGACGGCCACGATGCCGACGAGCAACACCAGCGGCGGCACCCAGGCAACGCTGTGACCGCGCACGCTCAGCAGCCCCGACCGGCGCGCGTCGCCCTGCGGGCCGGCTTCACCGTCGCTTACGGCCCTCATGGGCTTCAGCGAAACACGGCGTTCGACGCGCCGCATCCGGGTACCCGGGCCCCCGTCCTCGAACGCCGGACGGGCCGGATCTGCACTGATCTGCACCGCCGACTTGCCACCCGACCGCGCCAGGTGTGCTCTGGATGGCGGGGGCGCGCAGAGAGAGGAGTGCTCTCATGGCTCATGCGGCACCTGTGCCCGGGCGGGCCCGGCGGGCGGTTACGACTGGGTTGAGCGGTCTGCCCGATGTGTTCAGCGCGCGGACGCACCGCGTCGCGAGTGTGGCCGTGCCGATCGTCCTCGGGCTGGTCTACGGCTACTGGGCCGCGGCGAACCGGCGCGCCGGCGGGGAGATCACCGGCTGGAACCTGCTCTTCGGCTTCGTCACCGCTGCCGCGTTCATGGTGCTGTACGTCGCCGTGCGCTGGGTCGCCTCGCAGGTGATCCGGGAGCTGCACGCGGTCCTGTGGGCGGTCTTCGCGGGCGGCACGTTCGGTTTCCTGTACAGCCAGGGCGGCAACTCGGTCCTGAGGTCCTCGATCATGGGACTGGCGATCGGCGCGGCCTTCTTCGTCGTGCTGTTCTACCGCTACTACACGCACGAGGACGCCCAGGGCCACCGCCTCTGAGGAGCCACCCGTTCGGGTGAACGGTGCACGGGAGAGCGGAACAGTGCCGCCGTATGCAGGCACATCGCTGGCGCCCCGCCCCCGGTGACCTTTGCCTGAGAGGGTGCCCACCCGTCTGCGGAACGCCCTGTCGGCAGTGCTGATCGCCCTGTCGTGCCTCCTCGTGCCGTTCGGCGCGCTGGCGGCGTGGGTGACGTACGCGCTGGTCGACACCGGCCGGTATGTGACCGCGATGGCGCCACTGGCCCACGATCCGGCGGTGCAGGGCGCCGTCGCGGACACCGTCGGCGCCGGGATCATGGACGCGGTCGGCGACAGACTGGACGCTTCCCCCGTCTCCCCGGTCTCGCCCGAGAGCGGCGCCGTGCGCCCCTTCGTGCACGACGCGGTGCGCTCCTTCACCCGGACCGAGGCCTTCCGGACCGCGTGGGAGGCGGGCAACAGGGCCGTCCACGACGCGGTGCTGAGCGCCCTCCAGGACGGACAGCGTCGCACGGTCACCGTCGACCTCGCCCCGGTCACCGCCCAGGTCAAACGCCGGCTCACCGAGGACCGCATCCCGTTCGCGCACCACATCCCGGTCGAGCACACCGACGTGCCCGTGCTCCCGGCCCACGAGCTGGACCGGCTCAGGAAGGGGTACGACGTGCTCGAAGTCGCCGGGTTCTGGCTGCCCGTCTCCGCCGTCGCGCTCGCCGCGACCGGCATCGCCGTCGCCGCCTGCCGCCGCCGCGCGGTCACGGCGACCGCGCTGGGCACGGCCCTCGGCGGTGCGCTCCTGCTCCTGACGCTGGTGATCGGCCGCCGGCTCACCCTGGCCGGGCTGGCCGAGGCGGCCCACCGCCCGGCCGCGGGCGCGGTCTACGACGCCCTGACCCAGACCCTGCGCACGGTGTCCTGGCTGCTCATCGCCCTCGGCCTGGCCGTTGCTCTGGTCTGCCGGCTCACGGACCTGCTCGCACGACGCCGCCGAGCGTCCGTAGCGCCCGCCGCAGATCCGGCTCAGGAGCCGACGCGAGCCCGAGCCTGACGGCGTCCGGCGTACGGCTCGGATCCACCGCGAAGGCGGGACCGGGCGTCACCGCGATGCCGTGCGCGGCGGCAGCGGCCGTGAACGTGTCGGCGCGCCACGGCGCGGGCAGCTCCCACCAGGCGAAATAGGCGCGGGGATCGGACCGTACGGCGAACCCGCGCAGTTCCTCGTCGACGATCCGCCGCCGACGCCCGGCGTCCGCCCGCTTGGCCGCGACCAGCCGCTCCACGGTCCCCTCCCCGATCCACCGCACGGCCGCCTCCAGCGCGAACCGCCCCGCACTCCACCCACCGGACCGGACAGCCGACGCCACGGTCTCGACCCGCTCCTCGGGTACGACGAGGAAGCCGGCGGTGAGCCCGGGCGCGACGCGCTTGGAGAGGCCGTCGACGACATGGGTGAGGCCGGGCGCGTGGGCGGCGAGGGGGTCGTCGTCCGTGAGGAACGACCAGATGCGGTCCTCCACGACGGGGAGGTTCAAGTCGACGGCCGTATCGGCGAGTCGGCGTCGGCGCTCGGGGCTCGTCGTCACCGAGGTCGGGTTGTGCAGGGTCGGCTGCAGATAGAGGGCGGCCAGCGGAGCCGCGCGGTGGGCGGCGGCGATGGACTCCGGGCGCGGGCCCTCCTCGTCCGTGGCCAGCGGCACCAGGGTGATGCCGAGCCGGGCGGCGATCTCCTTGACCACGGGATACGTCAGCGCCTCGACGCCGACCCGCCCGCCCGGCCGGACCAGGGAGGCGAGGGCGGCGGCGACGGCCTGGCGGGCGTTGCCGGTGAAGAGGATCCGGTCGGGGGCGGGGTGCCAGTGCGGGGTGGCGAGGAGGCGGGCCGCCGCTTGGCGGGCTTCAGGTGTGCCGGTGACTGCGGCCGGACGCAGAGCGTCGGCCAGGACGTCGGGGCGCAGGAGCGGCGCGAGGGCGGGGGCGAGGAGCTCCGACTGGCCGGGCGCTGAGGGGTAGTTGAGCTCCAGGTTGACCGGCGCGGCGGTCGCGGCCTCGACAAGGGCCCGCCCGTTCCCCGCCGGAGCGGCCCGCACGAAGGTCCCGCGTCCCACCTCGCCGACGACCAGCCCGCGCCGTACGAGTTCGGCGTACACCCGCCCCGCCGTCGACCCGGCGATCCCGCGCCGCCGCGCGAACAGCCGCTGCGGGGGCAGCCGTTGGCCCGGCCTGAGCCGTCCGGCGGCGATGTCGTCGGCCATGCGGTCGGCGAGACGCCGATAGTCGTCCACGAGACTCCCCCATCCACGGGCCCCAGATTGCACCGAGGGCAAAGATCTTATTGCACCGAGGAGTTGGGGCGATCTAGGGTCGTCCACATGAGCCCCTTCCTCGCATACGAGGACAAAGGAGTCGATAGTTCGTCGACCCCGCTCGTCCTCGTCCACGGCCACCCCTTCGACCGCACGATGTGGGCCCCGCAGGTCGAGACGTTCACCGCCGCCCGCCGGGTCGTCGCCCCCGACCTGCGCGGCTACGGCGCCTCCCCGGTCGTCCCCGGCGTCACCCCGCTCTCCGCCTTCGCCGGCGACATCGAGGCCCTGCTGGACGACCTCAAGGTGGAGACCTTCGTGCTGGCGGGCCTGTCGATGGGCGGCCAGATCGTCATGGAGTGCTACGCCCGCTTCCCCCACCGCATCCGGGGTCTGGTCCTCGCCGACACGTTCCCGGCGGCGGAGACCACGGAAGGCAAGAAGGCGCGCAACGCCATGGCGGACCGGCTGCTGCGCGAGGGCATGCGCGGATATGCCGACGAGGTGCTGGAGAAGATGGTCGCGCCGTACGCCGACGCCGAGGTCAAGGCCCACGTCCACCGCATGATGACGGCGACCCCGCCCGAGGGTGCCGCGGCGGCCCTGCGCGGACGCGCCGAACGCCCCGACTACCGCGACCTGCTCACCCGGGTCGCGGTCCCCGCCCTGGTCGTCGTCGGCGCGGACGACGCCTACACCCCCGTCTCCGACGCGCAGGCCATGCACGCGGCCCTCCCGGACTCGACCCTGCGGGTGATCGAGGGCGCGGCCCACATGCCGAACCTGGAGCGGCCGGGGGAGTTCGACGAGGCGCTGGGGGAGTTCCTGGCGCGGGTGGACGGGTGATCCGTACTCGTGGCCGCCACGCAACCTTCGCCCCATGACCCCCGTCTTTGAGGGAGGATTCGGGCATCCCACCCGCGAGCGGAAGGCCGGGACTTGGACACTGCGGCTGCCGAGTGGACGGCGTCCCGGGACGGCGAGCCAGGAGACCGGACCGGGCACAGGCTCGGCAGATGGACGGCCGCCCTGCTGTTCCTGGGCGTCAGCGCGGTCATCGGCTGCCGGATCGCCGACGTCGACGGCATCACCCCCGTCCCCCAGCTCCTCGCCTTCCTGCCGTGGCTGCTCGTGCCCACCGGCCTCGGACTGCTGACCGCGCTCTTCTCACGCTGGTGGTTCGGCGTCGTATGGGCCGTCGCCCTCCTCGGACTGCTGGCCTGGTACATCGAGCCGTACGGGAAGACCGGCCGGCCGGGCGGGGCCCCGCTCGTCTCCTTCCGTGTGCTGACCTCGAACGTCGAGTTCGGGCAGGCGACCGACGCCCTGGTCGCCGCCGTCCGCCGTGAGCGGCCGGACATCGTGTTCGTCCAGGAGTGCGAGTACACCTGCGACGCCGGACTCAAGGAAGCGCTCGGCACCGACTATCCGCACCGGGCGGCACAGATCGAGGCCGGGTCGGCGGGGTCGGTCGTCCTCAGCCGCTTCCCGCTCGACCCGGCCGACCCGGTCGACGGCACCATGGCCATGCCCGGCGCCGTCGCCGACGTGCGCGGACATGCCGTACGGCTCCAGCTCGCGCACCCCATGCCGCCGCTGCCCGGGCACGTCGACCTGTGGCGCCGGGAGCTCGGCGACCTGCGGGACTTCGCCGCCGAGAGCACCGGCGGCGACGGCAGGACCCCCGTCATCCTGGCCGGGGACTTCAACGCCTCCCAGGACCACGCCGCCTTCCGCCGCATCCTCGACGCCGGTCTGCGCGACGCCACCCGGCTCACCGGCGAGGACCGCACACCCAGCTGGCCGGCCCGTACCGCGCCGGCCTTCGGGGTGCAGATCGACCACGTGCTCCTCTCGGCCGGCTTCTCCGCCCGCACCGCCCGCTTCCTCGACCTGCCGGACACCGACCACCGTGCCCTGCTCGTCGACGTCACCCTTCACCAGCGGCGATGAGGTCGACGACGAGCTGAACAGGCGTGCCCATAATGGGCCCCATGTCCCGCGAGCTACCCATCGGCCTCACCCCGCCCGACTGGCTCGTGCGCAACCTCCGGGCCCAGCCGGCTCCCGTCAACTGGCCCGCCGTGATCCGCGCGGCCATCGCGCTGTCCCTGCCCCTGGCCATCGGGCTCGCCGTCGACCGCCCCGGATACGGCGCCCTCGCCTCGATGGGCGCCCTCAACGGCGTCATCAGCGACACCGCCTCCGCCTATCGCCTGCGCATCCCCACCATCGCGATCCCGCAGCTCTTCGGCGCCGTCGGCATCACCCTCGGGGCCCTGGTGCACGGCCACGGCTGGGTCGCCGTCGCCGCCGTCACCGGCGTCGCGCTGGTGTCCGGGATGATCTCGACGATCGGTGCGGTGGCCTCCGTGTCGGGGCTGTTGCTGCTGCTGACGTCCGTGATCGGCGCGGGGCTGCCGCTGCCGGGCGAGTGGTGGATGGCCCCGCTGCTGATGGCAGGCGGCGGGCTGCTCGTCCTGGTCCTCGCGCTGCTCGCCTGGCCGCTGCGGTCGGGGGTGCCGGAACGGGCCGCGGTGGCGGACAGCTACCGGGCGGTCGCCGAGCTGCTGGAGGTCGGCGGCAGCGACAGCGGCACCAGCCAGGCGTACGACGCCGGCCGGCACGCCGTCACCCAGTCCCTGAACCAGTCCTACGACATCATCCTCGCCCACCGCGCCCGCCATCACGGCCGCAGCCCCGAACTCACCCGCCTGCTGGCCCAGTTGAACGCCATCACCCCGGTCGTGGAGGCCGCCCCCGCCGCCCGCCTCAGCGGCAGCCCCCTCCCGCCCGAGATCCCGGCGGCGGTACGGCATCTCGCCTCCGCCGTGGAGAGCGGCCATACGGGACCGACAGGGCTGAAACTGCCCGCCCCGACGACCGAGACCGGCCGCGCCGTCGACCACGCACTGCGGCACGCCGCCGACGTCGTCGCCAACCCGGACGTCGTCCCTCCCCCCCTCTCGGCTTCGCTCGAGCGGGGGGACCCCCATGGCATCGTCGACCGCCTGGGCCGCCCGGCCGCCCTGAGCATCCGCGCCGCCCGCGCCCTGCGGGGCGTCACGCTCTCCGCCGCCTCCTGGCGCTACGGCCTGCGCCTCGCCCTGTGCATCGGGATCGCCCAGGCGCTGGTGTCCCTCATCCCGGTCCCCCGCTCCTACTGGGTCGCCCTGACCATCACCTTCGTCCTCAAGCCCGACTTCGGCTCCGTCTTCTCCCGGGCGCTGCTGCGTGCCCTCGGCACGGTCGCCGGGCTGGTCATCGCGGCGGCGGTGCTCGCGGAGGTGCCGCGCGGCTGGTGGGACGTACCGGTGCTGTTCCTGCTGGCACCGCTGATCCCGGCGCTCACCCCGCGCGGTTACGGCTACCAGACGGCCGCCATCACGCCGGTGATCCTGCTCCTGTCGGACGTCCTGAGCCATCAGGGCACCGCCCTGCTGCTGCCCCGCCTGGGCGACTCCCTCATGGGGTGCGCGATCGCCCTGATCGCCGGTTACCTGCTGTGGCCGGAGAGCTGGCACACCCGGGTCGGCGCCCGGCTCGCGGACGCGGTGCAGGACACGGCACGCTACGTGGAGGCCGCCTTCGGCCCGGACCCCGTGGACCCACCGGCCCGCGCCCGGATGCGCCGCGGCCTCTACCGCACCCTCTCCGCCATCCGCACCGAATTCCAGCGCGCCCTGACCGAGCCCCCGCCCACCGGCCGCCGGGCAGCCGCCTGGTGGCCCCTGGTCGTAGCGGTGGAACGCATCGTCGACGCGACCACGGCGGCGAGGGTACGAGTGGCCCACGGCGCACCTCCACCGTCCACCACGGAGGCGACCCAGGCGGCCCGCCAACTGAGAGAACTGGCGGAGGGCCTACGCGAGTCGGAAACCCTGTACGAGGTCAGAACGGATCTGACGGGCCCAACCGACAGCGTCCTGGAGCCACTGCGCCAGGAGGTGGCGGCGGCCAGAGCCATCGCGTCCCCGCACTGAAGCTTTCCCAGGGGCGCGGGGAACTGCGCGACCAGCCACAAACAACCCGCAGCCGCGAACCGAGACGGACCACCCGAGCCATTGGGCGCCACCGTCCCAAAAAGAAGCGCGGCGCGGCCGCCCCGTGCAGGAGGGCGACCGCGCCGTGTGTGGGGGGTGGTTCCTGGCCCGACTAGCGGGCAGCGACCTTGTGCAGCGCCTTGTCCATCGCCGCGGCGAACCCGTTGGCCCACAGCTGCTCCACGCGAGAGCGCTCGTTGGCGTCCGGGTTCGGGTTCGTGCAGGACGGACCGGGACCGCCGCCCGACATCAGCTCACTGCACGGGCCCTCGTAGTGGTCCGGCAGACCCAGCACGTGCCCGGTCTCGTGCGCGGTGACGCGAGTCGAGTCGTACTCCTGGTTCTGCGCGTAGTCGAGGAAGATGTACCCGTTGCCGTGACCGTCGGTCGAGGCGTACGAGCCGCGCGGGTCGTTGCCCTCGCGGTAGGTGAAGTCGGCGTTCGAGCCCTGCTGGAGCTGGACGTTGGACACCGAGCTGTTCCAAATCTGGGTGCTGCGGGATATCTGCGCGCTGAACGTGGGCGCCCCGGAGGCGTCGTAGACGACGGTGACGGCCGCGGCGCGAGGGTTCGCGGCGCGCTTCTCGGCGACGGACTTCACGACCGCCTCGAAGAAGGCCCGACTGGCGTCGGACTCCGCGGACTTGGCGACGTAGCCGGCGGTGGCGGGGGTGTAAGCCGGGGCCGCGGTGGCCGGGGCTGCCGTGCCCAGGCCGAGTGCCGCGACGCTGAGACCGACTGCCGCCGCCGTACGGGCGGACATGGACGTGGACATACGCATCGATGACTCCTAGGTGGGGGGTGAGTCGTCAAGGCGAGTGTCGGCGCCTGTGAGGCCGCTGTGATGATGGCAATCGGTGATAGTCCTGCCCTATCGGAGCCCCAATTGGCGGGCATCCGGGGGGATTTGTGCGGCTGGTGAAACCTGCTGTTCCGCTTTAGTCTCCGAGGGCATGGAGCTCGAGGTGAGACACCTCCGCGCGCTGTGCGCCATAGCCGACACCGGCAGTCTGCACCGGGCCGCCCGCCAGTTGGGCGTCGCCCAGCCATCGTTGAGCACGCAACTGCGACGGATCGAGCAGGAGCTGGGCGGCGCGCTGTTCCTGCGCGCGAGAACCGGCTGCCGGCCCACACCGCTGGGCCGGCAGGTCCTCAGCCGCGCCCGCCCGCTGGTGGCCGATATGCGCGCCTTGGTGGCCGAGGCGAGGGCGGCCGCGGTGGGCGGCCCGGAACTGCGGGTCGGCTCGACCGCGAGCAAGGCCCTGGCGGGCTGGCTGCGCCGGCTGCGCGGCCACGGCCAGGACCCCACCCTCCACATGAACGTCTCCCCCAACGCCCTGCTGCGCATGGTCGCCGACGGCCAGCTGGACGTCGCTTTCGTGCACGAGGTGGAGGGCTGCCCGCTGCGGATCCCGGCGGAGCTGCGGCTACGCGTGTTGATGGAGCGCGAACCGCAGTTCGTGTCGTTGCCGACCGACCACCCGGCCGTGGCGAAGTCCGAGGTCGCCCTGCGTGACCTGGCCGACGACCGCTGGATGGTCGACCCGACGGTCGACGGCGAGTGGGACGCCGTGCAGCGGATGTTCCGCGCGGCCGGCGTCAATCCCCACGTCCTGCACGGGGACTACTACACGGCCGACGCCCTGGTCGCCACCGGCGAGGTCGTCGCCGTCTGCCAGCCGACCCACGCCGACAGCCCCACGATGGCGGTACGACGCCTGCACGGCGACCCCCTCGGCGTACGGCTCCTCCTCGCGGCCCGTACGCAGACGGACCTCGACGGCGTCTATCCCGCGCTGGAGGAGGCGTACTGGGAGGCGGCGCGGCAGGCGCCGGCGTATCGGGAGTGGCTGGAACACGACGGTGAGCGGCAGCCGCCGGTCCCAGCCCTTCCCTAGTCGGCGTCCCTGGATCAGACGCCGATGTCGCAGCCGTCCTTGCGCCACACCGCCACGACCGCCGGGCGGTTGATCTTGCCGGCACCGTCGGGCCAGGCGCTCAGCGGCTTCTCGGCCGTGGCGCCGTCGATCTCGCCCGGGTGCTGCACGGCGACGAGCACGCGGCGGTCCTGGACGAGCGGACCGCAGGTCTCCGCGCCCTTCGGCACCGTCAGGAACTGCTTGAGCTCACCGCGCCGGTCACCGCGGGTGGCGACACCGAAGAGGCCGTCGTGCGAGCCGAGCTGCGCGCCGTCGGTGGAGATCCACAGGTTGCCGTACGAGTCGAAGGCGACGTTGTCCGGGCAGGAGATCGGGGAGACGCGGTCCTTCGGGTACCCGGCGAAGTAGGTGGCCGGGTCCTCCGGGTCACCGGCGACGAGGAACAGCGACCAGGCGAACTTCTTGCTGTCGGCGCAGTTCCAGCGCTCGGTCAGCTCCAGGATGTGCCCGTGCTTGTTGGCGTTGCGCGGGTTGGCCTCGTCCGCCTTGGCGTTCGTGCCGATGCCGCGGTTGGTGTTGTTGGTGAGGGCGACGTACACCTTGCCGGTGTGCGGGTTGGGCTCGATGTCCTCGGGCCGGTCCATCTTCGTCGCGCCGACCTTGTCACCGGCGAGACGTGTGAAGACGAAGACCTCCTCGGCGGTCATGCCCTCGACGTGCGACTCGGCACCCTTCGCGGTCGCCGTGGCCAGCGGGATCCACTCGCCGCTGCCGTCGAACTCGCCGTCGGCGGGAAGCTTCCCGGTGCCGTCGATCTCGATGGCCGGGGAGTCGCCGGTGAGCTTGGCGACATAGAGCGTGCCCTCGTCGAGCAGCGCGAGGTTGTGCTCCCGCACCGCGCGCGAGCTGCCCTTCTTCATCCGCTTGCTGCCGACGAACTTGTAGAAGTAGTCGAAGCGCTCGTCGTCACCGGAGTAGACGACCGGGCGGCCGTCGTCGGTCAGGCGCACGGTCGCGCCCTCGTGCTTGAAGCGGCCGAGCGCGGTGTGCTTGCGCGGCTTGGAGTCGGGGTCGTACGGGTCGAGCTCGACGACGTACCCGAAGCGGTGCACCTCGTTGGGCTCCTGCGCGACGTCGAAGCGCTTGTCGAAACGCTCCCACTTGCGCTCGGTGGCGCCGGTGCCGATGCCGTAGCGCTTGTCCGTGGCGCGGGTGGCGTTGCCGAAGTACTGGTTGAAGTTCTCCTCGCCGTGCAGCGTGGTTCCCCAGGGGGTGACGCCGCCGGCGCAGTTGTTCAGGGTGCCGAGAGCCTTGCGGCCGGTCGGGTCGGCGGAGGTCTTCAGCAGGTCGGAGCCGGCGGCGGGGCCGGTGATGCGGAACTCGGTGGTCGCGGTGACGCGGCGGTTGAGCGGGTGGCGCGAGACCGGGGTGAGCTTGCCGGTACGACGCTCGCTCTCGACCACGACGGCGGACAGACCGTGGGCGGCCCAGGCGATCTCGACCTGCTCCTTGGTCGGGTTGGCGGCGTCGTAGCCACGGAACATGAGCACCTCATCGGTGTACTCATGGTTGGCGACGAGGATCTGGCGGCCGCGCTCGCCGGGCACCGGCAGCAGCGCGAGGAAGTCGCAGTTGTACCCGAACTGACCGGCCTGGGCCTTCGCGGACTGCTTCGCCGCGTCGAAGGCGGGCGCGCCGCGCAGGATGGGCTCGCCCCAGCGGATGACGATGTTCTGCGCGTATCCGTCCGGGATGGTCACGGTGTCGGCGGTGTTCGGCGCGACGGGGTTGAACCGCAGACCACGCGCACCGCGGCCGAAGGTACCGGTCCGCTCGGTCGCCGCGGCGGCCTCGGCGGCCTCGGCCTTCGGCGCGGCAACGGTGGTGGAGGCGCCCACGGCGGCGGCAGCGGTGACGACGGCGGCGGCGCGCAGCGTCGTACGGCGGCTGACGGCCTCGGCGATCACGTCACCCACATACGGGTTCGTGGTGGTGTTGGGCACCTCGTGGAAACAGGCGTCACCACACCGGAACCGGCAGGTCAAGGCGGCCCGACCGCCGGGATGCGAGTCACTGTTCGTTCTGATGATCGGCAGCTGAATGCGCATGATTTTTTGTACTCCCCTTGCTTCCCCTTGAATGCAGCGTGGGGGACGGTAGGGGGACGTTTGTGCGGGAGCGGGGCGGCTGCATGAACTGGAGGTGAATCAGAGGTATCCGTACGGGAGTTGGGTTGGCGCCGCGGAATCGACGCGATGCAGCCCTTGACGTACCTCGACGGACGGAATCCTTCTGTGTCCGCCCCTCCCCAAGATCGCCATCTGGGGCCGCTAACCTTACGTGTCCGTCCTGGCCAGGGATCGACGGGCATCAACTCACGCGAAGGGTTGCGGACATGGGCATTCTCACTCTCCTGCGGAACGCATTCGGCCGATCACGCAAGGTTCGTACGGCCGAAGCAGAGGGTGCGACTGCTGCGCCGGAACCGCAGCCGACGCTCCCTTCCCCCTCCCCGGAACCCACCCCGCCGACCACGGCCCAGGTCCCGGAACCGCGCACGTCGGAGCCCCCGGCCCGCCCGGAAAAGCCCGAGACGCCGGATACGACCGCCGAGTCGGACGACGAGCACGACTTGGTCTCGGCCGCCTTCGACAACGTAACGGTGCCGAGGCCGGCGGGCCCGGCGGAGGAGCGGTCGACGACCGGCGAGACCCCTGCGACGGACCCGACGCCGACTGAGGAGCCGGCCGAGACGGAGCCGACGGTCGCTGAGGAGCAGGTCGAGGCGGAGCCGACGGTTACTGAGGAGCCGGTTGCGGAGACGCCGACCGCTGAGGCTGCGCCGGCCGAGGAGCCGGTTGCGGAGACGCCGGTGATCGAGGAGCCCGCGGCGGAGGAGCCCGCCACCGAGCCGGTCGCGGCCGAGGAGCCGGTCGGGGAGACCCCGGTGGCCGAGGAGCCCGCGGTGGAGGAGCCCGCCACCAAGCCGGTCGCCACCGAGGAGCCTGTCGGGGAAACCCCGGTGGCCGAGGAGCCCGCGGTGGAGGAGCCCGCCACCGAGCCGGTCGCCACCGAGGAGCCGGTCGCGGAGACGCCTGTCACCGAGGAACCCGCCACCGAGGAGCCCGCTGCCGAGCCGGCCGAGCCGGCAGACGCTGAGGAGCCGGTTGCGGCTGAGGAGCCTGCGCCCGTGGAGGCGGCCGAGGAGCCGGTGGCGAAGGCCACGGAGACCGCTTCGGAGACCGAGCCCGAGCCCGTGGCTGTCGAGGCCGAGCCGGAGCCGGTCGTGGCCGCGGCCGCCGACGGCGGGGAAGCCCCACAGGGGCCACTCGCGGCCGACGACGAAAGCGTCACGGGTGGTGCGGGCGGGAACAACGAGGCCGAAGGCGAAGCCGAGGCCGCACCCACCGCCCCGGCAACCGCCGCCGACGAGCCCGAAGCCGAAGCCGAAGCCGAGACCCCCGTACCCACAACCCTCCGCACCGCCCACACCGCCGCGGCAGCCACCCTCACCAAAACCAACCTCACCGGCACCACAGCGAAGCTCTACCTCGTGCTGGACCGCTCCGCGAGCATGCGCCCGTACTACAAGGACGGCTCCGCCCAGGCCCTCGCCGAGCAGACCCTCGCCCTGGCCGCCCACCTCGACCCCGAGGCCACCGGCCCCAAGGTCCACGTCGTCTTCTTCTCCACCGAACTCGACGGCACCGGCGAGCTCACCCTCACCGACCACGAGAACAAGATCGACGAGCTGCACGCCGGCCTCGGCCGCATGGGCCGTACCAGCTACCACGTCGCGGTCGAGGAAGTCGTCGCCCACCACACCAAGACCGCCCCCGGCACCCCCGCCCTGGTCGTCTTCCAGACCGACGGCGCCCCCGACGCCAAGACCCCGGCCACCCACGCCCTCACCGAGGCCGCGAAGAACCACCCCGCCGTGTTCTTCTCCTTCGTCGCGTTCGGCGACCCGGAGAACAAGGCCTTCGACTACCTCCGCAAGCTGAAGCTGGACAACGTGTCCTACTTCCTCGCCGGCGAGGACCCGAAGGAGCTCACGGACGCGGAGATCTACGAGGGCATCCTCGCCGGCTGGCGCCCGTAACCCCCGGAGATCACCCCGAACCACCCGGGCCGCCCCCTTCCCACCCCTCGAAATGGGAAGCGGGCGGCCCACCCGTGTCGGCTACGATTTCAAGGTTCGCAAAGAACCAAGAACCCCGAAATCCGACCTGGGAGCAGCCCCCGATGGCTCGACACCTCATCACCAGCGCCCTTCCGTACATCAACGGAATCAAGCACCTGGGCAACATGGTGGGGTCCATGCTCCCGGCGGACGTGTACTCCAGGTACCTCCGCCAGCGCGGCCACGACGTCCTCTACATCTGCGCGACGGACGAGCACGGCACCCCGGCGGAGCTGGCGGCCAAGGAGCAGGGCCTGCCCGTGGCGGACTTCTGCGCGCAGGCGCACGACGCCCAGAAGGCGGTCTACGACGGCTTCGCACTGGCCTTCGACTACTTCGGCCGGAGTTCCTCCCCGCAGAACGTCGAGATCACCCAGCACTTCGCCCGCAAGCTGAACGAGAACGGCTTCATCGAGGAGCGGGCGATCCGCCAGGTGTACAGCCCCACCGACGGCCGCTTCCTCCCGGACCGCTACGTCGAGGGCACCTGCCCCCACTGCGGCTACGACAAGGCCCGCGGCGACCAGTGCGAGAACTGCACCCGCGTACTCGACCCCACCGACCTGATCGACCCGCGCTCGGCGATCTCCGGCTCCACGGACCTGGAGGTCCGCGAGACCAAGCACCTGTTCCTGCTCCAGTCCAAGCTGCAGAGCGAGGTCATGGAGTGGGTCGCCCGCCACGACGGCGTCTGGCCGCACCTGGCGTCCTCCATCGCCCACAAGTGGCTGACCGAGGGCCTGCACGACCGCGCGATCACCCGTGACCTGGACTGGGGCGTCCCGGTCCCGGCCGACACCTGGCCGGAGCTGGCGGCCGAGGGCAAGGTCTTCTACGTCTGGTTCGACGCCCCGATCGAGTACATCGGCGCGACGAAGGAGTGGTCGGACCTCGACCCGTCGACGCGTGACTGGAAGTCCTGGTGGTACGACGTCGACACCGACGTCCGCTACACGGAGTTCATGGCGAAGGACAACGTCCCGTTCCACACGGTGATGTTCCCGGCCACCGAGCTCGGCATCCGCGAGCCCTGGAAGAAGGTCGACTTCGTCAAGGCCTTCAACTGGCTGACGTACTACGGCGGAAAGTTCTCCACGTCCCAGAAGCGCGGTGTCTTCACCGACCAGGCCCTGGAGATCCTCCCCGCCGACTACTGGCGCTACTTCCTGATCGCCAACGCCCCCGAGTCGGACGACTCGTCATTCACCTGGGAGCACTTCACGGCCACGGTCAACAAGGACCTGGCCGACACCCTCGGCAACTTCGTCAACCGTGTGCTGTCCTTCTCCAAGAAGCGCTTCGGCGAGGAGGTCCCGGCGGGCGCCGAGGCCGGCGAGGCGGAGGCGAAGCTGGGCGAGCAGATCGCCGAGCTCCTCGCAGAGTACGAGCAGCACATGGAGACCCTCCAGTTCCGCAAGGCGGCCGCCGCCCTGCGCGCGCTGTGGTCCGCGGGCAACTCCTACCTGGAGGAGAAGGCCCCCTGGCTGGAGATCAAGACCGACAAGGACGGCGCCGCCCTCACCCTCCGTACCGCGATGAACCTGATCCACCTGTACGCGGTGGTCTCGGAGCCGTTCATCCCGACGTCGGCGGCCGCCATGCGCCAGGCCTTCGCCCTGAAGAACGACACGGCGACCTGGGTGAGCCCCGAGGAGGCCAGGTCCCTCACGGCCGTCCCCGCCGGCACCCCCTTCACCGTCCCGCCGGTCCTCTTCGCCAAGCTCACGGACGAGGACCTGGAGGCGTACAAGGAGCGCTTCGGCGGCGAAGGCGCCTAATTGATGTGAGGGGCGTCGCGCGACTGTGATGGAGTGAGGTCATGACGTACTACGTCACGACCCCGATCTACTACGTCAACGACGCCCCGCACCTGGGCCACGCCTACACCACGGTGGCGGCCGACGTCCTCGCCCGCTGGCACCGCCGGCGCGGCGAGGACGTGTGGTTCCTCACGGGGACCGACGAGCACGGCCAGAAGATCCTGCGGACGGCCGAGGCGAACGGCGTGCCGCCGCAGGTCTGGGCCGACCGGCTGGCCGAGGAGTCCTGGAAGCCGCTCTGGCAGCACCTGGAGATCTCCCACGACGACTTCATCCGTACGACCGAGAAGCGGCACACGGACCGGGTGCAGGAGTTCTTCCAGGACCTGTACGACAACGGCCGGATCCGCAAGGGGAGTTACGAGGGTCCGTACTGCGTGGCCTGCGAGGAGTACAAGCTCCCCGGCGAGCTGATCGAGGCGCCGGACGGCACTCTGCTCTGCGCGATCCACAAGCGCCCGGTGGATCTCCTCAAGGAGGAGAACTACTTCTTCAAGCTCAGCGAGTACGGTGAGCGCCTCCTCGCCCACTACGAGGCCAACCCCGGCTTCATCCAGCCGGAGTCGGCCCGCAACGAGGTGGTGAACTTCGTCCGGGGCGGCCTTCAGGACCTCTCCGTCTCCCGCTCGACGTTCGACTGGGGCGTCAAGGTCCCCTGGGACGACGACCACGTCATCTACGTCTGGGCGGACGCCCTGCTCAACTACGCCACGGCCGTGGGCTACAACGAGAACCCCGAGAAGTTCGAGTCGACGTTCCCGGCCGACGTCCACCTCGTCGGCAAGGACATCCTCCGCTTCCACGCGGTCATCTGGCCGGCCATGCTGATGGCGAACGGTCTGCCGCTGCCGGGCCGGATCGCGGCCAACGGCTGGCTGCTGGTCGGCGGCGAGAAGATGAGCAAGTCCAACCTGACCGGCATCAAGCCACAGGACCTGACCTCGCACTTCGGCGTGGACGCGTACCGCTGGTACTTCCTGCGCGCGATCGCCTTCGGCCAGGACGGCTCGTTCTCCTGGGAGGACTTCTCCGCCCGCTACACCAGCGAGCTGGCGAACGACTACGGCAACCTCGCCTCCCGGGTGGCGGCCATGGTCGGCCGGTACTTCGGCGGCGAACTGCCGGCGTCGACGGCCCACGGAAAGGCCGAGCAGGCCGTCCAGGAGGGTCTCGCCAAGGCCGTCGCGGAGGCCGACCGCAGGATCGGCGACGAGCTGGACTTCCAGGGCGGCATCCTGGCGGTCTTCGACTTCGTCCGGCAGGTCAACGGCTACCTCACGGAGCAGGAGCCCTGGAAGGTCGCGAAGGACGAATCCGAGGGGGCCCGGGCCCGTCTCGCCACCATCCTCTACACGGCCGCGGAGTGCCTCCGGGCCATCGCCGTCCTGCTGGAACCGGTGATGCCGGAGACCTCCGCGAAGCTCTGGGACTCCCTGGGCGCGGAGGCCTCCCTGGGCCGTCTCCAGGACCAGAGGATCCAGGAGGCGGCCGACTGGGGGAGGCTCCCCGCCGGTACGGCGGTCACCAAGAGCGCGGTGCTGTTCCCGCGGCTGGAAGACCCGCCGACGCCTACTTGAGGACCCCGGCGCCAGTCGTCGTCGCCAGCTCGTTCGCGAGGTTCTTCGCCGACGTCCGCAGACCCGCCGTGAGCGCCGGCTTCCAGTTCACCGTCGTCTTGATCTTCTTCGAGCTCGCGGCGTTGTAGGCGGCCACGATGTCGGTGGCGGTGCCGTTGACGAGGTTGCCGGTGCCCGCGATGGAGCCGGTGCCGTCGCCGCTCAGCAGCTTGGCCGTCTTGGCGCCGGACGGGAGCTTGAAGGCGTTGTGCTCGGCGACGACCTGGGCCTTGGCGCGGGAGTCGATGCTGTACTTCGGCTCGTAGCCGTTGAGCGCGGTCGTGTCGTAGAGGTTGTTGTAGAGGTGGATCTTGCCGATGCGGGCCAGGGGCGCCCGCTGCACGATCCCCTTCCACACGTTGTGGTGGAGGGTGACCCGCAGCTTGCCGGTGCTGTCCGTGTCGCTGCTGCCGATCAGCATCGTCTTGTCGTGGCTGCTGAAGACGTTGCGCTCGACGGTCACCAGGTCGGAGCCGCCTGTGATGTCGAGGGCGCCGTCGTGGATCTGGTACTTGCGGCCGAAGTACGTCTTCCTTCGGATGCTTTCGGTGAGGCTCGCGCTCCGGCGAGCGATCCCGCGTGGGCGGGCTTCCGACCCGTCTGTGGTCGCGGAGATCCGAAAGGTTGCCGTGGAGGTCTTGACTGATCCGTGTGCAACTCGGGGACATCACGCGGATGTTGTCCATCCGGTTGGCATGGATCGCCCCCCACCGCCACCATGCCCCCCGTCACGACCGTATGGTTTCCGCCATGGCAGTCCCAGAGGTCATCCCGATCGCCTACGAGCCGCACGGCCGTACCGAGGCGATCGGTTGTTACGCGGACGGACAGTTCTTCGGCTCGGTCACGTACGCCTTCCCCAAGGATTTCGACCTCGGCACCGGCTGGGAAGAGCAAAAACGCCTCTATTCGGTACTGCACACCTTCGACCCCGAAGGCCGGTACCGCGACTCGGAGATCTGGTGCGCCGGCACCTGGGCCGAGCAGATGCGCGCCCCGGACGGAGCCGACTCGGTGCTGGCCCGCGCCCGCGCCCACCTCGCGACCCGGCTGCGCAGTCTCCCCCGCCGCACGTACACGGACATCGCCGTCCGCCCCTTCCAACTCACCGTCGACGGCGTGCTGTTCGGCCTGGTGACGGACGAGGACGAGGGTGAGGCGTGGGCCGAGCTGTACCCGGACCACCTGGGTTTCGGGGCGCCCTGGGACGGTTCGTACGACACCTGATCGTTTGCGCCTCTATGCCTGGACGCCCCTGAGACGCTATACATTGCGAAGATCATGTAAGGCCATCAAGTGGGGGGATCCATTCATGGCGCTCTTCGGAAACGCGCACACCATCGACCAGGGGCAGGCGCAGCAGGACTACGCGCGTCTGCTGGGCCACGGTGAGCAGGTGCACGCGGCGTACCTGCTGATACGGGACACCATCCTGTTCACCGACCGCCGTCTGATCCTGGTCGACAAGCAGGGCATCACGGGCAAGAAGGTGGAGTACCACTCGATCCCGTACCGCAGCATCACGCACTTCGCGGTGGAGACGGCCGGCACCTTCGACCTGGACGCCGAGCTGAAGATCTGGCTTTCGGGGTCGGCGACGCCGGTCCAGAAGACGTTCACCAAGGGCGTCGACATCTACGAGGTGCAGGCGATCCTGACGCAGTTCGTGGCGAAGTAGCTGTACCACCGGCCCCGCCGAGGTCGCCCGACCCGGCGGGGCAGCCATAATCGGCGCACGATGATCCCGCAGCCCCGCCACCTCCTGACCGACGTCCTCGCTCTGGGCGCCCGCTATCCCCTCGTCCTGGCCGGCGAGTACGCGATCCGGGCGCACGGTCTGACGTCGCGGGAGTCGGTGCGGGGGCCGCTGGAGGTGGCGACGGAGTCGCCCGAGCCCATGGACCGGATCGCCGCCGACATGCTGCGCGGCCTGACCGAACTCGGCTGGCGGGTACGCCCCCTGGAGACCGACCCGCTCTCCGCCCGGCTGCTCGTCACCGCCCCGGACGCCGATGACCAGCTCACGGGGGGCCGTGCCGAGGAGCACACGCTCGACCTCCTGAAGGAGACTCTCTGGCACCCGCCGGTCACCACCGACCTCGGCCCGGCCCTCTCCCTCGAAGACCTCATCGGCACCAAGGTCCGCGCCCTGACCGACCGCGGCACCGCACGCGACCTGATCGACGTCTACGCCGCCGCGGCCCACTGGAGCTTCCCCGACCTGGAGGAGCAGGGCCGCCGCCACGCCTGGGACGAGTTCGACCCGGCCGACCTCCAGTCCCGCCTGGAGGCGACGGAACTGCTGGACGACCGGGTGTTCACCGCCCGGGGCCTGACCGCGGAGTCGGTGGCAACACTGCGCCGGTGGGTCAGGGCCTGGGCAGACGACATCGCCGAGCGCCTGCTGGAGGAGGAGGCGCTCAGACCGCCGCCGGAGGAGGAGTGACGTCGCCGCCGGGTCAGGTGCCGGTGTGCGTCGCCTCCGGGTCGACGCCCACGGTGATCGTCGCCCGGACACCCTTGGCGATGTCGTTCTTCTTGTACTTCAGCCTCAGCAGGCCGCCGGTGGTCCCGCTCTGGTCATAGATCGTGTCCTCGTCGAGCGTGGTGCGCTCCGTCGTGGACGTCGAGTACGGCTCCTCCTCGGCGGAGAGCAGGACCGTCTCCTCGTCGAAGAAGAACTGGCCGGTGTGGCAGGTGGTGCCGCCCTCGTAACCGGCGTCCGTCCACTCGCCGCTGACATGCACCTTGGTGTGGATGTGCACGCAGCGGCCCTGGTACCAGCCCGGGAAGATCGTCTTGAAGGTGACGAAGCCCTTGCGGTCCGTCCTCCAGGTGCCGCGCAGATAGCGGGTGTCGCTGGTCGGCTCCTCGTGCCCGCCGCCACCGCCGCCGGCCGGCGGCTCACCGGTCGGGGTGCCGGACGGCACTGCGGTGGGCGTGCCCGAGGGGGCGTCCGTCGGCGGGGTGCCCCCGCCGCCGCCGTTCGAGAAGGATTCGTAGCCCGAATACAGGCCCAGCGCGTCGCAGTGCCAGATGTCCACCGCCGCGTTGCCGACCGGCTTGCAGCTCTCGGCGTCGATCACCTTGATGCGGAGGGTGAGCGGGATGCCCTCCTTGTCCTCGGTGATGTCCTGGCGGAGCTTGTCCGCGTCGATGTAGTAGGGGCCCTCGGTGGTCTCCGAGGTGAGCTTGTAGCAGGTCTCCCCGGCGGTGGAACTGCTGCTCGCCGACGCCTTCGCAGCCGCCGTCCTCGCACCCTTCGCCGCCGGCTCTCCCGCAAAGGCGCCCGCCGCCAGCGTGCCGCCCACGCCCACCGCTGCGGCGGCTCCCGCTCCGGCGACGACGACCTTGCGACGCGTCAGATCCCGTTTGTGCTTCGGCTCTTGGGCCGTGTGGTTTCCCGTCATTCCCAGGACGCTAGGTAAGAGCGCTGTAAGGGGCATGGGTGTGAGCTGTGGTTCCCTGTGGAACCTGAAAGGGCCCGGAACCGATCACGGTTCCGGGCCCTTGGCTCAGCCGACTACTTGGGCTGCGGCTTGCGCACCGTCAGGTGCAGCTCCTTCAGCCGTGCCTCCTCCAGCTCCGTCGGCGCGCCCATCATCAGGTCCTGGGCGTTGCCGTTGAGCGGGAAGGCGATCGTCTCGCGGATGTTCGGCTCGTCGGCGAGCAGCATGACGATGCGGTCGACGCCGGGCGCGATGCCACCGTGCGGCGGGGCGCCGAAGCGCAGCGCGCGCAGCATGCCGGCGAACTTCTCCTCGACGGTCTCGCGGTCGTAGCCGGCGATCTCGAAGGCCTTGAGCATGATCTCGGGCTCGTGGTTCCGGATCGCGCCGGAGGACAGCTCCACGCCGTTGCAGACGATGTCGTACTGCCAGCCCAGGATGTCCAGCGGGTCCTGGTTCTCCAGGGCCTCCAGGCCGCCCTGCGGCATGGAGAACGGGTTGTGCGAGAAGTCGATCGCGCCGGTCTCCTCGTCCTTCTCGTACATCGGGAAGTCGACGATCCAGCAGAACCGGAAGACGCCCTCCTCGAAGTGCCCGGCCCGCTTGGCGGCCTCGACCCGCACCGCGCCCATGATCTTCGAAACCTCGTCGAACTCGCCCGCGCCGAAGAACACGGCGTGACCGGCCTCCAGGCCGAGGCGCTCGGTGAGGACCTTGACGTTCTCCTCGGTGAGGAACTTGGCGATCGGGCCGGTCAGCGAGCCGTCCTCGGCGACACGGACCCAGGCCAGGCCCTTGGCGCCCTGCGAGACCGCGAAGTCACCGAGCTGGTCGAAGAACTTGCGGGGCTGCGCGGAGACGTCCGGCACCGGCAGCGCGCGCACGTGCTTGCCGGCGAACGCCTTGAACTCCGAGCCCTCGAACACGTCCGTGATGTCGACGAGCTCCAGCTGGGCGCGCAGGTCCGGCTTGTCCGAGCCGTACTTCAGCATCGCCTCGCGGAACGGGATCCGCCGGAACGGGGACGTGACATGGCGGCCGTTGCCGAACTCCTCGAACAGCTCGGTCATGAGCTGCTCGATCGGCTGGAAGACGTCCTCCTGCTCGACGAAGCTCATCTCGACGTCGAGCTGGTAGAACTCGCCCGGCGAGCGGTCCGCACGCGCGTCCTCGTCGCGGAAGCAGGGCGCGATCTGGAAGTAGCGGTCGAAGCCGGAGATCATCAGCAGCTGCTTGAACTGCTGGGGGGCCTGCGGCAGGGCGTAGAACCTGCCCGGGTTCAGCCGGGAGGGGACGACGAAGTCACGGGCGCCCTCGGGGGAGGTCGCGGACAGGATCGGCGTCGCCATCTCGTTGAAGCCCAGCGCCGTCATCTTGTGGCGGATCGCCGAGATGACCGACGTACGCAGCAGGATGTTGCGGTGCATGCGCTCGCGGCGCAGGTCCAGGAAGCGGTACTCCAGGCGCCGCTCCTCGTTGACCCCGTCCTCGGTGTTGATCGTGAAGGGCAGCGGGGCGGCCGCGCCGAGCAGCTCGACCTCGCCGACCTCGACCTCGATCTCACCGGTGGGCAGCTCGGAGTTGATGTTCTCGGCGCCGCGGGAGACGACCTTGCCGTCGACGCGGACGGTGGACTCCTTGGAGAGCTTGTCGAGAGCCTCGTAGGAGGGCGTGCCGGGACGGGCGACGAGCTGCGTGATGCCGTAGTGGTCGCGCAGATCGATGAAGAGGATGCCGCCCAGGTCGCGCCGATTGTGCAGCCAGCCACTCAGTCGGACGTCGGTGCCGACGTCAGAGGAGCGGAGCTCGCCGCAGGTGTGGGACCTGTACCGATGCATCGTCGTTCATCCAGTCTTCGCGGATCGGGGGGCCTGTTTCACGTGAAACTTTCCGTGAAACTCCCCCCAGCCTACCGGGGACCCCAAGATCGGCTCCCCACCATTTGGCGGCGCCCGCGGCCCCTTCCCGACCAGGTGTCCCATACAGCTTCGGTGGCAGTGTGCGATCACCTCTTCTTAGAGTGGGGCAATGCGCACTGGTGAGCCCCTGCCCGCCGTGGGGGAGGTTCTCGCCGCCCTCGCGACCGGACTGTGGCACTGGAACACCGCCACGGGACTGGTCACGGTCGACGCGGAGGCGGCACGGCTGCTCGGGCTGCCCGCCGAACAGGCCACCCTCAGCCAGGCCCAGGTGCGCGCCCGCCTGCACCCGGTCGACTGGAACGAGATCAGCGGGGTGATCCAGCTCTCCGTGGCCGAGGGCACGCTCGGTGAGGCACGGGTGCGGATCATGGACGAGCGGGGCCGGGTGATCCGGCTCGGCCGCAGCCGCTTCCATGCGTCCTTCGACCGTGAGAAGAAGTCGTACGAGGTGACGGGCTCCCTCCAGGAGGTCACCGAACCGGTGCCGGGCACCTCGGCCGGCCGTACGGCGGTCACCGGCGACTGGCGGCGCTCCCGGGAGGCGTTCCTGCTGGACGCGGGCCGGGCGCTGGCCGAGGCACGGTCGACGGCGGAGGTGCTGCGGGTCGCGGCGGGGCTGTCGATGCCGGGGTTCTCACCGGACGGACTCGCGGTGTTCGGCGTCACGGGCGATCGCCTGACGATCATCGGCCATCACGGCCACCAGCCCGGCGACGAAAGCCCCTTTACACACATGGCCCTGGGGACGGACTACCCGGCCGCCGAGGTCGTCCGCACCGGCCGTGCGGTCTATCTCTCCTCACCCGAGCGGTACAAGGACCGCTACCCGGTCACCTGGCCGCTGGCCGCGCACTTCAACCGGCAGTCCTGGGCGTTCCTGCCGCTGACCGTGGCGGGCCGCACGATGGGCGCCTGGATGGCTGCGTTCACCTATCCGGTCGCGTTCACGCCCGACGAGCGGTCCGTGCTGACGACGGTGGCCCGCATGCTCGCCCAGGCCCTCTCCCGCGCCGAGGCCGCCGAGTCCGCACGGGAGCTGACGGACGGCCTCCAGCGCTCGATGCTCCCTCAGCTGGGCCCCGAGATACCGGGCATGACCGTGGCTGCACGCTATGTCCCGACCGGCGGCGGGCTTCAGGTCGGCGGCGACTGGTACGACATGATCCCGCTGCCTGGGGGCACCTCCCGGACGAAGTCCGGGGAAGGCCGCTTCGCCCTCGTCATCGGTGACGTCCAAGGCCATGACGTACGGGCCGCGGGTTTGATGGGCCAGCTGCGGATCGCGCTGCGCGCCTACGCCTCCGAGGGCCATCGCCCCGACGCCGTCCTCTCCCGCGCCTCGCGCTTCCTGCACGGGATGACGTTCGGCTCCCTCGACGAGGACCCGACCGACCTGCGCTTCGCGACCTGCCTGTACGTCGAGGTCGACCCCACGACCGGGCTGCTGGACATCGCCCGCGCCGGCCACCCGGACCCGGCGATCCGCATGATCGACGGCACGGTGCTCGCCCGCCCGACGGCCGGCGGCCTCCCGCTCGGCATCGACCCGGACGCCGACTACCCGACGACCCGGATCACGCTGGAACCCGGCGAGACCATGCTGATCTGCACGGACGGCCTGATCGAGACCGGCGGCCACGACCTGGAGACCGGCTGGAAGCGCATCCGCGCGATCCTCGAGGAGCACGACGGCGACCTGGAGGCACTCGCCGACGCCCTCGTCCAGGCCGTTCACGGCCCGTCCTCCCACCACACCACCGGCCCGCTCGCCGACCGGCGCGAGGACGACATAGCGGTACTGCTGTTGCGGCGGCAGGGGGAGGGGGGCGGCTGCGGTGACCCGGTGGGCGTACAGCCGACGGTCCGGCGCACCATGCTGTCGGTGGCGCAGGCCGAGCCGGAGCGGGTCGCGGTGGCCCGCCAGCAGCTGCGGGAGCTGCTGCACGACTGGGCCTGCGACGACCAGGTCGACTCGGCTGTCCTGCTGCTCTCCGAGACGCTGACGAACGTCCTCGTCCACACCGACGCCGACGCCCTGCTGCTGGCCGAGGTGCGGGGCGAGCAGGGGGACCGCCGGATGCGCGTCGAGGTGACGGACACCAGCGACGACCTGCCGCACATGCGCCGCCCCGGGGAACTGGCGTCGTCCGGGCGGGGCCTGATGCTGATCGAGCTGCTGGCGCACGCCTGGGGCGTGGACCCGCGGGGCGAGGGCAAGAGCATCTGGTTCGAGTTCTACGAGTCCGAGGGCGCCGGGGGTGCGGGCGGGCCGGGGGGCGCGGACGGCTCCGAGGGCTCCGAGTCGCCGTAGCGCTCCCTGAGTTCGTGTACGACCGCGGTGGCGGCTGCGGTGAGCGGCACGGCGAGCAGCATGCCGAGGATGCCGGCCACGGAGGCCCCCGCGGTGATCGTCACCATGACGACGGCCGGGTGCATCTGGACGGTCCGGCTCTGGATCACCGGCGTCAGCACATGCCCCTCCAGCTGCTGCACGGCGAGCACGATGCCCGTCACCCACAGCGCGATGACGAAACCCCTGTCGGCCAACGCGACCAGCACGGCGACTGCTCCCGAGATGAAGGCGCCGAGATAGGGGATGTAGGCCCCGATGAAGACGAGCGCACCAAGCCCGACCGCACCCGGCACGTCGAGGATCAGCAGTCCGACGGTGATGCAGACGGCATCGATGAAGGCGATGAAGGTGGTCCCCCGCATGAACCCCTCCACCGCCCGGAAGGCGCGCCTGGCCATGGCCTCCACGAGGTCCCCGCTGTTACGGGGCACCACGGACCGCACGGCATCGGCGGCCCGGTCGGAGTCCCGCAGGAAGAAGAAGACGAGCAGCAGCGCGAGCACGGCGATGGCGATGGTCTCGCCCACGACACTGACCCCGCTGATGACCCCGGAGGCGGCCGTCCCGCCGAACTTGGTGAGTAGCTCCTTGGAGTTGGTGGCGAGGTCATCCAGCGAGGTTCCGGCGGCCCCGAAGTGCTCGGCCAGGTCCTGGCCCGCCTGCTTGAGCGAGGCGACGATCTGGTCCCCGCTGTCGACGATCGCGGCGGCGACGATGTAGACGGTCCCGCCCACGACGGCCACCACGGCGACACAGGTGAGCGCGGCGGCCACCGACCGGTTCACCTTGGCCTTCACCAGCCGCCGGTGCAGCGGCCCGAGCAGCGCCGTCCCGAGCATGGCGAGGAGGACGGGCACCACGGCCGTACTGAACTCCACGGCCAGCCGGATCCCGACGTAGACGACCCCGGCGACCAGCAACACGACGACGCACCAGGCGGCGAGCCGCCGTACGGGATCGGGGAGCAGCGGGGTGGGGGCCTGCACGGTTCCAGCGGATCATGCACGGGGCGATGCTGTCGTGCGCGGGCGGACCGGGTGGGTGACGGGACGACGGAAGGCCCGCAGCCGCACCGGGGGGCGGAGGCGGGCCTTCTCGTGTCGGCGGGTCAGGCGTGTGTCGCGGATCAGGCGGGTCAGGCCTTGGACGGGCCGTCCGCGCTCATCCCGTGCACGGCCGGGATCGTGCCGAGCCGGCCCTTCTGGAAGTCGTCGAAGGCCTGCTGGAGTTCGTCACGGGTGTTCATGACGAACGGGCCGTAGTGGGCCATCGGCTCCCGGATCGGCTGTCCGCCGAGGAGGACGACCTCCAGGTCCGGGGTGTGGGAGTCCTGCTTCTCGTCGGCGCGGACGGTCAGGGAACCGCCGTTGCCGAAGACCGCCGTCTGGCCCAGCTGGATCGGGCGGCGCTCGGCACCCACGCTGCCGCGGCCCGCGAGGACGTACGCGAGGCCGTTGAAGTCCTCTCGCCACGGCAGCGTGATCTCCGCGCCCGGAGCCAGCGTCGCGTGGATCATCGTGATCGGGGTGTGGGTGACACCGGGACCCTGGTGGCCGTCCAGCTCGCCCGCGATGACGCGCAGCAGCGCGCCGCCGTCGGGGGTGGTGAGCAGCTGGACGTTGCCGCCGCGGATGTCCTGGTAGCGCGGGGCCATCATCTTGTCCTTGGCCGGGAGGTTCACCCACAGCTGCAGGCCGTGGAAGAGGCCGCCGGACATGACGAGGGACTCCGGCGGGGCCTCGATGTGGAGGAGTCCGCTGCCTGCCGTCATCCACTGGGTGTCGCCGTTGGTGATGGTCCCGCCGCCGCCGTTGCTGTCCTGGTGGTCGAAGATCCCGTCGATGATGTACGTGACGGTCTCGAAGCCGCGGTGCGGGTGCCAGGGGGTGCCCTTGGGCTCGCCCGGCGCGTACTCCACCTCGCCCATCTGGTCCATCATGATGAACGGGTCCAGGTGGCGGTAGTTGATCCCGGCGAACGCACGGCGCACCGGGAAGCCCTCACCCTCGAAACCACTCGGCGCGGTCGTGACGGTCAGCACGGGACGGGCCACGGCGTCCGCGGGCGCGGCCACGCGCGGCAGCGTCAGCGGGTTCTCGACGGTCACTGCAGGCATGTCGGTACCTCCTTGTGCGTCCACTTTAGTTGAGCATTGAACTTCTTGCTACCCCTAACGGGAAGAACCCGGAGGGCATTCCCTCCGGGCACAGCCGAAGGCCGACACCCGGAGGGGGCGCCGGCCTTCATCACAAGGACCCGGTGTTGCGGGAGCGGCTCAGTGTGCCAGGAAGAGCGCGGACTTGAAGGTCAGACGACCGGTTCGAGCCGCTTGCCGGCCGTGGGGTCCGACTGGTCCGTTCCGGCCGTGCCGTCCGCGGCGTCCGGCTTCTTCCGGTCGTCCCGCATCACCAGCGTCGCCAGCAGCGCCGCCGCCAGGACACCGATCGCGCTGACCGTGAAGGTGGTGGACATCGAGGCGGTGAAGGCCTCGCGGGCCGCCGCGACCAGACCGGCGTCACCGCCGGCCACCGCCCCGGCGATCGAGTGCTTCGCCTCCTCCGGCGCCCCCTCGGGCATCCGGTCCGCGAAGCCGCTCGACAGCAGCGAGCCCAGGATCGCGATGCCGAGTGCGGTGCCGGCCTGCTGGATGGTGTCGTTCAGGGCCGAGCCGACGCCCGCCTTGTCCTCGGGGATGGTGCCCATCAGCGCGCCGACCGCGGCCGGCATCGCGAGGCCGGCGCCCAGGCCGAGCAGACCGAGCGCCACCGCCGGGACCGTGAAACCGGAGTCCGCCGAGACCGTGGCCATGAGGGCGAAGCAGGCCACCATCACCAGCATCCCCGCGAGGATCACCCACCTGTTGCCGTACTTCGCGGCGAGCTTGACGCCCACGCCGTTGCCGAGCAGCGCGGTGATCGCCAGCGGCAGGAAGGCGAGGCCCGCCTTGAGGGGCGAGTAGCCGAGCACGAACTGCAGGTACTGGGTGAGGACCAGCAGCAGACCGCCGTTGCCGATCTGCACGAGCGCCAGCGAGAGCGAACCGCCGCTGAAGTTGCGGTGCTTGAACAGGACCAGCGGGACCATCGGCGACTTGGTGACGTTCTCCCAGACCACGAAGCCGGCCAGGGAGGCGACCGCCGCCACCAGGGTGACCGTGGAACGCCCGCCCAGCGCACCGTGCTGCGGAAGCTCGATGATCCACCAGACCAGGGCCGTCATCCCGACCGCCGACAGCACCGCACCCAGCGGGTCCGCCTTCTGCCAGGGCGCCCTGGACTCCGGCATCAGCGCCAGGGCGGCGACGATCGCGAGCGCCACGATCGGCACGTTGATGAAGAAGATCGACTGCCAGGAGAAGTGGTCGATCAGGACGCCGCCCAGCACCGGGCTCCCGACCAGGCCGAGCATGGACACCGAGCTCCAGGCCGCCATCGCCTTGCCGCGCTCCTCCTCGTCGAAGACGGTGATGAGGATCGACAGGGTGGACGGCATGATCAGGGCCCCGCCGACACCCATCGCGACGCGTGCGGCGATCACCTCGCCGGGGCTGGTGCACCAGGTCGCGACCAGTGAGGCCGCCCCGAAGAGCAGGAGCCCGATCAGCATCACCTTCCGGCGCCCGAACCGGTCGCCCAGGCTGCCGGAGGTGAGCAGGAGGCCGGCGAAGACCAGGATGTAGGAGTCCAGGATCCACTGGGTGTCCTGGGCGCTCGCCCCGATGTCCCCGGTCATCACGGGCACCGCGACGGTCAGCGCCATGCTGTCGACGACCAGCACGAGCGTGCTCAGGCAGAGCACGATCAGGATCCACCAGCGGCGTGGATCACGCGTTTCCTTGACGTCCATGACGTTCCCCTCCATGACGCTCTCCCCGGCTTCGTGAACACCGTTCCTTCGATGCGAACACTGTACGCACAAAGGAACAGTGTTCGCAACTACCGATTCCTGTACGCTTGATGCGAACGATGTACGCAGGGATGCGAAGGAGTGCCGATGGCCGCCAGGACGACGAAGCAGAGCTCCATCCCCTCCGTCTGGGCCCGCCCCCAGCGCGAGTCCGACCAGCCGGCGCTCAGCCGCGCCACGATCGTGCGTGAGGCGATCGCCATGCTGGACGCGGAGGGTGTCGAGGCGCTGAGCATGCGCAAGCTCGCGACCCGGCTCAACGCCGGCGCCGCCTCCCTCTACCGGCACGTCGCCACCAAGGACGAGCTGATGGAGCTGGCCGTGGACGAGGTCGCGGCCGAGATCCACGTACCGCCGGCCGACAGCCCCGACTGGCGCACGGCGGTCGCGGAGGCGGCCCACTCGTTCCGTACGACGGCGCTACGGCACCCGTGGCTGTCGTCGGTTCTCGGCCAGGCCGGGCTGGCCTACCTCGGCCCCAACCTGATGTCGTACTCGGAGCGGCTCGCCGCTCTGTTCACGGCAGCCGGCTTCCAGGACCCCAACGGCGCGATCGACGCCGTCCTGTCGTACGTCATCGGCATGAGCACCACCGAGGGCGCCTGGCTCATCACGGTCGCCCGCTCCGGCGAGACCGAGGCCGACTTCATCGCCCGCCTCATGCCCGCCGCTCAGCAGGCCGTCGCGGAACACGAGCACCTGGCCCGGGGGTACGCAGAGACCGCACGGGTGACCACGGACCCCGTCGCGCTGCGCGACGCCAAGTTCGCCCATGCCCTGGACATCGTCCTCGACGGCCTGGCGCTACGGCTCAGGTGAGACGGGCCGCCGCTCGACCGTCGCCGGGGCAGGTGCGACGGCCGTGGATAGGGTGACGGCATGTACACGCGGGTGCCCGGAAGCAGATTCACGGCGGTGGCGGCGATGGCCGTGCTGGCCCTGACCGGGTTTTCGTCGGGTTGTGGTCACGAGGGCCGCGGCGATTCCCGTTCGGCCGGCGGCTCGTCCGGCAGTGACGCGCATGACTCCGGGACAAGTACCGGTGGCAGCGGCGGCGGTACGCACCTCGCGCAGCCCACTCGCCGTTCCACCCCCACGGCGTCCCTCGCCAGCGAACCCGCCCGGCCCCTGAAGGACGGCACCGCGGTGCTCATCAGCTGCGCGAGCACGGACGATCCGTACGCGATTGTCGACATCAGAAATCCGAACGCACGCGACGCCGTCTTCACCGTGAAGATCAGCTTCAAGGACGAGCACGGCTTCACCATGATCGACACGCGAGATCAAGTGTCGGTGCCCGCGAAGGACACGACGACCTACCGCCGGGCCATGGCCGGCGCGGGGCCCCTGGACGAGATCGCTCGCTGCGAGGTCGATCCGCGGGCCACTGCCGACCGGTGACGGCCCGCGGCACCCACCGCGTCCGGAAACCGGGACAGGGCGCAGGTCAGCCGTACATGCGCCGCATCGCGAACTCGACCATCTGCTCCACGGCCTTCGCGTCGAAGACCATGCGGTGCTCGCCCTCCATGTCGAGGACGCAGCCGTAGCCGGTCGGCAGCAGGTCGATCACCTCGGCGCCGGTGATGACGAAGTACTTGGACTCCTTGCCCGCGTACCGGCGCAGCTCCTTCAGCGAGGTGAACATCGGGATCACCGGCTGCTGGGTGTTGTGCAGGGCGAGGAAGCCCGGGTTGTCTCCGCGCGGGCAGTAGACCTTCGACGTCGCGAAGACCTGCTGGAAGTCCTCGGCGGACATCTGCCCGGTGGTGAAGGCCCGCACCGCGTCCGCGAGCGAGGGCGGTGACGGCTCGGGGTACAGGGGAGGCTGCTGGCCATAGCCGCCGACGCCGCCGGCCATGGGCTGCTGCGGCGAGGCGTACTGCTGCTGAGCGCCGACGTTCTGGTCGTAGCCGTACATGGACGCAAGCGTACCGAGAGCGGTGGGGAGAGCGGGCCGGTACCGGGGCCGCTTCGACGGCTCGGGCAAAACCGACAGCGAGTTGACAGCCGTCGTACTGCCTTCCGACAGCCGTCCCTCACTAGCGTCTGTCGTATCGGGAGTATCGGCAGGGGTGCCTGAACGGCACCGCACCAGCGAGGGGACAGCCATGGGCCGACACCACGCCGACGAGGTCCACGTCGGCGGAGTCCACGAGCACGACAGAGGGCTCTCGTACGACCTTCCCGTCCTCGCCCGCCGGCGCATGATCCGGCTGGTGGCGGGCGCGAGCCTGGTCCCGCTGGTGGGCTGCACCTCGCAGGACGGGACTCCGGCGTCGTCCTCGGCCTCCTCCGCCAAGGGCTCCGCGTCGTCGTCCGCGTCGTCCGCCGAGTGCGCGACCATCCCGGACGAGACCGCCGGGCCCTTCCCCGGCGACGGCTCGAACGGCGTGAACGTCCTCAAGGAGAGCGGTGTCGTCCGCAGCGACATCACCAGCAGCTTCGGCGACTCCGCGGGCGGCACCGCCGAGGGCGTGCCCCTGACCGTCACTCTCACGGTGGTCGACGCCGCCTCCGGGTGCGGGACGCCGAAGAAGGGCGCCGCGGTCTACATCTGGCACTGCGACCGGGCGGGCGACTACTCGCTGTACTCCGAGGGCGTCACCGACGAGAACTGGCTGCGCGGCGTCCAGGAGGCCGACGGCTCGGGCCAGGTCACCTTCCGGAGCATCTTCCCCGGGTGTTACGCGGGCCGCTGGCCGCACATCCACTTCGAGGTCTACGGCAGCCTGACGGACGCCACGGCGGCCACGTCCATCACCAGCACCTCGCAGCTCGCCTTCCCGAAGGACGTCTGCGACACGGTCTACGCCACGGACGGCTACGACGAGAGCATGCGCAACCTCAGCAGCCTCTCCCTGGACACGGACGGCATCTTCAGCGACGGTTACGACCGGCAGCTGGCCGCGATGAAGGGCAACGCGGCGGAGGGTTACACGGCGACACTGACGGTTCCGGTGTGACCTGTCACAGATTGCGGATCGGGGTTGCGTCTTATTACTGACGGGTAGCATCATCGTAGCTACTTGTTGGTACGTGAACTAGCGCGAGGAACCAAGTGCCTCGCCGACCCTCTACGGAGCCGTGACCATGGGGCACTACAAGTCGAACCTCCGCGACATCGAGTTCAACCTCTTCGAGGTACTCGGACGCGACAAGCTGTACGGCACGGGTCCGTTCGAGGAGATGGACGTCGAGACCGCGAAGAGCATCCTCGAGGAGCTGACCCGGCTCGCGGAGAACGAGCTGGCGGAGTCCTTCGCCGACGCCGACCGCAACCCGCCGGTCTTCGACCCCGAGACGAACACCGCGCCCGTCCCGGCGTCCTTCAAGAAGAGCTACAAGGCCTTCATGGACTCCGAGTACTGGCGTCTCGGCCTGCCCGAGGCCATCGGTGGCACCACCTCCCCCCGCTCCCTGATCTGGGCGTACGCGGAGCTGCTGCTCGGCTCGAACCCGGCCGTGTGGATGTACTGCTCCGGCCCGGCGTTCGCCGGCATCCTCTACGAGGAGGGCAACGAGGTCCAGAAGAAGATCGCCCAGATCGCCGTCGACAAGACCTGGGGCTCCACCATGGTCCTCACCGAGCCGGACGCCGGCTCGGACGTGGGCGCCGGCCGCGCCAAGGCGGTCCAGCAGGAGGACGGCTCCTGGCACATCGAGGGCGTGAAGCGTTTCATCACGTCCGGTGAGCACGACATGGAGGAGAACATCCTCCACTACGTTCTCGCCCGCCCCGAGGGCCACGGCCCCGGCACCAAGGGCCTGTCGCTCTTCCTCGTCCCGAAGTACCTGTTCGACTTCGAGACCGGCGAGCTGGGCGAGCGCAACGGCGTCTACGCCACGAACGTCGAGCACAAGATGGGCCTGAAGGCCTCCAACACCTGCGAGATGACCTTCGGCGACCAGCACCCCGCCAAGGGCTGGCTGATCGGCGACAAGCACGACGGCATCCGCCAGATGTTCCGCATCATCGAGTTCGCCCGCATGATGGTCGGCACGAAGGCGATCTCCACGCTGTCGACGGGCTACCTGAACGCGCTGGAGTACGCCAAGGAGCGCGTCCAGGGTCCGGACCTGGCGAACTTCATGGACAAGACCGCGCCCAAGGTCACCATCACTCACCACCCCGACGTCCGCCGCTCGCTGATGACGCAGAAGGCGTACGCGGAGGGCATGCGCGCGCTGGTGCTCTACACGGCGTCCATCCAGGACGAGATCCAGGTCAAGGAGGCCGCCGGCGAGGACGCCTCCACGCTGGAGGCCCTGAACGACCTGCTCCTGCCGATCGTGAAGGGCTACGGCTCCGAGAAGGGCTACGAGCAGCTCGCCCAGTCGCTGCAGACCTTCGGCGGCTCCGGGTTCCTCCAGGAGTACCCGATCGAGCAGTACATCCGCGACGCCAAGATCGACACCCTGTACGAGGGCACGACGGCGATCCAGGGGCAGGACTACTTCTTCCGGAAGATCGTCCGCAACCAGGGCGCCGCGCTGAACTCGCTCGCCGAGGACATCAAGAAGTTCCTGGCGCTCGGTGAGGGCGGCGAGGAGCTGGCCGGAGCCCGCGAGCACCTCGCGAAGGCCGCCGTCGAGCTGGAGGCGATCGTCGGTCTGATGCTGACCGACCTCGCGGCCACCGAGCAGGACGTCAAGAACATCTACAAGGTGGGCCTGAACACCACCCGCCTGCTGCTGGCCTCCGGTGACGTGGTCGTCGGCTACCTGCTGCTCAAGGGCGCCACGGTCGCCGCCGAGAAGCTGGAGACGGCCTCCGCCAAGGACAAGGCCTTCTACACCGGCAAGATCGCGGCGGCGAAGTTCTTCGCGGCCAACGTCCTGCCGGGCGTCACCGGCGCGCGCAAGCTCGCCGAGGGCGTCGAGCTGGACCTGATGGAGCTGGACGAGGCCGCCTTCTAGTCGGCCCCTTCCACTCGGCGAAGGCGGCGAAGGCGGCGAAGGGACGCCGCCACCGCCCCTTTCAAGCCACCTGTTCCAGTCACTCACGGACATTCCACATCGCCCTTACGAGGGCCCGCTCCCCTTCACCGGGAGCGGGCCCTCGTACGTCGTTAAGGTGAACCCATGAGCGAACCCCCCCGCTTCGACCGCGGCCACACCGACGACCTCATGTCCTTCCTGGCGGCGAGCCCGACGCCGTACCACGCCGTGGCGAACACCGCCGAACGGCTGGAAAAGGCCGGATTCAGGCAGGTCTCGGAGACGGACGCCTGGGACGGAACGAGCGGCGGCAAGTACGTGCTGCGCGGTGGCGCGATCGTGGCCTGGTACGTCCCCGAGGGCGCGGCGCCCCACACGCCGTACCGGATCGTCGGCGCGCACACGGACTCCCCCAACCTGCGCGTGAAGCCGCTGCCCGACACCGGTGCGCACGGCTGGCGGCAGGTGGCCGTGGAGATCTACGGCGGACCGCTCCTCAACTCCTGGCTCGACCGCGACCTGGGCATCGCGGGCCGGCTGACGCTGCGGGACGGTACGACACAGCTGGTGAACGTGGACCGGCCGCTGCTGCGCGTCCCCCAACTCGCCATCCACCTGGACCGTTCCGTGTCGGCGGAGGGGCTCAAGCTCGACAAGCAGCGGCATCTGCAGCCCATTTGGGGCCTTGGCAGCGATGTGCGCGACGGCGATCTGATCGCCTTCCTCGAGGAGACGGCCGGGCTCGCGGCGGGCGAGGTCGCCGGCTGGGACCTGATGGTGCACTCCGTGGAGCCGCCTGCCTACCTGGGCCGCGACAAGGAACTCGTCGCGGGCCCGCGCATGGACAACCTGCTCTCGGTCCACGCCGGAACCGCGGCGCTGGCCGCGGTGGCCGGCTCGGGCGCCGCACTGCCGTACATCCCGGTGCTGGCCGCCTTCGACCACGAGGAGAACGGCTCGCAGAGCGACACGGGTGCCGACGGCCCGCTGCTGGGCGGCGTCCTGGAGCGCTCGGTGTTCGCGCGCGGAGGGTCGTACGAGGACCGGGCGCGGGCCTTCGCCGGCACGGTCTGTCTGTCCTCCGACACGGGCCACGCGGTCCACCCCAACTACGCGGAGCGCCACGACCCGACGCACCACCCGCGCGTCAACGGCGGGCCGATCCTGAAGGTCAACGTCAACAACCGCTACGCGACCGACGGCTCGGGCCGGGCGGTGTGGGCGGCGGCCTGCGAGAAGGCCGACGTGCCCTTCCAGTCCTTCGTCTCCAACAACTCCATGCCCTGCGGCACGACGATCGGCCCGATCACCGCGGCCCGGCACGGCATCAAGACCGTCGACATCGGCGTGGCGATCCTCTCCATGCACAGCGCGCGGGAGTTGTGCGGCGCGGAAGACCCGTGGCTGCTGGCGAACTCGTTGGTGGCGTTCCTGGAGGGGTAGTTCCCGGGCGGTGGGGTACCCGCCTCCGACCGGAACCACCGGACCGGACAGGGAGGCGACAACTCATGGGCCTCGGCGGGTGCATCATCCTCATCGCCGCAGGAGCCATCCTCACGTTTGCAACGGACTGGGAGATGGAGGGGGTCAATCTCGACCTGGTCGGGATCATCCTCATGATCGTGGGGCTCATCGGCGTCACGACGTTCAGCAGCATCGCCAGGCGCAAGCGCGTGGTGGTCCCGCCGACGACACCGGTCGTCGGCCAGGAGCCCCAGCATCGGAGGGACGGCTACAGCGACGGTTACGGCGTCTGAGACTCCGCCCCGCTGTCCATCCCGGCGAGCACCAACGGGAGCCGGTCCGCGCCGGTCCCGGTCACGCGGACCGGCACACCCCAGTCCTGCTGATGGACGTGGCAGGCGGGGTATTCGTTGGCGGAACCCGCGGCGGAGCCACTGTCGGATGCTGTGTCGCAGGACGCCGCCATCGCCGAGACGTGCAGGACGCCCTCGGCGATCTCGGGGTTGAGGTGGAGGGTGCGGGCGAGACCGGTGTCCGCACCCTCGCCCGAGAGCAGCAGCTCGGGCGGGGTGGCGGAGACCAGGAGCCGCGTCGCCGGGCCGTATCGGGTGTCGAGCTTCTGGCCTGCCGGCGCCTGGAAGATCACGTCCAACTGAAGCCTGCCGGGGGCGACTTCGGTGGCGGCGCGCCGGGTGCGGTGGGCGACCGCATCCACGCGCACGGCCTCCTCCGGCAGGCGCAGCCGGGTCAGCCGGTGCCCGGCCGACTCCACCACCACGATCTCGTCCCCGACGAGCACGGCGTCCGACGGCTCCCGCAGATCCGTGGCCAGGGTGGTGACCTGGCCGCTCGCGGGGTCGTAGCGGCGCAGGGCGTGGTTGTAGGTGTCGCTGATCGCGACCGAGCCGTCGGGCAGAGCGGTCACGCCCAACGGGTGCTGCAACAGGGCCTGTTCCGCGGCACCGTCGCGGTGCCCGAAGTCGAACAGGCCGGTGCCCACGGCGGTGTGGACGGTGCCGTCGAGCTCGACCCGGCGCAGGGCGCTCGTCTCGGAGTCGGCGAGCCAGAGACGCTCCCCGTCGGGGGATACGGCGAGGCCGGACGGCTGGGCGAACCAGGCCTCGGCGCCGGGACCGTCGACCAGGCCCTCGTTGGTCGTGCCGGCTGTGACGGACACTGTGCCGTCGGCCGGGTCGTACGCCCACAGCTGGTGGACGCCGGCCATGGCGATCCACACCCTCCCGGCGAAGACGGCCACGTCCCACGGTGACGACAGGTCCACCTCGCGCGCGGGACCGGACGTGGGCGAGCCCTGCCACCACTGCCTGCCGGTGCCCGCGAGCGTGCTGACCTCGCCGGTGGCGAGGTCGAGGCGGCGCAGAGCGTGGTTGACGGTGTCGGCGACGACGGCCGTCGTCCCGTCGAGGAGGGCGAGGCCCTGCGGCTCGCTGAAGGCCGCCGTGCGGGCCGGACCGTCGGCGAAGGCGCGCGTGCCGGAACCGATCCGGCGCACGACCGTCTCCCCGTCCGCGTCCAGCTCCACCAGCTGATGCCGGGTGGTGTCACTGACCAGGAAGTTCCCGCTCGGCAGCAGTAGTGCCTTGCCCGGGAAACGCAAGGAGGTCGGCTCCGGCTCCGGCGCGACATACGGGCCGTCCCCGCGCCGCAGCGTCCCCTTCTCCTCGTGCTCGGCCTCCAACTCGGTCACGAGTCGCTCGATCGCATGCACATGCCCCTCCCCGGCGTGCTGCGCGACGACGTACCCCTCCGGATCGATCACGACGAGCGTCGGCCACGCCCGCACCGCGTACTGCTTCCAGGTGGCCAGCTCGGGGTCGTCGAGCACCGGATGCTCGACGCCGTACCGCTCCACGGCATCGACGACGGCCTGATGCTCGGCCTCGTGGACGAACTTCGGGGAGTGGACACCGATGACGACCACCGTGTCCCGGTGCTTCTCCTCCAGCTCTCTGAGCTCGTCCAGGACGTGCAGGCAGTTGATGCAGCAGAAGGTCCAGAAGTCCAGGATGACGATGCGTCCGCGCAGGTCGACGAGGGAGTACGAGCGGTCGCCCGTGTTCAGCCAGCCGCCGTCGCCGACCAGCTCGGGGGCGCGGACGCGGACGCGTCGAGGTGCGGAGTCGTTCATGCCCCCCAGGGTGCCACCGGCCACTGACAGTCAGGTCAGCGCATGCCCGGTGGTCGCGTCCACATGGTCCGGAACCTCGTCGTGGTGGTCGCCGACGGTCAGGGTGCCCGTGGGTTCGAAGAGAAGGATGGCCGTGGGGGCGGGGGCGTACGGCTTGTGTTCGGTGCCGCGGGGGACCGTGAAGACGGCGCCCCTGGGGAGGACGACCGTGCGCTCGCCCTGGGGCTCGCGCAGGGCGATGTGCAGTTCGCCGTCCAGGACCAGGAAGAACTCGTCGGTGTGGTCGTGGACGTGCCAGACGTGCTCGCCGTCGACCTTGGCGACGCGGACGTCGTAGTCGTTGACGGCCGTGACGATCCGGGGGCTCCAGGTCTGCGTGAAGGAGGCGAGGGCCTCTTCCAGGGAGATGGCCTGGGAGATGGGCTGGGAGACGGGCTGGGAGACGGGCCGGGAGACGGGCTGGGAGATGGGTTCCATGCGCTCATCGTGCGGGTGGTACCCGCGCCGCACGAGTGCTAGGAATCGCATATGGCGCAAGGATCCTCTCAGCAGCCCTCGGCGCACCGCGTCGCCGTGATCGTCGACGAGGGCACCAACCCCTTCGAGGTCGGCGTCGCCACCGAGCTGTTCGGACTGCCGCGGCCCGAGCTGGGCCTCGCCGGGCCGCTGTACGACGTGACGCTGTGCACGCCCACGCCCGAGGTCCGGATGAACCACGGCTTCTTCACGCTGACCGGCGTGCCCGGACTGGAGGCGGTCGACGCGGCGGACACCCTCGTCGTGCCCGGCCGTCCGGACAACGTCGTGCCGCGCGGCGCCGCCGTGCTCGACGCCATCCGGCGCAGCCACGCGCGCGGGGCCCGCGTCATGAGCCTGTGCACCGGCAGCTTCGCGCTCGCCGAGGCCGGGCTGCTCGACGGACGCCGCGCCACCACCCACTGGCGCTGGGCCGACACCTTCCGCGCGCTGCACCCCGAGGTCCTGCTGGAACCGGACGTGCTCTTCGTCGACGAGGGCGACATCCTGACCGCCGCGGGCAGCGCCGCAGCGCTCGACCTGTGCCTGCATGTCGTACGGCGCGACCATGGCGCCGAAGTCGCCAACGCGGTCTCTCGCAGGCTCGTGTTCGCCGCACACCGTGACGGCGGGCAGAAGCAGTTCGTGGAGCGGCCGGTGCCGGACGTGCCGGACGAGTCGCTGGCGCCCCTGCTGGCGTGGGCGCAGCAGCGGCTGGGCGAGCCGCTGACGGTGGCGGGCCTGGCGGCGCGGGCGGCGGTGTCGCCGGCCACCCTGCACCGCCGTTTCCGGGCGCAGCTCGGGACGACCCCGCTGGCCTGGCTGACGGGGGAGCGCGTGGCACTGGCGTGCCGGCTGATCGAGCGCGGGGAGGAACGGCTCGACGTGGTGGCGGCCAGGTGCGGGCTCGGCACCGCGGCGAACCTACGCGCGCGCGTGCGCCGCGACACGGGACTCAGCCCGTCGGCCTACAGACGGCGTTTCGGACCGGGCGGCGGGGAACCCCTCGTGTCATGAGATTCCTCGTACGCGACCGGCTCCTCGGCTTCGGTGACGACTACTGGATCGAGGACGACCGGGGCAACAAGGTGTTCCTCGTCGACGGCAAGGCGATGCGGCTGCGGGACACCTTCGAGCTGAAGGACACCCAGGGGCGCGTCCTCATCGACATCCACCAGAAGATGCTCGCCCTGCGCGACACGATGGTGATCGAGCGGGCCGGTGAACCGCTCGCCACGATCCGCCGCAAGCGGCTGTCCCTGCTGCGCAACCACTACCGGGTGTCCCTGGCGGACGGCAGCACGGAACTCGACGTCAGCGGCAAGATCCTCGACCGCGAGTTCGCCGTCGAGTACGACGGCGAGCTGCTGGCCGTCGTATCCCGCCGGTGGCTGCACGTGCGGGAGACCTACGGCGTGGACGTCGTACGGGACGACGCGGATCCGGCGCTGCTGATCGCGGTGGCGGTGTGCGTGATCCACCTGGCGGAGAAGGAGCGAGGGGACGACGACTGACGGATGGCTGCCCCCGGGGGGGGGAGGGGGACGGTACGGCGTCAGCGACGCGGCGGCGTCAGCCCCAGCATCCGGTCCTTGAGCGCCGGGAACCGATCCCGCGTCACCGCGACCTTCCCCGGGTCGAACTCCACCGTGAGGACCTGCTCCCCCGCACCGGCCTGCGCCAGCACCTCGCCCCACGGATCGACCACGATCGAGTGACCGGCCTGCGGAACTCCCGCGTGCGTCCCGGCCGTTCCACAGGCGAGCACGAACGCCTGGTTCTCCACCGCCCGCGCCTGAGCCAGCAGCGTCCAGTGCGCCCGGCGGCGCTCCGGCCAGCCCGCCGGGACGACCAGGGTCTCGGCGCCGGCGTCGACGAGGCCGCGGAAGAGTTCGGGGAAGCGGAGGTCGTAGCACGTGGCCACACCAAGGGTCGTCTCGGGCAGCCGGACCGTCACCAGTTCGTCGCCCGCGCCCATCAGCACCGCCTCGCCCTTGTCGAAGCCGAAGCGATGGATCTTGCGGTATGCGGCGGCCAGATCACCCGAGGGGGAGAAGACGAGAGAGGTGTTGTAGAGCGCTCCGTCAGGGTCCCGTTCGGGGATCGAGCCCGCGTGCAGCCACACGCCCGCGTCGCTCGCGGCCTTCGCCATCGCCTCGTGCGTGGGCCCTTCGAGCGGCTCGGCCCCGCTGCCGAAGTCCTCGTAGGCGAACGCCCCGGTGGTCCACAGCTCGGGCAGGACGACCAGATCCGCGCCCGCCTGTTCCCGCACGAGCGAGGCGACCCTCAGCCGACGCGATTCGACCGATTCGCCCTCATTGACGTCGATCTGAAGCAGAGAGGCGCGCACACTACCACCGTCCTGGCATTCGAGCGGTCCACACGGGCATCCACGCGGGGCCTACGATCGTCACACGAAAGCACTGCCGGGGTGCCTCACAGCAGCGTAACTTAGCGTTTCAAGACACCCGCCGCCGCCCACTGGCACCGCCGCCACAACCTGCCCGCGTACCGACGTTCCAACCGCCGAGGGGTCCCGTTTCCGTGAGTCTGCATCCCACCCTCCAGCCCTACGCCGACGCCTGGACCCACTCCATCGAAGCGATATCCGAGCTGGTGACGCCGCTTGTGGAGGGCGAGTGGAATCGGCGCACGCCCTGCCCCGGCTGGTCCGTCCGCGACGTCGTGTCCCATGTCATCGGACTGGACTGCGAGATGCTCGGCGACCCGCGTCCCATCCACACGCTTCCGCGCGACCTCTTCCACGTCACGAACGACAGCCAGCGCTACATGGAGATGCAGGTCGACGTCCGCCGCCACCACACGGCGCCGGAGATGACGTCCGAGCTGGAGTACACGGTCATCCGCCGCAACCGCCAGCTGCGCAACGAGTCCCGCGACCCCGGCACGAAGGTGCGCGGCCCGCTGGGGGCGGAGCTCACCCTCGAGGAGTCGATGCGCACCCACGCGTTCGACATCTGGGTCCACGAACAGGACCTGCGCGCGGCCCTCGGCCGCCCCGGCAACCTCGACTCCCCCGGCGCGCACGTCGCCCGTGACGTCCTGCTGTCCAAGCTGCCCGACATCATCGCCACCAAGGCGGACGCGCCCCGCAGTTCGGCGATCGTCCTCGACGTGCACGGTCCGATCGAGTTCCTGCGCACGATCCGCATCGACATCCAGGGCCGCGGCACCCTCGAAACGGCCCCCGCGCTGGGCCCCGCCGCCACCCTCACCCTCGACTGGGAGACCTACGTCCGCCTGGCCTGCGGCCGCATCACGCCGGAGGCCGCGGCGGACCGGCTGAAGTCGGAGGGCGACGCGGACCTGACCGCGGCGATCCTGCGGAACTTCACGGTCACGCCGTAGGAATCCAATCCCGTCGGGCGCCGGGCGCCGGGTGCCGAGTGCCGAGTGCCGGAAGGCGGGCGCCGAGTGCCGGGAGGCGGCTGCCCGTTATTCGCTGTCGGCGGCAGGGAACGCCGAGTTAGCGTGCCTGCCGTGACTGACACGACAACTGCAACCGAGGCCGCCCCCGGCCACCGTACCGACGAACCGCCCCGCCTCACCCGGCTGACCTTCCACGGTCCGCTGTCCGAGGCACGGGCGCAGGGCCTCGTCCAGCGGCTCACCCGCACGAACCCCACGTCGGTCCTCGACATCGGCTGCGGCTGGGGCGAGCTGATGCTGCGCGTCCTGTCCGCCGCGCCCGACGCGACGGGGGTCGGCATCGACATCAAGGCCGAGGATCTCGCACGCGGCCGCCGCCTTGCCGAGGACCGAGGGCTGGCGGGCCGGGCCGAGTTCGTCGAGGAGTCCGCGGTCGGGACCGCACGCGGTCCGGCCGACCTGGTGCTGTGCGTCGGGGCGAGCCAGGCCCTGAGCTCGGCCGAGCCGCCCCAGCTCCTCATGGACGCCCTGCGCGAACTGCGCCGCCTGGTCGCCGACGGCGGACGCGTACTGCTCGGGGAGGGTTTCTGGCAGCGCACCCCGACGGCTGCCGAGCTCTCCGGCATGTGGCCCGGAGCCGCCCCCACCGACCACCACGACCTCGCGACCCTGCTCGACCTCGTGGTCGACGCCGGTTTCCGCCCGGAGTGGACGGAGACGGCGACCCTCGGTGAGTGGGAGGAGTTCGAGTCGGCGTACCAGGCGGACGTCGAGATCTGGCTGGCCGAACACCCGGATCACCCGCTCGCGGCCGAGACGCGCGAGCGCCTCGACCGGCATCGCGCCCAGTGGATGAGCTACCGCGGGGTGCTCGGGATCGCCTACCTCACGCTCGTGCCCGTACGCGGCTGACGTCCCCTCCGGCTACGCCGGCACGTGTACGGTCTCCACCCTGCTGGCGACCAGCCGCTCCCGCTCCCTGCGCGCCGCGCGCCCGCGCAGCCGCAGGATCTGGCTGACGCCCAGGGCCTGGAGGACGAACACCGCCGAGAAGGCGACGGCGTAGTCGTCCCCCGTCGCGTCGAGCAGCACGCCGATCGCGAACAGTGTCGTCATCGAGGCGACGAACCCGCCCATGTTGGTGATCCCGGACGCCGTCCCCTGACGCTCCGGCGGGTTCGCCGGCCGCGCGAAGTCGAAGCCGAGCATGGAGGCGGGCCCGCACGCCCCGAGCACCGTGCACAGCACGATCAGCAGCCACATCGGCGCCGTCGCACCGGGCCAGGCCAGTGTCGTCGCCCACAGCACCGCCGTCGCTCCCACCGTGCCCAGCGCCAGCGGGAGCCGCGCCTCGTGGTGCCGGGCGACGACCTGGCCGTAGACGAGGCCCACGACCATGTTCGACAGGACGACCAGGGTAAGCAGTTCACCGGCCGTCGCCCGGGACAGCCCCTGCGCCTCCACCAGGAACGGCATGCCCCACAGCAGCAGGAACACCATCGCCGGGAACTGCGTCGTGAAGTGCACCCACAGCCCGAGACGGGTGCCGGGCTCCCGCCAGGACGCGGCTATCTGGCGTCGTACGTACGCCGACCCCCGGTGCGCGAGCGGTTCCGGCTCGTGCCCCTCGGGGTGGTCCTTGAGGAACAGGAGCAGCAGGACGAGTACGACGACACCGGCGGCCGCGCTGCCCGCGAACGCCGCCGTCCAGCCCACCCCGTGCAGCAGCCGCGCCAGGACCAGTGTGGAGACGAGGTTGCCCGCCATGCCCGCAAGGCCCGCGAGCTGTGCGATCAGCGGGCCGCGTCGGGCCGGGAACCAGCGGGTGCCGAGCCGCAGCACGCTGATGAACGTCATCGCGTCGCCGCAGCCCAGCAGGGCGCGCGAGGCGAGGGCCGTGCCGTACGACGGCGAGAAGGCGAAGCCGAGTTGGCCCGCCGTGAACAGCACCACGCCGATGGCCAGCACCTTCTTGGTGCCGAGCCGGTCGACCAGCAGGCCGACGGGTATCTGCATGCCCGCGTAGACGAGCAGTTGGAGGATCGAGAACGTCGACAGGGCCGAGGCGTTCACGTGGAAGCGGTCCGCCGCGTCGAGGCCGGCGACCCCGAGGGACGTACGGAAGATGACGGCGACGAAGTAGACCGAGACGCCGATGCCCCAGATGGCGACGGCGCGGCGGCCGCCCGGGGGTGACCCCTCTGAGGGAGGACCGCCCGGCAACGCGGCAGCCTTCATCGCTCCTCACCCCGCGCCAGATGCGAGAACCAGCCGATGTGCCGGTGGACCATCCCGACGGCCTCCTCGGCGTCCCCCGAGCGCAGGGCCTGCAGGATCTCCTCGTGCTCGACGAGGGTCTTGGCGATCCGGTCGGGGTGGGAGTGCAGGACGGCCACGCCCATGCGCAGTTGCCGGTCGCGCAGTTGGTCGTACAGCCGCGACAGGATCTCGTTGCCGCCGCTGCGGACGATCTCCACATGGAAGCACCGGTCGGTGACGGCGGCACCGGCGAGGTCACCGGCGGCGGCCTGTGCCTTCTGCCGGGCGAGCAGTTCCTCCAGGCGCTCGATGAGTCCGGGGGGCGCGGGGACGGCCTTGCGCGCCGCGTGCTCCTCCACAAGCATCCGCGTCTCCACCACGTCCTTGATCTCCTGTGCGGAGACCGGCAGGACCAGTGCGCCCTTCTTCGGGTAGAGCTTGATCAGCCCTTCGGCCTCCAGCCGCAGCAGCGCCTCCCGCACCGGGGTGCGCGAGACCCCCACGGCCTCGGCCAGCTCGCCCTCGGTAAGGAGGGTGCCGCCCTCGTAACGGCGGTCCAGGACGCCCTGTTTGACGTGGCTGTAGACGCGGTCGGCGGCGGGTGGCTGCCTGAGCGGGGCGGGTGGGGCGGAAGGCATGGCCACAGCATAGATACAACACGTACGCATGGCGGTCGGCGTCCACCATGCGGACCCCAAAAGGAATCCCTGGGTAAAGACGCGGCACCTGCCGCATCTGGTGCACAACCTTCTGTGTTAATTACGTGTCACACACGTGCGGCCCCACTTTCTTCCCCTTCCAACTCGGCCGCACTTTCGGGGCATTCGACGTAATCGGGGTATTTAAGTTGATAACCGCCACCAAGGGCCTCCGCGTGCGCAGAGCCGCAGCCGTCGCCGTCACGACCGGCGCCGTGCTCGTGACCGGAGCCCTCACCGCGGCTCCCGCGCAGGCCGTGACGGCGCCCTCCATCACCGCCAAGGGCGGGTACCTGATGAACAGCGCGACCGGCACGACGCTCTTCACCAAGGCCGCTGACACCAAGAGGCTCACCGCCTCCACCACGAAGATCATGACCGCGAAGGTCGTACTGTCGCAGTCGAACCTGAACCTGGACACCAAGGTGACGATCAAGAAGGAGGTCAGCGATTACATGGTCCGCAAGGGCTACCCGTCGACGGCCCACCTGATCGTCGGCGACAAGGTGACCGTCCGTCAGCTGCTGTACGGGATGATGCTGCCCTCCGGCTGCGACGCCGCGATGGCCCTCGCCGACAAGTTCGGTTCCGGCTCGACGGTCTCGGCCCGCACCAAGAGCTTCATCGGCAAGATGAACACCATGGCCAAGAGCCTGGGCATGACGAACACGAAGTTCGACTCCTTCGACGGCATAAGCAACGGCTCCAACGCCTCGACGCCGCGCGACCTGACGAAGCTCGCCCGCAGCGTGATGAAGAGCTCCACGTTCAAGACCGTCGTGAAGACCAAGTCGTACACGGCCAAGACGATCACGAAGACCGGTTCCACCCGCACGATGGCGGCGTGGAAGAACACCAACGCGCTGCTCGGCTGGAACGGCACGCTCGGCATCAAGACCGGCTCCGGCACCGAGGCCAAGTACTGCCTCGTCTTCGCCGCCACGATGAACGGCGAGCAGGTCATGGGCGCCGTGCTGACCGCCTCCTCGGAGGCCAACCGCACGGCGGACGTGAAGAAGCTGATCAACTACGGCTACGCCAGGATCAGCTGACGCGTGGACATGACTGAGGGGCCCGCTTCCGCGGGCCCCTCAGTCATGGGAACTACCGGGCTCAGTAGTAGGTGTTGCCGTCCCAGGCGGACACCTCGCAGCCGAGCGCCGAATCTCCCTCGAAGACGCAGACCTGGATACGCATCGCCCAGATGCCGCGGTTGTCCTTCAACGAGGTCACCCACGTGCCGGCGGTGCCGGCGCCGGCGGTGACGGAGCGCCAGGCGTAGTTGGTCACCACTCGGTCCGGGGTGAGGGACTGCGCCCGGATGCGGACGTGGTGCCCGTCCGCCTTCCTGTCGTGCAGTTCGAGGTAAATGTCGTCCGCGTGGGTCTTGCTCGCGTAGTGGAAGTCGCCCTGGCGCAGCCAAGGCCAGACCGGATCTCCGGTCAGGCTAGGCAGGGTTACCAGTGGAGACTTCGAACTGCATCTCCGGCGGGTCATCCGGGTCGAAGTCCGTCCCCGCCTTGGGAGTCTGCCTGAGCACGGTGCCCTCGCCGAAGGTGTTCTCGTCCACCTTCGTCGGTTCGTAGTCGTCCCATCCCGCGGCCTTCAGACACTCGACCACCGAATCCCAGTCCTTGTACGTGAGATCCGGCATCCGCACCTGATCGGGGTCGAAGGTCGACTCCAACGGCTCGGTGCACTCGGTGGTCTCGACCGTACGACCCTTGTCCCCGGCCCGGTACCCAGGCTCGTGCGACGTCGCCGTCGCCGTCGTGCCGCCGCTCCCACCCCCGTCGTCCTCGGTGCCCCCGCCCTTCAGCGTCAGGGCCACGATCAGGCCGCCCACCGCGACGACGGACACGATGATCGAGCCGATGATCATCGGCCGGTTGCTCTTGCCGCCGCCCGAAGTGGCCTGCGTCTGGGGCGACATGGTGTACGGCGCCGGGGTCGGGTGGCCCGGCTGCGGGGAGTACGAGGCCGGTGGCGGCGTCTGGAAGCCCTGCTGCTGCGGGTAGCCGTATGCCGGCGACGGCATCGACGGCGGCGGGGTGCCGTACGGGTTCGGGGCCGGCGTCTGCTGGTACGGCGACTGGACGGAGCCCGCGGGCGGGGACGTCTGGCCGACCGGCGGGAACACCGAGGCGCCGACGCCCTGGCCGCTCTGCGTCTGCGAGCCGGGCACGATGCTGGGCGGGGCCGCCTGGAAGGACGCGGCCACGCGCAGGCACTCGTCGCGCATGGACTCGGAGCTCGGGAAGCGCTCGTTCGGGTTCTTCTTCAGCGCGCGGGCGATCAGCGCGTCCACGGCCGGCGGCAGGGCGCTGTTGATCGAGGACGCAGGCACCGGCTCCTCCTGCACGTGCGCGTACGCGATCGCCAGCGGTGAGTCGGCGTCGAACGGCAGCCGCCCGGTGACCAGTTGGAACAGCATGATGCCGACCGAGTAGAGGTCGGAGCGGGCGTCCACGGCCCGGCCCAGTGCCTGTTCCGGCGATAGGTACTGCGGGGTGCCGACCACCATGCCGGTCTGTGTCATCGACGTCACACCGGACTGCATGGCGCGCGCGATGCCGAAGTCCATGACCTTGACGACGCCGCGCTTGTTCATCATCACGTTGCCCGGCTTGATGTCCCGGTGGACCAGGCCCATCTCGTGGCTGATCTCCAGCGCCGCGAGCACATCCGCGGTGATCTTCAGCGCCTTGTCTGCGGGCATCGCGCCGAACTGCCGTACGTCCTCGTCGAAGACGGAGCTGAGGGGGCGGCCCTCGATGTACTCCATGACGATGTACGGCGTCGTCATGCCGTCGACTTCGTCCTCGCCGGTGTCGAACACCGAGACGATGTTGGTGTGCGTGAGCTTCGCCACGGCCTGGGCCTCGCGGCGGAAGCGCTCGCGGAAGGCCTGTTCGCGGCCGAGTTCGGTGTGCAGCGTCTTGACCGCGACCTGCCGGTCGAGCACGGAGTCGTAGGCGAGATGCACGGCGGCCATGCCGCCCTGGCCGAGCAGGTCGCGCAGCTGATAGCGGCCGCCGGCCAGCGACCGCCCCGCGTTCTGGCCCTGTGCGCCGTCCTGGCTCATGTTCTGCGTCCCCCGTACCCTCTCGGGCGCCTGCGATTGCCGTGGATCGAGTGATCCCGAGTGATCCAATGTGGTATTCCCGGCCAAGTCTGCCCCACGGCACTGACAGGTCAAGCGCGGTGCCCGTTCCGTGACCGTACGCGAAGGCAGCGTCGCGGAAGCGTTACAGGGGCTGTACGGCCGGCGCACAGAATTTGCACGACGGGACGGAGTAACGGTTTGATGGCCGGTCCGTCTTCGTCAGGCCGGGGCCACCGTCTCGGACCGACGGCTTGCGCCGAGCCTGTAGCGTGGCCGACGGAGACCGTAACAACACCGCGCGCACCGCGGGCAGAAACGACGGCGAGGACCGATGGCACAGCAGCAGCGCGCTCAGGGCCCGTCCGACCCCGAGGCGGCTGGCGGCGGTATGTCAGATGCGCCGGAAATGTGGGGTAATGGCGGACTTGTCGGGGACGGCCGATATCGGCTGACCCGCAGACTCGGCCGGGGCGGCATGGCCGAGGTGTTCGCGGCCGAGGACGTACGCCTCGGACGCACCGTGGCGGTCAAGCTGCTGCGCTCCGACCTCGCCGAGGACCCCGTCTCCAAGGCGCGCTTCACGCGCGAGGCCCAGTCGGTGGCCGGCCTCAACCACCATGCGATCGTCGCCGTGTACGACTCCGGCGAGGACGTCGTGGGCGCGCACAGCGTGCCGTACATCGTGATGGAGATCGTCGAGGGCCGCACCATCCGCGACCTCCTCCTCAACGCCGAGGCGCCCGGCCCCGAGCAGGCCCTGATCATCGTCTCCGGTGTCCTGGAGGCCCTCGCCTACTCGCACCAGCACGGCATCGTGCACCGCGACATCAAGCCCGCCAACGTCATCATCACGCACAACGGCGCCGTGAAGGTGATGGACTTCGGCATCGCCCGCGCCCTGCACGGCGCGCAGTCGACGATGACGCAGACCGGCATGGTCATGGGCACCCCGCAGTACCTGTCGCCCGAGCAGGCGCTCGGCAAGGCGGTCGACCACCGCTCCGACCTGTACGCGACGGGCTGCCTGCTCTACGAACTCCTCGCACTGCGCCCGCCGTTCACCGGCGAGACGCCGCTGTCGGTGGTCTACCAGCACGTCCAGGACATCCCGACCCCGCCGTCCGAGGCCTCCGACGCCGTGCCGCCGGAGCTCGACGGCCTGGTCATGCGCTCCCTCGCCAAGGAACCGGACGACCGCTTCCAGACGGCCGAGGAGATGCGCGGCCTCGTCCAGTACGCCCTGCAGATGCTGTACGACCAGGGCGGCCACACCGGCACCTGGAACACCGGCCCGGTGGCGATGCACGAAGGCCGGAACACTCCGGCCGCGGGCTTCGCGAACACGACCGTCATGGGGCACCCCGGCGACTCCGGCTCCGGCACGACGCAGATCCCGCAGCCGATCATCCCCTCCGGGTACGGCGGCGGAGACGACGGCGGCTTCGAGGGGCGCGGGAACAGGGGCAGCGGGCGCGGCAAGCTGTGGATCCTCGCCGTCCTCGCCGTGATCGCCATCGCGGCGGGTGTCGCGCTGGCACTGAACAACGGCGGTGGTGGTGGCGGCGGCGGAGACACCAAGGAGACGCCGACCACCTCGCAGACCACCGACGAGGACAAGGCCACCGACGATCCGACGGACGAGCCGACCGACGAGCCGACCGACGAGGTCACGGACGACGGCTCCGGCACGGGCACCGACCCGGACTACACGCCGACGGACACGCCGACGGAAGAGCCGACGGAGGAGCCGACGGAGGAGCCGACGGAGGAGCCGACGGAGGAGCCGACCACCACGGAGCCGACGGACGAGCCGACCACCACGGAGCCGACGGACGAGCCGACCGAGGATCCCACGCTGCCGACACCGCCGACGGGCGGCGTCGAGGGCTGACCCCTTCCTTGGCGCCTTCCTGGCGCCCTCCTGGCGCAAAACAGCCTGTACACGCGCGTGCGGCCCGGCAACGGGCTGCACGCGCGTGTGGCGTTTTCGGGGCATATCGGCCGACCGGGTGGTACTCCGAGGACACCTCCGGCTGCGATCTCACGTCCGGCGACTCTTCCCGTGACCTGGGTCACCGATATAACGTGCCGTTGTTCCGGCCCCCTGCAAGGCTGTGACCAGGACTTGTTCCCGACTTTCGCGATTTACTTGGAAATCCAAGCAAAATCGCAGGTCAGGAGGGGTTTCACAGAAATGTGGAGCACTGGGTAACGTGCCTATTGCAGGGCGCTCGCCGGGGCACCTGTCACGCCTGTCCCCCATGAGCCGCACCCACCCTGTGCGTCCGTAGGGCTTCAGGTGAGCCGCACTGGCGCCCGGCGAACCCGGGTAGCCGGACCGACGGAGGAGCACACGTGACCGTGGAGAGCACTGCCGCGCGCAAGCCGCGACGCAGCGCCGGTACCAAGAGCACGGCCGGCAAGACAACCGCAAGGAAATCGCCGAGCACGGACCCCGAGCTCGTGCAATTGCTGACGCCCGAGGGCAAGCGCGTCAAGAACGCCGAGTACGACAAGTACGTCGCCGGCATCACCCCTGAAGAGCTCCGCGGCCTCTACCGCGACATGGTGCTCACCCGCCGCTTCGACGCCGAGGCCACCTCCCTGCAGCGCCAGGGCGAGCTGGGCCTGTGGGCGTCGCTGCTCGGCCAGGAGGCCGCCCAGATCGGCTCCGGCCGCGCGACCCGCGAGGACGACTACGTCTTCCCGACCTACCGCGAGCACGGCGTCGCCTGGTGCCGCGGGGTCGACCCGACCAACCTGCTGGGCATGTTCCGAGGCGTGAACAACGGCGGCTGGGACCCGAACAGCAACAACTTCCAGCTGTACACGATCGTCATCGGTTCCCAGACGCTGCACGCGACCGGCTACGCGATGGGCATCGCCAAGGACGGCGCCGACAGCGCGGTGATCGCGTACTTCGGTGACGGCGCCTCCAGCCAGGGCGACGTCGCGGAGTCCTTCACCTTCTCCGCGGTCTACAACGCCCCCGTGGTGTTCTTCTGCCAGAACAACCAGTGGGCGATCTCCGAGCCGACCGAGAAGCAGACCCGGGTGCCGCTCTACCAGCGCGCACAGGGCTACGGCTTCCCCGGCGTCCGCGTCGACGGCAACGACGTCCTGGCCTGTCTGGCCGTGACGAAGTGGGCGCTGGAGCGCGCTCGCAACGGTGAGGGACCGACGCTCGTCGAGGCCTACACGTACCGCATGGGCGCCCACACCACGTCCGACGACCCGACGAAGTACCGGGCCGACGAGGAGCGAGAGGCCTGGGAGGCGAAGGACCCGATCCTGCGCGTTCGCCGGTACCTCGAGGCTTCAAACCACGCGGACGAGGGATTCTTCGCGGAACTGGAGACCGAGAGCGAGGCGTTGGGCAAGGGAGTGCGTGAGGCGGTCCGTGCCATGCCGGACCCGGACCACTTCGCCATCTTCGAGAACGTGTACGCGGACGGGCATGCGCTCGTCGACGAGGAGCGCGCCCAGTTCGCCGCCTACCAGGCGTCGTTCGCGGACGTAGAGGGGGCCTGACATGGCAGCGGAGACAGTCAAGAGCATGGCTCTTGCCAAGGCGATCAACGAATCGCTGCGGCACGCGCTCGACGCGGACCCCAAGGTCCTCATCATGGGCGAGGACGTCGGCAAGCTCGGCGGCGTCTTCCGGGTCACCGACGGCCTGCAGAAGGACTTCGGCGAGAGCCGGGTCATCGACACCCCGCTGGCCGAGTCGGGCATCGTCGGCACCGCGATCGGCCTGGCCCTGCGCGGCTACCGCCCCGTGGTGGAGATCCAGTTCGACGGCTTCGTCTTCCCGGCCTACGACCAGATCGTCACCCAGCTCGCGAAGATGCACGCGCGCTCGCTGGGCAAGGTCAAGCTCCCGGTCGTCGTCCGCATCCCCTACGGCGGCGGCATCGGTGCGGTCGAGCACCACTCGGAGTCGCCGGAAGCCCTCTTCGCGCACGTGGCGGGCCTGAAGATCGTGTCGCCGTCCAACGCGTCGGACGCGTACTGGATGATGCAGCAGGCCATCCAGAGCGACGACCCGGTGATCTTCTTCGAGCCCAAGCGGCGCTACTGGGACAAGGGCGAGGTCAGCACCGAGGCGATCCCGGGCCCGCTGCACAAGGCGAAGGTCGTCCGCGAGGGCACGGACCTCACGCTGGCCGCGTACGGTCCGATGGTGAAGCTCTGCCAGGAGGTCGCCGCCGCGGCCGCCGAGGAGGGCCGGAACCTGGAGGTCCTGGACCTGCGCTCGGTCTCCCCTCTGGACTTCGACTCGATCCAGACGTCGGTCGAGAAGACCCGCCGTCTTGTGGTGGTCCACGAGGCCCCGGTGTTCTTCGGCTCGGGCGCGGAGATCGCCGCCCGGATCACGGAGCGCTGCTTCTACCATCTGGAGGCCCCGGTGCTGCGGGTGGGCGGCTATCACGCCCCGTATCCGCCGGCGCGTCTGGAGGAGGAGTACCTGCCGGGCCTGGACCGGGTGCTCGACGCCGTCGACCGTGCCCTGGCGTACTGAGGAGAGGGTCGTGACGACGATGACGGAAGCGTCCGTGCGCGAGTTCAAGATGCCCGACGTGGGCGAGGGACTCACCGAGGCCGAGATCCTCAAGTGGTACGTCCAGCCGGGCGACACGGTCACCGACGGCCAGGTGGTGTGCGAGGTCGAGACGGCCAAGGCGGCCGTCGAGCTGCCCATCCCGTACGACGGGGTGGTCCGCGAGCTGCACTTCCCCGAGGGCACCACGGTGGACGTCGGCACGGCGATCATCGCGGTGGACCTGGCGGGCGGGGCGGCGCCGGCCGCTGAGGCGCCGGCCGCGCAGCCAGAAGCCGCTCAGGAGGAGCCCAAGCCGGAGGGGTCCGGCCGCCAGCCGGTCCTGGTCGGCTACGGCGTGGCCCAGACCTCGACGAAGCGCCGCCCGCGCAAGGGGGCCGACGTCCCGCACCAGGAGCCCTCGACGCCGGCGCAGGCACTGCAGTCCGAGCTGAACGGCCACGGCCCGGCGCCGGCGGTGACGTCCGACCGACCGCTGGCGAAGCCGCCGGTGCGCAAGCTGGCGAAGGACCTGGGCGTCGACCTGGCCACGGTGACTCCGACGGGCCCCGACGGCATCATCACGCGCGAGGACGTCCACGCGGCGGTGGCCCCGTCCGCGCCGGCCGCCGAGCCGGTGCCCCAGGCCGCCCCGGCCGTCGCTCCGGCCGCCCCGGCGCCGATGGCCGCGGCCACGTACGACACGGCCCGTGAGACCCGTATCCCGGTCAAGGGCGTGCGCAAGGCGACGGCGGCGGCGATGGTCGGGTCGGCGTTCACGGCGCCGCATGTCACGGAGTTCGTGACGGTGGACGTGACGCGCACGATGAAGCTGGTCGAGGAGCTCAAGCAGGACAAGGAGTTCGCGGGCCTGCGCGTGAACCCCCTGCTGCTGATCTCCAAGGCCCTGCTGGTCGCGATCAAGCGCAATCCGGAGGTCAACGCGTCCTGGGACGAGGCGAACCAGGAGATCGTGCAGAAGCACTACGTCAACCTGGGCATCGCGGCGGCGACCCCGCGCGGCCTGATCGTCCCGAACATCAAGGACGCCCAAGCCAGGACGCTCCCGCAACTGGCCCAGGCGCTCGGCGAGCTGGTGTCGACGGCAAGGGACGGCAAGACGACCCCCGCCGCGATGCAGGGCGGCACGGTCACCATCACCAACGTCGGCGTCTTCGGCGTCGACACCGGCACGCCGATCCTGAACCCCGGCGAGTCCGCGATCCTCGCGGTCGGCGCGATCAAGCTCCAGCCGTGGGTCCACAAGGGCAAGGTGAAGCCGCGTCAGGTCACGACGCTGGCGCTCAGCTTCGACCACCGCCTGGTGGACGGTGAGCTGGGCTCCAAGGTGCTGGCGGACGTGGCGGCGATCCTGGAACAGCCGAAGCGGCTGATCACCTGGGCGTGAGCCATGCGTGAGGGAGCCCGGCACCTGCGGTGCCGGGCTCCGTCCGTCATGGGCCGGGCGCCTACAGGTACGGTCCGCCCGAGCGGCCGCCCGGGTGCTGCTCGCCGTCCTCGGGGCCGCCGACGCCCGGCGGGAGGGCCCGGCGCATCTGCTCCAACTGGGCCCGCGCGGCCATCTGCTGGGCGAACAGCGTGGTCTGGATGCCGTGGAACAGGCCCTCCAGCCAGCCGACCAACTGGGCCTGCGCGATCCGCAGTTCCGCGTCGCTCGGTGTCGCCTCGTCCGTGAACGGCAGGGACAGCCGCTCCAGCTCCTCGACGAGTTCCGGGGCCAGGCCGTCCTCCAGCTCCTTCACGGAGCTGGCGTGGATCTCCTTGAGCCGGACGCGGCTCGCCTCGTCCAGCGGCGCCACGCGGACCTCTTCGAGCAGCTGCTTGATCATGCTTCCGATCCGCATGACCTTCGCCGGCTGCTCGACCATCTCCGTCACCGGAACCTCGCGGGAGTCCTCGTCGCCTCCGCCGCCGATGGCCATCCCGTCCTGGCCCACGACCAGGATCTGGGGGTTCTCCGACGACCGTTCGTTCCTCGGCATCTCCATGCCGCCATTCTCTCGCACCCGTACAGCTCATCATCGTGGTGCCCCCCATGTGGGGTGATCCACCGTTTACAGGGCGGGAGATTCCGTCAGGCTCGGTTCGGTCGGGTGGCTGCTTCCGAAATGCCGGGTTTGCCAGGTCCTGTGAGGCTTGTGCCATGACTTCATGGCTGGGGGGCGTACGGGCGGGGCGGGCAGGGCGGGGGCGACCGCGGGAGCTGCGTGCCGCGGGAGTGCTGGGGGTGCTGGCGTTGGGGCTGATCCTGGGGCCGGGCGGGTCTGTGATGGCGTACGGGCTGGAGGGCGGGCGTGGCGCTGCCCCGTCAGGGGCTTCCTCCGATGCCAGGGCCGGGTCCAGGGGTTCCGCCGACTCCGGAGCCGGGTCCAGGGCCTCCTCCGACCCCACAGCCGGGTCCCGGGCCATCTCCCGCTCCACGGGCGAGTCCAGGGGCTCCTACGGCTCCGCAAGCACGCCCCGGCCCGGCCCGGCCGCCGCTTCCCGTGGCCCCTCCGGCTCGGCGGCGACGCCCCCGGCCTCCTCCGGGCCCTCGGGTTCCCCCGCAACGGCGTCCGAGGGCTCCGCCGGCTCCGACTCCGAGTCCGAGTCCGGGCCCCCCTCCGGTTCGCCCCCGGCGTCCGGGATCGCCTCCGCCCCCGCCTCCCCCACGGTCTCCGGGAAATCCGGCAAGCACTGGGAGGCCGGGAGGTCGGGCGAAGACATGAAGTCCGGGGCAACGCCCACCTCCACGGCCCACGGCCCCGGCGCCTCCCGCCCCAGCCCCTCCGACGGGCCGTCCCGGGCCGGGAGCCGGGCCGGCGAGGGACGGGAGCGGCCCGGGCGGGAGAAGGGGCCGCTGGAGGACGAGGAAGCGGTGACGGGGCGGGAACCCGACCGCGAGGAGTCGGGTGACGGCTCGACGCGGCCGGAGTCGGAGGGCGAGGACGACGGGGGTGGGGCGACGGAGAGCTCGGAGGCCGCCGGAGACGCCTCCGCCCCGGCGACCCACTCCGTACCCCGGCCCGTCACGCACGCCGAGGACCGCGCCGAACCCGTACTGCAGGTCCTGCCCCTCGGCGCCGGGCTCGTGCTCATCGGGCTCGGCCTGGGCCTCGCCTTCGTGGGTCTCAGGCTGCGGCGCGGCTAGCGGCCGGCGGCCGGCAGGTGGCCGCTCGGGGCGCCCTGGCCACCGTGCCCACCGTGGCCGACCTACGGCACGACGAGGAGCACCTTGCCCACGTGCCCGCTCTCCTCCAGCACCCGGTGCGCCCCGGCCGCGTCGTTCATCGGCATCTCGCGGTCCACCACCGGCCGTACGTGCCCGGCGTCCAGCAGGGGCCACACGTGCTCGCGTACGGCCGCGACGATCGCCGCCTTCTCACCGAGGGGACGGGCACGCAGCGAGGTCGCGCTCACGGCAGCCCGCTTGGCCAGGAGCGCGCCGATGTTGAGCTCGCCCTTGACGCCGCCCTGCAGGCCGATGATGGCGAGGCGGCCGTTCACGGCGAGGGTCTGGACGTTGCGGTCGAGGTACTTGGCGCCCATGTTGTCGAGGATGACGTCGGCTCCGGCCCCGTCGGTGGCCTTCTTGACCTCGGCGACGAAGTCCTGCTCCCGGTAGTTGACGAGGATGTCGGCGCCCAGCTCGGCGCACCGGTCGAGCTTCTCCTTGCTGCCCGCCGTGACGGCGACCTTGGCGCCGACGGCCTTGGCCAGCTGGACGGCCATGGTGCCGATGCCGCTCGAACCGCCGTGCACGAGCAGGGTCTCGCCCGGGCGCAGGTGGGAGACCATGAAGACGTTCGACCAGACCGTGCAGACCACCTCGGGCAGCGCGGCGGCCTGCGTGAGGCTCACGCCCTTGGGCACGGGCAGCAGCTGGCCCGCCGGTACGGCGACCTTCTCGGCGTAGCCGCCGCCCGCGAGCAGCGCGCACACCTCGTCGCCGACGGCCCAGCCGGAGACGCCGGGGCCGATCTCGGCGATCCGGCCGGAGCACTCCAGACCGGGGTAGGGGGAGGCGCCGGGCGGCGGGTTGTAGAAGCCCTGCCGCTGCAGGATGTCGGCACGGTTGACGGCCCCGGCCACCACCTCGACCAGCACCTCGCCCTCTCCGGCGACGGGATCGGGGACCTCGTCCCACACCAGCGCCTCGGGCCCACCAGGTTCGGGAATCGTGATCGCATGCATGGCACGGACGCTACTCCTCACTCCGCACACCCCGGCCGCGCTACTCCCACCCAAGCCCTCCAGCCACCGTCCCGGTCCCACCCGAGCCTTCGTCCCGGTTCCCCACCTGAGCCCCTCCGCTTCGGCCCCTGTCCTCCCGCCCGAGCCTCCCGCCTCGTTCCCTGTCCACCCGCCCGGCCCGCACTCCCGGCGGAGCCCCCACCTCGCCCCCGTCCTCCTACCCGACGCCCTCAACCCGGCCCCTGCGCTCCCGCCGGAGCTCCGCGCCCGGCCGCGGCACTCCCGCCCAAGCTTCTCCGCCCGGTCCCCCGTCTCGGGTTCGAGCCCCCGACTCCGCCCCGCACTCCCGGCGGAGCCCCCGCCTCGCCCCCGTCCTCCTACCCGACGCCCTCAACCCGGCCCCTCCGCTCCACCCGAGGCCCGTGCCCTGCCCGCGGCACTCCCGCCCGAGCTTCTCCGCCCTGCCCCCTCTCCCGTCCGAGCCCTCCAGGCTCCGCCCCCCGTTCCCCCGGCCGAGCCCCGCCTCACTCCCCGTCCTCCCGCCCGACGCCCTCAACCCGGCCCCTGCGCTCACGCCCGAGGTCCGCACCCCGGCCGCGGTACTCCCACCCGGCTTTCCAGCCACCGTCCCGGTCTCCCACCCGAGCCCTCCAGCCTCCGCCCCCGTTCCCGCGGCGGAGCCCCCCGCCTCGGTCCCCGGTCCCATGTCCCTCGGTCCTTGGGCCGGTCATTCGAAAATCCCTGTGCATCGCCGATGAGTTTGCGCGACCGTAAAGGTCTCCCCATGCGTAGCCCAAGAACGCGGAAGGACCACCCGGAAGGAACCCCGAAAGCATGAGCACGCAGACGACGTCCGGTCTCGCGATCGAGACCGCGGGCCTGGTGAAGACATTCGGTGAGACACGGGCCGTCGACGGCGTGGACCTCGCGGTTCCGGCCGGCACGGTCTACGGCGTCCTCGGCCCCAACGGCGCCGGAAAGACCACCACGGTGAAGATGCTCGCCACCCTCCTACGACCCGACGGCGGCGAGGCGCACGTCTTCGGCCACGACGTCGTCCGCGAGGCCGACGAGGTGCGCGGCCGCGTCAGCCTCACCGGCCAGTACGCCTCCGTGGACGAGGACCTCACCGGCACCGAGAACCTGGTCCTGCTGGGCCGGCTCCTCGGACACGGCAAGCAGGCCGCGCGGCAGCGCTCCGGGCAGCTCCTGGAGGCCTTCGGGCTGACGGAGGCGGCCGGGAAGCAGGTCAAGAACTACTCCGGCGGCATGCGGCGCCGTATCGACATCGCCGCCTCCATCCTCAACACCCCCGACCTGCTCTTCCTCGACGAGCCGACGACCGGCCTGGACCCGCGCAGCCGCAACCAGGTGTGGGACATCGTGCGCGCGGTCGTCGCCCAGGGCACCACCGTGCTGCTGACCACGCAGTACCTGGACGAGGCCGACCAGCTGGCCTCCCGGATCGCCGTGATCGACCGCGGCAAGGTGATCGCCGAGGGGACCAAGGGCGAGCTCAAGGCGTCCGTGGGCGCCGGTTCCGTCCATCTGCGGCTGCGCGACGCGGCGCAGCGTCCTGAGGCCGAGCGCATCCTGCGGCTGGCCCTGGACGCGGACGTGCAACTGGAGCCGGATCCCGTGGCCCTCACCGCGCGTGTCGGCTCCGGGGCGGCCAATGGCCAGGGCGCGGCGGAACAGGCCGCCCGCGCGCTCGCCGAGCTGGCCCGCACCGGCATCACCGTCGACAACTTCTCGCTGGGCCAGCCGAGCCTGGACGAGGTCTTCCTCGCCCTCACCGGGCACGACACCCACGACGCACGCGACGCACGCGACAACGACGACCGGACGGACAAGGCCGACGGGGCCGACGGGGCCGACGGGGCCGGCAAGGACGACAAGGACGGGGTGGCGGCATGAGCACCGTGACGCAGACCGAGAACAAGGAACTCGCCCCCGTCAGCGCCGAGTCGCTCGCGGCGTTGCTCGTCGCGGGGGAGCGGCCGGCGCGGCCCAGCGCCCTCTCCGCCTCGATGACCTTCGGCTGGCGCGCGATCCTGAAGATCAAGCACGTGCCGGAGCAGCTCTTCGACGTCACCGCGTTCCCGATCATGATGGTGCTGATGTACACGTACCTGTTCGGGGGCGCCCTCGCCGGGTCCCCGAAGGAGTACATCCAGTTCCTGCTGCCGGGCATCCTGGTGATGTCGGTCGTGATGATCACGATGTACACGGGCGTCTCGGTCAACACCGACATCGAGAAGGGCGTCTTCGACCGGTTCCGTTCGCTGCCCATCTGGCGGCCGTCGACGATGGTCGGCTATCTGCTGGGCGACGCCCTGCGCTACACGATCGCGTCCGTGGTGATGCTCACCGTCGGCATGATCATCGGCTACCGCCCGGACGGCGGGGTGCTCGGTGTCCTCGCCGGGATCGCCCTGCTGGTCGCCTTCTCGTTCGCGTTCTCGTGGGTCTGGACGATGTTCGGGCTGTTGCTGCGCAGCGAGAAGTCGGTGATGGGCGTCAGCATGATGGTGCTGTTCCCGTTGACCTTCCTGTCGAACATCTTCGTCGACCCGAAGACCATGCCGGGCTGGCTCCAGGCCTTCGTCAACAACAGCCCGATCACTCATCTGGCCTCGGCTGTCCGCGAGTTGATGGCGGGCAATTGGCCGGCGGACGAGATCGCCTGGTCGGTGGGCTGGGCGGGCCTGTTCGTGCTGGTCTTCGGGCCGATCACGATGCGGCTGTACAACCGCAAGTAGCGCGTACAGCCGCAAGCAGCGCGTACAACCCCAAGAAACGCGTACAGCCGCAAGCAGCGCCGGACATGAAGCCCGCCCGAGACGTCAGACGGGCTTCATCCCCGGGGGCAGACGCCGGTCATCAGGTGCGACCTGACTGCCCGGCGTCGCCCTCACGATCGTGATGAGCCGGTCCGTCAACTCCAGTGTCCCGACGGCCGGATCGTCGTATCCGAGCACCCGGTGCCCCCGCAGGACACTCACCACCAAGTCGTCCATCTGGCGCGGGTTCTTGCCCACCTCGGCCTTTATGACCGGCCGTTCGACGATGTCGAGCCCGCTGCCCTGCTGGATCAGGTCCTCCAGCACCATGCCCGCAGCGGGGCTGAGCACGGAGAGGCCGAGCAGCCGCCCGGCCGCGCTGGCGCTGGTGATGACCGCGTCGGCGCCGGACTGCTTGAGCAGCGGCGCGTTCTCCTCCTCACGCACCGCGGCCACGATCTTCGCCCCGCGGTTGAGCTGCCGGGCCGTCAACGTCACCAGGACGGCGGTGTCGTCGCGCTGGGTGGCGATGATGATCTTCCGTGCCTTGTGCACCTCGGCCCGCTTCAGGACCTCGCTGCGCGTCGCGTCCCCCGTGACCCCGGCGTATCCGTCCGCGACCGCTGCCTCGATCACCTTGGAACTCGGGTCGACCACGATGACCTGCTCCTTCTTCAAGCCCGTCGCGCAGACGGTCTGGATCGCCGAACGGCCCTTCGTGCCGAAGCCGACGACGACGGTGTGGTCGCGCAAGGTGGACCTCCAGCGGTTCAGACGCCATTCCTCCCGGGTCCGTTCGGTGAGGACCTCGAGCGTGGTGCCGACCAGGATGATCAGGAACAGCACACGCATGGGCGTGATGACGAAGATATTGGTGAGCCGCGCGGCGTCACTGACCGGGGTGATGTCGCCGTATCCGGTGGTGGAGAGGCTGACGGTCGCGTAGTAGAAGGCGTCGAGAAGGTCTACGGAACCATCGGAGCTGTCGTTGTAGCCGTCGTGGTCGGCGTAGACGATCAAGGCGGACGCAACGAGCAGTGACATGGCGATCGTGACCCGCTTGGCGACCTGGCGGAACGGATGCTCCACGATCTTCTTCGGGAGCTTCACGCGATAGGTGGCGACCCGCTCGTCCGCCTCGCGAGCTATGGCGTCCTGGCCCGGAAGTTTCACGTGAAACACACCTCGATACCGGCAGTGGCCCAGGGCAGGTCGAGCAGTTCGGTCTCCTGACCGGCGCGGACACCGCCCGGTGGTACGACAGCGACGGCATCGGCCGCCGCCATACCCCGCAGCATGGCAGGGCCGTGGTAGCGCAGTGGCACAGCATGGTCGCCGCGCAGCACGACGGGGATGAGCCGGGTGTCATACGGATGCCCGTGCGCCGCCTCGCTCAGCGGCAGCGTGTAGGGCTCCGGGGCGGGGCGTGCCGCGAGCGTACGCAGCAGGGGTTCGGCGAGCGTGAGCAGGCCGGAGACGGCGGCCAAGGGGTTGCCGGGCAGGCCCACTAGGTGCTGGTTCTCCTTGAGGCTGGCCAGCAGCATGGGATGGCCGGGGCGCACCTTGACGCTGTCGACCAGGAGCTCGGCGCCGATGCGGTGCAGGGTGGGGTGGACGTGGTCGACGGGGCCTGCCGCGGTGCCGCCGGTGGTGACGACGAGGTCCGCGTGGGAGCTGGTGAGCGCCTTGCGCAGGGCCTTGGCGTCGTCGCCGAGCCGGCGTACGGCGGTGACCTCTGCGCCGAGTGCGCGCAGCCAGGGCGGCAGCATCGGGCCGAGGGCGTCGCGGATCAGCCCGTCGTGCGGGAGTCCTTCGGTGAGCAACTCGTCGCCGAGGACGAGCACTTCGACGCGGGGGCGGGGTACGGCGGTGACGGTGTCGTATCCGGCGGCAGCGGCCAGGCCGAGCACGGCCGGGGTCACAAGGGTGCCGACGGCCAGCAGATGGTCGCCCTTACGGCACTCCTGGCCGCGTGCGCGGATGTCCTGACCGGGCTGGGTGTTGCGGGTGGCGTGCAGATGGCCCTGGGCGTCCGTGCGGCCGTGTTCGCTGCGCAGGACGGCGGTGGTGTCCGGAGGGATGCGGGCGCCGGTCGCGATACGGACGGCCTCGCCGTCGGTGAGCGGCTCGGGTTCGCCGTGCCCGGCCAGCACGCCCTCGTCCCGTACGTCCCAGGGGCCGGGGCCCGCGATGGCCCAGCCGTCCATGGCCGAGGTGTCGAAGGAGGGCAGATCGGTGAGGGCGGTGAGGGGAGCGGCCAGGGCGAGGCCCAGGGCGGCGTCGAGAGGGACGGAGACGGGGGCACGGCCGGCGGCCCGGGTACCGGACCGGGCGGCGCGGGCGGCGATGTCGCGGGCTTCGGGCCAGGGGGTGGCTTTGTGCCGGCCGTCCGGCTTGGGGGAGCCCGGGGTGGGGGAGCCGGGGGCGGGCGGGGTGGTTGCGGGCACGTGATCGCCCGGTGTGTGGTGGCCGTTGTCCTCGTTCACAAGGGCGAGCACCTCCTCGACGTCGAGGTCCTCGGCGTCCTCGTCGGCCTGGATGCCGCGGGGGGTCATCCGGCGTCCGGGCGGGTGTCCGGGGTGGCGTGGGGGGCCACGTCGGACTTGGCGGCGGCCTCTTCGGCCCAGCGCAGCGCGAGGGCGGCGGCCTTGCGGGACGCCTCGGCGACCGCTTCGGGTCCGCCTTCGCCGTCCCTGGCCTGCGCTGCCGCGTACCCGACGAGGAAGGTGGTCAGCGGAGCCGCGGGCCGTGCCACGCCGTGGGCGGCGTCGCGGGCGAGGTCCAGCAGCACCTTGGTGTCGACGTCGAGGTCGACGCCCAGTTCGTCCTTGACTGCGGAAATCCATTCATCCAACACGTGCCCATGCTCCCTGATGCGTGCCCTGGCGGTGGCGATGTCGTCCCAGGTGTCGCAGTCGAAGGACGCGACGGGGTCGGGGACGCGGGTGAGACCGAGCGCGCCGGTCAGCCGGCGCAGAGGAAGGCCGGCGAGGCCGTCCTGCCCTTCGGCGAGCACGGCCAGTTCGCGGCGCAGCGCGGGCGCGCGGTACGCGGCGACGAGCGGCTGGTCGCGGCCGTCGGCGTCGGTGAGCAGCGCGCCCTCGGCGTCGCCGGTGCGCAGGGCGGCCAACAGCCGCCGTACCGTGCCCTCGTCGAGGAACGGCAGGTCGGCGGAGAGGACGACGACCTGCTCCGCGCCGGTGTGCCGGAGCCCGGCGTCGAGGGCGGCGACCGGGCCGCCCCCGGGCGGGTCCTCACGCGCCCAGGTCACCGGGCGCGCGGTAGGCCGGGGGTCGGCGACGACGACGGTGGTGTGTGCGTCGGCGCAGGCGGCGAGCACTCGGTCGAGCAGGGGACGCCCGCCGACCCGCACCCCGGGTTTGTCCACCCCGCCGAGCCGCCGCGCGGCACCGCCGGCGAGCACGACGGCGTCGTACGCGACGTCGTGAACAGCATCGGCGGCGCCTTGGGCGCCCGTCGGTTCGTACGCGGTCACCCCCCGAGTATGCGTGCCTCGGCGATCACAGGGAACGCAGGGGAAGCAGCCGAAACTCGGGGGGCTTCGTCACAGCGTGCGCAGCAGCACCGCCGGGTGTTCCACGCAGTCCGCCACATATCGCAGGAAGCCGCCCGCGGTACCGCCGTCACAGACCCGGTGGTCGAAGGTGAGCGAGAGCTCGACGAGCTGCCGCACCGCCAGTTCACCCTCGTGCACCCAGGGCTTGGGGATGATGCGGCCGACGCCGAGCATCGCGGCCTCGGGGTGGTTGATGATCGGGGTGGAGCCGTCGACGCCGAACACGCCGTAGTTGTTCAACGTGAAGGTGCCGCCGGTGAGTTCCGCCGGTGTGAGGGTGCCCGTGCGGCCCGCCTCGGTCAGCCTGGCGAACTCCGCCGTCAGTGACTCCGCGTCCCGCGCGTGCGCGTCCCGTACGACCGGGACGACGAGCCCGCGCTCGGTCTGCGCGGCGAACCCGAGGTGCACGTGGTCGAACTGGACTACCTCCCTGGCCTCCATGTCGACCGTGGAGTTGAGCTCGGGGAACCGGGCCAGGGCAGCGGTGGTGATGCGGGCCAGCAGGGCGATCAGGGAGATCTTCGGTCCCCCCGCCGCGTTCATCGCGGCCCGCGCCCGCATGAGCTCCGTCGCGTCCGCGTCCACCCAGCAGGTCGCGTCCGGGATCTCCCGCCGGCTGCGGGAGAGCTTGTCGGCCACCGCACCGCGGACGCCCTTGAGGGGGGTGCGGATACCGGCGGGAGGGGCGGAGGAGCGGACGGGGGGCTGCGCGGTCGGGACGGCGGCGGAGGAAGCCGTGGCCGGTGCCGGGGTGGGGGTCACGCGCATGTGCGGCTCGGCCGCCGGCGGTGCCGTGCGCCCGTGTGCCTGGGCGGCCCGCAGGGCGTACTCGACGTCGGCGCGCAGGATCAGCCCCTCCGGCCCTGAGCCGTGCAACTCCCTGAGGTCCAGGCCGTTCTCCCGGGCGAGGCGGCGGACCAGGGGCGAGATGACGGGCACGGGCCCCTCGCTCACCTCCCGCGCGGCAGCGGCGCCGTTGGCGGACACGGGTTCCACGGGTACGGCAGGTGCCGACTCCCCCGGGCGCACCCTTCTGCGTCGCGCCGGCGCCTCGGAGGTGCCGTAGCCGACCAGGACATTGCCGGAGCCCTTGTCCGAGGCCGCACCCGAGTCCTCGGCCCGGCCGTCGGAGGCGGGCGCGCCGACAGCCACCGTCAGCAGCGGCGCCCCCACGGGAAGCTCGGAGCCCTCCTCGCCGAAGCGGGCCGTGACCACCCCGGCGTAGGGGCAGGGGACGTCGACCATCGCCTTGGCCGTCTCGACCTCGACGACCGGCTGGTCGACGGCGACGACGTCACCGACCTCCACCAGCCAGCGGACGATCTCCGCCTCGGTGAGCCCCTCCCCGAGGTCGGGGAGCTTGAACTCCAACACCTGTGCCATCAGCTCTCGGCCTCCCACTGCAGACGCCCCACGGCGTCCAGGATCCGGTCCACGCCGGGCAGGTGGTGACGCTCCAGCATCGGCGGCGGGTAGGGGATGTCGAACCCGGCCACGCGCAGCACCGGCGCCTCCAGGTGGTGGAAGCAGCGCTCCGTGACGCGGGCCGCGATCTCCCCTCCCGGGCCGCCGAACCCGCCCGACTCGTGCACGACGACCGCTCGCCCGGTCCGTCGTACCGAGGCGCTGACCGTCTCGTCGTCGAACGGCACCAGCGAGCGCAGATCGACGACCTCCAGGTCCCACCCCTCCTCCCGGGCCGCCTCGGCGGCTTCGAGGCAGACGGGCACGGACGGTCCGTACGTGATGAGCGTGGCGCTCCGGCCCGAGCGCCGCACCACCGCGCGGCCAATCGGTTCAACGCTCTGCGGCTCGTCCGGGTTCCAGGTGTCCTTCGACCAGTACAGCCGCTTCGGCTCCAGGAAGACGACCGGGTCGTCGGAGGCGATGGCGGCGCGCAGCAGCCCGTAGGCGTCGGCGACGGTCGCGGGCGTGACGACATGGAGCCCCGGAGTCGCCATGTAGTACGCCTCGGACGAGTCGCTGTGGTGCTCGACGCCGCCGATGCCGCCGCCGTAGGGGACGCGGATGGTGATGGGGAGCGGCATCCTGCCGCGGGTGCGGTTGCGCGTGCGCGCCACATGCGAGATGAGCTGCTCGAACGCCGGATAGGCGAACGCGTCGAACTGCATCTCCACGACCGGGCGCAGGCCGTACATGGCCATGCCCACCGCGGTGCCCAGGATGCCCGCCTCGGCCAGCGGTGTGTCGGTGCAGCGGTCCTCGCCGAACTCCTTGGCGAGCCCGTCGGTGACCCGGAAGACACCGCCGAGGGTGCCGACGTCCTCACCCATGACGTGCACGGTGGGGTCGTCCGCCATGGCGTCGCGCAGCCCGCGCGTGAGGGCCTGCGCCATGGTGGCCGGCTTGGCGGCGACGGTGGTCATCGGTGCGACCCTTCCGACTCGGCTTCGAGCTCGGCCCTCAACTGGGCCTGCTGTTCCCGCAGTTGCTGGGTGGGCTCGGCGTACACGTGGCCGAAGAGGTCCATCGGGTCGAGCGCCGGGTCCTGGTTCATGCGTTCGCGCAGGTCGGCGGCCATGGTCTCGGCGGCGTCCCGGGCGGCCTGCTTGCCGGCCTCGTCGAGCAGGCCGCGCTCGGTCAGCTCGTGCTCCAGGAGCGTGATCGGGTCGTGCCCGCGCCAGGTCTCGACCTCGGAGTCGCCGCGGTAGCGGGTCGCGTCGTCGGCGTTGGTGTGGGCGTCGATGCGGTAGGTGATCGCCTCGATCAGCGTGGGACCGCCGCCCGCGCGCGCATGCCGTACGGCGTCGCTCAGCACCTCGTGCACGGCGGCCGCGTCGTTGCCGTCGACCAGGCGGCCGGGCATGCCGTAGCCGACGGCCTTGTGGGCCAGCGACGGGGCCGCGGTCTGCTTGGCGAGCGGGACGGAGATCGCGAAGCCGTTGTTCTGGACGAGGAAGACGACCGGCGCCTGCCATACGGCGGCGAAGTTCAGCGCCTCGTGGAAGTCGCCCTCGCTGGTGCCGCCGTCGCCGACCATGGCGAGCGCGACCACGTCGTCGCCCTTGAGGCGGGCGGCGTGCGCGAGGCCGACGGCGTGCGGGAGCTGGGTGGCGAGCGGCGTGCACAGGGGGGCCACACGGTGTTCGTACGGGTCGTAGCCGGTGTGCCAGTCACCGCGCAGGAGGGTCAGCGCGTCGACGGGGTCCACGCCGCGTGCGACCGCGGCGAGGGTGTCGCGGTAGCTCGGGAAGAGCCAGTCGCGCTCCTGAAGCGCCAGCGCGGCGGCGACCTCGCAGGCCTCCTGGCCGGTGCTGGACGGGTAGACGGCGAGTCGGCCCTGCTTGGTCAGCGCGGTCGCCTGCACGTTGTACCGGCGGCCGCGGACCAGCGCGGCGTACAGCCGGCGCAGCAGGTCCGGGTCGGCCTTCGCGGCGGCCTCGGTGCCGAGGACGCGGTACGGCTCGGCGTCGGGCAGCAGCGGCGCGGGGTCCATGCGGGGCTGCCAGGCGGGCGGCGGCGATGGCCGGTACGCGCCTCGCTGCTCCATGACCGTCATGACGGCACCTCCTCGTGGGAGCGGCTACGGGAGGCGCAGCTCCAGTGACGCGCCTCACCTACCGATTGTTCGGTCGTCGGCACATTTTGGCTACAGGCGCCCTCAGGCTGTGGACAAACGGTTCTCCACAGCCTCCAATGAACGCAGTACGTCCACGGAGGGAAGGTGGGGGGACATGGCGCCTGAACAAATGGCCGAAAGCCCGGACGACGGCGCTCTCCTGCCACCCGCGCGCCCGCTCGACGCCATCGACGAGGACATCCTGCAGATGCTCCAGGCGGACGGCCGCGCGTCGATACGGTCGGTCGCCGAGCGGGTCCATGTCTCCCGCGCCAACGCCTACGCGCGCATCAACCGCCTCGTCGAGGACGGCGTCATCCGCGGTTTCGGCGCCCGCGTCAATCACGAGCGCGCCGGTCACGGAACCTCTGCCTACATCACCCTCAAGATCGTCCAGAACACCTGGCGCACGGTCCGCGAGCAGCTCAGACAGCTGCCGGGCGCCTCTCACATCGCCCTCGTCGGGGGCGATTTCGATGTCCTGCTGCTGGTCCACACCTCCGACAACAGGGCCCTGCGCGAACTGGTCCTCACCCGCCTCCAGGCGATCCCCGAGGTGCTCAGCACGCGCACGCTGCTGGTGTTCGAGGAGGAGGACCTGGAGCCGCAGGGCTGAGGGCCGAGTCGGACGGTCAGCCCGAGGCCATGGCCATCAGCATCGCGAACAGCACCGGAAGGAGTCCCGGCCCATCGGGCGGCGTACTCACCCGCTCACGCGCGCGTACTCAGGCCGGCCGTGCTGCGAGGTCGGCGACCTCGGCGGTCAGCTCGCCCGGCGCAGTCCCCCGAAGACCAGTCGCGCGACGGTGTCGGCGACCTCGCGCTCATTCATGCCACGGCCGTCGGGGCGGTACCACTCGACGATCGAGTTGATCATGCCGAAGACGAGTCGGGTCGCCAGCCGGACCTCCACGTCGGCGCGCACCTCCCCGTCGGCGGCGGCCGCCTTCAGCAGGGCGGCGACCTGGTGGTCGAAGTCGCGGCGCCGTTCGAGGGCCCACCGCTCGGCGTCGGTGTTGCCGCGCACCCGCAGCAGCAGCGTCACGTACGGCAGCTCCGCTATGAGCACCTCGACCATGCGCCGGACGACGTACTCAAGCCGGTCGGCGGCGTGCCCCCCGCGCGCCTGCTCCTCGTCGAGGATCCCGAAAAGGCCGTCCAGCGCCCGGCTGACGGCGCGGCGCAGCAGCTCCTCCTTGCCCGTGACGTGGTGGTAGATCGACGACTTGGAGATGCCGGCCGCGCGGGAGAGGTGCTCCATGGACGTGCCGTCGTAGCCGCGCTCGTTGAAGACCCGCACGGCGACGGAGAGCAGCGTCTCCGGGGTGTACGTGTCGCGCTTGGCGGTGGTCATGAGGTGCTGCCCTCCCGCTTGTCGGAGGCGTACGCGTGGCGGTACAGCGCGAGGGACGGTGCGTAGCGCCCGGAGGGGTCGCGCAGGTGCAGGTCGTCGAGCAGGGCGTACGCCCAGTTGCGGCCGAGCCTGCGGCTCCACTCGAAGGGGCCGAGCGGGTAGTTCACGCCAAGGCGCATCGCCGTGTCGATGTCCTCCTCGGTGGCCACTCCCTTGGCGACCGCGTCGTGCGCGAGGTCGACCACCCGGGCGACCGTGCGGGCGACGATCATGCCGGGGACGTCGCCGATGACGCTGACGTCCTTGCCGAGCGCCTGGAAGAGGCCGGTGGCCTCGGCGAGGGTCTGCTGCGAGGTGTCCTGGGAGGCGGACAGCGCGATCCGGGTGGCCCGGCGGTAGTCGACGGCGAGGTCGAAGTAGACGACGTCCCGGAACTCCACCGACGTCTGGCCGTCGGCGAGCGCGAGCTGGCCGCCGCCGGGCAGCACCAGGCGGCTGCCGTGGTCCTCGTCCTCCTCGCGGACCGGAATGCCCGCCTCGCGGATCAGCGTGAGCAGTTCGGAGGCGGGGCCCAGGTCGCCCTCGACGACGACGTAGGCGGGCTGCCGGGCCTTCTCCGCGGTGTGCGGCTCGGCGGCCTCGGCATCGTCGGCGTAGTCGTACCAGCCGTGTCCGCTCTTGCGGCCGAGCCGGCCGGACTCGACCAGGCGCCGCTGGGCGAGGGAGGGCGTGAAGCGCACGTCCTGGAAGAAGGACTGCCACACGGAGTGCGTGACGGATTCGTTGACGTCCTGCCCGATGAGGTCGGTCAGCTCGAACGCGCCCATCCTGAAGCCGCCGCACTCGCGCAGGACGGCGTCGATGGTGGCCGGATCCGCGCCCTGGGCCTCGTACACAGCGAAGGCCTCGGCGTAGAAGGGCCGCGCGATGCGGTTGACGATGAAGCCGGGGGTGTCCGCGCAGGCGACCGGCGTCTTGCCCCACGCGCGAGCCGTCTCGTACGCGCGCGTGGCCGACGTGACGTCGGTGGCGAACCCGGAGACGACCTCGACCAGCGGCAGCAGCGGCGCGGGGTTGAAGAAGTGCAGGCCGACGAAGCGGCCGGGGTTGTCCAGAGCGCCGCCGATGGCGGTCACCGACAGGGAGGAGGTGTTGGTGGCGAGCAGGCAGTCCTCGCCGACGACGCCCTCCAGCTCGCGGAAGAGCTCCTGTTTGACGTCGAGGCGCTCCAGGACGGCCTCGATCACCAGGGTGCAGTCCGCGAGCTCGGTGAGGGACTCCGCGGGCAGCAGCCGCGCGCGGGCCGCGTCCCGGTCGGCGCCGGTGAGGCGGTCCTTCTCCACGAGCCTGTCGAGGCGCGCGCCGATCGCGTCGGCGGCGTCCTGGGCGCGTCCCGGAGCAGCGTCGTACAGCCGTACGGGGTGGCCCGCCACCAACGCGACCTGGGCGATGCCCTGGCCCATGGTGCCGGTGCCGACGACGGCCACGGGGCTGCTGAGGTCGAGTGCTGTCATGAGCGCGATCCTCCCGCACGGGGTTTTCCACAGATGCGGCGGACCCCCTTGAACCGACCGATCGTTCGGTTACTCTAACTCTGACTGGCCTTTCCTGCCCATGTTTCTGCCCAGGTCATGAGCTCGACGGAGAGCTCTTGAAACGAGGAGTTGGTCCCGCATGGCCGCCGAACTGACCGCCCACGAGCTGATCGCCAAGCACCGGCCCACCCTCGACCAGGCGCTGGAAGCGATCCGCACACGTGCGTACTGGTCCCCGCACCCCGAGCACCCCAAGGCCTACGGCGAGAACGGCAGCCTGGACGCGGCGGCGGGCAAGGCCGCCTTCGACGCCCTCCTCGGCGGCCGCCTCGACCTCGGCCAGCCCGGCACCGACGGCTGGGTGGGCGGCGAGGCCTCTCCGTACGGCATCGACGTGGGCGTCGAGTACCCGCACGCGGACATCGACCAGCTGCTGCCCGCCATGAAGTCGGGCATGCGGGCGTGGCGGGACGCGGGCGCGGAGATGCGCGCGGTGGTCTGTCTGGAGATCCTCAAGCGGATCAGCGACCGCACGCACGAGTTCGCGCACGCGGTCATGCACACCTCCGGCCAGGCCTTCATGATGTCGTTCCAGGCCGGCGGCCCGCACGCACAGGACCGCGGCATGGAGGCGGTGGCGTACGCGTACGTCGAGCAGGTCCGCACCCCCGACACGGCGGAGTGGACCAAGCCGCAGGGCAAGCGCGACCCGCTCGCCCTGAACAAGCAGTTCACGCCGGTCCCGCGCGGGATCGCGATGGTCATCGGCTGCAACACCTTCCCGACCTGGAACGGCTACCCGGGCCTGTTCGCCTCCCTCGCCACCGGCAACGCGGTCCTGGTGAAGCCCCACCCGCGCGCGGTCCTGCCGCTCGCGCTCACCGTGCAGGTCGCCCGGCAGGTGCTCGCCGAGGCGGGCTTCGACGCGAACCTGGTCGCCCTGGCCGCCGAGCGCCCCGGTGAGGGCATCGCCAAGACGCTGGCCACGCGCCCGGAGATCCGGATCATCGACTACACGGGCTCGACCGTGTTCGGAGACTGGCTGGAGGCCAACGCCCGCCAGGCGCAGGTCTACACGGAGAAGGCCGGCGTCAACACGGTGATCGTCGACTCGACGGACAACTACAAGGGCATGCTGTCCAACCTGGCGTTCTCGCTGTCCCTCTACAGCGGCCAGATGTGCACCACCCCGCAGAACCTGCTGATCCCCCGTGACGGCATCCGCACCGAGGAGGGCCCGCGGACCTTCGACGAGGTCGTCGCCGACCTCGCCCGCTCGGTCGACGGCCTCCTCGGCGACGACGCCCGCGCGAACGCGCTGCTCGGCGCGATCGTCAACCCCGACGTCAAGGCGCGCCTGGAGGCTGCCGCCGGACTCGGCGAAGTCGCGCTCGCCTCCCGCGAGATCGCGAACCCGGAGTTCCCGGACGCGGTGGTCCGTACGCCGGTGATCGTGAAGCTGGACGGCGCCAAGCCGGACGACGAGGCCGCCTACATGAGCGAGTGCTTCGGCCCTGTCTCCTTCGCCGTCGCGGTCGACTCGGCCGCGGACGCGGTGGAGCTGCTGCGGCGGACCGTGCGCGAGAAGGGGGCGATGACGGTCGGCGCGTACACCACCGACGACGAGGTCGAGCAGGCCGTGCAGGAGGCGTGCCTGGAGGAGGCGGCCCAGCTGTCGCTGAACCTCACGGGCGGGGTGTACGTGAACCAGACGGCCGCGTTCTCGGACTTCCACGGGTCGGGCGGCAACCCGGCGGCCAACTCGGCACTGTGCGACGGAGCGTTCGTGGCGAACCGGTTCCGGGTCGTCGAGGTGCGCCGGGAGGCCTAAGCCCTGAAGGCGCCCCCGGTGAGACTCCAGTGATACAGCGTCATCGCCACGCTCGTCGCAAGGTTGTAGCTGGAGACCTGGGGGCGCATCGGCAAGGCCACCAAATGGTCGGCACGCGCGCGTAGTTCGGCCGACAGGCCGGTGCGTTCGGAGCCGAAGGCGAGGACGGCGTCGTCCGGGAGCTTGCTGCCCCGGATGTCGTCGCCCTCGGGGTCCAGGGCGAACAGCGGTCCGGGCGGCAGGTCTTCGACGCCCAGCCGCTCCACCGCGGTCGCGAAGTGCAGCCCCGCCCCGCCGCGTACGACCGTCGGATGCCAGGGGTCGAGAGTGCCGGTGGTGACGACGCCGGTCGCGCCGAAGCCGGCGGCCAGACGGATCACGGCGCCCGCGTTGCCCAGGTTGCGCGGGTTGTCGAGGACCACGACGGGGGCGGCGCGCGGGGTGTGCGCCAGCTTCTCCAGGTTGGCGGCGCGAGGCGGCCGTACCGCCAGGGCGGCGACCCCGGTGGGGTGCGGACGCGGCACCAGCGAGGTGTACGTCGACTCCGGGACCTGTGTCAGGAGCGCGTCCAGGGCGTCCCGAACGTCGGGCGCCAGCTCGTCGGCGAGGGCCAGCGCCGCAGCCCGGTCGACGGCGACCGCGACCGGGACCTCGGCGCCGAAGCGCACGGCGTGCTTGAGGGCGTGGAAGCCGTCGAGCAGCACGGAGGTGCCGGCGAGCCGGTTCCAGGAGGTCACGGTCATGCCGTGAAGCCTACGTGCGCGTGCTCCGGGTTCTCCGGGGCGCGCGGCCCCGGCAGTTCCGTGGGGTCGTCACCGCGCCGGACCAGCCTCGACAGCCCGCCACGCGTGCGTGCCGCCCAGCCGCCCAGGCGGCGCAGGAACGATGTCGGCAGGAAGACCGCGTCGGCCGCGATCATCGCCAGGGAGAAGAACGGCAGCCCGAGAACGATCGCGATCACGGCGTGCTCGGTGATCATCGCGGCCAGCAGGACGTTCTTGACCCGCCGGTTGAACAGCGTGAACGGGAAGGCGACCTGCACGATGACCGTGCCGTAGGTGATGAGCATCACCATCGTGCCGCTGGAGGACAGCAGGTCGGCGAGGGCGGGCCAGGGCGAGAAGTAGTCGAGGTGCAGCGGGTAGTGGACGGCGGTGCCGTCCTGCCAGCGGGAGCCCTGGATCTTGTACCAGCCGGCGGTCGCGTAGATCAGGCACGCCTCGGCCATGATCACCAGCAGGGCGCCGTTGTGGACGATGTTGCCGATGACGCCGAGCAGGATGCGGGGCTCGTCGGTCCGCGCGAGGCGGTGCACGATCCATCGGACGGCCAGTGCGAGCCAGACACCCCACAGGATCAGCGGCACGGTCAGGTCGCCGTCGAGACGGCCCACCGCGGTCACGGCGACCAGCGCGACCCCGAGCACGCTCCACAGGAGCGGACCGATCCGGTCCGGCCCGACCCGCTCGCCACGCGCGCGTGCCTCGCCCGCACGTCTGGCCCGGCGCTCGTCCAGCGACCAGACCTGGCCGCAGCGCGTGAACACGAGGTAGACGCACATCAGGTGCAGGACGTTGTCGCCGCCGTCGCCCATGAAGATGGAGCGGTTCTGCAGCGAGAGCACGCCGACCATGAAGAGCACGGACATCGTGCGGGTGCGCCAGCCGAGCAGCAGCAGCACGCCGGCCAGGACCGCGAGGACGTAGACGCTCTCGAACCAGAACTCGCTCCTCGACCAGATCAGGGCCGTGAACGAGCCGTTCGTCCCGATCAGCTGCTGGGCCAGGTCGAAGTCCCAGGGGCCGTCGGGGCCGTACAGCTCCTGGCGGTGCGGGAACTCACGCAGCAGGAACAGCAGCCAGGTCGCCGTGAAGCCGATGCGGATCACGGCCGTCTGGTACGGGCCGAGGGCGGACTCGGTGACCCGGGCGATGCCGGCGGAGACCGCGAGGGAGAAGCGGTTCACCGGGCGCTCCCCTCTTGCGCGCCCGCGCTGTCGGTCGTGTCATCGGTGACCCGCCACCAGGGCAGCACCCGGTAGGCCGGCTTGTCGGAGACCTGCTCGTCGCTCCACCTGGGCGGATGCACGTTGGTGGTGCGGGAGCGGACCTGGACGCGTTCGAGGACGCCGCTCTCACCGGCCGCGTCCGCGCGGGCGAGGCGCAGCTCGACGATGCGCCGCAGATACGTCTCGGACAGAGCGCCGCGCAGGCCCACGGGGCGGTTCCCGGCGTCATGCGTGGCCACGAAGAAGTCCCAGGCCCGGCGCAGCTCGTTCTGCTGGGTGTGGCTGGGCAGCAGATTGCCGTCGATGGCCCGGCCGTCCTGGGCGGACAGGTCGTACCAGCCGGTCGTGCGGCGCCCGCCGTCGGCCGTGCCGACCTGGGCGCGGACCTGCACCGCGATGTTCTGCTGCAGCGGGTTGGGGGCGAACAGCTTCCAGTTCTGTTCGAACTCCGGGTATATCCAGTCGTCTATCGCCTTGCCGTGCTGTTTGGTGACCGTGTTCGGCGGGGCGACGTGCAGAAAGACCATGCCTATGTGGACACAGACGGCGATCGCCACGACCGCGAGGGCGAGCGCGGCACCGATCTGGTAGCGCAGGGAGAGGGCGGCCACGCCGGTGCGGGGCTCGGCGGCCGGCAGGGCGGGAGACGGCTCGACGGCGGACGGGGCAGCGGCGCCCCGCGGCTCCTCGTCCGGCCCGTGCCGGGCGGCCGAGCCTGCGTCGTACGCGTCCATGTAGCCCCGTTTCCCGATTCCGGTCCGTCTTCCCTCAGCCCTCGGCACTCGCACCGGAACGGTACTCAGGCCCACCCGCCGGGCAAAGCCCCAGCCGGGCCGCCGTCGACCACACCTTACGGGGGTCCTACACGGCCGTAAGGGGCCCTGCGTGGGTCCTCCACAGAGCATTCCCTTCTTCTAGAACCTGTTCTATCTTGACGCTCCGTCAGATCGCCGTGGTGTGGACGTGTGGAAGGGCAGGGACCGTGGACTTCACCTTCACCGAGGAGCAGCAGGCGGCGGCCGAGGCGGCGCGCGGGGTGTTCGCCGGGGTCGCGCCGGACTCCGTGCCCTCGCCCGCGCTCACGCCGGGCGCCGTCGCCGACGACTTCGACCGCCCGCTGTGGGGCCGGCTCGCGGACGCCGACCTGCTGAGCCTGCTGCTCGCCGAGGAGTACGGCGGGGCCGGCCTCGACGCCGTCGCGCTCTGCCTGGTGCTGCGCGAGTCGGCGAAGGTACTGGCACGGGTGCCGCTGCTGGAGAGCAGCGCGGCGACGGCGGCCGTCCAGGCGTACGGCGGCCCCGAGCTGAAGGCCGGGCTGCTCGCGCGGGCGGGGCGCGGGGAGGCCGTGCTCACGGTCGCCGCGCACGGCCGCACCGGCCACGACCCGGCCGAGCTCGCGGTGACCGCCCGGCAGGACGGTGCCGGCTCCGGGTGGGTGCTGGACGGGGTGCAGACGGCGGTGCCCTGGGCGTACGACGCCGATCTCGTCGTCGTACCGGCCCGTACGACCGCCGACCGGACCGTCCTCGCGCTGGTCCCGCGCGAGGCGCAGGGGGTCACGCTCGCCGAGCAGTTCTCGACCAGCGGGGAGCGGCTGGGGGAGCTGCGGCTGGACTCGGTGGAGCTGGCGGCACGGGATGTCATCGACGCCGACGGGGCGTGGGAGTGGCTGCGGGAACTGCTGGCCACGGGGACCTGTGCGCTGGCGCTCGGGCTGGGTGAGCGTGTGCTGAGGATGACCTCGGAGTACGCGGGCAAGCGGGAGCAGTTCGGGCATCCGATCGCCACGTTCCAGGCGGTCGCCGTACAGTCCGCCGACCGCTACATCGACCTGCGCGCGATGGAGGCCACGCTGTGGCAGGCCGCGTGGCGGATCGCCTCGGGGGCGCCGGGAGCGCTGCCCGCATCCGGAGACGTGGCCGTGGCCAAGATCTGGGCCTCGGAGGGCGTACGCCGGGTCGTGCAGACGGCCCAGCATCTGCACGGCGGCTTCGGCGCCGACGTCGACTATCCGCTGCACCGGTACCACGCCTGGGCCAAGCACCTTGAGCTGGCGCTCGGCCCGGCGGCGGCACACGAGGAGGCGCTTGGGGATCTGCTGGCGGCGCATCCGCTCGGCTGACCCTTCGGGACCGGGAGCCCTGGGGGACATACAGTCCCTGCGGTCCCTACAGGACGAAGCCCGGCTGCCCCTCGTCGTTCACCACGGGACGTCCCACCGCCGCCCACACCTGCATGCCGCCGTCGACGTTCACGGCGTCGATGCCCTGCTGGACGAGGTACATCGCGACCTGCGCCGAGCGACCGCCGGAGCGGCAGATCACATGGACGCGGCCGTCCTGCGGGGCGGCCTCGGTCAGCTCGCCGTAGCGGGCGACGAAGTCGCTGATGGGGATGTGCAGGGCCTTCTCGGCGTGACCCGCCTGCCACTCGTCGTCCTCACGGACGTCCAGCAGGAAGTCGTCGTCCTTGAGGTCGGTGACCTCAACTGTCGGCACGCCAGATCCGAAATGCATGAGTCCGACGCTACCGGACGGGCGCGGGTGCCCGACGGGGCTCCCAGGAGGAGGCCCCTCACAGGCCCCTTGTGGGCGATTTCCGGCCCCTAGTCGAGCAGCGCTGTCAGTTCCGCTTCCCGCGCCTCGACCTGGGCCAGGAGCTGGTCGGCGATCTCTTCGAGAAGACGGTCGGGGTCGTCCGGGGCCAGGCGGAGCATCGCACCGATCGCGCTCTCCTCCAGTTCGCTCGCGACCAGGGCCAGCATCTCCTTGCGCTGGGCGAGCCACTCAAGGCGGGCGTAGAGCTCCTCGGCCGGGGTCGGGCCCTGCTCCTTCGGCACCGGTCCCGCGGCCCACTCCTCGGCCAGCTCTCGCAGCAGCACCTCGTCGCCACGGGCGTAAGCCGCGTTGACGCGGGTGATGAACTCCTCACGCCTCGAACGCTCGGCCGCCTCCTGGGCGAGGTCCGGGTGGGCCTTACGGGCCAGCTCACGGTAGAGCTTGCGGGCCTCGTCGCTCGGGCGCACCCGCTGCGGGGGCCGCACCGGCTGGTCCGTCAGCATCGCCGCGGCCTCCGGGAACAGCCCCTCGCCGTCCATCCAGCCGTGGAACAGTTCCTCCACGCCGGGCATCGGCAGCACCCTGGCGCGTGCCTCGTCGGCCTTGCGGATGTCCTCGGGGTCGCCGGTGCGGGCGGCGGTGGCCTCGGCGATCCGGGCGTCCAGCTCGTCGAGGCGGGCGTACATCGGGCCGAGCTTCTGGTGGTGCAGCCGGGAGAAGTTCTCCACCTCGACGCGGAAGGTCTCCACCGCGATCTCGTACTCGATCAACGCCTGCTCGGCGGCCCGCACGGCCCGCTCCAACCGCGCCTCGGGCCGCTCCGCCCCGTCCTCGGCCGGCACCTGTGCCTCACCACCCTGCTCAACTCCGCCGGCGGGCACCTCGGCACCGCCCGACGTCCCCGCACCAGCGGGCTCGGCCTGGGACTGTTCAGCTTCCGGCGTCGTCACCCGACCAGCGTAGGCCACGTGTGCCCGGCCCTTCGTGCCCTGCGACTCCACGCCGGGCAGCTCGGGCGCTTCGCCCGAGTCGACCCGGGGTCCTCGTGCCCTGAGGCCTTCGGCCCTCCGCCCCAGTCCGCTTGGCGTCTTCGTGCCCAGCGGCCGTCGGACCCCCGCCCCAGTCCGCTTGGCGTCATCGTGCCCTGAGGCCTTCGGACCTCCGCCCCAGTCCGCTTGGCGTCTTCGTGCCCAGCGGCCGTCGGACCCCCGCCCCAAGCGACTGGGCGTCCTCCTGCCCCGCGGCTCCGCACCCCGGCCCCAATCGACCCGGCCCCATCGCCTGCGCTGGGCTCCGGCGGCCACGGACCCTCGCGCCGGCCCCGGCCCTTCGCCCAGTGGGCCCGGACGTCCCTGGCTCTCTCCGGCTCGGCCCGGCACGTCCGGCCGGTGAGCCCGGTTAAGCCGGCGTTCGTCCCCACCGACGGCGCCGCTCCCCGGTCCTACCCGCCCCGCCCTCATGCCTCGGAACAGCCGGCGGCCACCCACTCCGCAACGAGATCCCGGCACACCACGAGCAGCGTCCCGGTCCGACAGGCGATCTCATGCGTGCAGCCCTCGGTATGGGGAAGCACCTCGTCGAGGATCACCTCTCCCAAGGTGCGCACGCAGACCTCCGCAGTGTCCGCATGGAAGCGCGAGACGCCCTCGTAGCGGACGACCAGGTCCTCGTCATGCTTCCAACAGTTGTGCCGGAGCCGGAGCTCGGCGCTGTCGCCGACGCGCCGGACCTCGTGCGGCGTCAGGTCCTTCACACAGCGTCTGCCGGAGAAGTCGTAGTGACCGGGGTCGGTGGCAAACGCACGTGCGCCGGACGGCAAGTCCTCCGCAAGCTCGGCCAGCCGGGCCAGATAGGCGGTCGGGTCGATCACGCCGGCGGCCTCACCGGGCCCACCGGTGCCGAGGGTGAGGTACCTCACCGCTCCCTCCCCGCGAACCGACCGCCGCCCCTCACACTCCCGTCTCCGCCGCGATCCGCCCCGCCCGCACCGCCGACACCAGCGCGGTGTGATCCGCCTCCGTGCGGTCGGCGTAGGTGACGGCGAATGCTGCGATCGCCTCGTCCAGTTCCTCGTTCTTGCCGCAGTAGCCGGCGATCAGGCGGGGGTCGGCGCTGTGGGAGTGGGCGCGGGCCAGCAGGGCGCCGGTCATGCGGGCGTAGTCGTCTATCTGGTCGGCAGCCAGCGCGGCCGGGTCGACGCTGCCCTTGCGGTTGCGGAACTGGCGTACCTGGAAGGGCCGTCCCTCGACCGTCGTCCAGCCCAGCAAAATGTCGCTGACCACCTGCATCCGCTTCTGGCCGAGCACCACGCGCCGCCCTTCGTGCTCCGGCTCCGGCACCTCGAAGCCGGCCGTCACCAGGTGCGGGACGAGGGCCGAGGGGCGGACCTCCTTCACCTGAAGGACCAGCGACTCGCCCCGGTGGTCCAGGAGCAGGACGACGTACGAGCGTGTGCCCACGCTGCCCGTGCCCACCACGCGGAACGCCACGTCGTGCACCGCGTGCCGGGAGAGCAGGGGGTGGCGGTCCTCGGAGAGCGTGCTGAGGTAGCTCTCCAGCGACGACGCGACCGCCGCCGCCTCCGCGTCCGGAACCCGGCGCAGCACCGGAGAGGCGTCGACGAACCGGCGGCCTCCCTGCCCGGTCGGCTCCGTCGACTTCGCGGCGAAGCGCCCGCTGGTGTTGCCCCGCGCCTTTTCCGCGACCCGCTCCAGCGTGCCGATCAGGTCATGGGCGTCGGTGTGGGAGACCAGTTCCTCGTTCGCGATCGCGTTCCACGCGTCCAGCACCGGGAGCTTGGCCAGGAGGCGCATGGTGCGCCGGTAGGCACCCACCGTGTCGTTCGCCGCCTTGCGGCACGCGTCCTCGTCCGCGCCCGCCTCCCGGCCCGCGAGCACGAGTGAGGTGGCGAGGCGCTTGAGGTCCCACTCCCAGGGGCCGTACAGCGTCTCGTCGAAGTCGTTCAGATCGATGACCAGGCCGCCACGCGCGTCGCCGTACAGGCCGAAGTTCGCCGCGTGCGCGTCACCGCAGATCTGGGCGCGGATCCGGGTCATGGGGGTGCGGGCGAGGTCGTACGCCATGAGTCCCGCCGAGCCGCGCAGGAACGCGAAGGGCGTCGCCGCCATCCGGCCGACCCTTATCGGCGTGAGTTCGGGGAGCCGGCCGAGGTTGGACTCCTCGACTGCGGCCACGGCGTCGGGCCGGGCGGCGTCGAGGTCGAGAACCGCGTGGTCACCGCGCGGAACCCGCTTGCGCAGTGCCTTGCCGTCCTCCTTGGGCGATCCGCCGCCGGGCCACTCGGCGAAGCCGCGCACACGGGGCAGCCGAGGCGCCGCGGACCCAGACGACGTCTCCGAAGCCGCCGCAGCCACCCGCGCCGCAGCCTCCGCACCGACCTCGGTCATACCGACCGCCTCCCCCGCTCACGCACGAACATCAACTCGTGCCGACGTTACAGCCGGTGGCCGAAACGCGTCAGACCCTGTGGACAACTCCACGGTTGTGGAAAACGCCGCCCGACGTGACGCCGGAGCGCCGTAGCGCCGTAGCGCCGTAGCGCCGTAGCGCCGTAGCGCCGTAGCGAGGGTGCCGCGATGCGCCGCGATGCACCTCAGCAGCTCTCGGGCCCCACTCCGTCAGCCAAGTGCTCCTGCGCCCACAGACCCAGCGCGGTGAGCGCGGGCTCCAGCGCGGCGCCGGCCTCGGTCAGCCGGTACACCACCCGCAACGGCGGCCCCTCGTACACCTCACGCACCACCAGTCCCGCTGCGGCGAGTTCGGTCAGCCGGTCGGAGAGCATGCGCTCGCTGATGCCGGGAATCGCCCGGCGCAGGGCGACGAAGTACGCGGGCCCCGCGGTCAGGACGGACACGATCGGGCCGGTCCAGCGCTTTCCGAGCAGCTGGAAGACGCGGGTGATGCCCTCGTCGACCCGTTTGCACGCCGATACGTCGTGACTCTGCTCACCCGCCATGCCCTTCAGGGTACTGCCCTGCCGTACGGGGATGAAAAAAAGTAAGTGACTGTGTTATTCATAGTCGAGTACGAATCCTCAGTAACTGCGGGAAGGTGCATCCAGCCCGCTGCCTGCCTCTCTGGAGACCTCCATGGCAACGCTTCTGCACATCGACTCCTCGGTCTTCCCGACCGATGCCTCCTCCTCCCGCGCCGTCACCGACGCCTTCCGCCGCACCTGGCAGGAACAGCACCCCGAGGGCACGGTGATCCACCGCGACCTGGCCTTGAACCCCGTCCCGCACATCTCCGCCCACGCCCACACCGCCGGCTTCGCCGATCCGGCCACGCACACCCCCGAACAGGCCGCCGCCTTCGCCGAGCGCGTGACACTGATCGAGGAACTGGAGGGTGCGGACGCCGTGCTGATCGGCGCCCCGATGTACAACCTGACAATCCCGTCGACGCTCAAGGCCTGGCTGGACCAGGTGGTCCTGTTCGGCCGTACCGCGGGCGACGCCCAGTCGGTCAAGGGCACCCCGGTCACCGTCGTGGCCAGCCGCGGCGGCGCGTACGGGCCGGGCACTCCGCGCGAGGGATACGAGTACGTGCAGAACTACCTTTCGGCAGTCCTGGCCGACTTCCTCGGCGCCGACCTCGAGTTCATCGTTCCGGAGCTCACGATGGCCCCGGCCGACCCGGCGATGGCCGAGCTGGTCCCCCTCTTCGAGGCCTCACGCGAGCGTGCCCTCGACGAGGCCGCCGCGAAGGCGAAGCAGCTGGCCCAGCGGCTCGCGGCGTAGCGACGTCGCAGGCTGCCGCAGGGCTGCCGCTCCGCAGCCACGCGCGCGTGGGAGACCCGCTCCGGCGAACGGGGCCCGGGGCTCTACGCGCGCGTGGCGTTGCGCACATCAGAGCCAGACAGGACGTCGCGGCTACACGGGGCGGTCGGTGGGATTTCGCACGGCCACTCAACCTCGGGACCTCGCACGGCCACTCAACCTCGCACCGAGACGGCACCAGCCACCTCCGCCGAACGCCCACCGTTCACAGCCTTCTCAGCGAGCCTCCCAGCCGAAAGACCGACCGGCCGGCCCGGCCTCCGACCCGGCCTCCGACCGGGGCTCGGCCCGGCCGAAGGGCCTGGCGGCGACCGCGGTCACCGGCCCCGAAGACCCCACCGGCACAATCACCGCATGCATCTGACCTCTGTCGTCCTCGTCGCCCTCATGGCGCTGCTGCACGTCTACATCCTGGTCCTGGAGATGTTCCTGTGGCAGCGCGGCCCGGGCCGCCGCTTCTCCGGCTTCGACGCCGAGTTGGCCCGCACCACCGCACCGCTGGCGGCCAATCAGGGCCTCTACAACGGGTTCCTCGCCGCGGGGCTGGTCTGGGGCCTGATCGCCGACGACCCGACCGGCTACCGGGCGCAGATCTTCTTCCTGTCCTGCATCGTCGTCGCCGGTGTCTACGGCGCGGCCACCGCCAACCGGCGCATCCTGTTCGCCCAGGCGCTGCCGGCCGCCGTTACCCTCGCCACGGTCATCGCGGCCGGCTGAACCCCCTTGGCAGCGGCCCGTGGAGCTACCCCCAAGCCCCCAAGCCGTCACGCCCTCAAACTCCCAGACCCGCAAACTCCCAGACCCTCAAGCGAGGTACCGACGATCCAGGCTCCGCGGTACCACGGCCGGATAGTCGAGATAGCGACGGCGAGGCGGGCCCTGCTCCGATGCCGCGGGAACCAGCTCACGCCCCCCGGCGGCGACGGTCATGGCCCGCGGCGCGAAGGTGACGTTGTGCATCCGCCCGACGGCCTCCAGATGGTGGGCGACACCCTCATGCACGACGTTCTCGTCCCGTGTCGCCAGATAGACGAACGTCGGATCGATGTCCCGCAGCAGTGACTTGGGGATCCGCGCCGGCAGGGTGAGCGCGTAGTAGCGCGGCCACTCCCGCAGCCGGTGCCGTTCCAGCCAGGACCGGCCGAAGGGCCGCAGGCTGGTGAACATGGCGAAGCTCCACTCGAGCTTGATGCCCGCGATGACCATGAGCAGATTCACGGCGAAGGCCAGCGCGACGAGGCCGTGCGCGAGGGATGCCCAGGGCGCGGACCGGTCGGGGCCGGGCGCCGCGGCCAGGAGCGCTGTCGCACACAGGGCGCCGTAGACCGCCCCCTGGTAAAAGTCCTTGATCAGCCAGCCGGCCGACCGGGGGCCCTTGGCGGTTCGCCCCGTGGCCATGGACAGCAGTCCCACGAGGAGCGCCCCGGCCCACAGGATCCAACCCGGGCCACCCGGTTCGATCGCACCGTCGGGTGAGAAGACCGTCACCCACAGGGCCAACGCCACCACGGAGAAGGGGTAGTTGCCCGATACGCCGAAGACCAGGTGCATCAGGATCGCGAGGCCGAGGGCCCACCGTTCCCCACCGGGGACGCAGGCGAGCACGCCGGCCAGCAGCTCGACGGCGATCACCGAGGCCGGTACGGCCCTCACCAGCCGGGGGAAGTCCGGCAGTCCGAGCAGGCGCAGGTAGTGGCCCGTGACGACACGGCCGGCGCTGCGCTCGGAGAACAGGTACTCGTCGTTGACCTTCAGCAGGGCCGCCGTCAGGTACACGCCCGCCAGGAGATCCTCGGCGACCAGAGCATGGAGGGGGCTCGGGGTGAACGCCATGACGGTCACCGCCACGGCCCCGAGCCAACAGTGGTCCGAGAGCCGGACCTGGGTGGCGAGCATCCAGAAGACGACCAGCAGGACCACGGCTGTACGGCCGACGAGCGAAGGAATCGTCAGCGCGACCAGGAGCGCCGCCGGGAGGGCCGCCAGCTGCCCGGCCGCCGCCGTCCGGCGGGGGAGCCGTACGCCGAATACCGGCGCGTAGTGCTGACCCGTACCTGCGAAACCATATTCCCACAGCCGATTGACCTGGTGAAAAAGAAGCGCCGCGACAATCAGAGCCATGGGCGTGAGCCGAAAAGCCACCCGCACCCCCGTTTATTGCGCGAGTAATTCAGAGGATCACCCACCGAACTTGATCCTGCATGGCATTGCTCACGCAGTCAACAACCGCATTTGAGACAGCAAGCGTTTAGCTTCAGCCAACATCCAAGATGATCACATTCACTTCATTGAACTCGTCTGAGCTGCGCGTTTGCCCGCGCGACTACGTTAGTTGGTCGTCAAAGTACACATAGAGTTCGCAAAGTGAAACCAAATAAACGTAAAGCCGGGAGCGTTAACGAAGAAGAGTTGGCAAAGTATGCGCCGGACATGAAACCTATTTCGACCGCGCGCGGTCACCACCGCCGCGCAACACTTGCGAAATAAATAACCTGGACGCTCGGCCAGAGCCGATGTAGCTTCCAATTGGCGCCACAGGGCGCCGAAAGTTCCCTCCTTTAATGAACGGGAGAAAGACATGGCTGAGGTCATTACCGAGACCACCAGCGAGGTCGAGGAGCTCACGGGCGAGGACTTCGAGGTCCTGTTCGGCGAGACCCCGCTGATCATCACCGACAGCGAAGTGCGCAACTGACACAGCGCGCATCCGGTGGTTCGCGCTGACTGATCCGCTCGAGTCGGTTCGACCGCCGGCACGCCGTTGAAGAAGGGGGAGGGGCATGGCGGTTCACGTGTTCGTCGGGCCGTCGTGCCCCGAACCTCTGGTGAGAGAACGCCACCCGGAGGTCGTGGCGCACGGCCCGGCCCGCCACGGCGACCTCTTCCCACAGGCGTTCCGCGCCGGGGACGTCGTCGTCATCGTGGATGGCATCTACCACCACCGCCTGGCCCTGCGGCACAAGGAGATCCTGGACGCTTTGGAGCGCGGGGTGACGGTGGTCGGCGCGGCCAGCATCGGTGCGCTGCGTGCCGCCGAACTCGACCGGTTCGGCATGATCGGCGTCGGCAGGGTCTACGGCTGGTACCGCGAGGGCGTGTTCGACGGTGACGACGCCGTCAGCGTGGCGCACGGCGAAACAGGCTCCCTCGCCGGACTCAACGTGCCGTTGGTGAACCTGTACTGCGCGGTCCTGGCCGCCCAGGAGGCGGGCATCCTCACCCAGCGGGCCGGCCGGAGCCTGACGGAGCGGATGGAGCGCGAGTACTACCCGCTGCGCACCCGGGAGCGGATCCTCGCGCTGGCCCGGGAGCGGGGCGAGAGTGCCTTCGCGGACTGGTACGCCGCCCAACTCGCCGCCGATCCGGCCGTCTTCGACCAGAAGCGGGCGGACGCGCTGGAGGCACTGACGCTGGCCGAGCGTCTCGGCTTCCACCCGCACAGCGGCCCACCGACCCCGACGGGAAGCAGCCGAACGGCCGAGACGCCCGTGACACGGCGCAGCCGCGCGGCGGAACCGACCCCGCCCGTGACGACCGACCGGGACTGGCGCACCGAGTACCACCGGCGCTGGCGCAACGTGTTCGCGCCCGCCGATCCCGCGCTCCGGCACCGGGTCGCCTACCAGCAGATCTTCACCGAGGACTTCCCCGACGTCTGGTGGGACTTCCTGCAGCACCGCGCGGGCGCCGCGGACCGCGACTGCCCCGGCACATTCCGGGACCACATCCTGCGCGAACTCGGGCCATCGGCCGCCCGATGGCACGACGACCCCACCCTGCGCACCCGCATCACGGCCCTGCTGTGTCCCCTGCCCGACCTGGCGGACTCCCGCGACGCGACCCTGCTGCTGTGCCAGGAGTCGGCGGAGGACCGGGCCCGGGTCACCGACTGGCTGGATGGCACCCGGCAGCACCTGGACCGTCACCCGGAGCGCAGCCTCACCCAGATATCCGAAGCCACCTGCGCACGGCTGCTCCGTCGGATCTGGAGCGTCCACACGGACGCCACCCTCGCCACGGAATGCACCCGGCGAGGCCTTCCGACCCTGCACGGCGCGGCGGCGGCCCTGCGTCCCTTCGCCATCGGCTACCTGAGCTCCCTCGCGGCACAGCAGCCCGTCGGAGGTGACGTCCATGCGTAAGCTCAGACTGCCCGGGACCCACCGCGCGGTCGCGCCCGAGACCACGTGGGAGCGGATCTCGCCCCGCCTGCGCCGCTACGGCATCACCCGGGTCGCCGACGTCACACGCCTGGACAACATCGGAATCCCCGTCTTCCTCGCCGTACGGCCCGAGTCGGAGACGCTGGCGGTGTCCCAGGGCAAGGGTGCCTCTCCGCTGCTCGCCAAGCTCTCCGCGGTCATGGAGTCCATCGAGTTGTGGCACGCGGAACGGCCGCCCCTCGACACCGTCACGGCCACAGCCGAGAGCCTGCGTCTGCCGTACTCCCTCACCGACCTGAACCTCCGGGTGGCGGACGAGTGGACCGGCCGGCTGCGGCTGCCGTGGGTCGAGGCCCGCTCGCTGCTCGACGACCGGACCGTACCGGTGCCCCTCGATGTTGTCCGGCTCTCCTACAGCGGACCGCACTTCTGGCGCCCCCGCCTCTTCGAGTCCAGCAGCACCGGGCTCGCCTCCGGCAACACGTTCACCGAGGCCTGTCTGCACGCCCTGTACGAGGCGGTCGAACGCGATGTCCTGGCCGCCCACCCGTCCGGTGCCGATCCGCGGCGGCTGACGATCGCCCCGGACACGATCGAGGACACGCACCTGCGGTCCCTGCTCGACCTGCTCACGGACGCGGGAGTGGACGTGCACCTCTCCTGCATCCCCAACCGCTTCGCCGTACCGACGTTCGCCGCGTTCGTGTGGTCGCCGCTCTTCCCCATCGTCTGCGCGGGCTCGGGCAGCCATCTGGACCCGGTGATCGCCGCGTCCCGGGCCCTGACCGAGGCGGTCCAGAGCAGGCTGACCGAGATCAGCGCCACCCGTGACGACATCCCCTCGGACCAGGACACCTGGCGGGACGCGAGCCCCGAGGCCCGCTTCCCCACCGGCCCGGACGCGGTGTCTCTCGACGAAGCGCTGCGCGGCCACGAAGCCGTTCACCACGACATGGAGCAGGAGCTGGCCGACGTGACCAGGCGCATCACGGACGTCACCGGCCATGCCCCGCTGGTGGTCCGGCTGTCCGGCCCGGACGAGCCGTTCAGCGTCGTCCGGGTCGTCTGCCCCGGCCTGTCCTTCGCGCAGGGGCGCACCCTGTCCGCCTGACGATCCCTGCCTGTGACGCCCAGGACCAGCCAGCCATAGCGAGGTTTCCAGTGAGAATTCAGCGGGACCGGTTCCGGCACCCGGAGGGCTACGTCCTCGAATACGAGGTGACCGTCCCCGACGTCGTCGAAAGCCCCTACCTGCACATCCTCTTCCACGGGTTCAGCCGCATCGAGAAACACGTGCCGCCGGTCTTCGCCCGCAAGCAGTGGAAGCAGGCGGAGCGGTCCGTGTGCCTGTCCTTCTCCGACCCCATCCACCTGCACACCCAGGACTCGTGCTGCGGCTGGTTCCTGCTGGGCGAGGAGGAGTTCGCGCCCCGCATGTACGACCTTCGAGCCACCCTGCTGGAACGCCACGGGCTGCGGGGCACCGTCTGGCACGGCCTGTCGTCGGGCGGGTACGCGGCGCTCAAGCACTGCATGCGGGCGGGTGGCGACGACCTCGCGTTCGTCATCTCCCCGCACGACGACCCGACGATCCTGCCCCAGTGGGAGCGCGAGGCAGCCCCCTTCACGCACCTCCCCAAAATGGCCGCTCCGCGGAAGACGACCGACACCATCGCCGACTGGGCTGAGCCCGGCTCCGGACGCTACCTCCACGCCCTGGTGTCCGAGAAGGACTCCTACTTCGCGCTGCACCACCTGCGGCCCATCATGGCCGGCCTGCGCGGCCGTCCGAGCGCCCGCGCCGTGATGCTCCGCGACGGGCGGGGCCACGGCTTCATCCAGGACGCGGACTACGACGCCCAGCTCCAGCAGGCCGTCCAGGGCTGGGAGAAGCACCTGGCACAGCGCTCCGCCACGGCGGTGAGCACCGCCGAATGAACACAGCCGAGCAGCACCGGAAGGAGAACGCAGTGTCCGAGGTCGAGGTCGTCCTGTCCACGCCCCTCGCCCGTTTCGCCGGCGGTGAGACCAAGTTCCAGGTACCCGTGGGCACGTTCCGGCAGGTCATCGACAGGGTCTACGAGCGTCATCCGGCGCTGCGTCAGCGCCTGGCGGACAGCTCCGGGGGCTTCCTCCCCTTCGTGAGCGTCTACCTCGGCGAGGACAACATCCGCGACCTCGGCTCGCTGGACGTGGTCGTCGAGCCACGGACCACCGTGATGATCATGTCGGCGGTGGCCGGTGGATAGCCCGGCGCCCATCATCCGTGAGGCGACCGCGGACGACGCCGGAGCGCTCCGTGAGATCTACGGGGCCGGTGACGTCGAACTGTTCGCCCACCGGGTGACGGACCGCGCGACCGCGCCCGGCACCACGCACTACGTCGCCGAGGCGGAGGGCCGGGTCACCGCGGCCTTCGCTCTCACCGCCCTGGGTCGCTTACGGCCCGACGGGAAGAGCCGACTGATCCTCCACGAGATCAAGCTCCGGCCGAACGTCCGGGGCACGGGTATCGCCGAGCACATCTTCGCCTGGCTGGCGACCAGCCTCGGCGTGGGCACGGACCGGGAGCTGCTGGCGCTGGCCTCGCTCGGCCAACGCCCGTCCACCTTCGACAGGTTCGGCCTGTCCGAGTCCCACCACGTGTTCCGGTGGCCCGTCCGGGAGGGGGGTGAGCCGCAATGACATATCTTGCGCCTCCTTCGCAGGAGTTCGCCGGCTGGCTGGCCGGGCTGCGGTCCTGGGCGGCCAAGTATCCGGAGGGCGAAGGCCTCTGGCGTACGGCCGCGGCTCAGGGCCTGCTCTCCCTGGCCGTCCCCGAGTCCGCGGGCGGTGGCGGCGCCGGCTACGAGGCAGCGTGTCTGGCCCTGGAGGCGCTCGCCGAGGAAACCGGGCTGAGCGGCCCGCCCTTCGCGATGGCGGCACAGATGTGGGCCTGCCAGGAACCCCTGCTCGAGTTCGGCACCAAGGCCCAGCACGATCGGTACCTGGCCCCCCTCATCGCCGGCACCGCGGTCGGCGCCTTCGCGGCCACCGAGTACGACTCGGGCTCCGACCTGCTGTCCCTGCGCACCCGCGCCGACCGCGACGACGAGGGCCACTGGCGGCTGAACGGCGCCAAGACCTTCATCACCAACGGGCCGACCGCCGACGTGTTCCTCATCCTCGCCCGCACCGCCGAGGGCAGTGCCCTGTCCGGACTCACCGCCTTCCTGGTACCCCGGGGGGCTCCGGGCCTGCACGTGGGCACAGTCATCGAGAAGACCGGGCTGGCGGGTGCGGACCTGGGCTCTGTGCACATCGACGACTGCGTGCTCGACGACAGCGACGTGCTCGGCGGCCCCGGCGGCGGTTTCGCCGTCCTCATGCACGCCATGCGACACGAGCGGGCGTTCATCCTCGCCCCGGCCCTCGGGCTGATGACCCGAGCACTGCGCCGGGCCGTCGAACACGCCCGGTCCAGGAGCCAGTTCGGACATCCGCTCGCTTCCTACGACACGATCCGCCGGCGCCTGGTCCGTATGCATGTGTGCCTGACCAGCGCACGCGAACTGCTCCACGCCACGGCCCGCCACGCGGACACCGGCACCCTCGACCACGGCCGCTCCTCGCTCACAAAACTCCACGTCAGCACCGAGTTCAACCGGTTCTGCGAGGAACTTCCGGACGTGTACGGCGGCTACGCACTGCTGCCGGAGACGGGAGCGACCGACCTGCTGGCCGACGCCGTCGCCAGCAGGTACTACTCCGGGACCTCGGACATGCAGATGAAGATCATCGCGGAAGGGCTTGGCTTGTGATGGATGACGACTCCGTGCTGCGGACCGTGCTGGCCACGGTCCGGGAGGTGGCGCCGGGAGCCGAGGTGCACGAGAACACCCAGCTCATCGCCCACCGCATCATCGACTCCCTGTCGCTGTTGAGCCTGGTGGCGCTGCTGGAGAAGGAGTTCTCCGTCACCATCCGCGACTCGGAGATCCTCCCGGCGCACTTCGAGACCCCGCTCGCCATCCGGACGTTCCTGAAGTCCAAGGGGCACTGATGAGTCCCGGCCGATCACTGGTGGACGACCTGCGGACGACCGCCGCCCGCCACGGCGAGCGCACCGCCGTCATCGACGGCACCGGCAGCCTCAGCTACAGCCGGCTGGACGCCATGGCCGAACACATCGCACAGGCGCTGCGCGAGGCAGGCGTACGGCCCGGGGACTGCGTCGCCTGGCACGGCGCGAAGTCCTGTACGGCGGTGGCCGCCGTACACGGCATCCTCCGCTCCGGGGCGGGATACGTGCCCGTGGACCCGGACGGCCCCATCGCCCGCGCCCGGCTCATCGTCGAGCGCAGCCGCCCCGGCGTCGTCGTCACCGACACCACGGCCCGCGACCAGTGGCACACCGTGGCGCCCGACCTCACCTGGCGGCCGCTGCCCACGGGGTCCCCGGCGGACGCCCCCCTGTGGTTCGCGATTCCGGCGACCGCTGCGCGCCCCCCGCTGCCGGACCTCGCCTACGTGTTCCACACCTCCGGCAGCACCAGCCACCCCAAGGGTGTGGTGCACACCCATGCCAGTGCCTCGGCCTTCGTCGCCTGGTCGGTCGACGAGCTGCGGCTCACGGAGCAGGACGTCATCATCAACTCGGCGCCCCTGCACTTCGACCCCACCACGCTGCACCTTTTCGGCGCGGCGCGGGTCGGAGCCGCCGTCGCGCTGATGCCCGCCTCCGCGGCCCCCTTCCCCGCGGCCTACATCGACTTCTGCCGGCAGGTCGGCGGCACCGTCTGGTACGCGGTGACCTCGACCCTGATCTGGCTCGCCCGCCGTGGCAAGGACCTGCTGCCGAGCCTCGGGTCGCTGCGCGCCGCCGTGGTGGGCGGCGAGGTGCTGCCGCCGGGTGACGTGAACGCCCTGTTCGCGGCTGTACCGGAGATACGGCTGCTCAACGTGTACGGACCGACCGAGAGCAACGTATGCACGTTCCACGAGATCCGGGGACCCCAGCCGCTCGACGCGGTCATCCCCGTCGGCCGGGTGCTGCCCGGTGCCGAGGTCGTCGTGGTCGACGAGGCACTCGCACCGGTGTCCTCCGGCAGTACGGGGCAACTGCTGGTCCGCGGCAGCATGCTGATGGAGGGATACCTGGACCCCGAGCAGACGGCCCGCGCCTTCGTCCACACCGCGGACGGACGTCGGTGGTACGCCACCGGGGACCTGGTCCGGGAGAACACGGCGGGCGAGTTCGAGTTCATGGGCCGCGGGGACGCGCAGATCAAGTCGCGCGGGTTCCGGGTCGAACTGGGCGAGATCGAGCGGCATCTGCACTCCCTCGACGGCGTCCACGAATGCGTCGTCGTGGCCACACCGGACGCCCTCTTCTCCACCGTGCTCACGGCGTTCGTGAGCACGGACGGCGTCGACGACGTCAAGGCACTGCCCGACCTGCTGCGGGAACGGCTGCCGCACTACATGATCCCGCAGCGGATCGTCCTGGCCACCGGCGAGCTGCCGAGGAACTCCAACGGCAAGGTCGACCGCAACGCGCTCAGCGAGCTTGCCGCTCGGCCGACTCTCGGCGACAGCCCCGGCCTGACGATCGTCCACTGAAGAAAGGCCGTGCCTGTGTCGCTCTCCGCATCGGTCGGCGTCCCCCCGGACGACTCGGTCGAAGTCCTCAAGGTCCCTGATTTCAGGCGGCTGTGGGCGGCGAACGGATTCCGGTACGCGGCCGCCGAGGTGGCCTCCTTCGCGCTGCCGGTCACCGCGCTGCTCCTGCTGCACGCCCGTCCACTGACGATGAGCCTGATCTTCATGTGCAGCCGGGCGGGCTTTCTCACCATCGGGCTGCCGGCCGGGGTGTGGATCGACCGCTGGCGCAAGAAGCCGGTGCTGATCTGCGCCGACATCGCGTACGCGGCCGCCTTCGCCAGCGTGCCGATCGCCTACTTCCTGGACGCTCTCACGGTGGCCCAACTCGTCGTGGTGGCCCTGGTGGTGAGCCTGTCGGGCGTCTTCTTCGACGTGGCACACAGCAGTGTGCTGCCCTACGTGCTCCCCCGGCGGCGCGTGGCGGACGGCAATGCCCGGCTGCAGAGCTCCGAGACGGCCATCCAGGCCGTGTCCCCCAGCGTCGCGGGCGTGTTGACGCAGAGCGTGGCCGCTCCGGTCCTGTACTGCTTCGCCGCGCTGAGCCATCTCGCGTCGCTCCTGCTGCTGCGGGGGATCCACCCGAAGGGCGACATCGCCCGGGCCAAGGGCGAGTCCGACCCGAAGTTCGGGCGGGAGATCAAGGACGGCATTCGTGTCCTGTTCCGGCAGCCGTTGCTGCGGCTGCTGCTCAACCAGGCGGCGCTCAACAACATCGGCGCGGGCATCCTCCTGTCGATGCTGCCGGTCTTCCTCCTGAAGGACATCGGCGTGGCTGCCTGGCTGTACGGGCTGCTGTCCACCCTCGGGGCCGTGGCCGGTTTCGCCACTTCCCTGCTGGCCCCTCGACTGCGCCGCCGCTTCGGCGAGATCCGCATGACGCTGATCTTCTCCGCGCTGGCCCCGTTCGCCGTGCTCGCGGCCCCACTGGCCGGAGTGTTCCGTCAGGCCGCGGTGCCGCTCATCGCCGTGGCGCAGGTCCTGATCGGCATCGCCATCGTCGGCAGGGCCGTCTCCACCGCCGGACTCCGCGCACGGGTGACCCCCGACGCGTACATGGGACGAGTGACGGCTGCCTACAGCGTCGTCATCCAGGGAGCGACCCCGCTCGGGGCACTCGCGGGCGGTCTGATCGCCGGCCACTGGTCCACCGGTACCGCCTTGTGGGCCGGCGGGCTGGTCATGGCCCTTCCCCTCGTCCTGCTGCTGTTCTCCCCGCTGCGCCGCCACCGCACGCTCCCGGCCGAGTGGGAGGTGTGAGCGCCGCGCACGTTTCGACCACCCCAGAGCAACGACGAACGGTTCTTTCGGAGACAGACATGACCCCACTGGAGCAGGCCGCCGCCGAGTACGAGGAGCGCGGCTTCGCGATCATCCGCAACGTCATTCCCGAGGATCTTCTGGACGAAGCGCGCAGCCATGTCGAGTGGCTGACCGCCAGGTACCCGGACCTGCGACCCGAGCACTTCCACCATCCACTGATCCGTAACGACGCTTTCTGGGTACGGCTCGTGTCGGACCCACGGCTGGTGGACATCGGCGAGCACTTCCTCGGCCCGAACCTCGCCTGTTTCACCGCGCACTACATCTGCAAGCCGCCGTACGACGGTCAGCCGGTCCTGTGGCACCAGGACGGTGCCTACTGGAAGCTGGCGCCGATGCGGGCCCTGACGGTCTGGCTCGCCATCGACGAGAGCACGACCGAGAACGGGTGCCTGCGCATGATCCCCGGCAGCCACAAGTTGCCGCTGCACCCGCCGAACCTGCGCACGGACAAGCCCAACATGCTCTTCTCTGAGGCCGATACCGACCTGGTCTCCCAGTGGGCCGCGGAGAAGGGCGTCGTCGACATCGAACTGAACCCCGGTGACGTCTCGATCCACCACCCGCACCTGCTGCACTGCTCCGAGGCGAACACCTCGCCCAAGCGGCGCTGCGGACTGGACATCGGATACATCTCGACGTCCACCCGCATCGAAAGCCAGGGCCTGTACCTCGATCCGGTGCTGGTACGCGGCGAGCCCGCCGACGGCGTGAACACCTACCGGAAGCTGCCCCGGTACATGCCGGCCGAGACCATACCTTTCGCAGGGCACGAGACCTGGAACGACCGGCCGGGCGTCGACGCGGCGGATGCCTCCTCGGGGGAGGCGCCCCTCGCGACGACCGAGCGCATGATCGAGCGGCTGCAGGAGGGCACCGTTGCCCGCTGAAGCCCGACCGGGCCAGAGGGTCGTCTACCTGCGCGACCGGGACGACGGCCAGCGTATGAAGGACGTCATCTACGTCCACCCGCCCAGCTACAAGGGGAGCGAGTTCCAGAACCCGGCCGGACTGCCGCGCCCCGTGGTGGCCGGCCTGCCCTTCCCCTGGGTCACGCCGATGGGAGACGGCGGGCCGCTCTTCCGGGAGGTCGAGCGGGTGAAGGCGGAGCTGTGCCGCCGCCTGTGGGGCTGCCAGGTGTGTGGACAGGACCTCGCCCCGACCGCCTGGGTGGCGCTCGAACGGCCCGAGGACGGCTCACCGGTGATCACGTCCGCCGCCATCCACCAGGCCTGCCTGCGCCTCGCGGTGCAGCACTGCCCCGTCCTGGGCGACGCGGCGAAGGGTTACGCCTTCACCGAGGTCTTCGAGGACGACATCGTCACTGCCGCCGACGGGGCGGGCCATGAGCGGGCTCCGGCGGCCCGATGGCATCTGCGCCCGGTCTCCGAGACCCCACGGCCCGACCGCACCAGAGCGTTCCTCACGCTCTCCCAGGTGCTCGAACGGGCATAGGGCGCACCCGGCGTCGCCGAGCCCGCCCCGCCCCGGCGGGCTCGGCGTCATCGGACGGGACGGGAACTCGCCGGCGGAAGATCAAATCCGGCCCGCAGGGGGCGCGACAGAGACGGTCGCCACCCGTGAGATAGATCACGCGCCAGGGGCGGTGGGGTGATCGGGCAGGCTGTGTGATGCCTCACAACGATCATGGAAACGAGAAACGGGCCCCTGCGATGACTTCCGCCATCTGCAGAGACCCGTTCTTCACGGTGCGCGAGGGGGGAGTTGAACCCCCACGCCCTTGCGGGCACTGGAACCTGAATCCAGCGCGTCTGCCTATTCCGCCACCCGCGCATTGGGTGTGTCCTCGGGCTCTTCCCTTGCGGTCCGGCGCCTTCCGACACGCAGAACATTAGCACGCCGTCCAGGGTGGATTCACATCCCTTATCCCCAGGCAGCCCGCCGTGCAGCGGGCATGCGCAGGCCGTGCGGATGCCCTGCGGCGGCCGTACAGTCGCCCACCAGCACGGTCCGGGACGGCCCGCCCCGGACCGGCCGAGAAGGGGTGCCCCGCGCTCCGTATCAACGAGAACCTGTTCACGTATCAACCTCGTACCGGTAACGCGCATCTCCCCAGGAGCCGGTCGGGGTCCACAGTCAGGTGCGGGACACTGGTCTCCGGCCGCCTCTACGATCCATGGCAAGACTGTGTCCGTGAGGAGTTCGAAGGGGAGCTCCACAGGGAACTTCGAGGGCGTCGACACCTGTCGACCGGGCCGACAGGGGGAACCAGCCGATTCACCGGCGCGTGGATACGATCAGTAAGCAGTACCAGGTAAGGCAGTGCCCGCCCGGCGGGAAAAAGGACGAAGCAGGCAACGGAGGAGGTGCCCCATGGGAGTCCTGAAGAAGTTCGAGCAGCGTCTCGAAGGTCTGGTCAACGGCACCTTCGCCAAGGTGTTCAAGTCCGAGGTCCAGCCCGTGGAGATCGCGGGAGCGCTCCAGCGCGAGTGCGACAACAACGCGACCATCTGGAACCGCGACCGCACGGTCGTCCCCAATGACTTCATCGTGGAGCTCAGCGCCCCGGACCACGAGCGTCTGAGCCCCTACTCCGGCCAGCTCGGCGACGAGCTCGCCGGCATGGTCCGCGACTACGCCAAGCAGCAGCGCTACACCTTCATGGGCCCGATCAAGGTGCACCTGGAGAAGGCCGAAGACCTCGACACCGGCCTGTACCGCGTACGCAGCCGCACGCTCGCCGGCTCCGCCGACCAGCAGAGCGGCCAGCCCGCCCCCGCACCCGCCGCCCCGGCCGGGCGGCCCGGTGGCAGCGGTGGCGCCCAGGGCGGCTACGGCTACCCGCCGGCCGCCGCACCCGCGGGCGCCCCGCCCATGCCGGCCGCGCCGCCGCCCGGCGGCCGCCCCGGCGGCTACGGCTACCCGCAGCCCGCGGGCGGCCAGCGACCCCCCGCCGCGCCCGCGGCCGGCGGTCGCACCCGCTACTGGATCGAGATCAACGGCACCCGCCATCAGATCTCCCGCGCGACGCTGGTGCTGGGCCGCAGCACCGACGCCGACGTGCGGATCGACGACCCCGGCGTCTCCCGCCGGCACTGTGAGATCCGGACCGGAACGCCCTCGACGATCGCGGATCTCGGGTCCACCAACGGCATCGTGGTGGACGGGCAGCACACCACCCGCGCTACGCTCCGCGACGGCTCGCGGATCGTCGTGGGCAGCACCACCATCATTTACCGGCAAGCCGAAGGGTGAAGCGGGGGCAATGTCAGAGCTGACCCTCACGGTCATGCGGCTGGGTTTCCTGGCCGTCCTGTGGCTGTTCGTGATCGTGGCCGTGCAGGTCATCCGCAGCGACCTGTTCGGTACGCGCGTCACACAGCGCGGATCGCGTCGCGAGGCCGCACGGCCGCAGCAGGCCGCACGTCAGGCGGCGACGCCGCCGCAGCAGCGCGGCCAGCAGGGCGGCGGCGGCCGCCAGCGCCGTAACGCCCCCTCCAAGCTGGTCGTGTCCGAAGGCACCCTCACCGGCACCACCGTCGCGCTCCAGGGGCAGACCATCACCCTGGGCCGAGCGCACGACAGCACGATCGTGCTGGACGACGACTACGCCTCCAGCCGGCATGCCAGGATCTACCCGGACCGCGACGGCCAGTGGATCGTCGAGGACCTGGGCTCCACCAACGGCACGTACCTCGACCGAACGCGGCTCACGACCCCGACACCGATTCCGCTGGGCGCGCCGATCCGCATCGGCAAGACCGTCATCGAGCTGCGGAAGTAGTACGACAATGAGCGAGCGGAGCGAGCACGCAGTGGCGGCCCCCACCAGGGGCCCCGGCGCGCTCCCGACCGGAGGGTGGGCACCGTGCGGATGTACCCGGAGCCGACGGGCGAGGTGCGCATGAGTCTGTCACTGCGCTTCGCCGCCGGATCGCACAAAGGCATGATCCGGGAGGGCAACGAGGACTCCGGATACGCCGGACCCCGCCTGCTCGCCATCGCCGACGGCATGGGCGGCGCCGCCGCGGGCGAGGTCGCCTCCTCCGAGGCGATCTCCACCATCGTCGCCCTCGACGACGACGTCCCCGGCTCCGACATCCTCACCTCGCTCGGTACGGCCGTGCAGCGCGCCAACGACCAGCTGCGCGGGATGGTCGACGAGGACCCGCAGCTGGAGGGCATGGGCACCACGCTCACGGCCCTGCTGTGGACCGGACAGCGCCTCGGCCTCGTCCACGTCGGCGACTCGCGCGCGTACCTGCTCCGCGACGGTGTGCTGACGCAGATCACGCAGGACCACACCTGGGTGCAGCGCCTCGTCGACGAGGGCCGCATCACCGAGGAAGAAGCGACCACGCATCCGCAGCGGTCCCTCCTCATGCGCGCGCTGGGCAGCGGCGACCACGTCGAGCCCGACCTCTCCATCCGTGAAGTCCGCGCCGGCGACCGGTACCTGATCTGCTCCGACGGCCTCTCCGGCGTGGTGTCCCACCAGACTTTGGAGGACACCCTCGCCAGCTACCAGGGCCCTCAGGAGACCGTCCAGGAGCTCATCCAGCTGGCGCTGCGCGGCGGCGGCCCCGACAACATCACCGTGATCATCGCCGACGTCCTCGACCTGGACACCGGCGACACCCTGGCCGGGCAGCTGTCCGACACCCCGGTCGTGGTCGGCGCGGTGGCCGAGAACCAGCAGCACCACTTGCACGACAACGGCATCATGCAGACCCCCGCCGGCCGCGCCTCCGGGCTCGGCCGCCAGGTGCCCGGACAGGGCGGCGGAGGCGGCGAGTTCGGCCCGCCCGGCTCCGGCGACACCACCGGCTACGTACCGGCGGGCGGCTTCGGCGACTACACCGACGACGACTTCGTCAAGCCCCGCAAGGGCCGCACCTGGCTGAAGAGATCCTTCTACTCGGCTCTCGCCCTCGCCGTCATCGGCGGCGGCCTGTACGGCGGCTGGCGCTGGACGCAGACCCAGTACTACGTCGGCACCAACGAGGAACACGTCGCCCTGTACCGCGGGATCAGCCAGGACCTGGCCTGGGTCTCGCTCTCGAAGGTGGAGAAGGACCACCCCGAGATCGAACTCAAGTACCTGCCGCCGTACCAGCAGAAGCTCGTCGAGGGGACCATCACCGAGGGCGGCCTCAAGGACGCCCAGGCGAAGATCGACGAGCTGGCGCTGCAGGCCTCCGCGTGCAAGAAGCGGTCCGAGCAGCAGGCCGCCCAGAGCGAGCAGAACTCCAAGACGGGCGAGGGCGAGGCCGGAGGCACCACGGGAACCACCCGTACCTCCCTTACGTCCAAGGCGACACCGACGCCGAATCCGTCCGCGTCCACCAAGTCCCCGCCCCCGTCCAACTCCACCTCCCCGACGCCGACTGCGACGCCAAACCCCGGCCCCACTCTCTCGGAGGAAGAGCAGAAGGTCGTCTCGAACTGCGGTACGCAGTAGGCAAGCCGTGAGAGGCCCCGTCACACGATGAGCAGTACTACGAACCCGTCGACGCACCACACGTCCACGATCGGCGCCATCGGCGCGCCGAGCAGGCGCAACACCGAGCTCGCACTGCTGGTGTTCGCGGTCGTGATCCCGGTATTCGCCTACGCCAATGTGGGGTTGGCGATCAATGACGAGGTACCGGCCGGCCTGCTGAGCTACGGCATCGGTCTGGGCCTGCTCGCAGGCATAGGTCATCTGGCCGTCCGGAAATTCGCTCCGTACGCCGATCCCCTGATGCTGCCCCTGGCAACCCTGCTGAACGGCCTGGGCCTGGTCGTGATCTGGCGTCTGGACCAGTCGAAGCGACTCAGCAACTACGCCGACGCCGCGCCGCGACAACTGCTGTACTCGGCGTTGGGCGTCGCCCTGTTGGTAGTCGTGCTGATCTTCCTCAAGGACCACCGCGTCCTGCAGCGCTACACGTACATCTCCATGGCCGGCGCCCTGTTCCTGCTGGTCCTTCCGCTCGTGCCCGGACTCGGCGCGAACATCTACGGCGCCAAGATCTGGATCAACATCCCCGGCCTGGGCACGGTCCAGCCCGGTGAGTTCGCGAAGATCGTCCTCGCCGTCTTCTTCGCCGGCTACCTCATGGTCAAGAGAGACGCCCTGGCCCTGGCCAGCCGCCGCTTCATGGGCCTGTACCTGCCGCGCGGCCGTGACCTCGGTCCGATCCTCGTCGTCTGGGTCATCTCGATCCTCATCCTGGTCTTCGAGACCGACCTCGGTACATCCCTGCTGTTTTTCGGGATGTTCGTCATCATGCTGTACGTCGCCACCGAGCGGACCAGCTGGATCGTCTTCGGTCTGCTGATGTCCGCGGTGGGCGCCGTGGGTGTGGCGAGCTTCGAGCCGCACATCCAGACGCGTGTGCAAGCCTGGCTCGACCCGGCGCGCGAGTTCGCGCTCTCCCGCGCCGGCGTCCAGGACGGCATCCTCCACTCCGAACAGGCCATGCAGGCCCTATGGGCCTTCGGCTCCGGCGGCACCCTCGGCACCGGCCTCGGCCAGGGCAACTCCGACCTCATCGGCTTCGCCGCCAACTCCGACTTCATCCTCGCCACCTTCGGCGAGGAGCTGGGCCTGGCGGGCGTCATGGCGATCCTGCTGCTCTACGGGCTGATCGTCGAGCGCGGTGTGCGCACGGCCCTCGCGGCCCGCGACCCGTTCGGCAAGCTGCTGGCCGTCGGGCTGTCCGGCGCCTTCGCCCTCCAGGTCTTCGTCGTGGCCGGCGGTGTCATGGGCCTCATCCCGCTGACCGGTATGACCCTCCCGTTCGTGGCGTACGGCGGTTCCTCGGTGATCGCCAACTGGGCCCTGATCGGCATCCTGCTCCGCATCAGCGACACTGCACGACGCCCCGCGCCCGCCCCCGCGCCCAACCCCGACGCCGAGATGACCCAGGTGGTCCGCCCGTCATGAACAAGCCCCTGCGCCGGATCGCGATCTTCTGCGGACTCCTCGTCCTGGCACTACTCATCCGCGACAACTGGATCCAGTACGTCCAGGCCGACGAGCTCAGGACCGACAAGAACAACCGCCGCGTCGTCATCGACCGGTACAGCACACCGCGCGGCGACATAATCGTCGACGGCAAGGCCATCACCGGCTCGGACGAGACCTCGGGCAGCGACTTCAAGTTCAAGCGCACCTATACGAACGGCCCCATGTGGGCGCCCGTCACCGGATACACCTCGCAGGCTTTCGGTGCCACCCAGCTGGAGTCCATCGAGGACGGCATCCTCACCGGCAACGACGACCGGCTGTTCTTCCGCAACACCCTCGACATGCTCACGGGCAAGGAGAAGGAGGGTGGAAACGTCGTCACCACCCTCAGCGGCGCCGCGCAGAAGGCCGCGTACAACGGTCTGAAGAATCAGGGCGCGAAGGGCGCCGTCGCGGCCATCGAGCCGTCGACCGGCAAGATCCTGGCGCTGGCCTCCTACCCGTCGTACGACCCCTCGTCCTTCGCCGGCAACTCCACGACGACCGACACCGAGGCGTGGCAGAAGCTCCAGAAGAAGAACAACCCGGACGACCCGATGCTCAACCGGGCCCTGCGCGAGGTCTACCCGCCGGGCTCGACCTTCAAGGTCGTCACCGCCGCCGCGGCACTGGAGCACGGCCTGTACACGGACGCCGACGCGAAGACGGACTCGCCGGACCCGTGGGTCATGGAGGGCACCACCACCAAGCTGCCGAACGAAGGCAACATCCCCTGCAAGAACGCGACCCTGAGGGTGGCCCTGCAGTACTCCTGCAACACCGTCTTCGGCAAGGTCGGCTCGGACCTCGGCAACGACAAGATGCTGGAGACGGCCAAGAAGTTCGGCTTCACCGAGGAGCAGTTCACGCCGGTCCGCACCAGCGCGTCGATCTTCTCCGACGACATGAACCCCTCGCAGACCGCACTGTCCTCCATCGGCCAGTTCAACACCGCCGCCAGCCCGCTACAGATGGCCATGGTCGCCTCGGCCGTCGCCAACGACGGCACGCTGATGAAGCCGTACATGGTCGACGAGGTCAAGACGCACGACGACGACCCCCTCGAGAAGACCGACCCCGAGGAGATGAGCAAGCCGCTGTCCCCGGCGAACGCTCAGATCCTGCAGTCGATGATGGAGACGGTCGTCCAGGACGGCACCGGTAAGAAGGCGCAGATCGAGGGCTACAAGGTCGGCGGCAAGACCGGTACCGCCCAGCACGGTGTGGACAACAGCGAGAACCCCTACGCGTGGTTCATCTCCTACGCCAAGCTCAGCGACAACAGCTCGCCGGTGGCCGTGGCCGTGGTCGTCGAGGACGAGAAAGCCGTTCGCGACGACATCTCCGGCGGCGGCCTCGCGGCACCCATCGCCAAGAGCGTGATGGAGGCGGTCATCGACAGCAAGAAGTGACCCCGCTCACGTCCCCTTCACATCGGTGCACGTTGCGATACCGGTCCTGTATCGGGTTACGGGCTTGGCCAGGTCACACAAGATGAGCCGGGTACGGTATGCCCGGACGGCACACCTCCGCACCCACAAGGGTGACGGCGGGACCGACGGAGAGGGCTGGTAGGTAGCTATGGAAGAGCCGCGTCGCCTCGGCGGCCGGTACGAGCTGGGCCAGGTGCTCGGCCGTGGTGGCATGGCGGAGGTATACCTCGCGCATGACACCCGGCTCGGCCGCACCGTGGCGGTGAAGACGCTGCGCGCGGACCTGGCGCGCGATCCGTCTTTCCAGGCCCGGTTCCGCCGGGAGGCCCAGTCGGCCGCCTCGCTCAACCATCCCGCGATCGTGGCGGTCTACGACACGGGCGAGGACTACATCGACAACGTGTCGATTCCGTACATCGTCATGGAGTACGTCGACGGCTCCACGCTTCGTGAGTTGCTTCACAGCGGCCGTAAGCTGCTGCCGGAGCGCGCCATGGAGATGACCATCGGCATCCTCCAGGGCCTGGAGTACGCGCACCGCAACGGCATCGTCCACCGTGACATCAAGCCGGCGAACGTCATGCTGACGCGCAACGGCCAGGTCAAGGTGATGGACTTCGGCATCGCCCGCGCCATGGGCGACTCCGGCATGACGATGACGCAGACCGCGGCCGTGATCGGCACCGCCCAGTACCTCTCGCCTGAGCAGGCGAAGGGCGAGCAGGTCGACGCCCGCTCGGACCTCTACTCCACCGGCTGCCTGCTGTACGAGCTCCTCACGGTGCGGCCCCCCTTCGTGGGCGACTCCCCGGTCGCGGTCGCGTACCAGCACGTGCGGGAAGAGCCGCAGGCTCCCTCGGTCTTCGACCCGGAGATCACGCCCGAGATGGACGCGATCGTCCTGAAGGCGCTGACCAAGGACCCGAACTACCGCTACCAGTCGGCCGACGAGATGCGCGCCGACATCGAGGCCTGCCTCGACGGCCAGCCCGTCGCCGCCACGGCGGCCATGGGCTCGGTGGGCTACGGCGGCTACCCGGACGACCAGCCGACCACGGCCCTGCGCTCCGCCGACGGCGGCGCCACGACGATGCTGCCGCCCATGAACCCGGACGACGGCGGCTACGGCTACGACGACCGCCCGGACCGACGCCGCCAGCAGAAGAAGTCCAACACCTCGACGATCCTGCTGGTCGTCGCGGCTGTGCTGGTCCTTGTGGGTGCGGTCCTGATCGGCCGGTGGGTGTTCAGCGGCGACGGCGTCGGGAACAACACGGTGCCCGTGCCCAACCTGGTCAACCAGTCCCAGAAGGACGCCGAGAGTTTGCTGACGAACAGCGACCTCAAGGTGGGCGAGGTCACGAAGAAGCCGTGCGAGACCCAGCCTGCGGGCAAGATCTGCGAACAGAACCCCGAGCCCAAGACCACTGTCGACAAGAACTCCTCGGTCGATCTGGTGGTGTCGACGGGTGCGCCGAAGGTCACTGTGCCGAGCGTGATCGGGCTGGATCTGGACGAAGCGAAGTCCCAGCTCGAAGGCGATGACTACCAGCTGGTAGTCAAGACGAAGTTCCGAGAGTCCTCGGATGAGGAGAACACCGTTCTCAACCAGGACCCGGTCAAGGGCGATGAGGTCGAGAAGGGCTCGACGATCACCCTCACCATCGCCAAGGCGGAGGAGAAGTCCACCGTCCCGGACGTCCTCGGCAAGACCTGTGACGAGGCCAAGGCGCAGATGACCGACAACGACCTGCTCGGCACCTGCACCGAGGTGGAGACCCAGGACCCGAACCAGGTCGGCAAGGTCATCGCGACCTCACCGGAGGCGAACAGCTCCGTGGACAAGAACTCGACGGTGACCATCCAGATCGGCAAGCAGGCCCAGCAGAAGACGCCGGTGCCGAACGTCGTCGGTCAGCGGGTGGCTCAGGCCAAGCAGATCCTGCAGCAGGCCGGCTTCACCAACATCCAGTTCGCCGAGGGCAGTGACCAGAACGACAACGCCTTCGTCACCCAGCAGGACCCGGCAGGCAACCAGCAGGTCGACGACCCCGCGAACACGCAGGTCACCCTGACCACTCTGGGCGTAGGCGGCAACGGAGGCGGCGACAACGGAGGCGGCAACGGCGGGATCTTCGGCGGCGTGACGGGAACGTCGGCCCGCACGGAGGACTGACCCCCGGTATCAATGGCTGAGCCCCGGTGCCCCGAACAGGGCACCGGGGCTCAGCCATATCCATCCCGGCCCGGCAACGAACAGGAGCTGAAGGGGGCTGCCGCTAACGCAGCTCCTCCGGCACCGTCCGCTCCTCATCCACCTTCTCGACCCGCTCCAACTCCCCCCACACCACATACCGATACCGGCTCGTGTACACCGGCGTGCAGGTCGTCAGCGTGATGTAGTGCCCCGCCTTCGTCTTGCCCGATTCCTTCGGGATGGCGGAGAGGACCTTGACGTTGTACTTCGAGGTCTCGGGGAGGACGGCGTAGACCTTGTAGACGTACCAGTCGCCCTTCGTCTCGAAGACGATCGGGTCGCCCTTCTTGATCTTGTGGATGTTATGGAACTCCGCGCCATGGCCGTCGCGATGGGCGGCGACGGAGAAGTTGCCCTTCTTGCCCGAGGTCGGCAGCGTCGCCTTGACGGGGTCGGTGTAGTAGCCGGCGACGCCGTCGTTGAGGATCTTCGACGTCGTGCCCTTCTCGACCAGGATGTCGTCGCCGCTCATTGTCGGCACGTGCAGGAAGCCGATGCCGTTCTTGGAGTCGAACTCGGCGGGACGGCCGGAGTCCTCGTCCTCGTGGGCCCAGATGTCACGGACCTTGTCAGCCTGTTTGTCCGCCGCGCGGTCGGCGACGACGTTCGTCCACCACAGGGAGTAGACGACGAACAGGCCCAGCACCAGGCCCGCCGTGATCAGGAGTTCGCCGAAGACGCTGACCGCCGTCGCGATCCGGCCCCTGCCGCGGCGGCGTGCCGGGGGGCGCGGTGCTGCGGGGGCGGCCGTCTGCTCTTCGGTGCCGTCGGTGGTCGCTGCCACTTTTTCATCTGCCTTTAACTGACGAGCGCATCCGGCTTGCCCTTGCTGCGCGGCCGTTCCTCGACCATCTTGCCCCAGACGATCATCCGGTACTTGCTGGTGAACTCCGGCGTACACGTGGTGAGTGTGATGTAGCGGCCCGGCCCGGTGAAGCCCGACCCCGGTGGAACCGGTTCAAGCACGCTCACATTGCTCGGCGACGTCACCGGCAGGATCGACGCCATCTTGTAGACGTAGTACTTGTCCTGCGTCTCCACGACCATCTCGTCGCCCTGTGCGAGCCGGTTGATGTACCGGAACGGTTCACCATGGGTGTTGCGGTGCCCGGCGAGCGCGAAGTTGCCGGTCTTGGCATCCGGCATCGCCGTCTTCAGCTTGCCCTCGGCGTAGTGGCCGACCATGCCCCGGTCGAGCACCTTCTTGTTGCTGATTCCCTCGGCGATCGGGACGACGACGTCCAGCTTCGGGATGTGCAGGATGGCGAAGCCCTGCCCGGGCTGGAAGGTCCCCGGGTTGCGCTTGCCGCTCGCCCAGTCGTTCTGGAGGCTGCTGGCTTCCTTGTCCGCCTGGGCGTGCGCCCGGACGTTCGTCCACCACAGCTGGTAGCTCACGAACAGCAGCATCAGCACGCCGGTGGTGATGAACACCTCTCCGATCGCCCGGCTGGCGAGTACCCCCGGGCTGGGCTTTCGTGCCCTTGCCTGTCTGCGGGCCTCCAGGCGCGAGAGGGGGGCCTGAGAGGATTCCGAGCCCGTCTCGGCGGACTCCGACGCCGCGTGTGAGCCGCCGTGCCGCCCATGACGCCGCTTGGCGGCCTTTCTGCGGGCCGCACGGCCGCCTGCCGGGGTTCCTGTGGCGGAAGCTGCGGAAGAGGCGGCAGAAGCCGATACGCGGCCGGTGCGGGGCGGCGGATCCGGTACCCGTAGGGCCACCGTCTCGTCGTCCGCGGGCGGTATGTACGGCTCTGCATACGGTTCTTCGTACGGCTGCCGGGCCGCGGCGGCCCCCTCGGCGCCGTACCCGTCGGCGCCGGGGTGCTGCGTGCCGTACCCGTCGGTGCCGTAGGTGTATCCGCCGCCGTAGCCGTCGGCGCCGTAAGCCTCGGCGCCCGCCCCGTGCGCCTGCCCCTGAGTGACGTGGTCCTCCCCGCCGTACCGCTCCCCGAGCGCACCCGACGCCCCGTACGGCTGCTGCCCGTACGAGGTGCCCTGGTCGCCGACGCCGCCGTAGGAGTCCGTGAAGGACTCCCCGTACGAGGCGCCGGACTCGCGCTCGGGGCGCAGCGCGGTCACGCCGTGGCCCTGCCCACCACCGGGGCGAGCCCCGTCGACCTCGCCACCGCGCCCTGGTCGCCGCACTCCACCAGCCAGTTGGCCAGCATCCGGTGCCCGTGCTCGGTCAGCACGGACTCCGGGTGGAACTGCACGCCCTCGACGGGAAGTTCACGATGACGCAGGCCCATGATGATGCCGTCGTGCGTCCGCGCGGTGACCTTGAGGTCGGCCGGCACCGTCTCGGGCTCGGCGGCCAGCGAGTGGTAGCGGGTCGCGGTGAAGGGCGTCGGCAGGCCCGCGAAGACGCCCTGGCCCTCGTGCTCGACCAGCGAGGTCTTTCCGTGCAGCAGCTCGGGCGCTCGGTCGACGACACCGCCGTACGCCACCTGCATCGACTGCATGCCGAGACAGACGCCGAAGACGGGCACCCCGGTCGCGGCGCAGTGGCGCACCATCTCGATGCAGACCCCGGCCTCCTCGGGCGTGCCCGGGCCCGGCGACAGCAGGACACCGTCGAAGCCGTCCTGCGCGTGTGCCGTCGACACCTCGTCGTTACGCAGGACCTCGCACTCGGCGCCCAGCTGGTAGAGGTACTGGACCAGGTTGAAGACGAAGCTGTCGTAGTTGTCCACGACGAGAATGCGCGCGCTCACTGATTGTCCACCGTCACATCGTTGAAGGGCAGGAGCGGTTCGGCCCACGGGAAGACGTAGTTGAACAGGACGTAGACCACGGCCACGACCAGAGCGAGCGAGAGCAGCGCCCTCACCCACGCGTTCCCCGGCAGATGCCGCCAGATCCAGCCGTACATGCCGTCCCTTCCGTCGCACCACGGCACCAGACTCACGCCGTACAGCCACCAGACTAACGGCGCAACGCCTCCGGTTTCCCGGCCTCCACAGGCTGGGTGGAGTCGAGATGGGCCCACACGATCAGCCGGTGACTGTGACCCCACTCGGGATCGCACGTGGTCAGGGTCAGATACCGGCCTTCACGCGTGTACCCCGACTTACGGGGCACAGGGTCAATCACCTCAATGTCGGTGGGCACGGTTTTGTAAGGGCCTTTGTCGATCCGATACGTGAACCAGGTCGTACCGTCCGTCAGCACCACCGCATCGCCGGCCCGCAGCCTTGGGAAGTCCTTGAAGGGGTCGCCGTACGTGCGCCGATGGCCGGCGACCGAGAAGTTGCCCTTCTGACCGAGCTGGGCGGTGCGCGCGTAGTGGCCGAGGCCCTTCTTGAGGGTCTTGGTGGCGGTGCCTTCGAGCACCGGCTTGTTCCACGTGAAACCAAGGCGCGGGATGTACATGATCGCGAAGGGCTTGTCCGCGGTGTACGGGGCGGGCTTCGGCGGACTCGTGGTCGCGCCCGGAGTCGTATCGGCGCCCGGACTTGCCGAACCGCCGGGGGCCGCGGCCGTCGGGCGTACCGCCCCTTGCGCCCACTGGTCCTGTAACTGACTGATCTGGTCGTCCATGACGTTGTCGGCCTTCACGCCGGTCCAGAACAGTACATAGACGACGAAGAGGACGATCACGGTGCCGGCAGTGATGCACAGTTCGCTGACGGTCCTGACGACGACACGCACCGGCAGCTCCAGAGAGGGGCTCACTCACTCCACGGGCTTGGCGTACTGCAGATCCACTGTGCCCGAGTAACCCGGCAGAGTCACCGTCCCGTCCTCGGTGACTTTCCAGCCGAGGCCGTAGACATTGACGTACACCATGTAGTTCTGAATCGCCGTCGAGGCCGCGAGCGCCTGCTGCATCTTCTCCGGATCACCGACCGCCGTGATCTTGTACGGCGGTGAGTAGACCCGGCCCTGGAGGATCAGGGTGTTGCCGACACAGCGGACCGCGCTGGTGGAGATCAGCCGCTGGTCCATGACCTTGATGCCCTTGGCGCCGCTCTGCCACAGCGCGTTCACCACGGCCTGGAGATCCTGCTGGTGAATGACCAGGTAGTCGGGCTGCGGCTCGGGATAGCCGGGGAGTTTGGCGGTCGCGTCCGGCGGAGCGTCGTTGAGCGTGACCGAGATCGCCTCGCCCGTCAGCTTCTGCGTCCCCGCGTTCTGCTCCAGGGCCGCCAGCTTGTCGTCCTCGGCCTTGGTGCTGCCGTCGTCGCGCTCGGCCAGGCCCTCCACATCGTCCTGCAGAGCCGCGTTGGACTCGCCCAGCTCGCCGTTCTTGTGGCTGCGCTCGTGGATCAGGTCCGAGAGCTTCAGCAGCGAGGCGTCCGTGCGGATATTGGTGCCCTTGGCCGTGTTGAAGCTGGTGAAGAAAATGAGCCCGGCGAGAGCGAAAACGGCCGCGGTCAGCACCCGCACCGGCCGGAATCGGCCGCGTACAGGGCTGGATCCAGCCCCGGGGGAGTCGGCAGAATTGCTCAACGTACCCTTATCTCCTTCGGCGCCGCGGAAGCACTACGCTAACGGACGCCCGGGGGAGCAATCAGAGTCCCCTTGTACGCTGCCCCGAGCCAGCCACAGTTCCCTGCGCGGCCACGCAGCGCATCGACAGGAGAGACCCTCGTGCCGAAGTCACGTATCCGCAAGAAGGCCGACTACACGCCGCCGCCGTCGAAGCAGACGACCGCGATCAAGCTGAACAGCCGCGCCTGGGTCGCGCCCGTGATGCTGGCCATGTTCCTCATCGGCCTCGCCTGGATCGTCGTCTTCTATGTGACCGACGGTTCGCTGCCCCTCGATGCGCTGGGCAACTGGAACATCGTCGTGGGCTTCGGCTTCATCGCCGCCGGCTTCGGTGTCTCCACTCAGTGGAAGTAGCGGTCGAGGCGGCAGCCTCAGCGGCAGCCCCAGCGGCGGACGAAGAGACAGTCGATGTGGCAGTCGACGTGGCAGTCGACATGGCGGCCACTTCGCGGTGAACAGAGTTCTGCCCAGGACTATCCGCTGAGTTATCCACAGCCTTGCAGCAATTTCCACAAGCTGACTGGGGAAAAGACGACGATCTGTGGATAACCCATCGGGGGTTGACGCCGGTATGACAGCCACACCGGTCACCTGAAGAGCTCTCGAACGGACGTACGCCCCCTGTCTGACCTGCGGAAACGTGGGGCTTGAACAGGGGGCGAAGCTGTTCCCACACCGTGCGCACAAGATCCACCACACGCTGTGGACAACAGCGCCGCTCACGTGGATAACGCCGCAGCTCAGGTGAGCTGGAGCGTTCTCAGCACGGTCATCAGCACCACTGCGGCCAGGACCAGCGCACATGTGCCGTACTGCACCAGCGCCCGGCGCTCGCGTGGGGCGTGGACCATGGCGTAGCCGATGACGACGCCGGCGACGAGGCCGCCGATATGGGCCTGCCAGGCGATGTTGCTCCACCCGAAGGTGAAGATCAGGTTGATCACCAGCAGGGCGATGATCGGCCGCATGTCGTACTGGAGTCGCCGCATCAGGATGGCGGTGGCGCCGAAGAGGCCGAAGATGGCGCCGGACGCACCGAGCGAGGCCGTGGTCGGGCCGGCCAGCAGGTAGGTGAGGGCGCTGCCCGCGAGGCCCGAGCAGAAGTAGAGCGCGATGTAGCGGGCGCGGCCGAGGGCGGCTTCCAGGGGGCCGCCCAGCCACCACAGGCTCAGCATGTTGAAGGCGAAGTGCCAGATGGCCTCGTGCGCGAACATCGAGGTCACCAGGCGGTACCACTGGCCTTCGGCGACGCCCTCGGTGGGGTTGAAGGGGGCGGGGGGCCAGGCGCCGATGAGGACGAGGTCGTTCAGGAGCGCGGTGCTGGTCTGTACGGCGATGAAGACCGCGAGGTTGATCCCGATGAGGATCTTGGTGAGCAGGCGCGGGTCGGCGGCGATGGTGCCGCCTGCGATGGTGCGGGGGCGGGCGGCGTCAGGGGCGTGTCCGGTGCCGGAGCCGCCGCGGACGCAGTCGGGGCACTGGAAGCCGACGGAGGCGCTGACCATGCATTCGGGGCAGATGGGGCGCTCGCAGCGGGTGCAGCGGATGCCGGTCTCGCGGTCCGGGTGGCGGTAGCAGACGGGCAGGCTCTGCGCGTCCTGCGGGCTGCCTGCCGGCTGGTCCATGAGGGTCCCCTAGGTCGTCGTACGCGATGCACGTCCTCATACATCGCCCCGCTCATCCTTACGGACGAGCGGGGCGATTGGTTCCCTGCGGGAGGTGTCGGACCCGCCCTCAGCGGGTCTCGACGACGACCGACTCGATGACGACGTCGTTGAGCGGGCGGTCGGTGCGGGGGTTGGTCTGGACGCTCGCGACGGCGTCGACGACCTTCTGGCTGGCCGGGTCGACGACCTCGCCGAAGATGGTGTGCTTGCGGTTCAGCCAGGTCGTCGGGGAGACCGTGACGAAGAACTGCGAGCCGTTGGTCCCCGGTCCGGCGTTGGCCATCGCCAGCAGGTACGGCCTGTCGAAGGAGAGGTCCGGGTGGAACTCGTCCTGGAACTGGTAGCCGGGGCCACCGGTGCCGTTGCCCAGAGGGTCACCGCCCTGGATCATGAAGCCGCTGATGACCCGGTGGAAGACCGTGCCGTCGTAGAGCTTGGCCGTGGACTTCTCACCAGTGGTGGGGTTCGTCCACTCCCGCTCGCCCTTGGCGAGTTCGACGAAGTTCTTGACCGTGATCGGCGCATGGTTCGGGAGGAGCCGGACCTCGATGTCGCCTTGGTTGGTCTTCAGGGTGGCGTAGAGCTGCTCGGCCACGATCTGCCTTCCGTTGTCTTCCTGTGACCCCACGATCCTCGCACGTACGGCGACATCCGTCCCCCAGCGCTCGTTCACCGGTACGCAACCGGGCGGATTGCTTGCAGAAAACCCGACGAGTCGGTCCGTGGCGGGGGCGCGACGCGGAGAACCGTGGCATTGTCGACGACAAGCCACCGTTGCCCCGCATTGGTCCGTTATCGCACTTGATCAAGCTTATGGGCACCCATATGCCCGCCCTCACATGCCGGGCAGCGTTCTGACAGGCATGATCCGTAAAAGTGTGGAAAGTCGAATTACCGTACGCCACCGTGGAGGAGGAACCCGTGACCCGCATCGACAGCGTGCGCGCCGCGACCGGCTCGGCGAAGGACAGCGTGCTGCACGCCGCGGAAGTGGTGGCGCCCTACGCCGACACCGCCAAGGACAGGGCCACGCACTACGCGCACGAGGCACGCGTACGGCTCGCGCCGAAGGTGACGCAGGCCACCGAGCAGGCCCGCGTTCAGTACGGCGTGTATGTCGCGCCGCGCTTGGAGCAGGCCCTTGCCCATGTGCCGCCGGGCGTCGACAACGCCGCGCATGAAGCCGCCGTCCGTACCCGTAAGGCTGCCCGTCAGGCCGCCGACTACTCCCGGCCGAGGCTTGAGCAGGCAGTGGCCGCGGCCGGGCCCGTCAGGGACGAGGCCACCGCGCGCGGCTTGGCCGCCGTTGCCGCGCTGCGCGGCCAGGTCTCGCCGAAGGAGATCGAGAAGCTCGTCCGTAGGCATGAGCGGCGCGCCAGGGCCGGCCGTGTCGTGAAGGTGCTGGCGGTGCTCGGCGCCCTCGCGGGCGGAGCGTTCGCCGTGTGGAAGTGGTGGGACAAGCAGGCCAACCCGGACTGGCTGGTCGAGCCTCCCGCCGCGACCGAGGTCCCTGAGTCGAACCGTCTCACTTCGGTGGACGGCAGTGGTGCCCTCGATCCCGAGGTCGAGGCGAAGGAGGCCGAGGAGGCCGCCCGCCGCGACGACGGCCGGTAGGGCGAGGGTCGGTGAGACGAGGACCGGTGAGGTGAAGGCCGGCTACGGCCGGGAGATTGAACTGCGCCGTGGGGCGGGAGACTTGAGGGTCTCCCGCCCCACGGCGATGTTTCACGTGAAACGCCGGTCACGTCCGCCGGCGCGACGGCAGAGGGGCGAGCCTGCGGCCACGCCGCACGGTGTCCTGCGCCACCGGGTCCGGTGTGGCCAGGGCGCGTATTCGGTCGGTGAAGTCGGGGTCCGGCAGCGGAAGGTCCAGGTCGTCGTCGACGTAGGCAACGGCGGCGGGGATGTAGTGCAGGACGGCGTTGACGGGGTCGGGGACGGGTGAGCAGTCGGGTTTGAGCGCCCGCAGGACGCGGAGGGTGGTGCTGATCTCGTCCTCGGGTTCCGGGCCGGAGTTTTCGATGCGGATGGCGGCGTCCACGCCGACGGTGTCCTCGCCGTGCGGGTCGTCCGTCTCGGGCCGGACGCTGCGGGCGTACCGCGCGTGCTGCGTCTGCCACCAGTCGGCGACGCCGGGTTCGCCCAGGGCGCGGTGGTGCAGATAGAGGCAGTAGCTGGCAGCGGAGTCACCGGCGCCCGCGGCGTACTGCCACCAGAAGCGTGCCGATTCCTCCCGAGCACAGAGCTGAAGCATGCAGCCGAGGACACGGGCTCCCGGGGGTTGGGGAAGCGCTCGGGCGAGGAATACCTCGAGATCAGCGAGAGCGTCGGTGTGGGTGATGACCGTCTCGCAGAGGGTCTGAAGATCGTCAGCGGCGGAGCGCTCGTCTGCCGGTGGAGCCTGGCCTTGCGCGATCAACGGGACCTGGCCGACGGCGACGTCTGCCGGGTTCGGGTCGGTTGGGTGCAGGACGGAGGCGGCACGCGCGGACAGGCGTACGGCGGCCGCATCTATGGCTGCCTGGGCGTAGGGCGGCCGGAGCAGGCGGGCCCGCCCGAGCAACTCGTCAAGGGGCGATGTCATCGGTATTCCCTTCGTTGGCCTGCCCTTCGTCGGCCTGCCCTTCCGCGCCCGTACAGGGCTCGGCATCCGTACGGGATTCCGCGAGGCTCTTCTTCACGCCATACGCGTGCTGGAGGCGCCGTTTGGCGTGGCGGACCGTGGAGCGAACGCCGGCCGGGGTGATACCGAGAGCGGCGGCTATCTCGACCGCGCTGTAGCCGAGCCCGAAGTGCAGGAGGACCACGTCCATCTGACGCGGCGGCAGCTGACCGATCTCCGCATAGAGGTTGAGGCTTTCCTCGAGTTGGCTGATGGGGTCCACGGCCCGGTTCAACGCCACGGTCTCGAAGGCCTCGCCGATGAGGGCCGGGCGGCGATCGCGGGTGCGGGAGTGGTCGATGGTGCTGTTCTTGAGCACGCGCCAGGCGTACGCGGTGGGGTTCTCCTTGGAGAGCACGGTGCTCCACGCCTTCAGCAACTGCTCGAAGGCGGCGTCGACCGCTTCCTCGGCGTCGTGCCAATTACCCAGCCTGGACTTGGCCCAATTGACGTACAGCGGCCGGTACATCTGGTGGAAGGCCTCGAAGTCCAGCGGCAGTTTTTTCATACGCGGGGCGCGAGGGGCTTGGCTCGGCAGGTCCTGACTCACGACGCCTGCCCCTCGTGGTGCGAGTCCCTGGCACCCTCGGGGAGGTCACGCCTCATCTCGCTGATGCCCGCCCGTACTCCGGCCGCGGCCAGCCGACGCAACAGAACGACCGTGTCACGGCCGAACACCCGTAGGGCGAGCGCCGCCAGGATCACCTCACCGGCAATGTCCATCGTCACTGTGCTGTTGTGCCTTCCTGATGCAAGGCGAGGCCGCTCAGCACCCCCGGTGGGCCTCGGGACGGCGCGTGTTTACGCCCTCCGCCCACGATGACGTTTGCAACGGCCCGTGTGTGCAAGTCCCGCACAGATTTTCTTAACGGAGCGCATCCTTCTGATTACGCCATCACGTTCACGCCAGCTCACACACGGCCTCCGCGCCCGAGCCCGCCACCCTGGCGCCACGTCCGCCACCTGCGCACCGACCTCGCGGGCTCCACCGATCCGACACATTTGCGCAAACATCTGCAACGACCTCAGAGCCCACCACGTGACACACGTCACTCAGGGCTTCGCGCCCGTAGGAGGCCGCAGGGCATACAAAAACCGGCCAGAGGCGACGAGGCATCTGACCGGTCCGGAGTGTGGAGCCTAGGGGAGTCGAACCCCTGACATCTGCCATGCAAAGACAGCGCTCTACCAACTGAGCTAAGGCCCCGGAAGGGGAGCAACCAACCGGAAGAACCACGTACCGGCGGGCGCCGCAGACCAGAGTACCGGGTCGCCCCCCGTATCTCGCAAAAAGATTGGGGGTCCCGATGAACGACCACTCTCCGTAAGATGCTCGGCGTGGTTCGCGACAGCGAACCGCGGGTTTTGGGGAAGCGATGGGGAGACGCAATGGACGCCGCACAGCAGGAAGCCACCGCAAGAGCGCGGGATCTGCAGCGGAACTGGTACGGGGAGCCGCTGGGGACGCTCTTCCGTAAGCTCATCGACGATCTTGGTCTCAACCAGGCTCGTCTTGCGGGGGTACTGGGACTGTCCGCACCGATGCTGTCGCAGCTGATGAGCGGCCAGCGGGCGAAGATCGGCAATCCCGCAGTGGTCCAGCGGGTGCAGCTGCTGCAGGACCTGGCGGGGCAGGTCGCGGACGGCAGCGTGAGCGCGGCGGAGGCCACCGAGCGCATGGAAGAAATCAAGAAGTCGCAGGGGGGTTCGGTGCTGAGCAACACGACGCAGACCACGAGCAGTTCGGGCGCGCCCACGGTCAAGCGGGTGGTCCGTGAGATCCAGTCTCTGCTGCGCTCGGTGGCAGCAGCCGGAGACATCATCGACGCCGCCGACACCCTCGCCCCCACCCACCCGGAACTGGCAGAGTTCCTCCGGGTGTACGGCGCCGGCCGCACGTCCGACGCGGTCACGCACTACCAGTCCCACCAGAACTGACCCTGAGGCCCGGTCGCCGAAGGGGGTTCGGCAACCGGGCCGACGGCCCACGTCCTGAGCGGGGACGAGGGCGCGGCGGGAGTGTCCCTCGCCGCGGCTGGGCGAGAAGGGGAGTCAGCGAGGGGGAGTCATATCGCTCGTCGAGGGGGAAGCAAGGGGGGTAGTCGAAGGGGGAGGAGCGACGCACAGCCATGGGTGAGGTCTTCGCCGGCCGGTACGAACTGGTCGACCCGATCGGACGCGGAGGCGTCGGCGCCGTCTGGCGTGCCTGGGACCACCGCCGCCGCCGGTATGTGGCCGCCAAGGTGCTGCAGCAGAGCGACGCGCACTCGCTGCTGCGGTTCGTCCGCGAACAGGCCCTCCGGATCGATCACCCCCATGTGCTCGCGCCCGCAAGCTGGGCTGCCGACGACGACAAGGTCCTGTTCACCATGGACCTGGTGGCCGGCGGGTCGCTGGTCCATCTCATCGGGGACTACGGCCCCTTGCCGCCGCCCTTCGTCTGCACACTCCTGGACCAGCTCCTCGCGGGTCTGGCCGCGGTGCACGCGGAGGGTGTCGTCCACCGCGACATCAAGCCCGCCAACCTGCTCCTCGAAGCAACCGGCACCGCGCGTCCGCGCCTGCGTCTGTCCGACTTCGGTATCGCCATGCGTCTCGGTGAGCCACGCCTGACCGAGACCAACCTTGTGGTGGGAACTCCCGGTTATCTCGCGCCCGAGCAACTCATGGGCTCGGAACCGGACTTCCCCGCCGACCTGTTCGCCGTAGGGCTGGTCGCCCTGTATCTGCTGGAGGGCGCCAAGCCTGACGTCAAGGCGCTCGTCCAGTACTTCACCGCGCACGGAACTCCCGGTGCGCCCAAGGGCATCCCCGAACCGCTGTGGCAGGTCGTGGCCTCGCTGCTGCAGCCGGATCCGCACGCGCGGTTCCGCACGGCAACAGGAGCGCGCAAGGCCCTCGCCTCGGCCGCCGAACTCCTGCCGGAGCCCGGCCCCGACGACGAGCTCATCGAGATCTTCGACCAAATCGGGCCGCTGCCAACGGGGTTCGGGCCGGAGGGGCCGTTCAAACGGGCACCCGGCGTCGAGGAGAGCACGGGGAACTCGCGCCAGTTCGGCGCGGACGCGACCCCGGGCGCTGCGGGGACCGCGAACACCGGCTCCGTGTCCACGCCTTCCGGCACCGGGTCGGTGTCGGGCGGCACCGGATACGCGGCCACCGGCACCGGGACCGGATTGGGCGCCGCCCGGAGCGATCCGCGCCGGGGCGTGGCGGGACCGACCCCAGGTTCGGCTTCGACTTCGGCTTCCGCCTCGACTTCGGCTTCGGCTTCGGCTTCGGCTTCGGACGTCACACCGTCCCAGGCCCCGCCCGCACCGCACTCCGCCGCCCCCCACCTGGGCCCCCAGTCGTCGGCCGCCTTCCCGGACGCCCAGCAGCCGTCCGCCCCATCGCAGCCCAGCGACTGGAGCGACAGGAGCGACGGAGACGGGGACAGGCAGGACGGGCGCCTCACCATGTCGGACACCGGCAGCTTCCACCTGCCACCCCCTCGGGCCACGTCCTCCTCGCTCAGGACTCACACGCCCCCGCCACAACCGCACCCGGCACATGGCCACGATCAGGCAGAAGGTCAGAGCCAGGGGGCGCCCCACGTCTCCCCCTACGACACCACCCATGTCCTGTCCTCCCCCCACCCGCACACACCGCAGTACCCGTCTCAGCCCCCGACGCCGGTGCACCCCCGGCGCGTCGATGCCTCTACTGCTTCGTACACCGCTCAGAGCCCGCAGGTTCCACCTTCGGCGGCCCCAGTTCCCCAGCCGCACCGCCGTGGCGGCCACCGCGCCAGCCGCCGTGCAGCCCACGGCATCGCGCGCCGCCCCGGCCCGCCTGCCAAGGTGGCGATCCCGCTGCTGCTGCTGGCTCTGGCCTGTTACGCCGTGGGTTTCTGGGCGCTGACGCGCGTCTGAGGCTGCTCAGGCCGCTGAGGCAGCGGCTGAGACGGCTGAGACGGCTGAGGCCGCTGCGGCGGCTGAGGCACCGAATGACGCCGAACAGTAACCCCGCCCCCGACGGACTTCACACGCCCTAGGCCCAACCAGTAGGCAGCAACCCCACAAGCCCGCCCCTCACCCATCCAACGGGCCCACCCCGCCCCTACAAAGCCCCAACCCTCCGCCGAGCCACCACCATCCACACCCCGAGCACCACCAGCACCACAGTCCCCGCCCCGATCCCGCTCACCGCGAGCACGGCCATCGCAGCGTCACCGTCGCCCGCGGCCCCGCTTTCCGCAGCGGCCTCCGGATCGCCTGCCCCGACCTGAAAGAGGCCGGGCGGCTCGGACTCCCCCGCATAGCCGGGACCTGACTCCACCGAACCCCCCACCCGCACCCGCAACGTCAGCGGGAGCGGCTCGTCGCCGTACTTCTCGGCCACCTCGGCCGCGAGGTGCACCACGAGGTAGTAGGAGCCGGCGAACCGCATGCCGTTGAGCCGCTTGGGCACGGCGTACCGGTTCTCGTACGCGACCGGCGGCAGGGGATCGATCTCGGCGGCCTTCTGACTGCCGTCGTAGTTGGTGTTCGAGTCGTCGACGAAGCCGCGCGCCGGGTTGTGGAGCGAGAGGTTGAGGGCACCCACCGCGGTGCCGCCGCCGTTGGCCGAGCTACCCAGTTCGGCGGTGGCGTACAGCTGGCGTCCCCAGGTCAGCGGCACCTTGTAGAAGAACGTCCGGCCGGGCTCGATGTCGGCGCTCCAGACCCCCTGACCGACGGACGCCGCCGAGGCGAAGCCGGCGCCGCCCTCGCGGCGCACACCCTCGCCCGTGAGCGCGGCGGGCGAGGCGGAGTCCCACGTCTCAGGAGCCCTCGTCGCGCCGGGCTCCTCCAGGGACGGCTCGGACGCGGTGAAAAGCTCCAGGTCCCAGGCGTCCGCCGCGGAACTCGCCGTACCGAGGCGCTCGACGACCACGTAGTAGGTGCCCGCGGTCTCGCAACGAGGACGGTTGGCGGAGATCTCACGTGCTGCCCACGCCGCGAGGGGCCGTGGGCTGTGGACGGTACCGAAGCGCTCGGAGTCGAAGGAGCAGGAGCCGCCGTCGGCATCCTGCACGGAGACCCTGATGCCGTCGTTCGCGGAGACGGTGCTGCCGGCGGCGGGGATCGCGGTCGCGGAGACGTAGGTGTCAGAGGTGGCGTCGAGGTCGAGGCGGTAGTAGAGCTTCCCATCGCTCGGCAGGGAGCTGTTGTACGTCCCTCCGGGTGTGAGGCGTGCGGCATCCGCAGTGCCTGTCGCGCCCGCGACGGACCGGGCGTCCGGCGCGAAGGCGTACGGACTGGGCGTGCCGGCCGCGAGAGCGGCCCCGCCCGGCAGTGCGGCAGTCGTACACAGCAGCAGTGCCCCTACGACGGTCACACGCGCGCGTGCCGACGAGTGATCGCGCCGCGTTCTCGCAACGCACCGCACCCTCGCATCCCGCCGCACCTCCGCGCGGCGCCACCACGCCGTACGCCGCCGCCTCATCACGCGCCACCCCTCGCCGCCGCCGGACCATGGACTCGCCCATCCTGCCCAGCCCGGCCGCTCGGCACCCCCGCAATCCGTACGGCTGTCCGAAACGCCCGGCTCTAAGGCCTCCCGCCCACTCCCGCAACCCGAGCACACAAAACCCCGACCGCAACGGCGGCCGGGGTCTGTTCAGATTCCGAAGTGGTGACTCACGAACCCGTGGGCACGGAGTCAGTCGCCTCCGTCCACAGATCCTGCTCGGCGCGATCCGCCTGGATCTGGCGGTACACGAGGAGCCCGCCGATGGCGGCCAGTGCGACCAGGAGAAGCTTCTTCACCGCGCGACCTCGTCTTTCCTTGACGTAGGGGACCTCTGGCGCCCGACTATACACACCGACCGATACCGATCGGTGACCTGCGTCGGGGCTCAACTGCCCTCCGAAACAGCGCAGTAGAAGCGGATCACGTCGCTCCGATCGGAGGGTGATCACACCCCGACAGACGGTGACTTCGCTCCCGTTCCTCCGACTTTCGGCACTCTTCCCGTCTCTTGCGCCCATTCGAGTGGTGTTCATCTGAAGATCGACGCGTCATGGGCGTCGGTCCATGACTTCTCGGCCCTCATACACATCATGAGGAAAGTACGCAAATCGCCCAACCCGAAAGTGAGGGGCCATGACCAGGAACAAGGTCATGAACCTGTGGACCGCCGTCGTCACAGCCTTCCTGGCGCTCTGCACGGCGCTCGGATTCGTCACGTCGACCTCCGCCGCGGCGGTGCCGCACACCGAGACGTCACGCAAGAGCGGCAGCGACGACAGTGACCGCAGCGCGGAGCTGACAGTGCCTGCGATGCCAAACTGGGCCTGGTCCTACGCCAGAGCACTGCCCCCCACGATGAAGCAGCGCATCCGGGCCGAGGCCCACGGCAAGACCCCCAGCTGCCGGCACCGACCGCTCACGGAAACCGAAGCGGAAGCGGCAAGCCCACCCTCGGCCCCCCGGGAGTGCGTCCACGCCGGCCCCCCGACACAACCCCTCGTGCCACACCAGCGTTGAACCGACGGCCCAACCTGAGCCGTCACCCCCTGTCCCAATGTGCACCACCGCGTAAGCGCCACGGCGTGCTCACCCCTCATCGACGATGTGCCGGAGATAGGCCCATGGATCGTTGAGATAGCGCCGCCAGTGGTCGACGAGCTCCAGATCCCGCCAGCCGGCGGGACGCATTCCGTGGTCACCCACCTCGATGATCTCGGCGCCAGGCAGCGCCGTCAGCACAGGTGAGTGCGTCGCGCAGATGATCTGTGCGCCGGAACGCCCCAGTTCATGCAGCAGACCCACGAGTTGAAGACAAGAAGCGAAGGACAGCGCAGCCTCGGGCTCGTCCATGACGTACAGCCCCGGCTCCTGAAACCGCTCGCGGAAGGCCATCAGAAAGCCCTCGCCGTGACTCATCTCGTCCGCGGCCCCGGACAGCCTTCCCGTCTTCTGCTCCCGGTCCAGCGCGTCCAGCGCCGTCTCCGCCCGCAGGAAAAAGCCTCTGCGGCGCGTACGAGGCCCCTGGAGCATGCGGCGACCGGCAGGCGTCGCCTCGAACCGTATCCGGCTGCCCAGCGCCGACGGCTCACGCCAGCTCGCGTACTTGTATCCCGCGGACCCGCCCCAGGAGTCCAGGCCGAAGCCCTCCGCCAGCGCCTCGACGAGGGTCGACTTGCCCGAGCCGTTCTCCCCCACCAGGAACGTGACCGGTGCGGCGAACTTCAGGCCGTCCTCCAGCAGCTGCCGCACGCAGGGCACCGACCAGGGCCACTGGCCGCCTTCCTCCAGCTCGCCCTCGGCAACATGCGCGTATGCCCGTTCGACGATCATGCAGCCAGGCTCTCATCCGGCACTGACAATCGGGCGTGCTCGATGTCCGCCGCCGACGACAAAGACCCCCAACCGGACTGGCTGGGGGTCTTTCGCTGGTGGGGCTAACAGGATTTGAACCTGTGGCCTCATCCTTATCAGGGATGCGCTCTAACCAACTGAGCTATAGCCCCGCCGCGCTCTGCGGGGGTGTGTCCCGCGCGCTGACTCCTGAAGATTAGCGCACGACGTGGGTAGTCCCAAAATCGGTTGTCGGGGGACCGTCAGGAGAGGTTTGAAGCCGCCATCGGGCGGCAACGGTCACTCGTCCTCCGCGAGCGTCAGCTCGACTCCGCCCACGAAGCCGGCGGAGAGGTTGTAGATGAACGCGCCGAGGGTCGCCAGCGCCGTCGCGAGGACGACGTCGATGACCGCGATGATCGACGTGAACATCAGGACGTGCGGCAGCGACAGGAAGGCCTGCAGGTCGAAGCCGTTCGACTCGTTCGAGCCGGTGGCCTCGGAGATGGTGCCGCCGACCGTCGAGAAGACGCCCATGGCGTCCATGACCATCCAGAGCACCGCGGACGCGACGATCGTGCAGATGCCCAGCGCGATGGAGAGCAGGAAGCTGACCTTCATCACCGACCACGGGTCGGCCTTGGCCACGCGCAGGCGCGCCTTGCGGGTGCGGGGCGTCGTACGGGCCCCGGTGCGCGGCCGGCGTACCGCGCTCTCCGGAGCGGGCGTCTGGTAGGCCTGCGGCGGGTGGTAGGGCCCGGCGGACTGCTGCGGCTGGCGTTCCCCGGGCAGCGGCGACGGGGACGGCGCGGAGGCCGCCTGCTGCGCCCTGGAGGGCTGCGGCTGAGGCTGGGGCTGGGCGCCCGGAGCAGCCGAGCCCGCGCCCGCCGCGTACTGCTGCTGGGTCTGCGAGCCTCGGGTGTCCGTCACAGGTCCCCCCTGGGTTCCAGGTGCGTCGGGCGAGGGCGAGCCCTTCGCGGGCGACTTGATCGCCTTCAGCTGGGTGGTGTGCGGGTCGTTCGCAGGCGCGGCGGAGCCACGGCCGCCGCCCGTATCCGAACCGGCCGTAGAACCGGTCGAGGTACCGGACGATCCGGCGCCCGTGGCTCCGCTCACGATGACTCTCTCCTCGTGCTACTCGGCCGAGGGCGTTTCACCCTCGTCCGTGCCGGTGGTCGCGGCACCTTCGGCGATGTCGTCGACGACGATGTCGCCGTCGACCTCCTCCGCCTCGCGTCCCGCCTCGGCGTTACGTGCGATACCGACGACGGCATCGCGCTTGCCCAGGTTGATCAGTTGGACGCCCATGGTGTCACGGCCCGTCTCCCTGACCCCGCTGACTCGCGTACGAATCACACCGCCGCCCAGCGTGATGGCGAGGATCTCGTCGGCCTCCTCGACCACCAGCGCACCGACGAGCGAGCCGCGATCCTCGACGATCTTGGCGGCCTTGATGCCGAGGCCGCCGCGACCCTGGACGCGGTACTCGTCGACGGGAGTCCGCTTCGCGTACCCGCCGTCGGTGGCAGTGAACACGAACGTACCGGGTCGAACAACATTCATCGAGAGGAGCTCGTCTCCCTCGCGGAAGCTCATGCCCTTGACACCCGAGGTGGCGCGGCCCATGGGCCGCAGTGACTCGTCGGTCGCGGTGAACCTGATCGACTGCGCCTTCTTGCTGATCAGAAGCAGATCGTCGTCGGCCGAAACGAGTTCGGCGCCGATCAGTTCGTCGTCGGAACCGTCTGCCGTTTCCCGGAGGTTGATCGCGATGACACCACCGGAACGCGGCGAATCGTAATCCTTCAGAGGCGTCTTCTTCACCAGACCCCCCTTCGTGGCGAGCACCAGGTACGGCACCGCCTCGTAGTCGCGGATCGCGAGGATCTCGGCGATCGCCTCGTCCGGCTGGAAGGCGAGGAGGTTCGCGACGTGCTGCCCGCGCGCGTCACGGCCGGCATCGGGGAGCTCGTACGCCTTGGCCCGGTAGACGCGGCCCTTGTTGGTGAAGAACAGCAGCCAGTGGTGGGTCGTCGAGACGAAGAAGTGGTCGACGATGTCGTCTTCCTTGAGCTTCGTGCCCCGTACGCCCTTGCCGCCGCGCTTCTGCGCCCGGTAGTCGTCCGTCTTCGTGCGCTTGACGTAGCCGCCGCGCGAGACGGTGACCACGATGTCCTCTTCGGCGATGAGGTCCTCGATGGACATGTCACCGTCGTAGGGGACCAGCATGGTCTTGCGGTCGTCGCCGTACTTCTCGACGATCGCGGCGAGTTCCTCGCTGACGATGCCGCGCTGGCGGACGGGCGAGGCCAGGATCGCGTTGTACTCGGTGATCTTCGCCTGGAGCTCGTCGTGCTCCTGGACGATCTTCTGACGCTCCAGGGCGGCCAGTCGGCGCAGCTGCATCTCGAGGATGGCGTTGGCCTGGATCTCGTCGATCTCCAGGAGCTCCATCAGGCCCGTGCGCGCGATGTCGACGGTGTCGCTGCGCCGGATCAGCGCGATGACCTCGTCGATGGCGTCCAGGGCCTTCAGCAGGCCGCGCAGGATGTGCGCCCGCTCCTCGGCCTTACGCAGGCGGAACTTCGTACGACGGACGATGACCTCGATCTGGTGCGTCACCCAGTGGCGGATGAACGCGTCCAGGGAGAGCGTGCGCGGGACGCCGTCGACGAGCGCCAGCATGTTGGCACCGAAGTTCGTCTGCAGGTCCGTGTGCTTGTAGAGGTTGTTGAGTACGACCTTGGCGACCGCGTCCCTCTTGAGCACGATGACGAGACGCTGGCCGGTACGGGAGCTGGTCTCGTCCCGGACGTCCGCGATGCCGCCGATCTTGCCGTCCTTGACCAGGTCGGCAATCTTCTGGGCGAGATTGTCGGGGTTGGTCTGGTAAGGCAGTTCCGTGACCACCAGGCACTGGCGGTTCTGGATCTCCTCGACCTCGACGACCGCGCGCATGGTGATCGAGCCGCGGCCGGTCCGGTACGCCTCTTCGATGCCCTTGCGGCCGACCACGAGGGCGCCGGTCGGGAAGTCCGGGCCCTTGATGCGCTCGACGAGAGCGTCCAGGAGCTCCTCGTGCGACGCCTCCGGGTTCTCCAGGTACCACTGGGCGCCGGACGCGACCTCGCGCAGGTTGTGCGGCGGGATGTTGGTCGCCATGCCGACCGCGATACCGGCCGAGCCGTTGATCAGCAGGTTCGGGAAGCGGGCGGGGAGGACGGTCGGCTCCTGGGAGCGGCCGTCGTAGTTGTCCGTGAAGTCGACGGTCTCCTCGTCGATGTCGCGGACCATCTCCATCGACAGCGGCGCCATCTTGCACTCGGTGTAGCGCATGGCCGCCGCCGGGTCGTTGCCCGGAGAGCCGAAGTTTCCGTTGGAGTCCACCAGCGGCATCCGCATCGACCACGGCTGCGCGAGGCGGACTAGGGCGTCGTAGATCGAGGAGTCGCCGTGGGGGTGGTAGTTACCCATGACGTCGCCGACCACGCGCGCGCACTTGTAGAAGCCGCGCTCGGGGCGGTAGCCGCCGTCGTACATGGCGTACAGGACGCGTCGGTGGACGGGCTTGAGGCCGTCACGGACGTCCGGCAGCGCACGCGAGACGATGACGGACATCGCGTAGTCGAGGTACGAACGCTGCATCTCCGTCTCGAGCCCGACGGGCTCGACGCGCAGGGCCAGGCCGTCGTCCTCAGGCGTGACGGGAGTGTTCTCGTCGGTCATTGCTGGTGAAGATCCTTCCTGGTTCGGTCAGCTGAGACCGACTCAGATGTCGAGGAAGCGGACGTCCTTGGCATTGCGCTGGATGAACTGGCGACGAGCCTCGACGTCCTCGCCCATGAGGACCGAGAACAGGTCGTCGGCCTGGGCGGCGTCGTCGAGGGTGACCTGGCCGAGGACGCGGTGCTCTTGGTCCATGGTCGTGATGCGCAGTTCCTCGGCGTTCATCTCGCCGAGGCCCTTGAAGCGCTGGATCGAGTCCTCGCGCACGCGCTTGCCACGCTGACGGCCCATTTCAAGCAGCGCGTCGCGCTCACGGTCGGAGTACGCGTACTCGACCTCGTCACGGCCCCACTTGATCTTGTACAGCGGGGGACGGGACAGGAACACGTGCCCGGCCTCGACCAGCGGCCGCATGAAGCGGAACAGGAAGGTCAGCAGCAGGGTGTTGATGTGCTGGCCGTCGACGTCGGCGTCCGCCATCAGGATGATCTTGTGATAGCGCAGCTTCTCGATGTCGAAGTCCTCGTGGACTCCGGTACCGAAGGCCGAGATCAGCGCCTGGATCTCCTGGTTCTGCAGGATCTTGTCGATCCGGGCCTTCTCGACGTTGAGGATCTTGCCTCGGATCGGGAGGATCGCCTGGTACTCCGGGTTACGGCCGGACTTGGCCGAGCCGCCGGCGGAGTCACCCTCGACGATGAAGATCTCGCACTTGATGGGGTCGTTCGACTGGCAGTCGGAGAGCTTGCCAGGCAGGGACGCGGTCTCCAGCAGGCCCTTACGGCGCGTCAGGTCACGGGCCTTGCGGGCCGCCACGCGCGCGGTGGCCGCCTGGATGCCCTTGCGGATGATGTCCGCGGCCTCGACCGGATTGCGGTCCAGCCAGTCGTTGAGGTGCTCGTAGACGACCTTCTGCACGAAGGTCTTCACCTCGGTGTTGCCCAGCTTGGTCTTCGTCTGGCCCTCGAACTGCGGCTCGCTCAGCTTCACCGAGATGATCGCGGTCAGACCCTCGCGGATGTCGTCGCCCGTGAGGTTGTCGTCCTTCTCACGCAGCAGCTTCTTGTCACGCGCGTACTTGTTGATCAGCGAGGTCAGCGCCGCGCGGAAGCCCTCTTCGTGCGTGCCGCCCTCGTGCGTGTGGATGATGTTGGCGAAGGAGTAGACACCCTCGGTGTAGCCACCGTTCCACTGCATGGCGATCTCGAGGGACAGGTGCTTGTCCTTGTCCTCGGCCTCCAGGTCGATCACGGTGGGGTGCACCACCTCTCCCTTGCGGGAGTTGAGGTACTTCACGAAGTCGACGATGCCGCCCTCGTAGTGGTACGAGACGTGCTTGACCTCGTGCTTCTCGTCCTCGCCCGCCTCGTCCGCACCGGCGGTGGCCTTCGCCGACTCACGCTCGTCCGTGAGGTTGATGCGCAGGCCCTTGTTGAGGAACGCCATCTCCTGGAAGCGCCGCGACAGCGTCTCGAAGGAGTACTCGGTGGTCTCGAAGATGTCCGGGTCGGCCCAGAAGGTGACCGAGGTGCCGTGCTCGTCCGTCGCCTCGTGCTGGGCAAGCGGGGCCGTCGGGACGCCCAACTTGTAGTCCTGCGTCCAGCGGTGGCCGTCGGTCTTGATCTCGACGGAGACCTTGGTCGACAGGGCGTTCACGACGGATACGCCCACGCCGTGCAGACCGCCGGAGACCGCGTAGCCGCCGCCGCCGAACTTTCCGCCCGCGTGCAGGACCGTCAGCACGACCTCGACGGCCGGCTTGCCCTCGGAGGGCACGATGCCGACCGGGATGCCTCGGCCGTTGTCGACGACGCGCACACCGCCGTCGGCCAGGATCGTCACGTCGATCGTGTCCGCGTGACCGGCCAGCGCCTCGTCGACGGAGTTGTCGACGACCTCCTGCACGAGGTGGTGCAGGCCGCGCTCGCCGGTCGAACCGATGTACATACCGGGTCGCTTGCGAACCGCGTCCAGACCCTCGAGGACGGTGATGGCGCTGGCGTCGTACGAGGCGGTGACCTCGCCGTTCGACGAGGTGACCGCGCCGTTGGCGCCGGCGTCGGTGGACGGGATGTTCTCGTTGGGGTTGCCGGAATCGGCCACGAAGCGCCCTTTCTGGCACAGCACGAGCCAGGCTCGTCGGCGGGTTGCCGGAGCGGCTGCGGCATGTTGCGTTGGTAAGCCTTGATCAGCGTTGCTCAGCTTTTCCCGGACGGTCCCCACGAGTGGGGCGGGATTGGGCTCCAGTCTACCGGTAGCGCCGACAGTGATGGGGGTTTGCCGGTACCTGAGTCCGCATGTGCCGCCCTGAACCCGGCTCGGCCGACTCCCGATATGCGGATGGGGTCTCCAAGAGGCTCACGGAGCCACTCAGCGCTTCCGGCCGTCAACCCTTGGCTACTTCGGAGTCAGGTCGCGATTCGCAACCGCGTGCGGTTGCACGAGGAGGAGGTCGCCGGCAGCGCTTCGCGACCGCCGATGACTGCTGATGTGATGTCGGTCACCTGTGGCCGACGGGGCCGTGGAGACGGCTGTGACGGCGGCTCGGGAAGCCTCTTCGCGCGCGGCCCCGCCGGTCCGATCACCCGTAGGTGTCGCCGGGCCCCGTGCTGCCAGGAGCGCGCAGCGGGCCGTAACGGCGGGCCGGGCCGCCGGGCCCCTGCACCTTGATCTGCCGCACCGCGCCATGCCCGAGGTCCTCGTTGAGGCGGGCGACCAGCGTCGGCGCGAGCAGCCGCAGGTTCGTCGCCCAGGCCGTCGAGTCGCAGCGCACGATCAGTGTCCGCTCGTCCTCGTCGTACTTCTCCGGCACGCAGTGCTTGGCGACGTCCTCGCCGACGATCTGCGGCCAGCGGCCCATCACCCCGCCCACCGCGGCCGGTGCCTCCCAGCCCCGCTCGGTGATCAAGCGGTTAATGGCGGAGCCGAGCGCCATGGGGTCGCGGCCGTCTGCCCGCGCGCCGGAACGCAGGCCGCCGCGCCGCGCCTGCTTCTTCTGCTGCACCGCGTCGCCACGCGCGCGTGCCTGCTCCTTGGCCGCCCTGAGCGCCACGCGGGCGAGGTCGACGCCGGAGGGTTCGGGCGTCTTCCTGGGGGAGCTCTCGTTGTCGCTCGCGGACGGGTTCTCGCTCATACGCGCTCCACCATCCCCTCGGACACCGTGTACCGCGCCCCCGCCAGCACGTGCGGTACGTCGTCGTCGACGGCGGCGGTCACCAGGACCTGCTCGCCGGGCGCGACCAGCTCGGCCAGGCGCTCACGGCGCCGGCTGTCCAGCTCGGCGAACACGTCGTCCAGGACCAGCACCGGTTCGTTGCCCTCCGCCCGCAGCAGGTCGTACGACGCCAGGCGCAGCGCCAGCGCGTAGGACCAGGACTCGCCGTGCGAGGCGTAGCCCTTGGCGGGCAGCTGACCGAGTTTGAGAAGCAAATCGTCCCGGTGAGGGCCTACGAGGGTGACGCCGCGCTCGATCTCCTGCTTGCGTGCCTCTTCCAGCGCCGCCATCAGCTGCTCGAAGAGGTCCTCGCGCGTGTGCGCCTCGCCGGGGGCCGACGGTTTGTAGTCGAGCGCGATGGGGCCGCCGCCGGGGGCCAGTTGCTCGTACGCCTTGTCGGCCAGCGGCTGGATCGTCGCGATCAGGTCCAGGCGCTGGGCGAGCAACTCGGCGCCCGCGCGGGCGAGATGCTGGTCCCAGACGTCGAGGGTCGACAGGTCCATGGAGCGGCCACCGTGCCGACGGGCCAGCGCGGCCGACTTCAGGAGCGTGTTGCGCTGCTTGAGGACCCGCTCGTAGTCGGAGCGGACGCCGGCCATGCGCGGGGAGCGGGCGGTGATCAGCTCGTCGAGAAAACGGCGCCGCTCGCCGGGGTCTCCCTTGACCAGGGAGAGGTCCTCCGGAGCGAACAGGACGGTCCGTACGATGCCGAGCACGTCACGGGGTCTGACCTGCGAGGACCTGTTGATGCGAGCCCGGTTCGCCTTGCCGGGGTTCAGCTCCAGCTCGATCAGCTGCTGCCGCTCGCCCTGCCGCACCTGCGCCCGGATGACCGCCCGGTCGGCGCCCATACGCACGAGGGGGGCGTCGGAGGCGACCCGATGGCTGCCGAGGGTGGCGAGATAGCCGACGGCCTCGACGAGGTTGGTCTTGCCCTGGCCGTTGGGTCCGACGAAGGCGGTGACGCCCGGGTCGAGGGGAACTTCGACCCGGGCGTACGAGCGGAAGTCGGCCAGCGACAGATGCGTGACGTGCATGGTCGTTCGCCGACCTCCCCCAACATGTGGTTCGACTGTCCCCAGTTGTGGACAACCGGGTCACTCCTGAGGGTGCCAGGGTGCCATCCCCAGGGTGTGGATTACTTTCTCTGGTCTCCGCCGGGCACTTCCGCCCCGACGGTCACTTGTGCTCCACCGGTCACTTCTTCTCGACCGCGTGGCCGCCGAACTGGTTCCGCAGCGCCGCGATCATCTTCATCTGCGGGGAGTCGTCCTGGCGGGACGCGAACCGCGCGAACAGCGACGCGGTGATCGCGGGCAGCGGCACCGCGTGGTCGATGGCTGCTTCCACAGTCCAGCGTCCCTCGCCGGAGTCCTGTGCGTAACCCCTGAGCTTGTCCAGGTGCTCGTCCTCGTCGAGGGCGTTCACCGCGAGGTCCAGCAGCCAGGAACGGATCACCGTGCCCTCCTGCCAGGAGCGGAAGATCTCCCGGACGTCGGTCACGGAGTCGACCTTCTCCAGCAGCTCCCAGCCCTCGGCATAGGCCTGCATCATCGCGTACTCGATCCCGTTGTGGACCATCTTCGCGAAGTGCCCCGCGCCGACCTTGCCGGCGTGTACAGCGCCGCGGTCGCCCTCCGGCTTGAGGGCGTCGAATATGGGCTGCACCTTGGCGACGTTCTCCGCGTCGCCGCCGTACATCAGCGCGTAGCCGTTCTGCAGGCCCCAGACGCCGCCGGAGACGCCGCAGTCGACGAATCCGATGCCCTTGGCCGCCAGCTCCTCGGCGTGCCGCTCGTCGTCCGTCCAGCGGGAGTTCCCGCCGTCCACCACGACATCACCGGGCTCCAGCAGCTCGGCGAGCTCGTCGATGGTCGACTGGGTCGGGGCACCTGCCGGGACCATCACCCAGATCACGCGCGGCCCGGGGAGCTTGCCCACAAGCTCTTCCAGGCTGTGGGCATCCGCGAGGTCCGGGTTGCGGTCGTATCCGACGACGGTGTGGCCTGCGCGGCGGATCCGCTCGCGCATGTTGCCGCCCATCTTGCCGAGGCCGACGAGACCGAGCTCCATCAGTTGTTCCTTAGGTTGCTGTGGCGTGTGGGGCACCTTCGTACCCGCGTACGAGCCTAAACCCGGACGCACGCGCACATCCGTGGGCATAGGCGCTCATACGTACGCCCTCACCTGCGGCTTCGTCCGACAGATCGTCCCCAGGCCCGGTGATCGTGATCCACCGGTGCTGGGGACGCTGTGGACAACCGCGGCTCCGACCTCGGCAGCCGCTCAGCCGCTCAGCCGCACCGGCATGATCAGGTACTTGTAGGCCTCGTCCGCCTCGGCGTCCAGCGCCGGCTTGCCGCTGAGCAGCGCGGGCTTCGTGGACGTCGTGAAGGACAGCTGGGCGACCGGGGAGTCGATGGCGCTCAGGCCGTCCAGCAGGAAGGTCGGGTTGAAGGCGATCGACACGTCGTCGCCCTCCAGCTGGGCGTCGACCCTTTCCACAGCCTGTGCGTCGTCGCTGGAACCGGCCTCCAGGATGAGCACGCCCTGCTCGAAGCTGAGCCGCACCGGGGTGTTGCGCTCGGCGACCAGGGCCACGCGCTTGACGGCCTCCACGAAGGGGGCGGTCTCGATCACCGCGACGCTGTTGAACTCCGTCGGGAACAGCGAGCGGTACTTGGGAAGGTCGCCCTCCAGGAGGCGCGTCGTGGTCCGACGGCCGGCGCCCTCGAAACCGATCAGGCCCTCGCCGGCGCCCGAGCCGGACAGAGCCAGGGTGACGCTGTCGCCGCTCGTGAGCGCCTTGGCGGTGTCCAGGAGCGTCTTTGCGGGCACCAGGGCGACCGCGGACGCCTCCGGGTTCTCCGGCTTCCACAGGAACTCGCGGACCGCGAAGCGGTAGCGGTCGGTGGAGGCCAGCGTGACGGTGTCGCCCTCGATCTCGATGCGCACACCGGTGAGGACGGGCAGCGTGTCGTCGCGGCCGGCGGCGATGGCCACCTGGGCGGCGGCGGAGGCGAAGACCTCACCGGGGACGGTGCCGGTGGCGGTCGGCATCTGCGGCAGCGCCGGGTACTCCTCCACAGGCAGGGTGTGGAGTGTGAACCGCGAGGAGCCGCAGACCACGGTCGCCCGTACACCGTCTGTGGAAATCTCCACCGGTCGGTTGGGGAGAGCGCGGCAGATGTCGGCCAGCAGACGGCCGGAGACCAGGACCGTGCCCTCCTCCTCGACCTCGGCCTCGACGCTCACCCGCGCGGAGACCTCGTAGTCGAAGCTGGACAGGCTCAGCTGGCCGTCCTCGGCCTTGAGGAGGAGGCCGGCGAGGACAGGCGCCGGCGGACGGGCCGGGAGGCTGCGTGCCGCCCAGGCCACTGCCTCCGCGAGTACGTCGCGTTCCACCCGGATCTTCACTGTTGCCGCCTCCTGCTGTTGCCGGCGCTTCTCGGCCTGCCTGGCTTCGTCGTCTGTCTCGGTGTCGTCGGCCCCAGTGAGGGGAAGGACACCGGGAACAGTCTGACGCACCCCACTGACAGTAGGTGCCTCTCGGGGTCAAGTCGTGACGAGGGGCAGCCGGGAGCCGGACAGCGAGTTGTGCACAGGACCCACTTCGAAACGGATTCCCAGCTCTCTCTAGTTGGGAGTAGTAGTAGGGCCTGTGGAAACCGTGGATAACCGTGTTTTCCCAGCTCAGAGCCAAGATTTTGTCCACGGGCCCTGTGGGCGACGGCAGTGGACAACCAGGCGTATCTGTGGAGAACGGAAAGTTCTGCACACCCCATGCACAGCCTGAGGCGACTTCTCCCCAGCGCCGTCCCCAGCTTTACCCACCTTTCCCACAGGCCAAGCCGGCACCTTCGTGTGACGCCTTTCACTCGCGCCGGTGAGAAGGCGCGTCGCGTTGCCGAACAGTGGACAGTGATGTGGAGAAGCTGGGGATCGCTGGGGACAACTGGCCCCAGCCTGTGGGTTGCCGGTGGACAACTTGATGCACAGCCTGTGGATCGTCTCGCTGTCCACAGTCTGTGGAGATCGTTCGTCCACGAATCCACAGGCAGTTGACCTGGCCTGATGGTCTTTCAACAGAGGCCTCTGTGGACACAGTCTGGACAACTTCCCAGTCCCCAGGATGTGGACGGGAGAAAGTCACCGAATCTGTGGAGAGTGGCCGTAACGCGGCAAGTATTCGAACAGCCGACAAGTGCGACATGACGAAGGGCGCCCCCGTGTCTTCCACCGGGGGCGCCCTTGCGTTCGTGCAGCTGGGTCCGTCAGCCGTTCTTGATGCGGTTCGTGAGCTCGGTGACCTGGTTGTAGATGGCGCGTCGCTCGGCCATCAGATTGCGGATCTTGCGGTCGGCATGCATCACCGTGGTGTGGTCGCGGCCGCCGAACAGCGCGCCGATCTTCGGCAGCGACAGGTCGGTCAGCTCACGGCACAGGTACATGGCGATCTGCCGGGCCGTGACCAGCTGGCGGCCGCGGGAGCTGCCGCACAGGTCCTCGACGGTGAGACCGAAGTAGTCGGCCGTGGCGCTCATGATGGCCGTCGAGGTGATCTCCGGCGTCGCGCCGTCACCGCCCGGGATCAGGTCCTTGAGGACGATCTCCGTCAGACCCAGATCGACCGGCTGCTTGTTGAGCGAGGCGAACGCCGTCACCCGGATCAGCGCGCCCTCCAGCTCGCGGATGTTGCGCGAGATGCGGGAGGCGATGAACTCCAGGACCTCCGGCGGGGCGTTGAGCTGCTCCTGCACCGCCTTCTTGCGCAGGATCGCGATGCGCGTCTCCAGCTCGGGCGGCTGGACGTCGGTGATCAGGCCCCACTCGAAACGGTTCCGCAGCCGGTCCTCCAGCGTGACCAGCTGCTTCGGCGGCCGGTCGCTGGACAGCACGATCTGCTTGTTGGCGTTGTGGAGCGTGTTGAACGTGTGGAAGAACTCCTCCTGTGTCGACTCCTTGTCCGCGAGGAACTGGATGTCGTCGACGAGCAGGATGTCCATCTCGCGGTAGCGCTTGCGGAAGCTGTCGCCCTTGCCGTCGCGGATGGAGTTGATGAACTCGTTGGTGAACTCCTCCGAGCTCACGTACCGCACACGCGTGCCGGAATACAGGCTCCGCGCGTAGTGCCCGATCGCGTGCAGCAGGTGCGTCTTGCCGAGCCCCGACTCCCCGTAGATGAAGAGGGGGTTGTACGCCTTCGCGGGCGCCTCGGCGACGGCGACCGCAGCCGCGTGCGCGAAACGGTTGGAGGCGCCGATGACGAACGTGTCGAAGAGGTACTTCGGGTTCAGGCGCGCGGTCGGCTCACCGGGCCCGGGCGCCGGCGCGGGCTGCGCGGCCAGCGGTCCGGGGGCGCCGGTGGTCGGCAGGTTCGCGCCGACGGGGCCGCCGCGGTGCACATGGCCGGAGCCGGAGGGCGGCTCGGGGCGGTCGCGGCGGCCGTCGAGGCCCCGGCGGGCGTCCAGGTCACGCCGGGCGTCGCGGTCGTAGTCGGCGCGCGGCTGGTCGTAGTCCGGCCGCTGCTGCTCGTAGTCGGGGCGGTGCCCGTCGTACGACGACCGCTCCATCGGCTGCGGGCGGTAGTCCTGGGCGGGCGGGCCGTAGGAGTCCTGTTGGTACGAGTCCTGGCCGTAGGAGTCCTGCGACGGCGACGCGTACGGGTCACGCTCCGGGAAGCCGAGCCGCTGCTGCTGCCAGCCGTAGTCGTCCTGGCTCGGGCGGGGCCAGCTGCCGGGGCCGGGCTCGGGGCGCTGGTACTCGCTCGGGTAGGCAGGGCGTGCGGTGGGCAGCTGGTCGCCGGGTCGCTGGTCGTCGGCGCGGTGGCGGCCGTAGCTCTCGTACGGGGGGAGTTCGGGCTCCTCGTAACGCGGCTGGGGCGGGGCGGGGGGCGCCGGTGGGGCCGGGGGCTCGCCGGCGGAGTCGTCGACGGTGATCGCGATGCGGATCGGACGACCGCACTCGCGGCTCAGAGTCTCGCTGACGATGGGGGCCAGGCGGCCCTCCAGTACGCCTTTCGCAAATTCGTTCGGTACGGCGAGCAGAGCGGTGTCGGCGACCAGCGCGAGCGGCTGGCAGCGTCGGATCCAGTGCTCGTCCTTCACCTCGACACCCTGACCGCGACCTTCACCGAGGAGTTGCTCGAGTACTCGTGGCCACACTGCGGCAAGATCGGCAGGTACGTCAGCCACAGGGCACGCTCTCTCATGGGTCCCACGAACGTGTGATGGTGGGACGGGTCGGGATTCAAACCGGGCGGAGCCCGAATCAAGGGGACAAGGGAACGAATCGGAGTTCAGTCACGGTAGTCAGGGCGGCGGGTGCGGTTCAAGTTGTTGTCCCCAGGCTGTGGATAGTGTCTCCCCATGACCTCTGGTTTGACCGGATGGCGTAGCCGCGCGTACCGTAACCAGGTCGAGTTGTCGATGGCTGCTGCCGCCTGCCTCCGATGGGCCAGATCGCGTCAAGGTGATCGGTAAGCGGTGCACTCGGGCGTTAACGCGAGCTACTCGTGGGCGCACGGTGACAGCCAGGACGGCACCCGCAAACCCCGATTTATTTCTGGAGCCCCCGAGTGAGCAAGCGCACCTTCCAGCCGAACAACCGTCGTCGTGCCAAGACCCACGGCTTCCGTCTGCGGATGCGCACCCGTGCCGGCCGCGCGATTCTGGCGAACCGCCGCAGCAAGGGTCGCGCCAGCCTGTCCGCCTGATCCCGATCAGGTCATGACGTCGTGCTGCCTACCGAGCATCGGCTGAGGCGGCGCGAGGACTTCGCGACCGCGGTACGACGAGGACGCCGGGCTGGACGCCCGACTCTCGTCGTCCACCTTCGTAGCGGTGCCACGGACCCGCACGCGCCTGGGGAGAGCGCTCCCCTGACGCGTGCGGGTTTCGTCGTGAGCAAGGCAGTGGGTGGCGCGGTCGTGCGGAACAAGGTGAAGCGCAGGCTTCGCCATCTGATGCGCGACCGAGTCGACCAGCTGCCCCCCGGTAGCCTGGTAGTCGTACGAGCGCTGCCCGGTGCGGGTGACGCCGACCATGCACAGCTGGCCCAAGACCTGGACGCCGCTCTGCAGCGGCTGCTGGGAGGGGGCGCGCGATGAAGTACCCACTGCTGGCCCTGATCAAGCTGTATCAGTGGACGATCAGTCCACTGCTGGGGCCGGTCTGCAAGTACTACCCGTCGTGCTCTCACTACGGCTACACCGCCATCGACCGGCACGGTGCGATCAAGGGCACCGCGCTCACCGCCTGGCGCATCCTGCGGTGCAATCCGTGGTCGCTGGGGGGTGTGGACCATGTCCCGCCGCGCAAGCGCCCGCGGTGGCACGAGCTGCTGCGCAACGCGTGGCGCGCACGCAAGGGCGGGCCCTCCGCCGCCGAAACGGCCACCGAGGACAATGTTCCTTCGAGCCCGGCCGCAGAGACCCCGTCCCATGCCCAAGGAGCATGATTAGTGGACACGATTGCCAGCTTCTTCAGCTTCATCACGACACCTGTCTCCTGGGTCATCGTCCAGTTCCACACGGTGTACGGCGCCCTCTTCGGCGATGACACCGGGTGGGCCTGGGGCCTGTCCATCGTGTCCCTGGTGATTCTGATCCGTATCTGCCTGATCCCGCTCTTTGTGAAGCAGATCAAGGCGACCCGGGCCATGCAGACGCTGCAGCCCGAGATGAAGAAGATCCAAGAGCGCTACAAGAACGACAAACAGCGCCAGTCCGAAGAGATGATGAAGCTGTACAAGGAGACGGGTACCAACCCGCTCTCCTCGTGCCTTCCCATCCTGGCGCAGTCGCCGTTCTTCTTCGCCCTGTACCACGTGCTCAACAGCATCGCGAACAACGACACCATCGGTGTCATCAACGAGAGCCTGCTGCAGAGCGCGCAGAAGGCGCACATCTTCGGTGCTCCGCTGGCCGCGAAGTTCACCGACAGCAGCTCGGACGTCGCGGCGCTCGACGCCAGTCTGACCACGGTCCGCATCGTCACCGCGGTCATGATCGTCCTGATGTCGGCGTCGCAGTTCTACACGCAGCGCCAGCTGATGACGAAGAACGTCGACACCACGGTGAAGACGCCGTTCATGCAGCAGCAGAAGATGCTGATGTACATCTTCCCGGTCATGTTCGCCGTCTTCGGCATCAACTTCCCGGTCGGTGTCCTCGTCTACTGGCTGACCACCAACGTGTGGACCATGGGCCAGCAGATGTACGTCATCCGCAACAACCCGACCCCGGGTTCCAAGGCGCAGGCCGCGTACCTGGAGCGTCTGGCCAAGCACGTCACGCAGCACGGGAAGACCCGTGGTCGCGGTGAGCGCGCCATCGTCAAGGCCATCGTCGCGAAGGGCCGCGACCGCAACGAGTTCGAGCGCAAGTTCATCAACGGCCTGAGCAAGGCGGGTCTGGCGGCGCAGGCCGACGGCACCGTGCTGAAGGGCGAGAGCGCTGTCGCCACAGTGGCCGAGGACGGTACGCCGACCACCGGTGCTGCCCCCAAGCGGCAGCAGCCGAAGCGGCAGAGCAAGTCCCAGCGTCAGACCGGTGCTGCCAAGCAGGCGGGTGAGCCGACGTCGCTGGAGAAGTCCGACGAGCCCGAGGACGACAAGCCCGCTGTTGCCAAGAAGACCGCGCAGAAGTCCGGCAGCGGTGGCGGCCGTAGCAAGGCCCAGTCCGGGCAGCGCAAGGGCGGTCCGCAGCGCCCCAAGTCCCCGACCAAGAAGTAAGAAGGAGCCCATCCCGTGACGGAAGGCACCACCTCCGCTGCTGCCGAGGGTGCAGACACCCTGTCCCGCCTGGAGCAGGAGGGCGAGATCGCGGCGGACTACCTCGAAGGTCTGCTCGACATCGCCGATCTCGACGGCGACATTGACATGGACGTCGAGGCCGACCGCGCCGCTGTATCGATCATCAGCGACTCGGGCGGCCGAGACCTGCAGAAGCTGGTCGGGCGTGACGGCGAGGTGCTGGAGGCACTGCAGGAGCTCACGCGTCTGGCCGTGCACCGGGAGACCGGGGACCGCAGCCGGCTGATGCTGGACGTCGCGGGCTACCGGGCCCAGAAGCGTGCCGAGCTCTCCGAGCTGGGTGCCAAGGCCGCCGCCGAGGTCAGGAGCACGGGCGAGCCCGTGAAGCTGAAGCCGATGTCGCCGTTCGAGCGCAAGGTCGTGCACGACGCGGTCAAGTCCGCGGGCCTGCGCAGCGAGTCCGAGGGCGAGGAGCCGCAGCGGTTCGTCGTTGTGCTTCCCGCCTGATCGGTCCCCTACGTTCCCCGGCCCCGTCTGCGCGCAGGCGGGGCCGAACTTTGTCAGCCTGAATAGTTGTGGTGGTTCTGGTGCCGGCGCTCTCTGCGTCGGCGCGAACGGAAGGACGGTCCCCCGTGACGGAGGCAGCGGAGCTTCCCCCTGTGCCCGAGGAGGCACGTGAGGTGTTCGGCGATCGCTACGGTGATGCGGTCCGCTATGCCGAACTGCTCGCCGAAGCGGGTGTGCAGCGCGGCCTGATCGGCCCACGAGAGGTGCCTCGCCTGTGGGAGCGGCATCTCCTGAACTGCGCAGTGCTCTCCGAGGTCGTCCCGGAGGGCGTGATGGTGTGCGACGTCGGCTCGGGTGCGGGCCTGCCCGGCATCCCTCTGGCGCTGGTCCGGGAAGACCTGAAGATCACGTTGCTGGAACCCCTGTTGCGACGGACGAACTTCCTGACGGAGGTCGTGGAGCTGCTCGGGCTGGACCATGTGACGGTGGTTCGTGGCCGTGCCGAGGAGGTCATGGGGAAGATGCCGCCGGTGCATGTGGTGACCGCGCGTGCGGTGGCACCGCTGGACCGTCTGGCGACCTGGGGCATTCCGTTGCTGCGGCCATATGGCGAGATGCTCGCCCTGAAGGGCGACACCGCCGAGGAGGAGCTGAAGAGCGCTTCGACCGCGCTGAGCAAGCTCGGCGCCGTGGAGACGTCGATCCTGCATGTCGGGGAGGGCGTCGTGGATCCCCTGTCGACGGTCGTCCGGGTGGAGGTCGGGGAGAGCCCGGGCGGTGTGCGCTTCGCTGCCAAGCGAGCGAAGGCGGCCAGGACGGGACGCGCTCGCCGACGCCGCTGATCCGTCCTGACGACGAGACGTACTCCACACAAGCTGGCAAACCTACCCATGCCGGAGTGTCGCGACAGTTCGGCCTCGGCGGCTGTGCATCGTGTTTCACGTGAAACGTCGCTCACTGCTTCACGGCATCATCAGCCGCAGCCGCGCTGCCGAACCTCGAGACAGAAAGCCCCTCGGCTCTCTCGGAGAAGGTGATTCTGACGACACTCCGTCCCCCCTGGGGGGCACGGAGTTGTCCACAGAGGTGGATTTCTCCACAGAACAACAGGCCTCACTGGTTCACGACCCCGAAGACATGGGAGGCTCTGTTCATTGCGAGCCTGAAGTCGAGGAGAGTGAATCCTTGCGGTCCGACGCCAACATCGCGGGACCGATGACCGATCCGGTCCCCGGTCCCCGTACCGAGTCGATGGGGGAGGATGTTTCACGTGAAACACCGCCCCCGATGGACGACACTCCCATCGGTCGTGCTGCCCAACTGGCAGTGGAAGCTCTAGGCCGCGCCGGCGAAGGCCTCCCACGGCCCGAGCAGACCCGCGTCATGGTGGTCGCCAACCAGAAGGGGGGCGTGGGCAAGACGACGACGACCGTCAACCTTGCCGCGTCGCTGGCTCTGCATGGTGGCCGTGTGCTGGTCATCGACCTCGACCCGCAGGGCAATGCTTCCACCGCTCTGGGGATCGACCATCACGCCGAAGTTCCGTCGATCTATGACGTGTTGGTCGAGAGTAAGCCGCTGTCGGAGGTCGTCCAGCCGGTCCCTGATGTCGAGGGTCTCTTCTGTGCCCCGGCCACGATCGATCTCGCCGGTGCGGAGATCGAGCTGGTCTCCTTGGTGGCACGCGAAAGCCGACTGCAGCGGGCGATCCAGGCTTACGAGCAGCCGCTCGACTACATCCTCATCGACTGCCCACCCTCGCTCGGCCTGTTGACGGTCAACGCGCTGGTCGCAGGGCAGGAGGTCCTGATCCCGATCCAGTGCGAGTACTACGCGCTGGAAGGTCTCGGCCAGCTGTTGCGCAACGTCGACCTGGTGCGGGGGCACCTCAACCCCGCTCTGCACGTCTCGACGATCCTGCTCACCATGTACGACGGCCGGACGCGGCTCGCGTCCCAGGTCGCGGACGAGGTGCGCAGCCACTTCGGCGACGAGGTGCTACGGACGAGCATTCCTCGCTCGGTCCGTATCTCCGAGGCGCCGAGTTACGGGCAAACCGTGCTGACCTACGATCCAGGATCTAGCGGTGCCTTGTCCTATCTTGAGGCGGCAAGAGAAATCGCGCTGAAGGGCGTTGGCGTCAGTTACGACCCGACGAACGCCCACTTCGGCGCCCAGAACAACCCGAGCATGGCGGAGGGGATCCAGTGAGCGAGCGACGGAGGGGTTTGGGTCGTGGTCTCGGCGCACTGATCCCTGCTGCACCGACGGAGAAGACGGTGCCCCCGGCAGCGATGGGGGGCGCTGCTTCCGCGTCCCCGGCTGCTGTACCGGTGCTGAGCGAGCGTGGCGTGGCCGCGGCCAAGGTGGCCACGCTGCCGCCTGTTTCACATGAAACCGAGGAGCCTTCGCTCAACGGTGCCGTGGAGACCCCCGCGTCTCCCATGGGCGCCCACTTCGCGGAGATCCCCCTCGACGAGATCACGCCGAACCCGCGGCAGCCGCGTGAGGTCTTCGACGAGGACGCACTGCAGGAACTCGTCACCTCCATCCAGGAGGTCGGCCTCCTCCAGCCGATCGTCGTACGGCAGATCGGCCCCGCACGGTACGAGCTCATCATGGGTGAGCGTCGCTGGCGGGCCTGCCGTGAGGCCGGCCTCGAGGCGATCCCGGCGATCGTGCGGGCGACGGACGACGAGAAGCTTCTCTTGGACGCCCTCCTGGAGAACCTGCACCGTGCTCAGCTGAACCCGATCGAAGAAGCGGCCGCCTACGATCAGCTGCTGAAGGACTTCAACTGCACGCACGACCAGCTGGCGGACCGCATCGGCCGTTCCCGCCCGCAGGTCTCCAACACTCTGCGTCTGCTGAAGCTCTCGCCCAAGGTCCAGAACCGCGTGGCCGCCGGTGTGCTCTCCGCCGGCCATGCGCGGGCGCTTCTCTCCGTGGATGACTCCGAGGAGCAGGAGCGGCTGGCCTACCGGGTGGTCGCTGAAGGTCTCTCGGTCCGGTCCGTCGAAGAGATCGTGACTCTGATGGGCTCCCGCCCGCAGAAGGCCCAGCGCTCCAGGGGGCCGCGGGCCGGCTCCGTGCCCTCCCCGGCGCTGTCCGACCTCGCGACCCGGCTCTCGGACCGCTTCGAGACACGGGTGAAGGTCGAGCTGGGCCAGAAGAAGGGCAAGATCACTGTCGAGTTCGCCTCGCCGGAGGACCTTGAGCGAATCCTCAGCACGTTTGCTCCGGGTGAGAAGCTCGCCCTCCAGAAGAGTCTCCTGGAAGGCGTTGCGGAGGAAGACGAGGCCTGAGGCCCTGCGGGGCTGGCTTCCTACCCAGCGTGCCCATGCGGGCCGTGTCCGGTGTGTACCGGAACACGGCCCGCACTTTGCTTTCTGGCGGTATCGATGGAATCGCATCGTCGATACGATGCGTTCGGGTATGGCGCATCCACCTGGCAGACCTCTAAGGGGAGGGCGGGGTCCATGCGAATGGTGAGCCGCACCGGATTGGTGAGCGCGGGTCTTGGGCTGGGCGCGGTCGGCGGATTCGTCGGCAGCCTGCTCAGGGAACGGAGCGCCCTGACAGCCGCTCGCGATGCCGCGGGCGAAGGAAGCGAGGAACAGCCTTCATGGGGCGCCGGCTCGTACCGCTCACGCTGGACAACCTTCCGGACCTTCCCAAGCGCTGCCGCGCTTGTGTCTTCTGGGAGTTGGACCCGGTCAGCGGTGAAGCCGCGGTAAGAGCCGGTACTCCGGCTCTGGAGAAGGAAGCCTGGATCTCAGCCGTCCTGCTGGATTGGGGCTCCTGCGGTCGTGTCGTCTACGTCGACGACGTACCGGTGGGCTTCGTGCTCTATGCCCCTCCGGCTTACGTCCCGCGCTCGACTGCGTTCCCCACGAGTCCCGTGTCGCCTGATGCCGTGCTGTTGATGACGGCGTTCATCATGCCCGGGTACCAGGGGCAGGGGCTGGGCCGAGTGATGGTCCAGACAGTCGCCAAGGATCTGCTGCGACGGGGCTTCAAGGCCATTGAGGCCTTTGGCGACGCGCGTTGGAAAGAGCCGGCGTGTGTGCTGCCGGCAGATCATCTCCTGGCCGTGGGCTTCAAGACCGTGCGCCCGCATCCCACCTCTCCACGTCTGCGGCTGGAACTGCGGACGACGCTGTCCTGGAAGGAAGACGTGGAGATGGCGATCGACCGGCTACTGGGGGCCGTGCAGAAGGAACCCGCCCTGCGGCCTCTCTGACCGCCGCTCTGGCTCCGCCAAAGCAAATGGGCCAACCCGAGGGTTGGCCCATTCGTGTTTCACGTGAAACATCACTCGGCGATGAAGTCCTCAAGGTCGCGGATGATCGCGGCCTTCGGCTTCGCGCCGACGATGGTCTTGGCGACCTCGCCGTTGTGGTAGACGTTCAGCGTCGGGATGGACATGACGCCGTACTTGGCGGCCGTACCCGGGTTCTCGTCGATGTTGAGCTTAACGATCTCGATCTTGTCGCCGTGCTCGGCGGCGATGGCCTCGAGGGACGGCGCGATCTGGCGGCACGGACCGCACCAGGCGGCCCAGAAGTCCACCAGGACGGGCTTCTCGCTCTTGAGGACGTCCTGCTCGAAGGAGTCGTCGGTCACGTTCTTCAGGGTGCCGGCCACGGCGGGCTCCTTAACTGTGGTGCGTGGGGTGGGTGGAGGTCAGACAGCGGTCTTCTCGGGCTCGGCCTGCTCCTCGTCCGAGAGGGCGGCGAGGAAGCGCTCGGCGTCCAGGGCCGCGGAGCAGCCGGTACCGGCCGCCGTGATCGCCTGACGGTAGGTGTGGTCGACGACGTCGCCGGCGCCGAAGACACCGGTCAGGTTGGTGCGGGTGGAGGGGGCCTCGACCTTGAGGTAGCCCTCCTCGTCCAGCTCCAGCTGGCCCTTGAACAGCTCGGTGCGCGGGTCGTGGCCGATCGCGATGAACAGGCCCGTGACCGCCAGGTCCGACAGCTCGCCGGTCTTGAGGTTGCGCAGCTTCAGGCCGGAGAGCTTCTGCTCGCCCTGAACCTCGGCCACCTCGCTGTCCCAGACGAACTTGATCTTCGGGTCGGCGAAGGCACGGTCCTGCATCGCCTTCGAGGCACGCAGGGTGTCGCGACGGTGGACGATCGTCACGGACTTGGCGAAGCGGGAGAGGAAGGTGGCTTCCTCCATCGCGGTGTCGCCGCCGCCGATCACGGCAATGTCCTGGTCCTTGAAGAAGAAGCCGTCGCAGGTCGCACACCAGGAGACGCCACGGCCGGAGAGGGCGTCCTCGTTCGGCAGACCGAGCTTGCGGTGCTGCGAGCCGGTGGCGACGATGACGGCCTTGGCCCGGTGGACGGTGCCCGCGGTGTCGGTGACGGTCTTGATCTCACCGCTCAGGTCGACGTTGACGATGTCGTCCGGGATGAGCTCGGCTCCGAAGCGCTCTGCCTGGCCGCGCATGTTGTCCATGAGCTCGGGGCCCATGATGCCGTCCTGGAAGCCCGGGAAGTTCTCGACCTCGGTCGTGTTCATGAGCGCACCGCCAGCGGTGACGGCTCCCTCGAACACGAGCGGCTTCAGCGATGCGCGCGCGGTGTAGAGCGCCGCCGTGTAACCGGCGGGCCCGGAGCCGATGATGATCACGTTACGGACATCGCTCACGGCTTGATTCCTCGTCTCTGGACTGCGTCGAAGGGCCGGGGGGAGCCCCTTTCAGGACTCTCACCCCACCCAACGGATCCTAAGGGGCGCGCATTCCCGCTGTGTCCGGGCACACGGTGACGCCACAGAGTAGGGGTTGGGTGGGCCTGACGGAGACGAGCTGCCGGGTCTCAGGAACGCGGGTAGGAGTCCTTCAGGAGAACCTCGGCCGTAGTCAACGACGGCTGCTTCACACAGGTCGAGTCCACCACGTAGACGGTGACCCGGCTGGCGTCGGAGGCGTCCGGCATCACGACGAGGAGAGCGTCCTTGCCCTGGTAGATGCCTTCCTCAGCGGCGAGCGCCGCTTCGTCGCGGTTGATGCCCTTCCTGACGCAGTCGGGCACCGTGATCTCACGCAGGATCTTGGGGCTCTGAGTGTCGGACCCGCCTTCCATGCCCAGGCTGCGGTCGGGACCGCGGGAGCTGCCTGGAGAGCTCTCGCTCTTGGCGAGGAGATCGGTGACCTGCTTCTCCATCTTCGCTGCGGAGAAGGTGTCGGCGGTGGTCTGCCCGCCATCAGCCGATGGACCGGCCCCTCCGCCACCCATCAGTGAGGTCAGCAGCACGGAGCCGAGTCCGAGAGCGGCAGCTGTGAAGGCGGCACCGAGGACGGCCACCCTGCGGCGCCCGGGCTTCTTGCGGTCCTTGCGGTTCTTGCGGCCGGGACCGGTGGTCGAGGAGCGGGCGTGCCCTGCCGGACGATGCGCCGCTGCCGATGTTTCACGTGAAACATGTGCGCCGTCGTCCGCACCGGAGACCGCAGCGTGGGCATCCCCACCCAGCGTCGGTGCCTCGACGCCATCAGGCGCCGTCGCGTTCAGCAGCGCCTCAGCGGCGAGAGCAGCGTCGATCCGGCCGGCGACATCGGCGGGCATACGCGCCGGGCCGGGCAGGGTGCCGAGCAGCTCCCGGATCTCCTCAAGCGAGGCGTGGACGTCCGCGCACAGTTCGCACTGGTCGAGATGACTCCGTACCTCGGTGGTCCTGGCCGGAGGGAGCACGCCCTCGGTGAGGTCGGAGAGCTCGGTGACGTCCGGGTGCCCGGCCGTGTCCGTCGTGGATGTCACGCTCGCCCACCTCCGCCCTTCACTGCTGCTGAATCACTCGGCCCGCTATCACGCGGATCCTTGGCTTGCGCCGTGTCATGAGGACCCGCTGCCGGTGGGACGGATGCCCCCTCCGTCCGGTTCCGCCTCTCGCCGGAGTCCTTGCCGCCGCGGGCGCTTTCCGGTCGTAGATGCGTGACGAGAGGCAGGAGTCTGGCTCTGCCGCGCGCACATCGGCTCTTGACCGTGCCGGTCGGCACATCGAGGACCCGGGCAGCCTCCGCGACGGGGTATCCCTGCATGTCCACCAGGACGAGTGCCGCGCGCTGATCGGGCGGCAGCGTGCCGAGAGCCTCCAACAACTGGCGATGCAGATCGTTGCGCTCAGCCGGCGCGGATGCCTCCTCGTGAGGCTCCAGCAACTGCTCCAGGCGCTCGGTGTCGTCGACGGGGGAGGTCTTCCGCGAGGCGGCCTTGCGAGCGCGGTCCAGGCAGGCGTTCACGGTGATCCGGTGCAGCCACGTCGTGACGGCCGACTGGCCTCTGAAGGTGTGGGCGGCCCGGTAGGCGGACACGAGCGCGTCCTGGACGGCGTCAGCGGCCTCCTCGCGGTCTCCGAGCGTCCGCAGCGCCACCGCCCAGAGTCGGTCGCGGTGACGCCGCACGAGCTCACTGAAGGCATCGGGGTCGCCCTTCACATGGAGGGCCAGGAGATCCTGGTCGCTCACCTCGCGGTGTGCGGTGCCCTCTGCCATCGGACCCCCTCCCCTGAACGTGGTGAGCTCTAGCCGGTGAACTTCAGGTCGGTGATGGCCTGCTTGTACCCGGAGCCGCTGTACTGGTCACCGTCCGCATGAGGCATGGCGGTGAGCCACACGAGAACGTACTGGGTCTTCACCGACTTGGTGACCTTCACCGTCGCACTGGTGCCGTTTGTCGTGACGGTGCCGATCTTTTCCATCGAGTCCAGCGACGAGGGAGTCAGGGAGTCCGACGCGTAGAGCGCGACGGTCGTGTGGTCGCCGGAGTAAAGAAGCCCTATCGAAGCGGCCGACACCGACTGAGACGATCCGAGGTCGTAGACGATGCCCACGCCGGGCTTGAAGGCCGGATTCATCTCAGGACCGTCGACGAAGCTCTTGGTGCGCCAGTACGACGAGCTGTCGCCGTCGTACGTCTTCCCCACGTCCTCAGGAGCCTGGGCTCCGCCCTTGGCGACGTACTCCTGGGCGTTCTGGATCTTGATCGGACGGACCGGCTTGGTGTTGTCGCCGTTCTTGTCGTTGTCGTCCGTCGTCTGCGTCTGGCTGCCGTCCTCGGAATTGTTGCCCTGGTCCATGAGCGCGTCAGCGAGCTGCCAGCTGCCGAGGCCCAGCGCCGCGATCAGGAGAGCCGACACGGCCCACTTCAGGGCCTTGCCGGTGCGGCTCTGCAGCGGGGGCGGCGGGGTCGGTACCGGCTGAGTGGCGCCCGGATGCGACGTCTGGCGGCCATACGTGCCCTGCTGGTACGTCGTGCGCTGATAGTCCGGCGGGGCCGTGAACGAGGGCTCCGGCGGGCGGATGCGGGGCATCTCGCCGATCGCCTTCACCAGTTCCTCCGGCGTCGTGCACGCGGACTCGTGGCGGGATGCGGTCGCGCCGTCGTTGACCAGCGCGCGCATGGCGAGCTCGGACAGGCCCCGGTGGACGCCGGCGCGCACCTGGTCGGGGGCGATCAGCCCGATGTCCTTGGGCAGCCCGGACAGCCCGTAGGCGTCGCTCTCGTACGGCCAGCGCTGGGTGAGCGCGGCGTACAGCAGGGCGCCGATGGCCTCCGTGTCGGTGCGCTGCGGGGTGTCGGAGCTGATGCCGCGCAGGGCGGCGTTCACCGCGAGGCCGCGGATGCGCCACTGGCCGGTCGATGCGCGCAGCACGGCGTTCGGGTTGAGACGCAGATGCGCCAGGCCCTCGCGGTGAGCGGCCGCCATGGCGGCGGACACCTGGGTGACCATCTGGTAGATGTCGTACGGCTCCAGCGGGCCGGAAGCGAGCAACGTGGTCAGCTCGGTGGCGTCGGGGAGCCATTCGTGAACGACGTAGACGAGGTCGTTCTCCTCGACGGCGTCGAGGACCTGGACGAACCGGGGGTCGCCGAGCAGTGCGGAGGAGCGGGCAGCGGCCAGCACGGAACGGGCCCGAGTGTGATCCGCGGGCAGGATGTGGACGCCGACGGCGCGACGGAGCTTCTCGTCGACCGCACGCCAGCTGCTGAAACCGTCCAGACGGGTGACGCACTCCTCGAGGCGGTAGCGTCTGGCGAGTTTGTGACCGCTGTGCAGTTCGGGCGGTGAGGCCTTTCCGGGACCCTCGGTCCCGCCACTCCCCTGTGCCTCGTCGATGTCCGTGTCCCGCTCCCGATTCTTGGCCACCCCGTCGGCCGTGGACTGGTCCGCCTGAGCGGTCAGCGGCTCATCGCCGCTGTTGTCTGCCACGTCGACGGCAGCCGTGCTCCGTTCCACCACCGTCGTTCCTGCCTCCCCATTCCTTGCGCGCCGTCCGACTCAGTGCGCGCCGTCCGACGCCGAACCCAATTGTGCCCACAGTCCGCCGCTATGCACGACACACGGTGGCGGACGATGGTTGTGCGCCTACCCAAGGTTCAGCGCCCCAGGCGCCCGCGGACCATGCCGACCAGTGAGTTCAGCTCCTCGATGCGCATCCTGCGGGCGGCTACGAAGAAGATCCCGAGCAGAACGGCTCCGCCGGCCAGCAGGGCGGCGAAGGAGCCGACGACACCCTGGCCGAGGGTCTGGGCGATCCCGTAGCAGGCCGCACCGCTCAGCAGGGCCGCGGGGACCGAGGCGATGCAGAGTCTGGCGTACGTCCGCATCACGCGGGTGCCGTCGAGGTCGCCGCCCAGCTTCTTGCGCAGCCGGCTCCAGGCGATGCCGACGCCGATCGCGTAGGCCAGGCCGTAGGAGGCGGCCATGCCGACGACGGCCCAGCGGGCCGGGATGACGAAGTAGCAGGCGGCCGAGGCGATGGCGTTGACCGCAGCGACGATCACCGTGTTGTAGAAGGGGGTCCGGGTGTCCTCGTAGGCGTAGAAGGCGCGCAGGACCACGTACTGCACGGAGTACGGGATGAGGCCGAGGCCGAAGGCCATCAGCATGAAGCCCATGTTGGTGGCCTCGCTGGTGCCCGAGGAGCCGAACATCAGCGTGCACATCGGGATGCCCAGGGCCAGGAATCCGAAGGCGATGGGGACGATGGCGACGGCCGTCGTCCGCAGGCCCTGGGAGATGTCGTCCCGGACGGCACCGCTGTCGCCCTCGGCGGCGGAGCGCGAGAGCCGTGGCAGCAGGGCGGCCATCAGCGAGACGGTGATGATGGCCTGCGGCAGGCCCCAGATCAGCTGGGCGTTGGCGTAGGCGGCGAAGCCGGTTCCGTCGACATCGGCGTCGACACCGGCGGCGGTGGAAAGCTGGGTGACCACGAGCGCGCCCGCCTGGTTGGCCAGGACGAACAGGATCGTCCACTTCGCGAGCATCGCTGCCTTGCCGAGACCGTGGCCCTTCCAGTCGAAGCGCAGCCGCAGCCGGAAGCCTGTCTCGCGCAGGTACGGGATCATCGCCAGGGCCTGGACGACCAGGCCGAGCAGAACACCGATGCCGAGGAGCCGCTGGCCCTCCGGCGGGATGTTCGTGACGGACATGCCGGAGTGCTCCGCGGTGCCGTACACCCAGAGGAACATTCCCAGCGTCACGATGATGACGATGTTGTTGAGGACCGGCGTCCACATCATCGCGCCGAACTTGCCGCGGGCGTTGAGGATCTGCCCCATCACCACGTGAACGCCCATGAAGAAGATCGAGGGCAGGAAGTAGCGGGTGAAGGTGACGGCCACTTCGTTGGCGGCGGGATCGTTGGCGACCGGAGTGGACAGGGCCCTGACCAGGAGTGGCGCGCCGAACATGGCCAGGGCGGTGAGTGCGGCCAGCGCCACCATCACCAGGGTCAGCAGCCGGTTCGCGTACGCCTCGCCTCCGTCCTCGTCGTCCTTCATCGCGCGCACGAGCTGCGGCACGAAGACGGAGTTGAGGCCGCCGCCGACGGTCAGGATGTAGATCATCGTCGGCAGCTGGTAGGCGACCTGGAACGAGTCGCCGAGCAGGCCGAGACCCAGCGCCGAAACGATCATCATGGACCGGACGAAGCCGGTGAGCCGGGACACCATCGTGCCCGCTGCCATCACGGCGCTCGACTTCAGCAGACCGCCGGCCCGCCCGCCCTTCCTGGCGGCCGGCGCAGGGGCGGGAGCGGGCGCAGGCGCCGGCGCAGCGGCCTCGGCCGCGGCCGAGGCAGGTGCCGCAGGTCCCGGGTAGGGGCCCCCGGCAGGCGCTGGGGAAGGCCCCGGGACCGTCGGCGGCTGGTACTGGCCGCCCTGCTGCTGGTCGCGGAAGAGGTGTGCGAAGGCGTCGTGCTCCGGGTGGTTCTCGGTGGAGTGCGTGACGAGGTCGTCTACGCCGACGTACTGGGTCGTACGGGGGTCGTCGCCGTACGGCAGGTACTGGGTCGGGCCCTCCGGCTCGGGCGCCGGGGTCTGCGCCCACACCTGGGGGTCGGGGGCGTACGGCGACTGGGGCGGCTGGGCGTACAGCTGTTGCTGCGGCGGGTACGTGCCCGGTGGGGGCGGCGGGTGCGCGGCACGGTCGTACAGGGCCTCTGCGACCGGGTCCTGGGACGAGAGGTCCTGGGCCCGGTAGGTGTCCTGGTCGTAGGCGTCCTGGAGGTACATGTCCGCGGGGTGCTGCGGCGGTACCTGGCCGTCCTCGGGCGGCGGGCCCTCGGGGTGCCCCGGGGGGCCCGCGGCCTGGCCGCGGTCACCGTCGTACGGCGCGTTCATGGTTACCCCACCTCATCGTCCCGGGCCCACCGGCCACGACATTGCTCAACGGTCCACTCTCTCACCCGTGCCGGACGGGTCGGCGCTTTCCGCTGCGGTGTCCGGTGTCGGGTCACTCGGCTGCTCCGGGGCCTTTTGCCGGGCGCTCGTGCGGGACTCCTCCTCAAGAAGGTCCTCGTGCGTGAGACGGTCCTCGGGGCCTTCGGGGTTCTCCGGATCGCCGTCCGCATCGCTCGTCTCCTCGGCCCCGTCTTCTTCGGCCGCACGGGCGGCGGCCCGTTTGCGCTGCGTGTACATACGGAACCCGGCGAGGACGAGCAGGAGGAAACCGCCGCCGATGACCAGCATCACGGTGGCCGTGAACTCGGTGACCTTCACGTCGAAGGTGACGGGTGCGCCGTACTTCTGGCCGTCCTCCGTGTACAGCTGGGCCACGACCGTGGCCTGGCCGTTGGCCTGAGCCGACGTGGGGAACTTCACCGTCTGGCTGTGCCCGCCGGACACCGCGACGGGCTGTTCGTAGAAGCGCTCCCCACCGATCTCCAGTCGCCTCGGACTGCTGGAGGTGAGTCGCAGCACCAGGTGCTCCGCGCCCTGCACCAGGTTGTTCTGCACCGTCACCGGGATCGTGGCGCTGCGTCCGGACAGCTTGGTCTCGGACTTGTCGATCAGCGTGACCTGGCCGGCCAGGGAGTCGACGTACGCTTCCACGCTGTTGCGATAGTCCGCGGCCTCTGCGGAGCGGCCGCGCCACGACGTGGACATCTCCCGGTTCATGGCCCGCCCGAAGGGGGTCACCACCCGGTCCTGGTTGGTGAGGATCACCTTGAACTTGTCGAGCTTGTCCTGCGTGGTCGCGATCTGTGTGAAGGCCGATCGCGGCAGCTCCTGCTTGCGCAGCGAGGAGGGGTACTTGGACGCCGCCGGCACCTGAGTGGTGGCGGAAGAGTCGGGCTTGGCCGTGGCGGCGGCCGTGAGGTCCTGGGACTGGGACCACGTGCCGTCCTGGAGCGCCGCCACCGCTTCGGCCATCGCGCGGGCCTGGCTCGCGGTCGGCATCCGCTGCGGGGCGACGACGATGTTGCGCTGATTGTCCGTCTGGAGGTTGAGGGCCAGGCTCTGCGCCAGGAACCTCTGCACGGCGAGCGTCGAACTCGACGCCCTGGTCAGGTTGCCCTGGAACAGCGTCGACATCCGTGCGTCCGTGACGACCGCTGTCGTACCGCCGCCGACGGGGCGGGACGCGGAGGGCGTGTAAGGCAGGCCGGCCGTCTCCGCCAGGCTGTCACTGCGGGCGATGATCTTGTCCGCGCCGGCGGAAGTGGCGACCTTGACGATGGACGGGTCGACGGCGCCGTTCACGGGCCAGGCGAAGTCGGTGGTCGGCTCCACGTGGAGGATCGAGTCGACGGTGCCGGCAGCGACGTCGGAGGCTTCCTTGAGGTGGCTGAGCGAGCCGGTGACGTTCGTGCCGTTGTGGGCCAGGGAAGCGAGGTCGGGGTCGCCGAAGGGCAGGGCGACGACCTCCTTGTCCTGCACTGCTTCCTGCAACTCGGCCAGCCACTGCTTGGCGAGCGCCTGGTGAGTGCCCGCGGTTGTCGAGTCACCCTCGCCCTGGACGCGGTAGCTCTCCGTCATCGCGTCCACGGAGGCCAGCAGGTCGGGGTCGATCACCCAGGTGACGTCGAGCTCCTTGCCCAGCGACACGAGCTGTTCGAGGCGCCCGCCGGGAGCGATCTCCTGGGCGAGATCGTCGTCACGGAAGACCGGCGTCTGCGACTCGTTCGACCCCGTCTGAGCCGTCATGTGCGCGGTGGAGATGAGCGGCCACATGACCGTCGTCCGGGTCTTTGTGTCGGCTTCGTCGGGCTGCCAGGGCAGGAACGTCCGCTGGATGCCGAGCACCTGGTCCCACGGCCGCGCGGACGTCTCTCCGGACAGGGAGACGGCGAACTCGTAGACGCCGTCCTCGCCGAGGTCCAGCTTGTCGACCGGCACGGAGATGTTGAAGTGCTGGGACACGCCAGGGGTGAGCTTGGGGAACTCCTTGACGTACTTCCCGCCCACCGGGGCTGCGTCGACGCCCTGCTGGTAGTCGCCGCGCCCGGCGATCCTGTCGATGGCCGAGCGGGTGTTGAGAGCGCCTCCGAGACGCAGGTCCACCTGCGCGTCCGTGACCGCCTGCTTCCCCTTGTTGGTCACCGTGCCGGACACGGTCAGTGTGTCGCCCTCACTGGGGACAGAGGGGGTGAGCGAATCCACAGCGACAGCCACCGTGCCCGAGCCGGCAGCGGCCTTCACGGAGTCCTGCCCCGCAGCCTGCGTGGGGGCGGCGGTGGGCAGCTGAAGCAGCCCTGCCAGCAGAGGCGCCCCGGCAAGCAGTGCTCCGGTGCGCCGCATCCACCGGCGGGCAGGTGAGGGAGTCATCCCCTGGAAGTCTGCCGCCTCGGCCACGCGCTCGTCCGTCCCTCGTCGTCGTCAGTGGTCGTCGGAATGTGCGTCCACGCATGGTAACGATGCGCGCTGAGGGGAAGTGCCGCGGTCTCCTCCACAAGATCGGTACTCGCCGTCGGCCTGTCCCGTATGTGCCCGTATAAAGAGGAGCGTTTCTTAAGGTCGCCAGGGCGGATCTTGTGAGCGTATCGATGGAGCTGTCTGCGGCCTCCGGTGTGCACGTTTAATGGGGGCGCCCACGGTCGGCCGGGCCACGTACCCTCTGCTGTTGTGCCGAACGCCAACGAAGAAAAGCCCAGCGCCCTGAGCCAGGCGCAGCACCGCGCGGTGAGCGAACTGCTGCGGGTTGCCCCTGTCGCCGACGACCTTGCCCGCCGTTTCCAGGAGGCCGGGTTCTCACTCGCCCTGGTCGGCGGATCGGTCCGGGACGCGCTGCTCGGCCGGCTCGGCAACGACCTGGACTTCACGACCGACGCCCGTCCCGAGGACGTGCTGAAGATCGTGCGCCCGTGGGCGGACGCCGTGTGGGAGGTCGGTATCGCCTTCGGCACGGTTGGAGCACAGAAGGGCGGCTACCAGATCGAGGTGACCACCTACCGATCGGAGGCTTACGACCGGACCTCTCGCAAGCCGGAGGTGTCGTACGGCGACTCGATCGAGGAAGACCTCGTCCGGCGTGACTTCACCGTGAACGCGATGGCCGTCGCGCTTCCGGAGAAGGAGTTCATCGACCCGCACGGCGGTCTGGAGGATCTCGCGGAGCGGGTACTGCGCACGCCGGGCACGCCCGAGGCGTCCTTCTCGGACGACCCGCTGCGCATGATGCGGGCGGCGCGGTTCGCGGCGCAGCTCGACTTCGAGGTCGCTCCCGAGGTTGTCACTGCCATGCAGGAGATGTCGGGGCGGATCGAGATCGTCTCGGCGGAGCGGGTGCGGGACGAGCTGAACAAGTTGATCCTTTCCGCCCACCCGCGCAAGGGGCTGAGGCTCCTGGTGGATACCGGGCTTTCCGACCGTGTGCTGCCCGAGCTGCCGGCCCTGCGGCTGGAGAGTGACGAGCACCACCGCCACAAGGACGTGTACGAGCACACGCTGATCGTCCTGGAGCAGGCGATGGCACTGGAGGAGAACGGTCCCGACCTGACCCTCCGCCTGGCCGCGCTGCTGCACGACATCGGCAAGCCCCGCACGCGTCGCTTCGAGAAGGACGGCCGGGTCTCGTTCCACCACCACGAGGTGGTTGGCGCGAAGATGACGAAGAAGCGCATGACGGCGCTGAAATACTCCAACGAGCTGGTGAAGGACGTCTCACGTCTGGTCGAACTCCACCTGCGCTTCCACGGCTACGGCACCGGAGAGTGGACGGACTCCGCCGTCCGCCGCTATGTCCGTGACGCCGGTCCGCTCCTGGACCGCCTCCACAAGCTGACCCGCTCGGACTGCACCACGCGGAACAAGCGCAGGGCGGCTGCGCTGTCCCGCGCCTACGACGGCCTGGAGGAGCGGATCGCTCAGCTCCAGGAGCAGGAGGAACTGGACGCCATCCGCCCCGACCTCGACGGCAATCAGATCATGGAGATCCTTGGCGTCGGTCCAGGCCCTGTCATCGGCCGCGCGTACAAGCAGATGCTGGAACTGCGGCTGGAGCACGGGCCGATGGGGCACGGCGAGGCCGTGGCTGCACTCAAGGAGTGGTGGGCCGAGCAGGACTGAGGCTTGCAGCCGGGCGATGTTTCACGTGAAACATGACCCGGCTCCGTGGAGAGCAGCAAGTGCTGAGGGGCGGTGTTTCACGTGAAACACCGCCCCTCAGTAGGTGGAGAGGTCAGATCAGACGTCCGACAGGCACAGCAGGAAGTTGTCGCCGTCGCCGGTCTGGGCGTAGAAGCTGGTGGCGCCGCTGACCTTGCGGCACTCGGTCTCGGCCGTCAGCGAGGTGTAGGTACCGTCGATCTTCTTGAGCACCTTGGCCTCGGCCTCGGAGGAGGTGCAGTCCACGACCTCCATGCGGTCGTTCGAGGACGACGAGGAGCTTGACTTCAGGCAGTCGCCCACCGCGGCGTTCTCGGCGTCGTCCAGGCTGATTATGTAGCCGACGACGAGCATGATGCCGACGATGGCGACGGCAGCAACGTTCTTGATCGTCTTAAAGCTGAACCGGCGGCCGGGCTGCTGCGGCGGAACCGGCGCATACGGCGCCGCGCCCTGCGGAGGGAACCCCGGCTGCCCCGGCTGCTGCGGGTAGCCGCCCTGGGGCGGGTACGGGGCCTGGCCCTGAGGCTGGCCGTAGGGCTGCTGACCCTGGGCGTACGGGTTCTGGCCCTGGGCGAACGGGTTGCCTTGGGGCGGCGGAGTTGTCACTTGGGGTCCCCCTGGAACATGGGTGCGTGGCGCGAACAATGCGCGTTATAAGACGCACGTAAGTTACCGGGCACCACTGACAGTCCCGTAGCCCAGGGGGACTCCGTGTCATTGATGTGACACAGAGCGGTGTTCAAAGCGGGCCATAGCCACCGCAACTGCCGCGTAGACAACGGCGACTGCGACCACCAGATGTGCCGAGCGGCCGTCCGGCGGCAGTACCAGGGCGGCCACTCCGGCCGCACCGACGAACGCGACGTTGAACAGCACGTCGTAGAGCGAGAAGATCCGGCCACGGAAGCCGTCCTCGACCGAGGATTGCACGATCGTGTCCGTCGCGATCTTTGCTCCCTGCGTCGCCGTGCCGAGTACGAAAGCCGCGACCAGCATGGGAGTTGCGGCGAAGGGCAGGCCGAGCGCGGGCACCAGCAGTGCGGCGATCCCCGCGCACACGGCGATCCAGCGACCGGGACCCAGACGCCCCGCCGCCCAGGGGGTTGCCAGGGCCGCCGCGAAGAAGCCGGCACCGGAGATGCCCAACGCCAGCCCCAGCAGGGCGAGTCCGTCATCCGCGTTCGTCGAGAAGGCGTACCGGCACAGCATCAGCAGCATGACCAGCAGGGCGCCGTAGCAGAAGCGCATCAGGGTCATCGTGAGCAGAGCCCAGACGGCCTCCCGGCGCGGCGGAGCGGCGAGATGGCGTACACCCGCCGCCAGGTCGCGCGCGGTGCCGGCCAGGGCCGTCGCTATGCGTGGCTGCACCAACTCGCGATCGGGGCCTAGCAGTTCCCGTGACATGCGCAGGGCCGCCAGTCCCGCGCACAAGTACAGGGCGGCGCCCAGGAGCACCACGGCCGCGTCGGAGTCCCAGGCCACCAGCCGTACGACGAAGGCCAGACCGGCGCCCGCCGTCGCGGCGAGTGTTCCGGCGGTCGGGGAAAGGGAGTTGGCGATCACCAGGCGCTCTTCGTCGACCACCCGCGGCAGTGCGGCGGACAGGCCGGACAGGACGAAGCGGTTGACGGCGGTGACGCACAGGGCCGAGACGTAGAAGAGCCAGTCCGGTACGTCGGTGATGATCAGGACGGCCGTCGCCGAGGCCAGCACGGTGCGCAGCAGGCTGCCGTACAGAAGGACCTGGCGGCGGCGCCAGCGGTCCAGGAGGACGCCGGAGAAGGGGCCCACCAGGGAGTAGGGCAGGAGCAGGACGGCCATCGCCGAGGCGATCGCGGTGGCCGACGTCTGTTTCTCCGGGGAGAAGACGACGTACGTGGCGAGCGCGGTCTGGTAGACGCCGTCGGCGCCCTGCGAGAGCAGGCGTACGACGAGCAGGCGCCGGAAGTTCCCGAAGCGCAACAGGACCCGCAGGTCGCGTACCACGGACATGGGGCACAGCCTCACATACGGGGAGGGTCCCCGGGCGGTGCAACCCGGGGACCCTCGGCAGCTCTGGCAGGAGCGTTCAACTGCGGCGCCGCGGTGCTTGGCGCACGGCTGGGTCTCGCTAGCGCTCGACCTCGCCCTTGATGAACTTCTCGACGTTCTCGCGGGCCACGTCGTCGAAGTACTGCACCGGCGGGGACTTCATGAAGTAGCTCGACGCCGAGAGGATCGGGCCGCCGATGCCGCGGTCCTTGGCGATCTTCGCGGCGCGCAGGGCGTCGATGATGACGCCGGCGGAGTTCGGGGAGTCCCAGACCTCGAGCTTGTACTCCAGGTTCAGCGGAACGTCACCGAAGGCGCGGCCCTCGAGGCGCACGTAGGCCCACTTGCGGTCGTCGAGCCACGCCACGTAGTCCGACGGGCCGATGTGGACGTTCTTCTCGCCGAGCTCACGGTCGGGGATCTGCGAGGTGACGGCCTGCGTCTTGGAGATCTTCTTGGACTCCAGGCGCTCGCGCTCGAGCATGTTCTTGAAGTCCATGTTGCCGCCGACGTTCAGCTGCATCGTGCGGTCCAGGATGACGCCGCGGTCCTCGAAGAGCTTCGCCATGACGCGGTGCGTGATGGTGGCACCGACCTGGGACTTGATGTCGTCGCCGACGATCGGGACGCCCGCCTCGGTGAACTTGTCCGCCCACTCCTTCGTACCGGCGATGAAGACCGGCAGGGCGTTGACGAAGGCGACCTTGGCGTCGATGGCGCACTGGGCGTAGAACTTCGCCGCGTCCTCGGAGCCGACGGGCAGGTAGCAGACGAGGACGTCGACCTGCTTGTCCTTGAGGATCTGAACGATGTCGACCGGGGCCTCGGCGGACTCCTCGATGGTCTCGCGGTAGTACTTGCCGAGACCGTCCAGGGTGTGGCCGCGCTGGACGGTCACGCCGGAGCGGGGCACGTCGCAGATCTTGATGGTGTTGTTCTCACTGGCGCCGATGGCGTCAACGAGGTCGAGGCCGACCTTCTTCGCGTCGACATCGAAGGCGGCGACGAACTCGACGTCACTGACGTGGTAGTCGCCGAACTGCACGTGCATCAGGCCGGGGACCTTGGACGCCGGGTCGGCGTCCTTGTAGTACTCGACTCCCTGAACCAGCGACGCGGCGCAGTTGCCCACGCCGACGACGGCTACGCGAACCGAACCCATTCCGGTTGCTCCCTGTGTGTACGAGTGAGGCCCTGACTGAGCTCTCACGTGGCGGTGTCGCCGGGCGAATCCGTCCTGGGGGTGACCCCAGGACGGGGCAGATCGCCCGGCTCTCCATTTGTGGTGTCCTGCTGAGCGGACCCCCCGGAAGCGGAACCCTTCAGGTCCCGCCCGGCCCGCTCGCTTTCGATGAGCTCGTTCAGCCAGCGCACTTCGCGCTCCACGGACTCCATCCCGTGGCGCTGGAGCTCAAGCGTGTAGTCGTCGAGGCGCTCCCGCGTGCGTGACAGGGAGGCGCGCATCTTCTCCAGACGCTCCTCCAGCCGGCTGCGTCGGCCCTCCAGCACGCGCATGCGCACGTCCTGCGGCGTGCGTCCGAAGAAGGCAAATCGGGCAGCGAAGTGCTCGTCCTCGTACGCGTCGGGGCCGGTCTGCGAGAGCAGTTCCTCGAAGTGCTCCTTACCTTCCGCCGTCAACCGGTAGACGATTTTCGCGCGGCGCCCCGCGAGTGGTGCGGCAAGGGCGTCCTCGGCGGTGTGCCCCGGTTCCTCGATCAACCAGCCGTTGGCGACCAGCGTCTTGAGGCAGGGGTAGAGCGTGCCGTAGCTGAACGCGCGGAACACGCCCAGTGACGTATTGAGTCGTTTGCGCAGCTCGTAGCCGTGCATGGGGGACTCGCGGAGCAGTCCGAGGACGGCGAACTCGAGGATCCCGGACCGTCGGCTCATCCCCTCGCCTCCTCGTCATATCTCGCGCTGATGTATCGACTCGATACATCTAGACGATAGAACGGCCTTCCGGGCGCGACAAGTGGGGGAACGGTGAACGGGATCACATCAACGATTCATGTGGAGCGAGTTGCCTGATTTGGGGTGAAGTTCGGAACTAGGCAGGCTTTGACGGTGCGTAGTCTGTGCGCCATGCACAGCACCGGGAACCGCGTGACACCTGAGGGCGTCGTTGTCCTTGGTGCAGTACGGGTGAATGCAGAACCGACCACATCCGTACTTCGGGGGGACCGGAAATCAGCCGCCGTTGTCAGGCGCGCAGGGGTGCGCCTGCCCGAGGAGTAGTCGTTCGATGAGCGAGCACCGTCGCAAACCGCCGCAGCCGCAGGAAGGCGGACGTGCCGCGGCCCGACGCGGCCAGTCCGGCTCGTCCTCCGGCCGCCGAGCGGCACCGCGAGGCGCCACCGGATCTCCTTCCGACTCGTACGGGTCGGGTTTCAGCGGTTCGGAAGGCGAAGAACGTCCGTACGGCGGGCGTGCCGAGGCACGACGCGCGGCCCAGAGAGGCGGCGGCAGCCGCCGCAGAGCGGCGGAGCCACCGGGCCGGGGCGGCCGCCGCGCCGCTCCTGGCGGCGCTGCCGGTCCCGGACGGGGCCGAGGGCGTGCCGCTCCCCCCGGAAAGAAGCGGTTCGTCGACTATCCGCGGGCGGGCAAGTACGGCGTCGCGCGCTGGGTGCCGTCATGGAAGCTCGTGGCGGGCCTCTTCGTCGGTTTCCTCGGAAGTCTGGTGGCCGTGGCCGGCATCGGTTACGCCATGGTGGGCGTCCCCAAGGTCGACGAGACCGCTACGGCGCAGAACAACGTTTACTACTGGAGCGACGAGAGCGAGATGGTCTCCACCGGTGGTGAGACCAACCGGCAGATCATCAACCTGTCGCAGATTCCCAAGGCGATGCAGAACGCCGTGATCTCGCAGGAGAACAAGACCTTCAAGAGCGACAGCGGCATCGACCCGAAGGGCATCGCCCGCGCCGTGTTCAACATGGCCACCGGTGGCGAGACGCAGGGTGGTTCCACCATCACCCAGCAGTACGTGAAGAACGCGAGGCTGGGTGACCAGTCTCAGACGCTCTCGCGGAAGTTCAAGGAGATCTTCATCTCGGTCAAGGTGGGCACCACGGTGTCGAAGGACGACATCATGGCCGGCTACCTGAACTCCGCTTACTACGGGCGCAACGCCTACGGGATCCAGGCTGCCGCCCGCGCGTACTTCAACAAGGACGCCATCAGGCTGAACGAGGGTGAATGCGCCTTCCTGGCGGCCATGCTCAAGGGCGCCACGTACTACGACCCGGCGGGTTCGGCGTCCATTGATTCGGCGGCCTCTCCCGAGGCCAACAAGAAGCGCGCCTTGGTCCAGATGCAGGACACCCTCGACAAGATGGTGCAGTACGGGCATCTGAGCCCTGAGGTGCGAGCCAAGTACACCAAGCTGCCCGAATGGAAGAACCCGCGCTTCAACTCCGCGCTGAGCGGCCAGATCGGCTACCTCGTGGATCTCGCCAACGGTTACCTGGTCAACAACAGCAAGACGACCAAAATCACCGAGCAGAAGCTGCGAGCGGGTGGCCTCTCGATCCAGACGACTTTCGACAAGAAGAAGGTCAAGGAACTCGAGAACGCGGTGAAGAAGGTCCAGAAGGCGAACATCAAGCCCGAGGAGCGTCCGAAGACGGACACCCACGTCCAGTTCGGCGGGGCTTCGGTGGATCCGGCGACCGGTGCCATCAAAGCCATCTACGGCGGTGCGGACGCGACCAAGCACTTCACCAACAACGCCGACGTCACCGGCGCCCAGGTCGGTTCGACGTTCAAGCCGTTCGTACTCGCGGCCGCGATGAAGTGGGGCGTACGGAACCCGGACCTCGAAGGGGAACAGGCTCAGGACGAGCGCACCCAGGTGTCGCCGAAGAGCCTGTACAGCGGCAAGAACAAGCTCAAGATCAGGGACTACAAGGGCGACATCTGGCGGGACGAGAAGGGTAAGGAGTGGAACCAGGTCAACGACGGCGATGAGTCGTACGGCACTCCTCCCGCCTACCGGATCGACCTCCGCGAGGCGATGAGGAACTCGGTGAACTCCGCCTTCGTGCAGCTCGGCATGGACATCGGGCTGGACAAGGTGAAGGAGGCGGCCGAGGACGCCGGAATCCTGGAGAGCAGTCTGACCGGTACGGACTACCCGTCCTTCTCCATCGGCACCTCTCAGCCCAGCGCGATCCGCATGGCGGGCGCCTACGCCACCTTCGCTTCCAGCGGGAAGCAGCGTGCTCCCTACTCCGTCAAGAAGGTGACGGACAAGGACGGCGAGGTCTTCTCCCACAAGGCCGAGACCAAGGAGGCCTTCACCCCGGAGGTCGCCGACAACGTCACGGACGTCCTCAAGACGGTGGTCGACAAGGGTACGGGTACCAGCGCGCAGCTCAGCGATCGTCAGGTGGCCGGCAAGACGGGTACGACGGACGGCAACCGGTCGGCCTGGTTCGTGGGCTACACCCCGCAGCTGTCGACGTCGATCGCGATGTTCAGGCTGGACGACGACGAGAAGAACCAGAACCGCGAGTTCCTGAAGATGTTCGGAACGGGTGGCCAGGAGAAGATTCACGGTGCTTCGTTCCCGGCCGAGATCTGGCACGACTACATGGAGCAGGCGCTGAAGGGCACCACCCCGACACCATTCCCGGTGCCGACGCCCATCGGTGAGGTCGTCAACGACATCCCCACGCCGACGCCCTCTCCCACGCCCAGCGAGACCGAGGAAACCAGCCCGACTCCGAGCCCGACGCCCAGCGAGTCGCTGACCTCGCCGACGCCTACGCCTACCGAGACCTGCTTCGGCTTCCAGTGCAACGACGTCGGAGGCTCGGACAACGGCGGCACGGACGGCGGCGTGACCTCCACGCCGACGCCTACGGAAACCGAGACGGACGGCAACAACAACGGCAATGGCAACGGCAACGGCGGCATCTTCGGCGGACCGTCAGGCTGACGGGCTCGTATGACGCCAGAAGGCCGGCGGCCGGCATCCACGCAGCGGGGTGCCGACCACCGGCCTTCGTCATGAGAACCAGGCCTTGGTCATGAGAACCCGGCCTTCGTCATAGAAAGGCCGCGGGCGGGCGGTCTCGGGCGAAGGCCTGTTTCACGTGAAACGTCGGTTTCACGTGAAACACTCAACCGCCTCATCCCGTCGCCTCGCACCGTCCTCAGACACGTACGGCAGGATGTGCCCATGCCCAGTGCAGAGACGACGCCCACAAGCGCGCACGAGCCGGACCTGGTGCGGCCGACCCGAGAGGACGAGGTCGCCGCCAACGGGAGTGAGCTGATCGGTGGCCCCATCGGACGGCGTGCCCTGCTCGGGACGTCCTGGTGGACTCCCGTGCGGATCATCGTGCTCGTGGCGATCGGCATGTTCGCCCTCGGGCTGGTCCAGAAGGCACCCTGCTACAACGGCGCCTGGTTCTTCGGCGCCAGCTCGCAGTACACGCATGCCTGCTACTCGGACATCCCGCACCTGTTCCAGGGGCGCGGTTTCGCCGATGGGCTGGTGCCGTACTTCGACAAGCTCCCCGGCGACATGGAGTACCTCGAATACCCGGTGCTGACCGGTGTGTTCATGGAAGTCGCCTCCTGGCTCACTACGGGCAGCGGCAGCATCCAGGACCAGGAGCAGTGGTACTGGATGGTCAACGCCGGGATGCTGATGGTCTGCGCGGCCGTCATCGCCGTCTGCGTGACCCGCACGCACGCCAGGCGTCCCTGGGACGGCCTGCTGGTCGCCCTGGCGCCGGCCTTCGCCCTGACCGCGACCATCAACTGGGACCTGCTGGCCGTCGCCCTGACGGCCGCGGCAATGCTGATGTGGTCACGTGGCCGCGCGCTCGCCTTCGGCGTCCTCCTGGGGCTCGCCACGGCCGCCAAGCTCTATCCCGTCTTCTTGCTCGGCCCGCTGTTCGTCCTGTGCTGGCGCGCGGGCAAGTGGCGGGACTTCGGGAAGGCGCTGGGCGGCACGGCGGTGGCCTGGCTGGTCGTGAACCTTCCGGTGATGCTCCTGGCCTGGGACGGCTGGTCGCAGTTCTACCGCTTCAGCCAGGAGCGAGGCGTGGACTTCGGCTCCTTCTGGCTGATCCTGGCGCAGAACTCCAGCGACCCGCTGAGCACCGAGACGGTGAACACGCTCGCCACGCTGCTGATGCTGCTGTGCTGTGCCGGCGTCGCCGCGCTCACGCTGACCGCGCCGCGTCGCCCGCGCTTCGCCCAGCTGGCCTTCCTGATCGTCGCGGCATTCATCCTCACCAACAAGGTCTACTCGCCGCAGTACGTCCTGTGGCTGGTGCCTCTGGCGGTGCTGGCCCGGCCGAGGTGGCGGGACTTCCTCATCTGGCAGGCGTGCGAGGTGGCGTACTTCCTCGGAATCTGGCTGTACCTCGCGTACACGACCAGTGGGAACGCCCACAAGGGACTGCCGCCCGACGGCTACCACTGGGCCATCGGCGTGCACCTGCTGGGAACGCTGTACATGTGCGCCGTGATCGTTCGGGACATCCTCATGCCGGAGCGGGACCCGGTGCGCCGTGCCGGCGACGACGACCCGTCGGGCGGCGTCCTCGACGGGGCGGAGGACGTGTTCGTGCTCGGCCCCGCAGCCCATCCACCGCGGCACGCGGCCCACTTCGAGGGGCCGCAGGTGGAGTGGGGCAGCCGGGGGGCGGCAAGCGGTTCGCTCTGAGCGAACACGGCCTAGGGAGCCTTCACGAAGGCCGTACAGGCGAAAGGCCGTACACGGGACAGTCCGTGTACGGCCTTTCGCTGTTACTGCTTTGCCGAGCGTGTGTGCCGAATGCGGCAGCTCAGCGGTCCACGATCCGGTCGAACTGTGTGGTGGTGTGCCGCAGATGGGCGACCAGTTCGTCCCCGACCTTCGGCTCAGGCGCATCCGAGGGAACGAACAGGATCGACACCTGCATGTGCGGGGGCTCCGCGAACCAGCGCTGCTTGCCGCCCCACACGAAGGGAGCCAGGTTCCGGTTGACCGTGGCGAGACCCGCCCGGGCGACGCCCTTGGCGCGCGGCATGACGCCGTGCAGCGCCTTGGGGGCCTCCAGGCCCACTCCGTGCGACGTACCGCCCGCCACGACCACCAGGAAGCCGTCCGAGGCCGCCTTCTGCTGCCGGTAGCCGAAACGGTCGCCCTTGGAGACGCGGGTGACGTCCAGGACCGCGCCGCGGTACTCGGTGGCGTCGTGGTCCCCCAGCCACAGCCTGGTGCCGATGCGGGCACGGAAGCGGGTCTGCGGGAACTGCTGCTGCAGGCGGGCCAGTTCCTCGGCCTTGAGATGGCTGACGAACATCGTGTGCAGGGGCAGCCGGGCCGCGCGCAGCCGGTCCATCCAGCCGATGACCTCCTCGACGGCGTCCGAGCCGTCGGTGCGGTCCAGCGGCAGGTGGATGGCGAAGCCCTCGAGCCGGACGTTCTCTATGGCGGCGTGCAGCTGCGGCAGGTCGTGCTCGCTGACGCCGTGCCGCTTCATCGAGGACATCACCTCGATGACGACACGGGCGCCCACGAGTCCGTACACGCCGTCCACCGACGACACCGAGCGGATGACCCGGTCGGGCAGCGGCACCGGCTCCTCGCCGCGTCGGTACGGCGTCAGCACCAGCAGGTCACCGCCGAACCAGTCCTTGATGCGCGCGGCCTCGTACGTCGTGCCGATTGCGAGGACGTCCGAGCCCAGTCGAGTGGCCTCCTCCGCCAGCCGCTCGTGCCCGAACCCGTAGCCGTTGCCCTTGCAGACCGGGACGAGTCCCGGGAACTGCTCCTGCACGTGCTTGTGGTGCGCCCGCCAGCGCGCGGTGTCGACGTAGAGCGTGAGCGCCATGGCCGGACCTGGAACCTTTCTGGTGGCTGCGGTGTATCAGAGATATGGAAGCTATCGACGGTGCAGCTGTTGACGGTATCGAAGCAGAGAGCGCAAGGTCAGCGACGCGACATGTAGATGTCGAGCGCCTTGTGGAGCAGCTTGTTGAGCGGGAAGTCCCACTCGCCGAGGTACTCGGCGGCCTGGCCGCCCGTGCCCACCTTGAACTGGATCAGGCCGAAGAGGTGGTCGGTCTCGTCCAGGGAGTCGGAGATGCCACGCAGGTCGTAGACGGTCGCGCCGAGCGCGTAGGCGTCGCGCAGCATGCGCCACTGCATCGCGTTCGAGGGCCGGACCTCACGGCCGATGTTGTCGGAGGCGCCGTAGGAGTACCAGACGTGCCCGCCGACGATCAGCATCGTCGCCGCCGACAGGTTCACTCCGTTGTGACGGGCGAAGTACAGCCGCATGCGGTTGGGGTCCTCGGTGTTGAGGGCCGTCCACATGCGCTGGAAGTACGACAGCGGGCGCGGGCGGAAGTGGTCGCGCACGGCCGTGATCTCGTACAGACGCTGCCATTCCTCGAGGTCCTGGTAGCCGCCCTGGACGACCTCGACGCCGGCCTTCTCGGCCTTCTTGATGTTGCGTCGCCACAGCTGGTTGAAGTTCTTGTGGACCTCTTCCAGGGACCGGTTGGCCAGCGGCACCTGGTAGACGTAGCGGGGCTGTACGTCGCCGAAGCCGGCCCCGCCGTCCTCGCCCTGCTGCCAGCCCATGCGGCGGAGCTTGTCGGCGACCTCGAAGGCGCGCGGCTCGATGAAGTCGGCCTCGATGTCACGCAGCCGCTTCACGTCCGGGTTCTGGATGCCCGCCTTGATGGAGGTGGTCTCCCAGCGCCTGATGATCACCGGCGGGCCCATCTTCACGGAGAAGGCGCCCTGGTTCTTCAGATGCGCGAGCATCGGTTCCAGCCAGTCGGTCAGATTCGGCGTGAACCAGTTGATGACCGGGCCCTCAGGCAGATAGGCGAGATAGCGCTTGATCTTGGGCAGCTGCCGGTAGAGGACGAGGCCTGCGCCGACGAGTTGGCCGGACTTGTCGAACCACCCGAGGCTCTCCGAGCGCCACTCAGCCTTGACGTCTGCCCAGGCCGGGACCTGCATGTGGCTCGCCGACGGCAGGCTCTGGATGTATGCCAGATGCTGCTCGCGACTGATCGTCCTCAGGGTCAGGCTCATTCGGGGCGCTCCTCGGGCTGGTGTGTCCCCATGGGTTCAGGGGCTCCGGCTCTCGCGCCGAAGCCTACTGCGCCTTGCGAGCGCCCCGACTGGGCGTATGGCAGCTTCGCCCCGGCCTTGAGGCCGCCGGGGCGTTCGAGGGTGTTCTATGCGCTGTCGTGTCGGTGTTCGGAGGTCGGTCTCCGAGACCGGCGCGAGGAGTGCGTGGGCGCAGGCGTCAGAAGCCGCCGAAGAGCCCGCCGTGTGCCATGCCGAGGAAGAAGCCGACTCCGGAGGCGCCGAGACCCACGATCAGGCCGAAGCGCTCACGGGTCGTCTCCGAGATCCACTGGCCGTAAGCACCCGTGAGGATGCCCACCAGACCGGTCCAGGAGCTGAGCAGGTGCAAGAAGTGGAACTGGGCCGTGATGAACGACGTGATGCCGAGCACCAGGGTCACCACGAGCAGGGTGTCCTGGATGGGATGGGACTTTCCGTCCGTGGCGAAGAGGCCTCCGACGGTGTTGGGTCGCATTGCCTGTGCCATAGGGCACCTCCTGCGGAAGGCGGCGCATCGTAGCGCCATACACACCCGATGTGTACAGATTGTGGACCAGGGCGGCCGGATTTCAACCGGAAGCGGGTGTGCGGGTACTGTGTACCGTCTGCACCGGTGTCTGCCCGGGCCAGCTCGGGGCGACCGCGAGGTCACCCCGATTGTCAGTGGCGGCCGATACCGTTGCGTACGCATCACAACCCTCCTGCCACGGAACGACCGTGGCCGCTGAGTCCAAAGGAGGTGGGTTCCACATGCGTCACTACGAGGTGATGGTCATCCTCGACCCCGATCTGGAGGAGCGCGCTGTCGCCCCCCTGATCGAGAACTTCCTCTCCGTCGTCCGTGAGGGCAACGGCAAGGTCGAGAAGGTCGACACCTGGGGCCGTCGTCGTCTCTCGTACGAGATCAAGAAGAAGCCCGAGGGCATCTACTCGGTCATCGACCTGCAGGCCGAGCCTGCGGTCGTCAAGGAGCTCGACCGCCAGATGAACCTGAACGAGTCGGTCCTCCGGACCAAGGTCCTCCGTCCCGAGACCCACTGAGCTCTCCCGCTCAGCTGATCTCGGGATTCGAGTAGCAGCAACCAAGCAGCCAGAGCAGCAAACCCGCCGAGAGGTTCCCCCATGGCAGGCGAGACCGTCATCACGGTCGTCGGCAATCTTGTCGATGACCCCGAGCTGCGCTTCACCCCCTCCGGTGCGGCGGTCGCGAAGTTCCGTGTCGCGTCCACTCCCCGCACCTTCGACCGCCAGACGAACGAGTGGAAGGACGGCGAGAGCCTGTTCCTGACCTGCTCGGTCTGGCGTCAGGCGGCGGAGAACGTCGCGGAGTCGCTCCAGCGAGGCATGCGCGTCATCGTGCAGGGCCGGCTGAAGCAGCGGTCCTACGAGGACCGCGAGGGCGTCAAGCGCACGGTCTACGAACTGGACGTCGAGGAAGTCGGCGCCAGCCTGCGAAGCGCCACGGCCAAGGTCACCAAGACCTCCGGTGGCGCTCGCGGTGGCCAGGGTGGTTACGGCGGCGGTGGCGGCCAGGGTGGCGGCAGCTGGGGTGGAAACTCCGGCGGCGGCCAGCAGGGCGGCGGTGCTCCCGCCGACGACCCGTGGGCGACCGGCGCTCCTGCCGGTGGCAACCAGGGCGGCGGCGGTGGCGGCGGCTGGGGTGGAAACTCCGGCGGCGGCCAGCAGGGCGGCGGCTACTCGGACGAACCCCCCTTCTAGGCCCCTGGGCCGAGGGTGGGTCGTACCCACACTTCTTGATCACACAGGAGAAACATCATGGCGAAGCCGCCTGTGCGCAAGCCGAAGAAGAAGGTCTGCGCATTCTGCAAGGACAAGGTCACGTACGTGGACTACAAGGACACGAACATGCTGCGGAAGTTCATTTCCGACCGCGGCAAGATCCGTGCCCGCCGCGTGACCGGCAACTGCACGCAGCACCAGCGTGACGTCGCCACGGCCGTGAAGAACAGCCGTGAGATGGCGCTGCTGCCCTACACCTCCACCGCGCGATAAGGGAAGGGTGACCGAAACATGAAGATCATCCTCACCCACGAGGTCTCCGGCCTCGGTGCCGCGGGCGACGTCGTCGACGTCAAGGACGGTTACGCTCGCAACTACCTGATCCCGCGGAAGTTCGCTATCCGCTGGACCAAGGGCGGCGAGAAGGACGTCGAGCAGATCCGTCGTGCTCGCAAGATCCACGAGATCCAGACCATCGAGCAGGCCAATCAGATCAAGGGCCAGCTCGAGGCCGTCAAGGTTCGTCTGGCCGTTCGCTCCGGCGACGCCGGTCGTCTCTTCGGTTCCGTCACCCCGGCCGACATCGCTTCCGCGATCAAGGCTTCCGGTGGTCCCGAGGTCGACAAGCGCCGCATCGAGCTCGGTTCGCCGATCAAGACCCTGGGCGCCCACGAGACGTCCGTGCGTCTGCACCCCGAGGTTGCCGCCAAGGTCAACATCGAGGTTGTCGCGGCCTGATTGCTGCGCTCGGCTGAACAGCTGAGATGAGGGGCCGTACCCAGCGGGTACGGCCCCTCATCTGTGTAGCGGGGCAGATCGAGCCCGTTTCACGTGAAACAGCGTGTTTCACGTGAAACATTCAGCGCGTCGCGCCCGTGACGAGCCAGCGTCCGGAGCGGGTGCGTGCCCAGAGCGTCAGCATGCGCACCGTCATCATCAGTGTCATGGCTGCCCAGACCGCGGTGAGGCCGCCACCGACCGCGAGGATGAGCAGCGCCACCGGAGTGAACACCACCAGAGTGAGCACCATGGCCCAAGCGAGGTAGGGGCCGTCGCCTGCTCCCATCAGGACCCCGTCCAGGACGAAGACGACGCCGCAGATCGGCTGGGAGAGCGCCACCACGAGCAGGGCAGGCAGGGCTGTGTTCTGCACGGCCGTGTCGCCGGTGAACAACGGCAGGAAGAGCGGCCGGGCGATCACCACGAGCAGTCCGAGGACGACGCCTGCTGCGATGCCCCACTCCACCATGCGGCGGCAGGCGGCTCGGGCGCCCTCGGCGTCGTCGGCCCCGAGATACCGCCCGATGATCGCCTGCCCGGCTATGGCGATGGCGTCCAGCGCGAAGGCGAGCAGGCTCCAGAGCGACAGGATGATCTGGTGCGCAGCAATGTCGGCGTCCCCGAGGCGGGCTGCGACGGCCGTCGCAATCATGAGGATGGCCCGCAGTGAGAGGGTGCGGACCAGCAGCGGAACTCCGGCTTGTGCAGAGGCTCTTATGCCGGTCGCGTCCGGGCGTAGGGAGGCACCGTGCTCGCGAGCTCCGCGGACGACGACTATGAGGTAGACCGCGGCCATGCCCCACTGAGCGATGACGGTGCCCCAGGCGGAGCCTGCGATGCCGAGGCCGGCGCCGTAAACGAGACCGACGTTCAGGGCGGCGTTGGCGACGAAGCCGGCGACAGCGACATAGAGAGGAGTCTTCGTGTCCTGGAGTCCGCGCAGAACGCCGGTGGCGGCAAGTACGACGAGCATGGCCGGGATGCCGAGCGCCGAGATCCGTAGGTAGGTGGTCGCGTACGGGGCCGCTGTGTCCGAGGCTCCGAAGAGTTCCACGAGAAACGGTGCGGTGGGCAAGACGGCCGCGATGACGGCGGCGCCGAGGAGAAGGGCTAGCCAGATACCGTCCATGCCCTGGCGGATGGCGGCTTGGAGGTCGCCGGCGCCGACACGTCGGGCAACGGCCGCTGTGGTGGCGTAGGCGAGGAAGACGAAGACGCTGACGGCTGTCATGAGGAGGGCGGAAGCGACCCCGAGCCCGGCGAGTTGAGCTGTGCCGAGGTGGCCGACGATCGCGCTGTCGGCGATGACGAAGAGGGGCTCGGCGACGAGTGCGCCGAAGGCCGGGACGGCCAGTGCGACGATCTCTCGGTCGTGCTGTCGCCGGGCGGCCTTGGGAGTCGCGGGAGCCTGTGTCATGGCCACCAATCTAATCGTCCACAGGTAAGCGATGCAATGAAGTACTGACCCTTACTCACCGTCTCATGGTGTGTGCTCTCGCGCACCGTTCGAAGCGATCTTGGTCCGACTGGGGAAGTTTTTCTTCTGCACAGCCGGTGGATGGCAAAGTCCCAGGTCAGAGCAGGTGATCGAGAATTGTTGGGGGCTTGTTCACAGGGCTGTCCACCGTGTCGTGCACAGGTTTTGTGGAGTTCTCCACAGCATCCGGGCCGTCGTCCACATGGCCTGTGGATAACCAGATTGGCTGACGGTGCCCGCAGGCCTACCGTGGTGCGGCGCCCACTACGTCCGTCGGCCCGGGAAGCCGCCGTACAACCGACATGCCAGACCCGGAGTTGGGCCTCTCATTTGTCAGTGTCGTGCCGTAGAACAGAGGGGCACGGCGAGGTCCGCTCGGCGGACGGGAGGAGGCTGCTCGGTGAGCATTTCCGAGCCCTTGGACGACCCGTGGGCCGACAGCGGCCCCAGTGATCGTCTGCCTGCCTCCCGCCGACAGGGCGACGGCGGCCGAGGACGAGACGAGCAGCATGATCGCGGCCGCGACAACGGCCAGTGGGACGGCGGCGGTTCGGCCTTCGAGCGGGTGCCGCCACAGGACCTGGACGCCGAGCAGTCCGTCCTCGGTGGCATGCTCCTGTCCAAGGACGCCATCGCCGATGTCGTCGAGGTCATCAAGGGCCACGATTTCTACAAGCCCGCCCACGAGACGATCTTCCAGGCGATCCTCGACGTCTATGCCAAGGGTGAGCCGGCCGACCCCATCACCATCGCCGCCGAACTCACCAAACGCGGCGAGATCAACAAGGTCGGTGGCGCCTCCTATCTCCACACCCTCGTCCAGACGGTGCCGACGGCGGCTAACGCCGAGTACTACGCGGAGATCGTCCACGAGCGAGCCGTCCTGCGCCGCCTGGTCGAGGCCGGCACCCGCATCACGCAGATGGGATACGCCGCCGACGACGACGTCGACGAGATCGTCAACCGTGCGCAGGCCGAGATCTACGCGGTCACCGAGCAACGGACCAGCGAGGACTATCTGCCGCTCGGCGACATCATGGAAGGCGCGCTCGACGAGATCGAGGCGATCGGCTCCCGTACCGGTGAGATGACAGGTGTGCCCACCGGGTTCACGGACCTCGACTCGCTCACCAACGGCCTGCACCCGGGCCAGATGGTCGTCATCGCGGCGCGTCCCGCCATGGGTAAGTCCACCCTCGCGCTGGACTTCGCCCGGGCGGCGTCGATCAAGCACAACCTGCCCAGCGTCATCTTCTCCCTGGAAATGGGGCGCAACGAGATCGCGATGCGTCTGTTGTCCGCCGAGGCGCGCGTGGCGCTGCACCACATGCGTTCCGGCACCATGACGGACGATGACTGGACCCGCCTGGCGCGGCGGATGCCCGAAGTCTCGGCGGCGCCGCTCTACATCGACGACTCCCCGAACCTGTCGATGATGGAGATCCGTGCGAAGTGCCGTCGGCTGAAGCAGCGCAACGACATCAAGCTCGTGATCATCGACTATCTACAGCTGATGCAGGCCGGTGGTTCGAAGCGTTCCGAGAGCCGTCAGCAGGAGGTCTCGGACATGTCCCGTAACCTCAAGCTCCTGGCCAAGGAGCTGGAGGTCCCGGTGATCGCGCTCTCGCAGCTCAACCGTGGCCCCGAGCAGCGCACGGACAAGAAGCCGATGGTGTCCGACCTGCGTGAGTCCGGCTCCATCGAGCAGGACGCCGACATGGTGATCCTGCTGCACCGCGAGGACGCCTACGAGAAGGAGTCGCCCCGCGCGGGCGAGGCGGACATCATCGTGGGCAAGCACCGTAACGGTCCGACGGCGACGATCACGGTCGCCTTCCAGGGCCACTACTCACGATTCGTGGACATGGCACAGACCTGATCGGGGCATGCCCGCGGGGATGGCGGGCTTCGGGGATATGCGCTCGACTCCCGTGCGGTCGACGGGGTGGACTGGGGCCATGACGACACCTCAGGAAGATCTGCTCCCCGCCACGCGTCGAGCGCTGCTGCACCGCATCGCAGTGGCCCAGGCCGAAGGACGGACGCCCTCGCTGGTCGCCGCGGTCGTACGGGACGGTCGGGTGGTGTGGCATGGCTCGCGTACGTCGGTGGACGGGCACGGGCCGGACGAGAACGTGCAGTACCGGATCGGCTCGATCACCAAGACCTTCACCGCCGTTCTCGTCCTGCGACTGCGCGACGAGGGCCTGCTGGCCCTCGGGGACCGGCTGGAGAAGCATCTGCCGGGCACGGCAGCGGGGGAGTCAACGATCGCCGAACTGCTCGCGCACACCAGCGGGCTGGCGGCCGAGACGCCGGGATCCTGGTGGGAGCGGACCCCTGGATCACTGCGACCCGAGCTCTCCGACGTCCTGGGCGATCAACCCTTCCTGCATCCGTCAGGCCGCCGCTTCCACTATTCGAACCCCGGCTACACGCTGCTGGGCGCCCTGGTCGAGAAACTGCGCGGCGCTCCGTGGGAGGACGTACTCCGGCGTGAAGTGCTCGAACCCCTGGGCCTGGAGCGGACGAGTACACGACCGCAGGCACCGCACGCGGGAGGCTGGGCGGTCCATCCCTGGGCCGACGTGATGCTTCCCGAGCCCCTCGAAGACCTCGGTCGGATGGCTCCGGCGGGTCAACTCTGGTCGACGACAGGTGACTTGGCGAAGTTCGCGGCGTTCCTGATCAAGGGTGACGACCGTGTGCTGAGTGCCGGGTCGCTGCGGGAGATGAGGACGCCGGCGGCTCCGGCGGAGGCGGCGGATGTGGCGAGTGGGTACGCGTACTGCCTGGGTCTGGAGATCCGACACCAGGACGGCAGGAGCTTCGTCGGCCATTCCGGATCCCTGCCGGGCTTCCTTGCCTGCCTCACTGCCAGCGTGGAGGACGACCTCGCAGCCATCGTGCTGACCAACTGCACCTCGGGCCCGTTGCTGTTCACGGTTGCCGCCGACCTCGTCCGGATCGTCGCCGAAGCCGAGCCCCGCATCCCCGAGCCGTGGCGTCCGATGGCCGTGGCCGACGCAGTGCCCCTGGAGTTGGCGGGACAGTGGTACTGGGGGACACACGCCTTCGCGCTGCGGCTCACGGCCGACGGGCTGCTCTCCTTGGAGCCGCTGTCGGGCAAAGGCCGCCGCTCGCGGTTCCGAGCCAACGGTGACGGCACATGGACGGGGCTGGAGGGCTACTACGCAGGCGAGCTCCTGAGGGCCGTACGACGCCCCGACGGGACCGTGGACCATCTGGACCTCGGGTCGTTCGTGTTCACGCGTCAGCCGTACGACGAGGGGGCTGCTGTGCCGGGCGGTGTGGATCCGGATGGCTGGCGGGGGATCGGCACGGTCTGACGGTTCGGGTGAGCGTCTGTTTCACGTGAAACAGACGCTCTGTCGTCGTCATAGCTGGATCTTGAAGCCCAAGTGCGAGGCCGTGAACCCGAGCCGCTCATAGAAGCGGTGGGCGTCGGTCCGGGACTTGTCGGTGGTCAGCTGTACCACTTGGCAGTTCTGGCGCCGGGATTCGGCCACCGCCCACTCGATGAGCTGCGTACCCAGGCCGCTGCCGCGCTCGTCGGCGTGGATGCGCACACCTTCGATGATGGAGCGGGTCGCGCCCATGCGGGACAGCCCGGGAATGATCGTGAGCTGTAGCGTGCCGATGACGCGGCCTTCGCGGACGGCCACGACCAAGTGCTGGTTCGGATCGGCGCTGAGCCGCTCCAGGGCGTCCAGGTAAGGGGCCAGGTCGTCCGGTGACTCACGCTGTGCACCCAGCGGATCGTCCGCGAGCATGCCGACGATCGCGGGGACGTCATCGGCGACGGCGGCTCGTATCTCAAGATCTCCCATGCCCGCACCCTATGCGGGCGGGCCCTCAGGCGGGGATGCGGAGCGTCTCGATGGCCCGGACCAGTGGGGCCAGCTCGGGATTGGTCGCGGCTTCGTCGAGTGCTTGGCGCAGCGCTTTGTCGTTGGTGGGCCGTGCCTCGTTGAGGAGTGTCAGGCCTGCTTCGGTGACGTCGGTGTAGATGCCGCGGCGGTCGGTGGGGCAGAGGTAGCGGGAGAGCAGGCCGCGGTCCTCGAGCCGGGTGACGAGCCGGGTGGTGGCGCTCTGGCTGAGGACGACGGCGTCGGCGACCTGCTTCATCTGCAGATGGCCGCCTTCGCCGCTGTGCTGGCGGCTGAGCACGTCGAGCAGGGAGTACTCACGCACGCTCAGGTCGTGCCCGCTCTGCAGGGCACGCTCGATGTGCGCCTCGATCCTCCCGTGCAGCAGGGAGAGTGCGCACCAGCCCTGGGCGAGCGCGGTGAGCGCGGGGTCCGTGGCGGTCATGGCGTTTCCTCCGTCCCGGAGTGGCTGAAGCCAGAGTAGAGCAGGATCGCAATAGCCAGCGCTTGCAAGTATGACGCGTCTGCAAGTATTGTCGTCAAGCGTAAAGCGCTCCTGCAATCTTCTGGAAGGTCTACCCCTTCATGCCTCTCGCGCTTCTGGCCCTCGCGATCGGGGCCTTCGGAATCGGCACGACCGAGTTTGTGATCATGGGCTTGCTGCCCGAGGTCGCGGGTGACTTCGGGGTCACCATCCCCACCGCCGGGCTGCTGGTGACCGGCTACGCGCTCGGCGTGGTCCTCGGCGCTCCCCTGATGACCGTGCTCGGCACCAAGGTCTCCCGCAAGCGGATGCTGATGCTGCTGATGGGACTGTTCATCGCCGGCAACGTGGTGTCCGCTCTCGCCCCCAGCTTCTCCGTCATGCTGATCGGCCGTGTGGTCGCCTCGCTTGCCCACGGTGCCTTCTTCGGCATCGGCTCGGTCGTCGCGGCCGACATGGTCGCGCCGAACAAGAAGGCCGGGGCCATCGCGATGATGTTCACCGGCCTGACTGTCGCGAACGTCGTCGGCGTCCCGCTGGGCACGTTCGTCGGGCAGTCCGCCGGCTGGCGCGTCACCTTCGGCATAGTCGCCGCCCTCGGGGTGGTCGGCCTGGCCGGGATCGCCAAGCTCGTCCCCGACATGCCCAAGCCCCAGGGCGTACACCTGCGCCATGAGCTGGCGGCGTTCAAGAACGCCCAGGTCCTGCTCGCCATGGCGATGACGGTCCTCGGCTTCGGCGGTGTCTTCGCAGCCATCACCTACATCGCGCCGATGATGACCCACGTCGCCGGCTTCGCAGACGGCTCCGTCACCTGGCTGCTGGTCCTCTTCGGACTCGGCATGGTCGGCGGCAACCTGATCGGCGGCAAGTACGCCGACCGCGCGCTGATGCCCATGCTGTACGTCTCCCTGGGCGCCCTCGCCGTCGTGCTCGCGCTGTTCACGCTCACGGCGCAGAACAAGGTCCTCGCGGCCATCACCATCGCGCTGATCGGCGCCCTGGGCTTCGCCACGGTCCCGCCGCTGCAGAAGCGCGTCCTGGACCAGGCGCACGGCGCCCCGACGCTGGCCTCGGCCGTGAACATCGGCGCCTTCAACCTCGGCAACGCCCTCGCCGCCTGGCTCGGTGGGATGGTCATCGCGGCCGGCTACGGCTACACGTCCCCCAACTGGGTGGGCGCCGCCCTCGCCGCGGCCGCCCTGCTGCTCGCGTTCCTCTCGGCCGCCCTGGAGCGCCGCGACGGAACAGCCCTCGGCACCGTAGTCACGAGCGCCGCGCCCGCCGAGCAGCGAGCCGTCGTACACCACTGAGCCGACACCACTGAGCCGACCCGTCAGCGGGGTCAGGGCCGCCCCCGCACACACGGCTCCGTGATTGCCCACACCAGGACTTCAGTTCCACACCTTCGCACCACACATCAAGGAGAACGCCCCCATGAGCACCAACACCGCCGCCGTGCCTCTGACCACCCAGGACGCCGACCTCCTCGTCGCCACCGCCCACCGGGCCGCCGAAGCCGCCGGAGTGACCGTCAGCGTCACCGTCCTCGACGCCGGAGGCCACCTGCTCGCGTTCCGGCGGGACGACCGAGCCGTGCTGATCTCCGGGGAGACCAGCACTCGCAAGGCCTACACGGCACTCCAGCTCAACGCCCCCACCGCCGATCTCGTCGAGGCCGTACAGCCGGGTGGCCTGTTCCACACCCTGCCGACCGCGCTGGACCGGCCGCTGCTGTTCATCGCGGGCGGCGTGCCGATCCACCGGGACGGCCGGCTGATCGGCGCGATCGGCGTGGGCGGCGGTGCGCCCGAGCAGGACCACCAGTTCGCGACGGCCGCGATCGAGGGACTTGTCTGACGGCACACCGCAGCAGCGGGGCACGCCGTCAAGGCACCCCATCAACAAGAACACGCCGGCTCCCGACGGGGACCGGCGTGTTCCATGACCGCCCCAGCCCGCCCCGCCTCGGTCCGCAGCCGGCTACCTCAGCCCGCCGCCACCGTCACCGGAGCGAACCGCCGGGTCCAGTCGCCCGGCAGTTCCGAGATGCCGTACGTCATCACCGAGTTGAAGGCGACGGACACAAGGCCGTGCTCCTTCGCCCAGGTGAGCAGTTCCTCATGGCGTACATCGATGTCGGTGCGCAGCGGACGGTCGGTGTGGGCTGCGAGGGAGGCGATGAGTGCCTTCGCAGTCTCCGTGTCGCGGGCGATCAGTGGGCCCACGACCTGTGTGTCCATGTTGGGCCAGGTACCCGCGTATCCGATGATCCGGCCGTTCTCCTCGGCGATGCGCAACCGGTCGGTGAAGGCGGGGAGCCGCGTGATGATGTGCGTGCGATCCGCGCCGAACACCTCCTCGTCGAGCCGGACGATTGCGCTGAGGTCCTCGGCGGTGGCCGCGCGCGTGGCTACCGAGGGCGCCGAGGCACCGGACCTGAAGCGCCCGCGCAGCATCTCCGCCCGGCCGGTGACCTTGAAGCCGAGTTCCTCGTAGAGCGCTTGGCCGTTCGGCGTCGCGTGCAGCGTCAGTGGTGTCGTGCCCATCGCGGAGACGACGTGCCGCATGAGCCGGCGCCCCACGCCCTGGCGTGCATGACGCTCGGCGACCAGGACCATGCCGATGGCCCCCAGATCGGGGCGGTCCCGCGGTCCGTAGGCCGTGACGACACAGGCGGTGACAAGCCCGCCGTCGGGGTCGTCGATCCCGTAACCCTTCCCGGCTGTCAGAAGGAACTGCCACTTGTGTTCCTCACGGGGCCAGCCCCGATCCTCGGACAAGTCAGCGCAGGCGGTGAGGTCACGAGGCGTCAGACGGCGAATGGGCAGAGCGGCGAGGGAAGGAGTCGGCACGCAGGTCAGGCTGTCTGACAACTGCCCTGGTCGTCCAGCCGTTTCCGGTGAGACGTACGAGCTTTTGGCCATGTCATGGTCCGCCGCACGGCCCACCGATAGACGCTGGGTGTTTCACGTGAAACATGGACGAACGGCGAGCGTCCACGAAGTGCGCCGGGAGACCATTCAACGCAGGCCGCCATTCGCCCGGACTCGCGAGCCGCTCCTACATGCGGATGGATCTGTGGGAAGCCTACGAATTGGTGCGCAGCAGGCGGTAATTGAAGGAATTGCTCGTTCGTCCCCTCGCCCAATTCGTGAGGGACCAAGGGGGGACTTGTGATCGGGGCAGCGGCCGGTATGGTCGACTCCGGTTCGTGTCCGAGCCGTGATGCGGACTGTCGACGCGGACCGAGCGCAAGGCAATGCAGCGTAACGGGACGGAGAGATCGAAGACCCGCATTCGCGGTTATGCGGCCTGGGTGCCCACACGCAGTGGGATGCTGCGGTGAGAGTACTGCGGCCAATGTCACACTCTCGCCTTACTTGTCCGTACCGAGTGTGAATACGGGTTGAATGTGGCCGTATTGGTTGCGGCAACGAACGGGGACACGCAAGCCGTCGCGGGGGAAGCAGGCACCTTCCGATAGGGGAAGTGCGCAGACCGACCGAAAGATGTTCGAGGCGAGGCACACCATGGACGCTCCGACCACCACGTCGGCCGACAACGGCACTTCCGGCGGCGGGAGCGGCTGGTTCACGCCGCGCAAGCAGCCGGAGACCTCTCCGGGCGGCGAACAGGAGGCGGCAGAGGGCAGCCGCCTGGCGGCGATGCGCCCGGTGGGCCGGACGGCCGCCGGTGACGGCTCGGCCCCTCCGCCCCAGAACACCACGCAGCCCACCGCGACGGCCGGCCCGCCACAGCCCAGCGCGACGACTCATCCGCCGGGGCCCATCCCCGCGGACGTCGGCTCAGATCCCGCCGCACCGGACCCCGTCGGCCGCCCATACGCGCAACAAGGGGCACCAGCGGGGATATCGACCCCCGACATGACCGCCCCGAATCACATACGGCCCACCCAGTCGACGCCGGCCCACGCCCCGTACTCAGTCCAAGCCCCGCAAGTCTCCGCTCAGGCCCCACAAGCCTCCGCCCAAGCCACCGCAGCACGTCCGGAGATGCAGGCCGCTCAGCCCCCACAAGCGTCCCCTCAAGCCACCGCAGCACGGCCGGAGACACCGGGCCCCGCCCCTCTCGCGTCGCCCTCCCCCCAACTGCGCGTGCCGACGCAGCGCCCCGCCCCCGCCCAACCGGTCTCCCCGGACGCCGTCCTGATCCGCCGGACCATGGCAGAGGTCGGCCCTGTGGCCGACAAGGTCACCTCCTACTTCTACGCGCTGCTCTTCGTACGCCACCCCGACCTGCGTTCCCTCTTTCCGGCCGCGATGGACACCCAGCGGGACCGGCTCCTGAAGGCGCTGCTCACTGCGGCCGAACACATCGACAACACCCCAGTCCTCGTCGACTACCTGCAGAACCTGGGCCGAGGACACCGCAAGTACGGCACCCGGCCCGAGCACTATCCGGCCGTCGGCGAGTGCCTCATCGGCTCGCTGAGCAAGTACGCAGCCGGCATCTGGGACGGCGAGATGGAGGCCGCCTGGGTCCGGGCGTACACGACGATCTCGCAGGTCATGATCGACGCGGCGGCGGCGGACGAACTGCGCGCCCCCGCCTGGTGGTACGCGGAGGTCGTCTCGCACGACCTCAGAACCTCGGACGTCGCGGTCCTCACCGTCCGGCCCGACCAGCCCTATCCCTTCCTCGCCGGGCAGTACACGAGCGTGGAGACGCCCTGGTGGCCCCGGATCTGGCGGCACTACTCGTTCGCCTCGGCGCCCCGCTCGGACGGCCTGCTGACGTTCCATGTGAAGGCCGTGCCCGCGGGCTGGGTCTCCAACGCGCTGGTGCACCGTGCCCGGCCGGGAGACATCATCCGGCTCGGCCCGCCGGCCGGTTCGATGACCGTGGATCACACCAGCGAGAGCGGGCTGCTCTGCGTGGGCGGAGGCACCGGCATAGCGCCCATCAAGGCACTGGTCGAGGACGTCGCCGAGCATGGCGAGCGGCGACCGGTCGAGGTCTTCTACGGCGCCCGCAGCAACCAGGACCTGTACGACATCGACACGATGCTCCGGCTTCAGCAGTCCCACCCCTGGCTGCATGTCCGCCCGGTGGTGGACCGGCATGGCCTGCTCCAGCTTCCCGAAGCCATACGCGAGTACGGGCCCTGGACCGAGTACGACGCCTATGTCTCCGGACCGCCCGGCATGATCCGCAGCGGTGTCGACGCATTGAGGAACATCGGGATGCCGTTTGAGCGCATACGGCACGACTCCGTGGAGGAGCTCGTCACAGCCGGGGACTGACAAGATCGCCGCGGCCGAGGTCCTCCGTCGGATCAGCCCAGATCCGGGGCGTGCATGGCCCGGACGCCCTCGATGTTCCCGTCGATGTAGTGCCGCAGGGACAGCGGAACGAGGTGGACGGAAGCGATCCCGACCCGGGTGAACGGCACGCGCACGATCTCGTACTCGCCGATGGGTTCGTCCACTTCGGGCCCGTGCCGCAAGGACGTGTCCATGGACTCCAGGCGGCACACGAAGAAGTGCTGCACCTTCACTCCGGTCGCTCCGCCGTCCTCGCCGATGTGCTCGACGGTGTCGACGAAGCAGGGCACGACGTCGATGATCTTGGCGCCGAGCTCCTCGTACACCTCACGGTGCAGGGCGTCGACGACGGTCGCGTCCGTGGGCTCGACTCCGCCACCGGGTGTGAGCCAGTAGGGATCGAGGCCGGGCTTGGTGCGCTTGATCAGGATCAGGTCGTCGCCGTCCAGCAGAACGGCGCGGGCGGTGCGCTTGACCACAGGTCGGACGGTCATGGGAGAAATGTGGCCCGGCTGGTTCCACGTGAAACATCGCGAAACGTCACTGGCCGAGCTCATCCTGTGAGGGCCTCGGATCTGCCCCGGATACGCCGTGAATGCCCGGCTCAGGCCCAGTCACATGCCGCCCGCAGCAGCCACTCATGGGCCCGCGCGATATGAGGCATCGCCAGTGTGCCGGTACGGACCACCAGGAAGTACGTCCGCAGCGGTGGCACCGGCGGATCGTGCAGGGCGACGACGTCGCCGCGCTCCAGGGCTGCCGCACACAGATAGCGGGGCAACACCGCCAGCCCTGCCCCCGCGACCGCACAGGCGAGGACCGCGCGAAGGTCGGGGACGATCACGGTGCCCGGGGCGGCGGGACGGGAGTCGTATACCGCGGCCCAGTAGCGGGAGACGAAGGGCAGGGACTCGTGCACCTCCATCACCGGGACGTCCTCCAGCGCGTGCGCTCCCTTGTGGCGCAGCTGCCCCGAGCCGATCCGGTCGATCCATTGAGGCGCGGCGACAAGCACGTGCACCTCGTCGCAGAGCGCAGTCGCCGTGAGCAGACCGCCACGCGGACGGGCCGTACTGATGGCCAGATCATGATGTCCGGCAGCCAGCCCCTCCAGGGTCTCCTCGGCGTTGCCGAAGGACGCGCGCAGAGCGAAGCCCTGGCCCTCCTCGCCGGTCAGCTCGGTGAGCGCGGGCAGGGCCCGCTCGGCGGTGAACTCGGGAGGGCCGGCGAGGTGCAGGGATCGTAAGGAGGACTCGTCGTCCAGGCCGGTCTCGGTGATCTCCACCAGGGCATCGAGATGAGGTGCGGCCTTGTGGGCGAGTTCGTCGCCGATGGTCGTAGGCGTCACTCCGCGGGCCTGGCGCAGGAAGAGGGGGCGGCCCAACTGCCTTTCCAGGGTGCGGATCTGCGAGGTCACGGCCGGCTGCGACAGCCCGAGCAGGGCCGCGGCGCGGGTGAAGGAGCCAGCCCGGTGCACGGTCACAAAAGTGCGCAACAAGGCCAGATCCATGCCACACCCTCCCCTTCCCCGCCCTTCTCTCCACCCCCAGGGCAGGGCCCAACTATAAATAAGTCGATAGGTCGCTGTCGCTACCGTGATTGGACACTGACAGAGAGTCAACTAGCCTTGTTCGCGCGGTTCTTCGCGCGCAGAACCGAGGGCGGTCCGAGCCACGAGGGGGGAGGCTCGGACCGCCCGTTTCACGTTTCCGGGCACCGATCGCCGCACCGGCGGACCAGGTCACCGTGCCGATTCGTCCAGCGCGCGCAGCACATCCGCCACCAGATCCTCGGGATCCTCGGCTCCGACGGACATACGGATGAAGCCCTCCGGCACGGCGTCGCCGCCCCAGCGTCCGCGCCGCTCGGCCGTGGAGCGAACTCCGCCGAAGCTGGTCGCGTCGTCGACGAGCCGTAGCGCGTCCAGGAAACGCTCGGCACGCGCGCGCGTGGGCAGTGTGAAGGACACCACGCACCCGTAGCGCCGCATCTGCTGCGAGGCGATCTTGTACGAGGGGTCGCGCGGCAGCCCGGGATAGCGCACGCCGAGCTCCTCCGGCCAGTCCTGCAGTGCCTCGGCGAGGGCCAGGGCGGTGGCGTTCTGCCGGTCCACACGCAGTTGGAGCGTGGCGAGGGAACGGTGCGCGAGCCAGGCCTCCATGGGCCCAGGAATCGCCCCGACGATCTTGCGCCAGCGCCGTACGGCGGCCATGGCCCCGGCGTCGCGGCCGCTGACGTATCCCAGCAGGATGTCGCCATGTCCCGTCAGCTGCTTGGTGCCGCTGGCCACCGAGAAGTCGGCGCCGAGCTCCAGCGGGCGCTGCCCGAGCGGCGTCGCGAGCGTGTTGTCGACCGCGACGAGGGCGCCACGCGCGTGTGCCGCTTCGACGAGCCGCCGGATGTCACACACGTCGAGGCCCGGGTTCGACGGAGTCTCGATCCACAGCAGCTTGGCGCCGTCCAGGACACCGAGCTGGGCGTCCCCGCCGGTCGGTGCCGTGCGCACCTCGATGCCGAATGCCTCCAGCTGCGCGCGCGCCAGGGGCAGCGCCTGGTAGCCGTCGCTGGGCAGGACGACCGCGTCTCCGGCCCGCAGCTGGGAGAAGAGCACCGACGAGGTGGCGGCCATGCCCGACGCGAAGACCAGCGTCTCGACGCCGTCCTCCCCCGGCGCCTCCAGGCTGCCGATGGCGCGCTCCAGATGGGTCCAGGTGGGGTTCTCGTCGCGGCCGTAGGTGTACGGTCCCGTCGGCTCGCCCGGCAGGTGGAAGTGGGCGGCGAACACGGGGCCGGGCAGGGTCGGCTCGTACGCGACCGGCTCGGGCAGCCCGGCTCGCACCGCGCGTGTGCCGTCACCGTCGGAAGGCAGCCCTTCGGAAGGCGGTCCTTGAGGATCCGTACTGCTCATACCGGTTGTCCCTCCACCTGTTCGCGGACCGCCGTGAGAAGGCCCGTACTTGCCGCCTCCACCATCTCAAGGCATTCCTCGAAGCCGTCCACGGCCCCGTAGTACGGGTCCGGAACGTCGAGGTCGTCGCCGGCAGCGGGGTCGTAGGAGCGCAGCAGGCGCACCTTCGCCGCGTCCTGCGGTGTGGGCGCCAGGCGGCGCAGGGCCTTGAGATGACCGGCGTCGAGAGCGATGACGAGGTCGAGCCGCGCGAACCAGGACGGCTGGAACTGGCGGGCCATGTGACCGCTGTCGTAGCCGTGCTCCTCCAGGACGGAGACGGTGCGCGGGTCGGCCGGGTCGCCCTCGTGCCAGCCGCCCGTGCCGGCGCTGTCGGCCTCGACCAGGTCGTCGAGCCCGGCCTCCGCCACGCGCGCGCGGAAGACGGACTCGGCCATCGGGGAGCGGCAGATGTTGCCGGTGCAGACGAAGCAGACGCGGTAGGTCATCGGATACTCAGTCCTCGTCGGGCAGGACGACGTTGAGCGCCCAGGAGACGATCGAGATGATCAGGCCACCGAGGACGGCCGTCCAGAAGCCCTCGACGTGGAAGCTCAGGTCGACCTTGTCGGCGAGCCACGAGGTCAGCAGCAGCATCAGCGCGTTGACGATCAGGGTGAACAGGCCGAGCGTCAGGATGAGCAGCGGGAGGCTCAGCAGCTTCACGATCGGTTTGACGACGAAGTTCACCAGGCCGAAGATCAGCGCGACGATGAGCAGGGTGCCGATCTTCTTGCCCGTGCTGTCACCAGTGAGGGTGATCTTGTCTATCAGCCATACGGCGACCGCCAGGGCACCCGCGTTGGCGATCGTCTTGACTACGAAATTCTTCATGTGTCTGATCGTGGCAGACGAGATCGGTCACGAGCACCGGGACAAGGGCGGACGAGAGCGATGAAGGCATTCCGGCTGGACGAACTGGAGGCGGAGCGCGCCGCCAACGAGGGCGCTTACCTGCAGTTTCTGCGGGAGCGGAACATGTCGGTCGGTCTCTACGCGCTCGACGCCGGTGCCCACGATCCACAGAAGCCGCACAACCAGGACGAGGTCTACTTCGTTGTGAGCGGCCGTGCTCAGATCACCGTCGGCATGGAGACCACACATGTGGCGCGCGGCAGTGTGGTGTACGTGCCGGCCGGGGTGGCCCACAAGTTCCACCACATCAGCGAGGACCTGAGGGTGCTCGTGGTGTTCTCTCCGCCCGAAAGCTGACCTTTGGCCTCGGGGTTCCCTAGGGGATCGATCAGGGGAGGACAAGGGCTGCGAGACGCCCGCTGGGCACCTGCCGGACCTAGCATCGAGTGCAGGAATCAGCAGATTCAAAGGATCAGGACCCGGCACAGTAACGGGCGGAGAGGTAAGGACGAGGGAGATGCGCGAGATCTTCGCAGGACTGCCGTGGTGGGTGAAGTGGATCGCGGTGCCGGTCATCGCTCTGGTGGTGTTCGGTGGGCTGATAGCCAGCGTCGTGGGGTTCGTCATCGGACTGCTCTTCAAGGTGCTGGTCTTCGTGGCAGTGGTCGGCGGACTGATCTACGTCGTACGGAAGTTCACGTCGAGCTCCTCGTCGCGCAGCGACTGGTGAGGACCGTGGGGGCCGTGGGGACCGGTGGGCGGTAACAGGAATCGCCGGTTCCCTCGGGCGAGGGAAGTTTTCCGAGCAGGGCGTCCCCGAGCGGTGACGGGCCAATAGAGTCCGGAAATCGACGCGGGGGCGACCCCGCGAGCGGCGTGCACCCCCCGTGTTCCCCAGCACGGGCTCCCCCCTCGCGCTTCGGGAGTAACCCTTGGCCACGGTCGACACCGCACCTTCAGAACCCCAGACACCCCTCGAACAGCCGCGCTCCTGCGTCCCTCAGGTCCCGCAGCAGGCCTCCCCGGCCTCCGCCGAGCAGTCGCAGTCCGCGACGCTCATCGGATCCGTCCAGCGCGCGATGCGCCTGCTGGAATGTGTCGCCGAGCATGAATACGGCGCCCCGGCCAAGCAACTAGCCCGCGAGGCGGGCCTGGCCCTGCCCACCGCCTACCACTTGCTGCGCACGCTGGTGCACGAGGGCTATCTGCGCCGTGACAAAGGGCTGTTCTTCCTCGGCGAGGCGGCCGTACGGCTCAGCAGCAGCGCAGCCGAGCAGAAACGTCGCAGCACGGTTGCCGACGCGCTCGCTCAATGGCGTGACGCCATTGGTGTCCCGGTTTACTTCGCCCAGTACCGCGACGGCGAGATCGAGGTCATGTGCGTCTCCGACACACCGGGCAATCCGGCGGTCGAGGAATGGGCCGACTTCCGGGAGACCGGCCACGCGCACGCCATCGGCCAGTGCCTGCTCTCCCAGCTGGACGAGGACGCTCGCCGCGATCATCTGGACCGCCATCCCGTGGAGTCCATCACCCCCTACACCGTGCGCGATACCCGCTCCCTGCTGCGACGACTCGAACGGACCCGGCGGATGGATCCGGTGACCGAGCGTCAGGAATACGCGCTGGGCACGGTGTGCGCGGCCATCCCCATCACGGTGGGCACCACGGCCGCGACGATGGCCATTTCGCTGCCCGCCCACCAGGCCGACCGGCTGCTGTCGGCGGTGCTGCAACTGCAGGAGGAGGTCGGGCGGCTCCTGGGGTCACTCTCGATCTCTATCAGTATCTGAAAACTCACTCCTTGTGATCTCTCGTGTACGTTCAGCAAGATTCCACCAGTGTCGGGGTCCGTTCCCGGCCAGTCGACTGCAAACGACGGGGTAGGGCGATGCGCGAGTCCGTAGAGGCAGAGGTCATGATGAGCTTTCTCGTGTCCGAGGAGCTCTCCTTCCGCATCCCGGTGGAGTTGCGCTACGAGACGTGTGATCCCTATGCCGTACGGCTGACCTTCCACCTGCCCGGCGATGCCCCCGTGACCTGGGCTTTCGGTCGGGAGCTGTTGGTCGACGGCGTGGGACGGCCCTGTGGGGAGGGAGATGTACGGGTCTCTCCGGCCGGCACCGAGACGCTCGGAGACGTCCTGATCCGGCTTCAGGTCGGTGCCGACCAGGCGCTCTTCCGCTCCTCCGTGGCGCCTCTGGTGGCCTTTCTCGACCGCACCGACAAGCTGGTGCCGCTCGGGCAGGAGGGCGCGCTCGCCGACTTCGACGCCCATCTCGACGAGGCCCTGGACCGCATCCTCGCGGAGGAGCAGAGCGCGGGCTGAGGCTTACGGCTGCGCAGGGGTGGCGTAACGCTTCGCCGGGCGCTCCAGGCGCGCATGGGAGCGCTTCCCTGCCGACGAGCTCCTCATGACGCCGGAGCTGCAAGGCCGTAGGCGCACAGGTTCGGGTGCGGGTGCGGGTGCGGGTTCGGCGCCCAGGACGCGCGCGGTTGGCGAACCGTGCCCGCCACTCCTTCCGCCGACGTCACTGCGCTCGGCGGACGCCCCCACTGCCCCGACGCCCCCACTTCCCTAGCGCCCCCACTTCCCTGGAGCCTCTGCTTCCCCGACGCCCCCACTTCCCTGGAGCCTCTGCTTCCCCGACGCCCCCACTTTCCCGACCTCACCGCTTCCGCCGACGCCCCCGCCCGCCGCGCCCCGAAGCCGGCTGTGCGCCCGTCGAGATCGGCGCCCCGCCTGCCGGGACCGGCTGAGCACCCGCCGGCACCGCCCCCTTCTCCGGCCGGTCGGCCGAGACCACCAGGGCCGCGAGGGCTGTGGTGACGGGCACCGAGGCAACCAGGCCGATGGAGCCCACCAGGGTGCGCACGATCTCCTCCGCCACCAACTCACTGTTGGCCACCGTCCCCACGCCGCTCTGCGCGATCGAGAAGAGCAGCAGCAACGGCAGCGCGGCACCCGCGTAAGCGAGGACGAGGGTGTTGACGACGGACGCGATGTGGTCCCGGCCGATGCGGATGCCCGCCCGGTACAGCCCACGCCAGCCCATCGCCGGGTTGGCCTCGTGCAGCTCCCAGACCGCGGATGTCTGGGTGACCGTCACGTCGTCGAGGACACCGAGCGAACCGATGATGATGCCCGCGAGCAGCAGACCGCTCATGTCGATCGACGGATACAGCCCGTGGATGAGGCCCGTGTTGTCGTCGGTGTTGCCGGTGAGCGCGGCCCAGTCGATGAACACCGACCCGAGGATGCCGATCAGCAGCAGCGAGATCAGCGTGCCGAGCACCGCCACCGATGTACGGGCCGACAGGCCGTGACACAGGTAGAGGGCGATCAGCATGATGGCGCTCGACCCGACCACCGCGACGACCAGTGGGTTCGAGCCCTGGAGGATCGCGGGGAGGATGAAGAAGTTGAGCACGGCGAAGCTGATGGCCAGCGAGATCAGTGCCATGAGACCCCGCAACCGCCCCACGACCACGACGGCGATTGCGAAGATGCCGGCGAGCACGGTCAACGGGACGCGCCGGTTCACGTCGGTGACCGAGTACTGCAGGTCCTTGGGTGCGGAGGGCTCGTAGGCGACCACGACCTCCTGGCCCTCGTGCAACTGCCGTGACTGGTCGGGCTGCACGATCTCCGTGAACGTACGGCCCTTGTCCTTGCCACCGTCGACGCGGATCGTCGCCTTCTTGCAGGTGCCGCTGTCCTGCTGAACGGCGGAGGATCCCTCGGCCGTGGACGTGTCGCCGGTCGGGGGCACCCCCGAGGCCCCCACCTCCTTGCAGCTCACCTCGACCACCTTGGTGACCGTGGCCTGCTGTGTCTGCCGGTCGAAGCCGACTCCGGTGCGCTCGTGCGGCGGGGCACCGCCCGGCCACAGCACCGCGAGCCCCACCACCACGGCCGCGGCGAACGGGATCAGGACTGCCGCGATGACCTTGCGCAGATGCCGGGAGACGGGAGCAGCCGGACCGTGGGCGTGACTGTGCGAGTGTCCGTGCCCGTGCTCGCCACCGTCATCACCGCCACGCCGGCCCCCTGATCCGGAACCGTGCCCATGGCCGCCTCCGGAGCCAGGACCGTGCCCATGACTGCCCCCGGAGTCGTGACCGTGCCCGTCACCCGGGCCGGGAACCGGCGCTTGTGAGCCGCCGGATTCGGGACCGCGCTCGTGAAAACCGCCGGGACCGGGCCTGCGCCCCTGCCCGCCGCCGACCCCGCGCCCGCGATCCTGCATCCCTCCGGATCCGGGGCCGTGCTCGTGCCAGCCCCCGTTCCCGGTCTCCTGGTCGCCCTGTCCGCCTCCGGGACCACGGCCGTAAGCACCGCCGTATCTCCCCCCGGGAACCTCCGAACCCAGGCCGCCCGTACGGCCGTTACCCCGCGCGGGGCCCAGTCCGGGGCCGTTTCCGGAGCCGGAGCCGCGGGGCGGATCGGGCGGTGGGTACGGAGGCTCATGCGTCGTGGTCACCGCCCGATCATCGCAAGAACGATTGGGGCCCCCTGTTCACCGCGCCCGAATTGACGCTAGCGTGGTGCCACCTTTGTACACGCGGGAGCTCGGAGCACCGGGCTGAGAGGGCGCTGACCTCCGTCCCAGCGATGTTTCACATGAAACATCACCCATCGCGAGTGATGTTTCACACGAAACGTCGGCAGACGGATACCGCTGCGTCGACCGCCGAACCTGTTACCGGGTAATGCCGGCGTAGGGAGTAGGTCTCATGACCATCAAGGACGCGCGCACGCCTGCCTCCGTTCAGGACGAGAAGTCCGAGGAGGCCGGGAAGTCCATCGGCTGGCACAAGGCGTATGTCGAGGGTTCACGCCCCGATCTGCGGGTGCCGGTCCGCCAGGTGCACCTCACCAACGGGCAGTCGGTCACGCTGTACGACACCTCTGGCCCGTACACCGATCCGCTCGCCGACACCGACGTCCGCAGGGGCCTGCCCCCGCTGCGGGAGAACTGGATCATTGCCCGCGGCGACACCGCCGAGTACGCGGGGCGTCCCGTCCGTCCCGAGGACGACGGCATCAAGCACACCTCGCCGCGCGGCGGTCTGCGCAACCTCGACGCGGTCTTCCCCGGTCGGCCGCGTCAGCCTCGTCGCGGCCGTGACGGCGAGGCGGTCACGCAGCTCGCGTACGCGCGTCGCGGCGAGGTCACGCCCGAGATGGAGTTCGTGGCTCTCCGGGAGAACGTTTCTCCCGAAGTGGTCCGCGAGGAGATCGCCGCGGGCCGGGCAGTGTTGCCGGCCAACGTGAACCACCCGGAGATCGAGCCGATGATCATCGGCAAGCGGTTCCTGGTGAAGGTCAACGCCAACATCGGCAACTCCGCGGTCACCTCCTCCATCGAGGAGGAGGTCGAGAAGATGACCTGGGCGACCCGCTGGGGCGCCGACACGGTCATGGACCTGTCGACCGGCCGCAACATCCACACCACCCGTGAGTGGGTGCTGCGCAACTCCCCCGTCCCCATCGGCACGGTGCCGCTCTACCAGGCGCTGGAGAAGGTCGACGGCCGGGCGGAGGAGCTGACCTGGGAGATCTACAAGGACACGGTCATCGAACAGGCCGAGCAGGGCGTGGACTACATGACGGTCCACGCGGGCGTCCGGCTGCCCTTCGTACCGCTGACGGCCAACCGCAAGACCGGCATCGTCTCGCGCGGCGGCTCGATCATGGCGGCGTGGTGCCTGGCGCACCACAAGGAGAGCTTCCTGTACGAGAACTTCGAGGAGCTCTGCGAGATTCTCGCCGCGTACGACGTCACGTACTCGCTGGGCGACGGCCTGCGGCCCGGCTCGATCGCGGACGCCAACGACGAGGCGCAGTTCGCGGAGTTGAGGACGCTCGGGGAACTCAACACGATCGCCAAGCGTTTCAACGTACAGACCATGATCGAAGGCCCGGGACACGTCCCGATGCACAAGATCAAGGAGAACATCGACCTTCAGCAGGAGATCTGCGATGAAGCTCCGTTCTATACGCTCGGCCCGCTGACCACCGACGTCGCGCCCGCGTACGACCACATCACCTCCGGCATCGGCGCCGCGATGATCGCCTGGTGGGGCACGGCGATGCTCTGCTACGTCACGCCCAAGGAGCACCTGGGCCTGCCCAACCGTGACGACGTCAAGACCGGTGTCATCACCTACAAGATCGCGGCCCATGCGGCCGACCTCGCCAAGGGGCACCCCGGTGCGCAGGAGTGGGACGATGCCCTGTCCGACGCCCGCTTCGAGTTCCGGTGGGAGGACCAGTTCAACCTGGCCCTCGACCCGGACACGGCACGGGAGTTCCACGACGAGACCCTTCCGGCCGAGCCCGCCAAGACGGCTCACTTCTGCTCCATGTGCGGGCCGAAGTTCTGCTCGATGAAGATCTCCCAGGACATCCGCCGCGCACATGGCGGGTCCAAGGAGGAGATCGAAGAGGGCATGGCTCAGAAGTCGAAGGAGTTCGCCGCAGCGGGGAACCGGGTGTACCTGCCGCTCGCGGACTGACGTCGACGTCCTGACCCGGGGCGCCCTGCCCCGGTGTCCGGCGTGCTGCCGTCGTGTCCGGCGTTGCGGTCCGGCTGTTCGGCTTGCGCCTCCCCGAGGAGGTCTCCCCGGGGTGCCGTCGTGGAGGAGGGACCCAACGTGGGGCCCTCCTGCGGCGGGGGCGCAAGCCGAGGTGCTAGTCCGGCTGGTGTTCCGGGCCTCCGAAGTCCGGGCTCGTGTAGTCCGGACTGCTGAAGCTCGGCCGCGAGCCCCGGGAGGCGCCGTCGTCCGGGCTGCTGAAACCCGGGCGGTCGTAGCCGAGGTTCGGGATGCGGCCGGCCGGTGTCGACGGTGATGTGCGGTGCAGGGCCGTCGCCGTGCCGGGGTCGGCGAGTGCCTCCCGCAGGAAAGGCAGGACGCCGCGCTCCAGCAGGGCCTCGCGCCAGACTTCCCTGGCCCGGGCGACCTCCTCGCTCAGTTCGCCGTACGGCCCGCCGTCGAATGCCGGGCGGTTCTGCAGGGCGGTGAGCAGGAGTCCGACGGCGGCGACCAGGATGGCGGCCGCTGCCACGGCGCCGAACACCCACCCGGTGGTGAGCATCGTCTGGGCGAACGCCGGCTCGGGGTCGAACATCTTCAGGATGTAGCCGACGAGCAGGAAGATCGCCGCGGCGGTGCCGGCGAGGACGGGTGCCAGGACCGCGAGCACGGCTATGACGCCCGGGCCGGCTGTCTCGGCGACTTCTCCCATGGCCGTGGCGAGCCCCATCGCGCCCGAGCCCGACTCGGAGGAGCCGGACTCGCGGTTGGAGGACGGGGTGGACGGCGCCGGCTGGCGCAGTTCCTCGCGGACCTTCACGTAGTGCTGGTACTCGGTCGCCGCGGCCGCCGTGATCAGAGCGGTGGCGTTGAGCGCCATCGTGCGCAGCTGTTCGGGGTTGAGCCGCTGACCGACAGCGGCCAGTTCCGGGCGGTGTGGGGCGGAGCGCAGCGCCTCATCGAGGATCCGCTCGTATTCCTGGCGGTCCTCGCTCAGCAGGTGCTGCGGAACGCTGTTCATGTGCATCCCCCGATGCTCCGTAGGGCTTGGGGCTCGCATGCCAACGAGCCGTCGGGCAGAAACGGAGGGGAGCCTGCTACGGATAAGCCGATGGTAGAGCGGTCACGGCACACGGTGACAGGGGGTTTGCCAAAATTGGGCCCTGGCCTGCGCCCTCTTCTGTCACCCCGCCTTGGGCGACGCCTGCCCCGTGAACGGTCAGATATCCAGGGGAAGTTGCTGGACCAGCAGCTTTCCGGCCATGGTCACGCCGCCGTCCATGGCGATGGCGAGACCCTCGGCGTAGAGGTGCGGACCCTCGATCAAGGGCCCGGTGTTGTCCTCGCCGTCCTCGGAGCCGACCTCGCCCGTCAGGTAAGGAATGGGGCTGTGACCGTGAACGATGCGGGTGCCGCCGTACGTATCGAGCAGGGAACGCACATGGTCGGCGCCGCCCTCGTCGCGGAAGGAGAAGCGCTTGGTGAACTTGCGGAAGAGATCCCAGACTTCGTCGGCGTCATTGCGCGTGAGCGTCTCGCGGACCGTGTCGTTGACCGCCTCGATCGAGTCGCCGTAGTCGAGATAGGCGGTGGTGTCCGAGTGGACGAGCAGATGCCCGTCGACCTCTTCCATGGCGTCCAGCCGCGACATCCATTGCAGATGGTGGTCCTGGAGACGGTCCATGTCGGTCTTCTGGCCGCCGTTGAGGAGCCAGGCAGCCTGGAAGGTGGCGGTGCCCGCGCCGGAGTTGACGGGGGTGTCGCCGAATCGCTTGGCGCCGATGAGCAGCAGTTCGTGGTTGCCCATCAGGGCCTTGCAGTAGCCGCCGGCCGCTGCGGCCTCCGCGGACAGCCGCATCACGAGGTCGATGACGCCGATGCCGTCCGGGCCGCGATCGGTGAAGTCGCCGAGGAACCACAGCCGGGCGGTGCCCGCGGACCAGTTCCCCGCCGAGTCGATGAGGCCCTGCTCCTGGAGTGCGGCCATCAGCTCGTCGAGATAGCCGTGCACGTCGCCGACCACGAACAGCGGGCCGGCACCTGCGGTCGAGTCCGGGACCGGCATGGCGGCGGGGTCGACGTGCACCTGGACCGTGTCGCCGCGATTGATCACGGGCAGGTCGCGCTGCGTGGGCGTGTACCCCTCCGGGTACGCCTCGTCGAGGGGCGGGGCGACCTCGCCCGGGTGCATGCTGTGGACGTACGGACCGGTCTCGTGCACGTAAGCGGGCACCCGGAAGTCGCGCAACGTCGCCGTCCGCTCCATCTCGGGTCCCTGACCGGCCCCCTGAGTCATCAGACCCCTCCACCATCGCGCCGCAGCTGCACCGCATCGGACTGCCTGGTCGCAGCGGCCCGTGGGTGTCGTGGGCCCATCATAGGAATGCCGATCGCGCCATGTGATGACCCAGGGGTGGTGAATCGGAGCAGGACTCCTGTTCACTGCCGCTTTCGCCCCGATTGGCCCGGGCTTCGGCAGCTCGATTGCCGTGTTCGTGACGCCTGTCGAGCTGCTCCTGAAGCCCCTCGCCCCGCTGCTGCAGTCCCTCGACCTGCCTCTGCCGCTCCTGGTCCGGCTTCTGCCACAGGTCATCGCCCGATTTCTACCGGCCCTCGGGCGACCGGGGCGGACTGACCGTCGTACGCGGCGGGCGTCGCTGGGACGAGGTACGCACAATCAACTCGGTCGGTATCACCTGCTCGACCGGCTGGTCCGACTCGACCCCCTCGATGGCGTCGATGAGGAGCTGCACGACGGCCGTGCCGATGCGGCGGGGCTTCAGGGAGAGCGTGGTGACCGGTGGCTCGGTGTTGGCGTACACCGTGGACTCGCTGCAGCACACCAGAAGCAGGTCGTCCGGTACGCGCATCCCGTAGCGACGGGCTGCGGCGAGCAGGTCCGTGCCGTTCGGATCGAACAGTCCGTAGACCGCGTCGGGTCGGTCGGGACGGGCGAGCAGCCGGTCGGCGGCGACGGCGCCCGCGCACGGGTCGTGCGCCGGGTAGGCCTCGTACACCGGGTCCTGGCCGACCCTTTCGCACCAGCGCAGATAGGCGGTGGTCGACAGATGGGTGTACGTGTCCGTCGTGGTGCCCGTCAGCAGTCCGATCCGGCGGGCGCCGGCGTCGGCCAGGTGGTCGAGGATGCCCATCACGGCGGCCTCGTGGTCGTTGTCGACCCAGGCGGTGACCGGGAGCGAGCCTGCCGGGCGGCCGTCGGAGACGACCGGCAGACCCTGTCTGACCAGCTCGCTGACGACCGGGTCCTGGTCGGACGGGTCGATGACGACCGTGCCGTCGAGGGCGACGTTCGACCAGACGTCGTGACGTGAGGTCGCGGGGAGGATCACGAGGGCGTAGCCGCGGGCGAGCGCGGCCGAGGTGGCGGCGCGTGCCATCTCGGCGAAGTACGCGAACTCCGTGAAGGTGAAAGGTTCATCCCCGTAGGTCGTCACGGTCAGGCCGATGAGTCCTGACTTGCCCGTACGGAGTGTGCGGGCGGCGGCCGACGGGCGGTAGCCCAGCCGGTCGGCGACTTCGCGGACATGGCGTCGGGTGGCGTCGGGGAGCCTGCCCTTGCCGTTGAGGGCGTCGGAGACGGTCGTGATGGAGACCCCCGCGGCGGCGGCCACGTCTCTGATACCCGCCCGGCCGGGTCGACTGCCTCGACGAGAGGTTTCCGCGCGGCTCACCTGGTGCTTCCCTGCTGCTGTCATGGCGAGCCGATAGTAGGGCTCATTCGGTGGGGTAGTGCGGACGCATATGCACGCGTTGACAGACACGTTTCTGCAAGGTCATCATGCGTCAATGCCCTTTGAAAACAAGGGAGTTGAACGATCCAATGGCAGGACGTGACTTGTCGGCGCGCATGGGCCTGCCAAGTGACCGATGTTTCGAAGAGGTCTCAACTCACCTTCACGGGTGATGCGCGCCACGGAGTGAGCCACCGGCGCGTAGATATATGTGCGGCGCGCCCCCTAATTCGTACGCCTTCGTACCGTGATGCCCCTGATGCAGGTGTGACAGGAGGGATCAACAGCCGGGCCGGCCTCTTCCGCGCGCATCGACCCTCCCTCACCTGTACGCATCGGCGCCGAATCCTCATAAGGTGAGCAGTATTGGAGCCGGCGGTGGTGATGGGCCGCCGGTGGTCGTGAGGAGGACTGCGGTGAGCGAGATGAGCCCCAAGCTGCGCGCGGAGCTGGAGGGTATCCCCACCTACAAGCCGGGCAAGCCTGCCGCGGCCGGTGGTCCGGCGGCCTACAAGCTGTCCTCCAACGAGAACCCCTATCCGCCGCTGCCCGGCGTGATGGAGACCGTGACGGCGGCTGTCTCGTCCTTCAACCGCTACCCCGACATGATGTGCACGGGGCTGATGAACGAGTTGTCGGAGCGCTTCGGCGTCCCGATCTCCCACCTGGCCACCGGCACCGGCTCGGTCGGCGTCGCCCAGCAGCTGATCCAGGCCACCGCCGGACCGGGTGACGAGGTCATCTACGCCTGGCGGTCCTTCGAGGCGTACCCGATCATCACGCAGATCAGCGGTGCCACATCCGTCAAGGTGCCGCTGACCGCGGGCGATGTGCACGACCTGGACGCGATGGCCGCCGCCATCACCGAGCGCACCAGGCTGATTTTCGTCTGCAACCCCAACAACCCGACGGGCACGGTCGTGAGGCGGGCCGAGCTGGAGCGGTTCCTCGACCGGGTGCCCAGTGACGTCCTGGTGGTGCTGGACGAGGCGTACCGCGAGTTCATCCGTGACCCCGAGGTGCCGGACGGGGTGGAGATCTACCGCGAGCGGCCGAACGTCTGTGTTCTGCGGACCTTCTCCAAGGCGTACGGTCTCGCCGGCCTCCGCGTCGGTTTCGCGATCGCCCACGAGCCGGTCGCGGCGGCCCTGCGCAAGACGGCCGTGCCGTTCGGGGTGAGCCAGGTCGCGCAGGAGGCGGCCATCGCCTCGCTGCGTGCCGAGGACGAACTGATCGGCCGGGTCGGCTCGTTGGTGTGCGAGCGCAACCGCGTGGTCGACGGGCTGCGCGCTCAGGGCTGGACGGTGCCCGAGACCCAGGCCAACTTCGTATGGCTGCGACTGGGGGAGCGCACGGTCGCCTTCGCTCAGGCGTGTGAGCAGGCGGGCGTCGTGATCCGACCGTTCCCGGGCGAGGGTGTGCGGGTGACGATCGGGGAGGACGAGGCGAACGACATCTTCCTGAAGGTGGCGGAAGGGTTCCGTAAGGAGTCCTAGGGCTCCACGGCCACGGTCAGGCGTCCACCAGCTCCACGCGGACGGGGTCGCCGTCGCGGACCGTCGCCAACAGACGGGGGGCGCCGTCGATGCGGCCCAGAACGTTGCACGGGCTCGCGAGGCGGCACTCCTCGCCTCGCGAGATCGGTGTGGGCCCGTAGGGGAGGGCGAGCGCGTCTCCGTCGGTCCAGAAGGCGACCGTGCCCGGCTCGACGACCTGCTGGGCGCTGGTTTCACGTGGAACAGCGACGCCCGTGTCGAAGTAGACCTCCTCTCCCCAGGTGCGGGCCGTGGAGGCGAGGGGCAGGGCCTTGACGAGGGCCTGCGTGGTGGGAGTGTCGTCGAGGGTCGCGGTGAGGTGTCCCGCGGGCCAGGAGATCAGTATCTGTAGGGGCGTCGGTGTCTGCATGGCTCCGATTCAACAATATGTTGAAGTGTGCGCCAAGGGGTTGATCTCGACGAAGGACCCCCCGTTGAGGGCAGGGATGGGCGTGCTGCATAATTGCTTGTGAATGTGAACGCTTTCACAAGCGGTAGGTAAGGAGCGGCGACGTGGACCTGGCTTTGGCGCCGGAGACTCTGGCGCGCTGGCAGTTCGGTATCACCACCGTCTACCACTTTTTGTTCGTCCCCCTGACGATCTCGCTGGCCGCCCTCACGGCCGGGCTGCAGACCGCATGGGTGCGCACGGAGAATGAGAAGTACCTCAGAGCGACGAAGTTCTGGGGCAAGCTCTTCCTGATCAACATCGCGATGGGTGTCGTCACCGGCATCGTGCAGGAGTTCCAGTTCGGCATGAACTGGTCCGACTACTCCCGCTTCGTCGGTGATGTCTTCGGCGCCCCGCTCGCCTTCGAGGCCCTGATCGCCTTCTTCTTCGAGTCCACCTTCATCGGGCTGTGGATCTTCGGCTGGGACAAGCTGCCGAAGAAGATCCACCTGGCCTGTATGTGGATGGTCTCCATCGGCACGATTCTGTCGGCGTACTTCATCCTGGCGGCCAACTCCTGGATGCAGCACCCCGTCGGCTACCGGATCAACGAGGCGAAGGGGCGGGCCGAGCTCACCGACTTCTGGCTCGTGCTGACCCAGAACACCGCGCTCGCCCAGGCCTTCCACACCCTCTCGGCGGCCTTCCTCACCGGTGGCGCGTTCATGGTCGGCATCTCCGCCTTCCACCTGCTGCGCAAGAAGCACATCAGCGACATGAAGACCTCGCTCAGGCTCGGCCTGGTCACCGTCGCCATCGGCGGCCTGCTCACCGCGATCAGCGGTGACACGCTCGGCAAGATCATGTACGAGCAGCAGCCGATGAAGATGGCTGCGGCCGAAGCCCTGTGGGACGGCGAGGAGCCGGCGCCCTTCTCGGTCTTTGCCGTCGGCGACGTCGACAAGGGCCACAACAAGGTCGCCATAGAGATCCCCGGCCTGCTGTCCTTCCTGGCCAAGGATGACTTCACCTCGTACGTCCCCGGCATCAACGACGTCAACAAGGCCGAGCAGGAGAAGTACGGTCCCGGCGACTACCGGCCCAACATCCCCGTCGCCTACTGGGGCTTCCGCTGGATGATCGGCTTCGGCATGGCGTCGTTCACCATCGGCCTGATCGGACTCTGGCTGACCCGCAAGAAGTTCATGCTGCCGCAGCACCTGAGGGTCGGTGACGACGAGGTGCCGCATCTGGTGCTGCTCCCGAAGAAGGCGCTCGGCCCGAAACTGACCACGTGGTACTGGCGTATCGCCATCTGGACCCTGGCCTTCCCGCTGATCGCCAACTCCTGGGGCTGGATCTTCACCGAGATGGGCCGTCAGCCGTGGGTCGTGTACGGCGTCCTGCGCACTCGGGACGCGGTCTCCCCCGGCGTATCCCAGGGCGAGGTCCTCACCTCGATGATCGTCTTCACGACGCTGTACGCCATCCTCGCCGTCGTCGAGGTCAAGCTCCTCGCGAAGTACGTCAAGGCCGGCCCGCCCGAGCTCACCGACGCCGACCTGAACCCGCCAACGAAGATCGGCGGCGACGACCGTGACGCCGACAAGCCGATGGCCTTCTCGTACTAGGCCGAGGGAGCTGCACAGTCATGGAACTTCACGACGTCTGGTTCGTACTGATCGCCGTCCTGTGGATCGGCTACTTCTTCCTGGAGGGCTTCGACTTCGGGGTCGGCGTCCTCACCAAGCTGCTGGCCCGCAACCGGCCCGAGCGTCGGGTGCTGATCAACACCATCGGCCCCGTCTGGGACGGCAACGAGGTGTGGCTGCTCTCGGCGGCAGGCGCCACCTTCGCCGCCTTTCCTGAGTGGTACGCCACGCTCTTCTCCGGCTTCTATCTGCCGCTGCTGCTCATCCTGATCTCCTTGATCGTCCGGGGCGTCGCCTTCGAGTACCGGGTGAAGCGGCCCGAGGAGCAGTGGCAGCGCAACTGGGAGAACGCCATCTTCTGGTGCTCGCTGCTCCCGGCGTTCCTGTGGGGTGTGGCCTTCGGCAACATCGTGCGGGGCGTGAAGCTCGACGAGAACCACGAGTACGTTGGCAACGTCCTGGACCTGCTCAACCCGTACGCGCTTGTCGGTGGCCTGGTGACGCTGACGCTGTTCACCTTCCACGGTGCGGTGTTCACCGCGCTCAAGACCGTGGGGGAGATCCGGGAGCGTGCGCGGAAGCTGGCCCTGTGGGTCGGTCTTGCCGCTGCCGTGCTGGCGCTGATCTTCCTGCTCTGGACGCAGATCGAGAACGGTGACGGTCAGAGCCTGGTCGCGCTCGTGGTGGCCGTGGCCGCGCTGGTGGCGGCGCTGGTGGCGAACCAAGCGGGGCGCGAGGGATGGTCGTTCGCCTTCTCCGGCGTCACCATCGTGGCCGCCGTCGCGATGCTCTTCCTGACGCTCTTCCCGAACGTCATGCCGTCCTCGCTCAATGACGAGTGGTCCCTCACGGTCACCAATGCCTCGTCGAGCCCGTACACCCTGAAGATCATGACGTGGTGCGCGGTGATCGCCACACCGGTCGTCATGCTCTACCAGGGCTGGACCTACTGGGTCTTCCGCAAGCGGATCGGTACGCAGCACATTGCCGCGGACGCCGCTTCGGGGGCCAAGCACTGAGTCCGCTGTGGCGCGGTGGTTCACGATGTTTCACGTGAAACACCCCGCCACGGACCGAAGGGCATGTTTCACGTGAAACCGATCGATCCGCGTCTCCTCCGATACGCCCGCGCCACTCGCCTCTTCCTGATCGCTGTCGTAGGTCTGGGTGCCGTCGGTGCCGTGCTGGTCATCGCGCAGGCGATGCTCATCGCCGAGGCGGTGGTGGGGGCATTCCAGCACGGCATGTCCGCTGCTGAACTACGCACTCCCCTACTGCTGTTGGTGGCCGTGGCCGTAGGCCGCGCAGTGGTTGCGTGGCTCACCGAACTCGCCGCTCACCGTGCCAGCGCGGCCGTGAAGTCGGAGCTGCGCGGACGACTGCTGGAGCGGGCGACCGAGCTGGGACCCGACTGGCTGAGCGGACAGCGGACCGGATCCCTCGTCGCGCTCGCCACACGGGGCGTCGACGCCCTCGACGACTACTTCTCACGCTATCTGCCGCAGCTGGGGCTCGCGGTGGTCGTACCGATCGCGGTGCTGGCGCGGATCGTGACCGAGGACTGGGTGTCCGCGGTCATCATCGTCGGCACCCTGCCACTGATCCCGATCTTCATGATGCTGATCGGCTGGGCCACGCAGTCCCGGATGGACCGTCAGTGGCGGATGCTGTCCCGGCTGTCCGGGCACTTCCTGGACGTCGTCGCCGGTCTGCCGACACTGAAGGTGTTCGGGCGTGCCAAGGCGCAGGCCGAGTCGATCCGGCGGATCACCGATGAATACCGCCGGGCGACCATGCGGACCCTGCGGATCGCCTTCATCTCCTCCTTCGCGCTGGAGTTGCTCTCGACGCTCTCGGTGGCCCTGGTCGCGGTGACGATCGGCATGCGCCTCGTCCACGGCGACATGCATCTGTACGACGGCCTGGTCGTCCTCGTGCTGGCACCCGAGGCCTACCTGCCGCTGCGTCAGGTGGGAGCGCAGTACCACGCGGCTGCCGAGGGCCTGTCCGCGGCCGAGGAGATCTTCGAGGTGCTGGAGACTCCGGCGCCGGCGTCGGGAAGCGCGGCGGTGCCGACGGGGGCGGTGTCGTTCGAGGGGGTCTCGGTCCGCTACCCCGGACGGTCCTCCGATGCAGTGTCGGATGTGTCCTTCGCCGTCGAGCCCGGGGAGACGGTCGCGCTCGTCGGGACGAGCGGGGCGGGCAAATCGACGCTGCTCAACGCGCTGCTGGGGTTCGTGCGGCCGGCCGAGGGGCGGATCCTGGTCAGGGGAGCGGATCTTGCCGAACTCGATCTGAAGGAATGGCGTTCGCGGATCGCCTGGGTGCCGCAGCGGCCGCACCTGTACGCGGGGACGATCGCCGAGAACGTACGGCTGGCTCGTCCCGACGCGGACGACGCTGCCGTGCGGCAGGCGCTGGGGAACGCCGGGGCTCTGGAGTTCGTGGACGCGCTGCCCGAGGGCGTCGAGACCGTGCTGGGCGAGGACGGGGCCGGCCTGTCCGCAGGGCAGCGGCAGCGGCTCGCGCTGGCCAGGGCGTTCCTGGCGGACCGGCCCGTCCTGCTCCTCGACGAGCCGACGGCCGCGCTCGACGGAGCCACCGAGGCCGAGGTCGTTGAGGCCGTGCGAAGGCTGGCGGTGGGGCGGACAGTGCTGCTGGTGGTGCATCGGCCGGCGCTGCTGGGCGTGGCGGACCGGGTGGTGCGGCTGTCGGAGGCCGTTGCGCCGGTGTCGGCAGAGGCCTTGCCCAAGGCGTCCGCTGACCGTCCGGTCGAGCATGACCCGGACAGCGGTTCTGCTTGCGAAGACGCAGGGACCGTGCCGCTCACCGCAGCCAAACGCGGTGTTCTCGCCCGCGTCCGCGCCATGTCCGGTCCCCGGCGCGGTCGTCTCGTCCTCGCGCTGGTGCTCGGCAGCCTCGCGCTCGGCAGCGCCGTCGGGCTCATGGCGACCTCCGGGTGGCTCATCTCGAGGGCCTCGCAGCAGCCGCCCGTGCTGTACCTGATGGTCGCCGTGACGGCGACGCGGGCCTTCGGCATCGGGCGGGCCGTGTTCCGGTACGCCGAGCGGCTGGTGTCGCACGACGCCGTGCTGCGGATGCTGGCCGATACGCGGGTCGCCGTGTACCGGCGGCTGGAACGGCTGGCGCCCGCAGGACTGCGCCGCACGCGTCGCGGCGATCTGCTGTCGAGGCTCGTCGCGGATGTGGACGCGCTGCAGGACTACTGGCTGCGGTGGCTGCTGCCCGCCGCTGCCGCGACCGTCGTGTCCGCCGGGGCCGTCGGGTTCACGGCCTGGCTGCTGCCCGAGGCCGGTGCCGTGCTCGCGGCCGGGCTCCTCGCGGCGGGGGCCGGAGTCCCGTTCCTCACCGGTGCCGTCGCCCGACGCGCCGAGCGCCGGCTGGCTCCCGCACGCGGAGAGCTCGCGACGCGCGTGACGGATCTGCTCACCGGCACCGCGGAACTGACCGTCGCCGGCGCCCTGCCCAGCCGTACGGCACAGGCGCGGCGGGCCGACGGGACGCTGACCCGGATCGCTTCGCGCGCCGCCTCCGCGACCGCGCTCGGCGATGGGCTCACCGCGCTGATCTGCGGGCTCACCGTCGCCGCCACCGCCCTCGTGGGCGCCCAGGGGGTCGCCGACGGGCGGCTCGGTGGTGTGACCATGGCCGTTGTCGTCCTCACCCCGCTGGCCGCGTTCGAGGCCGTCCTGGGGCTGCCGCTCGCCGTGCAGTACCGGCAGCGGGTGCGCAAGAGTGCGGAGCGGGTGTACGAGGTGCTGGACGCGCCCGAGCCCGTACGGGAACCCGCCCGGCCCCGGCAGGCGCCCGCATCGCCCTTCCCGGTCGCCGTCACGGGCCTGACCGCCCGCCACGCCGGACAGGACCGGGACGCGCTCGCCGGACTCGACCTGACCCTGGATAAGGGTCGCCGGATCGCCGTGGTCGGCCCGTCGGGGTCCGGCAAGACGACGCTGGCGCAGGTGCTGCTGCGCTTCCTGGACGCTGACGCGGGCTCGTACACGCTGGGCGGCGTGGACGCGCACGCGCTGGACGGTGACGACGTACGGCGTCTCGTCGGGCTGTGTGCGCAGGACGCGCACCTCTTCGACAGTTCCGTGCGCGAGAACCTGCTCCTCGCCAGGAAGGACGCCACCGAGGCCGACCTGCGTGACGCCCTGCACCGCGCCCGGCTGCTCGACTGGGCCGATGGCCTGCCCGACGGGCTGGACACGCTCGTGGGTGAGCACGGGGCACGGTTGTCGGGCGGTCAGCGGCAGCGGCTCGCGCTGGCCCGCGCACTGCTCGCCGACTTCCCCGTCCTCGTCCTCGACGAGCCCGCCGAGCATCTCGACCTGCCTACCGCCGACGCCCTCACCGCCGACCTGCTGGTCGCCACCGAGGGTCGCACGACCCTGCTCATCACGCACCGACTCGCCGGGCTGGAGGCCGTCGACGAGGTGGTCGTCCTGGACCAGGGGCGGGTGGTGCAGCGGGGCACGTTCGCGGAGCTGGCCGCTGCGGATGGTCCGCTGCGGGGGATGGTGGAGCGGGAGGAGCAGGCGGATCTGCTGGTGGGGGCGCCGTAGCGGCCGACGGGACCGTGGCCGTGGGCGCCTGCGGCCCGGCAGACACGCACTGTCGGCCCGGGCGGGGCGCGACGCTTGCCGGCGCTCGCGTCAACGGCCGTACTGACCCATCCGCAGCAACACGTCCCCCAGCTGTACGACTTGAACAGGGCCCTCACCCGCCTCGCGGGCCAGGATCGCTGACATGTGCTCATATCGCCGTCGCCTCCTGGTCGTTCCGGCGCTGTTGTGCGTGCTCGTCGGCCTCGTGGCCCGGCCCGCCGACGCGGCCGGTGACGGCAAGGGCACCTCGGGCCACAACGGCACCGGAACCGGCGGTGACTCGACCCTCAGCGGCCAGGTGCTGAAGCTGTACGAGGAAGCGGCCGTGGCGACCGGGCGGTACGAAGCGGGGCGAAAGCGGGTAGAGGTGCAGCGGGCGAAGGCACTGCGGGTCGAGGCGTTGCTCGAGCGGGAGCGGCGGGAGATCGGCGTCCTGCGCAAGGACCTCGGCCGGATCGCACGCGCCCAGTACCGCAACGGCGGCGGCATGCCGCTCACCGCGCAGATCGTCCTCGCGACGAGCCCGGAGCAGCTGATGCGAGGTCAGCATGTGTTCTCACAGGCGAACCTGGCCGTCGCCAACTCCATCGAGAAGAGCCGTCGCGCCGAGGTGCGGCTCGCAGGGGACGAGGCCAGGGCCGCGGCGGCCTGGGAGGTGCTGGAGAAGCGCAATGCCGAGCTTGCTGACCTCAAGCAGGGCATCGAGGACAAGCTCGAAGAGGCGCGGTGGGAGTTGCAGGGTCGGGCCGACGTCTCCGTGGCCGCCGGGTCGTGCCCGGGTGCGGTCCGGCTCGACCAGAAGGAGACGGACAGCACGAGTGCCTGGGTCAAGCCGGTCGCGAAGTACGAGCTGTCCGCCGCGTTCGGCAGCGGTGGAAAGCGCTGGGCGAAGCGGCACACCGGGCAGGACTTCGCGGTGCCGATCGGCACGCCCGTGCGGGCGGTCGGGGACGGACGCGTGGTGAAGGTGGCGTGCGCGGGCGCCTTCGGCATGGAGGTCGTCGTCCGGCACACGGACGGCTACTACACGCAGTACGCCCACCTCGCCTCCGTCGCCGTGGACCAGGACGAGCGGGTCGACACCGGGCAGTGGATCGGCCAGTCGGGCACGACGGGCAACTCCACCGGCCCGCACCTGCACTTCGAGGTGCGGGTCACTCCGGAACTCGGCTCAGGGGTGGACCCGGTGCCGTGGCTCTCCGAACGCGGAGTGCCGCTCGGGTAGGTCTAGGGCCGCTTCGCCAGCAGCTGTTCGATCACCACGGCCACGCCGTCCTCGTTGTTGGCGACCGTCCGCCCCGACGCGGCGGCGACGACATCCGGGTGCGCGTTGCCCATCGCGTACGACTGGCCCGCCCACGTCAGCATCTCGACGTCGTTGGGCATGTCCCCGAAGGCCACGACCTGCTCGTGCGAGATGCCGCGCTCGGCGCAGCACAGGGCGAGCGTGCTGGCCTTGGATACGCCGGGGCCGCTGATCTCCAGCAGGGCGCTGGGGCTGGAGCGGGTGACGTTGGCCCGGTCGCCGATGGCGAGGCGGGCAAGGGTGAGGAAGGCGTCGGGGTCGAGGGTGGGGTGGTAGGCGAGGATCTTGAGCACTGGCTCGCCGGCCCCCGGGGCGTCCGGCGCCAGGAGGTCCTCGGCCGGCGCGAGCTCGTCCGGTATCTCCATGTGCAGCTTGGGATAGCCCGGCTCCTGGTAGAAGCCGTACGTCTGCTCCACCGCGTACACCGTGCCCTCAGCCGCGTCACGCAGCAGCCGTACGGCGTCCAGGGCGTTCTCCCGGGCCAGCTCGCGCACCTTCACGAACCGGTGGGTGCCGGGGCCGCCGTGCAGGTCGACCACGGCGGCGCCGTTGCCGCAGATCGCCAGGCCGTGCCCGTGGACGTGGTCGCTGACGACGTCCATCCAGCGGGCGGGGCGGCCGGTGACGAAGAACACCTCGATGCCCGCCTTCTCGGCGGCGGCCAGCGCGGCGACCGTGCGGGGGGAGACCGACTTGTCGTCCCGCAGCAGCGTGCCGTCCAGGTCGGTGGCGATGAGCCGCGGGCGGACAGCGGCGGCCGGGGTCTGGGGCTGTCGAGTCGCTGAGGTCACCGGGCCATTCTCCCGTATGTGCCTGCACGGCCGTGCAGCAGCCCGCACATCTGAGTCCGCACCTGAGGAGAAACCGCCCCTGCGAACACTGCCCACATCCTCCTGACCAGCACCGTCGCTCCCGTGAGCTCAGTCCAGCTGCGCCAAGGCCTCCATGGCGATCTGCTCGAAGACCTTCTCGTCGGCCGCGAAGTCCGAGTCCGGGATCGGCCAGTGGACCACGATCTCGGTGAATCCCAGCTCCTGATGGCGCCCGGCGAAGTCCACGAACGCGTCGAGGGACTCCAGCGGACGACCGCGGTCCGGGGTGAACCCGGTGAGCAGGATCTTGTCGAGCCCGGCCACGTCCCGGCCGATCTCGGCGCAGGCGTCTGCCAGCTTCCCGACCTGTCCGCGAATGGCTTGAACCGACTGTTCAGGAGTGCCGTTCTCATACAGCTTCGGGTCTCCCGTGGTCACCCACGCCTGCCCGTGGCGCGCCGCGAGCCGCAGGCCGCGAGGCCCGGTCGCGGCGACCGCGAACGGCAGCCGAGGGCGCTGCACACAGCCCGGTATGTTCCGCGCCTCGTGCGCCGAATAGAAGTCGCCCTCGTACGACACCGAGTCCTCGGTCAGCAGCTGGTCCAGCAGCGCGACGAACTCGGCGAACCGGTCGGCACGCTCGCGCGGGGTCCATGGCTCCTGGCCGAGTGCGGTGGCGTCGAAGCCGGTGCCGCCCGCGCCGATGCCGAGCGTGACCCGTCCGCCCGAGATGTCGTCGAGGGAAATCAGTTCCTTGGCCAGGTTCACCGGGTGCCGGAAGTTCGGCGAGGTCACCAGGGTGCCCAGGCGCAGCCGGTCGGTGACGGCCGCGGCGGCGGTCAGTGTCGGCACGGCACCGAACCAGGGGCCGTCCCGGAAGCTCCGCCAGGACAGGTGGTCGTAGGTGTACGCGGTGTGGAAGCCGAGCTCCTCCGCGCGCTGCCATGCCTGGCGGCCCCCCTCGGACCAGCGGCGGTACGGGAGGATCACGGTGCTCAGGCGCAGGCTCATGCATCGAGCCTATGCGGCCGAATGGGTTTCACGTGAAACAGCCACCGACCGCGGCTGCGCGGCCACGGAGCGCGGTCGGTCACCGGTGTCTGAGTCGATCACCGGTATGGGCGGGGGCCCGTGGCGGCCTGGATCAGTGCGCCTCGGGAAACCGCAGATACTCCGGCGGCACGGCCTTCGTCAGCCACACCCCGTTCGCGCTGACGTGGAAGACATGGCCGTCGCTGTGCATGGCGTCGGCGTCCACGGAGAGCACCACCGGGCGGCCACGCCGGGCTCCGACCCGCGTTGCGGTCTCGCGGTCCGCGGAGAGGTGCACATCGTGCCTGTTCATGGGCAGCAGGCCCGCGCTGCGAATCGCGTCCAGGTTGCCGGCCACGGTGCCGTGGTAGAGGTGGGCCGGCGGGGTTGCCGGGGGCAGGCCGAGTTCGACGTCGATGCTGTGGCCCTGGCTGGCGCGGATCCGGGTGCCGTCGATCGCGAAGCGCTGCTTGTCATTGGCGGCCACCACGTGATCCAGCTCTTCCCGGGTGAACCGGAATCCGTGCGCGGTCGCGGCGGCGATCAGGGTCTCGATCTCGACCCAGCCGCCCTCGTCGAGGGTGAGCCCGATGCGCTCGGGCTGGTGGCGCAGGTGCTTCGAGAGGTACTTCGAGACCTTCACGGTGCGTCTTTCGTCCATGCCACCAGACTGCCGGGAGAGGCTCGAATCACGCGAACGATTTCAGTCCCGATGTTTGGTCCACAACCAAGTGCGGTTATCCACAGGGGGATTGGCGATTCTGTGGACAACGAGCCGTCGTTTCAAGGGGTTTCGTCAAGGTCACCTGATGAGCTGTGATTTGCGGCGAGCCGGTCCAAGGTCCTTGTCTGTACCTCCCGTTCGGCGGCCAGCGCGATGAACTCGGCTGACTGCTTCGCGCCAACCAGACGCTCGACGGCCTGCATTGTCTCCTCGGGTACGGGCACAGCTCTCGTCCGATTCTGGAGTTCGGGAGCCTCGTCCGCGCCGAGGTGCTGACGCAGATGGCGCACGGCCAACCGCCTCATGGCGCGGGCGAGTTCCGCGTCCACGGTGTGCTGGGCGAGTGGACGCAACCGCCGTATGAGAGAGGCCGCCTCGGCCGCCTCCGCGTCCGTCGGACGGTGGGCGCCGTCGAGGTAGCGGGCGAAGACGTGTTCGGTGGTGAACTCCAGGAAACGGGCGGCGATGTGCTCGACCTGGCCCCTCAACTCCCTTAGATGGCCAGAGATCGCGGACAGCGGCACCCCGGCCGAGTGCAACTCGACTGCCACCGCTAGCTCTTGAGGGCTCGGAACGACGAACGAGTTCTCGTCGCCGGGGGTCGCCTCCAGTACGCCGAGCTCCACGGCCTCGGCCACTGCCGCGTCGTCCGGGGTGCCGCCGAAGCGCTCCTCCAGCTCGGCACGCGAGATCCGTACCGCCTCCTCGTCGGTCCACGGCCCGTCCACCTCGGCGACCAGCCCGAGCACCCCACCGAGGCCACGACCGGCGTCCCAGGCCTCCAGGAGCTCCTTGATGGACGCCAGGGTGTACCCGCGGTCGAGGAGATCGGCGATCTGGCGCAGCCGGTGGAGATGGGCGTCCGCGTAGAGGTTGGCCCGGCCATGGCGCTCCGGGCGGGGGAGCAGGCCTCGGTCCTGGTAGGCGCGGATGGTGCGGACGGTGGCGCCGCTGAGGTGCGCGAGGTCCTCGATCCGGTAGGCGGGTGCAGGCGCCGCCTCGGCCGCGCGCCCTGCCTCACCGCGCCTCCCGGACAGGCCTTCGCCGGCAACCGCTCCCCCGCGCGCGGGACCCCCGTCGCTCATAGCGGCGGCTCCAACCGCGCGATCCTGCGCAGCGCCTTCGGCGTGTACCTCGACATGAGATACGCCCCACGCGCCTCCGGCGTCACAGGAACAACTGCATCGCCCCGCACCACGGCCCGCAGGATCGCGTCGGCGACCTTCTCCGGCGGATAGTTCCGCAGCCCGTACAGCCGCGCGGACTTCTTCTGGCGGCGCTTCTCCTCATCGGCGTCGACACCGGCGAAGCGCGCGGTCGAGGTGATGCTGGTGTTGACGAAGCCGGGGCATATCGCGGTGACGCCGATGTCCTGGCCGGCCAGCTCAGCGCGCAGGCACTCGCTGAGCATCAGTACGGCCGCCTTGGACGTGCTGTAGGCGGGCAGCGACTTGGAGGGCTGGTACGCCGCCGCCGAGGCGGTGTTGACGATGTGGCCGCCCTGTCCGCGCTCGGCCATCTGCTTGCCGAACAGCCGGCAGCCGTGGATGACGCCCCACAGATTGACGTCGAGGACCTTCTTCCAGTCCTCCGGTGTGGTGTCGAAGAAGGAGCCCGACAGGCCGATTCCGGCGTTGTTCACCAGGACGTCCACCACGCCGTACTCTCTGGCGACCTTCTCGGCGAGCTTCTCCATGGCCTGCTCGTCGGAGACGTCGACCGTCTCGGCCCAGGCGTCGGGTGCGCCGATCAGCCGGGACATCTCGGCGGTGCGACCCGCGGCCTCGGCGTCCCGGTCGACGGCGACCACGCGCGCGCCGGCCTCCGCGAAGGCGTACGCCGTCGCCCGTCCGATGCCGCTGCCCGCGCCGGTGACCAGGACGAGCTGTCCGCCGAAGCGGTCGGCGTACTTCCCGGTGGCCGTCACGCCTTTCGGCCGGCCGCCCTCGACGGACGTCACGAACTCCGTGATCCAGGACACCAGTTGGTCGGGGCGGGAGCGAGGGATCCAGTGCTTCGCCGGAAGCGTGCGCCGGGTCAACTGCGGAACCCACTGCTCCAGTTCGTCGTAGAGCCGCTCCGAAAGGAAGGCGTCCCCGAGGGGCGTGATGAGCTGCACGGGCGCGTGTGCGTAGGCGTCCGCGCGCGGGCGGCTCAGTCGGGCCCGTACGTTGTCCCGGTACAGCCACGCACCGTGTGCCGCGTCCGTCGGCAGGGACGAGGTCGGGTAGCCGCCGCCGGGGACCTTCTCCATCCGTTCCAGGATGCGCGGCCAGGTCTTGCCGAGGGGGCCGCGCCAGGCCAGTTCGGGCAGTACGGGCGTGTGCAGCGCGTAGACGTACCAGGACTTGGCGCCCTGACCGAGGAGCTGCCCGATCCGGCGCGGGGTGGGCCGCTTGAGGCGCCCGCCGATCCAGTGGCCAAAGTGGTCGAGGGAGGGCCCGGACATCGAGGTGAAGGACGCGATCCGGCCCTCGGTGCGCTTGACCGTGGCGAACTCCCAGGCCTGCACCGAGCCCCAGTCGTGCCCGACCAGATGCACGGGCCCGCCCGGACTGACCGCGTCCGCGACGGCCAGGAAGTCGTCCGTCAGCTTCTCCAGCGTGAACCCGCCGCGCAGCGGCTTCGGTGCCGTCGACCGTCCGTGGCCGCGGACGTCGTACAGCACGACATGGAAGCGGTCGGCCAGCCGTGGCGCGACCTCGGACCACACCTCCTTGCTGTCCGGATATCCGTGCACGAGCATCACCGTCGGCCGGCCGGGGTCGCCCAGCTCGGCGACGCACAGCTCGACGTCGCCGGTCCGCACCCGGCGCTCGCGCGCGCCCTGAAGAGTCACCGGCACCGTCACTTCTCCTCCGCCCAGCGCCGCACATGCGGCAGATCGTCGTCCAGCCAGAAGGCGCTCTGCTCGGGGTCCTCGGAGTCGGTGACGACCAGGATCTCCTCGAACTTGGCGCCCGTACCTCTGAAGCCGAGGTGCGGTTCGACCGCCCACAGGCCCGGCTGCGGCGGGTGGTCGGAGAAGCGGTACGGCGACCAGAGCGGGGACCAGCCCTCGCGGTGGCCGTGCAGCGCGTCGCTCGCCAGGCCCTTCAGGGACTGGGTACCGAACCCGAAGACATGCGGTGACCAGCGGCGTTGGCTGACCCGGTCGACCTTGTGCGCGATCACGCCGAAGGGATAGGCGCGGTGCCGGTTGGCGTAGCCCTGGCGGACCATGAGCCGGTCCACGTCGTCGTAGATCTCCCGCAGCGGCCGGCGCTCGCGCACCTCGCGCAGGATCAGCTCGCGGTGCGCCTCCAGGTCGTCCATCAACTTGTCCTGGATCGGGTTGATGCCGAGCGAGCCGGAATAGCCGATGTCGGCCGTGAAGCCGTCGTACACAGGGGCCATGTCCAGGATGAACGGCATCCCGGGCTCCAGGCGGCGGTTGGTGGGGAAGAACTGCAGCGGGACGCGGAAGTTCACGAACGCCGTGCGGTTCCCGAACCACGCGAAGGGCAGGTGGAACCAGTCACGCACACCGCGCTCGCGCAGCCACTCGCGCTGCATGCGCGCCGCCTCGCGCTCGGTGATGCCGGGTTCCAGCTGCGCGGCGACGGCTTCCGCGCACTCGTACGCGAGGCGCTGCACCTTTCTGAACCCGCGCAGTTCCGCGGTCAGTTCACCTGAACCTGCTTCCACTGCCGTCGTCATGCCACCGCCCACCCTCGTCCACGCTGACTGCGGTACGTGCCCGTAACTTGACACTGATGAATGTGACAGTTGTTAGAGGTTGCGTCAATAGATCGCGTGAGACCTCAGGGTGACCCTTAGACGCCCGTACACCTGAGGTCTGATATCAAGACGGCTCTCGGGTCTGATGACCTGAGTGGTACGGGTCACTACCGTCTATGCCGTGACTGTGATCGCGACCGAAAGCCTGAGCAAGCGGTTCCCCAGGGTGACCGCGCTTGACCGGCTGACCATGGACATCGGGCCCGGGGTGACCGGACTCGTCGGTGCCAATGGAGCCGGCAAGTCCACCATGATCAAGATTCTGCTGGGTCTGTCCCCCGCCACCGAGGGCCGTGCCGAAGTGCTCGGACTCGACGTCGCCACCAAGGGCGCCGCCATCCGCGAGCGGGTCGGGTACATGCCGGAGCACGACTGCCTGCCGCCCGACGTCTCGGCCACCGAGTTCGTCGTCCACATGGCGCGCATGTCGGGCCTCCCGCCCGCCGCCGCGCGCGAGCGCACCGCGGACACGCTGCGCCATGTCGGCCTGTACGAGGAGCGCTATCGCCCCATCGGCGGCTACTCGACCGGCATGAAGCAGCGCGTGAAGCTGGCGCAGGCCCTGGTGCACGACCCGCAGCTGGTCTTCCTGGACGAGCCGACCAACGGCCTCGACCCGGTCGGCCGCGACGAGATGCTCGGCCTCATCCGCCGCATCCACACCGACTTCGGCATCTCGGTCCTGGTCACCTCGCACCTGCTGGGCGAACTCGAGCGCACCTGCGACCACGTCGTCGTCATCGACGGCGGCAAGCTGCTGCGCTCCAGCTCCACCACCGACTTCACCCAGACCACGACGACGCTCGCGATCGAGGTCACCGACACCGACGACCACCCGGACGGCACCCGCGCGGTGCGCGACGCGCTCCACGCGCGCGGGGTGGAGGTCCTCGACGGCAGCGGCGGCCTTCCCGGCGCCGGTCACATCCTGCTGCTCACCGCGCAGGGCGAGGAGACCTACGACCTGGTGCGCGACGTGGTCGCCGACCTCGGGCTCGGCCTGGTGCGCATGGAGCAGCGCCGGCACCACATCTCGGAGGTCTTCACGGACACCGAGCACAGCGAGCAGAGCACCGACGCACAGCGGAAGGAGGCGGTCGGCCATGGCGGTTGAGCAGCCCGTAACCACACAGTCGGGTGACCAGACCCGCATCCACAACATCGGCTACCGCAGCTACGACGGCCCCCGCCTCGGCCGCTCCTACGCGACCCGGTCCCTCTACTCGCAGTCCCTGCGCGGCTCCTACGGCCTCGGCCGCTCGGTCAAGTCCAAGGTGCTGCCGATGCTGCTGTTCGTGGTGATGTGCGTGCCCGCGGCCATCATGGTCGCCGTCGCGGTCGCCACCAAGGCCAACGACCTGCCCGTCGACTACACGCGCTACGCGATCGTCATGCAGGCCGTGATCAGCCTGTACGTCGCCTCGCAGGCACCGCAGTCCGTCTCCCGCGACCTGCGCTTCAAGACCGTGCCGCTGTACTTCTCGCGGCCGATCGAGACCGCCGACTACGTCCGCGCGAAGTTCGCGGCGCTGGCCTCCGCGCTGTTCCTCCTCACCGCGGCCCCGCTGCTCGTGCTCTACGTGGGCGCGCTGCTGGCCAAGCTCGACTTCGCCGACCAGACCAAGGGATTCGCGCAGGGACTCGTGTCCGTCGCACTGCTCTCACTGCTGTTCGCCGGAATCGGCCTGGTCATCGCGTCGGTCACGCCACGCCGCGGCTTCGGCATCGCGGCCGTGATCGCCGTGCTGACCATCTCCTACGGCGCGGTCTCCACACTCCAGGCCATCGCCGACGCGCAGGCCATCGACGGCGGGGGCAGCAGCGGCGCCATCGCCTGGATCGGCCTCTTCTCGCCGATCACGCTCATCGACGGTGTGCAGTCCGCCTTCCTGGGCGCGACCTCCGCCTTCCCCGGCGGGGTGGGCCCGAGCAACGGCGAAGGCGCTGTCTACGTCCTCGTCACCCTGGGCCTGATCGCCGCCGCCTACGGCCTCCTGATGCGCCGCTACAAGAAGGTGGGACTGTGACCACGCTCCAGATCGACCACGTCTCCCGCTGGTTCGGCAACGTGGTCGCCGTCAACGACATCACCATGACGATCGGCCCCGGCGTCACCGGCCTGCTCGGCCCCAACGGAGCCGGAAAGTCCACCCTCATCAACATGATGGGCGGCTTCCTGGCCCCCTCCACCGGCACCGTCACCCTCGACGGACAGCCGACCTGGCGCAACGAGGCCATCTACAAGCAGATCGGCATCGTCCCCGAGCGCGAGGCGATGTACGACTTCCTCACCGGCCGCGAATTCGTCGTTGCCAACGCCGAGTTGCACGGCCTCGGCGACAAGGCAGCCCAGAAGGCGCTCGCCACGGTCGAGATGGAGTACGCGCAGGACCGGAAGATCTCCACGTACTCCAAGGGTATGCGCCAGCGCGTGAAGATGGCGAGCGCCCTCGTCCACGACCCCTCGCTGCTCCTGCTCGACGAGCCCTTCAACGGCATGGACCCGCGTCAGCGCATGCAACTCATGGACCTGCTGCGACGCATGGGCGACGAGGGCCGCACGGTGCTGTTCTCGTCCCACATCCTCGAAGAGGTCGAGCAACTCGCCTGGCACATCGAGGTTGTGGTCGCCGGGCGGCACGCGGCCAGCGGCGACTTCCGCAAGATCCGCCGTCTGATGACCGACCGCCCGCACCGCTACCTGGTGCGCTCCAGCGACGACCGCACCCTCGCGGCGGCGCTGATCGCCGACCCGTCGACATCCGGGATCGAGGTCGACCTGGCCGAGGGCGCGTTGCACATCCAGGCCGTCGACTTCGGTCGCTTCACTGCCCTGCTGCCGAGGGTGGCACGCGAGCACGGCATCCGCCTGCTCACGGTCTCGCCGTCCGACGAGTCCCTCGAGTCCGTGTTCTCGTATCTGGTCGCGGCGTAGGAGGCCGAAAAGATGTACGACCCCACAGTCGCCCGACTTACCTACCGGGCCCTGCTCGGCCGTCGCCGGGCCCTCATCCTCGGCGCGTTGCCGCTGCTGCTCATCGGGATCTCGGTGGTGGTGCGCGCCCTCGCCGGAGCCGACGACCAGACCGCGTCCGACCTGCTCGGCGGGCTGGCGCTCGCCACCATGGTGCCGATCATCGGCGTCATCGCCGGAACCGGCGCGATCGGCCCGGAGATCGACGACGGCTCGGTGGTGTACCTGCTGTCCAAGCCGGTGAAGCGGCCGACGATCATCTTCACCAAGCTGATCGTCGCGATCGCCGTGACGATGGTGTTCTCGGCGCTGCCCACGTTCATCGCGGGCTTCATCCTCAACGGCAACGGCCAGCAGATCGCCGTCGCCTACACGGTGGCCGCGCTGGTCGCGTCCATCGCCTACGCCGCGCTCTTCCTGCTGCTCGGCACGGTGTCCCGGCACGCGGTGGTCTTCGGGCTCGTCTACGCGCTCGTCTGGGAAGCCCTGTTCGGTTCCCTGGTGCCGGGTGCGCGCACGTTGAGCGTCCAGCAGTGGGCCTTGGCGGTGGCGCAGAAGGTCGCCGGCGGGGACATGGTGACCTCGGATGTCGCCCTGTCCACCGCGACGGTGCTGCTGGCGGTGGTGACCGTCCTCGCGACCTGGTACGCGGGACAGAAGTTGCGGTCGCTGACGCTCGCCGGTGAGGAGTGACGGGCGCCGGTGCCTGCCGGTGCCGGTGACGTGTAGATGCCAGTGACGTGTAAAGAGGCGGGCCCCTGAGGGGGCCCGCTCTTGACGGGGGCTTCACAGCCGCGCGGGCACACTGGGCAAAGGGGATGCACCGGGGTGCACTGCACGAACTGGAGGACAGGGATGGCAGGCGGCATGTCGCAGCACGAGGATCGCGAACGGTCCGGGGACGACACCTGGGACAGCCTGGTCCTGGACGACGACTTCATACGCGCGGCCGACACCGCCGAGCCGTCCGCCCGGGCCCGCATGCTGGCCGCGCGCTGGCGCCGTGAGAAGCCCGAGCCGCAGCCGTGGCGCTCCGACGAGCCGCCTGCCGGATGGTTCTTCAGCAAGGGGCGCCGTCGTAAGTGGCGCCGCCGGTAGGGGACATACGGCGTCCTTCCGGGATCCCCCCGGCCTTGTTATTCGGTGGCGCCCAACTTTCCGTACAGGCACAGTGGTTGTGTCCACATCGCCGGACGGTGTGTTCGGCGCCACTTGCTGGGAGAGGAGCAGGGCGATGTCCATGCACGACAGTACGTCCAGCTCCCATCAGGGCAGTCCGCGGCGGGCTCCGGAGTAATCGCTACCCCTCCGTCGAGTCCGTACCGCATGGGGAGCTGCCCGGGGCGGCCGCTTCGAGCACGCGATGTCGCTCTCGCGTGGGCCGCCCACCCGGAGGATTGGCCGAGTGGTAAGGCACCGGTTTGCTAAACCGTGGTCGGGTCCGAAAGGCCCGCGCACGTTCGATCCGTGCATCCTCCGCGAGACGTTGCCACTGGGGCTTGGCTGCATTGCAGGGCTGGGGTGCCTTGAGGATGCGGTCCGGCGCTGCAGCTGAGAGGTCGGCCGCGTGGACCGGCGGTACCGGGTGCTGTTCGCGCCCACCCATGCCGCCCCGGGCGCCATGTATGCCCGCGAGTTTCGGCGCCCCGGGCGCTGGTGCGGGCGCCTGCTGCTGCGGCCGGCATCGGCGGACGTCGGGGGTACGTCGGCCTCCGGCGTGCGGGTACGTCGGCCGGCAACTTCGCAGTGACCACGGCCGCCGACCACGGGGCATCGCCCGCGAGGGCAACCGCGATCCGGCGTCGGCCCGACGACCGGGAGTGGCCGTCGGGTCGGCCCGGCCATACGGAGCGGGCGTTGGGCCCGGCGACGAGGGCGCGTCGTCTCGGTCAGGCGCGAGTGGGTGTCAGCCTGGCCCCGCGGGTTGGTGTTGGCCCAGTAGCTCGTGGCGGGTGTTGTCCCGGCACCCGAGGGTTGCCGTCAGCTCGGTCAGGCGCGGGTCGGTGTCAGCCTGGCCTCCGCGGGTCGGTGATGACCCCGTAGCCCGCGGCAGGCAATTGCCGGCAACCGTCACTCGCTGCCGGCCAGCAACCGGGATTCGCCGCCATCCCGGCAACCACGAGTCCCCGGCGCCCCGAGAGCCCCGGCCAGGCCGGAAACCGAGGCGAGCCCCAGCCGACGTCCCGGCCGAGCAGCCGACGAGGTACCAGCCGGCGTCGGCCAGTTGGCCTCGGCCAGCGGGCCGACGGCGATGGCCGGCATTCGGGAGTCGACGTCGACCGTGCAGCCGACGGGCGACGGGACATCAGCCCCCGCGTCGGGGCACAGGCGTCGGGCCGGCGGTCGCCGAGAGGCGGCGGTCGGCCTCGGCACCTCAGCCCAGGCCACCTCAGCCCAGCAACCTCAGCCCAAGCCACCACAGCCCAAGCCACCTCAGCCCAGCAACCTCAGCCCAAGCCACCTCAGCCCAGGCCACCTCAGCCCAAGCCACCTCAGCCCAGGCCACCTCAGCCCAGCAACCTCAGCCCAGGCCACCTCAGCCCAGCAACCCCTCCAACACCACCGCGATCCCATCCTCCTCGTTGGAGGACGTCACCTCGTCGGCCACCGCTCTCAGTTCGACGTGGGCGTTGGCCATGGCTACGCCATGTGCGGCCCAGGCGAACATCGGGATGTCGTTCGGCATGTCGCCGAAGGCGATGGTGTCGGCGGCCTTCAGGCCCAGGCGGCGGGCTGCCAGGGAGAGGCCCGTTGCCTTGGAGAGGCCCAGGGGGAGCAGTTCCACGATGCCCTCGCCGGCCATCGCCACCGTGACGAAGCCGCCCGCGGCCTTGCGGGCGGCCTTGGCCAGCTCGTCGTCCGAGAGTTCCGGGTGCTGTATGTAGATCTTGTTCAGCGGGGCGGTCCACAGATCCGACGCGTCCGTGAACGGCGTGGACGGAAGCTTGCCCGTGAGCGAGTAGCCGGGGCCGACCAGCACGTCGCCGTCGAGCCCGTCGCGGCTCGCGGCCATGAACAGCGGGCCGACCTCCGCCTCGATCTTGGCCAGGGCCACGCCCGCCAGCTGACGGTCCAGGGTCACCGACGTCAGCAGGCGGTGTTCGCCGGCGTCGTAGACCTGGGCGCCCTGGCCGCACACGGCGAGGCCCTCGTAGCCGAGGTCGTCGAGGATGTGGCGGGTCCAGGGGACCGCACGGCCCGTGACGACGATGTGCGCGGCGCCCTCGGCGGTCGCGGCGGCGAGGGCGTCACGCGTGCGCTGCGAGACCGACTCGTCGGAGCGCAGGAGCGTTCCGTCGAGATCGGTCGCGATCAGCTTGTAAGGGAAACCGGCGCTCACTTGGCGACCGGCTCCAGGACCTCCCGGCCACCGAGGAACGGGCGCAGCACCTCGGGGACCCGGACGGAACCGTCGGCCTGCTGGTGGTTCTCCAGGATCGCCACGATGGTGCGCGGGACGGCGCACAGCGTGCCGTTGAGCGTGGCCAGCGGCTTGACCTGCTTGCCGTCACGCATGCGGATCGAAAGGCGACGGGACTGGAACTCGGTGCAGTCCGAGGTCGACGTCAGCTCGCGGTACTTGCCCTGCGTCGGGATCCACGCCTCGCAGTCGAACTTGCGGGCGGCCGAGGAGCCGAGGTCGGCGGAGGCGACGTCGATGACCCGGAACGGCAGCTCCAGCGACGTCAGCCACTGCTTCTCCCACTCCAGCAGGCGCTGGTGCTCGGCCTGCGAGTCCGCCGGGTCGACGTACGAGAACATCTCGACCTTGTCGAACTGGTGCACGCGGAAGATGCCGCGGGTGTCCTTGCCGTGCGAGCCGGCCTCGCGGCGGAAGCACGGCGAGAAGCCCGCGTAGCGCAGGGGGAGCTTGTCGGCGTCGAGGATCTCGTCCATGTGGTACGCCGCGAGCGGGACCTCGGAGGTGCCGACCAGGTAGAGGTCGTCATTGGCCAGGTGGTAGACGTCCTGGGCCGCCTGCCCGAGGAAGCCGGTGCCGGCCATCGACTGGGGGCGGACCAGTGCCGGGGTCAGCATTGGCGTGAAGCCGGCCGCCGTGGCCTGGCTGATCGCCGCGTTGACGAGAGCGAGCTCCAGCAGGGCGCCGACGCCGGTGAGGAAGTAGAAGCGCGAGCCCGAGACCTTCGCGCCGCGCTCGACGTCGATCGCGCCGAGGAGCGCACCGAGCTCCAGGTGGTCCTTCGGCTCGAAGCCCTCGGCGGTGAAGTCGCGGATCTCGCCGTGCGTCTCCAGCGTGACGAAGTCCTCCTCGCCGCCGACCGGGACGTCCGGGTGGACGAGGTTGCCGAGCTGGAGGAGCAGTTCCTGGGTCTCGGTGTCGGCCGCGTCGCGCTCGGCGTCGGCCGCCTTGACGTCGGCTGCGAGCTGGCTGGCCTGCTTCAGCAGCTCGGCCTTCTCGTCCGCGGAGGCCTTGGGGATGAGCTTGCCGAGCTGCTTCTGCTCGGCACGGAGCTCGTCGAAGCGGACGCCGGACGACCTGCGCCGCTCGTCGGCAGACAGGAGGGCGTCGACGAGCGCGACGTCCTCTCCACGGGCGCGCTGCGAGGCGCGCACTCGGTCGGGGTCCTCACGGAGCAGGCGAAGGTCAATCACGCGCTCAAGGCTACCGGGGAGGGGTGACAGCCCACGACTCGCTATTCCGGACTGCGGCTTACATACCGTTATGGGGGAATTGCTAACCGTGTCAATAAAAGGCGTCTCACTCCCTGGAACGGGGCAGGCGGGAGGCGGCCGGTTGACTCGATTCCCTTGTGGAGAGCGGGACTTGGGTCTCGGTTGTCCACAGGGATCCCCAGCCTCCGAAAAGTTATCCACAGGGTGTGTGGATGAACTGTGGACTTCGGAATTGATCACTCCGCAAGTTGCCGCGTGAGTCGAGGATTCCCAGGACAAACCCTGACCATCCGCACTTTCGAGTGGAAAGGGGTCGCCTCAAAGGATTGCTCAAAGGAAAAGAGTGGACGAAGGGTGACTTGCGCGATGGTGGACGCCTAGAGGGCCTGGGGAGCGATTTGTCGACAGACTCACGCTTGTCTGTCGACTTGTCCCCAGGTCGAGATGAGTACCTGTGGATAACCTCTGTGGATAACGATAATCCGCTGGTAGTACTGGCCGGAAACCTACACCGGCACCAGTCGGCACCGGCCGCCGTAGGGCCGCTCAGAACCGCCCGTCCTGGCACCGCGCCACCCAGTCCGCCGCCGACACGAACTCCTCGTCCGACGTCCCGAGGCGCGGCGGCTGCACATCCCCCGGCTTCATGTCCGCGCGCGGATACGACCCCAGGAACCGCACCCCCAGGCAGATCCGCTTGAGCCCCATCAGCGCCTCGGCCACCCGGCGGTCGGAGATGTGCCCCTCGGCGTCGATGCAGAAGCAGTAGTTGCCGATGCCCGCGCCGGTCGGCCGGGACTGCAGCAGCATCAGGTTGATGCCGCGTGTGGCGAACTCGCCGAGCAGGTCGCGCAGCCCGCCGGGATGGTCGTCGCGCTGCCACAGCACGACGGACGTCTTGTCCGCGCCGGTCGGCGCCGCGGGCCGGGCGGGCCGGCCCACCAGCACGAACCGCGTCTGGGCGTTCTCCGCGTCGTGGATGCCGGTCTCCAGGGCCTCCAGGCCGTACCGGGCGGCCGCGAACTCGCCCGCGAAGGCGGCGTCGTACTGGCCCTCCTGGACCAGACGCGCGGCGTCCGCGTTCGAGGCGGCGGACTCCCACTGGGCGTCCGGGAGGTTCCGCTTCAGCCAGTTGCGGACCTGCGGCTGGGCGGCCGGGTGCGCGGAGACCGTCTTGATGTCCGACAGCTTCGTGCCGGGTCTGACCAGCAGCGCGAAGGTGATCGACAGCAGCACCTCGCGGTAGATCATCAGCGGCGTGCCCGCCACCAGTTCGTCGAGCGTGGTCGTGATCCCGCCCTCGACGGAGTTCTCGATCGGCACGAACGCGGCCTCGGCCTCGCCGACGCGCACCGCGTCGAGCGCGGACTGCACGGACACGTACGGGATCAGCTCCCGGGTCGCGGCCTCGGGAAGCGTGCGCAGGGCGACCTCGGTGAAGGTGCCCTCGGGGCCGAGATAGGCATAGCTCGCTGGCATGACCTCACCCTAATGGGCCTTGCGAAACGCGGCGTACACATCTCACCCGGGCGCCACAAGGGGTTGGTCCGTGGCCGATGGTCCGCAAGAGGTTGGTCCGTGGCCGATGGTTGGCAAGGGGCGGACGTCGCCGATGGCCCGGGAGGGCGGCCGTCACCCCTCCAGCAGCCGCTGCCCCACGTACTCCCCTTCCGCCGCCCCGCCCGGCACCGCGAACAGGCCGCTCGCCTCGTGCCGGATGTACTTCGAGAGCGCGTCGCCCCGGTCGAGCTTGCGCTGGACGGTGACGAAACCGCGCAGCGGGTCGGCCTGCCAGCAGATGAAGAGCAGCCCCGCATCGGGCACCCCGTCCGCGTCGATGCCGTCGTGGTACGAGAACGGGCGCCGCAGCATCGCCGCCCCGCCGTTCTGGTCGGGCCGGGTGATACGTGCGTGGGCGTTGATGGGGACGACCAGGTTCCCTGCCTTGTCGGTCTTCTCCAGGTCCATCTCGGTCGTCTCGGTGCCCCCGGACAGCGGCGCCCCGTCGGACTTGTGGCGCCCGATGACGTCCTCCTGGGCCTTGACCGAGAGCTGCTCCCAGTCGTCGAGCAGCATGCGGATGCGGCGTACGACGGCGTAGGAGCCGCCCGCCATCCAGGCCGGGTCCTTCGAGCCGGACTCCGGCACGAAGATGCGCTCGTCGAAGTCGGCTTCCGTCGGCTTCGGATTGCGCGTGCCGTCCATCTGGCCCATCAGGTTGCGCGCAGTCATCGGGTGCCCGGTGGCACCCGGCGACCGGTTGAAGCCGTTCATCTGCCAGCGGACCCGGGCGGCCCGGCCCGCGTCCTTCTGGATCGCGCGCAGGGCGTGGAAGGCGACCAGGGCGTCGTTGGCGCCGATCTGCACCCACAGGTCACCGTTGCTGCGCGCCTTGTCGAGCTGGTCCGAGGAGAAGTCGGGCAGCGGATCCAGGGAGACCGGACGCTGCTTCTCCAGGCCGGTCCGCGCGAAGAAGCTGTGCCCGAAGCCGAAGGTGATCGTCAGCGACGACGGCCCGGCGTCCCGGGCGACATCCGTGTCGTCCTGCTGCGCCGCCTCGCCCGCCATCAGCCGCCGAGCCGTCTCCGACCAGCGGCGCAGCAACGCCGCCGCCTCCTTGCGGCCCGCGCCCGCCGCCAGGTCGAACGCGACGACGTGGCCGCGCGCCTGGAGTGCCTGGAGGATGCCGGGCTGATGTTTCCCGTGAAACATCACCTGATCGGCGCCCAACGAGGTGAGCGGCGTCGCCTCGGCCGGCCGGGCGGCGTAGCCCACCGCCCCACCGGCCGCACCGAGCACCAGCCCGGTCGCACCGGCGGTCCCGAGCAGGTGCCGCCGCGACAGGCCCTCCTTGCGCGACAGGCTCCCCTTAATAGGGGCGCTTTCGGAAACGCCGCCATTAAGTGCCGTCTCGCCCCTGCGCGGGCTCCCGCCCTTGGACGCCGGCTCAGGAGTCTTCGGAGTCTTGGGCGTACGGGCCTCCGGAATGGACTGGTCAGCCATGGTCAGGTTCAGCCGATCTGCGCGTTCTTGGAGACAGTGGTCTGGTCGATGTCCGAGGTCCGCACGGTCGCGGTGATCTTCCACTCGCCCGCCACGGGGATCTGTACTCCGCTCGCCGACCAGTGTCCGGTGGCGATGTGGTCGGGGACGACGGGCAGCGGCCCGATGTCCTGGGACTCGAGGGTGAAGGCGACCTTCACCTCGGGGATGTCGAAGGCACGGCCGTTGGGGCGCTGCACGTAGACGTGCATCTCGTTGCCGCCCACGCGCGCGGGATCGAGGTCGATCCGTACGACGCCCTTGCCATCCTCGCCCCCGGTGTCGAAGGACATGTCCAGCGTCAGCGCACCGGCCGACGACGCCTCCGCGGGCGAGGACGATGTGGCCGCCCGCGCGTCCTCCTCCGTACGTCCCGGTTCGGTCGACGTCAGCATCGTGGTGACGGCGAGCAGGACGACGGCGACGCCCGCCTCGGCGAGTACCGAGCGGCGCAGCCCGAACCGGTTCGGATCGGCGTCCCGCTCCTGCTTCTGCCGTGCCGTGTCGATCGCGGCCTGCTGCCGGGCGAGCTGGGCGGCGCGCTCGGAGCCGCCGCCCTTCTTGCCGGAGACCTCGGCCGAGGCACCCTTCTTGCCGGAAGCGGCGGCAGAGGTGGAGGCGGACGCACTGGCCTGGGCCGTGGCGTGCTCCTTCTCGCCGTCGGAGTCCTCCGTCGCCTTCCGATGCTTGGCCACGACCGTCTCCGCCAGCCGGGCGGTCCACCGCCGCGAGATCCAGGCGATCCCCACCAGCAGCATCACGAGCCCGATCTTGACCAGCAGCAACTGCCCGTACCGCGTGCCGGTGAACGCCGACCACGAACCGAGCTGCCGCCACGACTGGTAGATCCCGGTCGCGACCAGCGCCAGCACGCTGCCGAAGGCGACGCGCGAGAACCGTCGTACGGCGGACCCGGGGAGCGGCGTGTCCGCGGGCGCCCGGTAGAGCGCGACGAGCAGGGCGGCCAGCCCGCCGAGCCAGCTCGCGACGGCCAGCAGGTGGAGGATGTCGACGGGCATCGCGATCCCGGCCTGGAGCCCGGTCGAGGCGTGCTCGGACATCGCCCAGCTGGCCGCGAGCCCGGCCGCCACGACGGTCCCGCCGATGCCCAGCCCGAAGGTCAGGTCCCGCTTCTCCTCGTCCTCCCGCTTGTCGAACGCCCCGAACAGCACGGCGATGAACAGTGCCGCCGCGGCGAGCAGCAACAGCCGGGACACCAGTGCCGCACCCGTCTTGGTCTGCAGCACCTGCCCGAGCAGGTCCAGGTCGAAGACGTCGCCGACCTTCCCGGTGCTGGTGTACGAGCCGCGCAGGAGCAGCAGTCCGAGTGTGGCGGCGGTCAGGGCGAGCCATCCGGTGACGACGAGCCGCTGCAGCGCCCGCACGCCCGACCCACGCTGCCAGCAGGCGAGCACAAAGGCGGCGCCGCCGACCAGGACGATGAACCCGGCGTACGACACGTACCGGCCGAACCCGTAGAGCCAGCCGACGACACCGCCCCCCGCCTCCTGGCCGGAGACCGAGACGCTCGTCTGGGAGGGCGCGCCGATGGAGAAGGTGTAGGCGCCGGCGACGGGATGGCTGTCCTCGGACACCACCTGGTAGGTGACGGTGTACGTGCCGTCGGGCAGGCCGCTGTGGAGTTTCACGGCGTACGTCGTGCCGCTGACGTTGGCCGGGTCGCCGCGGTCGATGCGCTTGCCCTTGGGATCGAGCACGCGCAGGGAGTCGTTCGAGAGGGCGACCCCCTCGGAGAACGTCAGCGAGACCTGCGTCGGGGCCTTGTCCACCACCGCCCCCTGCTGGGGGTCGCTGCCGGTCAGCGCGGCGTGCGCGGAGACCGGACCGGCACCGGCGAGGAGCAGACCAGTGGCGGCCAGGAGCAGCAGCACCAGGGTCCGGACGCGGGGGGCGATGGTCTGGGTCAAGGCGATCTCTCCCTCAGTGTCCGGTCTTCGGGCTGTACGTGGCGGACTTCACCGGCATCTCGACGGTGACCGTGCCGGACTCGGCGAAGTGGAGCTTCACAGTCACTTTCTCGCCCTGCTTCGGCTTCCGCTTCAGCTTTTCGAACATCAGATGGCTGCCACCGCTCTTGAAGACGAGCTGACCGTGCGCGGGCACGGCGACGTCCTTGGCCTCCTGCATCGACGATCCGACCGTCTCGTGGGCGGTCACGTCACCGACGTCACTGGTGACGGACGTCAACTCGTCCTCCGAGCCGCCCTTGTTGGTGACGGTCAGGAAACCGGCCGCCATGGAGTCGGAGACCGGCTGCGGCATGTAGGCGCCGCCGATGGACAGTTCGGCCTTGGAGTCGTCCTGGGAATCGCCGGAGCCGCAGCCCGCCAGGACGAGGGCTCCGGTCAGCACCGCGGTCACCGGGAGGAACCGCCTCACGGCTTCGCCCCCTTGATCAGCTCGGGGAGGTCCTTGGTGTAGTCGTCGACCGTGGCGGACTCGGTGTACAGGACATACCCGGCGTCGGTCTTCGGCGAGAACGCCACGACCTGCGTGCCGTGGGTCGAGACCATCTTGCCGTTCTTGTCCTTGTGCGGCGGCTCGATGGAGATGCCGAGGGTGCGGGCGCCGGCCTGGATGGTGTCGAACTCGCCGGTCAGGCCCACGACCTGCGGGTCGATGCCCTTGAGCCACTTGCCGAGCGCGGCCGCGGTGTCCCGCTCAGGGTCGGTGGTGACGAACACCACGCGCAGCTCGTCCTGTTCGGCCTTCGGCAGCTGCTTCTTGGCGACGGCGACGTTGTTCATCGTCAGCGGGCAGACGTCGGGGCAGTTGGTGTAGCCGAAGTAGATCAGCGTCGGCTTGCCCTTGGTCTCCTTGCGGAGGTCGTACTTCTTGCCGTTCGTGTCGGTGAGGACCAGGTCCGGCTTCTCGAACGGCTTGTCGAGGACGATGGCGGCCTTGTCCGAGCCGGCCTCCTCGGAAACCACGGTGACGGGCTCGGCGCTGTCGTCACCGTTGCCGCAGGCGGAGAGGGTGAGGGTGGCGGCGGCGAGCAGGGCGGCCGCGGCAAAGGTCTTCTTACGGGTCTTCGTACGCATAGAGAAATGTCCCAATTGTGTGAGCTCCGGCGCGCACCGGGGGCGTGTGCCCCGGCGCGCGCCGTGAACCGAAGGTGCCGTCAGGCGTCGGTGCGCCGACGGCCGGCGATCACGCCGTACGCCACGCCCAGCGCGCCGACGACGATGCCGACCACGCCAAGGACGCGGGCCGTGGTGTCGCTGCTGTCGGCGGGCTCGGCGGCGTCCGTCTTCGCGGAGGCGGCTTCGGCGTCGTCGGAGTCGGAAGCCTTGTCGGAGGACGACGAGCCGTGGTGGCCCTCCTCGGCGGCGGAGAGTTCGAGCACCGGCGCCGGGTTCTCGGGCTCCTCCTGACCCTCCTGCGGCACCTCGATCCAGCGCACGACCTCCTTGTTGGAGTACGTCTGGACGGCCTTGAAGACGAGCTCGTCGGCGTCCTCGGGCAGGGTGCCGACGGAGACGGGGAACTTCTGGAAGAAGCCGGGCTTGACGCCTTCGCCGTCGGCGGTCCAGGTGACCTTGCTGACCGCCTCCGTGATCTTCTTGCCGTGCATCTCCAGCGGCTTGTCCAGCTTGGACTTGGTGACCTCGGCCTTCCAGCCGGGAATGGCTTCGGGCATCACGGACGCCAGCGGGTGGTCGGTCGGGAAGGTGACCTCGAGCTTGGTCGTCGACGCGTTGTCGCGCTCGTTCGGGACCTTGAAGTCGACCACTGCGTAACCGCCCTTGGCGGCGGTGCCCTCCGGCTGCACGCTGACGTGGGCGAAGGCGGGGACGGACAGGGCGAGCACACCCGTGCCGGCGAGGGCGCCGACGGCGGCGATACGAGAGACCTTCATGCTGAGCACTCCACTGTGAGTGAGATCGGGATTCCGGTGGTGAAGAGGAGTACGCGTGCGCGGGGGTGCCCGATCAGACGGAAAAGAGGTGTCCCTCCGGGAAAGCCGGAGGTCCGGAGCAGTCCAGAGGTCCGGAGCAGTCCAGAGGTCCGGAGTTCAGAACTCCGAGGGCCCGGAGTCCGGAGGCGGAAGCCCCTCTTCCTCGATCGGTGCACGCGGGCACGCGCGCGTGCCGCACGACGGCGGCCCTTGTCCCCACCTCGGTGGAGTGGCGGTCGCGTCGTGTCAGGCGGCGAGGATCAGCGCGGCGACCGGCGGGCCGCGCCTGATCACCGTGTGCTGGAGGGCGACGGTGCGGGGTGCGGACCGCCCGAGCGTCTCGGCGCGCGGCAGCCGCGGCCCCGCCTCGGGCGCACCCGGGAGCCCGGCACGCTGGGCGCGCACCAGCGCGAGCGCCCCGCGCAGGGAACGTACGAGCGCCCCCTCGGCGACCACATGCGCCGACACCGCGGACATCTCGGCGATCCGCAGCAGGGCCAGGTCCCCACGCCGCAGCAGCCACCCCGCGACGACCGCCGCGAGAACGTGGGCGAGCACCATGGGCAGGGACGGCAGCAGCGATGCGGAGGAGTCGGTGGCGGCGGACATGGCGTCCGCCGACGGGTGTGACGCATGTGCCCCGGCGGCCGGGTTCAACCGCGCCTCGGTGAGGAGCCGCTGGGCCTGGGCGGGGCTGATCGCCGCAGCGGCGGTCCCGCAGACCAGCCGCGCGGCCTGCTCCACCAGTGCGGCGTCCGACAGGGAGGCGGACGTCGCGGAGGACCCGGTGGCCGCCCCGGCACCCGCCCCGTGCTGACCCAGCCCGAACAGCGTGTGCAGGACGGTCTGGCACGCCGCGAGCAGCGCGGCTATCCCGGGCAGCGAGCGTTCACGCCCGGTGAACGGCACCGTGACCAGGAGGACTCCCAGGAACCCCGCGCCAAGCGTCCACAGCGGGATCGTGGCGCAGGAGCCCAGCACATGCCCGACTCCGGCCAGCACGACGCAGACCGCGGCGAACACCGCGGCCCGCAGTATCCGGAGATCACTCCCGGAGCGCACCGTGCGCGGGTGGGGGGCAGTCATGGCGGGGTCATCATCGCACTGGCCTTATGACTGCCATACGGCAGGTCCGCAAGATGACATACGAGCGGTAGGGGGACGTACGGGGCATAGGGGCAGTACGGGTCGTTGGGGTCGTACGACCGGAAGGTCACCCTCTGGTGTGGGCCGCCCCCACATACACCGATTCCCGCGTAGACGCATCGACCATATGGGCGGCATCACGTCAATGGTGTGCTTACCGATGGGCACTCGTGGCAATACGTAACGGTATGTCGAGCCGCAGCCAGGAGGCTGGAGCATGAGCATCTGGTGGTCACTCCATTTGCGGCGAGAAGCTGCGAGCGTGCCTCTCGCCCGACGGCTGCTGATCGGCACCATGGAGACCGCGGGCGTCGACCCCGACGTGTCGTACGACCTCTCCGTCGCCCTCAGCGAGGCCTGCGCCAACGCCGTCGAACACGGCGGCGACACCACGCCCGACGGCTCCCCACCGGCGTACCGCGTGACCGCGTACCTGGACGGCGAGAAGTGCCACATCGAGGTCGCCGACTCAGGGCCCGGCTTCACCGCACCGCTGCGCGCACCCCGCCCGGCGACCACCGACGCCGAGCACGGCCGGGGACTCTGCCTCATCGAGGAACTCGCCGACCACGTCCAGTTCGGCAACAAGCCGGGGCGGGGCGGGGCCGTGGTGAGCTTCGACAAGATCCTCAAGTGGAAGAAGGACCCGTCGCTGATGGCGGTGTAGCGCCGACGCCCCGACGCCGTAGGTCACGTCGAGCGTCGATCGGCTTCAGCTTCCTCGGGACTCACAGCCCCCGCACAGTGCCACCCCAAGCTGTTGACGGGCGGCGTCCCTAACTTCCTGGCCATGACGGGAAACCACACGGACAAGTCGATCACCCGGCGCCGCGCGATCGTGGTGACCGGTGGCACGGTGGCCGCGGGCGGACTGGCCGTCGCGGGCTATCAGGCGGCCTTCGCCGACACGGTCGAGACGGCGACCGACGCCGCGGCGACGGCCACCACGACCGCCTCGGAGAGCGCCGGCACCTGCATGACGCTGATGTCGAGCGTCACCGAAGGGCCGTACTACCTCGACAACGCCCTGGTGCGGAAGGACATCACCGAGGGCAAGAGCGGCGTCCCGCTGACGCTGCGCCTCACCGTCGTCGACGCCACGGACGGCTGCACCCCCGTCAAGGGAGCCGCCGTGGAGATCTGGCACTGCGACGCCTGGGGCTACTACTCCGGCTACACCACGGCCAATCCCGGCGGTTCCGCGCCCGCCGAGAGCGAGGACGGCTCGACCGCGAACGACAACACCTATCTGCGCGGGTATCAGATCGCCAACGCCAACGGGGTCGTGAAGTTCGAGACGATCTTCCCGGGCTGGTACACCCCACGCACCTGCCACATCCACCTCAAGGTGCACACCGGCGGCCAGAAGGAGGACGGCACCTACGAGGGCGGCACGGTCAACTACACCGGCCAGCTGTTCTTCGACGACGCGATCGCCGAGGAGATCTTCGCGCTGGAGCCGTACGCGAAGCACTCCGGCAGCTACACCACCCTCGACAACGACATGGTCTACGACGGCGGCGGCGCCTCCAGCGGCCTGCTGACCCTGAAGGCCGTGCACAAGAAGGACCCGTCCAAGGGCTACAAGGGCACCCTCACCATCGGCGTCGACCCGGATGCCGAGAACACCGGCGCGGGCAGCGGCGGCGGTGGCGGTACGCCCCCGAGCGGAGCGCCGAGCGGCGCCCCCGGCGACGCGCCCAGCGGCACCCCGTCGGCCTCGGCCTCCTCCTAGGGGTACGGCCATGAGCAGCCGCGAGGACGAGGCCCTGGCGCAGGCCGCCGTGGCCGCGCTGACCGGGCAGCTGGCCCTGGCCCCCAAGCCGGGCCTGCCCGACCCGCGCGACCTGGGCGCCCGTGTCGCCCGTCGGGACCACGGCATGCTGCGCTGGTCGGCGAAGGCACTCACGCCCGGCCTCGCGGCGATGGCGGCCGCCGCCCGGCGCACGGGTGAGCCGACGCCCGGCCTTCGCAGCGAACTCGGCGCGATCGGCAGGTGCGCCGAGCACTCGGTGCACCTCGCGGGCGGCGGCCACCGGGGCGCGCTGTGGACGCTCGGCCTGCTGGTCGCCGCGGCGGCACTCGACCCTCGGGCCGGGGCACGGGACGTCGCCGCGACCGCCAAGCGCATCGCCGCCCACACCGACCGGCGCGCCCCGCGCAGGCCCTCCCGGGGTTCCTCGGTGTCCGCGCAGTACGGCGCCGCCGGGGCGCGGGGCGAGGCACGGGCCGGATTCCCGCACGTACGGCGGGCGTTGGACGCGCTCGCCGCCGCCCGGGCGGCCGGCGCCACGGAGCAGCGGGCCCGCCTGGACGCCCTCCTGACGGTGATGTCCACCCTCCAGGACACCGAACTCCTCCACACCGCGGGCCCGATGGGACTGAGGCACGTCCAGGCGGGCGCCCGCGGAGTCCTGGAGTCGGGCGGTACGGCCACCGACGCCGGTGCCGAGGCCCTCACCGCCCTCGACGCCGACCTGCACGCACGCGCGTGGAGCCCGCGGGGGAGCGCCGGGCTCCTCGCGGGGGCGCTGTTCCTGGACGCCCTGCCCGTCACGGCACGAGCGCGGGCTGCCTGACGCGGTCCTCCTCGGCGCGGCGACCGGCGGCCCACCGCACCGCCGGTCCCATCGCGTACGACGCGGCCAGCATCGCCCCGCCGAGCAGCAGCCAGCCCGGCGTCCCCCACTCCACCAGCAGGGCCGTGAGCAGGAGCGGACCGAGGGTGCGGGCGACGGTGACGCCGGTCCCGAACAGGCCCTGGTACTCGCCGACACGGCCCTCGGGAGCCAGGTCGAAGGACAGCTGCCAGGAACCCGCCGACTGCCCCATCTCAGCAACCACTTGAAGCACCGCACCGACCACGAGGACCCCTACGGCCAACCACAGGGAGGCCCCTGCCGACAGCGCGAACACCACGCACGCGGCGAGCATCACCCAGCCCGCACGGCGCACCGCGCGCGTGGCCGTGCCAAGCCCCGTGACGCCGCGCGCCGTCCTGACCTGGAACAGCATCACCGCACCGGTGTTGAGCACGAACAAGGCGGAGACCAGCCAGGCGGGCGCCTCGGTCCTACGAGTGATCCACAACGGCAGCACGAGGCTGAGCAGCGGCAGCCGCAGCAGCAGGACCGTGTTGAGCAACGCGACGAGGGCATACGGCCGGTCCCGCAGGACGCCGATGCTGCGACGTTTCTGCAAGGGGCCCGGCACAAGCGCGGGTCGCGGCACGGCGGGCAGCCGCATCAGCAGCCCGGCACACAGCAGGAAACTCGCCGCGTCCAGCGCGAACACCCCTAGATAGGCCGCCCGCGTCCCGGCGTGCAGTGCCAGCCCGCCCAGCCCGGCGCCCACCGCGAGACCGGCGTTGAGCGTCGACTGGAGATGCGCCAGCAGCCCGGTCCGCTCCGCGGCCGGCACCAGCCCCGCGAGCAGCGCCTGCCGGGCCCCCGCGAGCCCGGACTGCGCGGCCGCGTATCCGCACGCGGCCAGCACGAACGGCACGAATCCGCGCACGACCACGAAGGACGCCACCGCCAGGCCCGTCGCGAGGGCCAGCAGCACGGCCGTACCGCGTGCGCCGCGCCGGTCGGCGAGCCGCCCCAGCGGAACCCCCACCAGCGATCCGACCGCCCAGCCGACGGTCAGCCCGAGCCCCACGCGCGCGGGGTCGAGGCCGACGACCTGGGTGAAGTAGAGAGCGGACGTCGTGTAGTAGGCCCCGTCCCCGACCGAGTTGCTCAACTGGGCCAGGGCCAGGACGCGTTGCGGACCGGCGGGCGGGACGAGCGAGTTCGTCATGCCTGCGACACTAGAAACGCGGTGGGCTGCTCAGTAGCACCAATCACGGGCTGTTTCAGTGGCCCAATCGGCGCCGGTCGGCCACTCCTCTCAGCCCGCCCCTCTCAGCCCGCCCCCTTCAGCCGCCGTCCAGCACCTTCCCGAGCACCTCCAACGCCTCCGGATACACCCGCTCCCGAGGCGTCCCGTACCCCACGACCAGCCCCTGCGGTCGCCCTTCACCACCGCCCGGCGCATGCCAGTGCTCCCCCAGACACCCCACCGCGAGCCCCTCCTCCTCGGCCCGCGCCAGCACCCGCGCCTCGTCGTCGACCGCCACCAGCGCGTGCAGCCCGGCCGCGATCCCCCGCACCTGCCGCCGCGCCCCCAGCCGCTCCACGAGCCGGTCCCTGCGCCGCCGGTACCGCAGCCGGCAGGCGCGCACATGACGGTCGTACGCATGGCTGTCGATCAGCTCGGCCAGCGCCAACTGGCCGATGGACTCGGTGTGATGGTCACTGTGCAGCTTGGCGTCGGCCACGGCGTCGACCAGATGCGGTGGCAGTACCATCCAACCGAGCCGCAGTGCGGGCCCGAGGGTCTTAGAGGCCGTGCCCAGATAGACCACCTGCCCCGGCGCCATCCCTTGCAGCGCGCCCACGGGCTGGCGGTCGTAGCGGAACTCCCCGTCGTAGTCGTCCTCGACGATCAAGCCCCCACGCGCGCGTGCCCAGTCGGTGAGCGCCCGCCGCCGCTCCGGGTGCAGCGTCACACCGGTCGGATACTGATGCGCGGGCGTGACGACAACGGCGTCACAGTCCTCCAACCCCTCGGCGCAAGCCCCTCGTTCGTCCACCCGAACGGGCACGACGATGCCACCGCCCCGCCGCACCACCTCCCGGTGAAACGGCAGCCCGGGGTCCTCCATCGCGAACGAGCCGCCCTCCAGCACACGCGTGAGCAGCGCCAGCCCCTGCACATACCCGGAGGTGATCACGATGCGCTCCGCCGGCGCCAGCACCCCGCGTGCCCGCCCCAGGTACCCCGACAGCGCGTTCCGCAGCTCGATACGCCCGCGCGGATCGCCGTAGTCATACGCCGGTGAGGGCGCCGCGGCGATGGCCCTGCGCAACGCCCGCAACCAGGCAGCCGCCGGAAACGCCCCCACGTCCGGACTCCCGGGCCGCAGATCAAAACGCGGCACACGCGCGCGTACGGCGGCCTGCGGCGGTTCGGTGTCGATGGGCGGCAAGGCGGCGACCTGCGTGCCGGCCCCCTGTCGAGCGGTGAGATACCCCTCGGCGACAAGCTGGTCGTACGCCGCCTTGACGGTGTTCCGCGAGATGCCGAGTTCGTCGGCGAGCCGCCGGGTCGCGGGCAAGCGAGCACCGGGTGCCAGCCGTCCGTCCCGGACAGCGTCGCGCAGGGCATGCTCCAGTCCCGCGCGGCGCCCTTCGACGACGGCGAGTTCTATGTGCAGGTCCACACCAACTCCCTGAGGGGGTGCGGGCTGTGTCCCTTTGCGGCTCCGCCGCGTGGGCGCGACCGGCCACGAACTGCCTGCAGACCGCAACGATGGCCGGACACCCCCTTGGTATCCGGCCATCGATCACACATCAGCCCTTCAGAGAGGACATCCAGCTCTCGACCTCGTCCGACCGCCGCGGCAGCGCAGCGCTCAGGTTCCGGTTCCCGTCCCCGGTCACCAGGATGTCGTCCTCGATCCGCACACCGATACCCCGGTACTCCTCCGGCACCGTCAGGTCATCGGCCTGGAAGTACAGCCCCGGCTCGACGGTCAGCACCATGCCCGCCTCCAGCGTGCCGTCGACGTACGACTCCACACGCGCGGCGGCGCAGTCGTGCACGTCCATGCCGAGCATGTGCCCGGTCCCGTGCAGCGTCCAGCGCCGCTGGAGCCCGAGCTCCAGCACCCGCTCGACCGGCCCCTCGACAAGCCCCCACTCGACGAGCCGCTCGGCGAGCACCCGCTGCGAGGCGTCATGGAAGTCCCGGTACTTCGCACCCGGCTTCACGGCCGCGATACCGGCCTCCTGGGCGTCGTACACGGCGTCGTAGATCTTCTTCTGGATCTCGCTGTACCGCCCGTTGATCGGCAGCGTGCGCGTGACGTCGGCGGTGTAGTACGTGTGCGTCTCGACGCCCGCGTCGAGCAGCAGCAGGTCGCCCGAGCGCACGGGCCCGTCGTTGCGCACCCAGTGCAGCGTGCAGGCGTGCGGACCGGCCGCGCAGATGGAGCCGTAGCCGACGTCGTTGCCCTCCACGCGCGCGCGGAGGAAGAACGTGCCCTCGATGTAGCGCTCGGAGGTCGCCTCGGCCTTGTCGAGGACCTTCACCACGTCCTCGAAGCCGCGCACGGTCGAGTCGACGGCCTTCTGCAGCTCGCCGATCTCGAACTCGTCCTTGACGAGCCGCGCCTCGGACAGGAAGACCCGCAGTTCCTCGTCCCGCTCGGCGGTGACCTTGTCGGTGAGCGCGGCCTCGATGCCGGCGTCGAAGCCCCGGACGACCCGCACCGGACCGGTGGCCTCACGCAGCGCGTCCGCCAGCTCGCGCACGTCGGACGCGGGGATGCCGTGCAGCTTCTCCGCCTCGGTGAGCGAGTGCCGGCGTCCGACCCACAGCTCGCCCTGTCCGGACAGCCAGAACTCGCCGTTCTCGCGGTCGGAGCGCGGCAGCAGATAGATCGTCGCCTTGTGCCCGTCGGCGGCGGGCTCCATGACGAGCACACCGTCCTCGGTCTGGTTGCCCGTGAGGTACGCGTACTCGACCGACGCCCGGAAGGCGTACTCGGTGTCGTTCGAGCGCGTCTTCAGGTTGCCCGCGGGGATCACCAGCCGCTCGCCCGGGAACCGCGCCGACAGCGCGGCGCGCCGCGCGGCGGTCTCGGCGGCCTGGGGGATCGGCCCCAGGCCGTGCAGCTCCGTGTCGGCCCAGCCGGACTTCATGTTCTCGGCAAGCTCGTCGGACACGCCCGGGTACAGGCCGTTCTTGCGCTGCTTGACCGGCTCTTCGGACTCGGTCTCCGGGGTCTCCGGGGTCTCCGGGGTGAGCTCGTCGGCCACGGTCTTCCTCCTCGATACGGCACTGGACCCCGTCCATCGTACGGTCGTACGGGACATGTCCCAGGGCCGATGGGCAGGATGCCCGCCGGTGCTATGACGCAGGCCACGTGCCTGTTATGGGTGAGTGACCGAAGGGCCACGGGCCGCTACTCGAAGCGCGCAGCCAGCAGGACGACGTCCTCCTCGCTGTCCGCCTGGTCCACCCCGTCCGGCAGCACGGTCCGCAGGACGTGGTCGACGACGGCGTCCGGGTCGTGCCGGACGGCCCTCGGTACCCCGGCCGCCGCGGCATGCAGCCGGGCGAAGGCGCGGTCCGTGGCGTCGCCGGTGCGGTGCAGCAGCCCGTCGGTGTACAGCAGAACCGTCTCTCCGGCTTCGGCGAACAGCTCCACGCTCGGCGCTTCCCAGCAGGCCAGCATGCCCAGCGGCGCCGACACGGAGGTCTCCACGAACTCCGTGCGCCGATCGCCGATCAGCAGCGGCGGGGTGTGCCCGGCACCGGCGAGCGTGATCTTGCGCAGGGAGGGCTCGCAGTAGGCGAACAGGGCGGTGGCGGAGCGGGCCGGCTCGGTGAGTCTGAGCAGCAGTTCCAGGTCGGAAAGGACCGCGACCGGGTCCTCGCCCTCCATCACGGCATACGCCCGCAGGCTTGCCCTCAGCCGGCCCATCGCGGCGACCGCGCTGGGCCCGGACCCGGTCACCGAGCCGACCGCGAGGCCGAGCGCGGCGTCCGGCAGGGGCAGCGCGTCGTACCAGTCGCCGCCCCCGCGCGGGCCGGTGCGGTGCCGGGCGGCGAGCTGGACGCCGGCCATGCGGGGCAGACGGGAGGGGAGCAGTTCCTCGGCCATCGTCCTCATGGCCGCGCGGGTGCGCTCGACCTCGAGGAGCCGGGCCAGGTGCTCGGTGGCGTAGCGGACGTACAGGCCGACGAGGTGGCGCTGGCGCTCGACCGGTTCGGCGGGCTCGTCGTACAGCCATACGGCGGCACCGAGGCGGCCGGCCGCGTCGGTGGACAGGGGGAGGGCGTAGCTGGCGGCGTAGCCGAGGCGGGCGGCCACCTCGCGGTGGCGGGGGTCGAGCTTGTCCCCGGCGAACAGGTCGGGCTCGGCGATCTCGCCGTCGCCGCCGGGCAGCCCGTCGAGGATCCTGCCGTAGGAAAGGGAGCTGCGGGGCACGGTCTCGATGTGCCCGAGGTCGGCGCGCGCGAGGCCCAGCCCGATGGTCGTGTCCGGGCCGAGGCCGTCGGCGGGTTCCAGTACGACAAGACCGCGCCGGGCGCCGACGAGGGCGGATCCGGCGCGCAGCAGTTCCTGGAGGGCATCGTCGAGCGCGTCCGTGCGCGCCAGGCGTTCGGTGAGTTCGTGGAGTGTCGTGAGGTCCGAGACCCAGCCGGCGAGACGGTCCTGAAGCAGTGCGCCCGGCGGGTTCGGTGGGGGAACCGCTGGGGTTCCCGAGGCTCCGGGCGCGGGCGCGACAGTGTGTGCGGGCGAGGGAACCGTGGAATCGATTCCGGCCACTTTCGAAGGGTGAGGGGCGTTCATGGCGTCCGGCTTTCCGACCGGTGCGTATTGCTCAAAAGCATCGCAAACCCCCATGTCATTCTGCGCCGCTAGCAGTGTCTCCACATGTACACGCACTCGTAAGGGGATGTCCAGCATTGTCCTGCTGGGATTCCTGGTGTCCGTGGGTCACCCGAGCACTCCTTGTAGACCTCTTGCGTAAAGGCAAACTTGGCTTAAAACTGCCTCAGGGAACGGGGTATTGCGGTCGACTGGTTTCGCTCCACGGAGCGTCACAGCGGTCGTGATGGGTACGTACTCGGTGAAGGCCAGGGGTGGTGGACAACCACCCGGAACCTGGTGACGGACCCGGGCGTCTTAGCCACTGACGATCGTGCCCCATCCTCCCGTGGCGGAGGCGAAGAGAAATACGCGCGACGGCAAAACGCCAGACTTCGCCACCCCACGCCACGCCCATGCTTTTGGTAGACGCAGTGTGGACGAGGCTGCCGCGGACGCAGCCAATGCTCGGCCCATAGGGGTTCCCCTTGCTCAGTGCAGGGGTGTGATGCGCCAACAGGTACGCACAGTGAAGAGATCGACACATGGTGTGATGAAGCCCACGGTGTTGCCAGCGGTGCAACGGAAAGGAACGAGCGCTCATGCGCGAGATCCTCGGAAAGCGACGCAGGCTCCTGCGCGGTGACGGGAAGTCTGAGCAGTTCAGCGCGGCCCTGACCTTCGCGACGCAATGGCGCTGGCCCGTACTCCCGGGCGTGACGACGCACCCGCAGGGACACTCCCGCTGCGGCTGCCCCGACCCGGACTGCACGGTGCCCGGCGCGCACCCCTTCGACCCCGGCCTGCTCGCGGCCACCACCGACGAGCGCATGCTGCGGTGGTGGTGGACCAATCGGCCGGCGGCCCCGATCATCCTCGCCACCGGTGGCCAGGCTCCCTGCGCGGTCAGCCTGCCCGCTCTGCCGGCCGCTCACGCACTCGCCGCACTCGACCGCATGGGCATGCGCCTCGGTCCGGTCGTGGCCTCGCCCGCCCGCTGGGCGATCCTGGTGAAGCCGTACTCCATGGAGCAGCTGGGCGAACTGCTGTACGCCAAGGACTTCGTCCCCGGCTCCCTCCGCTTCCACGGCGAGGGCGGCTACATCGCCCTGCCCCCGTCCGAGACGGGTCAGGGCACCATCAGCTGGCAGCGCGCCCCGCTGCCCGGCTCGGCCTCCCCGTGGGTGCCCGATGTGGAGGCCGTGGTGGACGCGGTGGTCGAGGCCCTCACTCGTACGGGTGTGAGCGCGCCCGAGTTGTAGGGCTCTCCGGCGCGCGCGGAACGGTGCACACGCGCACGGTCGTTATGTTCCGCTATATGTCGCGTCATTCCAGGGGAAACCGGGCACCGTCATCGCATCGCCGCGGGCCGAACCACAGAAGAATCCGTCTGATCGCCCTCGCGTCCGTCGCGGCGGCCGCGGTCGCCCTGCCGCTGGCCTGGGCGGCCGCCGGCCAGGTCGTCGAAGCGGGCCGGGCCGCCGTGGGCTCGCCCGCGCGCGATGCCGTACGGTCCTCCCCGCCCGCCCCGAAGGACGGCGTCGTACGTCCGTCCCCTCGCGGTGACGCCAAGGCGCCGTCGGCTGCTGCCACCGGCTCCCCGCTGCTGCTCGACCTGGGCCTCGCCACCGCCGTGCGCTGCGGTCCCGAACTCACCTCGCCCGAGGGCATCGAGGCGCAGACCTGTGTCCTCACGCAGGGCGAGGACACCTGGGCGCGCACCTACTTCCGCAATGCGACCGGCGGCGCGCTGGACTCCGTACTGAGCCTCATGGGGCCCGCTGGACGCACGCTGCAGATGCGCTGCGTCGTGGGTGCCGAGGACGAACCGGGGACCTGCGAGACGCCCCGGGAGCGCACGCGTGGAGATGCGGGCGCCTACACGGCCGTCACGGAGTTCGCCGAGCGGGCCGGGGGCGGGGCGTTGTTGCTGCGTTCCGCGAGCAACTCTGCACCGGGCAATTCAGGGGCGGGTACGGGCCGTTGACATGTGACGTCGTTCCGTAAAGGTCTGCGCACATGGAAAGACCCGGTTGCTGGCGACGGGGGATGCACCAGCAACCGGGCTACTCGAACGGTAACAAGAGATCGGCGGTTCGCAAATTCGATCCGGGCTTTCCAGTCACGGATTCCCTTGCTCCGTATGGGAGTTGTGATCGGATTCACCCCTCCCGAGGGGTGCCGTGCGGCTGAACGGTCGTTCAGCCGCACCCGATCCGTGAGGCGCCCGTCAGCTGAGCGTGACCTGCCGGTTGGTCAGGCCGCCACGCGCGCGACGCTCGTCCGCGGTGAGCGGGGCGTCCGCGGCCAGGGCCGCGGCGAGACGCTCGGCGAACTCGGCCGCCGGCTTCTCCACGTCCTCCGCGCCGACACCGCTCGGCAGGTCCCAGACCGGCACGGTGAGGCCGTGAGCGCGGAAGGAGCCCACGAGACGCGTGCCCTCGCCGAGGTTCGACTTCCCTGCCGCGTGCAGCCGCGCGAGAGCGTCCAGAAGCTGCTCCTCGGGGTGCGGCATGACCCAGCGCAGGTGGTTCTTGTCCGGCGTCTCGCACCAGTAGGCGGCGTCCACGCCGGTGAGCTTGACCGTCGGGATGGCCGCGGCGTTGGCCCGCTCCAGGGAGGCGGACACCTCCGGAGTGGCGTTCTCCGCGTCCGGGACCCAGAACTCGAACCCGGAGTGGACAACTGGCTCGAAGGCGCCCTCGGGGTCGAGCAGATCCTGCAGCCGCGGACCGTCGGCCGGGGCGCGGCGGCCCTGGACCGGGGTGCCGGGCTGCGCGGCGAGCGCCTGCTGGAGGGTGTCGGCGAGGTCGCGGCTGATGTCGCCCGACGCCGTGTCGTTCTGCAGGCCGAGCAGCACCGAGCCGTCGTCGCGGCGCAGGGCCGGCCAGGCCATCGGCAGCACCGTGGCCAGCGTGACGGACGGGACACCTTCGGGGAGGCCGCCCTTCAGGGGCAGTTCGACGGTGGCGGCCGGCACCAGCTCGCGCAGGGCCACCCAGTCGCACTCGCCCGGCAGCCCGTCGAACGGGCGCTGCACCAGCTCGGTCACCGCCTGCGCGGCGGACCGGCCATGACAGGCCTTGTAGCGGCGGCCGCTGCCGCAGGGGCATGGCTCGCGTGCGCCGACGACCGGGACCTCGCCGTCGATGATCTGCGGGCGCTTGGCCTTGGTCTGGGGTCGCTTCTTGGCCATCGTGGGTGTCTCCCGGTTACGGCTCGTCTCGTACGGGCGCGAGCCTAGCCGTTCACGCCATGGTCGACGGGAGGCTGTGGACAACCCACGGTCGTGCCGGGAGCGGAGGAACTTCGCGACGGAGGCGGAACGTCGGTCGAAACCGATGGTTCCATTTCCGTTTCTCTCGGTTGGGTGCCTTCAGCCCTCGGTTCGGTGCCTTCAGTCCAGATCGTCGAAGGCGTCCGCGAAGTCGAGGCCGGATATCGCGCCCACGGTCGGGGCTGCGACGCGCGTAGCGAAATCGTCGCGGCGGTGCCCCGCATCCGGATCATGAACGTCGTCGTGGACCACGACCCAGACCGTGACCTCGCCGCGGGCGTCGTCCCGTACACCCCAGTCGTCGGCCAGGGCGGTGATGATGTTCAGCCCGCGGCCGCCGTGCGCGGTGACCGAGGGCGTGGCCGGAGCAGGGCGAGTGGGTCCGCCGCCGTCCGTCACCTCCAGCGTGAGCCTGCCGCCCGCCTCCATGCGCCAAGCGGCACGGACGTCGCCGTCCCCGGACAGCGCGTCACCCAGCGGTCGGCCGTGTTTGCACGCGTTGCTCAAGAGTTCGGAAAGAATCAGAACGGCGTCGTCGATGACCGATTCCGCTACGCCGCCCCTGCGCAATTGAGAGCGCATACGGTGCCGCGCCTTGCCCACGCCCGCAGGGCCGTGGGGAACGGCCATGCTTGACGACGTGGGCACCTCCTGTGCCACCACCAACGCCACCCCCGAGACCTCCTTTGCCCCACGCCACGGTGTGGATGCCCCATTGGCCTGTACCGGAAACCGGCCAACCAAGGTCCGGGGACGCATTCAGAACGATCGAATACGGAACGAACGCGCCGGAGCACTCCCTGTAATCGGGATGGCTGGAATTCGTCGGTGTGGCCGAAGTGGAGAATGGGGCTGGAGGGGTTCAGGGGTCAAGAGGTTGCGCAGGGATTGAAGGGGTTCAAGGGGTTCCCCTGTGTGTCAGCGTGTGTCAGCGGCCGAGCTGGTGCAGCACCGCGCGCGGGCGGTTGGTGATGATGGCGTCGGCGCCCAGCTCGACACAGAGGTCGACATCCTGTGGCTCGTTCACGGTCCAGACGTGCACCTGGTGACCGGCCCGCTTCAGGCGCTCCACGTAAGCGGGGTGACTGCGCACGATCCGGATCGAGGGGCCCGCGATGTGGACGCCGGCCGGCAGGCGTCCGTCCCGCAGCCTCGGTGAGACGAACTGCATCAGATAAACAGTGGGCAGCGTGGGCGAGGCGGCACGCACGCGATGCAGCGAGCGCGCGGAGAAGCTCATGACGCGCACCGGGGACTCCGCGGCCGAGGCGGGCGCGTCGAGCCCGAACCGCTTCAGCAGAAGCAGCAGCCGTTCCTCGACCTGCCCCGCCCACCTGGTCGGATGCTTCGTCTCGATCGCCAGCTCCACCCGCCGCCCCGCGTCGGCGACGAGCCCCAGCAGCCGTTCCAGAGTGAGTACGGAGGTGTCCTCGGGGTCCTCCGGCCGGAACTCCCAGTCCGGCTCCTCGGCCCGGTTCTTCCACGAGTCGCGGTTCTTGCGGGAGCCGAAGTCCAGGGCGGCGAGCTCGGCGAGCTCCAGCGCGGAGACCGCGCCGCGGCCGTTGGACGTACGGTTGACGCGACGATCGTGGACGCACACGAGGTGACCGTCGGCGGTGAGGCGTACATCGCACTCAAGGGCGTCCGCGCCGTCCTCGATGGCCTTCTTGTACGCGGCCAGGGTGTGCTCGGGGGCGTCTTCGGAGGCTCCGCGATGGGCGACGACTTGGATCTGCTGCTGCCGTGCTTGGGTCACCGCGTCATGGTGCCACCGAGCGGGGGTAGGCGTGGGACCGGAGGAGTCGTAAAGACGCTCGGATTGTGCCCTTTTAGTCGCACATGACCTATATAAAGAGTGGCCGTGGACCCACAGCAACCGCTTATGGTGCTCTGACGGCCCGTGGGAAAAGCTGACGGCATACAAAAAGCCATGCACAGCTGAAGCGCACCGACAGCCGACAATTACTGCAGCGTGAACGGGCGTGACCGAGTGCGACCGATATCAACAGCCGTGGATCGAGGAGAGAAGCTGTGAGCACCGAGAACGAGGGCGCCGCGGTACCCCCGGCCCCGTCCGCACCCCCAGTGCCGGTGGATGCTCCTGCTGCTCCGGCGTCCCAGGAGCGTCCGGCTCCCGAGGGCGGTGACGCCCCGACCGCTTCGATCCCGCCGGTGCCGAGTGACGCCCCGGCAGGCTCGAACAGCACGCAGCCGTACGCGGCCCCGGCCGCCGACGGCTCTCAGCCGCCCGCCGGCGAGGCCGCCTCGAACGGAGCCCAGCAGCCTGCGCAGGCCCCCGTGCCGCAGAGCTCGGCCCCCGACGCGTCCTGGCCGCCCCCGCCGCCGCCCGGCACCCCGCAGTACGCCGACAGCGGCGCCGGTGCGGGTGGTGCGGGTGCCTTCGGTGCCGGTGGTTTCGGTGCGGGCGGCTCCGGCGCGGGCACCGGCTGGGGAGCGGGCTACCAGCAGCCGGAGCCGAAGTCCGGCCGCGGGCGGGGCGGGCTGCTCGCCGGGGTTCTCATCGCCGCGCTGGTCGCGGGCGGCCTGGGCGGCGGCCTCGGCTACACGCTGGCCAAGAACAACGAGAACACCTCCTCGACGACCGTCTCCGCCCCCGACAGCGGCGGCTCCGTCAAGCGCGACCCGGGCACTGTCGCGGGCGTGACGGCCAGGGCGCTGCCGAGCACCGTCACCATCCAGGCCGAGAGCAGCGGCGGCGAGGGCGGCACCGGCACCGGCTTCGTCTTCGACACCGAGGGCCACATCGTCACCAACAACCACGTGGTGGCCGACGCGGTCGACGGCGGCAAGCTCACGGCGACCTTCGCGAACGGCAAGAAGTACGACGCGGAGGTCGTCGGCAACGCGCAGGGCTACGACGTCGCGGTCATCAAGCTCAAGAGCGCCCCGTCGGACCTCAAGCCGCTGACGCTGGGTGACTCCGACAAGGTGGCCGTCGGCGACTCGACGATCGCGATCGGCGCCCCCTTCGGCCTCTCCAACACGGTCACCACCGGCATCATCAGCGCCAAGAACCGCCCGGTCGCCTCCAGCGACGGCACCGGCAGCAACGCCTCGTACATGAGCGCCCTGCAGACCGATGCCTCGATCAACCCCGGCAACTCCGGCGGCCCGCTGCTGGACGCCCAGGGCAACGTCATCGGCATTAACTCCGCGATCCAGTCCGCCGCCAACGGCCTGGGCGGCACCAGCCAGTCCGGCTCGATCGGCCTCGGCTTCGCCATCCCGATCAACCAGGCCAAGTACGTCGCCCAGCAGCTGATCAAGACCGGCAAGCCGGTCTACGCCAAGATCGGCGCCTCCGTCTCCCTGGAGGACACCACCGACGGCGCCAAGATCACCGAGCAGGGCGCCAGCGGCTCGGACGCGGTCGAGGCGGGCGGCCCCGCCGCCAAGGCCGGCCTCAAGCCCGGCGACGTCATCACCAAGCTCGACGACCGGGTGATCGACTCCGGCCCGACCCTGATCGGCGAGATCTGGACGCACGAGCCCGGCGACAAGGTCACCATCACCTACGAACGGGGCAGCCAGTCCCGCACGGTCGACCTGACCCTGGGTTCCCGCACGGGCGACAGCTGACACCGACCGCCACGCGCGCGTACGCCCGGCTCCGCCGACCAACCCCTCCCGACGGCGGAGCCATTGGCCCCAAACGGACCGCGCACCCCGCACAGCCCGCGCGGCCGGTAGGCTGTAGCCGCTCCGCCCCAGGTGGGCCGGGGCCGAGGTGGGTTGCCCGAGCGGCCTAAGGGAACGGTCTTGAAAACCGTCGTGGCAGCGATGTCACCGTGGGTTCAAATCCCACACCCACCGCGCGATAAGCAGTGCGAACGGCCCCTGACCTGGTAAATCGGTCAGGGGCCGTTCTGGTGCGTGATACCTGCACGGAGGCGGCTCCGGGGGCGGAGCATCTCGATCTCGACGACGGGCACTCGGAGAGTGCTGCCGTCCAAGGAGGTCCGATGCGCATGACCGCCCCGATCGCCTACAAAGGGCTCGACTCAATGCCCACTTGGTTCGTCGTCCTGGTCGTGGTGCTGGCCACGATCGGGATCGTCCTGGCCTATCAGCGCAGGCGTTGATGGATGCGCGCGCTCTCAGTGGTTCTCACTGACGCCGCTGCCCAAGGATGCAGAACTCGTTGCCTTCGGGGTCTGCCATGACGACCCAGGACTTGTCGCCCTGGCCGATGTCGACACGCTTCGCGCCGAGGGCCTCGAGGCGAGCCACCTCGGCGGCCTGGTCATCCGGCCTGAAGTCGAGATGCAGCCGGCTCTTGGCTTTCTTTGCCTCGTCGAGCCGGACGAAGTCCAACCCTGGCAGGCGATCCGGTTCCGGGCGGATCTCGAACTCGTCATCATCCTGGTGGACCACGACCCAACCAAGAGCCCTGGCCCACCACTGCCCCAGGGCCACCGGATCCGCCGAGTGAACGATTACTTGTTCCCATTCCAAGGTCATGTACGGAGCCTAGACACACCGTGACGTCGAGATCAGGCGTTTCCTCGGCTCGTCGCTTCTCCCCCCCCGGGCTGTTGCGTGCTGCGCTGCGAAGTGCCGTGCCGACGAGGTTCAGGACTTCTTCGCGGCGGTCCCCTTCGCGGCAGCGGCAGCTCGTTTCGCGGTGGTTCGTTTCGCGGTGGCTCGCTTCGCCGTGGTCCGTTTCGCCGTGGTCCGCTTCGTGGCGGTCCGCTCTTCCGTCGTCGGCGATGGCGCCGTCCGGGCAGCCGATGTGATCGGCCACTTGAGCTCGATCTCGAGTTCGATCTCCCCGTCCTCGACCTCGAACTCGATTTCGCTGTGGATGTCGTCGGGGATCCGCAGGCTCAACTTCCAGGGATCGATTTCCAGTTCGGCGTCCCCGCCCTGCCGCAAGGCGGTCGCGAGCGCCGCCAGCTGATCAGCCGCCTCCAGGCGGGACAGGGACCGCTTCTGCTCAAACTTGAGGTCCGTCATGGCGTCTCCGATCCGATCCGGCGCACAAAACACCTGGTAATGCCCATTCTGGGGGTGCAGGCCGAGTTGGACATCTCGTAGCGCCATGCAGTGAACGCCCAGGTCAGCCGCCCGTCCGGCTCGCCCGCAGCAGCCTCAACTGCCCGATCTCCGCGGCGTTCTTCATCAGCTCGGCGTTCACCCAGCCGATCATGTGGGCGATCGTGTACTGCGGGTCGTTCGGCCACGGGAACGTCGCCGTGGCCTCCAGGCCCGTCTCGTCGAGCCCCTCCAGTGCCGCCAGCCAGTCCGTGCGCAGGTCGCGCAGCCAGGCAACGGTTGCCGTGCCGGCGCCGGGCCACGTGACGTCGGTCCGCTCCCGGGGCGGGCGTCCCCGCAGATGGTCCGTGGCCACGCTCCACCACCAGCCGATGTGCCAGCTCACCCAGGCGATCGTCGGCACCGGGACGGGCTCGGGCTCGGTCTCCGCCCAGTCCGGCGCCCAGGTGCCGTCTGCGGCACGGCGTACCGTCCAGCAGTGCGGTCCGGATTCCCACAGGAAGTCCTCGGGCCGGAGCCGGTCGAGGTGGTACTCGAACAGCGCCCAGGTCAGATCGAACTGCCAGCGCAGCAGGTCACGTCGGGAAACGCTCATCGGCCGACCTTGGCACGGGAGCTCCCCCACGGGGCAAGCCGATTTCTCCACGGCGCGGCTACTCCGCAGCACGCTGAAGATCGCAGAGCGCTAAGGCGCGCAGAGCGCTAAGGCGCGCAGAGCGCTAAAGCTCGTAGTCCCGCGCCAACCCCTCCCAGTCCACCTCCCGCAGCGCGTCCTCCGCGTCGCAGCCGTACGGCACGTGCGTGGTGGGCTGGAACCAGATGATCGTGAGGGCGGAGCGGTGCAGGACCGGGTCGTGGTCGCGGTCGAGGGGCGTGGAGCGGAAGGCGCCGACGCAGGCCACGGAGGGCAGCACCTCGACCGGGCCGAACGCGCCCGCGTACTGGTCGGGATACTCGCGCGGCGGCGGCACGACGTGCACCGGCACGGAAGGATGGTCTCGTTCCGCGGCACCGACGAGGCCCTTGATCTTCATGTCGTTGACCGGCTTGCACGGGTAGCCCTCCAGCATTCCGCCGTACGTCGAGGAGAACTGCAGCTCGGAGAGGTCGAGCGAGCGGCCGGACGTGAGGACGACACGGGTCAGCGACATGGTCGGCACTCTAGGGCGGTGGTGCATCGAGCTCCCGTGCATTTTCGAGGCCTCGGTCGGATTCAAGGCCTCGGTCGGTTCAGGGCCTCGGTCGGACGTCTGCGCCCGTCAGGGCCGGTGCCCCGTCATCCGCGCCGCCGAAGCGATCGTCGCGCGGGCCTCGCGTTCGGTCAGGCCGGTGTTGAGCGCCGCCTCGACAAGGGGGTCGACGAGCGCGGGGCCGATGCCGTCCTCGTAGGCGCGGCAGGCCGCCCAGAACAGGCGGGTGTTGCGTTGGCCCTCGTGGGCGGCGAGCACGAACTGGACGAGCCCCTGGCCGTGGCCGCCGGCCGCCAGGGGCGTGAAGTGGTGCGTGCGGGGCGGGGGGAGCAGAAGGCGCAGGAGGGCGCGCGGGCAGGGCGCGGGGGTGATGTGGGTGGTGCCGGGAGCGGTGCTGTAGGTGCCGTGGTCGGTGCGGGAACCGGGGCCGACTAGGTAGCCGCCGGCGCCGCGGATGTCGATGCCGGGTGCGAGGCGGCCCGCCGAGTTGGGGACGACGACGTCGGCCGGGCCGGTCAGCCAGAGGTGGCGGCCGCCGCTCGGGGTCAGGACGACCACCGTGGGCGGAATGGTGAACAGGTGGCGCAGTGCCAGTTCGCGCAGGGCGGCGGAGGAGTCCGTACCGGATTTGGTGTCGAGGTCGATGCCGATCAGATGGTGCGGGGGCAGGCCGCAGGCGATGCCGTAGCCCGTGGCCCAGGGGGCGGCGGCGAAGAGCTCGCGGATGCGGGCGGGGTCGGTGGAGGCGTCGTAGACCCCGTGCCCGAAACGGCCGCACTCGCCGTGGCAGGGCGCGGGGGCGGGGTCGTCGCGATGCGGGGAGCGCAGGGCCGGGAGCTTCGTCCGGGACAGGGGGATGACGGCCAGTCCGCGCTCGGCGGCTGACAGGGCGTGTGCGAGGGCCAGCGTCGTGGCCTGCCGGTCGGTGGTGGCCATGCCTCTATGTTCGTACGTGTGTTCGAAAAAAGAAAGAGGGGGAGGGGGCGACTCGCCGGGTGACGCGCCGATCGGCGGGGATTGGCCGGAAGTGCGCCGGAACCTTTCCTCCCTTGTGCGGCTTGGGGTGGAGCTGCCCGTACTGCCCTGGCTTGGGAGATGGAAGTGGTGAAAGGGGTTTATCGACTTGTCATCACGCTTGAGGGCGAATAGGTGCTTCCGGGGTGGTTCGCCGGGGATTCGGTGGGCAACTCTGATCTCGCGACGTCGTGCAGAACTCCGGGGCGGTCGGCCAACTGCCTTGGAGAGAGCAGTACTTCATGCACCACCAATGCGTCCGGCGGGGAGCCTGGACGCACCTGTTCTGGAGGAACAAACATGGCAAGCATCCGTACCGCCCGCGTCATCGCCGCCGTCTCCGCACTCCCGCTGGCCGCCGCCCTCTTCACCGGCGTCGCGACTGCGGACAACGGCGCCTTCGCGGACGACGGATCCAGCGCGGCTGTCACGAACGCCGCTCAGGGCCTCATCGGCAGCGGGGTCGGCGGCGACAACTACGGCAACTCGTCCACCACCCAGCAGCAGGCGACCGGCTCCGGCGCCTCGAACCAGAGCAACACGGCCCAGGTCAACGGCTCCGCGTTCACGTCCGTCAACCAGGGCAACGACAACACGGCCGTCAACTTCACGCCGCTCTGGTGGTGAGCTGAGGGGTCGGTGTCCCGTGCTCAGACACCGGCCTCCTCGGAGTGTGCGGGGTGTGCTCTGTGGGGTGTAGCGCGTCTGCGCGGCGGTACTTCGGTACCGCCGCGCAGGCGTTTTTCCGTGGCCTTGACAGTGTGTCGTATCTGACGGACAGTCAGAAACCTTCGTGGGGCCTCGTGGACGTTCCCGAGAAGTGGTGGGAACCGGATCGGCGGTCGCGGTGTACCAGAAGTGTCAGAGCGATGTCAGTGCGATGCGCCGTGGGGCAATAAGGACGAGGGGGCGACGGTGAGCTACGAGTCGGTGGTGAGCCATGAGGTGAAGGCGGGCGACGAGTTCGAGACGCGGCTCAAGGCCTACGAGGGCCGGTGGGCCGCCGTGGCCCGTGCGGGCCGGGATCCCGTCAACGCGCCCATGATCCGGCACTGGTGCGAGGCGATGGGCGACACCAACCCGGCGTACTCGGGACCGGACGCCATCGCACCGCCCACCATGCTCCAGGCGTGGACCATGAGCGGTCTCGTGGGCCATACGGGACGCACGCACGCGTATGACGACCTGCTCGGCCTGCTCGACGCAGCGGGCTTCACCTCGGTGGTCGCCACGGACTGCGAGCAGGAGTATCTACGGCCCCTGCGGCCGGGGGACGAGATCACCTTCGACTCGGTGATCGAGTCGATCTCGGAGAAGAAGACGACGAAGCTCGGCACGGGGTACTTCGTCACCACCCGCATGGACATCCGCGTCGGCCCCGACCTCGCCGGCACCCACCGCTTCCGCATCCTCAAGTACGCGCCCATACGCCGGACAGGGCCGAAGCCGTCACAGCCGGACCGGCGACAGAGGCCCGCCCGCCCCCGCCCTGTCGTCAACCGCGACAACGCCGGCTTCTGGGAGGGCGTGGAGCAGCACAGGCTGCTCGTCCAGCGGTGCACCGGCTGCGGCACCCTGCGCCACCCCTGGCTGCCCGGCTGCAACGCCTGCGGCGGGCTGGACTGGGACACGGTCGAGGCGAGTGGCGAGGGGACGGTCTATTCGTACGTCGTGATGCACCATCCGCCGTTCCCCGCCTTCGACCCTCCGTACGCGGTCGGCCTGATCGAACTGGCCGAAGGGGTGCGGATGATCGGCAACGTGCTGGGGGTGCCGTACGACAAGGTGCGGATCGGGCTGCCGGTGCGGCTGGAATTCCAGCAGTACGAGGAGGAGTTGGTGCTGCCGGTCTGGCGCGTTCAGGAGGCTGAGCAGATGCAGGAGGCGGACACATGACGGGCGGTGAGGGAGTAGCGGTGAGGCACATGAGGGCCGGTGACGAACTGCCTCCGCTGGAGGTCCCGATCACCCGCACGCTGATCGTCGCCGGCGCCATCGCCTCACGCGACTACCAGGACGTGCACCACGACGCGGAGCTGGCCCGGCAGAAGGGCTCCCCCGACATCTTCATGAACATCCTGACGACGAACGGCCTGGTCGGCCGCTACATCACCGACCACTTCGGACCGACAGCCGTCCTGCGCAAGGTGGCCATACGACTCGGGGCGCCCAACTACCCCGGGGACACGATGGTGTTGACGGGCAGGGTCGAGGAAGTCGACGGCGGCACGGCCACGGTGAGGGTGACCGGCGCGAACGGCATCGGCAAGCACGTGACCGGGACAGTGACGGTGACCGTGTCGGAGGGACCGGCATGAGCGTGCGGACGCGGGACGCCCTCGCCGGGCGGGCGGCGATCGTCGGTGTCGGGGCCACCGAGTTCTCCAAGGACTCGGGGCGCAGCGAGCTGCGGCTGGCGGTGGAAGCGGTGCGGGCCGCGTTGGACGACGCGGGGCTGACGCCGGGGGACGTGGACGGGATGGTGACGTTCACGATGGACACCAGCCCGGAGATCGCCGTGGCCCAGGCGTGCGGGATGGGTGACCTGTCCTTCTTCTCCCGCGTCCACTACGGCGGCGGCGCGGCCTGCGCGACCGTCCAGCAAGCGGCGCTCGCCGTGGCCACGGGGATTGCGGAGGTGGTGGTCTGCTACCGGGCCTTCAACGAGCGGTCGGGGCGGCGCTTCGGCTCGGGAGTGCAGCACCGGGAGCCGTCGGCGGAGGGCGTGGCGCTCGGCTGGTCGTTGCCGTTCGGGCTGCTCACCCCGGCCTCCTGGGTGGCGATGGCGGCGCAGCGGTATCTGCACACCTACGGGCTGACGCCGGAGGCCTTCGGACATGTGGCGGTCATGGACCGCAAGTACGCCGCGACCAACCCGGCCGCGTACTTCCACGGCAGACCCATCACCCTCGCCGACCACGCGGCCTCGCGCTGGATCGTCGAACCGCTGCGGCTGCTGGACTGCTGCCAGGAGACGGACGGCGGCCAGGCGATCGTCGTCACGTCCGTCGACCGGGCCCGTGACCTGCCCCACCCGCCGGCCGTCATAGCGGCGGCGGCGCAGGGCGCCGGGCGCGGGCAGGAGCAGATGACGAGCTTCTACCGGGACGACCTCACCGGCCTGCCGGAGATGGCCGTGGTGGCGCGGCAGCTGTGGCGGACGGCGGGGCTGGGGCCGGGGGAGATCGACGTGGGCATCCTGTACGACCACTTCACACCTTTTGTGCTGATGCAGCTGGAGGAGTTCGGGTTCTGCGGAAAGGGGGAGGCTGCGGACTTCGTGGCCGAGGAGCGGCTGCCGCTCAACACACACGGGGGGCAGCTCGGGGAGGCGTATCTGCACGGGATGAACGGAATCGCGGAGGGGGTGAGGCAGGTGCGGGGGAGGTCGGTGAACCAGATACCCGGGGTGGAGAGAGTGCTGGTGACGGCGGGGACAGGGGTGCCGACATCCGGGCTGGTCCTGGCCGGCGACGGGTGACCCCGGCCTCGCCGGCGGCGGGTGACCCTCAGGGGTAATCCCGCAGTATGCGTCCGTCGCTCGTCCACCTTCAGGAGGTGGAGTCAGCCCCACCCCTACAACCTGAGGCGGACGTTGCTTCGGCACCTGCGGCCGATCCGCTGAAGTAGGGGTCGCTCATAGCGTGGAGCCATGACCACACCCGTCTGCACCAGCGCTTCCGACGCCGCGACGCGGTCCTTTCCGAACGCGACGTATCCCTCCTTCACGTCGTACGTGCGGGCCCGCCAGCCGGTGCTGCTGCGTACCGCCCGGTCGCTGACCGCGAACCCGTGCGACGCGGAGGACCTGCTGCAGACCGCGCTCACCAAGACATACGTGGCCTGGGAGCGCATCGAGGACCATCGCGCGCTCGACGGCTATGTGCGCAGGGCGCTGCTGAACACGCGGACGTCGCAGTGGCGCAAGCGCAAGGTCGACGAGTTCGCCTGCGATGAGTTGCCCGAGCCGGAGCCCACCCTCGGCCATGACGCCGACCCGGCCGAGCAGCAGGCGCTGCACGACGCCATGTGGCGCGCGATCATGCGGCTGCCGGCGCGGCAGCGGGCGATGGTCGTCCTGCGGTACTACGAGGACCTCAGCGAGGTTCAGACGGCCGAGGTGCTGGGCGTCTCCGTCGGCACGGTGAAGTCGGCGGTGTCGAGAGCCCTCGGCAAGCTCCGCGAGGACCCTGAGCTGGTGCTGGCCCGGTAGGACCGGCGCAGGCGCAGGCGCAGGCGCAGGCGCAGGCGTCCGACCGACGCCGACGCACGGCCACCGCCCCACCCCTGCCTGCCGGCCTCTCCACCGTCCCGCCCCCCGCCCCGCCCCCGCCCCGCCTCCCACCCCTGCCCGGCGGCCTGCTCACCCCCCGGCTCCGCCTACCGTCACAGCCCCGTGAACGCAACGTGACGTGATCGATCAGCCGGTACTAGTGACATACCGCGCGGTATGCGCGCAGAATCTCCGCAACCCTTACTACCGCGTAGGCAATGTCGCCCCCGGGAGGACGCCGTGCTGAGCACGATGCAGGACGTACCGCTGCTGATCTCGAGGATCCTGGCCCATGGGTCGACGATCCACGGAACATCACAGGTCACCACCTGGACCGGTGAGGCCGAGCCGCACCGCCGTTCCTTCGCCGAGGTCGGTGCCCGCGCGGCCCAGCTGGCGCATGCCCTGCGCGAGGACCTGGGCGTGGTCGGCGACGAACGCGTCGCGACCCTGATGTGGAACAACGCCGAGCACGTCGAGGCCTACTTCGCGATCCCCTCCATGGGTGCGATCCTGCACACCCTCAACCTCCGGCTTCCGGCCGAGCAGCTGGCCTGGATCGTCAACCACGCGGCCGACCGCGTGGTCATCGCCAACGGTTCGCTCCTCCCCCTGCTCGCCCCGCTGCTCCCGCACCTCAAGCCGATCGAGCACGTGGTGGTGACGGGTCCGGGCGACCGTTCCCTCCTCGCGGGCGCCTCCGTCCAGGTCCACGAGTACGAGGACCTGATCGCCGGCAAGCCGACGGTGTACGACTGGCCCGAGCTGGACGAGCGGCAGGCCGCCGCCATGTGCTACACCTCCGGCACCACGGGCGACCCGAAGGGCGTCGTCTACTCGCACCGTTCGATCTACCTGCACTCCATGCAGGTCAACATGACTCAGTCGATGGGCCTGACGGACCAGGACACCTCGCTCGTGGTGGTGCCCCAGTTCCACGTCAACGCCTGGGGGCTGCCGCACGCCACCTTTATGACCGGCGTCAACATGCTGATGCCGGACCGCTTCCTCCAGCCCGCGCCGCTCGCGCAGATGATCGAGGGCGAGAAGCCGACCCACGCGGCCGCCGTGCCCACCATCTGGCAGGGCCTGCTCGCCGAGCTCACCGCGAACCCCCGGGACGTCTCCACCCTCGGCCAGGTCACCATCGGCGGCTCGGCCTGCCCGCCCTCGCTCATGGAGGCGTTCGACAACCTGGGCATGCGGGTCTGCCACGCCTGGGGCATGACGGAGACCTCCCCGCTCGGCACGGTCGCCCGGCCGCCGGCCCACGCGGTCGGCACGGAGGAGGAGTTCGCCTACCGGCTCACCCAGGGCCGCTTCCCGACGAGTGTCGAGGCCCGGCTCACCGGCCCCGGCGGCGAGCGCATCACGTGGGACGGCGAGTCGGCGGGCGAGCTGGAGGTGCGCGGCCCCTGGATCGCAGGCGCGTACTACAACGGCCCCGACGCCGAACCGCTGCGCCCCGCCGACAAGTTCAGCGAGGACGGCTGGCTGAAGACCGGCGACGTCGGCACCATCTCCCCCGACGGCTTCCTCACCCTCACCGACCGCGCCAAGGACGTCATCAAGTCCGGCGGCGAGTGGATCTCCTCGGTCGACCTGGAGAATGCGCTGATGTCCCACCCGGACGTCGCCGAGGCCGCCGTGGTCGCCGTCCCCGACGAGAAGTGGGGCGAGCGCCCGCTCGCGACTGTCGTCCTCAAGGAGGGCGCCAACGCCGACTTCGAGACCCTGCGCGCCTTCCTCGCCGACGAGGGCAAGATCGCCAAGTGGCAGCTGCCGGAGCGGTGGACGGTCATCGCGGCGGTGCCGAAGACGAGCGTCGGCAAGTTCGACAAGAAGGTGCTGCGCAGGCAGTACGCCGAGGGCGGCCTGGACGTCACCCAGCTCTGACGGCTCTGACGGCTCTGACGGCCCTGACGGGGCGTCGTTGCGGGGAACTGTCGTAGGGCGGGCGGCTGCGGGTGATCCGTGGTTGCTCGCCCCACGCGGCGGTGACCGCACATCGAAACCGCTCATCGAAACCGCACCTCGAAACCGCACATCGAAACGGCACATCGAAACCGCATCTCGAAACAGTCCCGCGCCCCTTTCGGGGCGCTTCACCGGTCCTTAGTTGGTCCCGATCCGCGACAGCAGGTCCACGATCCGAGACTGCACCTCACCGCTCGTGGACCGTTCGGCCAGGAACAGCACCGTCTCGCCCGAGGCCAGGCGGGGCAGGTCGGCCTGGTCGACGGCGGCGGTGTAGACGACGAGCGGGGTGCGGTTGAGCTGCCCGTTCGCGCGCAGCCAGTCCACGATCCCGGCCCGGCGCCGATGCACCTGGAGCAGGTCCATCACGACCAGGTTCGGCCGGAAGTCACCCGCCAGCGCCACCGCGTCGGCATCACTCGCGGCCCGCGCCACCTGCATCCCGCGCCGCTCCAACGTCGCGGTCAGCGCCAGCGCGATCTCCGCGTGCTCCTCGATCAGCAGCACGCGCGGCGGGTGCTGCTCACTGTCCCGCGGCGCCAGCGCCTTGAGCAGCACGGCAGGATCGGCGCCGTACGCCGCCTCCCGCGAGGCCTGTCCGAGGCCCGCGGTCACCATCACCGGCACCTCGGCCGCCACGGCGGCCTGCCGCAGCGACTGCAGCGCGGTCCGCGTGATCGGCCCGGTCAGCGGGTCGACGAACAAGGCGGCAGGGAACGCCGCGATCTGCGCGTCGACCTCCTCGCGCGAGTGCACGATGACCGGACGGTAGCCGCGGTCGCTCAGCGCCTGCTGGGTCGTCACATCCGGCGCGGGCCACACCAGCAGCCGCCGCGGGTTGTCGAGCGGCTCCGGCGGAAGCTCATCGTCCATCGGCTGCGGGCGCGGAGTGTCGGCGACCTCGATGGCCCCGCCCGGCCCGTCCAGCGGCTCGGGTCCCTCGGCGGCGTTCTCGTCCGGTGCGCCTATGGCGTACGACCGTCCGGCCGCCTCGCCCGTCGGCGCCAGCCGTGACTGCCCGGCCGGCGACGGCTGGGGCTGCGGCTGGGACTGCGGTTGCCCGCCGAGCGACTGCTGCGGCTGCGCGGGTACCGGCTGCTCGGTCGGTGGATGCGGCCGCGCCGCCTGCTCCGGCGAAGCGCCGGGCCGCGCGGCGGGGTCGGGCGGCGTACCCAGCTTGCGGCGCCGTCCGCCGCTGGTCTGATGCGGGGGAGGCGTGGCCGACGGCGACGTCGGCTGCTGCACCTGAGCAGCCTGCCGCGTGAACGGCACCCCCTGCCCCAACGTCCGCACACTGATCGCCCGGCCCTGCGTCGAGTTCGGGTCGATGGGGGCGGCCGGGGCACCGGGAGCCGTGGCTTCGGCGGGCAGCGGCTGGGCCGCCCGCTCCGACGGACCGGCCGCACCTGCCGCTTCCGGAGGCAACGGGGTGCCCGGAGCCGGCGTGCCCGAGGCGGGCTGGGGCTGCGCGGGCTGGGTGCCGTTCGGCTTCGGCGGTACGGGGGCGCCAGGCGCGGCCTGCGGGGGCACGGGCGTGCCGGCAGCGACGTTCGCCGGTACGGCAGTCCCGGCGTCCGGGGTGTCATCGGCGGCGGGCCACGGCTGCGGGGCCGGAGTGCCTTGAGCCGGGGTGCCCTGCTCGGGGGCCGCCTCGGCGGGGAGGGGCCCGCTCGGCGCGGCGGGATTCGGCGCGGTGGCCCGGGCGGGCTGGTCCGTAACCGGCGGTGCGGGGTGCTCCGCACCCGGCTGGCCCACGGCCCGTCGGCGACGTCCGGTCGGCGCGCTGGTCGGATGCGGCTGCGGCGGGGTGTGGTCCGCGGCCTGATCGTGCGGCACGGCATCGTGCCGGCCCTCGTCGACAAGAACGTCCCCAGGAGCGCCCTGCCCGGGTACCTGAATTTGCCCGGGTACCTGAACCTGCCCGGGAACCTGAACCTGCGCCTGCACGGGAGCTGGGACCGCACCCGGAGCAGCCACAGGCGCACCCGGCGCGCCAGCCACACCCGGCGTCATGGCCGCGGCCGCGGCCGGCGCCGTAGAGGGAGCCGCAGCCGGCTCACCACCGCCGTGCCCCTCCCCCTTACTGGCAGCAGTCCGGTCCGCCGCGGCGGGCGGCAGCGCGAACACCGGACGGGGCCCCGCCTCCTGCGCCTGCGCGGCACCCCGCTCGGCGGCCGTGGCGAGGGCACGTCGACGCCGTCCGGACGGCTGAGGAGCGTCGCCCGGGCCGGCCGTACCGGACCCGGAAGCCGAAGCCGAAGCGGAGGCGCCGGCCGCGGGCAGGGCGGGCGGCAAGGCGTGCTGCTCGCCGCCGTCCCGCCGGGCGCGCCGGCCGCCGGGAGCGGGCACCCCTTGCGGAGGTACGGTCCCGCCGAGGCCGTTCCCGGTGGCCGCGGCCCCCGCCGCATGTTCGGCGGCCGTGACGACGGCCCCCTCGGAGACGTCGTCGCCGCCGTCCCCGCCGTCCTCGGCAGGTCGTCCGCGCCGCCGTCCGGTACCGCCGGAGGCCTCGCCGCCGGCGTCCGACCCACCCTGGGGCAGTTCCGGAGTGGCGGCTGCCGCACGCCTGCGCCGTCGCCCGGTGGGCGCAGAGCCCTCCGCGTCACCGGAATCGGCGTCGGCACCGGGCGTGTCGCTCTCCAGGAAGGCGTCCACGGAGGACCGCCGGGCCCGCCGCCGCCCGCCGCCGGCACTCTGCTCGGCACCGGTGGCCGCAGCGGCCCCCTCGGTCCCGTCACCGGCCTCAGGCGCGACGCCGTCCGCGGGGGCGGCCGGAACGGCTCCCGCCCCACCCCCGATGGGCACTTCGAGGACGTACGCACTGCCGCTCATCCCCGGCACGTCGTGCGTCTGCAGCACGCCGCCGTGCGCCCGCACGATCCCGCGCACGATCGGCTCGTGCACCGGGTCTCCCCCGGCATACGGCCCGCGCACCTCGATCCGTACGACCTCCCCGCGCTGTGCCGCGGCGACGACGACGGTGTTGTCCATGTAACCGCCCGCCGACACGGGTGAGTTCCCGGTCGCGTCGACCCCTGCGACATCCGCGACGAGATGCGCGAGCGCGGTGGCGAGGCGCTGCGGGTCGACCTCGGCCTCGATGGGCGGCGCGTGCACGGCGAACTGCACCCGGCCCGGCCCGATGAGCTCGACGGCCCCGTCGACACCCGCGGCGACGACGGCGTCGAGCATCACCTTCGTACGGGAGACCTGGCCGGTCCCCGAGTCGAGCTGCTGGTACCCGAGGACGTTGTCGATGAGCGTCGTGATCCGGGAGTAGCCGGCCGACAGGTGATGGAGCACCTGGTTGGCCTCGGGCCACAGCTGCCCGGCGTCGTCGGCGGCGAGCGCAGCCAGTTCGCGGCGGAGTTCGTCGAGGGGGCCCCGGAGAGAGCCGGCGAGCAGCGTCAGCAACTGCTCGTGCCGAGCCGCCAGCGCCTCGTACCGGTCCTTCTCCCGTTCCCCGAGGGCGGCGTACCGCTCCTCGCCGGCGGCGAGCTCCTCGGCGTGCAGCTCCTGGAGCTCCTCGACCTCGCTCACATGCTTCTGCCGCAGGGCGGTCAGCTCCGAGGCGTGCTCCTCGGCGAGCCGTTCCAGCTCCTCGGCGTGCCGCTCCTCGGCGGTGGTCTTCTCCTCGGCGAGGGCGTCGTAGGGCCGACGGTCGGTGAAGGTCATCACGGCGCCGACGAGCTGGTCGCCGTCGCGCACGGGCGCGGTCGTCAGGTCGACGGACACCTCGTCCCCGCCCTTGGACCACAGCACCTGCCCACGCACCCGGTGCTTGCGCCCCGAGCGCAGGGTGTCGGCGAGCGCGGACTCCTCGTACGGGAAGGGCGACCCGTCGACACGGGAGTGCAGGACGAGCGTGTGCAGCTCGCGTCCACCGAGGTCGCTGGCCCGGTAACCCAGTATCTGAGCGGCGGCCGGGTTGACGAGGACGATCCGCCCGTCGGTGTCGGTGCCGACGACACCCTCCGAAGCGGCCCGCAGGATCATCTCGGTCTGCCGCTGCGAACGCGCCAGCTCGGCCTCGGTGTCGACGGTGCCGGTCAGATCACGTACGACGAGCATCAGCAGCTCGTCACCGCCGTAGCCGTATCCGTCGTAGGCCTGTTGCCCGTTTTCGAGGTTCGCGGACGTGACCTCGACGGGGAACTCGCTGCCGTCGGTCCGGCGGGCCATCATCCGGGTCGGCTTGGTCCGGCCCTGCGGGTCCATGTGGTCGGGCCGCCGCATGGACCCCGGGATCAGCTTGGAGTCGAACTGCGGCAGCAGATCGAGCAGCCCCCGCCCCACCAGAGCCGTCCCCGGCGCCTCGAAGGCCTCCAGGGCGATGGTGTTGGCGTTGACGACGGTCCCATTGGCGTTGACCAGCACCAACGCATCGGGAAGCGCGTCGAGTATGGCTGCGAGGCGAGCAGCGCCTCGGGATGGCCTGCTGCTCACGAGACGCTTCCTCCCTGTTACCGCACCTTGCCGACCGCTCGGGCCATCTTGCCAACCGGCCCGCGACGTGTCACGCGAGGGAGTCTAAAGGCTGGGGTTGCGCTCGCGACGTCGGATGAGAGGGAGGTCGCACGACGAAGTGACCCAGAACGTATGTCCGCCTGTGCCGACGTCCTGCCAGCGTCCTTCGGGCTTCGCGAGACCTTCGCGGGACTTTTACGGAGCCGATGCTTCCCCCATGGAACCCCTGTGCGACGGCGTACCGGACCCCCTGCTTCCTGACGTACGGCGCCCCGGTGCTGTCGTGCGGCTACGGCCGTCCCTGCTGCCGCAGGTCGGGAAGGAGCGGCACGAGCCGGTCCCAGCGGTCGATCTCGCACCCGTTGCTGCGGTCGTACCGCGTGTCGACGGGGCGCCCGGCCCAGGTCCCGGTGACACGAGCGGTGGCCGGCCCGCCGTACTGCATGGTGCAGAAGCCGTCCCGCGCCGCCGGGGCGAAGGTGTCCTTGCCCCACCTGCTCCCGCGATCGAGCGCAGCACAGGCGCCGGTGGCGTCGGGGTGGTCGCCGCCGGCCGGGTGGCAGGAGAGCTCATAGGTCCCGTCGGCGGCGCCGCCGGCGTTGCGGACGGTGACGGTGAGGTGGTCGCCGGAGCGGCCGGTCTCTTTCAGCGACGGGGACGCGAGGGGAACCGGCGCGGCCTGGGCGTGCGCGGCGGCGGGCACGACGGATGTGGAACCGGCGGCGACGAGAGAGCCGGCGGCGACGAAGAGCAGCCGGCGAAGGCGCCGGGCCGGGGCGGAACGGTCGACCTGCAACATGACCTGACTAACGCCGCACCCTCGCGTACGTTGCGGCCCCGCCTCTCCCTGCCCGGCGCTCCGCGAAGCACGCCGGGAAGAGCTTTGCCCTGCGGCCTACCCGCCTAGTACCGTGGAGGTCGATTGGTGACAGCACGCTCGACTGTGTCATCATCTGCACGCACCACTCGCGCTCGCGCGGGCGGCTGTGCTGGAGGCGTCGCCTAGTCCGGTCTATGGCGCCGCACTGCTAATGCGGTTTGGGCCTTAAAGCCCATCGAGGGTTCAAATCCCTCCGCCTCCGCGCTAGATCACGAAGCCCCGGTCCCAGGACCGGGGCTTCGGCGTTTTGCGACACCCCTGAGACCCGCCCCGATCAGGCCGTTTCCGCAGGTCACAAGGGGTGCGGCAAACGGATTTCACATGGCGGCGGCAGTCATGTAATGTTCTTCCTGTCGCCGCGAGCGGGCCGGAAGGGCCGGGAGCGGCGAGAAAACAGAACAACAAGCACTCGTAGCTTAACGGATAGAGCATCTGACTACGGATCAGAAGGTTGCAGGTTCGAATCCTGCCGAGTGCACATCAGTTCAAAGGCCCCGGAGAGATCCGGGGCCTTTGGCGTTTTCATGGGTCGGGCCAAGAGGACCGCAGTGCTGGGCGGGCCGGGATCTCGACCCGGAGGAACACCGGGAGCGGCGATCTCGGTGCGGGCCGCTGTGGACAACCCTGTCGCTCAGTCCGTGGGGAAGTAGTCCAAGGGGCAGGAGACAGCGGACGGTTCGGCGGGTTCGACCGGTTCGACGGTGGCGATGTGGCTGCGGTCGTCCGACGCCGCGGGTCTGCGCAGATCCAGGCGTCATCTGAAGTCTCGTGCGCCGGCTCTCCGTTCGTCCGTGTCGGAGTCGGGTCGGGCCTGGCTGGGCGCGTGGTGAGGGGGGTGGTCCGGGGCGAGTTGGGTCAGGGCCTCCGTGAGGTCGTCGCAGGCGTCCTGGAGGGCCTGGAGGGTTTGGTTCCGTTCGGTGATCACTGCTGAGAGCAGGAGGGCCGTCAGGGCCACGGTGCCGTTGAAGGCCTGGAGGATGACCATCTTGGCGAGGAGGTCCTGGCCGGCGAAGGGGCCCGAGCCCACGGCGCCCGCGGTGATCGCGACGATGGATGCGGTCAGGGCGCAGGGGGCGGCGCCGAGGAGCTGGAAGCGGAAGGCCGCCCAGATGAGGAAGGGGACGACCAGGAAGAGGAGGTTGACCGAGCTGTGGGTGGCGACCAGGGTGATCGTCGCCGTGCCGCCCAGCAGGAGCAGGGCCTCCGCGCCGCGCAGCACCGGCGAGCCGCGGGGCAGGCGGGCGGTGCGGGCGGCCAGCAGGAGCGGGGCGATGAACAGGACGCCCATCGCATCGCCCGTCCACCACACCGACCAGGTCGCCCAGAAGTCACCGGCCGGCAGCGCGTCGGCGGCCACCAGGACGCCCGTGCCGATCGTCGAGCTGATCACCATGCCGCCCAGGGCGCCGAGGAAGACCAGTGCGAGGGCGTCCTGCAGTCGGTCCAGAGCGGGGCGGAATCCCGCGCGGCGCAGGAGGAGACAGGCGCAGATCGGGGCGATGGTGTTGCCGGCCGCGATGGCGAGCACGGGGAGGATCGACGGTCCGAGCGTCACGTTCACCACGAACGCCCCGACCGCGACGGCCGGCCACATGCGAAGCCCCCAGAGCATCAGGGCGACGAGTGCGATGCCGGTCGGCGGCCAGAAGGGCGTGACCTGGCCTCGTACCAGTTCCTGTTCGAGACCGAGCTCGGCGCTGCCGTAGTAGGCGGCCGTCACGGCAGCCATGCGCAGGCCCTCGGCGCCGTATCGCCGGAGCGGCGTGCCGGGCGGCAGCGCCGTCATCGCTGCCCACCGCAGCGGTCGTCGTCCCGCTCGTGCATGGCCGTTCACCCTCCGCCGGTCCGCGTGCGCTCCCCGAGGCTGTCGTAGCGAAGCACCAGGACGGCCGCGTCGTCGTTGTGGCCGGTGAGGTCCGCCACCTTGATCACCTGTGCGGCCAGTGCGTCCGGGTCGGTGCAGCAGGCGTCGCCGACCAGGTCGGCCACCTTCTTCATGCCGTCGTCGATCGGGTAGTCGGGGCCTTCCACCACACCGTCGGTGAGCAGCACGAACGCGCCCGCGCCGGTCAGCAGCCGACAGGACGACGGGTAGCGCTCGCCGGCGTGGATGCCCAGGGGCAGGCCGCCGTCGTGCAGGACGATCTCGCAGCGGCCGTCGGCCGAGGCCCAGACGGCCGGGACGTGCCCGGCGCGGGCGTCGCACAGCTCACCGGTGGTCGGGTCGAAGCGCAGGAACGAGCAGGTCACGAACAGCTCGGAGGCCATGGCGACGAGCAGGTCGTTGGTGCGTCCGAGTATCTCCGCGGGGTCCGTGGTGGCGGTCGCGACGGCGCGCAGACAGGTCCGCACCTGCCCCATGTGTGCGGCTGCCTCGACGTCATGGCCCTGTACGTCCCCGATGGCGAAGCCCACCGAGCCGTCCGGCATCAGGAAGCCGTCGTACCAGTCGCCGCCGATGTCCAGCCCGCCCCGCGCCGGCGTGTACCGTCCCGCCGCCTGCAGGCCGGGCAGAGCGGGGAGCTTCGCGGCGAGGACCTGGCGCTGGAGTGCGGCGGCGAGCTCGACGCGCGCCTGCTGGAGCTTGATCTGGTCCATGATCCGGCCCGTGAGGTCCCCGAGCTGCTGCAACAGCTCTCTGGCGGTACCGGCCGATTCGGTGCGGCGGTGGGCCATGGCGTCACACCCCGGTTCTTGCGGAGCGCTTTATGTGGCATACGGCGCATATGAGGCATTGCCTCATATTTGTGGCGCTCTTACGGTACCCCGGCAGCTGGAGGGTTTTCCTGGCCCGGTACCGACCCTGGCAGCCCCAGCAGCTCGGCAGACCCGCCACGTCCAGGAACATCCGCTCCAGCGGGTCCGCCGCCGGCTGCAACGCCTGCTCCGTCCAGATGCACTTCCCCATCGCCGTGTACCGCGTCCCCCACCGCTGCGACAGTGCGGTGACCAGTTGCAGCCCCCGGCCCCCCTCGTCCGTCTCCGTCGCCCGCCGTATGCGCGGCATGGTCAGGCTGCCGTCGAACACCTCGCAGATCAGCTCGAAACGGCCATGGCGGCGTACCTCACCGCGAACCGCGTCGACACGCTCCTCATCGGCGGGCTGACGACGAGCGGCTGCGTGCGCGCCTCCGCGCTGGACGCCATGCAGCACGGGTTCGTCCCGGTCGTCGTCGAGGAGGCGGTCGGCGACCGGGACCCGGACGTCCACGCGGCGAACCTCTTCGACATCCGGCACAAGATCGGCGAGGTGTGGCCCCTGGAACGTGTCACCGGGTACCTGGAGGGCGCGCGGTGGGACTGAGCCAGGGCTCGCGGCGAGGCCGGTGTCAGGTCTTGTCCTGGTCGCGGAGTTCGTCGATGTAGCCCTGCGCGAGGCCCGTTGTCCGGGTGAACCAGTCCGTGAGTACGGCGATCTCGTCGGCGGAGTAGTCGGCGAAGAGGTCGGTCAGGCGGGCGTAGTAGGGGCCGTAGAGGGCCTCGACGCGGGTGACCGCGGACGGGACGGCGGCCACGCGGACGCGGCGGCGGTCGGCCGGGTCGGGGCGGCGGGTGACGAATCCGGCGCGTTCCAGCCGGTTGAGGATGCCGGTCATCGCGCCGGTCGTGACGTGGGCGTGCTCCGCGAGGTCGCCCGCCGTGAGGAGGTTCTCGCCGGCCTTCAGGACGCAGCCGAAACAGAGCAGGTCGGTGATGTTCAGGCCCAGCCGCTGGGCCATCTCCTGCTGGCCGAGCAGGTGGGCCGCGATGAGGGAGTCCATCGCCTCCAGTGCCTGGGCCGGAGTGGCGGCGGGACGCGGCTTGGCTTGCATCTTTTCTGATTGCCTTAGCTCGTGAGAGATTGAGTCGCTAAACTTCTTACATCGTGAGAGATTCGCTGCCTACGAGGAGGGAGCAGGCACATGAGCCAGTATGACGAGGGGCATACGGTCGCAGGGTGGACCGGAACCGCGATCGCGACGATCGGTGCCGCCGTGGTGGGGGCGGGGATATGTACGGTCTCGGCCGTGCTGATCACAGGCGGACTCGGCATCACGGTGGCGAGCGTCCTCGTCACGTGGGCCCTGCACCTCACCGGCTGGGGCAAGCCTCCGGGCGTACGGCCGCGCGATCAGTGGCGGATGGGGGCGCGCGACCTGAGCGCCCGGGCCGGGCACGCGGACTGCTGGGGATGCCGACTGGCGGGACGGGGGCGCGGACGGGCACTGGAACGGGGACGGGCACTGGAGCGGGGTACGGCCGCGGCGACGTCCGAGGCCGTCACTGTCACGGGCGAGCAGGAGCCCGCTGTCGCTGAAGCACGCTGAAGCGCACTGAGGCCGATGGGCCGCTGAACGGGCGTTGTCAGTGCCTGCCTCTACTCTCGAAGAGCGATGGCACAGGCATGGAGATGCAAGGGGCTGCGTTGGTCGGCGGACGGCCCTGAGCTGGTGTGGGACGGTGGCCGGCGCTCAGGGCTGACCTGGGGGAAACGGGTGGCCTTCGGGGTCGCGAAAGGGGGAGTGCGGACATGCGTGGGAGCGCGGGGGCATGCGTGTCCGGTGCGGGCGGTCGTGCCGGGGCGGAGCACGGGGGCGCGGTGCGAGGAGTGCGCGCGGCTGGACCGGGCGCACTCGGTGGCCGCCGACACGATCGCGGACGACCCACGCCCGTACCACGTATATCTGGCCTGGTTCGGCCCCGGGATGACCAAGGTCGGCATCACCGCCCTTGAGCGAGGCCCGGCCCGGCTCCTGGAACAGGGAGCGGTCTGCTTCAGCTGGCTGGGCGCGGGGCCGCTGATGGCGGCACGACGCACGGAGGAACTGCTGCGGGCGGCCCTGCGGGTGCCGGACCGGATTCCGTACGCCGACAAGCGGGCGCTGCGGTCCGCGCTGCCGGCGTCGGCGGCGGAGCGGGCCGCCGAGGTGGCGGACCTGCACGCCCGGGCCGTTGCCCTTCCCGCCTGGCCGGAGTCACTCACCCGCGAGCCCTGCCAACCGGTCGACCACGCCGGGGTGTTCGGGCTCACGGATCTACCGCCCGCCGTCGGGCAGGTGACCGAGCTGGTCGCGGGCGGGGCGGTGAGCGGGCGGCTGGTGGCGGCTGCGGGGCCGGATCTGCATGTGGAGACGGGCGGCGGGGTGGTCGTGGTCGACACGCGGTTGATGACGGGGTGGGAGCTGGTGCCGACGGCCGGAGATGGGGTGGGCGGCGAACTGACCATGCCGGTACGGGAGTTCAGGGAGCGGGAGGCGAGCGTGCAGGACGGGTTGTTCTGACGGCGTCCCCGCGCTGGAAGGGTCGGCTTTGGCAAAGAGTTGGATCCCGTCCGGATCCCTTTCGGTAAGGAGCCTGGACGACGTGCGGCGCCGGGACCGATGGTGACTGACATGAGCGATCACCACATTGCACCTGTCGCGGCCCATGAAATCCCTTACTACGCAGTCGTGTTCACGTCCGTGCGCACCGAGACGGATGCCGGGTACCACGCGACCGCCGAACGCATGGAGAGCTGGTGAAGGAGGTCCCCGGGTTCCTCGGCGAGGACTCGGCACACACGCCGGGCGGCCTGTCCGTGACTGTCGCCTACTTCCGGGACCTCGCCGGCATCGAGCAGTGGCGGACCGACGCGGAGCACCGTGCGGCCACGGCGTACGGTCGTGAGCACTGGTACGAGCGGTACGTCGTGCACATCGCCCGGGTCGAGCGGAGCACCGCGTTCGAGCGCGTCGGCGGGGGCCCGAACTCGCCGTCGGCCAAGGAGTTCCCAGGGGCTCCCTGAGAGCCTCCTGTGCGTTTCTCAGGAAAATCACAGGTTTCAGAAAGCGTGTTCTCAGAGGACCCCGACATGGTGTCCGCTATGACCACGACCTCGCCCCAGGGGCGCACCGAACTGCTGAGGCCGGACGGGAGCCCCGTCCGAGTGCTTGTGGTGGACGACGAGATGTCGATCACCGAACTCCTGTCCATGGCCCTGCGTTACGAGGGCTGGCAGATCCGGAGTGCGGGGGATGGCACCGGTGCCATCCAGACCGCGCGTGACTTCCGGCCCGACGCCGTCGTCCTGGACATGATGCTGCCGGACATGGACGGGCTGGCCGTTCTCGCCCGGCTGCGGCGTGAGTTGCCGGACGTGCCGGTGCTGTTCCTGACGGCCAAGGACGCCGTGGAGGACCGTATCGCCGGGCTCACCGCCGGTGGGGACGACTACGTCACCAAGCCGTTCAGCCTGGAGGAGGTCGTGGCCCGGCTGCGCGGGCTCATCCGGCGTTCCGGCGCCGCCGACCGGCGCTCCGACTCCGTGCTGGTGGTCGGGGACCTCACCCTCGACGAGGACAGCCACGAGGTGTCGCGGGGCGGGGAGAACATCCACCTCACCGCCACCGAGTTCGAGTTGCTGCGCTTCCTCATGCGCAACCCGCGGCGCGTGCTCAGCAAGGCCCAGATACTCGACCGGGTCTGGTCCTACGACTTCGGCGGGCAGGCCAATGTCGTCGAGCTGTACATCTCCTACCTGCGCCGGAAGATCGACGCCGGCCGGGAGCCGATGATCCACACCCGGCGCGGTGCCGGTTACCTGATCAAGCCCGCGGTGTCATGAGCGGGCGACGACGACCGCGTACGCAGAAGAGACGGGCGGGTCAACCGCGCACCCTGCGGACGCGGCTCGTCGTCGCTTCCGTGGTGCTGATCGCCGTGGTTGCCGCGGTGATCGGCACTGTGACCACGCTGGCCCTGCGGTCTCATCTGTACGAGCAGTTGAACGACCGGCTGCGTGAGGTCAGTGGGCGGGCCGCAGGCGCGCCTCCCGGTGGCGACCCCGGCAAGAAAGACGGAGCCGATAAACCCGCACAGACCTTCACCCTCGGCGCGTTCGTCACGCGCGGACCCGAGTCGAAGAACATGGTCGCCGCGAAAGTCCAGAACGGCGTCATCACCGAAGCCAAGGTCAGCAAGGAGTCGTCCGACAGCACCGACTTCAGCGGCATGGATCCCGTTGACCTCACCGAGGCCCAGATCACCGCGCTCAACGCCGTTTCCCAGGACGGCGACGAGCACACCGTCGAGATCCCGGGCCTCGGCGACTACCGCGTCATGTACCGAAGCGGCGACAACGGCAGCTACTACGTGGCAATCCCGACCACGGATGCCGACAAAACCCTCAACACCCTCATCCTCATCGAAGCCAGCGTCACCGCCGCCGCCCTGGTCGCGGCCGGTATCGCCGGCACGGTGATCGTCGGCGTGGCCACCCGCCCCCTGCGCAGGGTCGCCGTCACGGCCACCCGCGTCTCCGAACTCCCCCTCCACACCGGCGAGGTCAACCTCAGCGAACGCGTCCCCGAGACGGAGACCGACCCGCACACCGAGGTCGGCCAGGTCGGGGCCGCGCTCAACCGGATGCTGGACCACGTCCACGGCGCCCTGCACTCCCGCCAGCAGAGCGAGATGCGGGTGCGGCAGTTCGTGGCCGACGCCAGCCATGAGCTGAGGACGCCGCTCGCCTCCATCCGCGGGTACGCCGAGCTGACCAGACGCGGCAGAGAGGAGGTCGGCCCCGACACCCGGCACGCGCTCGGCCGTATCGAGTCCGAGGCCGGGCGCATGACGCTCCTCGTCGAGGATCTCCTCCTGCTCGCCCGGCTGGACGCCGGACGGCCCCTGCAGTTCGAGCAGACCGACCTCATCCCGCTCGTCGTGGACACCATCAGCGACGCCCGCGCGGCCGGCATGGACCACAACTGGCGCCTCGACCTGCCCGACGAGCCCGCGCTCGTGTCGGCGGACGCGGCGCGCCTGCAACAGGTCCTCGTCAACCTGCTCGGCAACGCCCGCAACCACACCCCACCGGGTACGACCGTCACCGCCCGTGTGCAGCGGCGCGGCCCGTGGCTGTGCGTGGACGTCGAGGACAACGGCCAGGGCATCCCGTCCGATCTGCTCCCGCACGTCTTCGAGAGGTTCGCGCGCGGTGACTCCGCGCGCTCCCGTGCCACCGGCTCCACGGGCCTGGGCCTCGCGATCGTGCAGGCCGTGGCGACCGCGCACGGCGGTGCCGTGACCGTCGACAGCGTGCCCGGGCGGACCGTCTTCACGGTGCATCTGCCCGCGCTCCGCACGCCGCCGAGCCCCGAAATGAGCTGGCAACAGCACTCACAGGCACAGCACAGTGCCACCACATGGGCCCAACAGGGCGCCTGACAAAAGTCGGTGTCATGCGAACCGACTCTTCTCCCGGCACCCTGCCGGCGCGGGAGCACCTCCCGGCCGGCGACGCCGGTACGCCTGTTCTGGACGTAGTGATCCCCGTCTACAACGAGGAGAAGGACCTCCAGCCGTGTGTGCTGAGAGTGCATGATCACCTCAAGCGCACCTTCCCGTACGCGTTCCGCATCACGATCGCGGACAACGCGTCGACGGACACCACCCCCCAGGTGTCCCGACGGCTGGAGGCGGAGATCCCGGAGGTCAAGGCCTTCCGGCTGGAGCAGAAGGGCCGCGGCCGGGCGCTGCGGACCGTCTGGTCGTCCTCGGAGGCCCCGATCCTCGCCTACATGGACGTGGACCTGTCCACCGACCTCAACGCCCTGCTGCCGCTGGTGGCACCGCTGATCTCCGGTCACTCGGATCTGGCGATCGGCTCCCGGCTCAGCCGGAGTGCGCGGGTGGTGCGCGGAGCCAAGCGGGAGTTCATCAGCCGCACGTACAACCTCATCCTGCGCGGCTCGCTCCAGGCCCGTTTCTCGGACGCGCAGTGCGGCTTCAAGGCGATACGCCGCGATGTCGCCCAGCTGCTGCTGCCGCTGATCGAGGACACCGGCTGGTTCTTCGACACCGAGATGCTGGTGCTCGCCGAGCGCGCGGGCCTGCGGATCCACGAGGTGCCGGTCGACTGGGTCGACGACCCCAACTCGACGGTGCGCATCGTGAAGACGGCGACCGACGACCTCAAGGGCGTGTGGCGGGTGGGCAGAGCCCTGGCGACCGGCTCGCTGTCGCTGGACCGGCTCACCCGTCCCTTCGGCGACGACCCGCGCGACCGCGAGATCAAGGACGTACCCAAGGGCCTGGCCCGTCAGCTCGTCGGCTTCTGTGTCGTCGGCGGCCTGTCCACCCTCTTCTACCTCCTCCTCTACAGCGGCTTCCGCGTCTTCACCGGCTCGCAGATCGCCAACGCGCTCGCCCTGCTGGTCTCCGCGATCGCCAACACGGCGGCCAACCGGCGCCTCACCTTCGGGGTGCGCGGCCGGGGCGGTGCCGTCCGGCACCAGGCGCAGGGCCTGGTCGTCTTCGGGATCGGACTCGCCCTGACCAGCGGTTCGCTGGCCGCCCTGAACGCGGCCAGCAGCGACCCCGGCCACTCGACCGAACTCGCCGTCCTGATCGCCGCCAACCTCGCGGCGACCGTGCTGCGCTTCCTGCTCTTCAGGGCGTGGGTGTTCCCGGACCGACGCGACGCCGACGCGACGCTGGGCGCCCCGTACACCCCGGCCCACACCCCGGCCCACACCCCGGCCCACACCCCGGCCCACACCCCGTCCTCCCCGACCTACTCCACGGTGGGCGCCGACTCCACGGCGCAGCCCGGCCACCACGGCCCGCTCCCACAGCGCCCGGTCACCCGGAGCGCTCCCCACCACCCGTTCGACACCACTCAGTTCCGCGCCGGTGAAGTCGCGGACGGCAGCTGGCGGGACGCCACCATGCAGGTGCAGCCGGTGCGCCCGCACGACACCGATTCCAGGGACCTGCGATGACCGTTCACTACGACCAGCAGACCTACGACCAGGGCAGAGACGCGGACCCCGCCACCTGGGGCCCTCCGCCGCCGCCCCCGTCCGCGGCACCGGCGCCCGAGGCCGGTGAACCCGAGCAGCCCTTTGTACGACGGCTGTGGCGCGGACGTCCCGAGGACCCGCGCTGGGCCCGCCCGGCCTTCCTGGGCCTCCTCCTCGCCACCCTCGTCCTCTACCTCTACAACCTGAGTGCCTCCGGCTACGCCAACTCCTTCTACTCGGCGGCCGTCCAGGCGGGCAGCCAGTCCTGGAAGGCGTTCTTCTTCGGCTCGCTGGACGCGGCCAACGCCATCACCGTCGACAAGCCCCCGGCCTCCCTGTGGCCGATGGCCCTGTCGGTCCGCCTCCTCGGCCTCCACTCCTGGGCGATCCTGCTCCCCGAGGTCCTGATGGGCGTCGGCACGGTGGCCGTGGTGTACGCGGCCGTGCGCCGCCGGTTCAGCCCCGCGGCCGGCCTGATCTCGGGCGCGGTGCTGGCGCTCACACCCGTCGCGGCGCTGATGTTCCGGTTCAACAACCCGGACGCGATGCTGGCCCTGCTGATGGCCGTGGCCTGCTACTTCGTCATCCGGGGCCTGGAGGACGGCCGTACGAAGTGGCTTGTGTGGGCCGGCGTCGCGATCGGTTTCGCGTTCCTCGCCAAGACCCTGCAGGCCTTCCTGGTCCTGCCGCCGCTCGCGCTCGTGTACGCGGTCTGCGCGCCGGTGTCGGTGAAGAAGCGGATCGGTCAGCTCGCCGCGGGCCTCGCGGCGATCGTGGTCTCCGGCGGCTGGTGGGTCGCGATCGTCGAACTGTGGCCCGCGTCCTCCCGCCCCTACATCGGCGGCTCGCAGAACAACTCCTTCCTTGAACTGACCTTCGGCTACAACGGCCTCGGCCGGCTCAACGGCGACGAGACCGGCAGCGTCGGCGGGGGCGGTGGCGGCGGCAACGGCGGCGGCAACTGGGGCGAGACCGGCTGGGACCGTCTCTTCAGTTCCAGCATCGGCGGCCAGATCTCCTGGCTGATCCCGGCCGCGCTGATCCTGCTGATCGCGGGCCTGGTGGCCACGGGCAAGACACGTCGTACGTCGGTGACGCGCGGGTCGTTCCTGGTCTGGGGCGGCGCCCTGATCACGACCATGCTGGTCTTCAGCTACATGCAGGGCATCTTCCACGAGTACTACACGGTGGCCCTCGCCCCCTACATCGCCCCGCTGATCGGCATGGGAGCGGCGCTGCTCTGGGAGAAGCGCGACAAGGCGTGGGCGTCGCTGACCCTGGCCGCCGCGATGACGGCCACCGCGGTCTGGGGCTACGTCCTGCTCAACCGCTCCTCCGACTATCTGCCCTGGCTGAAGTGGGTCGTGCTGGTCGGCGGTCTGGCCGCGGCGCTGGGCCTGGTCTTCGCCTCGAAGCTCGGACGTCAACTCACCATGGCGGTCGTCGGTTTGGGCCTCGTCGCGGCGCTGGCCAGTCCGACGGCGTACACCCTCACCACGGTGAACGAGGGCCACACCGGCTCGATCGTCACGGCGGGCCCAGCGGTCGCGGGCGGCCGTGGCGGTGGCCCCGGCGGTGGCGGCATGGGCGGCGGCCCCGGCGGTGGCGGCATGCCCGGCCAGAACCAGCAGGGACAGCAGGGCCAGGGCCAAGGTCAGGGCCAGCAGGGTGGCCAGAACCAGCAGAACGGCAACGGCTTCCCGGGCGGCGGTATGCCGGGCCAGGGCCGGCAGAACGGCAATGGCAACACCCAGGGCCAGAACCAGCAGCAGGGCGGCCCCGGCGGCCGGACCGGTGACGGCGGCGGCATGGGCGGCGGCATGGGCGGCCTGCTCAACGGCGCCGGCGTCAGCGACGAGGCCAAGGACCTGCTGGAGAAGAACGCGAGCGACTACACCTGGGTGGCCGCGGCCATCGGCGCCCAGAACGCCGCGAGCTATCAGCTCTCCACCGGCGACCCGGTCATGGCGATCGGCGGCTTCAACGGCACCGACCCGTCCCCGACGCTGGCGGAGTTCAAGAAGTACGTGACCGAAGGAAAGATCCACTACTTCATCTCCAGCGGCTCCGGCGGCGGCATGGGCGGCAGCAGCAGCGGCACGTCCTCGCAGATCACCGAGTGGGTCGAGGCCAACTTCAAGCAGGTGACGGCCGGCTCGTCGACGTTCTACGACCTGACGCAGCAGACCGGCAGCTGACGGTTCTCGAAGAGGAAGGGCGTACGGCCGCCGAGGCCGTACGCCCTTCCGGCGTTCCAGGGCGGCGGAAATTCGCGTTGTACGGTGTATGGGATCTGTTCTACGGTGTACAGCATGACGACGTCCCCCCAGGAACAGGCCCCGGCCGAGCCACAGCCCGCGGCGCAGGGCGGCCACCCGCAGCGGTGGCTGATCCTCGGTGTCCTGTGCGTCGCGGTGCTCACCGTGGTGCTCGACAACACCGTCCTGAACGTGGCCATCCCCTCGCTCACCCGCGAACTGGGTGCGGCCACCTCCGACATCCAGTGGATGATCAACGCCTACTCGCTCGTGCAGTCGGGTCTGCTCCTGACGGCGGGCAGCGCCGCCGACCGCTACGGCCGCAAGAAGATGCTGGCCGCGGGCCTGGCCCTGTTCGGCGTGGGCTCGCTCGTGGCCGGCCTCGCCGACTCCACGGGCCAGCTGATCGCGGCCCGCGCCGGCATGGGCGTCGGCGGCGCCCTGCTGATGACCACCGTCCTGGCCGTGGCCATACAGATCTTCACGCCGGAGGAACAGCCGAAGGCGATCGGCATCTGGGCCGCGGTGAACTCGCTGGGCTTCGCGGCGGGTCCGCTGCTCGGCGGCTTCATGCTGAACCACTTCTGGTGGGGCGCGATCTTCCTGATCAACATCCCGGTGGCGGTGCTCGCCCTGGTGGCCGTCGTGATGCTGGTCCCGGAGTCGAAGAACCCGCAGGGAGACCGCCCCGACCTGCTCGGCGCCGTGCTCTCCACGATCGGCATGGCCTCCCTGGTGTACGCGATCATCTCCGGGCCCGAACACGGCTGGGTGTCGGGCCGCGTCCTGATGACGGCGGCCGTGGCCGTCGTTGTGCTGGTCGCCTTCGCGTACTGGGAGAGCCGGATCCCGTACCCCATGATCGACATGCACTTCTTCCGGAACCGGCAGTTCACAGGGGCGGTCTCGGGCGGAATCCTCATCACCTTCGGCATGGGCGGGTCGCTCTTCCTGCTCACCCAGCACATGCAGTTCGTGCTCGGCTACGAGCCCCTGGAGGCCGGGCTGCGCACAGCCCCGCTCGCCCTGATGATCGTGGCGCTGAACTTCACCGGCGTGGCGGCGAAGTGGTCGGCCCGACTGGGTAACCCGCTCGCCATCGGGCTCGGCATGGCGGTCATGGCGGCCGGCCTGGCCTCCATCGCCACGATGGCCTCCGGCGGTTACGCCGGCACGCTGCTGGGGCTGGTCCTCATCGGCACCGGTGCCGCGGTCGCCAGTCCGGCGATGTCACACGCCATCATGAGCGCGATTCCGCCGGAGAAGGCCGGGGTCGGCGGCGGGATCAACGGGACGGTGGCGGAGTTCGGCACGGGGCTCGGGGTCGCCGTGCTGGGGGCGCTGCTCAATTCGCGGTTCGCGGCGTTGATTCCGGTGGCGGCGACGTCCCTGCCGGCGGCGCTGTCCATGGCGGACGGCGAGGCCGAGAAGGGGCGGATCCTGGACGCGTTCTCGTCCGGGCTGGAGAGCAGTCTGTTGGTGGGGGCGGCGGCTGTGCTGCTCGGGGGGTTGGTCGCGTGGGCGTTGCTTCGGCGTGCTGAGCGGGCAGAGTTCGCCTGAGAGCTCGGGACGCAGGGGCTGTGGGGCGCGACTGCCGGTTCGTTGTGGCTGATCGCGCCCACGCGGCGGAGCCGCGAATAGACACAGCCCCGCGCCCCTATGGGGGCGTTGCCGCCTAGCATCTTGATCAGTGTCGGAGTCGAGGAAGGTGCGCCATGGTGAGGGCAGCCGGGCAGTCCGCGCGGACCAGCGTCTGGCTTGAGGGCAAGGAACGTCGTGGCGGACGGGGCGGCGGGCAGCCCTCCGGCCTCGACCGGGACCGGATCACCGAGGTGACCATACGGCTGCTGGACGCGGACGGGCTGGCCAAGTTCTCCATGCGACGCCTGGCCGCCGAGCTGAACGTGACCGCGATGTCCGTGTACTGGTACGTCGACACCAAGGACGACCTCCTCGAACTCGCCCTGGACGCCGCGTTCGGTGAGCTGACCCTGCCCGACCCGGAGACCGACGAGGACTGGCGGGACCAACTGCGCGCGCTGGCCCGCGAGTACCGCGGCCTGCTGGTCCGGCACCCGTGGCTGTCGCCGCTGATCGGCACGTATGTCAACATCGGCCCGAACAGCCTCGCCTTCTCCCGCCTGGTCCAGCGGATCATCCGCAGGACCGGCCTCCCGGCACACGGCCTGGTCGCGGCCATCTCCGCCGTCTTCCAGTTCGTGTACGGCTTCGGGACGATCGAGGGCCATTTCATCGCCCGCAGCGCGGCGTTCGGCATGACCCCCGACGACTACTTCCAGCACGCCATGAGCACGGTCACCCAGGCCCCGGAGGCCGCCGACATCGTCCAGGAGTCCGCGGAGCTCATGGAGGCGCGGGGCGGCGACACGGTGCAGGAGATGTGGGAGCGGGACTTCGGCTTCGCCCTGGACCTTCTGGTGGCGGGCATCGAGGCCATGGTGGCGCGAAGCGCCCCACAGCCTCCTGCCTCCCAGCCCCCTGCCCCTTAGGCGCCGCCCTCGACGAGCCGCGCAGGAAACCCACCCGTCGCCACCGGCCCCCACTTCTCCGGCGTGACCCGAATGATCGACTTCCCCTGCTTCAGCATCGCCGACCGGTACTCGTCCCAGTCCGGATGCTCCCCGGCGATGTTGCGGTAGTACTCGACGAGCGGCTCCACCGACTCCGGCGAGTCGATGACCTCGGCGGAACCGTCGATCTGCACCCACGGCCCGTTCCAGTCGTCGCTCAGCACGAGCAGGCTGACCCGCTGGTCCCGCTTGGCGTTGCGCGTCTTGGCCCGCTCGGGGTAAGTGGACACCACGATCCGCCCCGAGTCGTCCACCCCGCAGGTCAGCGGCGAGGCCTGCGCGCTGCCGTCGGCCCGCCGGGTCAGCAGGATGGCGCGGTGACGGGGCCGTACGAAGTCGAGCAGTTCTTCGAGCGAAACGCGCGTGTTGGTCGCGATGTTCGGTGCCATGGGGTCAGCGTAGGGGCCGGCCGGCCCTCTCAGCCTGACCCTGGCGTGCCTACCCTTGCGGCAGGGATTCCCCCTGGACCGCCTGGATGTCCAGCTCGACCTTGAGCGTCGTACCGATGGCCGCGATCCCCGCCTGCACGACCTGGTTGTAGTTCATGGCGAAGTCGTCCCGGTGCAGTTCGGTCGTCGCCCGGAACGCCGCCCGTGTGCCGCCCCAGGGGTCGGCGCCCGTGCCGAGGTAGGCGAGGTCCAGGTCCACCGGCCGTACGACACCGTGCATGGTGAGCTCGCCGTGCACCGTCCAGCGGTCGGTGCCCGCGGCAGCCGTGACCCCCGTGGAGCGGTACGTGATCTCGGGGAACTTCTCCACATCCAGGAAGTCCGGCGACTTCAGGTGCCCGTCCCGCATGCCGTTCCCCGTGTCGATCGAGTCGGCCCGGATCACCGCCTCGACCCGCGACTTGGTCACATCGTCCGGCGCGATCTCGATCGAGCCCCCGAACTCCGTGAACCGCCCGTGCACGCTGGAGATGCCGAGGTGCTGGGCGACGGCGGCCACGCTGGAGTGGACCGGGTCGACCGTCCACGGCCCGGGCGGCGGCAGTTCCGTGCCGCCCTGCCGGGCCAGCGTCACCGTGCCGACCTCGGCCCGGCCGCTCGCGGTGACGATCGCGCTCGCGGCGGCGGGGGCGTAGCCGACGGCGGTGACGATGACGGTGTACGCCCCCGGGGCCAGCGGGTTCGCGTCCCGTACGGCCCCTTCCGCGTCCGCCTCCAGCCGCAGCACCTGCGTTCCGGTCATGTCCGTCACCGTGACGACCGCGTGCGACACGGCCCAACCGTCCCGGGTACGGATCCTCGCGGTCAGTCCCATCTCACGTACTCCTCAGAAGGTCTCAAAAAGAACCGGCCCGCGGCGGCGGCGCACCTCCGCTCAGAGCGCGCCGCCACCACGGGCCGGGGTTCGGCTACTCGCCGGGGTGGGCGAGCGCGATGTCGTGGTCGTCGGCTCCGCGGCCGGTGACCGTCAGGGCCGTCGCCACCGGCGGGTAGCCCGTCGCGATGACCGTGTACTCGCCGCCGTCGAGGTCGGTGAAGGCGTACGCCCCGTCCGGCCCGGTGGTGGCACTGCCCACGACGTTGCCCGCGGCGTCCACCAGCGTGACGCGCGCGTCGGCCAGCGGACCGTGCGGCGCCCGTACGACGCCCTGGACCTGGGCACCTGCCTCCAGGTCGACCTCGACCCGGGTGACCCCGGTGCCGCCGATCTCGACGGGTAGGGCGCGCGGCCGGTATCCGGCGGCGTTCACCGCGACGGTCACGGCACCCGGGACCAGCTCGGCGAAGCTGAACTCGCCCTGCTCGCCGGTGGCTGCGGTGGCCAGCAGATCGCCGCGCACGTCGGTGACGATCACCATCGCGTCCTTGACGGCCAGCGCGCTCCCCGCGGCCCGGACCACACCGGTCAGCCCGCTGGTGCCGCTGAGCAGAATGTCGTACGCCATCGCCTCGTCACCGTTGACGACGATCGTGGAGGCCTGCGGCTGGAAGCCGTCGGCGGAGGCGATCAGGACGTACGAGCCCGCGCCGGGCGCGTCGACCGCGTACGAGCCGTCGCCCTGTGCCACCGAGCGGCCCAGCTGGCGTCCGGCCAGGGAGATCAGCGTGACGGCGGCCTGAGGCACCGGCGCACTCTCCGCGCCCCGCACGAAGCCGTGGACCGGGACGCCGCCGGACGACGCACCGCCGGTCTCCTCGGCACGCGCCACCGTGGCGACGGCGGCGAGCTTCCGGGTGCCGTCGGGATCGGCTTCCGTGTCCGACGAGGCGGAGGCGGCGGCCCAGCTCGGGACCCGCTCCTGCGCGGCGGCCGGCGCGGCGGCCTCGGCGGGCTCCGGCGTCGCGGGCTCGGCGGCCTGGGCCAGTGCGCCCTTGGTCTTCAACGGGACCTCCTTGATGAACAGGGCGAACAGGAGGGCGAGGAAGGCGATCGGCGCGGCGTACAGGAACACGTCCGCGACGCCGTGGCCGTACGCGCTCTCGATGACCGTGCGCACCGGCCCCGGCAGCGCGTCGAGGTCGGGGATCTCGCCGTGGCCGGACGAGCCGCCCTGGACGCCGAGCTTGGTCATGCCCTCCTCGGCGTAGTGGGTGATGCGGTGACTGAGGACCGCGCCGAGGGCCGAGACGCCCATGGCGCCGCCGAGGGAGCGGAAGAAGTTCACGACCGAGCTGGCGACGCCCAGGTCGCTCGGGGCCACCTGGTTCTGGGTCGCCAGGACCAGGTTCTGCATCATCATGCCGACGCCGAGACCCAGCAGGGCCATGAAGATCGCGACATGCCAGTACTCGGTGTCGTAGCGGATCGTGCCCAGCAGCCCGAGGCCCGCCGTCACCAGCACACCGCCGGCGAGCAGCCACGCCTTCCAGCGGCCGGTGCGGGTGATGACCTGGCCGGAGACGGTCGACGAGACGAACAGGCCGACGATCATCGGGATCGTCAGGACACCGGACATGGTCGGCGACTCGTTGCGGGCCAGCTGGAAGTACTGGCTGAAGAAGATCGTGCCCGCGAACATCGCGATGCCGACGAAGAGGGACGCCAGCGAGGCGAGCGTGATGGTGCGGTTGCGGAACAGGCGCAGCGGGACGATCGGCTCGCTCGCCTTGGACTCGACGAGGACGAAGATCAGCAGCAGCGCGAGCGCGCCGCCGGTCATCGCGTAGGTCTGCCAGGACAGCCAGTCGTACTTGTCACCGGCGAAGGTCACCCAGACCAGCAGCAGGCAGACCGCGGCGGTGATGAAGAAGGCGCCGGCCCAGTCGACCTTGACCTTCCGGCGGACGACCGGGAGGTGCAGGGTGCGCTGCAGCACGATCAGGGCGACGACGGCGAAGGGCACGCCGACGTAGAAGCACCAGCGCCAGCCGAGCCAGTCGGTGTCGGTGATGACGCCGCCGATCAGCGGGCCGCCGACCATCGCGGTCGCGAAGGTGGCGCCGAGGTAGCCGTTGTACCGGCCGCGCTCACGCGGGGAGATCATCGCGGCCAGGATGATCTGGGCCAGCGAGGACAGACCGCCCATGCCGATGCCCTGCACCGCGCGGAACGTGATGAGCATGGCCGGGTTCTGCGACAGACCGGCCAGGGCGGAGCCGGCCACAAAGATCACGAGGGCCAGCTGTATGAGGAGCTTCTTGGAGAAGAGGTCGGCGAGCTTGCCCCACAGCGGGGTGGACGCGGTCATCGCCAGCAGCGACGCGGTGACCACCCAGGTGTAGGCGCTCTGGCCGCCGCCGAGGTCCTTGATGATGTCGGGCAGGGCGTTGGAGACGATCGTCGACGACAGGATCGCGACGAACATGCCGAGCAGCAGCCCGGTCAGTGCCTCCATGATCTGCCGGTGCGACATCGGGGCGCCGTCGGCGGAGGCACCTGCTGAGTGCTTGGCGTGCGCCCGCACACCGGCTGGTGTGGTCGTTGCCATGAAATTCCTTTTCCTACTGGGTGATCGCGGGTGTACGGGGGGACTCGTCGAAGGACGACCTCAGCCGCGCCATGAGCCGGGTGAGCTGGGCGACCTCGTCATCGGTCCAGTCGCTCAGGCGCTCGGCGAGCATCTGCGTGGTGCACCGCGAAAGGCGGTCCACCTGTGCCAGGCCCTCGGGCGTCAGGCGCAGGATGCGTGAACGCTTGTCCGCCGGGTCGGCGGACCGTTCGATCCAGCCGCGCTCCACGATGTGGGCGACATGGCGACTGGTGACCGACATGTCCACGGCCAGCAACTCCGCGAGCTTGCTCATGCGCATGTCGCCGTGGCGGTTCAGCAAGGTCAGGACGGCGGCGGAACCGGCGGGACAGTCGGACGGCAGGACCCGCCCCATCTCCCGCTTCACGGCGCCGAAGGCGCTGAACTGACGGACCAGCTCCTCGTACTGCGCCTGCTCGGCCATCACACCTCCGTCGTTTGTTGCTTAGGGCAACCATAGAAGCCATTGGTTGCTACAGGCAAACAAAGTGAGGCGGCTGGCCGCAAAAACTTGGCAAAGGCAAGTATTGCGACCGTAAATGTGCAGGTCGGGTGGGTCCTGTGACCCCCTGTGCAGGGCGGCAGCCCCCACTTGGGCCGAACGCGCGAATTCGCTAGGGTCTCAGGCCATGGCTAACACCCAGGGCCCCCAGGGCAACCAGGACCCCGCAGGCAACACCCAGATGTTCCGCGCGTTCGTCGACGAGGGCCCGCAGGGCGGTCGGCAGCAGGCGGCTTCGAGCGGTCCCCGCATCGGCCTGATCGTCGGCGTGATCGCCGCCGTGGTGATCGTCGCGGCGGTCGCCTGGCTGGCACTCAAGTAGATCTACGGCCCCTGCGACAGGCCTAGTCCCACTGGACGGAGACGTCCTGCGTCTCGACGTGCATGCCGAGCGGCACCCGCCAGGACTCGACGCACACCGTCCAGCTCTTCTCCTTGTGCGCGCCGGCCTTGATCGGCGTCGGGATTTCCTCCGACGACTCGATCGTCGCCCAGTCGATGCCGAGCGCGCCGATGATGTGGGTGCCGAAGGTGACGGTGCCCGAACGCACGGCCGTGCCGCCCGAGTTGCGGAAGTCGAGCGTCACCTTCTCGCACCAGCGCTTGTCCGCGGGCTCCCGTACGGGGTCGCTCACGGTCAGCTTCGCGGGCGAGGGAGTGGTCGCGGGCGTCGAGGGTGCGGGTGAACTGCCGGGCGGGGCGGCCGGGTCGGCCGGCGTGACCGCACGGCCGGGGGATTCGCTCGGGGGACTGCCGGGACTCGCCGTCCCTTCGCGCTCTGCTTCCTGGGCAGCTGTCAGCTCCTGACTCCCGCCCTGGCCAGGGGAGTTACGGCCCCTCTCACCGCTGTCACCGCTGTTGTCGCCACCCTCGCCACCCTCGCCGCCCTTCGGCCCGTCGAGCGGCACCAGCGTCACCTCGCCCGTCGGTGCGGCAGCAGTACCGGAGATGCGGGGCGGGCCGCCCGCCGCGCCCGTCGCGACATACCCGTCACCGCCTCCGCCGCCCCCGCACGCGGCCAGCGCCCCGCCCAGGCAGACGACGGCCGCCGAAGCACCGATCACGGTGCGCCGACGGCCAGGTGTCGAGGTCGTCCATATCCGGCGAGGCATCGGGCCATGGTGGCTGACGCTCCGTCAAATATGAAGAGGGGAGCAGGAGTCAGTCGGAGATGAGGCCTTCGCGCAGCTGCGCCAGGGTCCGGGTCAGCAGCCGGGAGACGTGCATCTGGGAGATGCCGACCTCCTCGCCGATCTGCGACTGGGTCATGTTCGCGAAGAAGCGGAGCATGATGATCCGGCGCTCGCGGGGCGGGAGTTTGGCCAGCAGCGGCTTGAGGGACTCGCGGTACTCGACGCCCTCAAGGGCGGTGTCCTCGTACCCGAGCCGGTCGGCCAGGGAGCCCTCGCCGCCGTCGTCCTCCGGGGCCGGGGAGTCCAGCGAGGAGGCGGTGTACGCGTTGCCGACCGCGAGGCCGTCGACGACGTCCTCCTCGGACACGCCCAGCACGGCGGCGAGTTCGGTCACCGTCGGGGAGCGGTCCAGCTTCTGGGAGAGCTCGTCGCTGGCCTTGGTGAGGGCGAGGCGCAGCTCCTGGAGCCGGCGCGGCACGCGCACCGACCACGAGGTGTCGCGGAAGAACCGCTTGATCTCGCCGACCACCGTCGGCATCGCGAACGTCGGGAACTCCACGCCGCGTTCGCAGTCGAAGCGGTCGATCGCCTTGATCAGGCCGATGGTGCCGACCTGGACGATGTCCTCCATCGGCTCGTTGCGCGAGCGGAAGCGGGCGGCCGCGTAGCGCACCAGCGGGAGGTTGAGTTCGATCAGCGTGTCCCGGACGTACGCGCGTTCGGGGCTGTGCTCGTCCAGTGCGGCGAGCCGCAGGAACAGGGAGCGGGACAGGGTGCGGGTGTCGATGTCACCCGAGGCCGGGACGGCCGGGACATCGGTTGCCGGGAGGGCCTGGGCCGGGACGGCCTCCAGAGCCGTGACGTCGTCGAGAACGGCGTCGGGCGCGGACTCGCTCTTTGTGAGCGTGAGCACCTTCGAGCTGCCCTGGTCTGCGGACATGCCACCCCCTTTGGGTCGCGGGACGGTCGTGGCGAACGCTCCGAACGAGGAACGCCAGCCTTCACCTGAATACCGGAGCCGAAGCCACGGCAAACGCGCTTCCCGAAGAATGTCACATGTCGGCAACACGCTGTAGAGACATGTCGACATGTGAGACTTGAATCCGCCCTGGATAAACGGGGTCTGACGGTTTTTCAACGGACAACTGTCGGGATCCGCCCTGGTGAGCGATTCGCTCGCAACGGTGACTACTCGATCCTGCTTGCGGTTACGCGTCGATCCGGTTCGCCGAACGCAGTCGCTGGAAGCTACGCGCGAGTAGCCTCGAAACGTGCATCTGGGAGACCCCGAGTTCCGCACTGATTTGCGACTGGGTGAGGTTGCTGTAGTACCGCAGAAGAAGGATTCGCTGTTCGCGTTCGGGGAGTTGGACCAGCAGGTGCCGCACCAGGTCCCGGTGCTCCACGCCGTCCAGGGCCGGGTCCTCGTAGCCGAGGCGGTCCAGCAGCCCGGGCAGCCCGTCGCCCTCCTGCGCGGCCTCCAGCGAGGTGGCGTGGTACGAGCGTCCGGCCTCGATGCAGGACAGCACCTCGTCCTCGGTGATGCGCAGCCGCTCGGCGATCTCGGCGGTGGTGGGGGTGCGCCCGAAGCTGGTGGTGAGGTCCTCGGTCGCGCTGTTGACCTGGACCCACAGCTCGTGCAGCCGGCGCGGTACGTGGACCGTGCGGACGTTGTCCCGGAAGTACCGCTTGATCTCGCCGACGACGGTCGGCATGGCGAACGTCGGGAACTGCACGCCCCGCTCCGGGTCGAAGCGGTCGATGGCGTTGATGAGCCCGATCGTGCCGACCTGGATCACGTCCTCCATCGGCTCGTTGCGGGAGCGGAAGCGGGCGGCCGCGTAGCGCACGAGCGGGAGGTTGGCCTCGATGAGCGCCCCGCGCACGCGGTTGTGCTCCGGCGTGCCCGGCTTCAGGTCCTTGAGCTCCCCGAAGAGCACCTGTGTCAGCGCCCTGGTGTCGGCACCGCGGCTGCGGGGCGGCGGGGACGCGGGGGTGTCCTCCTGGGTCGGGGCTTGAGGCGCAGTACTGGCCGGCACGGTCAACTCCACCTCGTGATCCATCAACTCATCCGTCAAAAGCGGTCATAGCATCACAAGACAGTTCATTGTGTTCAAGTACCGCATAATCCCGTGTTGGAGATGGAACGCTGCGCAAGACACGCGAAAGCCCCCCGCCGTTCCGGCGGAGGGCTGCGGGGGTTCCGGAAGGATCCGGGGGGCCGTGGCTCAGAATTCGTAGTCGGCGATCACCCAGGTGGCGAACTCCCGCCACAGTGTGACGCCCGCCTGGTGCTCGGGGTGCTCCGCGTACGTGCGCAGGGCTGCGGCGTCCTCGAAGGCGGAGTTGATGGCGAAGTCGTAGGCGATGGGGCGGTCGCTGAAGTTCCAGCCGAGCTCCCAGTGCCGCAGCTCGGGGATCTTGCCCTCCAGCGAGCGGAAGGCCTCGACGCCCTCCACGACCCGCGGGTCGTCGCGCTCGACGCCCTCGTTGAGCTTGAAGAGGACCAGGTGGCGGATCATGAGTACTCCCTGCGGCAGGACCTAGCTGTCGCCACCGTTGGCGATCCACGTCATGAAGTCGCCGATGGCCTGGGCGGCGTCCGATATGCCCTCGAACCCTATCTGCACGTAGTCGGCGGCCTTGGCCGGGTCCGTGATGATCACGTAGAGCGCGAAGACCACGACCACATAGACGGCGACCTTCTTCGAATTCACCGCCATCGCGGCCTCCCCTGTGGCTGCTGTTTCTGACTGTGTCTGCTGCGCCGAACGTGTCGAAAGAGCCGAAAGGGCCCCGTGTTGCCGGCGGTGAGTGTAACCTTCGCGCCTCTCGGGAGATCAACAGCACGAAGGGCCCCGTCTGACGACGGGGCCCTTCTTCAGCGGTAGCGGAGGGATTTGAACCCTCGGTGACTTGCGCCACACTCGCTTTCGAGGTCTGCTCCTACCTGCGGAAACAGTGTTCTGGGGCGTTCAGGCCCGTTCATTCCCGTGCTGCACCCCGAAGCCTGAACCGTGTCGAACGGCTCCGGACGGGAGTGAATGAGACGGAAACTGAGACGGTCAGCCGTCCTGACGCGGCTGGTCAGATGATGTGCAGCTTCTCGGGTGCACCGCCTGGCGGTCGAAGAAGCAGGTCTGCCCCGCCTTGTGTTTGAGCATCAAGGTACGCGTAGATCTGCACGGCGCGATTGATGACATCGGCCTTTGACAACCCGGTGCTGGCGGTCAGGTCGGCGATGGCATCCACTGAGGGCGGCACAAACGTCACCGAGTAGCGCTCGTTCGCCGTACTGCGAGAGTGATTGGCGGACTCAGACATGCGCTTCCTCCTGGTGTACTGGCCTGTGCATCGTATCTGCACCAATCTGGTGCGTCTACGCATCACCCCTGCTAGAGTGCCGAAAACCAAGGCTCTCTTGACCGGTCTTGGGGCCGTGGTCGCATCAGCTACGGTCTACTGTTCGAGTACGGCTGCCTCGGGTTCCACGCGCTGTTGGGGCAGTCGGAGTTCCACCCCTTCATGGGAGCGGTCGTTGCTCCCACACCCGGGATGTCGAGTAGCAGCAACCAAGCAGCCAGAGCAGCAAACCCGCCGAGAGGGTTCAAATGCCAGGCAGCACCAACTCGTCGTCCGATGAACAGCCGACCTCGGCTGCCCATGTCACCTTCAGGACTACTCCCGAAGGGCCCTCGATTGCTGTCGGGGTGCCGGCGGAGCAGTCCCACTTGTTGGTGAAGGCGCTTGGGGTCGCCACGGGGATCGGAGGCTCGGCCCTTGGGCCTTACCTCATGGCGCGCGCACTGAACTTGGTGCACGCGGGTATGCCGTGGCAGCTACAGGCCAGCCTGGTTCTCCTGGCCGCACTGCTACCACTGGTGTACTTCCTGCTCGGTCGACGGAGCGCCTCAGAGGCATAGCTTTGCGTAATGATCCCCCCGACCCCGGTCGGGGGGATCATTACGTTAAGAGCGAGCGGCTTTTGAGATCAGCCCGTTTCGCGCGGCAAGGTGACCTCTGACCTGTGACTTCGGTGCACCGAGTCGCGTCGCCCTCCCATGTTGGCCAGAGAATGGCCACACGCTTAGCCGCGCGGCTGTAGGCCGGGAAAGTTCGGGATGCCTCCAGCGACGCAGCACATCTGATCCGTAGGCGGGTGCACCCCTATGGCGGATCACGCAGCGACCTAGCTCAGCACGAGGTGAGCGGCGCGGGAGCTTGCCATCGTTGCCCTGGCCGTTCGCTGTTGTACGCCAGTGTTGATGTCAGCCGTTGATGTCAGCCATCCACGAGGGCCGCCCTGCCGCCGAGAACCGTGCAACTCGCTCTACTCGCTTCCTGCCGCGACTGTCAGTGGGCGTCTGTAAGCTGACTTATTGATTCGAGCCCTCATCCGAGGGCCGGATTCCCTAAGCCTGGAGGCAGGATGATCGAATCGTTAGTGGCAGAAGCGCACGAGGAGTACGAGGTTCGGGTCAACAACCTCGGCCTCCGGGGGGACGTGCTGCGTCAAGCCCTTGGAGCCAGCAACACAGAGCGCGGACTGTGCTCGAAGGACCACTCAGCCAAGATCGCCCCTGGGATCTACGCGTACAACGGGCTCGTTACGAGCCTGAGCCGCCAACTGGACGGGGAGGACGACTGGCGTCGCGTCAACCTGGCTGGCGTCCTGCCCGTCATGCTCAACTCTCGCACCCGGGTGGCTCTAGGAGTGGCAAGCGGCAGCCCGCTGACCGGCCAGAGGGACGGGAGGCTGCAACCCAGCTCGCGCTACCCCAAGGGCGAGCTCACCAAGAAGCTCGTAGAGCGCAATGTGCCACTTGGGCAGATCGCCCTTCTTGGTCGCTCAGCCTTCCAAGCGGAGGAAGAGATAGACGAGCTGGCCGGCTACAACCTCTGGCTCATGTTGGTCTATTTTGATCAAAAGAAGAAGGAGATCCGGCATGAAGTCTCGCTGCCCGAGCGCCTGAACGCCAAGGGGTACGTGAAGGACTGGTATGACCGCATCCTCCCGCCAACTCCGTACTCAGTCGATGATCCCGAGTTCGACTCCATCGACGTCGACCCCAACGACGGGTTCGGTCCGCCCAGCGAAGTCCCGGTCGAGAGGCGGAAGCCCTGACGATCTAGTAGGAAAGGCAGCCAAATGTTCACGCCATCCCGGTTGACACTAGCTCGCAAGCGTCGCGGCATGACACTTGTCGAGCTTGGAAACCGAGTTGGCGTGAGCAGCCAAAGCATTTCGAACTACGAACACAATCGCCAGCAACCGTCGCCGCACACCCTAGAAAAAATTGCGGAAATCCTAGGCTTCCCGCTCTCATTCTTCGCAGCCCCCGAGATCGATGAAATTGATCCGGCATCTGTAAGCTTCCGCGCCCGAAGCAAGCTATCCGCCTATATTCGCGATGCAGCACTGTCGGAATCACGTCTAGCTGTGGAATTTAGCCACTGGATGGACGAACTTTTCACCCTCCCAGCTCCGCAAATTCCAACGCCAGGAAGGAAAATGACGCCGGAGCTGAACGTTGAGTACCTGCGGTCCGCTTGGAGTATGGGGGAAAGCGAATCCATCAGAAACATGATCCACCTAGTCGAGGCTCATGGAGTTCGCGTCTTTTCGCTTGCGCCGGAATATAAAGAAGTGGACGCCTTCTCGTTCTGGCGTGACGGGCGTCCGTATATCTTCCTCAACACTTTGAAGTCCGCCGCTCGCAGCCGATTCGATGTTGCCCACGAGCTAGGCCATCTCATGATGCACTGCGACGATGAGGCCGGAGTGAGGACGCGAGCAGCCGAAAAAGAGGCTGATGAATTTGCATCCAACTTGCTGATGCCGCGACGCAGCATCGCGTCCCGAATCCCAGCAAGTCCGACCACAGATCAAATCATTCGGTCGAGAAAACATTGGAATGTATCAGCCCTGGCACTGACCTATCGCCTACACGCGCTGGGCAGGATCTCGGAATGGCAGTACCGTCAATCCGTGATTGAACTGGGCCGACTGGGGTTCAGAACTGGGGAACCCGGAGACGCCTCCCGTGAATCATCAATGCTTCTAAAAAAGGTGTTCAGCGCCCTCTGGGCCGATGGCATCAGACCGCTTGAGATTGCCGATCAGCTCAACACGTCCATTACAGAGTTGAACAGTTGGGTATTCGGCCTCATGGCGACACCAACACCCGAACAGGACATCCACCCTGCAAACCGACCAGCCCAACTAAGGCTAGTTCAGTAATGTGCAGGTCGCCGATCACGTCACGGATGAGAGGCTTCGAGAGCTGCGATCACGGCTGCCGGGTCACCGTCGTATGACAGGTGCGGTTCGTCCGCCTGAGGTGGGATGAACCGAGTGCGGTATCGCTCTAGGTCGCTCTCGGAGAAGTAGATGGAGTTGGGATCGTCCGCGTGGAACTCGTTGCGCTTGCTGATCCTCGCCCACAACTCGTCATGGCTGGCTGCGAGGTAGACGAGTACGGACGTGGCGCCGGCGTCGGTGGCGATCGCTCGCCACTTAGCTCGGTCCTCCGGGGTCCAAAAGCCGTGGTCAACGACCACATCATGCCCGGCCTTGAGCTGCTCCTGGAGTTCGACTGCCACGTCTTCAAGAACAGGCCGCTCAAGAGTGGGGAAGACGCCCCGGGGGAAATCCACGCCATAGACGCCGTGCCGACGGAACATCTCTTCATCAGGGCACAGTCGTATGAACCCACGGGCAGTCAGAGCGCGGGAGAGGGTGGTTTTGCCGGAGCCGGGGAGCCCGGCCATCAGGACACAGAACGGCGGATGAGGGGGCATCGGTCTCGTCAGAGTTCGGGAGATGGCAGCCACCTCCGCTTCGGCTTCGGCTTCGGCTTCGGCTTGATTGTGCCAGCCCTGCGTGACGCAAGGAGTGCATCTAGCCGGGCCTCGAGCACGCTCACGAGCGTGTCGTCCGCGACCGTCACTGCGAGACCTCCGATTCTGTGCGCCATGTACGGCCAGGTCCCCCAAGGTCTACCCCGTACTCAACGATGTTGCCTTCGCTGTCCACGAACTTGGCTGTCATCACGACCACAGGGTCCGTCGGCAGGTCGTCGGGGTCCAACTCCAGAAGCCGGGCGTACTCCGGTGTTAGCCGGCGGGCTGACGCGGTGTCGATGCGATGACTGATCGGGTGGCCAGTCACCTGGGCAATGAGTTGGAGCGAGGTTCCCCCGGTCAGTCGCTCGCTGGCTGCTAGCTGAGGGATCAGCTTCCCGTACCGGGCGGGGATCCAGGACGTGCTGTGGGCGACGATGCCATGCCGGTCCCTGTACACACGGCTTCGGCGGACCACGTCGGAGCCGGGCTGAATGTCCAGCGCTTGCGCCACGTCATCAGGTGCAGGCACCACAGCCGCCTTGTGTGAGTCCGAGCGTTCGCCTGCTCCCCAGCTAGACCCGGTGCGGCGTCCACGGTCCTGCCGTTGCGCCCCGGACGACATCGGAGTCGGCTGGTCCAACACCTCCGTACCGATGCCGTGGATGCCACGGACAAGCCCCTCGTTGCGAAGCTTACGCAGGGCCTTTTCGGCTGTCGCCGTACTCACCTTCCACTCTTCCGAGAGGTTCTTGATGCTCGGCAAGAGGGTCCCGGGCTGTAGCTGACCAGACGTAATCAGCTCCGTGTAGTGGGCGGCAATCTTCGCGTACGGCGCCCGATTGTCGGCCTGGCCTGCCATGTTGTCCGCTCCTTGTCGTCACTTCCCTGAGGTTCCCTAGCTTACCGCTTGACACCGCAGGGAACCCTAGGGAACCTTAGGGATGTGCCCGCCGGTCGGTCCTTCGGTCAGCGGGTGCCGGACCTCAATGCGCCTTGATGCAGGGCTCATTCGAGGTCAAGGGGCCCGGGACAGATCGGGCCGAGGGCGCACCCGACCCTGGTCATTCGGGAGGGCTTAGACCGAAAGGTCATGTCTCCGTACGCCTACAACGTGGTCATGCCGCGCTACCTGATACGGGCGCGGCACCCCCGAAGGAGACACACTTCGCCCCGGCATTGAGCCGCGAGGGTGCGAGATCGAATCTCGCCCGGGGCACTCCGGCCGCTCTACGTGGCCGTGCTGCGCGTTCTGCGTGGCTGATCACCCCATCAAACGGCGCGCACCCCCGGAGTTGCCGCTCCGGGGGTGCTGTTCGGGCCGTTCCCTGTGGAAGGACACACGACCCTATGAGCCCCATCGTCACTGTTCAGGACGCTGTTACCGCGTTCGCCGACTTCATGGAGCCGACGGACGCGGAGCTGGACGAGATCGAGCAGGAGATGCCCGTCATCCTGGCGGACGTCGAGCTGCTCGACGCGCAGATCACCACCCTCGACCGCACCCCGACCGAGCTGGACCACCAGCGCATCCGCCGCGCCCGCCGCCGCGCGCTCGCTGCCCGGGTCGCACTGATCAACCGTAAGAACGCGAGCATGCCGGGTGGTGCGGCATGAGGGCGAACACCTCCCCGACCGGCCTGGCCCTGCTGCTGATCCTGGCAGGCCTGCTGCTCTCCTTCACCAGCATCACGGCCGCGTTCGTCACCGATGAGCGCGTCTGGCGCTACCTGATCGCGGGCGGCTGCTTCCTGCAGTTCACCGGCTGGGTCGTCCACGGCCGCCGCAACGGGGGTGCGGCATGAACCTTCACCGCAAGGGACGCGCCGCCCTGGTCCTCGCGCTGGTCGCCGTGGTCGGCATGGCGTTCCGAGTGTCGTGGAACGCACTGCGCGACATCGCCGGCGCGGTCGGCGCGGACGAGACCGCCGCGATGCTGTACCCGTTCGTGGTCGACGGCCTCATGGCCCTGGCCCTGATCGCGACGCTCGTGCTCACCGCCGATGCGCGGAAGTTCGCGTTGCGGGTGCTGGGCACCTACACGCTCGCCTCACTGGTCCTCAACTACGTCCACGGCCTCGTACCCGAGCTCCACAGCGACCGGGGCGCGCGGGTCGACTGGACGCGGCTGGCCGACTGGGACCCGGCGAACTGGGCCTTGGTCCTGCTGGCTACGTCGCTTCCGGTCGGGTCGATCTACTTCGGTTCCGATCTGGTCGCCAAGGTTCTGCACCACCGCCCCACCCCGATCGCCACCCTGATCGAGAATGCGGAGGAATCTACTGAGACCGCAATGAAACGGTCTACGGCTGACCTCCCCGAATCGACTCCCGGGCCGATCACCGCGACGCTCGTGCGGCTGCCCGATCAGGGCCCCGTCGACCACGTGAAATCGGCTCCGGCCTTCAAGCCGATCCCGCAGGGTGCCACTCCCCGGCTCGCCCCGATCGAGCGGCGCACGGTGCCTGCCGAGTCGACCCGATCCCGTCGGGCGACCGGTCGACTCCCCGACGCGGCGAAGTCGACCCGACCCAAGCGCACCCCCGATGAGTTGCTCACCGAGGCGCGCAAGGCGACGGCCGATTGGCCGGACGCGAAGGTCACTGCCGAGGGCATCCGCCGCGTGGTGCGCACCTCGCCGGCGAACGCTCGGATGCTGCGCGACACCCTGCTTGCCGAGCGGGCCGGCTGATGTCGGCCGCGTGGGGCAAGTGCTTCGACCCGTCCGGCGCCCGCTACGGCATTCCCACCTACCCGTGGCGCCTGGCGCCGGACGGCCTGGCCACGCGCCGGCAGTTACGGGCTGAGGGTCTGCGTCCGGGTGGTCAGCCGATAGCGGCGCAGGCCATGCGCATGAACCGCCGCACCGGCACCCCGAGGGTGGCCTACCTGTACCGCATCGACCGAGCGAAGCCGGTACGGCCGATGACGTCGCGCAAGTGGGGCGCGCTGGCGCTGGCGATGCTCGCCCGCCGTACCTGCCCGGCCTGCCGTCTGGACGTCGGCTACTGCATCCCCCGCTCACACGGCATCTGCGGCATGTGCCTGGCCGCACAAGACGCTGCCTGACCTCCACCTACCACCGAGGAGTACGTGATGGGTAACGCCGACATCCGCCGCCTGGACAAGGAGATCCAGCGGACCCAGAAGAAGTTGGAAGCCGTGCAGAACGGCGAGTGGTGGCCGCTGACCAGCCGCGAACGGCTCTCGATGAGCCGCGCGATGGCCAGCGGGGCCCGCAGCGTCTACCGCGACCGCAGCACGACCGGCGCGGAGAACCGGATGGACTCCATCGGTTCTTCCGTGGAGCGGCGGCTGAACGCGGAGCTGACCGCCCTGCACGGCGAGCGTCAGCGGCTCATCACCGAGCAGGCCCGCGCCAAGGCGCAGAAGAAGTCTTCCGGCTGGTTCTGACCAGCCGAAACCGTCGGGGTTGCCGACACCTGCCAGGACACGGCCACCCCGGCTCTCACCTCAACTCCCGCCCCGCATCGGGGCAGTCAGGAGCACTCCCAGCATGAGTGAGACCGTCGTTCACCTCCACAAGACACCCGAACCCGTCGCCCCGGACGCGCAGGTCACGACGCTGACCGTGGTGCCGGACGCGCCGCCCGCACGGCCCGTGCCGCTGTGGGTGCGCTCCGGGCGTGCGGTGAAGACCGCTGCCACGCACGAGCGGACCAGGAGCGCCGGCCGCGCGGTTGCCCGGCATGGCCTGTACACGTTCAACGGGGGCCGGATCGTGGCCCGCCGGACCTGGGACGGCCGTACCGGCGCCCGCTATGAGCGCATGATCCGGGCCGCCGAAGCCGCGGGGAACAACGAGCTGGCGAAGGAGTGGGAAGAGCGCTTGCAGCGCTTCCGCGACGCCCGCCACCGCCGCCGGATGGACCTGCTGCACTCCCCGATAGAGGTCGCCAAGGGCGCCGCTGTCGGCACTGGCATGGGGATAGGGGCACTGGTCGCGCTCGGGGTGGTCATGGCCATCAGCAACGGCGACGTCAAGGACGTCACCACCCCGCTCGCCGCAACGATCGACTTCATCGCGCTGCTCATCCGGATCGTGCAGATCGTGTGGGGTCCGGCGCTCATCCTCGGTCCGCTGTTCGCCCTGCTCGCCCTGTGGGCCGTCGGCAGCAAGCAGCAGGCCGCACCCCAGTGGGCACTCCCGGCCAATGCCCGATCGAGCGAGGGTGAGCCGATCACCCCGTCGATCGTGGTCAAGGCCCTGCGGGACCTGGGAATCCCAGCCCTGCGCAAGGCGATCCAGGAGATGGGCGACGCCGGCGCGTCGATGCTCGGGCCGATCACGATCGCCGGATGCGGCGTAGAGGTCGACGTCACGCTGCCGTCCGGCGTCGCCACGAACGAGGTGCAGAGCAAGCGGCGCAAGCTGGCGGAGAACCTGACCCGGCACGAGCACGAGGTGTTCATCGTGATCCCCGAGGCCGCCCGCACGGTCCGCCTGTGGGTCGCCGACTCCGGCGCCCTCGATGAGCCAATCGGCCCGTCGCCGCTGGTCACGGACGAGACGATGACCGCGAACTACAAGACTGGCCGCGCGCCGTGGGGTCAGGACCTGCGCGGCGACGCCGCTGCGCTGAGCCTGTATCAGCGCCACCTGCTCATCACCGGCCTGTCGAATCAGGGCAAAACCGCGTCGCTGCGTGCGCTCGCCCTGTGGGCCGCGCTCGACAAGACGGTTGAGTTCCGTCTCGCCGACCTCAAGGGCGGTGACTGGATCATGTTCAACGGCATCGCCACCGTCCTGATCCAGGGCCCAACCGATGACCACGTCATCCAGACGACGGAGATGGTCGAGGGCGTGGTCGAGGAGATGAACCGGCGCATCGCTGCCCGCCAGGACAACCCTGACATGGTGTTCGATCCGCTGCTCTGCATCGTGGATGAGGCGCAGGTGGCGTTCATGTGCCCGGTCAAGGACGAAGAGGGCCGCTACTACGGCGGTTCCAAGGCCACCAGCCGCTACTTCATGGCCGTCCGCAAGATCCACAACCAGGGCCGTGTGGTCAACGTGCTGATGTGGCAGGGCACCCAGGACCCCACCAACGAGAACCTGCCCAAGCTGGTCCGCGAGGGCGCCCACACCCGCGCCTCCCTCGCCCTCGGTACCGAGGCGCAGGCCGTCATGGCGCTGGGTGAGAAGGCCGTCAACGGCGGCGCCGCCCCGCACCTGCTGCGCCCCGGCCTCGATCAGGGAACGCTGGTCGTCGCGTCCAGCGGCATCGACATCCCCAAGGGCCAGTCGTCCATCACGGTGCGCACGCACTACATCGGCGACGACGACGCGAAGGCCATCGCCGCACGCGCCAAGGCCCTGCGCAGCGGGGTGACCACCCTGCATGCCGTCGAGCGTGGTGAGAAGCGTGACCCGCTCGCCGACATCGCGGCCGTGCTCGGCAGCGATAAGCGGGTGCGCACCCAGGAGGTCATCACCAGGCTCGCCGCGCTCAACTCGGAGGCGTACAGCGGCTGGTCGTTCACCGACCTCAAGCGCGTCCTCGACGACGCAGGGGACGACGCCGGGCCGGACATCGCCTACAAGTCCGACGGGGTCATGGTCGTCAGCCGCGACCGCCTCACCCGCGCCCTCGCCAACCGCGACGACGAGGGTTCCGCTTCCGCCTGATGACGGCAGGGAGCCGACCCCGCCCGGGTCAGGGAGACAGGGAGAACTCCCTGGACCCCTCCCTGACCCGCCTCCCTGGCCCTGACCTGCATAAATGATCATTCAGGGAGGCAGGGAGGCACCCCAGGTCACACCCCTGAAACCCCTCCACAGCGCACCCCGAAGGGGGTGCCTCAACCTCCCTGAACCTGCACCGGAAGGGATTCCGCATGTACCCCGAGCCTGCCCGCCACGCGCCATACGAGAGGGCCGTGGAAATCCACCAGCCCACCCCCATCACCCCCGCCGCCGTGACGCCCGCGCCCCTCGTTCCCGTGCAGCCGGGCCACGTCCAGGCGGTGGCGAGCGTGGTCCTGCCGGACGGGCGCGTCGTCACCGGCTACGCCGTGAACCCCCTGCAGCCCGAACCGCTCGCGGCCAAGCCGGTCGTCTCCCGCGCGGCGGTGAACGTTGCCCTCGGGGGAGTCGGGTTCCTCGCCGTGTGCGGCGGCCTGCTCCTGCTCACCACGTTCATTACGGCCCTGACCGCACTGATCACTCAGCTCATCGTGCTCGCCGCCGTGATCTTCGGCGGATGGATCGCCGTGCAGGTCTTCAGCGCGAGCGGCCACAAGGGCGGTACCACCGTCAACATCCGCAAGGCCGTGATCAAGCGCAACCGCTTCTACCAGTAGCTACGCCAAGGGCGGCCCCCTCATCTCGCCAAAGATCCGGGGCCGCCCTTGCTCACCAGAATCCGTCAAGGGAACTGGAGACCTCCAGCATGACCCATCCCGTCGTGCCGCCGGAGGGCGGCAACGTCAGCTTCTGCACCGGATCCGCCGCGCTGGACCTGGCCGTGGAAGCCGTCACCGGCCTGCCCACCGTCATGGTCGGAGAGAAGGACCCCGCCGCCTCCCGGCTTCTCGCGGCCCGCCTCCCCGGCGCCCGCAACCTCGGTGACATCACCGCCGTCGACTGGACGGCGGTGGCCGCCACGACGGCACGCCCGGCGGCACTGACCGCCGGCTTCCCCTGCCAGGACATCTCCAACGCCGGACCTCGGGGAGGGATCGCCGGTGACCGCTCCGGACTCTGGAAAACCATCGCCCACGCCATTCGCGTACTTCGACCCCGACTCGTGTTCCTGGAAAACGTCGCCGCCCTGCGAAGCCGGGGACTCGATGTCGTCGCCGCCGACCTGGCCGCGATCGGGTACGACGCGCGGTGGATGTGCTTACGAGCTGGAGATCCCGAAGTCGGCGCCTGCCACCGCCGGGACCGCTGGTTCGCCGTCGCGTATCCCGCTGCTGAAGACCCCGACCTCACAGTTGGGCCGGAACGGCGGGCCGCAGCACCCGGACAAGCGCAAGGCGGGCGGGCACGGGCCGACGCTGGAGGACGAAGTGGTCTTCTTGCTGCCCCCGGCCGAAGCCTGAGGCTGCTGCCCACCCCGGCCGCCGCCGACGGAACCGGCGGCCCCGGACTCTCCCCGAAGCGGCAGGGCGGGATGAACCTGCGCACCGCCGTCACGCTGCTGCCCACCCCCGCCGCACGGGACTGGAAGTCCGGCGCCTCCAACCTGATCGGCACCAACTCCCGCCCGCTGAACGAGGTGGTGGTCAACCTGCTGCCCACCCCGACCGCCTCCCGGTACGGCCGCAACCGGTCCGCCTCGGAGGGTGCGAGCTCGCGCCCGTCGATTGAGTACCTGGCCCGCGACCTGGCCGACGGCTCGCGATGGGTGGCCACCAACGGCACCGACTACGGCCCCGCCATCCAGCGTTGGGAGCAGGTACTGGGACGGCCCGCGCCGGAGCCGACCGAGCCAGGGACCAAGGGCAACCGCCGCCTGTCCCCGGCGTTCGTGGAATGGATGATGGGCGCCGATCCCGGCTGGGTCACCAGCCCCGACCTGGGCCTGTCCCGCTCCGACCAGCTCAAGATCCTCGGCAACGGCGTCGTCATCCACCAAGCCGCCCTCGCCTACCGCACCCTGCTGGCCGCCGACGCCCCCGAAGTCGCAGCCCCTGCCCCGGCACAACTCGCCCTGGACATCGCCTAGCTACGCCAAGAGCGGCCCCCTCATCTCGCCAAAGATCCGGGGCCGCCCTTGCTCACCAGCATCCATCCAACGAACTGGAGACATCCAGCATGACCCACGATCCTCGATCCGCACTGCTCCGCGCCGCCCTAGATGCGGCCGAACGCGGCTGGTACGTCTTCCCTCTGCGCCCCGGCGACAAGCGGCCCGCCCTGCACGGCGATAGCACCTGCACCCACACCGGCGACTGCGCCGGCGGGCACCTGAAGTGGGAGCAGCGCGCCACCCGGGACCCCGACCGCATCCGCGCCACCTGGTGGCACACCCCCTACAACGTCGGGATCGCCACGGGCCCGTCCGGGCTGGTCGTGGTCGACCTCGACATGCCGAAGCACAGGGGCAGTTCGGACGCGCCTAGCGGCGCGGCAAACTTTGAGGCGCTCTGCGAGCGCGCCGGGTACACCGTCCCCACCACCTACCGGGTGCGGACCCCGAGCGGCGGAGAGCACCTGTACTTCACCGCCCCCCGCCGTCTCCGGCTGACCAACACGGCCCGCACCATTGGGGAGTTGGTCGACACCCGCGCATGGGGCGGCTACGTCGTCGCGGCGGGCAGCGTCACCCCCGCCGGAGACTACGAAGCCCTGAGCCGCTCTGTGGCGACCCCTCTGCCCTCGTGGCTGCATAGCATCCTGCAACCAGCCCCCAGGGCGCCTCAGAGTCCCTCAGTGGCCGTAGCGGGGCAATCCCGCCGCTATGCGGATGTAGCGCTCACCAATGAGGCACGGAACGTGGCCACGGCCCAACCCGGCGATCGGGAAGGGAAGTTGTTCCGCGCCGCACGCGCCCTGGGACGGTTCGTCGCGTGGGGCGACCTCCCCCGGCACGTGGTCGAGCACGCTCTTCAGGAGGGGGGCGAGGCGGCCGGACTGTCCGCGTCCGAGTGCCGCTCGACCCTCCGCAGCGCACTGAACTGGTCCATCGCCCACAACCAGGCCGGCAGGCGGGACACGGCATGAGCACCCGCCCACATCCCCCTCTGAAGAGCATCGCCTCCACCCCGGACGGCCCGCGCGCCGCCGAACCGGCCGCAGGCCAGACGGCTGTGGGCGAGCCGAAAGGCGCCGCCCGCAAGGGCGTCGTAACTGCCCTTCGCTCTAAGGGCTTCCGAACCAGCGACATCCGCCCCGGCGTCGACCCGACACCGGAGCGGCCCGGCATCCGCATCTACGCCCCACCGGTCTACCGGCACCACTACGACGGAGCCCGCTGGTCCAAGCGCCCGGGAGGTACCCCCAACGCCGCCTACGCCTGCCCCTGCGGGCAGACCGGCCGCGCCCGGGGTCAGGACTCCGTGGCCGCCCTGGTCCACGAGTACGCCGCCCACACATCCGGCTGCACCGGCACACCCAACGCGTCCATGGAAGGGAGGGCCGCCGCATGACCGACGTCATCGACGGGGCCACGCTGCTCAACGAGGTGGAAGCCTTCCACCGCCGCTTCAACGTCTTCCCCCACGAAGCCGCCTACGTCGCCGTCACGCTGTGGGACGCGCACGCCCACCTGCTCGACGCCTTCGACTCCACACCCCGGCTCGCGTTCCTCTCTCCCGAGCCCGGGTCGGGCAAGTCACGGGCGCTGGAAGTCGTCGAAACGCTCGTGCCGAACTCAATGGCGGCTGTGGACGCATCCGCCGCCGCCCTCTTTCGGTCCGTGTCCGGCATCGACGGCGGCCGGCCGACGATCCTCTTCGACGAGATCGACACCGTCTTCGGGCCCAAAGCCGGAGAGAACGAACAACTCCGGGGGTTCATCAACGCAGGCCACACACGCGGTCGGGAGATGTACCGGTGCGTCGGAGACGGAGCCAACCAGCAAGTACAGGGCTTCCCCTCATACTGCGCACTCGCCGTCGCCGGACTCGGCAACCTGCCCGACACGATCATGACCCGCGCGGTCATCATCCGCATGCGCCGCCGGGCCCGCAACGAACGCATCGAACAGTTCCGCATCCGCATTCACGTACGGGAGGGCAACCAGCTCCGCGACCGGCTCGCCAAGTGGGCCGAGACCGTACAAGAGCAGGTCACGGACGTTTTCCCCGAGCTGCCCGACGGCGTCACCGACCGCCCGGCGGACGTGTGGGAACCCCTGATCACAATCGCCGACGCGGCCGGCGGCGACTGGCCCGTACGGGCGCGGGAAGCGTGCGTGACGCTCGTGACCGCCTCCAAGGCCAACGACAAGGGCAGCATCGGCATCCGCCTGCTGACCGACCTGCGTGATCACGTCATGGTCGGCATCGACCGCTTGCCCACGGTCGCGATCCTGGACCGGCTCAACGCCTTGGACGACGCCCCGTGGGCGGACCTGCACGGCAAGCCGCTCGACAACCGGCGCCTGGGACGGATGCTCGCGGAGTACATGACGGTCGACAACGAGCCCATCGCCTCCCGCAACATCAAGGCCGCCGGGAGCGTGCTCAAGGGGTACTACGCCGCCGATCTGCACGACGCGTGGCAGCGCTACTGCCCCCCACCCCCGGAAAGTCCGCTACCTCCGCTACCGGGCACCGAAAACCTGGCCTGACCAGCAACAACGCGGTAGCGGCAACCGGCCTCGGTTGCCGCTACCGCGCCGCTACCCATCCGCTACCGCTACCCCTTCCGCTACCCCGAACAGGCCCCTGACCTGCGAGGTAGCGGAGGTAGCGGAAGTAGCGGCCCTCAGAGGTACCCCCCGAAGGACTGCCCCGAGGAGACCCCGCATGAGCATCGCCAGCGTGGAGACCGCCAGGCGCCTTGAGGTCGACGGCCCTGCCCCCGTTCTCCTGACTGTTGAAGAGGCCGCCTATTGCCTTCGCGTCGGTCGGACCACGTGCTTCGCCCTGATCCGATCGGGGGAACTGGAATCCCTGATGGTCGGCGGGCTCCGACGCGTTCCCGCTGATGCACCGGCTGCCTATCTCGCACGCCGCCGCGCCGAACAGCGCGCGGCCTAGCCCGTCCCTCACCGGAGCGTCACCCCGCCTTGGGGTGGCGCTCCGGCCGTTTCGCTTTCACCCGAAGGAGTCCGCCCGTGGCGGAAGAGAAGAAGCGCACCCGGCAGCCCAACGGCCGATCATCCATCTACCAGGGCCGTGACGGAAAGTGGCACGGCCGTGTGACCGTCGGCATCCGCGACGACGGTCGGCCCGATCGTCGTCATGTCGAACGCAAGACCCGCGCCGAAGTGACGGCGGCCGTACGTGAACTGGAGAAACAGCGCGACGCCAAGACCCTTGCCAAACCGGGCAAGCCGTGGACGGTCAAGACGTGGTTGACCCACTGGGTCGAGACCATCGCGCCTCTCGCGGTGAACGAGAACACCATGGTCGGCTACGGCGTGGCCGTACGAAAGCACCTGATTCCCGCCCTCGGTGCCCACCGGCTCGACAAGCTCCGACCCGAACACATCGAGCGCTTCTACGGGAGCATGCAGGCTGATGGCCGCAAGGCGGGGACGATCCACCAGATTCACCGAACCTTCCGCACCGCGCTGAACGAGGCGGTACGTCGCGGCCACCTGGGACGTAACCCCGTCCAACTTGCCAAGGCCCCCCGCGTCCGGGAAGAGGAGGTGGAGCCGTACACCGTGGAGGAGGTGCAGCGGCTCTTGCAGACTGCGGACAACCGCCGGAACTCCGCACGATGGGCCGTGGCGCTCGCGCTCGGCCTCCGGCAGGGGGAGGCGCTCGGCCTCAAGTGGGCCGACGTCGATTTGGAGCGGGGCGTTCTGATGGTCCGCAGGAGTCGCCGTCGCCCGCGCTACGCCCACGGGTGCGGGGACTCTTGCGGCCGAAAGGCTGGCTACTGCCCACAGCGTCAGCGGACGAATCCCGAGACGGCTGACACCAAGTCCCGCGCGGGCCGGCGCGCGGTTGGCCTCCCCGCACAGCTTGTGGATCTGCTCAGGATCCACGGGACCAAGCAGGACGCCGAACGCGCGGAGGCCGGGGACGACTGGGCTGACGAAGGGTGGCTGTTCGCGACGCAAACCGGTAGGGGCACGTCACCGCGTACGGACTACGACGACTGGAAGGGACTGCTCGAAGACGCGAAGGTGCGGGACGGCCGGCTGCACGATGCTCGGCACACCGCCGCCACGGTCCTGCTGATTCTCGGGGTCTCCGAGCGGGCCGTTATGGGTCTCATGGGGTGGTCGACCACGGCCATGGCCGCGCGGTACCAGCACATGGTGGACTCCGTCCGCAGTGACGTCGCTCGACAGGTTGACGGGCTCATTTGGGATATCGGAAACGCTACCTGAAATAGCAGCGATAACGGTGGTGCAACTGGCTAGGAAAAGGTAAAGGGCGACCTGTGGAGGGTCGCCCTTTACCTTTCAGGGATCGAGAAGGAATATCATCGATACTGCAAAACGTCCGGGTTGGTCCGAGCGAGAGAGCGCTGCAACTTCTTTCGCGATCGGAGGATGTATGTGCGAACCGTTGCCGCAGTGGTGCCCAAACGCTTTGCGATTTCGTTCGTCCTGTAGCCCGAGGAATACAATAGGATTACTTCTCGCTCGCGGTCGCTTAGGGCTGAGTACATCGATTTGTATAGCGTGTCTGCCTGAATGTTGCTAACCGCTACTTTCTCCGCCGACTCGACCGTTCCTCGTTCGGTTTCGTCCGGTGGATCTGCCCCTTCGTGATACTTCGATATATAGGCTTGAGCTCGTTGATCACGACGGTACGCGTCGATGCATCTATTTTTGGCGACACCGTACCCGTACATCAGCCTTTCGGTATCGCCCCCCCCAATTGTGTCCCACTTCGACCACAGAGTGATGAAGACTTCGGAGACGATATCTTCGACGTACTCTGTGTCGCGCAACTGTCGCGCTGCGAAGCGCACGAAATTTTCGTAGTTCTTTTCGTAGAAAAGGCGAAACGCTTCGGTCTGAGGATCCGGCTCTGTCTGGGGATCGGAGACAGGGGACATCCCCCCCGCGCCTGTGGGCGCGGAGGGGTCTGACCTAACGTAAGGAGGAGGCATTATTCCTCGGAACCCGAGTCCTTGCCGGGGTAGCGGAAGGGGACAGCCTTTTCCATCCAGCGTGACATCTTCTCGCTCACCCTTCCACCAATCTCGGTGATGATGTCGACAACGAGGATCACGCCGGCGAAGATCAGCGTTTCGGTGTGCACGGCCTGCAAGCCCTCGTACCACTGGCTGGCGATCAGGGTGGCACTCGCCAGTCGACCCGAAAGCCTGAGCTTGCGCCGCTTCGGCAAGGTCGTGATGACCGCGTTCACCGAGACGCTGACCTTGTCTCGCTGGATCCGCGTGGCTGACGCACGGTTGAGCCGAACGCATCGGAAGATGTCTGCAATGCGCTTCCCGATGCTTGCGGTGACCTCGAAGGTCACGTCAAGCACAAGGAGGACCAGTACGGCTGCTCGCAGGCCCGGCTCTAGAGACTCGGCGGCCGGGATCAGCTGGCCACCAGTCATGATCGCGCTGGCAGCCCGGAGGACCAGTCGGGACCTGCCCAACGGGACGAGGGGCGCCGCATCCCCGTCTGCGGACAGGTCCTGGACGTCGAGAGGAACCGGCAAGAGAGGCCCCGCGGCCTCGACAGGCACGCGAGGCCCAGGGATGGGCAGGTTCTGCGTGTCCACCGACTTCTGCCGCGAGCCGTTGGTCGGGGTCTGAGCCGGCTTGCCGCCTTCGGCGGTTTTCTTGGTGGGGCGCTTGGTCTTACCGACAGGCTTCTTCGCCTTGTCGCTTCCGCTCATCGTCATGATCTTTCTGCGCGACGTGTTGCAGTTCAGCTGCTTCGAAGTGGGGCCCCGGCCTTCGGGTGTTGGCAGGTCTCCTGGCCTTGCATCGCCCGGTGTTCGCACGCGTGTGGCGGTGGTACTCGGGAAGGACCGCACGCATCGAACGCCCACTATCTTGCTCACAGGTCAGAGCGGTGTCCAACCTCGAAATGTGACGCCAGTCACAACTTGTCCGCACAAGGGCGAGGCTGCGCGATAAACGAGTGCGACGTATTTCAGCTGCGTCGAAGTGGGGCCCGCCGTGGAAGCTCCGGGAAGGGTGGAAGCGGCGGGCTTCACGCAGGTCAGGGGCTTACTGAGCGTGTCAAACATTCCGCTCTGCGTAATGTTCAAATCCGAACATCACACCCCGGAGGTCTATCCTGTGATCCGCGCCACTCTGAACGTGTCCATGACGGGCGTTTCGTCCGATTGCGGGTATTTTTCCTGGAGTCGGCGTGTACTCCTTGGTTCCTGACGCGGCCAGGAGGGGTGTAGAGCCGCAAGTGAGACGGAAACTGAGACGGAATCACGAGAAGAGGGGCCCCGTCTGAACGGGGCCCCTCTTCTATCTGCGGTAGCGGAGGGATTTGAACCCTCGGTGACTTGCGCCACACTCGCTTTCGAGGCGAGCTCCTTCGGCCGCTCGGACACGCTACCGAGGGAGACCTTACAGCACCTCCCGGCCTGCTCTGAAATCGGTATTCGCCGAGCTCGGATCACCGATCCCGGAAGAAGTCCGTGAGCAGCCGGGCGCACTCCTCGGCGAGCACGCCCTCGATCACCTCGGGCCGGTGATTGAGCCGCCGGTCGCGCACGACGTCCCACAGGGAGCCCGCCGCGCCGGCCTTCTCGTCCCGGGCGCCGTAGACGACCCGGTCGACCCGGGACTGCACGATGGCGCCCGCGCACATCGTGCAGGGCTCCAGCGTGACGACGAGCGTGCAGTCGGACAGCCGCCATCGGCCGACCTGTGCGGCGGCCCTGCGGATCGCCAGGACCTCCGCGTGGGCGGTCGGATCGCCGGTCGCCTCGCGCTCGTTGTGGCCGACTCCCAGCACGGTCGTGCCGTCGGCGGACAGCACGACGGCGCCGACGGGGACGTCCCCGCCCCGGACGGCCCGTTCGGCCTGGTCCAGGGCGAGCCGCATCGCGGCCCGCCAGCGGTCGCGTAGGGGGTCGGGCACTTCGGATTCCTCAGGCACCTCAGGCACCTCAGCCACCTCGGGCCCCTCTGGTGCCGACCCCGGGTCGAACGAGGTCAGCGGACGGTCTCCAGCACCTCCGAGGCGCCCAGCGCCTCGGCGATGGCGCCCAGCGCGTCCTCGGCGTCCAGGGCCTTGAGTTCCTTCATGCCGACGCCGAGGTCGTCGAGGATCTCGCTGTCGCCGACGGGGCTGTGCGGGACGGCGTCCGCGCCGCCGCCCTCCTCGTCGTCGTCGGAGTCGCCGTCGGGCTCCTCCGTGCCGTCGAGGTCGAGGGAGTCCAGGTCGGCGCTGTCGTCGCCGGGCTCCCTGCCGAGCAGTTCGTCGGTGAGCAGGATCTCGCCGTAGCTGCTGCGGGCAGCGGCGGCGGCGTCCGAGACGTAGATACGCGGGTCGTCCTCGCCGTCGATGCGGACGACGCCGAACCAGGCGTCCTCCTGCTCGATGAGCACCAGCACCGTGTCGTCCTCGGGCGAGGCTTCACGGGCCAGTTCGGCCAGATCCGACAGGGTCTCCACATCGTCGAGCTCTGTGTCGCTCGCTTCCCACCCGTCTTCGGTGCGCGCGAGCAGTGCGGCGAAGTACACCGTGACTCTCCCACTGGTCATAGGCGTGCCGGTTGGGGGTCCCCCCGGCGGAGGTTGGGGGCGGGGAGAGCTGTGCTCCGAGCCCACCCACTCGGAATCGTGGCAGAAACAATGCGTTCAGGGGACGTCTTCGGCTCCCTGTGTCCGGCAGTTTTGATCGCGTCGTCCCGAGGGGGTCCGCGAGCGCGTCCGTGAAGGACTCACCAGCACACTCGTTGCCGCCACGTGCGGATCGTACGCGGCTTTTCCAGGTGTCCACGCACGCCCACCGCCTCAACGCCCCCGAAGGGTACGGATCTTCCCGGGTGCCTCGCCCTACCAGCGGAACGTTCGCATGCGCATGGCGTGGCGCAGCCGGGCCGCCTTGGCGCGGCGTGGCTGGACACGGTCCCGCAGCGCGCGGGCCTCGGCGAGCTCCCGCAGGAACTGTGCCCGGCGGCGACGGCGCGCGGAGTCGGCTTCCTCCTGCGCGGTGTCCGCCGGGGACTCACGGTCAGGCATAGGCACACCACCCCCGGTACGTCCCTCCCACTTTCCCTCCGACGGGCGGTTTGATGCCAGCACAAGGGTTAAGTGATGGCCCTGGGGTTGCTGCGTGTGAGGACGCTCGGCATACCGGGCCCGGTTACTGTTGTGGACATGCGTCTCCACGTCGTCGACCACCCCCTGGTCGCCCACAAGCTCACCGCGCTGCGCGACCAGCGCACCGACTCCGCGACCTTCCGCCGGCTCGCCGACGAGCTGGTCACCCTGCTCGCCTACGAGGCCACGCGGGACGTGCGCACCGAAGCGGTCGACATCACGACCCCGGTCACCGACACCACCGGCGTCAAGCTCTCCTACCCGCGCCCCCTCGTGGTGCCGATCCTGCGCGCCGGCCTCGGCATGCTGGACGGCATGGTCCGGCTGCTGCCGACCGCCGAGGTGGGCTTCCTGGGCATGATCCGCAACGAGGAGACGCTCCAGGCCTCCACGTACGCCACGCGCATGCCGGAGGACCTCTCGGGCCGTCAGGTCTACGTCCTGGACCCGATGCTCGCCACCGGCGGCACGCTGGTCGCGGCGATCCAGGAGCTCATCAAGCGCGGCGCCGACGACGTCACGGCCGTGGTGCTGCTGGCCGCCCCCGAGGGCGTCGAGCTCATGGAACGCGAGCTGGCGGGCACTCCGGTGACGGTCGTGACGGCCGCCGTCGACGACCACCTCAACGAGCACGGGTACATCGTGCCGGGGCTCGGGGACGCAGGGGACCGCCTGTACGGCGCCGCCGAGTAGCCCTACGGGCTGCCGAACGGGCTCCGCGAGGCTGAGTGGCCCTGCTTTCCCTCAGCAGCTCTTCTTGCCGGTGGGCGTCGGATCGGGGTTGGCCAGCGCGGCCAGCGCCTTGTCGGCGTCCGCCTTCTTCGCGAGCTCCTTGAAGCCGTTGCCGATGATCAGGTCGACGGCCGGGCCCTTGCGCGCGGCGTCGGTGCGGCGCTCTGCGGTGCCGAGCTGGGTGCCGAGGACGGGCAGCGCGGTGTCCAGGGACGACGACGGGCCGAGTAGTACCCCGGTGCCCTTGACCTTCTTGTCGAACTCCTTGGCCGCGTTGCCCACGTCGCCGATCTTGAAGCCGCGCTTCTTCAGCTCGTCCGCGGTCTGCTTGGCGAGGCCGCTGCGGGTCGTGGCGTTGAAGACGTTGACGGTGATCCCGCCCGGCTTGGGCAGGGCCGCCGGGGCGGTGGCCGAGGGTGTGGCCCGGGACCCGCAGTCGGCCTTCGGACCGGCCGCCGAGGCCTTTCCGCCGTCGGTGAAGACATCGATGAGCTGCAGAGTGCCCCAGCCGATCATGCCTAGTACGGCGGCCGAGGCGACGGTGAGGACGACGAGCCTGCCGCGCCGCCGAGGACGGCGCATTCGCGGGTACTTGTCCCCCTTGATCCGGTACTGGCCGCCCATGCCCGGGGGAGTCAGCATGCTCATGGGCGCAGCGTAGTGCGCCCGAGCGGCAATGCCTACTAGATGATCATTCGATACCGCCCGGTCCAACCCGAAAGGGCCAACAAGTGGCGCCCGGGAGTGGGCCGGCCCGGGTTCAGTCCAGTTCGAGGACGCGCGCGTGCAGCACCTGGCGCTGCTGGAGCGCCGCGCGCACCGCGCGGTGCAGGCCGTCCTCCAGATACAGGTCGCCCTGCCACTTCACGACGTGCGCGAAGAGGTCGCCGTAGAACGTCGAGTCCTCGGCGAGCAGGGTTTCCAGATCGAGCTGGCCCTTGGTCGTCACGAGCTGATCGAGGCGGACCGGGCGCGGCGCGACGTCCGCCCACTGCCGGGTGCTTTCCCGGCCGTGGTCGGGGTACGGCCGGCCGTTTCCGATGCGCTTGAAGATCACACGGAAAGCCTACCGGTCAAGACCTTCCGGGCGCAGCCATGGCGGCGCAGTGCGACGCTGGAAAAGCCGGGGCAAACGGAATGAATCGGCAAAGATCGAGACGGCGACGGCCAGATCGACGGGCAGGCGGGGTGGTGCGACGGGTTGCTCCGAACGGGGGTACGTCGGAAATTTCAGTGGGCGGAGGTCTGGCATGAGCGAGCGAGAGAGCAGGGCCAAAGGCGGGCCGGGGACCGTGTCGTCGGCCGGGGCCGCCGAGACGCGGGGCACGGCCGCCGCGCTGCCGCAGGAGGCCCTGGAGATCGCCGCCGGGTATGCCTTCGGCGGCCCCGCCCTCGATCTGGGCGCCCTGCTCTGGGACGGCCGGTGCCTGCCCGACGCACAGGTCCGGGTGCCGTTGCCCATGCTGAACCGGCACGGCCTGGTCGCGGGCGCCACCGGCACCGGCAAGACCAAGACGCTCCAGCTGATCGCCGAGCAGCTGTCCGCGCAGGGTGTGCCGGTGTTCCTGGCGGACATCAAGGGCGACCTGTCCGGGGTCGCGGCGCCGGGCCAGGCGAACGACAAGGTGCGCTCGCGTGCCGCCGAGGTCCACCAGGAGTGGGCGGCGACCGGCTTCCCCGCCGAGTTCTACGCCCTCGGGGGCATCGGCCACGGCATTCCCGTACGGGCCACGGTCACCAGCTTCGGTCCGGTCCTGCTCTCCAAGGTGCTCCGGCTCAACCAGACCCAGGAGCAGTCCCTCGGCCTGATCTTCCACTACGCCGACACCAAGGGCCTGGAGCTGGTCGACCTCAAGGACCTCAGGGCGGTCGTCGCCTTCCTCACCTCGGACGAGGGCAAGGGGGAGCTCAGGAACATCGGCGGGCTCTCGACCGCCACCGCCGGGGTGATCCTGCGCTCCCTGACCGCCTTCGAGGCGCAGGGCATGGCGGACTTCTTCGGGGAGCCGGAGTTCGACACGAGCGAGTTCCTGCGGACGGCACCCGACGGGCGGGGCGTCGTGTCGGTCCTCGAACTGGCCGCCGTCCAGGACAGACCGCAGCTGTTCTCGACGTTCCTGATGTGGCTGCTCGCGGACCTCTTCCACGACCTGCCCGAGGTCGGGGACGCCGACAAGCCGAAGCTGGTGTTCTTCTTCGACGAGGCGCATCTGCTGTTCGACGACGCGTCCGAGGCCTTCCTGGACTCGATCGCGCAGACCGTGCGGCTGATTCGCTCGAAAGGGGTCGGCGTCTTCTTCGTGACGCAGACGCCGAAGGACGTCCCCGCCGATGTGCTCGGCCAGCTCGGCAACCGCATCCAGCACGCACTGCGCGCCTTCACGCCGGACGATCAGAAGGCGCTCAAGGCCACGGTGAAGACCTTCCCCAACTCGGCGTACGACCTGGAGGAACTCCTCACCGGCCTCGGCACCGGCGAGGCCGTGGTGACGGTGCTCAGCGAGAAGGGCGCCCCGACGCCGGTCGCCGCGACGCGGCTGCGGGCCCCCGAGTCGCTGATGGGGCCGGTCGAGGCCGGCGCGCTGGAGCGGGCGGTGACGGCGTCCGCGCTGTACGGGCGGTATGCACAGGCTGTGGACAGGGAGTCGGCGTACGAGCGGCTCCAGTCGTCCCGCGGCGCGAAGGGTCCGGACGAGATGCGCGAGGCCACGGCGGCCGGGGAGCGCAGGGGCCGGCAGCAGGAGCGGGAGGAGCGGGGTGAGCAGAAGGAGCAGCCCTCCGTCGTCGAGCAGGTCGTCGGGAGCGGCATGTTCAAGTCCCTCGCCCGGTCGCTCGGTTCGCAGATCGGGCGGGAGATCACCCGGTCGGTCTTCGGCACGGCGCGGCGGAGGCGGTAGCCCCGCAGACCGGTGGACCCGGTGGGGGCCCGCCTCCGCCGCGCCCGTGTCAGCCGCGCCCCCGTTCCTTCGGGGCGTGCTGCGGCTTCTCCTTCTGCGGCTGCGGCTTCGGCGTGTTGCGTACGGATTCCGCGCGCAGCAGGGCGCGCAGGACGGCGTAGTGGTCGGTGGGCATGGCTGTGCTCCTTGTGGCTCCTTGTTGCCGTACTGACTGACCTCGTCGCGGGGGTCTGTCAGCAGCGCAGGACCACAGTGCGCAGGACGTGCGTGAGATACGGCGGCCGTGGCGGCGCGGCAGGCGTCAGGCCCGCCCGGACGCATCGCGCGGGCTTCGGCTGCGGGTCGGTACCCGACGGTGCCGGGCGTACGGCGCTGCGCCGGTCGCCGCGGGCCGCCGGCCGCAGAGCCGTGTCGAGGACGTCGTGCTCGGCGACCTCGCCCAAGGCGCCCGCCACGACGGGCAGGGCGTGTGCCTGAGCGTGCGCGCCCGGCACCAGCAGCGCGAGCAGCAGCACGAGGACCCGCAGCCAGGCGCGGCTGCGCGAGTGGCGGCGTGCGGTACTCGCGGTACTCACGGAAGGTCATCTCCCCGGGTGCCGTACGGCGTTCATCCCGTTCGGGGTGAGATACGCCCGCACGGCGTACTGATCCGGGGCGCCTCTCACAGCTCGTGCGGGACCTGGCGCGCCCGCTTGCGCATCCGGATTCCGATGACGATCTCGACGACACCGACCGCCACCAGCCAGCACCCGCCGAGCAGCATCAGCACGGTGACCGACTCGATCGGGGAGTCGATCAGCACGATTCCGCCGACGACGGTGACGACGCCGAGGAAGATCTGCCAGCCGCGGGCAGGCATGGACTTGTCGGAGGCCGCGGCCAGGGTCTGGGTGACGCCGCGGAAGAGCCAGCCGATGCCGATCCACAGGGCGAGCAGCAGGATCGACTGCATCGGGCGGCGGAAGCAGAACAGACCGAGGAGGACCGACACGGTGCCGCTGACGAAGGCCAGCACCCGCAGCGAGGTCGTCCGGTGCGTGCCGAACGCGGAGACCAGCTGGAAGACGCCGCTGATCAGGAGGTAGAGGCCGAAGAGGACCCCGGAGGCGAAGAGCGGGGCACCCGGCCAGACCAGGACCAGGATGCCCAGCACCAGCGAGCAGACCCCGGTGCCCAGCACGACCTGCCAGGCGGCCCGGGACAGGACGTGCAGGGGCCCCTCGAAGGCGGGCTCGGCCTCCCGCGCCGCCCCCGCCCCGGGCGGATGCCCCGCATGAACCCGCCGGTCGTCATAGTCCCGGCCCCCGAGGGGGCCACCCGGTGACTCGGTCATGCTCCATGCTGGGAACGTCCCCGTTCCGCCCGCCATTCGGGGCGGTCCAGTCGGCTGACGGCCGGCCGCTCGCCGTGGCCGGAGGCTGCTGTCGCGCCGCCTACTTCCGCGCCGCCTTCGCCGCCTTGGCCGCCGCCTTCATCTCCTGCTTGTGCGCGCGCACCTTGGTCAGGGACTCGGGGCCCGTGATGTCGGCGACGGAGCGGAAGGCCTGCGGCTCGCCGTAGGAGCCCGCGGCCTCCTGCCAGCCCGCGGGGCGTACGCCCAGCTGCTTGCCGAGGAGGGCGAGGAAGATCTGGGCCTTCTGCTTGCCGAAGCCGGGCAGGTCCTCCAGGCGGCGCAGCAGTTCACGTCCGTCGGCGACTCCCTTCCAGACGAGCTCGGCCTCCCCGTCGTAGTGCTCGACGAGGTACTGGCACAGCTGCTGGATCCGCTTGGCCATGGAGCCCGGGTAGCGGTGCACGGCCGGTTTCTCGGACAGCAGGGCCACGAAGGCGTCGGGGTCCTGGGCCGCGATGTCGTGCGCGTCGAGGTCGTCCGCGCCGAGCCGGTCCGCGATCGTGCGGGGCCCCTTGAACGCCCACTCCATCGGAACCTGCTGGTCCAGCAGCATGCCGACCAGCGCGGCGAGCGGGCTGCGGCCGAGGAGTGCGTCGGCCTCGGGGTCCTGGGCGAGATGCAGGGTGACGTCCATGACCCCGATCATCCCGCGCACGCCGACCGGACGCGCGCGGGGGCAGGGACGCGCAAGGGGTCCGCGTCCCTGCCCGGTCAGGGGCGCCAGTACCCCAGCGCGTTCACCCGCTGCTTCGGCAGGCCCAGTTCCTTGCGGACGTAGGAGGTCAGTGCGCGGGTCGTCGCCGTGTCGCAGGCGATCCAGACGTACGGCTCCGCGGTGCCCTTGAGGAGGTCGGGCAGGGCCTCCTTCACCTGGGTGACCAGGTGGGCCCCGGCGTCGCGCCTGGGCAGGGTCCGTACGTCGTGCCGGGCCTCGGCCGTCCGGAAGGGCAGGCCGTCCCGCTCGCCCTCGAACCACACCGTCGCCGGCGCGGAGTCCAGGGCCGAGAGGAGGGAGTTGAGGGCGGGGAGGGAGGCGGTGTCCGCGATGGCGAAGACGTGGGAGGGGGCCGGGTCGGGTTGGGCGAAGTCCGTGCCGTGGACGGTCGCCTCGATCGTGTCGCCGGGCTGCGCCGCCCGCGCCCAGTCGCTCGCGCACCCCTCGTGGAGGGCGAACTCCAGGCTGAAGGTGCCGGCCTCCGGGTCGGCGTCGACCAGGGTGTACGCGCGCTGGTGCGGCTTGCCCGCGTTGTCGAACCACAGACGGACCCACATCGTGGGATGGACGCCGGTCACCGCGAGCATGCCGCCGTCCTCGAGGTGGACGCGGCGGTACTGCGGCGTCACGTCCTCGGCCCCCGTCACCGTGAACACGAAGTCCTTGGCGCGCAGCAGCTTCAGGACCGCGCCCTCCCAGCCGTGCCCCTGCCCCATGGCTTCTTCACCCTTCAAGTACCATTCCCGCACCAATAACTTAGGGAAGCCTAACCTAAAGCAAAGGAGGGGCACAGGTGACCGGCGAGATCTTCCGTGATGCCTGGGGCATACCGCATCTCCGCGCCGACGGAGCGAGAGAACTCGCCCGGGTACAGGGCCGCGTCACCGCCCTGGACCGGGCCTGGCAGCTGGAGGTGGAGCGGCACCGGTCCCAGGGCACGTCCGCGTCCTTCCTCGGCGCCGAGGCCCTGCCCTGGGACCGGTTCGTCAGACGGGCCCGACTCGACGACACGGCGAGACGTTGTTTCGACGCGTTGGAGAGACGGGACCCGGAGACGTCGGAGTGGGTGCGGGCGTACGTCGACGGGGTCAACGAGTCCCTGGCCGAAGGCGCCCGCCGCAGCCCGGAGTTCGCGCAGGCAGGGCTCGCCCCCGGCCGCTGGGAACCCTGGACCCCGCTCGGCATCTGGCTCGGCATCCACATCCTCTTCGCCGGCTTCCCGGCCAAGCTCTGGCGTGAGCAGGTCGTACGGCATCTCGGCGCCGACGCGGTCGGGCTGTTCGCCGCCGACGGACCCGCGAGCTCCGGCAGCAACGGCTGGCTGGTGAGCGGGGAGCGGACCGTCACCGGACACGCGATCATCGCCGGCGACCCGCACCGCTTCATCGAGGAGCCCGGGGTCTACCAGCAGATCCACCTCTCCTGCCCCGAGTTCGACGTCATCGGCCTCGCCGTCCCCGGCGTCCCCGGCATCGCCCACTTCGGCCACACCGGCACGGTCGCCTGGGCCATCACCAACGCCATGGCCGACTACCAGGACCTGTACCGGGAGCGGCTGCGGCGCACCGGAGCGGGCGTGGAGGCCCTGGACCCGGACGGGGTCTGGCGGCGGGCGGTGCGGCACACCGAGGTCGTGGCGGTCGCGGGGGAGGAGCCGGTCGAGGTCGAGGTGATCGAGACGGAGCGGGGGCCGGTGATCATCGGGGGGCCGGAAGGGTTGCCCGAGGGGGTGCCGGAGGGGCTGTCCGAGGGGGTGCCGCAGGGGCTGTCCGAGGGGTTGGCCGGGGGGTCGCGGGAAGGGCTGTCCGAGGGGTTGCAGGAAGGTTTCTCCGCTGGGCACGTCCTGGCCGACGGCCCCCTCGCCGTCACCCTCCGCTACCCGCCTCGCGTCACTGCCGACCTCGGCTTCAGCGCCCTCCTTCCCCTCCTCCGCGCCCGCAGCGTCACCGACGTCGACCGGGCCGTCGACCTGTGGGCCGAGCCCGTCAACGTCGTCCAGGCCGCCGACACCGAGGGCGGCCTGCTGCACCGCGTCGCCGGGAAGGTGCCGGTGCGTTCCGAGGCCAACCGCACCCGGCTCGTGCCCGCCTGGCAGCCCGGCCACGACTGGCGCGGCTGGCACGAGACGCCCCGCGGCGGCCTCACCGACGGCGTCGCCGCCATGGCCAACCAGCGCGGCCTCGCCGCACCCCTGGGCGTCGAGTTCGCCCCGCCCCATCGCGCCGACCGCATCACGGTCCTGCTGGGCGAGCAGGACCACTGGTCGGCCGCCGACATGCCGGCGATCCACATGGACACCCAACTCGCCTCCGCGGAACCCTTGTTGGGGGTGCTCCGCGCCCTCGAAACCCTCACCCCCGAGGCTGCCCGCATCCGCCGGACCCTCCTCGCCTGGGACCGCCGCATGGACGCGGACAGCGTGGCCGCGGCCGGGTACGCGGCGGTGCGCGGTGCGGTCGTACGGCGACTCGCCGCGCACCCGGCCTTCGCCGCGCTGTCCGCCCCGCCCGCCTACCCGGAGGTCCTCCTCCCCTGGCTGGCCCTGCTCCCGCGCGTCGGCTTCGCCCTCGAACACCTGCTGCGCGCCGAGGAGTTGTACGACATCGACCGCGCCGAGATCGTCCGCGAGGCGGTCGAGGAAGTGGCCGCCGCGACCGCCGGGCAGCTCACCGGCACCTGGGGCGACACCCACCGCCTCGCCCCGTGGCGGGCGCTCCCCACCGGCCCGTACGACGGACCCGGCCTCTCCGGCGACCACGACTGCGTGCTGTGCACCTCCGCCGTGCCCGGCCTCACCGACCTGAGCGCGCGCGGCCCCGCCGCCCGCTACGTCTGGGACCTGGCCGACCGCGAGGCGAGCCGCTGGGTGGTCCCGCTCGGCGCGTCCGGCATCCCCGCCTCGCCCCACCACCGCGACCAGATCCCCCTGTGGGTCGGGGGAGATCTGGTCCCGGTCGTCACCGATTTCACCGAGTTCGAGAAGGAATCCGATGCCTGAGCCGTCCGCAGTAGTCCACCAGCAGGCCGTGGACGGATTCGGCACCGTCCGCATCCGCCCCCTCGCCCCGCACGCCGACGCCGACCTCCTGCACGGCTGGGTCAGCCAGGAACGGGCCTCCTTCTGGGGCATGAACGGCCTGACCAGGGACCAGGTGGCCGGGATCTACGCCCACATGGACACCCTCGACACCCACCACGCCTTCCTCGTGGCACTGGACGGGGACCCGGTGGCGGTGCTCCAGACGTACGAGCCGGAGGCGGACCGGGTCAGCGAGTGCTACGAGGTCCTTCCGGGCGACATCGGCATCCACCTGTTGCTGGCGCCCGCAGGTCCCGGGGGCGCGCGGCCCGGCTGGACCTCGGCGCTGCTGGCCGTCGTCGCGTCGTACGTCTTCGGCACCCTGGACCGCCGACGGGTGGTCGTCGACCCGGATGTAGCCAATGAAAAGGCCGTCGCCCGCTTCCTCAGGCAGGGCTTCGCGGCCGGCCCGGCGGTCGTGCTGCCGGAGGTCGACCTCCCGGACGTGTACATCCCGGAGAAGAAGGCCCAACTCGCGTTTCTGACCCGGGAGGTAGCCTTCCGGGCGTGACCCCCGAAGACCTCGTCGCGCACTACTCACTGGAGCCGATCCCGCGCGAGGGCGGGCTGTTCCGGCAGACCTGGGCGGGGCCCGAGCTGCCCGACGGACGGCCGCAGGGGACCGCGATAGTCGTCCTGCTCACCGCGGACGACTTCTCGGCCCTGCACCGTCTGCCGTCCGACGAGGTCTGGCACTTCTATCTGGGAGACCCGCTGGAACTGCTGCTCCTCGCCCCCGACGGCACATCACGCACCGCCGTGCTCGGCCCCGACGTCCTGCGGGGCGGGCACATCCAGCTCACCGTTCCCGCCGGGACCTGGATGGGGGCGCGGGTGGCGACGGGCGGTTCCTGGTCCTTCTTCGGCTGCACGATGGCGCCCGGTTTCACCTACGAGGGCTACGAGCACGGCGACCTGGCGGAGCTGACGGCGCGCTATCCCTCCGAGGCCGCGCGAATCGCGGCACTGTGCCGTCCATGACTGGACGCGGACTCCTCGAAGGACAGGTCGCCCTCGTCACGGGTGCGGGTGGCGGTATCGGGCGCGGGATCGCCATGCGGTTCGCGCAGGAGGGGGCGGCGGTCGTCCTGCATTGCCGTACGGCGGTGGAGGCGGCGGGGGAAGTGGCGTCCCGTATCCGGGAGTCGGGTGGGCGGGCGCTCGTCGTGCGGGGGGACCTGGCCGAGGAGGACGTCTGCCGACGCGTCGTGCGGGAGGCCGCCGACTGGGGTGACGGGCGACTGACCGCGCTGGTCAACAACGCGGGCGTACAACCGACGCGGGAACTGGCGGGCATGACCCTGGCGGAGTGGCGGGCGGTCGTGGACACCGATCTGTCGAGCGTGTTCGCGTGTACGCAGGCCGCGGCCGAGGTGATGCGCAGGCAGGAGGGCGGCGGCTCGGTGACCCACATCGCCTCCATCGAGGCGACGCATCCGGCGCCCCTGCACGCCCACTACTGCGCCGCCAAGGCGGCAGTTGTGATGCACGCCCGTTCGGCCGCCCTGGAGTACGGCCCCTTCGGCATCCGCGTCAACACGGTCTCGCCCGGGCTGATCCACCGGGAAGGGCTTCAGGAGGCGTGGCCGGAGGGGGTGCGGCGGTGGGAGCGGGCGGCGCCGACGGGGCGACTGGGGCGTCCGGAGGACGTGGGGGACGCGTGTGTGTTCCTGGCGTCGGGGCTGGCGTCCTGGGTCACCGGGCATGACCTGGTGGTGGACGGCGGGGTGTCGGCTCGGCCGACGTGGTGAGGAGCCGCCCGGCGGCCCGTCTGGTGCCAGCCACTCCGCGTCCGGTATCGGCGGAATGTCGCTGCCCGTCACTTGCCCGGCCAATCGCATGGCCGACCCCGGCCTCCGCTTCCCACTCGTGCGGACAAAACCGTTGCCGGCCGCGCTGAGCCCGCAGGCCTTCGTGTACGTACATTCCTCTGAGGCCTCGAGTCCGACGACGGAGATGTGACATACGTGGGGTGCGATGACCGACGACGAGCGCGGCGCCGAATCCAGGGGCGGCGAGGAGTTCAACGGCTGGTGCTGCTCGGCACCCTGCTGGTCCTGTTCCTCCTCGGCGGCACCACCCCCGCGTCGGCCCACGCCGCCCTGCGCGCCACCGACCCCGAGGACGGAAGCGTCCTCAAGTCGGCCCCCCGTCACCTCACTCTGACCTTCACGGAGTCCGTCGGCCTGCTCGACGACTCCTTCCGCGTGCTGGACCCCGAGGGCCGCCGGCTGCGCACGGGTGAGCCGGAGCACGGCTCGGACGGCGGTGACAGTGCCCGGGTGACGCTGCCCGCGAAGCTGGCCGAGGGCACGTACACGGTGGCGTGGCGGGTGGTGTCGGCCGACAGTCACCCGGTGTCCGGGGCGTTCACGTTCTCCGTCGGGAAGCCGTCCCTGACGACGGCCACCGTGGACACCGGGCCCGCCGAGGACCCGGCGACCGAGAGCCTCTACAACATCGCCCGCTATCTGGCCTACCTCGCCGCCGCCCTGCTCATCGGCGCCGCGACCTTCATGGCGGTCTGCCGCCCACCGGACGCCCCGGTGCTCCTCAAGCTCCTGAGGGCGGCCTGGTGGACCCTCCTCGCGGCCACCCTCGCCCTGCTGGTGCTGCGTGCCCCGTACGAGACGGGCGAGGGCCCCCTGGGAGCCCTGAGCGTCGACTCCCTCTCCCGCACCCTGACGAGCCGCCCGGGCGCGGTCCTGCTGGCCCGGCTGGGCCTCCTGGCCGTCGCCGCCGTCTACCTCGTACGGCTCACCGGGCGCCGTAAGCCCTACGGCTGGGCGGGCGCCGCCCTCGCCGTCGGCCTCGCCGTGACCTGGGCCGCCGGCGAGCACGCCTCCGCGGGCATCCAGGTGCCCGTGGCGATGACGTCCTCGGCGCTGCACCTGCTGGCCACGGCGGTGTGGATGGGCGGTCTCGCGGCGCTGCTCGCGACGCTGTACCGCGCCCGCCTGACCCCGGCCGCGGTCACCCGCTTCTCCCGCCTCGCGTTCGCCTCCGTGACCGTCCTGGTCGTCACCGGCGTCTATCAGTCCTGGCGCGGCCTCGGCTCCTGGGACGCGCTCACCGGCACGACGTACGGCAGGCTCCTCGTCCTCAAGCTCGTCGCGGTGGCTCTGCTGCTCGCGGCGGCGGCCGTGTCCCGGCGCTGGACGGCGCGGCTGGCGACGGCCGACGCGCCGGCGGTCGTGGCGGAGAAGGAGCGCGAACGGGTTCCCGAGCCTGTCGGCGGGCCGCCCGCGCTGCCCGAGGCGCCGCAGGCCGACGTACCGCCGTCGACCGACCCGCAGCGCCGGGCGCTGCGCCGTTCCGTCCTGGCCGAGGTCGCCGTCGGTGCCGCGGTGCTGGCGGTCACCACGATCCTCACCAGCACCCTGCCCGGCCGCGCGCAGGCCGAGGCGGCGGCGGAGTCGCCCGCGGTGATCGGCGCCTCCGTGACCGTGGTCCCCTTCGACGTCGGCACCCAAGGGGGCCACGGCAAGGTGCAGATCACCCTCGACCCGGGCCGGGTCGGCGACAACTCCATCGAGGCCATCGTCTTCGGCCCCGACGGCGGCGTCGCCACCGTCCCCGAACTGCGCGTCTCCTTCACCCTCCCGGCCAAGGACGTCGGTCCCATCGACGCCGGAGTCGCCGACAAGGGCGGCTACTGGGGCAACAGCTTCCTCAACCTGCCCCTCGCCGGGAAGTGGGAGATGAAGGTGACCGTGCGGACGTCGGAGGTCGACCAGGTGAGCGAGACCAGGACCGTGACCGTCCGCTAGTCACCGTCCGCCAGTCCCTCACCCATCTCGCTTCCCCTCTCGCTCCACCTCTTCGGTTCCCTGCCCTCAACGCAGTGTTGAACGTCGATCCGAGATGTCGGTCACGTTTCCGAAACGTCGATCGACATCCCTTGACGCATGACCGGACATACGGCTGTTATTGCGCCATCGTGTTCGGTCAAGTTGATTTCTGATCGGTTACGACGGACTTCGACGCGTCCCACCCTCATGATCGAACCCTGCCCTCAGGAGCCGTAGATGCAGCACTTCTCCCCCTCCGGTCTCTCACTGCCCTCGCCGAGTCGTCGCACCCTGCTGCGCGGCATAGGCGGCGCCGCCGTACTCGGCGCGGGCATTCCGCTGCTCAGCGCCTGCGGCGGCAGCGGTACGGCGAGCGACCCGAAGACCGTCACCCTCGGCTCCAAGGCGTCCGACGCCGTGCCGAAGAAGGCGTTCGCGGACATCTACGCGGCCTACAAGAAGAAGTCCGGCATCACGGTCGACGTGAACACCAAGGACTCCAACACCTTCCAGGAGCAGATCAACTCCTACCTCCAGGGCACGCCGGACGACGTGTTCACCTGGTTCGCCGGCTACCGGATGCAGTTCTTCGCGGCCAAGGGCCTCGCCACCCCGATCGACGACGTGTGGCAGACCATCGGGGGCAACTTCCCCGACGCGATGAAGAAGCTCAGCAAGGGCGAGGACGGCAAGTACTACTTCGTGCCGCTGTACACGTACCCGTGGGCGATCTTCTACCGGAAGAGCGTCTTCCGGGAGAACGGCTACGAAGTCCCCACCACCTGGAACGACTTCGTGGCGCTGTGCAAGCAGATGCAGAAGGACAAGCTGGTCCCGATCGCCTTCGGCGACAAGGACGCCTGGCCCGCGCTCGGCACCTTCGACCAGATCAACTTCCGCCAGAACGGCTACGACTTCCACGTCGACCTGATGGGCGGCAAGGCCTCCTGGACCGACGCCAAGGTGCGCAAGGTCTTCGACCTGTGGACCGAGATCCTCCCGTACCACCAGGAGGGCGCCGTCGGCCGTACCTGGCAGGACGCGGCCCAGACGCTCGCCTCGAAGAAGGCCGGCATGTATCTGCTCGGCACCTTCGTGGCCCAGCAGTTCACCGACAAGGCCGCCCTGGACGACCTCGACTTCTTCGCGTTCCCGGAGATCGACCCGCAGTTCGGGCAGGACACCGTCGAGGCGCCGACCGACGGCTTCATAATGAGCAAGAGCCCGAAGAACAAGGCCGAGGCCGTCAAGCTGCTGGAGTTCCTGGGCACGCCGGAGGCCGAGACCGTCTATCTCAAGTCCGACCCGAGCTCGGTCCACGCCTCCACCAAGGCCGACACCTCCTCGTACACGGCGCTGCAGAAGAAGGCGTACGACATGATCGCCGGCGCCAAGTCCCTGACCCAGTTCATGGACCGTGACAGCCGCCCCGACTTCACGTCGACCGTGATGCAGCCCGCGCTGCAGAAGTTCATCCGCGACCCCGAGGGCGTGGACAGCCTGCTGTCCTCGATCGAGCGCCAGAAGAAGACGATCTTCGCGTCCGGCTGATCGACATGACCACAGAAACCACCAAGGAGATCCCGGAGGCGGCCGCCGTGCCGCCTCCGGGCGCTGCCCCCGCCAAGAAGGTGCCCCACGGGCACCGCCGTCTGCTGACCCGCCGCGACCGGCTCACCCTCGGGCTGATGGCGGGCCTGCCGACCGTCCTGCACATCGCGCTCGTCTGGGTCACCGCGCTGGCCTCGATCGCGCTGGCCTTCACCACCTGGGACGGGATCGGCTTCGACTCGATCCAGTGGGTCGGGCTGCAGAATTTCAAGGAACTATTCGAGCAGAACCCGCAGTTCTGGCCCGCCGTCCAGCACAACGTCATCTGGTTCGTCGTCCTGATCGCGATCCCGACCCCGCTCGGCCTGTTCCTGGCCGTGCAGCTGGACAAGAAGATCCGGTTCAGCAGGGTGTACCAGACCGCGTTCTTCCTGCCGGTCGTGCTGTCGATGGCCGTCATCGGCTTTGTCTGGCAGCTGATCTACAACCCCGACACCGGCCTGATCAACAGCATCATCGGGGCCAACGAGCCCGGCAAGTACATCGACTGGATCGGCGACCCGGACCTCAACCTCTGGGCGATCCTCGTCGCCGCGTCCTGGCGCCACACCGGCTACATGATGATCCTGTACCTGGCCGGCCTGAAGGGCGTCGACCCGTCCCTGCGGGAGGCGTCCGCGCTCGACGGGGCGGGCGAGTGGCAGACGTTCAGGAACGTCATCTTCCCGACGCTGCGCCCCACCAACACCGTCGTCCTGGTCGTCACCATCATCGAGGCCCTGCGCGCCTTCGACCTGGTCTTCGTCTTCAACAAGGGCGCCGAGGGCACCGAGCTGCTCTCGATCCTGGTCACCAACAACATCATCGGCGAGTCCAGCCGCATCGGATACGGCTCCGCGATCGCGGTGGTCCTGCTGCTGATCTCCCTCGTCGTGATCATTCCCTACCTGGTGGCCACCTTCCGGAAGGAGCGGCGCGCATGAGCACCGGCACCCTCGCGCTCGGCAAGAAGCGCGCCCCCGTCCGCCCCGCCCGGATCCTGCTGCACGTCTTCCTCGCCGGCGCGGCGCTGGCCTGGCTCGCGCCGCTGGCCTGGGCGATCTATGCGGCGCTGCGGCCGTACTCGGAGACGAGCGAGAAGGGATACGTGTCCTGGCCGGACACGCTGAGCTTCGACAACTTCACGAATGCCTTCACGCAGTCGGACATGAGCCACTACTTCGTCAACACCATGATCATCGCCGTGCCGGCGGCGCTGGTGACGTTGTTCCTGTCCTCGATGGTCGCCTTCTACGTGAGCCGCTTCGACTTCCGCATCAACCTGGCGCTGCTGCTGGTCTTCACGGCGGGCAACCTGCTGCCGCAGCAGGTCATCATCACCCCGCTGTACCGGCTGTACCTGCTGATCGACCTGCCCGGCATCACGATGAGCGGCAAGCTCTACGACTCCGCGCTCGGCCTGGTGTTGATTCATGTCGCGTTCCAGTCGGGCTTCTGCGCCTTCGTGCTCAGCAACTACATGCGCTCGCTGCCGCACGAGCTGACCGAGGCCGCGCTGGTCGACGGAGCCTCGGTGTGGCGGCAGTACTGGCAGATCGTGCTGCCGCTGTGCCGCCCGGCGATGGCGGCCCTGGCGACGCTGTTGTCCATCTGGATCTACAACGACTTCTTCTGGGCCCTCGTCCTGATCTCGACCGGCGAGAACATGCCGATCACCTCGGCGCTGAACAACCTCACCGGCGCGTACTTCACGGACCCGAACCTGGTCGCCGCAGGCGCTCTGCTCACCGCGATCCCCACGCTGATCGTGTACTTCGTGCTCCAGCGGCAGTTCGTCAGCGGTCTGACGCTGGGCGCCAACAAGGGCTGACGGCCCCTTTCTTGAAAGAGACACCCGTGCACCACCTCTTCACCCCCGTCGCCTCCGTGCCCGTGGACACGCGCACCGCCCTCGTCCACGAGGAGGGCTGGCAGTCCTGGAGCCCCAGTGGCTCCTACGCCCTGGGCGACAAGCCGTACCGTCCGACCAACGACAACTGGGCGACGGTCTGTTACCGGCCCGGCGTCACCGTCCCCGAGGGAGCCTTCCAGGGCGAGGGGCTGCTGGCCCTGGACCCCGGCGACGGCTCACCCGTACGCCTGTGGGCGGCCGTCGAGCCGACCCGCGCGGTGCCGTCGATCCGCCTGGTCGTCGACGGGGACACGGCGGAGGTCAGCGCCGACGGGCCGGTGCAGGAGTGGACGGGCGCCACCATCCAGTCGGTACTGGGCGACTGGGCCGAGAGCCGCCGGCTGTCGGCCCCCCGCCCGGCGCCCACCGTCTGGTGCTCCTGGTACGAGTACTTCACCGCCGTCACCGAGGACGACATCCACGAGAACCTCCGTGCGATGGACACCCTCGACCTGCCCGTCGACGTCGTCCAGATCGACGACGGCTACCAAAGGGCCCTCGGCGACTGGCTCACCCTGTCCGGCCGCTTCCGTTCCCGCGCGGGCATCGCCGACGCGATCCGGGCGAGGGGCCGCCGCGCCGGCATCTGGACGGCACCCTTCCTGGTCGACCCGGCGAGCGACCTGGCCGCCGAGCACCCCGAGTGGCTGGTCCGCGACACCGACGGCGGCTTCACGCACGCCGGCCGCAACTGGGGCCACGACCTGCGCGTCCTGGACACCACGCACCCCGACGCGGCGGCGTACCTGACGGAGGTGTTCCGGACCCTGCGCGCCGAGGGCTACGACTACTTCAAGGTCGACTTCCTCTACGCCGGCGCCCTGGACGGCGTACGGCACGACGGAGACGACGGGGACGCAGCCGCGCTGACGGCGTACCGTTCCGGGATCGAGCTGATCCGCGAGGCCATCGGCGACGACGCCTACCTGCTGGGCTGCGGGGCACCCCTGCTCGCGTCCATCGGCCTGTTCGACGCGATGCGGGTCAGCCCCGACACGGCCCCGCACCGCCGCCCCGAGGCCGACGACCACAGCCAACCCGGCCAGGACCCGGCCGAGTTCACCGGTGCCGGCCGGCAGTGGCAGCACGGCCGCCTCTGGACCAACGACCCCGACTGCCTGATGGCCCGCCCGGCGGTGGAGACCCGTGAGCGGTGGGCGGCGCACGTCGAGGCGACGGGCGGCCTGATGGCGTCCAGCGACCGACTGCTCTCGCTGGACGAGTGGGGCGTGGCGACGACCCGCCGTCTCCTCGGGGGAGGTGCCCGGTGAAGCGCGAACTGTCCGTCCCCGGCATCGCCTACGGCGGCGACTACAACCCCGAGCAGTGGCCCGAGGAGGTCTGGGCCGAGGACATGCGCCTGATGCGCGAGGCCGGGGTCACCATGGTCAGCGTCGGCATCTTCTCCTGGGCGCTGCTGGAGCCGAAGGAGGGCGAGTACGACTTCTCCCTCCTGGACCGCGTCCTGGACCTGCTGCATGCCCACGGCATAGCGGCCGACCTCGCGACCCCGACGGCGGCGCCCCCGGCGTGGTTCTTCCGCGCCCACCCCGAGGCACTGCCCGTCGACAAGGACGGCAGGGGGCTGTCGTACGGCAGCCGCCAGACGTTCTGCCCGTCGAGCCCCGCCTACCGCGACGCCGCGCTGCGGATGGCGCGGGCGCTGGCCGGGCGTTACGCGCAGCATCCGGCGCTGGTGATGTGGCACGTCCACAACGAGTACGGCTGCCACAACGCCGAGTGCTACTGCGACGAGAGCGCGGCCGCCTTCCGGCACTGGCTGCGCGGGCGGTACTCGGACGACCTGGCCGCCCTCAACGACGCCTGGAGCACCCGCTTCTGGAGCCAGTGGTACTACGACTGGGACGAGATCCTCCCGCCCCGCCCCACCGGCGCCGTCCCGAACCCCACCCACCAGCTGGACTGGCGCCGCTTCTGCAGCGACGAACTGCTGTCGCTGTACGAGGCGGAGCGCGAGGTTCTGCTGGCGGCGGCCCCTCAGATCCCCGCCACCACCAACTTCATGGTGATGTACAACTTCGACGCCCTCGACTACTGGCGCTGGGCCCCGAAGCTGGACATCGTCTCCAACGACCACTACCTCCAGTCGGCCGATCCCGAGTCCGAGATCGACATCGCGCTCAGCGGCGACCTGGTCCGCTCCCTCGCGGGCGGCCCCTGGCTGCTGATGGAGCACTCGACGGGCGCGGTGAACTGGCAGCCGGTGAACAGGGCCAAGGGCCCGGGCGAGCTGCGGCGCAATGCCCTGGCGCACGTGGCCCGGGGCGCCGACGGCATCGCGTACTTCCAGTGGCGCGCGGCGAAGGCGGGCGCCGAGCAGTGGCACTCGGCGATGCTTCCGCACGCGGGCACGGACAGCCGGATCTGGCGGGACGTGGTCCGGCTCGGCGCGGACCTGCGGGCGTTGGCCGAGGTCAGGGGCAGCACGGTCCCGGCCCAGGTGGCCATCGTCTGGGACTGGAACTCCCGCTGGGCGATGGAGCTGCCCTCCCAGCCGAGCGCCGAGCTGCGCTTCCAGGACCTGGTCCGCGCCTGGTACGAGCCGCTGTGGCGGGCGGGCATCGCGGTGGACTTCGTCCGCCCCGACGCGGACCTGTCGGCCTACCGGCTGGTGCTGGCCCCCTCGCTGTACCTGGTGGACGACGCGGGCGTGAGTAATCTGACGGCCTTCGCGTCGGGTGGCGGCACGCTGGCGGTCGGCTTCCACAGCGGTGCGGTCGACGAGAACTGCCATGTCCGGCTGGGAGGTTACCCGGGCGCGTTCCGGGAGGCGCTCGGGGTACGGACCGACGAGCTGTTCCCGCTGCTGCCGGGGGAGCCGGTCGGGCTGAGCGGTGGCGGCACGGGGACCCTGTGGTCGGAGCGGGTACGGCTGTCCGGCGCCGAGCCGGTCGAGTCGTACACGACCGGGCCGCTGAGCGGCGTACCGGCGGTGACGCGCAACAGCACCGGGTCCGGGGTGAGTTGGTACGTGGCCACTCTTCCCGACCCGACGACCCTGGCCGCGCTCCTGGACCGTATCCGCCGCGAGGCGGGCGTGGAGCCGGTGCGCAGCACCCCGCAGGGCGTCGAGGCGGTCCTGCGGCGGGGTGCGGACGCCGATTATCTCTTCCTCGTCAACCACACCGACCGTCCCGTCCATGTGGCCGTCGCGTCGGACGCCACGGAACTGCTGACCGGCAAGGTGGTGCCGGGTTCGGTCAGCGTTGCGGCGGGGGAGACGGCGGTGGTGCGCGAGCCGCGCTGAGCATCCCGCCGTGTGGCATGGTGGCGGGAAATCACCGGGGGATCTTCGAGGGGTGGGGCGGCATGCCGGAGCTGGCCAAGGGCGGGAACATCGCGGTGGGCTCCGGGCCCGTCGCCGCCGAGCTGCACGCCGTGGGCGGCACGGTCGACCTCAGTGCCCTGCTGGTGGCGGCGGACGGCAAGGTCAGGTCCGACGACGACCTGGTCTTCTACAACCAGCCGTCGGCCGAGTCCGGTGCCGTCCGGCACCTCGCCGCCGACAGCGGGGGCCCCGAGCGCATCGAGATGGACCCGGCCGCGCTCCCGGCGGACGTGGACCGGGTGGTCCTGGTCGGGAGCTGCGACCCCGACGACGTGCACCGCACATTCCGCGAGGTCAAGGACGTGCTCGTCCGTGCCTCCCAAGTCGGCGCCGACCCGGTCGACTTCCGCCCGCCGGCCCTCACCGACGGCGAACGCGCCGTACTCCTGATGGAGCTCTACCGCAGGGGCGAGGCCTGGAAGCTGCGCGCCATCGGCCAGGGGTACGCCGACGGGCTGGCCGGGCTCGCCACCGACTTCGGCATAGACGTGGCGGAGGCGGAGGAGCCGGAAGCGGCCGAGGAGCCCGAGCAGCGGGTGGCGTCACAGGCGCCGATGCCGTCCGAGCCGCCCGCCGGCGCGGCGCAGCCGGCCCCGACCGCGCCCCCGATGAGCCTGCGCAAGCCCCCGCTCGGCACGATCAGCCTCGACAAGGGCGGCCAGGTCGCGCTGAGCCTGGACAAGGCGGACCGCAAGCTGGTGGTCACCGCGACCCTGGAGTGGGACGGCGGCAGCGAGCAGCGCCGCAAACGGGGCGCCGACCTCGACCTCTACGCCCTGTTCGTGCCGGCGTCGAAGGCGACACGCGGCGACCAGGCCCCCGGCACCCTCATCACGCCGAAGAAGGGCTCGCGTCCCCCGCGCGCCTCGGACACGGCGCACAAGGGCAAGGGCGCGGACGTCGTCTACTACAAGCGCCTCGGCTCGCGGAAGAACCCTCCCTTCATCCACCTCGACGGCGACGCCCGCGTCCCCGGCCGCGAGACACTCCGTATCGTCCGCCCCGACCAGCAGGGCTACGTCCTGCTCTGCGCCTACTCCGCGCTGAGCAACGGCTTCGGCTCCTTCCGCAGCTTCGGGGCGAAGGTCGTCGTCACCGACGGGCGCGGCTCGACCGTCACCGTCCCGCTCTTCGAGAACACGAAGACCCGGTACTGGGTGGCCATCGCCCTCGTCGACTTCACCGCGTCCGACGGGGCGGAGATCCAGCACGTCGAGGCCTACAGCGCCCGTATGACCGAGCGCCGCCCGGTCCTGCACGTGGACGGCACCGTCGAGATGAACGCGGGGCCGGTGGAGTTCAAGCGGCGCTGAACCGACGCCGGCCCGACGCCCGGGCCCGGCGAGGTGAGAAGTCCACTAAACGGGGCAAAACAGATAAGAGCACGGCATCCAACCGCGAAGGCCGTCCGCCATGCCTGAGCTGCCAGACGTCGAGGGTTTCCGGAACGTGCTCCAGTCCTGCGCGAAGGGCCGGACCATCCGCCGCGTCGACGTCCGCGACCCGGGCGTCCTGCACGGCGTGAGCGCACGGCGGCTGCGGGACTCGCTGGAGGGGCGGCGCGTCACCAGGGCGGAGCGGCACGGCAAGTGGCTGCTCGCCCGCACCGGCGGCCCGACCCTCGCGCTGCACTTCGGCATGACCGGCCTGCTGCTCTGCGCCCACCCGGACGACGCGGCCGAGCCCCACGACCGCGTCCTGCTCACCGTCGCCCGCGACCACCAGCTCCGCTACCGTGACCAGCGCAAACTCCAGGGCCTCTGGCTGGCCGGCGACGACTTCGACGTCGTACGGCTGCTGCGGGACCAGGGGCCCGATGCCCTGACGGTGGGCCGCGAGGAGTTCGAGGACGTGCTCGCCTCGCATCGCGGACGCGTCAAGTCGGTCCTGATCGACCAGTCGGCCCTGGCGGGCCTCGGCAACCTCCTGGCGGACGAGATCCTGTGGCGGGCGAGGCTGCGGCCGAACACCCCGGCGAACGTCCTCGCCGAGCCCGAGCGCCGCCGCCTCTACACCGAGATGCGCCGCACCCTGCGCCCCGCGGTCGCCGCCGGCCGGGTTCCCCCTCGCCCCACCTGGCTCACCGGCCACCGCGACGACCCCGACCCGCACTGCCCCCGCTGCGGCACGCACCTGCGCCGCACCCGCGTGGCAGGCCGGACGACGGTGTGGTGTCCGGGGTGCCAGGAGAAGGGGGCGTGAGTGCGGCAGACGACCCCGAAGCGACGGCCCGACGTGCGCGGGCCGGTTCAGGATCCAGGTGAATCTCGGCGAGAGCGAGATGAACGATCATGGACGAGCCCGTCATCACCGGCCGGACGACACGTCCGCTCGACGATGTGGTCGGCGAGGCGCTCACGGCCCGCGTCACCGTCGACGAACACGGCACGGTGACCGGGTGGAACGCGGGCGCCGAGCAGCTCCTGGGCTACTCGGCCGAACAGATCGTCGGGCGCCCGGCGGCCGAGCTGGCGGCCGGGCCTCTCCCGCCGGACCTGCCCCCGTTCGCCCGGCTGCCGAGATGGCACGGCACGGTCCCGGTCCGACACCGCGACGGCCGACGGCTGGAGATCAAGGTCCTCGCCCACCACAGGACCGGCGAATGGTTCCTGGTGTCGGCCCTGAGCAAGCAGCAGCCCCCGCCACTCGCCGACGACCCCTTCGTGACCTGGAGTTTCGCCCAGTCCCCCTGCTGCGCTCTGGCGCTCTACGACACCAGGCTCCGACTGCGCCGCGCCAATGCGGACATGGAACGCTCGGTCGCCCTCACCGAGGCGGACATGCTCGGCCTGCGGGTCAACGAGATCGTGGCCAACCCGGCCGGCGACCGGGCGGAGGAGAGCATGGTGCGGGTCCTGGAGACGGGCGAACCGCAGTACAACGAGAACTTCCTGCGCGCGGAGGGGGAGACCCGCGAGCACGCCTGGTCGATCTTCCTGTCGGCCCTGCGCGACCCGGCGGGCGAGGTGCGGGGCGTCTGCCTCACCGCGCACGACATGACCGAACAGCACTGGGCCCGCAAGCGCCTCCAGCTGATCGCCGAGGCGGGCCGGCGCATCGGCACCACCCTCGACGTGATGCGTACGGCGCAGGAGCTGGCGGAGGTGACGGTCCCGGCACTCGCCGACTTCGCCACGGTCGACCTGCTGACCTCCCTCGAGGACGTGCACGAGCCGCTCCCCGAGGGCGGGCCGCCGCCCGGCCCCGTGGTGATGCGCCGGGCCGCCCACCAGTCCGTGACCCCCGGCATGCCCGAGGCGGTCGTGGCGATGGGCGACGTGGACGAGTACCCGGAGGGCACCGCGCCGGTCGTGACGCTCCGCTCGGGACGGTCCGCGGTGTACGAGATGACACACCCCGAGATCACGCGGCTGACAGCCCGTGACCCGGCCCGGGGCGCCCGGGTCCGCGAGTTCGGCGTCCATTCGGTGCTGGCGGTGCCGCTGACGGCTCGCGGAACCACGCTGGGTGTCGCCGTCTTCACCCGTCACCGCAAGTCCCAGGCCTTCCAGCAGGACGACCTGGTGCTGGCCGAGGAGCTGGCGGCCAGGGCCGCCGTCTCCATCGACAACGCCCGCCGCTACACCCGCGAACGCGGCACCGCCGTGATGCTCCAGCGCAGCCTGCTGCCGCAGCGGCTGCCCAAGCAGGCGGCGATAGAGGTGGCGTCCCGCTACCTCCCGGCCGGCGCGCACGCCGGCGTCGGCGGTGACTGGTTCGACGTGATCCCGCTGTCCGGGGCGCGGGTGGCGCTGGTCGTCGGCGACATCGTCGGCCACGGCATCCACGCCTCCGCGACGATGGGCCGGCTGCGGACGGCCGTACGCACGCTCGCCGACATCGATCTGCCCCCGGACGAACTGCTCACCCACCTCGACGACCTGGTGGCCCGTCTGGCCACGGAACGCGAGGCAGGACGGTCGGCCGACGCGCACTCCGAGCCCGCCGGCGAGGTCGGGGCGACCTGCCTGTACGCCGTGTACGACCCGATCTCCCAGCGCTGCACCCTCGCCCGGGCCGGGCATCCGCTGCCGGCCGTGGTGAGCCCCGAGGGCACCGCCGAACTCCTCGACCTTCCGGTCGGCCCCCCGCTGGGCCTGGGCGGCCTGCCCTTCGAGGCGGCCGAGATCGACCTGCCGGAGGGCAGTCTGCTCGCCCTCTACACCAACGGGCTCATCGAATCCCCGGACCGCGACCTCGACGACGGCATCCGCCGCCTCCGCCGGCTGCTCACGGGCCCGGAGCCGAGCCTTGACGGCCTGTGCGACAGGATCCTCACCGATCTGCTGCCGCCCCGCCCGCCGGACGACGTGGCCCTGCTCATCGCCCGCGCCCGGGCACTCGACGCCTCCCAGGTCGCCACCTGGGACGTACCGGCCGACCCCTCCGCCGTCGCCCAGACCCGCAAGGACGCGCTGGCCCAGCTGGACGCCTGGGACCTGGAGGACGCCGCGTTCGTCACGGAACTCGTCGTCAGCGAGCTCGTCACCAACGCCATCCGGCACGCGGAACCCCCGATCCAGCTCCGCCTCATCCACCTCACCCACGACGACTCCCTCATCTGCGAGGTCTCCGACGGCGGCAACACCGCCCCGCATCTCCGCCGCGCCCGCACCTACGACGAGGGCGGCCGAGGCCTCCTCCTCGTCGCCCAGCTCACCCAGCGCTGGGGCACCCGCCAGACAGCCACGGGCAAGACGATCTGGGCGGAACAGCCGGTGGAGCCGGTGCCGCCGGCCGGCGTCTGACCGGCTGCGAGCCCGACCGAGCCGGACGAAAGCTCCCGGCTAGCCGAGATACGGCCGCTCGCGCGCCTCCAGGAAGTGCCGAAGCCGCAGCCGCTGGGTGTGGTGCATGGGGAGGCCGTCCAGTTCGCCGGGAGCCACGAACCGAATGCCGGTGGACTCGTCCGACGACGCGAGCCGTCCGCCGATGACGCGGGCGGTGAAGCAGACGTTGAACTGCCGCCGCACCTCACCGTCCGAGTAGGCGATGACATGCCTCGGGTCCGTGTACGTCCCGACGAGCCCGGTGATCTCCACGTCCAGCCCGGTCTCCTCCCGCACCTCCCGGACAGCCGCCCCGGGCAGCCAGTCCGCGAGCTCCATGCCGCCGCCCGGCAGGGCCCACAGGCCGTTGTCCCGCCGGCGCTGCAGCAGAATGCGCCCCTGCCCGTCCGTGACGACGGCCGAGGCCGCGACGACCATGCTGTTCGGCGTGGGCGCGTTCGGGTCGTCGTAGTACTCGGTGCGTGCCACGGTGGGTTCCTTCCTGCCGGGGGACCGCGGCCCGACCTCAGCCCTTGACGGCCTCTGCGATCCGCAGGGCGGCCTGGGCGGGCGTGAGGTGCGTGGTGTCAACGACCTCGGCCTCGCCGTGCAGCCACGTGCGGGCCGCCTCGGCGTAGGGCTCCAGGTACTTGAGACGGAACGAGGAGTTGGGCCCGACCACAGGGTCGCCCGCGATACGCCCGCGCAGGGTCTCCTGGTCGGCGTGGAGGACGAAGTGCCGTACCGGAATGGCGTGCTGGCCGAGACCGGCGCTGATCTCGCGCCAGTACTCCTCGACCAGGACGGTCATCGGCATCACCAGCGTGCCGCCGGTGTAGTCGAGTACGCGGCGGGCGGTCTCGACGACGAGCGGCCGCCACGGCGGCCAGTGCTGGAAGTTGTCCGTCCCGGGCAGCCCCGGTGTGATGTCCATGAGTGTCTCGCCGACCTTCTCGGCATCGAACACCCGTGAGTCCGGGAGCAGCTGCTGCACGAGCGCACTGGTCGTTGTCTTGCCTGCACCGTGGGTTCCGTTGATCCATACGATCACGGGATCCAACGCTAGCGCCGTGCGGGCCGCGGGAACGGGCTCGGCAGAAAACCAGTGCGTCACACCGGGCTCACTGGTGTGGCCTGAAAAATCGAACACATGATTGAATTTGGCCATGCGAACATTTCCCGACGACCTCGCCCAGGCACAGCGGGAGTGGAGCGCCACCTACCGGCAGCTGGCCGAGCGTCCCGGCCGCACGGAGCTGCGCCGGCGCCTGTACCGGCTGTCGGCCGAGGTGTTCTTCCATCCCTTCTGGCAGCAACGGCGCCCCAGCCCCGCCGCCTGGTGGGACCTGCGTGACCTGGGGCGTTCGGGCGGGGACGGGCACGGGCGGCAGCGTCGATGACGAGCTGGGGTGCAGGGCCCGACTTCCCGGATGATCCTGAGGACATGTCCGCACCGATACGCGTGACCGTGCATCCACCGTCCGCCACGGGAGGCCGACGCGTGCGCGTCGACGGCGAGATCCTCGGGCTGGCGCACAACGTGGCCGACGTGGCGGAGTTCCTCCGCAGGGCCGGGCTGGAGATCGACCCGTCGGACGTGGCGGAGGTGTCGTGGATCGACTGGCGGGGAGTGGGCCCCGATCGTTGGGGCCCCGAGGCGGGCGGCTGACGGCAACCTGGCGGGTGGCGAGGCAGGTTACTGGCGAGTTCGGGTGCTCTGTAAGATCCACTCCGACCAACGCAAGCCCTAACTGGGGGAAAAACTCATGACCAAGCGCTTCTCCGCCCTGGCCGTCTCCGCGGCCATCGTCGGCGGCCTCTTCATCACGTCGGTGCCCGCTCACGCCGCCCCGTCCGCCGACAAGGGCGCGGTCTCGGCCAGGGCCGCCGTCACGTGCAACAAGAACGAGATGCGCCAGCAGATCGCCAACCTCAAGACCAAGGCCGCGAAGCTGAAGCAGCTGGGGGAGACCGCGGCGGCGAACAGGGCGCTCAACGAGGCTGCGGCCATCCAGAAGAAGCTCAACGCCTGCATCAAGGCCGACGACGAAGCGAGCAAGCCGTTCCCCGGCTAGGTCTCGGCTGAGTCTCCGGTCCCACGTGTGGCGCTGCCCGTCCTTTCCATGGATGGCCGGCGCCACACGCTTTTTGTGGCCGCTCGCGCTGAGTGATGGATCACAGAAAAAGTGCGGCCTACGCAGGCAACTGTGCCGTAAGTGCCATATGTGCGTGCGCTGTGAAGGTTTCTCCGGCAGCGGGTGCGAGAAACCACCTGCGGCCTTGATCCGGCAGGTCATACGATCACCGCTGCGTCGCCCCGCGTGAGTAGTCCGCAAGTGCGACGCCCAGCGCACCTTTTCGCCACCGACCAGGGGTCCATTGTGAAGATTCGCCGTGTTCTTGCGACCGCCGTCGCCGCCGCCGTGACCGCCCCGGTCGTCCTTCTCTCGACGGCACCCGCCTTCGCCGACGAGAAGCCGGCCGCGCGGACGCAGAAGGCGAAGCCGACGATCGAAGAGCTCCAGCAGGCCGTCGACCTCGCGCAGAAGGAGTACGACGCCGCCGTCGTCGCGGTGAACGACGCCATCAAGTTCCTTGAGGAGGGTCTGGAGGCGGAGACCTACCCGACCAAGGCCGCCGTCATCGAGACCAAGAAGGCCGCCGAGGCCGCCGCCAAGGCCAAGACGGAGGCCGACCAGGCCGTCGTGGACGCCCAGGCCAAGCTGGACGCCGCCACCACCGACGAGGAGAAGGCCGCGGCGCAGACGGTGCTGGACGCGGCCGAGAAGGCCGCCCAGGACGCCGCGGCGGCCAAGACGGCCGCCGACACCAAGGCCGCCGAGGCGAGGACCGCTCACGACGACGCCCGCGTCGCCCAGGCCCGGAAGATCGGCCTTCTGCAGAAGGCGAGGGACGAGGCCAAGAAGAAGCTCGACGACGCGAAGAAGGCGCTCGCGGACGCCGAGGCCGAGGAGGGGGAGGAAGGGGAAGGGGAGGAGCCGGGCGGCGAGTGCGTCCCCGAGCCCAAGCTCACCGCTGTCCTCAGCGGGCTGCCGGACAAGGTCGTCGGCGGAACCACGGAGAACTTCACGCTGCGCGTGACCAACGGCACCGGCAAGACCATGGACGAGGTGTACCCGTACGCAGCCGTCCACGCCTTCGACGACAAGGGCCTCAAGGAGCTCGACTCCTACCTCGACCTGGAGTGGTCCACCGCTGCGAACCCGAGCTGGCGCGACTTCGACGTGCTCGACGGATCGTCCGTCGGCACCCTCAAGGCGAAGGCGTCGGTCGACGTCAAGCTGCGCCTGAAGGTCGACGCGGACATCCCGGCCGGGCAGGGCGCCGTCTTCGTCTCGGCCGACTACATCAACGCTGACGAGTCCTGCGGCGGCTACCCGGACCTCGACCACCACGAGTTCCAGATCCTTGCCAAGGCCGACCCGGGCAACACCGAGGACACCGACGGCAAGCCCGACCACACCACCGAGCAGGGCGGCACCTCCACCACTCCGGTGAACGCAACCGGCGGCAGCGACAGTGGCTCGCTCGCCGAGACCGGCTCGAGCGACGTCCTGCCGAAGGTCGCCCTGGCGGGCGGCGCGGCGCTCATGCTCGGCGCCGGCGCGGTGGTCGTCGCCCGTCGCCGCAAGACGGGCACCAACGCCTGACCGGCACTGCGAGACGCGACCGGGCCCGTTCCCTTGAGGGGACGGGCCCGGCCCGTTTCGGCCCCGACAGCGCGCCGAGACGGACATTGCGACGGACAACGTCGAAGGGCCCCACCGCGAACGGTGGGGCCCTTCGACATCGTGCCCGGTGAGGCACTGGCGGAGGATACGAGATTCGAACTCGTGAGGGGTTGCCCCCAACACGCTTTCCAAGCGTGCGCCCTAGGCCTCTAGGCGAATCCTCCGCCGCAAACAATACAAGACGTTGAGGAGTGCTCGCGAACTCGTTCCCCACTGCTGACATCGGGTACTCTCTGGGAAGCCCCTCACGCGGCGCTATCTGACTGAACTCCCCCAGGGCCGGAAGGCAGCAAGGGTAGGTTGGCTCTGGCGGGTGCGTGGGGGGCCCTTGCGTTTCCCGGGGGCCGGACCGCCGGGGCCGGGTTGTCAGTGGGCGCCTATAACCTCGTATGCGTGTCGTCTCTCGCGCTGTACCGCCGCTATCGCCCGGAGTCGTTCGCCGAGGTCATCGGGCAGGAGCATGTCACCGACCCGTTGCAGCAGGCGCTGCGGAACAACCGGGTCAATCACGCGTACCTGTTCAGCGGGCCGCGCGGCTGCGGCAAGACGACCAGCGCCCGGATCCTCGCCCGGTGTCTGAACTGTGAGCAGGGTCCTACGCCGACCCCCTGCGGCGAGTGCCAGTCCTGCCAGGACCTCGCTCGCAACGGCCCCGGATCCATCGACGTCATCGAGATCGACGCCGCGTCGCACGGTGGTGTGGACGACGCCCGTGAGCTGCGCGAGAAGGCCTTCTTCGGACCGGCGAGCAGCCGCTACAAGATCTACATCATCGACGAGGCCCACATGGTCACGTCGGCCGGCTTCAACGCACTGCTGAAGGTCGTCGAGGAGCCCCCGGAGCATCTGAAGTTCATCTTCGCCACGACCGAGCCCGAGAAGGTCATCGGGACCATCCGCTCGCGGACGCACCACTACCCCTTCCGCCTCGTCCCGCCGGGCACCCTGCGGGACTACCTCGGCGATGTGTGCGGCCGGGAGAACATCCCCGTCGAGGACGGCGTGCTGCCGCTCGTCGTGCGCTCGGGCGCGGGGTCCGTGCGTGACTCCATGTCCGTCATGGACCAGCTGCTCGCCGGAGCGAGGGAGGAGGGTGTGACGTATGCCATGGCCACCTCCCTGCTCGGGTACACCGACGGCTCGCTCCTCGACTCCGTCGTGGAGGCCTTCGCCACCGGTGACGGCGCCGCCGCCTTCGAGGTCGTGGACCGCATCATCGAGGGGGGCAACGATCCGCGGCGGTTCGTCGCCGACCTGCTGGAGCGGCTGCGGGACCTCGTCATCCTCGCCGCCGTGCCGGACGCCACCGAGAAGGGACTCATCGACGCCCCGGCCGATGTCCTGGAGCGCATGCAGGCCCAGGCCGGCATCTTCGGCGCCGCCGAACTGAGCCGTGCCGCCGACCTCGTCAACGATGGGCTGACCGAGATGCGGGGGGCCAACTCGCCCCGGCTGCAGCTCGAACTGATCTGCGCACGCGTGATGCTGCCCGCGGCCTACGGGGACGAGCGTTCCGTGATGGCCCGCCTCGACCGGCTGGAGCGGGGCGTCAACTTCTCCGCGGGCGGCGGCGCCGGCATCCCCGCGATGGGATACGTGCCCGGCCCCGACGCCCACGCGGGAGCGGCCGCCGCGCAGGCTACGCCGGGTGGCGGTCCCGCCGCGGCCCGCGCTGCCGTACGGGCGTCGGGAGGGCCGGGACAGGCCCCCGCGGCCGGTCCCGGTGCTCCGACGGGCGGCGCCGCGGGCGGCATGGGCGGTACGGCCGCCCCGGACCCGACGGGGCAGACCCCGCCCGCGCCCGCGGCCCCGGCCGAGGCGCCCCAGAGCGGCCACCGGCCTCAGCCCTCCCAGGCTCCGCCCACCCCCGAGCCCGCCCCCGCACCCCCGCCCACACCTACGCCCGCCCCGGCGGCGGCCACCCCTCAGCCCCCCTCCGCCCCCGGCGCCTGGCCCACCGCAGCCCCCGCAGGCGGCGGCCGACGTCCCGGCGGCTGGCCCACGGCGACCCCGGCGGGCGGCGGCACCCAGCCCCCGGCGCCTGCAGGCGGCACCCCGGCACCCACCCCGCAGCAGCCTCCGGCAGCCGCACCGGCGCCCACACCCGCCCCCACCGCAGGCGCGGCCCCCGCCTACACACCCCCGAGCAGCGGCGTCGACCCCCGCATGCTCTGGCCGAACATCCTGGAGGCGGTCAAGAACCGCCGCCGCTTCACCTGGATCCTGCTCAGCCAGAACGCCCAGGTGACCGGCTTCGACGGCACCACCCTCCAACTCGGCTTCGTCAACGCCGGAGCGCGCGACAACTTCGTGAGCAGCGGCAGCGAGGACGTCCTGCGCCAGGCGCTGGCCGAGCAGTTCAACGTCCAGTGGAAGATCGAGGCCGTCGTCGACCCGTCGGGCGGAGGCTCGGCTCCCCCACCTCCGGGCGGCTCCCCGGGCTTCGGCGGAGGCGGCGGCAGCTACGGCGGTGGCGGCACCGGCGGCGGCAACAGCGGCTACGGCGGTGGCGGTACGTCCGCCCAGCGCCCGGCCCCTCCCCAGCCCACGCCCACGGCGCCCGCCCCGCCCTCGACGGCCTCCGCGTCGGCCGCCGCCACCCCGGCCCCCGAGCCTGCCTCCGCCCCGGAACCGCGCCCACCGGTGAACCTCGAGGACGACATCCCCGAGGACGACGACCCCGACCTCAACGAGTCGGCGCTCTCCGGCCGTGAACTGATCGTGCGAGAGCTGGGGGCGACGGTGGTGGAGGAGTTCACGAACGAGTAGCGGGGCACGGTGCCTTGGAGGAACGTACAGGTCACGAACCCCCGGCCCCTCGGCACCCCGCACAAAAACCCCGTTAGGCTGACCCCCGTGAAGGTCCTTGTCATCGGAAGCGGCGCCCGCGAACACGCCCTGTGCCGCTCCCTGTCCCTCGACCCCGACGTCACCGCGCTGCACTGCGCCCCCGGCAACGCCGGCATCGCCGAGGTCGCCGAGCTGCACCGGGTCGACGCCCTGGACGGCACGGCCGTAACCGCGCTGGCGGAACGGCTCGGTGCCGACCTCGTGGTCGTCGGGCCGGAGGCACCGCTCGTCGCCGGGGTCGCCGACGCCGTCCGCGCGGCGGGCATCCCGGTCTTCGGTCCCTCCGGGGAGGCCGCGGAGATCGAGGGTTCCAAGGCGTTCGCCAAGGACGTGATGGCGGCGGCCGGCGTCCCGACCGCCCGCTCGTACGTCTGTACGACGCCCGCCGAGGTCGACGAGGCGCTCGACGCCTTCGGCGCCCCGTACGTCGTCAAGGACGACGGTCTCGCCGCAGGCAAGGGCGTCGTCGTGACCGCCGACCTCGAGGCGGCGAGGGCGCACGCGAACTCCTGCGAGCGCGTCGTCATCGAGGAGTTCCTCGACGGCCCCGAGGTCTCCCTCTTCGCCATCACCGACGGCAAGACGGTGCTCCCGCTCCAGCCCGCCCAGGACTTCAAGCGGGCGCTCGACGGGGACGAGGGCCCGAACACCGGCGGCATGGGCGCGTACTCCCCGCTCCCGTGGGCCGACCCGAAGCTGGTCGACGAGGTCATGGAGACCGTCCTTCAGCCGACGGTCGACGAGATGCGCCGCCGCGGCACCCCGTTCTCCGGGCTGCTCTACGCCGGTCTCGCGATCACCTCCCGCGGGGTACGGGTCATCGAGTTCAACGCCCGCTTCGGCGACCCGGAGACCCAGGTCGTCCTGGCCCGCCTGAGGACCCCGCTGGCCGGGGTCCTGCTGGGCGCCGCCAAGGGCGAACTCGCCGACCTGGAGCCCCTGCGCTGGAGCGACGACGCCGCGGTCACCGTGGTCGTCGCCTCGCACAACTACCCCGGCACCCCGCGCACCGGCGACCCGATCACCGGCCTCGACGAGGTGGCCGCCGAGGACGCCCCGCACGCGTACGTCCTGCACGCCGGCACCAAGCAGGACGCCGACTCGGTCCTGAGCGCCGGCGGCCGCGTCCTGTCCGTCACGGCCACCGGCAAGGACCTCACCCAGGCCCGCGACCGCGCGTACCGGGCCGTGGCCCGCATCCGGCTCGACGGCTCCCAGCACCGTACGGACATCGCGGCGAAGGCGGCGACGGGCGAGTAGCCACCCCGAGCGCCCGCCCCGGGATCAACGCGAGCGCCCGCCCCGGATAAACCCCGAAGGCCCCGAATCCGTCTCAGGATTCGGGGCCTGATCCATGCCGGGACCAGGGCCTGCCACCGTCCGGGACCAGGTCTCGCCACCTGCTGTGATCAGGGGCCTGATCCTCGCTGTCCGTCAGCCACCTTTCCCCAAAGCCATTCCATCGAGTGACCGATGCCCTATCCGGCTGACGTGGGCCGAAGCCCCAACTAGGGTGCGGCGCAAGCGTTCCGGCACTTGGCCCACCGGCATTGCGATGTCAGTGGCGGGTGCCACAGTGGGGGAGTGAGCAAAGCCAGGACAGTTCGGACAGCCAGGGCAGCGCGGAGGGGGTGAGGTCCGGCCGTGACCGGTATGGGTGTGGAGATGGGTGCGCAGGCCGCGCGTGCCCGGGCCCTCGCGGTGCTGCGCGTCCGCAGCCGCGCGCTGGCCGTCGCCCTGCTGCCCGCGGCGGTCGCCGTGGTGCTGCTCGCCGGCGTCTCCACGGGCCACTTCGTCGGCCCGGGCTGGCACGCCGCCCGCTGGGTCGTCATCCCCGTCGCCGTACTCGTCCTGCTCGCCGCCGCCGCGATCGCGCTGGTGGTCGCCCGGGCCCGCCCCGCCGTCAGTCCCACGGTCCCGATCGGCGAGGAGCAGGCCCCGGACCTGTACCGGCTGGTGCGCGACCTCGCCGACCGCCTCGACGTCCCCGCCCCGTCCGCGATAGCGCTCACGCCGGACTGCGACAGCTGGCTGGAGGACCGCACCCACCCGTCCCACGGCCCGCCGCCCCCGGCGGAGGACCGCGACGAGGACGGTCTCAACGGCCTGCGCGGCGGAAGCTCGCGCGGCGCCCACCGCCGTACGCCCGCCGCCCCCGTCCTCGTCATCGGCTCCCCGTTCCTGTGGTGGATGCGGGTCGGCGAGCTGCGCGCGGTCCTCGCCCCGGTCGTCGCCGGTACGGGACCCTCGGCGCACCCGGACATAGCCCAGGCCCGGCGCTTCGTCCGGGGCCTGGACGCCGCGGTGGCCGTCTCCTCGACGCGCGGCCGTTGCCCGGGGTCGCGGGCGGTGTGCGCGGGCATCGGCTGGGTCGCTCGGCTGCTGCTACGCAGTTGCCGGGACCATGCGGCCGAGATGGAGCGGGGCGTGGCCGCCGCGGCCGCCGAGCGTGCACAGGCTGTGGATTACGGACTGCGGATCGTCGCGCAGGAACAGGTCGGGCTTGCGTACGCGGGCTGGGACCGGCTGCTCACGCGGGTCGCGCTGCCCGCCTGGCGGATGGGCCGCTGGCCGTCCCGGCTGGACGCGGGCGTCGTCGCCGCGCTCACCGAACTCTCCCGCCGGGACCGTCTGGCCGAGGGCTTCGCGTCCCGGCTGGGCGAGCGCCCCGCCTGTGACCTGCTCGAAGAGCCCGGCGCGGTCGACGAGGCGGCCTCACTCCTCGCCGCCCGCCTCTTCCACGGCGGCCCCGCCGAACCCGGCCCGGACTGGTCCCCGGTGGGCTGGCAGGAGTACCCGGAGGAGGTCGTCGACCGCAAATGGCGCACCGACGCGGCCCGCCTCCACCGCGTCCTCGACGCCCTCGGCGTCCGCCGCACCACCGAGGGCCCGGAAACGGACGGCCCAACCCTCTCCCGAGTCCTGGACCACCTGACGACCCCACCGGCCCTGGTGCCCTCCACCGCGTACTCCAACGACACAGCACACCCCGAGTCGGACAGGCCCCAAAGCCGGACGACAACGACGGAAGCCACCCCCCACCAGCCCACCGACGCACACGCCGGCGCCGCCCCGGCCTCCGATGCGTCTGCCGACCTCGACGGGGACGCTGAGGCGAGCGCGGCCTTGGGTCAGCTTGCGGACACGGACGCCAGCCTCCACCAGCCCACCGACGCACACGCCGGCGCCGCCCCGGCCTCCGAATCGTCTGCCGACCTCGACCGGGACACCGAGGCGGCCGCGGCCTCGGGTCGGGCTGCCGGCACGGACGACGGCCACGACCGGGCTTCCGGCGCGACCCTGGCCTCCGGTGCGCATACCGGGGGCGACCCGGAGTCCGGCACGTCTGCCGACCTCGACCGTACGGCCGAGGCGGGCGCGGCCTTGGGTCAGGTTGCGGACACGGACGCCAGCCTCCACCAGCCCACCGACGCTCATGCCGCCGTCGACCGGGAGTCCGGCGCATCCGCCGACCTCGACCGGGACACCGAGGCGGCTGCGGCCTTGAGCCAGGTTCCCGACACGGACGACGGCCACGACCGGGCTTCCGGCGCGCATGCCGGCGCCGCCCCGGCCTTCGGTGCGCCTACCGGGGGCGACCGGGAGTCCGGCGCGCACACCGACACCGCCCCGACCTCCGGCGCGCACACCGACACCGCCCCGGCCCCCGGCGCGCACACCGACACCGCCCCGGCCTCCGGTGCGCCTACCGGGGGCGACCGGGAGTCCGGCGCGCACACCGACACCGCCCCGGCCTCCGGCGCATCCGCCAACCCCGATCAGCCTGCCGACAAGTCCGCCAACCTCGATCAGGCTCCAGATCCGCACGCGGACCGCGATCAGACCGCTCACGCGCACTCGGGCACCAACCAGCCCCTCGCCACCGGCGATCAGGCTGCCAACCTGCACCCCGGCCCCACCCCGACCCCCACGACCCCCGCAACACCCAAACCCCCCAAGCTCCCCTACGCCGCCATGGCCGACGATCACCCCGCCGAAGACCAGGAAACCGAGCGCAGCTCCGCCCTCGCCGCAGGCATCACCGCCGAGTTGGCACGCGAGGAGGCCGCGGCGCCGCCGGAGCGGACGGCGTCCCCCGACCCCGGCACCACTCTCCTGGACATCGGAGCCCTCCCCCTCTTCCCGCTCCAACCGCCCCGCACGTCCCGCGAGTTGCTCACCGACCACGTGACGGCGATGGTGTGCTGCGCGGCGATGGACACCGCCGGTGCGGTGCCGGGGCTGGACTGGCTCGACGGCCCCACGCTCCTCATCAACGGCGAACGGGCCGCCGACCTGACTCCCAGAGTTCTCAGCCTCATCGAGGACGGCGACCCGACCCCCCTGCGGGCCTGGCTGGTGGAGTCGGGGATACGCCCGGAGAAGCCGGTTCGCCTGGTCTGACGGCGGCCGTGCCCGCCGTATGCGGTCGGAAGCCCCGGTTCCACTTTCGGCCAATTCGCAACGAATAGTGACAGGATGCGTGCGGAATGTGATGTGCTGGGACCGATAGCGCACATGGCAAGGGCTTACGACATACGACAGCCACAAGAAGCCCAGGCCGCACGGCGGGAACCGCAAGCAAACCGCAAGCAACACAGGGCACTTGCAGCAGACGCGCACCACCACACACGACGCTCGATGCACCACCACGGGGGACGAGGGAGGGGTATGGCATGGGGTCGGAGCAGATCCGCCGCTGGGAGTCGGGCGCACTCGCGCACGCCGTGACGGACCCCTTCGGCCAGGGGCCGGTCCCCTGGCTGCGCGGCAACGTGACGTACTTCGACGACACCGGCCAGGTCGTCCCCTGGTACGTCGACGGCCAGGCCCACCCGCCGACGTCGGACACCCCAAGGGTCCCCGCGCCCCGCAGCGCCGGCCCCCGCTCGGCCGACGACGTGCGCCGCCAGATCAAGGGCTTCATCTCCACCGGCGCGGTCGCCCCCGGCGAGGCCGTCGACTTCCACATCACCGTCGACCCGCCGCAGGAATTCGCCGTCGACATCTACCGCATCGGCCACTACGGCGGCGACGGCGCCGCGAAGATCACCACCAGCCCCCGCCTCTCCGGCATCGTCCAGCCGCCCCCGCTCACCGCCGACCGCACGGTCTCCTGCCACCACTGGTGGCTGTCCTGGCGCCTGCAGATCCCGTCGTACTGGAGCATCGGCGCGTATGTGGCCGTCCTGACCACGCTGGACGGCTACCGCTCGCACATCCCGTTCACCGTCCGCGACAACCACCCCGCGGACCTGCTCCTGCTCCTCCCCGACGTGACCTGGCAGGCCTACAACCTCTACCCCGAGGACGGCCGCATCGGCGCCAGCCTCTACCACGCGTGGGATGACGACGGCCGGCTGCTCGGCGAGGCCGACGCCGCCACGACCGTCTCCTTCGACCGCCCGTACGCGGGCGCGGGCCTGCCCCTGCACGTCGGCCACGCCTACGACTTCATCCGCTGGGCCGAGCGCTACGGCTACGACATCGCCTACGCCGACGCCCGGGACCTGCACGCAGGACACGTCGACCCCACCCGTTACCGCGGCCTGGTCTTCCCCGGCCACGACGAGTACTGGTCGACGAACATGCGCCGCACGGTGGAGCTGGCCCGCGAGAACGGCACATCCCTCGTGTTCCTCTCCGCCAATTCCATGTACTGGCAGGTGGAGTTGGGCCCGTCCCCGTCCGGCGTCCCGGACCGACTCCTCACCTGCCGCAAGCGCAAGGGCCCCGGCCGCTCGGTCCTCTGGCGTGAGATCGACCGCCCCGAACAGGAGGTGATCGGCATCCAGTACGCGGGCCAGGTCCCGGAGCCGCACCCCCTGATCGTCCGCAACGCCGACCACTGGCTGTGGGAGGCGACCGGCGCCCACGAGGGCGACGAGATCAAGGACCTGGTCGCGGGCGAGGCCGACCGCTACTTCCCGCGCACCCCGCTCCCCGAGCACGAGGAGCGCATCCTGCTCGCCCACTCCCCGTACGCCGACCGCGAAGGCGCCGTGCGCCACCAGGAGACGTCCCTCTACCGCGCCACGTCCGGCGCCCTGGTCTTCGCGTCCGGGACGTTCGCGTGGTCCCCGGCACTGGACCGCCCGGGCCACGTCGACGCCCGGGTCCAGCGCGCCACCGCCAACCTCCTGGACCGCATCTGCAAGCGTGACTGAGCTCACCCAGCTCACCCCAGTCGCCACCCAGCACACCCTCAGCCGCTCACCCAGCACACCCCCAGTCCAAGGTCAGCGCCCCGTACGGGACAATCGACCCATTGGACAGAACCACGGGGAGGAACCGTGTCCGGATTCGTAGAAAAGCCCGAGCCGATTCAGGTTCCGGGCCTGGTGCACCTGCACACCGGCAAGGTGCGCGAGCTGTACCAGAACGAGGCCGGTGACCTCGTGATGGTCGCCAGCGACCGTATGTCCGCCTATGACTGGGTGCTGCCGACCGAGATCCCCGACAAGGGGCGCATCCTCACGCAGCTCTCCCTGTGGTGGTTCGACCAGCTCGCCGATCTGGTCCCCAACCACGTGCTGGGCGCCGACGTGCCCGAGGGCGCCCCCGCCGACTGGGCGGGCCGCACGCTCATCTGCAAGTCGCTCCAGATGGTCCCGGTGGAGGCCGTGGCCCGCGGCTACCTCACCGGCTCCGGGCTGCTGGAGTACAACGACGCCCGCACGGTCTGCGGCCTCGCCCTCCCCGAGGGCCTCGTCGACGGCAGCGAGCTCCCCGCCCCGATCTTCACCCCGGCGACCAAGGCCGCGGTCGGCGAGCACGACGAGAACGTCTCCTACGAGGAGGTCGTCCGCCAGGTCGGCGCCGACACCGCCGCCCAGCTGCGCCAGGCGACCCTCGCCGTCTACTCCCGCGGCCGGGACATCGCCCGCGACCGCGGCATCATCCTCGCGGACACCAAGTTCGAGTTCGGCTTCGAGGGGGAGACGCTGGTCATCGCCGACGAGGTCCTCACCCCGGACTCCTCCCGCTTCTGGCCGGCCGAGCAGTGGGAGCCGGGCCGCGCGCAGCCGTCGTACGACAAGCAGTTCGTCCGTGACTGGCTGACCTCGCCGGCCTCCGGCTGGGACCGCAAGAGCGAGCAGCCCCCGCCGCCGCTGCCGCAGGAGGTCGTCGACGCGACCCGGGCGAAGTACGTGGAGGCGTACGAGCGCCTGACGGGCATGAGCTGGGCGTAACGCAAAAGGCCCCCGGAGAACCGGGGGCCTTTCGAAATGGAGCGAACGACGAGGTTCGAACTCGCGACCTCAACCTTGGCAAGGTTGCGCTCTACCAACTGAGCTACGTTCGCATGCGCCGTGGCGCGAGAACCACTATACCCAACCCCGCTCCCGCGCGAGACGCACCGCCGCGTGCCGGTTCTCCGCCCCGAGCTTGGAGACGGCGGAGGACAGATAGTTCCGCACGGTCCCCTGTGACAGTGCGGCCCGCTCCGCGATCTCCGCGACGGGCGCCCCGTCGGCGGCGAGTTCCAGCACCTCGGCCTCCCGGGCGGTCAGCGGCGAGTCCCCGGCGGCGATGGCGTCGGCGGCCAACTCCGGATCGACGTAACGGTTTCCGGCGTGCACGGTACGGATGATCTCCGCGAGCCGCTGGGCGCTGACGGTCTTCGGGACGAACCCGCGCACACCCGCCGCAAGGGCCCGTTTCAGATGCCCGGGCCGGCCGTGACTGGTCACGATCAGCACCTGGCACCTGGGCAGTTCGGCCCGCAGTGATGTGGCGACCTTCACACCGTCCGCCCCGGGCATCTGCAGATCGAGGACGGCCACGTCCGGTTCGTGCGCCCGTGCCATCGCCAGCGCCTCCGGCCCGGTCGCCGCCTCGGCGACGATCATCAGGTCGTCCTCCAGGGAGAGCAGGGTGGCGAGCGCCCCCCGGATCAGATGCTCGTCGTCGGCGAGGAGCAGTCGTACGGGCCCTGCCGGGCGGCCGGACGTACGGTCGCTCCGCAGGTCGGTCATACGGCGACCTCCCGCACACCCGCCCCCGCCAGCGGCACCTCCGCCACCAGCCGGAACACCGCCTCGCCCACGTGACCGGCGTCCAGCGTCCCGTCCACCGCGGCCAGCCGCTCCCGCAGCCCGGCCAGCCCGGAGCCCCCACCTTCGTCGGAGGCTCCGGCCGCCCCGTCGTTCTCCACCGTCAACACCACGCGCCCCTCGCTCACCGATACCCCCACCGAGCACCGCCCGGCATTCCCGTGCCGCAGCACATTGGTGGTCGCCTCCCGGACCACCCAGGCCAGCGCCGACTGCACCTCGACGGGGAGCCCCGCCGTCCGGCCGGTCACCCGGCACTCGATCCCGGCCGCCTTCAACACCCCCTGCGCACCGGCCAGTTCAACCTCCAGGTCGACCTCCCGATAGCCGCGTACGACGTCCCGCACCTCGCGCTGCGACTCGCCGGCGATGCGCTGCACCTCGATCATCTGCTCCACGGCCTCGGGCCGCCCGCGCCGCGCGAGCTGCACGGCGAGTTCGCTCTTCAGGGCGATGACCGACAGATTCCGCCCCATGACGTCGTGCAGATCCCGCCCGAACCGCAGCCGCTCCTCGGCGACGGCGAGCCGGGCCCGGGTCTCGCGGGCCTCGTCGAGTTCGTAGACGGCGTTCAGGAGCCAGACGGAGAAACCGGACGTGAGGGCCAGGATTCCGCAGGCGATGAAGACCGCCACCGACGCGCCCAGCGCCGCCGGGACCGGGGAGCCGAGCGGCAGGGCCACGAGTCCGGTGGCCACCGCGGTTCCCGCGACGATCGCGAACACGCGCCGCCTGCTGCCGACGCCGAGCGTGATGGTGCCGACCGTGAAGGCCAGCGTGCCGCCCAGGACCGTGCCCACCGCGGTGTCGACATCCTCGCCGTTCGGGCCGTACCGCACGATGAGGGTGGTGGCGACGACGACCGCCATGGCGACGGTGACGAGCCCCGCCATCGCCCGCAGCGGCTGCGCACGGCGGCCGCGCGTCCAGTCGAGGGCCCGCGACGCGGTGAAGGCACAGGCCACGGCGTGCGCGCACACCATCAGAAACAGCCAGCGCGCGATCCCGGGCTCGGACGTCGTCGAGCCGACGGCGGGCAGACCGAGCGTGGCGACCTCGATCACCGCGAAGAAGTGGAACGACCACCGTGTGTACGTCTCGACCTTCGCCGGGGTGCTCTTGCCCCGCCACCACGTTCCCGGCCCGCGCATGCGCCGTCCCCCCTGCCTCAGTGCCGTGGCTCCCATCGGAACCACCGTCGCACAGCCAACACGCCCAGGACCGTCCAGGCCAGCCCGGTCAGCACGGGACCGATCACCTCGTACGCCGACAGGTCGCCGGTCCAGCCACCCCGCAGCAGGGTGATCACCGGGGTCAGCGGCAGGAACTCGCACACCGACGCCACCCGGTCCGGCAGCACCTCGAGGGGGACGAACATCCCGGAGAAGATCATGGACAGGAACACCACGGGCAGTGTCGTGACCTGCGCACTCTCGACGCTGCGAGTGAACGACGCGGTCACGGCGCCCAGCGACGCGCACAGCACGACCCCCAACAGCAGGCCCAGCACGGCCAGATGGGGAGCAGCCGGCGCGCCCACGTCGAGCAGGACGGCGCAGCCGACCGCCAGCACCAGGCTCTGCGCGATGCCGGTGACCACGGCCGGCAGCGCGGCCCCGGCCAGGATCTCCGCGTCCTTGAGCTCGCCGGTGCGCAGCCGTTTGAGGACGAGCTCCTCGCGCCGGGCGGTGTAGACGGAGACGAGCGTGGCGTACACCGCGTAGAGCAGGGAGAAGCCGATCGATGCGGGCAGGACGACCGTGCCGAGGGAAAGGCCGGCCTCCGCCAGGTCCATCCCCTTCGCAGCCTCCCGCACGCTGAAGGGCAGCAGCAGCGGTACGAACAGCGCCGCGAACAGCGTGCCCCTGCTGCGCCCGAGCAGCGTCACCTCCGCGCGGGCCAACGCCGTCATGCGTCCCACCGGGGTGGTCATCGCCGTACTCATGCCGCGTACTCCTTCTTCTCGGCGGCGCCGGCCGCCTCCCGCGCGATCCCCAGGAACGCCTCCTCAAGCGACGCCGGACGCACGTCCAGCCGCCGCAGCTCCACCCCTGCCGTGTCCGCCCACACCAGGAGCCGGGTCGCGGTGCGCTGCAACTCGTGGGTGCGCAGCCGTACGACGCGCCCGTCGATCTCGTGCTCGCGCACGCCCATGTCGTCGAGGGGCGGCAGATCCCCCACGAAGTAGCCCTGGGGCAGCTCGAAGGAGATCCGCGAGGGCTGTGCCGCCGTCACCTCGGCCGGCGTCCCGGCGGCGGCGATGCGTCCCTCGTGCAGGATCGCGATGCGGTCGGCGAGGTTCTCGGCCTCTTCTAGGTAGTGCGTGGTCAGCAGCACGGTCGTACCGGCGTCGCGCAGTTCCCGGACCAATTCCCAGGTGTCCCGGCGCCCTTCGGCGTCGAGCCCGGTCGTCGGCTCGTCCAGGAACAGCACCTCGGGCCTGCCCAGCAGGGCGAGCGCCAGATCCAGCCGCCGCCGTTCACCGCCGGACAGCTGCTTCACCCGCACCCCGGCCCGCCGCCCGAGCCCGACCATGTCCAGGGCCTCGGCCTCGGGCATGGCCCCGCTCACGCACCCCGCCCACATCCGCGCGGTCTCGGCGACGGTCAGCTCGGACGGAAAGCCGCCCTCCTGCAACATCACCCCGGTCCGCGGCCGTACGACGTCCCGCTCGGCGTGGGGATCGTGCCCGAGCACCCGCACCCGCCCCCCGGCGGGCCGGGCGAGCCCTTCGAGCAGTTCGACGGTGGACGTCTTGCCCGCGCCATTGGTGCCGAGCAGCGCGAAGACCTCGCCGCGGTCCACGGAGAACGTGATTCCGCGCACCGCTTCGAACCCGCCCCCGTACACACGACGCAGGTCGGTGACCTCAATCACGTGTTCGTGTTCGTTGATGTTCATGACACCAGCGTCCCGGCGATCCGATGCCGGAAGCAGTGCGCGCTGTCATCACTCCGCATGACAAATGTCAGGGGACGCGCGCCGGATAACGAAAAGACCCCGGTCCATCAGGACCGGGGTCTCATTCCCGAGCGGACGACGAGGCTCGAACTCGCGACCTCAACCTTGGCAAGGTTGCGCTCTACCAACTGAGCTACGTCCGCATTGCCCCCGACCGGCTCTCACCGATCGGTGCGAGCACCAGCCTACCTGATCCACTTACGTGGTCAGTACGGTGGTGCAGAGCGGGTGACAGGAATTGCACACTGCGCCTTCCCCCTGGAAGGGGGATGTTCTACTACTGAACTACACCCGCAAGCTCGGCGAGCTGGGCTTTTCTGCCCCGCCCGGCGGCGTGCCCCAGACATTAGCTGATCAGCAGGGGGGTAGCGCAAGTCGGTTGTCGCACCGGCTCAAGTCGGCCGTCCTCAGGGCGCGCTGACGGACCCTGAGGACACGTCCTCGGAGTACCTCACCGGGCCGAGGCGAACGCCTCGTAGACCTTCTTGGGGATGCGGCCGCGGGCCGGCACCTCCATCTTGTTGGCCTGGGCCCAGGCCCGGACGGCCGCCGGGTCCGGGGCGACCTCGGTCTGCTTGTACGCCTTGCCTGACTTCGACCGCTTGCGGCCGGCGTCCACGTAGGGCGCGAGCGCCTTACGCAGTTTCTTGGCATTGGCTTCATTCAGGTCGATCTCGTACGACTTGCCGTCGAGTCCGAAGGCGATCGTTTCCGCCGCTTCCGAGCCGTCGATGTCGTCAAAGAGAGTGACCACGACCTTCTGCGCCACGAATATCGGTCCCTTCGTCCGGCATGTCATACAGCTCAGCTGGGATGACGTGCCGAGTGTCGGCTATTTGCCAATTCATTTGTACAGTGCCCGGCAATGCAATGTGAAGCCCGACTAAATCTGTCCGCGTGTCAAAAATCAAGAGGGAGCGCAGCGACTTCGATTGAGGGTGGTGGTGGGAGACGGGCGGGCGCAATACCTATCTGCGGCTGACCGGGGATCTTTCCCGTAACTTTTCGTGAACGCCCCCCTCCCGTACCTCATCGTGATGGCTGTCACGTAGCTTCCTACAACTCTACTCGCGTAGAAATTTTGTGCGGGTAGTCTGAAGGAACCTGCTCAGCACCACACACCGGGAGTGCCAGTGGCACGCGTCGTAGTCGACGTCATGCTCAAGCCGGAGATCCTCGACCCCCAGGGCCAGGCGGTGCAGCGCGCACTGCCGCGGCTGGGATTCGAAGGCATCTCGGACGTACGTCAGGGAAAGCGATTCGAACTGGAAGTTGACGGGCCGGTCGACGAGGCCGCGCTCGCCCGCATCCACGATCTTGCGGAATCCTTCCTCGCCAACACCGTGATCGAGGACTTCACCGTCAAGGTGGAGGAAGTCGCGGAGGCCGCGAAGTGACCGCTCGTATTGGCGTCGTCACTTTCCCGGGGAGTCTCGATGACCGGGACACCCAGCGCGCGATCCGCCTCGCGGGCGCGGAACCGGTCGCCCTCTGGCACAAGGACAAGGACCTCAAGCAGGTCGATGCCGTGGTGCTGCCCGGCGGTTTCTCCTACGGCGACTATCTGCGCGCCGGAGCCATCTCCCGGTTCTCGCCGGTGATGGAGACCGTCATCGAGCAGGCGAAGACCGGACTGCCGGTTCTCGGTATCTGTAACGGCTTCCAGGTACTCACCGAGGCGCACCTGCTGCCCGGCGGGATGCTCGGCAACGACCATCTGCACTTCATCTGCCGCGACCAGAAGCTGCGGGTGGAGAACGCGGAAACCTCCTGGACCAGTGATTACGAGAGCGGGCAGGAGATCCACATCCCGCTCAAGAACATGGACGGCCGTTATGTCGCCGACCGGTACACGCTGGACAAGCTGGAGGCCGAGGGCCGCGTCGCGTTCCGGTACCTGGACTTCAACCCGAACGGCTCGCTCAACGACATCGCCGGCATCACCAACGAGGCCGGCAACGTCGTAGGCCTCATGCCGCACCCGGAGCACGCCGTCGAGCCCCTGATCGGGTCGGGCCGCACCGACGGTCTCCCCTTCTTCACCTCGATCCTCAAGAAGCTGGTCAACGCATGAGCCGGACGCCTCTGGACACGGTCGAGCACGCGGCCGCGACCCCCGACGTCGAGCTGCCCTGGGCCGAACTCGGCCTGAAGAAGGACGAGTACGAGAGGGTCGTGGAGATCCTCGGCCGCCGGCCCACCGGTGCCGAGCTCGCCATGTACTCGGTCATGTGGTCCGAGCACTGCTCGTACAAGTCCTCCAAGGTCCACCTCCGCCAGTTCGGCGAGAAGGCCCCCGAGTCCGACGCGATGCTCGTCGGCATCGGCGAGAACGCCGGTGTGGTGGACGTCGGCCAGGGCTACGCCGTGACCTTCAAGGTCGAGTCGCACAACCACCCGTCGTACGTCGAGCCCTACCAGGGTGCCGCGACCGGTGTCGGTGGCATCGTCCGCGACATCATCGCGATGGGCGCGCGCCCGGTGGCCGTCGTCGACCCGCTGCGCTTCGGTGCCGCCGACCACCCCGACACCAAGCGGGTGCTCCCCGGTGTCGTCGCGGGCATCGGCGGCTACGGCAACTGCCTGGGCCTGCCCAACATCGGCGGCGAGGTCGTCTTCGACTCCTGCTACCAGGGCAATCCGCTGGTCAACGCCGGTGCCATCGGTGTGATGCGGCACGAGGACATCCACCTCGCGAAGGCGTCCGGCGCCGGCAACAAGGTCATCCTGTACGGGGCCCGTACGGGCGGTGACGGCATCGGCGGCGCGTCGATCCTCGCGTCCGAGACCTTCGACGACGCCAAGCCGTCGAAGCGCCCGGCCGTCCAGGTCGGCGACCCCTTCCAGGAGAAGCTCCTCATCGAGTGCACCCTGGAGGCCTTCCAGGAGAAGCTGGTCGTCGGTATCCAGGACCTCGGCGCGGCGGGGCTGTCCTGCGCCACCTCCGAGCTGGCCTCCAACGGCTCCGGCGGCATGCGCGTCACCCTGGACGACGTCCCGCTGCGCGACTCCACGCTCTCGCCCGAGGAAATCCTCATGAGCGAGTCGCAGGAGCGCATGTGCGCGGTCGTCGAGCCGGCGAAGGTCGACCGGTTCCTGGAGATCTGCGAGAAGTGGGACGTCATCGCCACCGTCATCGGTGAGGTGACCGACGGCGACCGCCTGGAGATCTACTGGCACGGCGGCAAGATCGTCGACGTCGACCCGCGCACCGTGGCGCACGAGGGCCCGGTCTACGAGCGCCCGTACGCCCGTCCGTCCTGGCAGGACGAGCTGCAGGCCGACGACGCGAACAAGCTGCCCCGCCCTACGACCTCGGCCGAGCTGAAGGACCAGGTCGTGAAGCTGGTCGGCTCCCCGAACCAGGCCTCCAAGAAGTGGATCACCTCGCAGTACGACCACTTCGTGCAGGGCAACACCGTCCTCGCCCAGCCCGAGGACTCCGGCATGATCCGCATCGACGACGAGACCGGCCTCGGCGTCGCCATCGCCACGGACGGCAACGGCCGGTACGCGAAGCTGGACCCGTACCACGGCGCCCAGCTGGCGCTGGCGGAGGCGTACCGCAACGTCGCCACGACCGGCGCCAAGCCGCTCGCGGTCTCCGACTGCCTGAACTTCGGCTCGCCCGAGGACCCGGCGGTGATGTGGCAGTTCGCGGAGGCCGTGCGCGGACTGGCGGACGCCTGCCAGCAGTTGGGCACCCCGGTGACCGGCGGCAACGTCTCGCTCTACAACCAGACCGGCGACGTGGCCATCCACCCGACGCCGGTCGTGGCCGTCCTCGGCGTTATCGACGACGTCGCGCGCCGCACGCCGGTCGCCTTCCAGGAGGAGGGGCAGCTGCTCTACCTCCTCGGCGACACGCGTGAGGAGTTCGGCGGCTCGGCCTGGTCGCAGGTCGTGCACGACCACCTCGGCGGTCTGCCGCCCCAGGTGGACCTGGAGCGCGAGCGGCTGCTCGCCGAGATCCTGATCTCCGCCTCCCGCGACGGCATGATCGACTCCGCCCACGACCTGTCCGACGGCGGTCTGATCCAGGCGGTCGTCGAGTCGGCGCTGCTCGGCGGCAAGGGCGCGCGTCTGGTCGTACCGGACGGGCTGGACGCCTTCACCTTCCTCTTCTCCGAGTCGGCGGGACGCGCGGTCGTCGCCGTGCCGCGCTCCGAGGAGCTCCGCTTCAACGACATGTGCGGTGCGCGGGGCCTGCCGGTCACCCGCATCGGTGTCGTCGACGGCGACTCGGTGGAACTGCAGGGCGAGTTCGCGCTCTCGCTGGAGGGCCTGCGCGAGACGCACGAGGCGCCGATTCCTGCGCTGTTGAAGTAGACGAGGGGCCCTACCGCTCCGAAGCCCCCGTCCGGTCACCGGGCGGGGGCTTCGCCGTACCGCCCTCCGAGCACCGGCATGCCGATGGTTGCACGTAATTACGTAGTTCCGTAGCATCGCAGCGTGGAACTTGAACAACGCGTCGCCGACCTCGAGCGACGGCTGGCAGCGCTGGAGAGCGCGCAGCAGACCGCCCCCCGCATCGGCGAGGGCGACTTCTGGGCCCTTCAGGGGTTCAAGGAGCAGCTGGCCGAGCTGGGCGCGGCCGACGGCGGAGTGCTGTTCACCGGCGCGGTTCGGCTGCCGACCGGGGAGCAGTACGAGTGGCAGCACGGCGCGCTGACCGAGGGGCTGCTGGACGCCGAGTGGACCGAGGCCGCCGAGTCCTTCGCGGCCCTCGGTCACCCGGTCCGGCTCCGGCTGCTCCGCGAGGTCATCGCCGGCCGGCGCACCGCGGCCGAACTGGCCGAGCTGGACGAGGTCGGCACGACCGGCCAGATCTACCACCACCTGCGCCAGCTCACAGGCGCGGGCTGGCTGCACACGACCGGCCGGGGCCGTTACGAGGTGCCGCCGGGGCGGGTCGTACCGCTGCTGGTGGCGCTGTCGGCGGCCCGTCCGTAACAAGGCCCGCAGCAACGCCCGAGGAGACGTCCGGCGCAACGCCCGAAGCAAGGGACCGAACAGGGACCGAACAGGAATCGAAAAGGGACCGACCCAGAGGGGGAACGATGTCCGCACGCAAGCTCGCCATGGTGGCCTTCCGCGGCCTCCAGCTGGCCTTCATCGGCCTGGTGATCGCCCACATCTGCTTCGGCTGGGGCTACCCGGTCTGGTGGGACTTCCTGCCGCTGGTCCTCGCGTACGTCGTCGTCACCGTCGCCAACCGCTGGGGCGGCGCCCCGGACAGCTCGCGCCGGGCCCGGGAACCCGTCGAGGTCGGCCCGCCGGTCACCGGCCGCTGGTCCGCGCTGAACAGCCCGGCCGACCGCACCCCGAGCCATGGCATCCACGCCCACGGGCAGACGTACGCCATCGACATCATCGCCGAGCCGGAACCCGGCGCCCGCCCCGCCTTCCACTGGCTGTGGCCGATCGCCCGACGCCCCCAGGACTTCCCGGCCTTCGACGAACCGATCCTCGCGGTCGCCGACGCCACGGTCGTGCGGGCCGTCGACGGGCAGCGCGATCACCTGAGCCGCAACTCGCTCGCGGGGCTGCTGTACCTGATGCTGGCCGAGGGCTCGGTCCGCGAGATGGCGGGCCTTCGCCGCATCCTCGGCAACCACCTGATCCTGGACCTCGGCAACGGCACCTACGCGGCCTACGCGCACCTGCGGCGCGGCTCGCTCACCGCCCGGGAGGGCGACCGGGTGCACGCCGGGCAGGTCATCGCCCGCTGCGGAAACTCGGGCAACTCCTCCGAGCCGCACCTGCACTTCCAGCTGATGGACGGCCCGGACCCGGACAGCGCCCGTGGCGTGCCCTTCGGCTGGCGCGGCGTCGGAGTGCCGCGCAACCAGGAGGTGTTCGAGGTGGTCGGCCCGGTTGTCGGTGCCGCCGACTAATCTCGCGCCCATGCCCCCGGCCAAGAAGCGCGCCCGCACCTACGACCCCGCCAAGATCCGCACCGCGGTCCTCACCCAGTTCGGGCACGTCCGCGAGGCCGTCCGCACCCTCACCCCCGAGCAAGTGGCCCTGCCCACCCGCCTGGAGGGCTGGACCGTACGGGACCTGGCGGCGCACGTGGCCATGACCGTGGACGCCGTGAGCCGCCACCTCGACCGCGACGAACCGGCGAAAGCCGAGCTCGCCCTTCTGGACTGGCCCTTCGCCACGGCGGCCCTCGCCGGCGACATCGACGACGGCACCCGCGACCTCGCCGCCGCCAACCCCGACCTGGTAGCCCTCTACGCCCGCACCGAGGAACGCCTCACACAGAGGCTGGCGGACGCCCCCGGCGGCCGGCTCCTCGCCGCCCGCATCGGCGCGATGCCCCTCGCCGACTACCTGGTCACCCGCACCGTCGAGCTCGTCGTCCACACCGACGACCTGAACGCCGCCGTCCCCGGCCTCGGCATCCCGTACGACCGTCAGGCCCTCGCCGCCTGCACCCGCCTCCTCGCGGACGCGCTCGCCGCGAAGGCACCCGGCGGGTCGACCGAGGTGCGGATTCCGCCGTATGCCGTCGTGCAGTGCGTCGAGGGGCCGAGGCACACCCGGGGCACGCCGCCGAACGTCGTCGAGACCGATCCGCTGACCTGGATCCGGCTGGCCACCGGGAGGGTGGCGTGGCAGGCGTCCATCGCGCGGGCCAAGGTGCGCGCGAGCGGGGAGCGGGCGGATCTGGGCGGGCTGCTGCCGCTCATGGGGTGAGGCCGGACCGGAGAAAGGGCGGCCGGGGTTGGCGTGCCCCGTCCGGCCTCACAAGCGGAACCAGTCTCGCGTCCCTCCCGTCCCACCGGCATGAACACACTCGGCACCCTCGGTAAGGACAAGAAGCGACTGGCCGCCTTTGCCACGCTGACCCTCCTCCCGCTCGCCGTGGCCTGCGGCAGCGAGGACGCGGGCAGTGACACGGTCGGCTCCGGGGCGTCGGCCTCCGTCACCGGCGCGCACTGGGCCGTCGACGAGGTCACCGTCGACGGAAAGAAGAGCGCCGCCCCGAGCAACGCCTATGTGCGCATCGCCGACGGCGGCAAGGTCAAGGGCAACCTGGGCTGCAACAACTTCGGCGCCGACGCCGCCTTCACCGACAGCAAGGTCACCTTCGACAAGATGCAGGCGACCGAGATGGCCTGCGAAGGCGTCCCCCCGAACTTCGAGGTGACCCTCGCCCGCACCCTCTCCGACGGCAACCTCACGGCCGAGGTCGACGGCGACAAGCTCACCCTCACCACGACGGACGGCGACCGCGTCGCCCTCACCAAGGAGAAGGCGGCCCCGCTGGCGGGCACGAAGTGGGCCATCACCAGCCCCGACACCGACGGCAAGGCCCACCTCACGTTCGACGAGAAGACCGGCCTGGTCAACGGCAGCCTCGGCTGCAACAAGGTGAGGGCCGAGGCCACGGTCCGCGACGGCAGTATCACGCTCGGCACGGCGTCCACCACGCGAATGATGTGCGACACCTCACTCATGAATACGGAGAAGACCCTCCTGGGCCTCTTCGACGGCACGGTGAAGTACCGAGTGGATCACCGCACCCTCGTGCTGACCAGCGAAAACGGCGAGCGCGTAAACGCGGCCGCCACTGAGTGATCATTTACAGGCGCGTATCCCCAATTCGGACCAGTGGTCGATCTCGCCTACACTCGGAGCCGTGCCACGTGGTGACGGTCGACTCAATCACGATCTGCTTCCCGGCGAGAAAGGCCCCCAGGACGCTTGCGGCGTCTTCGGTGTCTGGGCCCCGGGTGAAGAGGTCGCAAAGCTCACGTACTTCGGGCTCTACGCCCTCCAGCATCGGGGCCAGGAATCCGCGGGAATCGCGGTCAGTAACGGCTCCCAGATCCTCGTCTTCAAGGACATGGGCCTGGTCTCCCAGGTCTTCGACGAGACCTCTCTCGGATCGCTCCAGGGTCACATCGCAGTGGGCCACGCCCGCTACTCGACCACCGGTGCCTCCGTCTGGGAGAACGCGCAGCCGACGTTCCGTGCCACCGCGCACGGCTCCATCGCGCTCGGCCACAACGGCAACCTGGTCAACACGGCCCAGCTCGCCGAGATGGTCGCCGACCTGCCCAAGCAGGAGGGCGGCCGCACCCCGCGCGTCGCGGCCACCAACGACACCGACCTGCTCACCGCGCTGCTCGCGGCCCAGGTCGACGAGGACGGCAAGCCGCTGACCATCGAGGAGGCGGCCCACACGGTCCTTCCGCAGGTCAAGGGCGCCTTCAGTCTCGTCTTCATGGACGAGAACACCCTGTACGCCGCCCGTGACCCGCAGGGCATCCGCCCGCTGGTCCTCGGCCGCCTGGAGCGCGGCTGGGTCGTCGCCTCCGAGTCCGCCGCCCTCGACATCTGCGGCGCCAGCTACGTCCGTGAGGTAGAGCCGGGCGAGTTCATCGCCATCGACGAGAACGGCCTGCGCACCTCACGATTCGCGGAAGCAAAGCCCAAGGGCTGTGTCTTCGAGTACGTGTACCTGGCCCGCCCGGACACCGACATCGCCGGCCGGAACGTGTACCTCTCCCGTGTGGAGATGGGCCGCAAGCTCGCGAAGGAAGCCCCGGTCGACGCCGACCTGGTCATAGCGACCCCGGAATCCGGCACCCCGGCCGCCATCGGCTACGCGGAGGCGAGCGGCATCCCGTTCGGTGCGGGTCTCGTGAAGAACGCGTACGTCGGACGTACGTTCATCCAGCCCTCGCAGACCATCCGCCAGCTCGGCATCCGTCTGAAGCTGAACCCGCTGAAGGAAGTCATCAAGGGCAAGCGCCTGGTGGTCGTGGACGACTCGATCGTGCGCGGCAACACCCAGCGGGCCCTGGTCCGCATGCTCCGCGAGGCGGGAGCGGCCGAGGTCCACATCCGGATCTCCTCTCCCCCCGTGAAGTGGCCCTGCTTCTTCGGCATCGACTTCGCCACCCGCGCCGAGCTGATCGCCAACGGCATGTCCATCGACGAGATCGGCACCTCGCTCGGGGCCGACTCGCTCTCCTACATCTCCATCGACGGCATGATCGAGGCGACCACCATCGCCAAGCCGAACCTGTGCCGCGCCTGCTTCGACGGCGAGTACCCGATGGATCTCCCGGACCCCGAGCTGCTCGGCAAGCAGCTGCTGGAGACGGAGCTGGCCGCTGGCCCGGCCGCCACGGCCGCGGCCGACGCGATCCGCCGCCCGTAGACGGCCCGTGCTGTGCTCTTTTAAGAAACGCCTGCCGTACGACACGAAGGTTCTCTACTGCCATGTCTGAGACAACTGGTGCCAGCTACGCAGCAGCGGGCGTCGACATCGAAGCGGGCGACCGCGCGGTCGAGCTGATGAAGGAGTGGGTGAAGAAGACCCAGCGCCCCGAGGTCCTCGGCGGCCTCGGCGGTTTCGCCGGCCTCTTCGACGCCTCCGCCCTCAAGCGCTACGAGCGCCCCCTGCTCGCCTCCGCCACCGACGGTGTCGGAACCAAGGTCGACATCGCCCGCCAGATGGGCGTCTACGACACGATCGGCCACGACCTGGTCGCGATGGTCATGGACGACATCGTGGTGTGCGGCGCCGAGCCGCTGTTCATGACCGACTACATCTGCGTCGGCAAGGTCCACCCCGAGCGGGTCGCCGCGATCGTCAAGGGCATCGCCGAGGGCTGTGTGCTTGCCGGCTGCGCCCTGGTCGGCGGCGAGACGGCCGAGCACCCGGGTCTGCTGGGCGAGAACGACTTCGACGTGGCCGGCGCCGGCACGGGTGTCGTGGAGGCCGACCGGCTGCTGGGCCCGGATCGCATCCGTACGGGTGACGCGGTGATCGCCATGGCGGCATCCGGCCTTCACTCGAACGGGTACTCGCTGGTCCGGCACGTCCTGCTGAACCAGGGCGGCCTCGCCCTGGACGCGCAGATCGACGAGCTCGGCCGCCCCCTCGGCGAGGAACTGCTGGAGCCCACCAAGATCTACTCGCTGGACTGCCTGGCCCTCACCCGCACCACGGACGTGCACGCGTTCAGCCACATCACGGGCGGCGGCCTCGCGGCGAACCTGGCCCGGGTGATCCCGGACGACCTGCACGCGATCGTCGACCGCTCCACCTGGACGCCGGCCCCGATCTTCGACCTCGTCGGCCGGACCGGTCAGGTCGAGCGCCTGGAGCTGGAGAAGACGCTGAACATGGGCGTCGGCATGATCGCGATCGTGCCCGAGGAGTCCACGGACGCGGCGCTGGAGACGCTGGCCGACCGTGGCGTGGACGCCTGGGTCGCCGGCGAGATCACGGACAGGGGCGACCACGAGACGGGCGCGGCCCTCGTCGGTACGTACTCAAAGTAGACACGCCCGGGGCTGAAGCCCTGCAAGCAGCACAGAACCCGGTCGGCGACCGAAGTCACCGACCGGGTGGGTGCTCAATACAAGGTCAAGCTCCGCGACGTTGCTGTGAGGGATCGCCGTCCTCGTCCTCGTCGTCGTCCTCATAGAGGTCCGCATAACGGGAGTACAAGTCGTCGTCATCCTGCTCATCGTCCTCGAACGGTTCGCCGTTCGGCGACTGGTTCGACGGCGATGCGCCCAGCTCGTCAGCCAGGCGTGAGAGATCCGTCCCACCGCTGTTGTACTTCAGCTGGCGGGCGACCTTCGTCTGCTTGGCCTTGGCCCGGCCGCGCCCCATGGCTCGACCCCCTTAACGACGGGGCTCGACGGCCCCAGAGTCTGACACGCGTTCATGATCCAGAACGGACTCTCCGTGGAGAGGCCGGTCCGTAGGGCTTCCACGGTACCTGAGCCCGCGCCCATACGGTACGTCGCCCGCAGCACGCGCGTGTGCACAGGACCTTCGAGGTGCCCTGTCCTCGCTGGTCAACCGCGATTTTAACCACTTATCGGCGGTCGACCCGCCGGTAGAAGTGAGAGTTCTCTCCAACTGCCCACCGGCGGGTACCGCTCAAACCCTTTTCAGGGCTTCCGGATGATCCATTGCCCCCGGATCAGAGCGTCGTGCGTGCCTCCGCCATCCGCTGTTCGGCGATCCGGTCGGCCGCGGCGGCCGGCGGAATCCCGTCCGTCTTCGCACGTGCGAATATGGCCAGCGTGGTGTCGTAGATCTTCGCGGCCTTCGCCTTGCACCGCTCGAAGTCGAAACCATGCAGCTCGTCGGCGACCTGGATGACACCGCCGGCGTTCACCACGTAGTCGGGCGCGTAGAGGATCCCGCGGTCGGCGAGGTCCTTCTCGACGCCCGGGTGGGCGAGCTGGTTGTTGGCCGCGCCGCACACCACCGAGGCGGTCAGCGCCGGCACGGTGTCGTCGTTCAGGGCTCCGCCGAGCGCGCAGGGGGCGTAGATGTCGAGGCCCTCGGCCCGGATCAGGGTCGCGGTGTCGGCGACGGCCGTCACACCTTCCGGGTGCGCGGCGAGGATCCGGCCGACGGCCTCCTCGCGCACGTCCGTGATGACGACCTCGGCGCCTTCCGCCCGCAGGTGCTCCACCAGGTGGTGGCCGACCTTGCCGACGCCCGCGATGCCGACCTTGCGGCCGCGCAGCGACGGGTCGCCCCACTGGTGCTGGGCCGAGGCGCGCATGCCCTGGTAGACGCCGAAGGCGGTGAGCACGGAGGAGTCGCCCGCGCCGCCGTTCTGCGGGGAGCGCCCGGTGGTCCAGCGGCACTCGCGGGCCACAACGTCCATGTCGGCGACGTACGTACCGACGTCGCACGCGGTGACGTAGCGGCCGCCCAGCGAGGCCACGAACCGGCCGTAGGCCAGCAGCAGCTCGTCGGACTTGATCTTCTCCGGGTCGCCGATGATCACGGCCTTGCCGCCGCCGTGGCCGAGACCGGCCATGGCGTTCTTGTACGACATCCCGCGCGCGAGGTTCAGCGCGTCGGCGACGGCCTCTTCCTCGGTCGCGTACGGGTAGAAGCGCGTGCCGCCGAGGGCGGGGCCCAGAGCGGTGGAGTGGATGGCGATGACGGCCTTGAGGCCGCTGGCGCGGTCCTGGCAGAGCACGACTTGCTCATGACCCCCCTGGTCCGAGTGGAACAGGGTGTGCAGGACGCCGTGTGTTACGTCGGTCACTGTGGTGACTCCTGAGTACGGTGCGGCGATTGGAGCGAGCTCCCGTACGGGTGGCGGGAGAGCTGTTGAGCATGAGATTAAACCCGCCGGCGCCCGTCCAACCCGCAGTGCTCAGGATCACCTACTCCCGGAGTACACCCGTGCGACGATTTGCATAGTTTTCCCGCACGTTTGTGAGCGGGTTTCGCAGGTTTCCCTGGCAGACGGCGGGGGAGGGAGCAGGCGTGCCCAAGGTGTCCTCGGTGATCGTCCCGTACGCGACCTATCTGCGGGTGTACGAACCACTGGCCGCCTTCCCGGAACCGGAGCGCGACCACTGGGCCCGCTATGCCCGCCGTGCCGACCGCCCCTCGTACCAGGACGAACTGCGCCGCTCGCTGGCCGACTTGCTGCCCACTCCGCCCATCCCGGTGCCGGTGCACGAGAGCGGCGACGCCTTCGTGCTTGAGGCCGAGGGCGTGCTGTGCGTGTGCCCGTGGCGCACGCGGCTGCGCGGCTGGCAGGCCCTGGAAGAGCTCGGCGACGAGTTGCCGGGGCCCGTTCTGGACGCGGTGCTGCCGGAGGTCGTACGGCGCCAGGCGGCCCAGGACTACGAGCGCTGGCTGGCCCGCAACCCGGACGCCAGGCCGTGGATCCGCACGTCGACGTGGCAGGTGCCGCTGCACTGGTTCGTGCTGGTGTCGGACGGGGAGCGGCGTTTCGACAAGGGCTCGGGCGACATTCCCCCGATGCTGCGCTACCGGACGCCGATGGTGCAGGCGCGGCGGCGGGTGGCGCGGGCCCTGCGGACGCTGAAGGACGCCATCGACGAAGGGCCCCTCATCGACGGCCTGGTGGACGTCGGACGCTGGCTGGAGGAGTTCCATCCGCGCTCGCTGGTCGAGCTGGACTACGGCGGCCTCGTGCACACCCTGTCGGCCGGTGAGCTGGAGGACGACCACTCGGCGGCGGACGTGGCCGACGGCATCGACGCGCTGCGGCGCGGCGACGGGGCGGCCGCGGGGACGGCCTACGGACGGCTGGTGGAGCGCTGGCGGTCGGTACGGGACCGGCGTTCCGCCAACTGAGCGGTCCGGGTGAGAAGTCATGACTGGTGTGACGTAACGAACTGTGTGATGTAACGAACTGGCGTTTGACGAAACGCCCGTTTTGGGGTTTCGTGCTCGCTCTGGGGTTCCTGATGTCTCGTCAGCATGGGACGTAGGCCCCGATCCGGGCGTACTGCGCGAAGGATGCGTCAATGCGCGTAAGCGTGACGGACCGCACTTACGCGGCTCTTGCGCCCCTAACCCCTCCTCGTGCCAAAATAGGACAAGGAGTCCGGGGAGGACTCTCGCTCGACATTGCACGCTTTGGGGGGTCTTGGGACTCCTGCACGCCACTGTGACTGATCGTCACAGGGGCGTGACTGTCCGCTATGGCATGGTCCATCGGCTTCCGTCGCTGATGAACACCTGGAGGGGCAATTCCATCGGTTTGGCCGACGCGGCTGGACAGATGGTGTAGTTGTAGTGCCGAGGACAAGCCGTTCGTCCTATAACCGACTCGACTCGCGTCCGCCATTTCGGGCAACGCGGGTCAAGGTGCAGAATTTAGAGGAAAGAACCGAGAAGGTTCGGTTCTCCCGAGGAGGCCGCTCATGACCGCTCGCACCCCTGATGCCGAGCCGCTGCTGACCCCGGCTGAGGTCGCCACCATGTTCCGCGTCGACCCCAAGACGGTCACGCGGTGGGCGAAGGCCGGGAAGCTTACTTCGATCCGTACGCTCGGCGGGCACCGCCGCTACCGCGAGGCGGAGGTCCGTGCATTGCTCGCGGGCATCCCGCAGCAGCGCAGCGAGGCCTGAACAACTTCATAACCGGGCAAAACGGCAGTTCCCCCAACCGTCGTGGCGCCCGACCCCTAGCTCCAAGCGACGCGGGTTCTGCCCCAACAGAGCCCACGCCCAGGCCAATCAGAGCACTTCAGGCACGCAACAAGGGTGCGTCGTGGATCGCGCTGGACTCCGCCGAGTCCAGCGCGATCTTTTTTGTGCGCAGTATGTGTGCCGGCAGGTGGTCCTGTGGGCAGCCTTGTCGGAGTCTGGGGAGGCGCGTCGGATCTCCTGTGGACTCGCCCCGAGGGTCACTCAGTGTGCACCCGGCGATCGCCGGAAGCTGGTGCAATTGCACATATTAAATTGACCAGTTGTAGGCGAGGCGTAAGTACCAAGCTTCCCGAAACTCATGCGGTGACACCCGTCACATGGCGCGGTGCTTGTTGCCTCTGGCCCATGTGCGCTAATGGGGCACACGGCTTCCAGCGCCCCATGACGGGGCGGCAGTTGAGGTTGCCCAGGTCACGCCGAGGACGTGGCCTCGTCCTCGGCGACTTCCACGGGGGGCGGAGCCGGCAGGGTGGGGCGAGGGGCGGGGTGCGGGGCGGAAGCCATCGCCAGGCGCAACAGGTGATGGCAGATCGGGCAGTGCCGAGTGAGATGTCGCGGATAGCAGGAGGCGGCCGACAGGTGCGCACGGAGCAACGCCCGCGTCTCGTGCCTAGTCGATGCCGCCATACGCCACCTCCAGGGGCCACGCCGGGAAGAGCCCTGATTTCTGGGTACCGAGCGAATGTGACTCCGTCAAGGTGGCGGGGGGCTCCCCGGCCACCGGGTGACGCCGAACCGACGCCGGAACACGAAGAAGGCCCGCGTCCCTGGTGGGATGCGGGCCGATCTCGTTCACTGCGGTCCTGACGGGATTTGCTGTACTCGATTGCGGCTGCGCCGCGGGCGCGGCCTCCACCTTGGCAGGGCGGGAGGTGGGTGGTGGGGATGAAGAAAGGCCCGCGTCCCTGGCGGGATGCGGGCCGATCTCGTTCACTGCGGTCCTGACGGGATTTGAACCCGCGGCCTCCACCTTGACAGGGTGGCGAGCACTCCAAACTGCTCCACAGGACCAGGTTTCGCTGCGCGATTCGTGCGTTGCGCTGCGAGAAGAGACTGTACAGGAGGGTGAGCCCACTGGTCGAACTCACCCTGCGTGCACAGGCCGTTACGGCGCAAGCGCGTCGATCGCCTTCACGATCCGCTTGTCCGAGATCGGGTACGCCGTGCCGAGCGCGTGCGCGAAATAGCTGACGCGGAGCTCCTCCAGCATCCAGCGGACGTCCAGCACCTGCGAAGGGACCGGACGGCCCTGCGGCATCTGCTCCAGCAGCCAGGCGTACTCGTCCTGCATCTCGTGGACCTTCTCCATACGCGTCGTGTCGCGCTGGACGTTCGTCGGCATCTGCTGGAGGCGGCGGTCCACCGCGATCAGGTACCGCATGAGGTCGGGCAGGCGGCGCAGTCCCGCCTGCGTCACGAAACCGGGCTTCACCAGGGCGTCCACCTGCTTGCGGACGTCTGTGAGGTTCGCAAGCAGGACAGGGCTTCGTACGGCCTTCAGACGACGCTCAGCGGCCTGCCAGGCGGCCAGCACCTGCTGCACCTGGCCCACCGCACGGACCGTCGTGTCGACGATCTCGGCGCGGACCTTGTCGTACAGCTTCCGGTACGACTCCTCGTCCCACACCGGCCCCCCGAAGTCACCGATCAGCTTGTCCGCCGCTGCCATCGCGCAGTCGTCGAAGAGAGCCTGGATCGAGCCGTGGGGGTTGGCGGACAGGGCCAGCTTCTGGGCGTTCGTCAGCTTCTCGGACGCGAACTTCGCCGGGTTGACCGGAATGTTGCGCACGATCAGGCGGCGGGTGCCCTTCCACATCGCCTCCGCCTGCTCCGCCTCCGTGTCGAAGAGCCGGACCGAGACCGTGTCGCCGTCATCCACCAGCGCCGGGTACGCCTTGACCGGCTGGCCGGCGCGGCGGGTCTCGAAGACGCGGGTCAGCGTGCCGATGGTCCAGTCGGTCAGGCCCTTGCGTTCCAGGGACTCACCGCCCTGACGGGAGGCGGTTGCCGCCGCGGCCTGCGAGAGGGCCTGCCGCGCCTTCGGCTTCAGACGGAGCCTGAGGGTCTCCAGGTCCTTGTCCTCCGCCAGCTTTCGGCGCCGCTCGTCGATGATCCGGAACGTGATGCGCAGATGGTCGGGGACCTTCGACCAGTCGAAGTCGTCGGCGGCGAAGGGAACTCCGACCATGCGCTTCAGCTCGCGCGCCATGGTCACCGTCAGCGGTTCCTGCAGCGGCACCGCCGCATCCAGGAAGCGCTTCGCGAAGTTCGGCGCCGGTACGTAGTGGCGGCGGATCGGCTTCGGCAGGGAGCGGATCAGCTCCGTCACCAGCTCCTCCCGCAGCCCCGGGATCTGCCAGTCGAAGCCCTCGTCCGTGACCTGGTTGAGGACCTGGAGCGGGACGTGGACCGTCACGCCGTCCGCGTCCGCGCCCGGCTCGAACTGGTACGTGACACGGAACTTCAGCTGCCCCTGCCGCCACGCGTCGGGATAGTCGGCCTTCGTGACCGCCTCGGCCGACTCCCGGATGAGCATCGCGCGCTCGAAGTCCAGGTACTCCGGCTCCTCGTGCCGCTTGTGCTTCCACCAGGAGTCGAAGTGGGCACCGGAAACCACATGGTCGGGCACCCGCTGGTCGTAGAAGTCGAACAGCGTGTCGTCGTCCACGACGATGTCCCGGCGCCGCGCCCGGTGCTCCAACTCCTCGACCTCGCTGAGGAGTTTGCGGTTGTCGGCGAAGAACTTGTGGTGTGTGCGCCAGTCGCCCTCGACCAGGGCATTGCGGATGAACAGCTCCCGGCTGGTCTCCGGGTCGATACGGCCGTAGTTGACCTTGCGCTGGGCGATGATCGGGACGCCGTACAGCGTGACCTTCTCGTACGCCATCACCGCGGCCTGGTCCTTCTCCCAGTGCGGCTCCGAGTACGTGCGCTTGAGCAGGTGCTCCGCCAGCGGCTCGACCCACTCGGGCTCGATCTTCGCGTTGACTCGGGCCCAGAGGCGCGAGGTCTCCACGAGCTCGGCGGACATCACGAAGCGCGGGGGCTTCTTGAAGAGGGCCGAGCCGGGGAACACCGCGAACTTGGCGCTGCGGGCGCCCAGATACTCGTTCTTCGCGCCGTCCTTCACGTCCTTCATGCCGACGTGCGACAGCAGGCCGGCGAGGAGGGAGACATGCACGCGGTCGGCGGGGGCGTCGTCCTCGTTGAGGTGGATGCCCATCTGCTTGGCGACGGTACGCAGCTGCGAGTAGATGTCCTGCCATTCGCGGATGCGCAGGAAGTTCAGGTACTCCTGCTTGCACATCCGCCGGAACGACGACGAGCCCCGCTCGCGCTGCTGTTCACGGACGTAACGCCACAGGTTCAGATACGCGAGGAAGTCGCTCGTCTCGTCCCGGAAGCGGGCGTGCTGCTGGTCGGCCTGGGTCTGCTTGTCGGCCGGGCGCTCGCGCGGATCCTGGATGGACAGCGCCGCCGCTATGACCATGACCTCGCGGACACAGCCGTTCTTGTCGGCCTCCAGGACCATCCGGGCCAGCCGCGGGTCGACGGGCAGCTGAGCGAGCTTGCGGCCGGTGTCCGTGAGCCGCTTGCGCGCGTCCTTCTGCGCCGGATCCAGCGCACCGAGCTCCTGGAGGAGCTGCACGCCGTCGCGGATGTTGCGGTGGTCCGGCGGATCGATGAACGGGAACTTCTCGATGTCGCCCAGGCCGGCCGCGGTCATCTGCAGGATGACGGACGCCAGATTCGTACGGAGGATCTCCGCGTCCGTGAACTCCGGGCGGGCGACGAAGTCGTCCTCGGAGTACAGCCGGATGCAGATACCGTCGCTCGTCCGGCCGCAGCGGCCCTTGCGCTGGTTGGCGCTGGCCTGGGAGACCGGCTCGATGGGCAGCCGCTGCACCTTCGTGCGATGGCTGTACCGGCTGATCCGGGCGAAGCCGGGGTCGATGACGTACTTGATGCCCGGAACGGTCAGCGACGTCTCCGCGACGTTGGTCGCCAGAACGATCCTGCGGCCGGTGTGCGGCTGGAAGACGCGGTGCTGCTCGGCATGGGAGAGCCGGGCGTAGAGCGGCAGGATCTCCGTGAAGCGGTACTGCTTCTTGGTGAGCGCGTCCGCCGTGTCCCGGATCTCCCGCTCCCCGGAGAGAAAGACGAGGATGTCGCCCTTCCCCTCCCCCATCAGCTCTTCCACCGCGTCCGTGATCGCGGTGATCTGGTCGCGGTCGGCGTCCTCGGAGTCCTCCTCCAGGAGCGGCCGATAGCGCACCTCCACCGGATACGTCCGGCCGCTGACCTCGATGATCGGCGCGTCACCGAAGTGCCGGGAGAAACGCTCCGGATCGATGGTGGCCGAGGTGATGACGACCTTCAGATCCGGCCGCTTCGGCAGCAGCTGGGCCAGATAGCCGAGCAGGAAGTCGATGTTCAGGGACCGCTCGTGGGCCTCGTCGATGATGATCGTGTCGTAGGCGCGCAACTCGCGGTCGGTCTGGATCTCGGCCAGCAGGATGCCGTCCGTCATGAGCTTGAGGAAGGTCGCCTCCGGGCTCACCTGGTCGGTGAACCGCACCTTCCAGCCGACGGCCTCGCCCAGCGGCGTGTCGAGCTCCTCGGCCACGCGCTCCGCGACGGTACGGGCGGCGATACGGCGGGGCTGGGTGTGCCCGATCATGCCGCGGACGCCGCGCCCCAGCTCCATGCAGATCTTGGGGATCTGCGTGGTCTTGCCGGACCCCGTCTCACCGGCGACGATCACGACCTGGTGATCACGGATGGCGGCCGCGATGTCGTCCTTCTTCTGGCTGACCGGCAGCTGCTCGGGATACGTGACCGCAGGCACCCGGGCCCGTCGGCCGGCGATCCGCTCCTCGCCCTTGGCGATCTCCGCCTCGATCTCGGCGAGCACGGCGTCCCGCGCCTCCGGCTTACGAATCTTGCGCGCACCTTCGAGCCGCCGCCCGAGCCGCTGCGCATCACGCAGGGACAACTCGGTCAGACGGGGGGCGAGGGCGCCCAGGGCGGGGGCGGGGTGCGTAGACATACGCGATCCAGGATCTCATCCCACCGAAATCCGTGGCGAACGCTTTTGTCCGTGGCGCCTGGCGGCGGGTTGGGGCAGGACGTGCGAAAGCCCCCGCCGAGTGATCGGCGAGGGCTTTCCGTTGTGGCTGGGGCCGGGGTCGAACCGGCGACCTATCGCTTTTCAGGCGATCGCTCGTACCAACTGAGCTACCCAGCCGTGAGGGCTCTTGCGAAGCCTCACAGCGGTCCTGACGGGATTTGAACCCGCGGCCTCCACCTTGACAGGGTGGCGAGCACTCCAAACTGCTCCACAGGACCATGCGATGCGTACGACAGTGTCGCACACCGTACTGCGTGCCCCCAACGGGATTCGAACCCGTGCTACCGCCTTGAAAGGGCGGCGTCCTAGGCCGCTAGACGATGAGGGCTATCGGCCCGCCTGGGCGCTTCTCAGCGCGTCGGGGACGTGAGAAGCATATGGGATGGCGGGAGGTATCGCCAAAACGGTTTACGGGGCGGGGGTGGGGGCCGTCGGGGACGTCGTCGCGGATTCGGTGGCGCCCGGTTGGTTCTCCTCCACCAGGTGGCGCCTCACCTCCGCGGTCGTCAGGCCGAGGCCGCCGAGTTCGATCTCGTCCCAGGCCTGGAGGCGGCGGGTCTCGCGGTCGAAGTAGAGGATCGAGGTCTGGATGGGGTCGGGGTGCTTGCCCTCGATGGCGCGCAGGCCGCTGCCGCCGGTGGAGCCTTCGATACGCAGGCGGGTGCCGTAGGGGAGGAGCTCCATTTCCGGGTGGTGGATGTGGCCGGCCAGGGCGAGGGGGACCTCGCCGTCGGTCTGGCGGGCGGCCAGGGGTTCGTGGGCGACGGCGACGTCGACGGGGGTCCCGGCGGTCGTCTGGTCGCGCAGGGCGGTGGCCAGCCGGGCGCCCGCCAGTTCGTTCGCGGCGTCGCCGCCGGGGACCTGGGAGCGGTCCGGGGTGAACTGGGGGTCGCCGATGCCGGCGAAGCGCAGGCCGGCGATGGTCTTCGCCTTGCCTTCGTCGAGGACGTGGACGTTCTTGAGGTCTTCGAGGTAGCGCTGGGTGAGGCGGGAGTCGTGGTTGCCGCGGACCCAGACGTAGGGGGCGCCGAGGTCCTCGATGGGGTCGAGGAAGCCGTTCTCGGCGGCGGTGCCGTGGTCCATGGTGTCGCCGGAGTCGACGATGACGTTGACCTTGTACTGGTCGACGAGCGAGCCGATGATCTTCCAGCTCGCCGGGTTGAGGTGGATGTCGGAGACGTGCAGGACGCGGATGGTGGTGGGGTCCGGCGCGTAGGCGGGGAGCGTGGAGGTGGCGTCGTAGAGCTTGGTGACGTTCGTGACCAGGCGGGCCAACTCCTTTTGGTAGACGTCGAATTCGGTGACGATGCTGCGGGCGTTGCCGACCAGGGACGGGGCGGAGGAGAGCAGTCCTGAGAACTTCGGTTCCAGGACCGACTCCGGGTTCCAGGTGGCGTACGCCGTGCCGCCTGAGGCGGCCAGGAGGGTGAGGGCGAGGCCGCCGGCGGCGAGGGCGCGGCGGGGGCGGCGGTAGACGGCGAGACCGAGGGCGGTGGCGCCGGTGACGACGGCGACGCAGCTGCGCAGGGCCAGGTCGACGGTGCCGTGGGTGACGTCCTGGGTGACTTCGTCCTGGAGGCCGGAGAGGCGTTCGGGGTGGTCCACGAGGGCCTGGGAGCGGACGGGGTCGAGCTGGTCGACGTTGACGTCCAGGCGGACCGGGGCGATGTGGCTGTCGAGTTGGAGGGCGCCGAGGGGGGAGACGTTGATCTTTGTGCCGCCGGTGAGGGAGGGGCGCAGGGTCATCGTCGTGTTCATGGGGCCGACGGGGGCGCGGACGTTGCCGACGATCAGCAGGCCGAGCCAGGTGCCGATGAGGACGACGATGACCAGGCCGACGGCGCGGGTCCACGGGTGGGGCTGGGTGACGAGTTCCGGGGTGGGGCCGGGGCGGCGGGTGGCGTAGCGGCGGGCGAGGGCGCGCGGGGCCCTGGGGAGGGGTCCGACAGCTTTCCTGAACGCGGCGGGGACGCGGGCCATTGGTCCCGTATGCCCAAGTGCCGTGGCGGATATGCGGGGCCGTTGGCGGCTCCTTCCTGGCTGGTTCGTGCCTGACAATGGGCGTGTGCTGGAGATGACGCGCGAGGAGTTCGAGGAACTGGTCGCCGAGGCGCTGGACCGGATTCCGCCGGAGTTGACGCGGCTGATGGACAACGTCGCGGTGTTCGTCGAGGACGAACCGCCGGCGGACGATCCCGAGCTGCTCGGGTTGTACGAGGGGACTCCGCTGACCGATCGCGGGGAGTGGTACGCCGGGGTGCTGCCGGACCGGATCACGATCTACCGGGGGCCGACGCTGCGGATGTGTGAGTCGCGGGAGGAGGTCGTGGCCGAGACCGAGGTGACGGTGGTGCATGAGATCGCGCATCACTTCGGGATCGACGACGAGCGGTTGCATGCGCTCGGGTACGGGTGAGGCGGCTCCGGGGTCTTTCGGTGCCGGGGTCGTGTCGCAGTGGTGCGGGCGCGTGTCCTCTTGTGGGCGGCGGGAGTTGGGCAGGTTGACTTCTTCGCCCGCCCCTGGAGGTGGCTCCCGTGCGCCCCTTGTACGTACCTGTCCGTCTGGCTGCCACGGTGATGGCCGTCGCCGCTGCCGCCGGCTGTATGAGTGTGGGTGACGACGGTGGTGGCGGGGGCGCCAAGCCGTCCCATTCGGCGGGGGAGCGGGGTGGTGAGGCGCCCGACGGGGGTGCGGCGGTGTCGGGGGGCGGGTCCGGGTTCGGGGCGCATGCGGACGACGGCAAGCGGGCGAAGGGGAAGGGCAAGGGAAAGGGTGGGGACAAGGGCGCCGAGTCGGGTTCTCCGTCGGCCTCGTCGTCCGCGGATGCGAGTGCGTCCGCTCCTGCCGGTGGCAGGCCGCCGGTGAAGCCGGGGCAGAGCGAGAAGCCGGGTCCCACGCGTACGGCTGAGCCGACGCCCACCCGGCCGGCGGATCCGGAACCGACGCCGACGGAGCAGCCGACGTCCGTCACGCCTACGCCCACCGTGGCCGAGCCGTCGTCGTCGGCGCATGAGGAGACGGGGCCGCAGTTGGCTCAGCGGGAGCCCGCGCCGGCTGCGGGGGCGCCTGCGTGAGGTAGGGCCTGCGTGAGGCAGGGCCTGCGGGGGTCGAGGGGGCAGGGCACGTGAGGGTGCCTACGGCCGGGGCGAGTGACGTTGCCTACAGGGTTGACGGCTGGTTTGCGCTGGGGGGCTGGGGGTGCGTATGGTGGTAGATCGTTTGATCCCATTTGCCCGGCGCCACTGCAGAGCGCGCCGTGTGGCGCGTACTCTCCCTTGCCGTGGCGGACCGCATTGAGGCGGTCGATTGCGAATCACGGAGTTGACGGGCGCGTGCCGACGAGACTCCGGAAGGTTTCGCATACGCATGTCCATTTCCAGTACTGATCACGTCGTCATGCCCGAGGACGCTGAGAACGCCGTCGTCGAGGAGGCCCCCGAGGCCACCTTCGCGGACCTCGGTCTCCCCGAGGGCGTCGTGCGCAAGCTTGCGCAGAACGGCGTGACCACCCCCTTCCCGATCCAGGCCGCGACCATCCCGGACGCCCTGGCCGGCAAGGACATCCTGGGCCGCGGTCGCACCGGCTCCGGCAAGACCCTGTCGTTCGGTCTCCCGACGCTGGCCCGCCTCTCCGGCGGCCGCACCGAGAAGCACCGTCCGCGCGCCGTCATCCTCACCCCGACCCGTGAGCTCGCGATGCAGGTCGCGGACGCTCTCCAGCCGTACGGCGACCAGCTCGGCCTGAAGATGAAGGTCGTCTGCGGCGGTACGTCGATGGGGAACCAGATCTACGCCCTGGAGCGCGGTGTGGACGTGCTGGTGGCCACCCCGGGCCGCCTGCGCGACATCATCAACCGCGGCGCCTGCTCGCTGCAGGACGTCGAGGTCGCCGTTCTCGACGAGGCCGACCAGATGTCCGACCTGGGCTTCCTGCCCGAGGTCACCGAGCTGCTCGACCAGGTCCCGGCCGGCGGTCAGCGCATGCTCTTCTCCGCGACCATGGAGAACGAGATCAAGACCCTCGTCGACCGGTATCTGAAGGACCCGGTCCTGCACGAGGTCGACGCCGCGCAGGGTGCCGTGACGACCATGTCGCACCACATCCTGATCGTGAAGCCCAAGGACAAGGCGCCGGTCACCGCCGCGATCGCCTCCCGCAAGGGCCGCACCATCATCTTCGTCCGCACCCAGCTGGGCGCCGACCGTGTCGCCGAGCAGCTGCGCGACGCCGGTGCGAAGGCGGACGCGCTGCACGGCGGTATGACGCAGGGTGCGCGGACCCGGACGCTGGCCGACTTCAAGGACGGTTACGTCAACGTCCTCGTCGCCACGGATGTCGCCGCGCGCGGTATCCACGTCGACGGCATCGACCTCGTGCTGAACGTGGACCCGGCCGGTGACCACAAGGACTACCTGCACCGCGCGGGCCGTACGGCGCGTGCGGGGCGGACCGGTTCGGTCGTCTCCCTCTCGCTGCCGCACCAGCGGCGCCAGATCTTCCGGCTGATGGAGGACGCGGGCGTCGACGCCTCGCGCCACATCATCCAGGGCGGTGCCGCCTTCGACCCGGAGGTCGCCGAGATCACCGGCGCCCGTTCGATGACCGAGGTGCAGGCGGAGTCGGCGGGCAACGCCGCTCAGCAGGCCGAGCGTGAGGTCGCCCAGCTCACCAAGCAGCTGGAGCGGGCGCAGCGGCGTGCCGTCGAGCTGCGTGAGGAGTCCGACCGGCTCGTCGCCCGCGCGGCGCGCGAGCGCGGTGAGGACCCCGAGGCTGCGGTGGCCGAGGCGCAGGCCGCGGCGGTCGAAGCCGTCGAGGCGGTCGTGCCGGAGCAGCCGGCGGCGCAGGACGTCGACCGGGCCGAGCGTACGGAGTCTTCGGCGCCGTACGAGCGTCGTGAGCGGCGGGACGACCGGGGCGGGTTCAACCGCGACCGTGACCGTTCCTTCGACCGTGACCGTGGCGGCCGTTCCTTCGAGCGCCGTGACAACGACCGTGGTGGGTTCAACCGCGACCGTGACCGCGGCGGCGACCGTGGCTTCGAGCGTCGGGACCGGGACGGCGACCGTGGCGGCTTCCGTCGTGACGACCGCGGTGACCGTGGTGGCGAGCGTGGCGGCCGTTCTTTCGACCGTGACCGTGGCAGCCGTTCCTTCGAGCGCCGTGACAACGACCGTGGCGGCTTCCGTCGTGACGACCGCGGTGACCGTGGTGGCGACCGTGGCGGCCGTTCTTTCGACCGTGACCGTGGCAGCCGTCCGTTCGAGCGCCGTGACAACGACCGCGGCGGCTTCCGTCGTGACGACCGGCCGGCGGCCGGGCGTCCCTTCGAGCGTCGTGACGAGCGTGGCGGTCACCGTGGCAGCGACCGTCCCTTCAACCGCGACCGTCGCGACGACCGCCCGGGCTTCCGCTCCGGCGGCCACGAGAGGCCGTACGGCCGTCGTGACGAGCACCGTGGCACCGGCGGTTCGTCCTTCGGACGCCGCGAGGACAAGCCGCGCTGGAAGCGCAACGGCTGAGCCTGCTGCATCGGCTGACGCCGTGTGAGGCTCGCTGAGTGAGCATGGAAGGGCCCGTACGACTCGTTCGTACGGGCCCTTCGCGTTGCACCGCGGAGCTGCAAGGGCCTCTTCCAGTCAAGATGTGACGTGTGTCATGCCCCTGGCGAGGGAATCGCAGGGGACATGACAGATGACGCCATAGCGAGCGGGCGGTCCTCCGGGAAGGTCTCGGACGAAGAGCGGCTGGCCCAGCTCGGCTACACGCAGGTTCTCGCCCGCCGCATGTCGGCGTTCTCCAACTACGCGGTCTCCTTCACGATCATCTCGGTGCTGTCGGGCTGTCTGACGCTCTACCTGTTCGGCATGAACACGGGCGGCCCGGCGGTGATCACCTGGGGCTGGGTGGCCGTAGGCCTGATGACCCTCTTCGTCGGCCTCGCCATGGCCGAGATCTGCTCGGCGTATCCGACGTCGGCGGGCCTGTACTTCTGGGCGCACCGGCTCGCGCCGTCGCGTACGGCCGCCGCCTGGGCGTGGTTCACGGGCTGGTTCAACGTCCTGGGCCAGGTGGCGGTGACCGCCGGCATCGACTTCGGGGCGGCGTCGTTCCTGGGCGCGTATCTGAACCTTCAGTTCGGCTTCGAGGTGACCCCGGGCCGCACGATCCTGCTCTTCGCGGGCATCCTCGTCCTGCACGGCCTCCTCAACACCTTCGGCGTGCGCATCGTCGCCCTCCTCAACAGCATCAGCGTGTGGTGGCACGTGCTGGGCGTCGCGGTGATCGTCGGAGCGCTGACCTTCGTACCGGACGAGCACCAGTCGGCGTCCTTCGTGTTCGGCGAGTTCGTGAACAACACCGGCTGGGGCAGCGGGGTGTACGTCGTCCTGGTGGGTCTGCTGATGGCGCAGTACACCTTCACCGGGTACGACGCCTCGGCCCATATGACGGAGGAGACGCACGACGCGTCGACGGCGGGCCCGAAGGGGATCGTGCAGTCGATCTGGACGTCGTGGATAGCGGGTTTCGTTCTCCTGCTGGGCTTCACCTTTGCGATCCAGTCCTACGAGGGTGCCCTCACGTCCCCGACCGGCGCGCCGCCCGCGCAGATCCTGCTGGACGCGTTGGGGGCGACGGCGGGCAAGCTGCTTCTGCTGGTCGTCATCGGGGCGCAGTTGTTCTGCGGGATGGCGTCCGTGACGGCCAACAGCCGTATGATCTACGCCTTTTCACGTGACGGTGCCCTGCCCTTCTCGCACGTGTGGCACACCGTCAGCCCCCGCACCCGGACGCCGGTGGCGGCGGTGTGGCTGGCGGCGGGCGGAGCGCTGGTGCTCGGGCTGCCGTATCTGATCAACGTCACGGCGTACGCGGCGGTGACCTCGATCGCGGTGATCGGCCTCTACATCGCGTACGTCATCCCGACGCTGCTGCGGCTGCGCAAGGGGGACGCCTTCGAGCGCGGACCGTGGCACCTGGGGCGCTGGTCGGGGGTCGTCGGGGTGGTCGCGGTGACGTGGGTCGGTGTGATCACGGTGCTGTTCATGCTGCCGCAGGTGTCCCCGGTGACCTGGGAGACCTTCAACTACGCCCCGGTCGCCGTCCTGGTCGTCCTCGGCTTTGCCGCGACCTGGTGGCTGGCGTCGGCCCGGCACTGGTTCCTCAACCCCGACCACGAGCGCACGATCGCCCGGGACGCGGCCCGTGCGGGGGCGCCCGAACCGGTGGATCCGTAGCACTCCGGCGCGCGCGGGTTCCGCGAGAGCTCCTCCCGCGGCCCTCCGCCACCGCTGACGTGGCCGTGACCCCGATACCCGATCGGATCCACGGCCACGTGCGGCTATGCTCGGGGAGGCAACATCGCCTGGGCCCTTAGCTCAATTGGCAGAGCAGTGGACTTTTAATCCATTGGTTGTGGGTTCGAGTCCCACAGGGCCTACGGTGCGGGTGACGGGGGGTACCCCCTCTGACCTGCTGCGCAGCGCCTGAGACGACTTAAGTTGGCTCGGGCGCTGCTTCGTTTCCGGCCCGAGTTCGGCCCACAAGCGGGCCCTCTGCCGCGGACGTCTCCATGAGCCGTTCGGCAGGCGGTGCGCTCGGTTTCGATGAGCCCGTCCGGGACTGCGGGTCGAGACCGTCGGCGGCGTACCGTGGAGATACCGAGGACATCGCGCATTCCGGCAGTCTTGCCGGGGCGTCCTCGGCGCGAGACGAACCCCGGGCCGCCCGAGCGGACGGTGCGGAGACGGGTCGGCATCATGTACGCCGCGATCACTGCAACTGCGCACCCTGCCCGGGGAGTTGTGAATCCCTGCCGAGGGGCGGGGTGATGGAAGCGCGGCGGCTGGACATCCACCGGCGTGACAAGGGGGAGCGAGCCCTGGTCACGCTCCTGGGTGAGGTGGGGCCGACCACGGCGCCCCTGCTGCGGGCCGCGCTGGAGCAGTGCTTGCGTGACGGCATGACCGTCATCGACGTCGATCTCACCACCGTCGGCTCCTGCGACGCCAAGGGCCTGGACGTGTTCCTGACGACGTCACGCCGTGCCGAGCGGGTGCACGCCGCGCTGCGGCTGCACCATCCGTGCGCGCAGATCACCCGGCTCCTCGCAGTCACCGGCTCCGCTCCCCTGCTCCTCGCGGCCCCGGCCCATGCGGTGCCACCCGCACCGCTCCATGACCTGCTGGACACATCTGCGTCGGTCGGGTCGGCCGGAGGGACACGTGCGTCCGGCTGCCGCGCGGAGGCGCCGGTGGTCAAGGACGGGATACGTCTGCGCCGGCTGAACCGCTGGCAGGCGGAGGGGATGAGAGAAGACATCGCCGACTTGGCCGTGGCACCCGTCGCGGGCTCCTCGGGACGGGCGCACCGAGAGCGGGTCCACTTCCTGTGGCGGCTTGCCGTCAGCGCGCGACGGCCCGGCTTCGTGTTGCTGCTCGCCGAGACGACGGTGCTGGTGGGATGCGGCTTCGGATTTCCGGTGAGCCCCGAGGGCCGCTCCGAGCGAGGGCTGCAGGAGTGCATCGGGCGGCTCGCCGGCGGTACCGGGTTCCTGCTCATCACTCAGGTCGTGGCTCAGCACCAGGGCCAACACCGCGACATCGGCCGCCGCCTGCAGCAGCGTCTGCTGGCCGATCGGCACGCCGCACTCGGGGTCGCCCTGCTGCACCCGGCGGACCGGGCCGGACAAGCCGCTTACGAGTCGTGGGGTTGGCTGAACCGCGGAGAGTTGGTCGGGCTGCCCGGACGGGGCGCTCCTTGCGTGCTGACCCTGTCCCGGGACAGCGGACCTCCGGTGCCTGCCCTTCGGGGCACCGGGCGGGGCCGGGCGTAGTGGCAGAGGTGGTCCGCTCCTCAACGGGCCCGGTCCGGCGGCTGACCTGGGCGACATCGGAGGGCGCCCCTTGGTTGGTCGTACGGCTGCCCGTGACCCCGGCCCTCTCCGTGAAGTTGCCTTCCGAGATGGGCACACATGGGCCCGTACCCCGATCTGTTCGACCAGTGCCGCGTGGTCCGGGTCGGCGGCGAACTGGACCTGACGACCACGCCGGCCTTCGCGCGTGACCTGGAGGACGCCGACACGGCACCGGCCGGCTGTTTCTGATCGTTGACCTGAGCGAGGTGACGTTCATGGACGGCAGCAGCGGTTCCCGCGGTACGCCAGTGTCCAGGGCGCCTGGCAGGGCGTACCCGCGGACCGTGCGGCGGCGGACCGGCCCGTGCGATGTACGGCGGAGCCGCTGTGGTGCCACCCCGCGCTGAGCGGGCGGTTCGAGCACCGGCTGTGCCTTCGTGGGCCTTCGTGGCGTGCTGTGGAAGGAATGTGGTCTGGTGGACTCACTGGAACAGGAACAACCGCGTTCGTTCGGAAAGCGGCATCGCGTTGACACGGGTCGGCGCCGGACGTGACGTGCGGCAGGGCGCAGTGCCATGCCGCTCCGGAAATCCGGCACGACGCAAGGAAGCGGCACTTGATGATGTACGACCAGAATCGCGCCCGACAGCCCGCAGACCAGCCCCGCGGCGCGGGAAGCCGCGGCCCCGGCCCGGCCCCGCTGTTCCCGTCGGCCGAGCGTGACAAGATCGCCCAGCGTCTCGGACGGGCCCTCAACACCTTCCCCGACACTCCGCTCCAGTCGCTGGAGGAGGCCGAAGGCGCCTTCGACGATGCCACAGCTCAGCTCATGGCCGTCCTCGCCGAACAGCGGCGTACCCTCCGCGCGGGCTGGCAGGACCACGATCCCGAAACGCAGTCCGCCGAACTCCACCTCGCGTTGAGGCAGTACCGGGAGGTCATCCAACGACTGCTCCGCCTCTGACCATGGGTGAGCGGACGCCGTCGCAGCGCCCGAGTCGACTTCGGTCGGGTCGGGCGCTGCCTCGTTGTGAGGTTCGCGTGTGACCAGGCGGTCGCTCCCGGGTGCGTCGAGGAAGACGCCGAACTGCTGAGGGCTGGGCGATGGCGGAGTTCTGTGCCGCGCAAGGGCCGTGCCTCCCGAACCTCCGGCGTCCCGCCAGTCCCTGCCGTCTCACAGGAATGTCACAGCCTGCTCCGAAACGTCCGCCATGGCGCTTGGCGGGTTTGTGCCAGGCGAAAATCTCCCCGCCCTGAACTATCAACAGAAATCGGTCCCTTGAGGGAAGCTGGGCGATCATCCGGGATCACATTCCGGACCGCGGCGGTCGAAGGTGCTCGATCCGGCCGCCGACGTCTACGTTCCTTCAGCACCAGGGATCACGATGCCCCCCACCCCCCACTCGGCCCCGATATCGGGCGCGAAACGCGCCGCCCGTATCGCCGTGGCCGCAGGCCTCGTCGCCGCGCTCTCCGCGGCGGGCCCCATACCCCTCGCCCTTGCCGCGGACGGCTCCACCGCCACCGCGGCCGACCCCGGCGTGAAGTCCGCTCATGACAAGCTCGGTGCGGACGACGCCGACCTCCTCGCCGAGGCCAAGGCGCAGCGCGACAAGACCGTCACCATGATGATCGCCACCGCGCCCGGGCAGACCGAGAAGGTCGCCGCGGAGCTGGACGCGGTCAAGGGCGGCTCCGTGGGCCGTACCTACGACAAGCTCGGCTATGTACGGGCCACCGTGCCGACCGGCAGGGCGGACTCGGCCATCGCGTCCGCCGCGCAGCTCTCCTCCGTGCAGGCCATCGACCTGCGGGACGAGATACCCCTGGAGGAGCCGGGCCTCGACAGCGGCGCCAAGTCGGCCGCCTCCGCGGCCACTTACCCCGGCCCCGACAAGAACACCCCCGCGAAGAACCCGTACAACCCGTCCTTCGAGACGGGCGCCGTCGACTTCGTGAAGAAGAACCCGAAGGCGGACGGCCGTGGCGTCACCATCGGCGTCCTCGACTCCGGCGTCGACCTCGCGAGCCCCGCGCTGCAGAAGACGACGACCGGTGAGCGCAAGATCGTCGACTGGGTGACCGCAACCGACCCGATCGTCGACGGTGACGGCACCTGGCGGGCGATGACCACCTCCGTCTCCGGGCCGTCCTTCACCTTCGGCGGCAAGAGCTGGACGGCGCCCGAAGGGGCGTACCAGGTCAGCACCTTCCGCGAGGACGTCACCGAGCAGGGCAAGGCCGCGGACGGTGACGCCGACGGCGACGTCAACCGCGACGGCGACACGACCGACGACTGGGGCGTCCTGTACGACGCCAAGGCCGGCAAGGTCACCGTCGACGTGAACGACAACGGCGACTTCACCGACGACACCCCGATGAAGCCGTACAAGGACGGCCACCAGGTCGGCCGCTTCGGCACCGACGACCCGGCCACCGGCATCGCCGAGAGCCAGGACTTCGTCGTGGAGGTCCGCAAGGACGTCCCGATGGACCCGCTGGGCGGCGACTGGGCCGGCAAGAAGGCCGACTTCGTCAACATCGGCCTCACCGCCGGCGCGCACGGCAGCCACGTGGCCGGCATCACCGCCGCCAACGGCCTGCTCGGCGGCAGGATGGACGGCCAGGCCCCCGGCGCGAAGATTGTGTCCTCCCGGGCCTGCATCTTCGGCCCCGGCTGCTCCAGCGTCGCGCTCACCGAGGGCATGATCGACCTCGTCGCCAACCGTGGCGTCGACGTCGTCAACATGTCCATCGGCGGGCTGCCCCCGCTGAACGACGGCAACAACGCGCGTGCCGAGCTCTACACGCGGCTCATCGACACCTACGGCGTGCAGCTCGTCCTCTCTGCGGGCAACTCCGGCCCCGGCGCCAACACCATCGGCGACCCCGGCCTCGCCGACAAGGTCATCTCGGTCGGCGCCGGCGTCTCCAAGGAGACCTTCGCCGCCAACTACGGCACCGGGGTGCGCACCAAGTACCAGCTGTTCAACTTCTCCTCGCGCGGCCCGCGTGAGGACGGCGGCTTCACCCCGACCGTCGTGGCCCCCGGCGCCGCGGTGAGCACGATCCCGGCCTGGATGCCGGGCGCGCCCATCGCCGAGGCGGGCTGGAAGCTCCCGGCCGGCTACGCCATGTACAACGGCACGTCGATGGCGTCCCCGCAGGCGGCGGGCGCGTCCGCGCTGTTGCTGTCGGCCGCGAAGCAGAAGGGCATCAAGCTGACGCCCGAGAAGCTGCGCACGGCCCTGACCTCGACCGCCCACCACATCGAGGGACTCCAGGCATACGAGGAGGGCGCCGGCCGCATCGACGTCGCCGATGCCTGGAAGGCGGTCAAGGCGGGCGCCACCGCCCACGACTACGCCGTGCAGGCCCCCGTCGACACCGCGCTCGACCAGGCGCTGAAGACGCCGGGCTCCGGCACGGGTCTGTACGACCGCGAGGGCGGCCTGAAGGCCGGCAAGAAGAAGACGTACGACGTCACCGTCACCCGTACGTCCGGCCCCGCCGGCTCCCTCCCGCACACCCTGCGCCTGGCCAACAACAAGGCCCGCACCTTCTCGATCCTCGGCCCGAAGGTCGTCGACCTGCCGCTGAACAGGCCGGTGAGGGTCAAGGTGCAGGCCGCGCCGAAGAACGCGGGCATCAAGAGCGCGATCCTGGAGGCCGACGACCCGAGGACGGTCGGCGTCGACAAGCAGGTCCTCACCACCGTCGTCGTCTCCACGCCGGCCAAGTACACGTTCACCGCCTCGGGTTCGGTGCAGCGCAACAACTTCAGGTCGTACTTCGTGACCGTCCCGGAGGGCACGGAGTCGCTGGAGATCACGCTCGGCGGGCTGAAGCAGGGCAGCCGGACGTTCTTCACCGCCATCAATCCCTACGGCGTTCCCGCCGCGGACAACAGCCCGGACACCAAGGACCTCCCCGAGTCCGCCGAGCCGGTGCCCGGCGTCTGGGAGATCGTGGTCGACTCGCGCCGTACGTCGGCGCTGCTGGACAACCCGTTCAAGCTGAACGCCGCCGTCTACGGCGCCTCCTTCGACCCGGAGTCCGTGACCGTGCCGGAGGCCGAGGTCGGTTCCCCGGTCGCCGCCTCCTGGACGGTGACCAACAAGCTGGAGGCCGTCGAGGGCAACCTCAAGGGCGGCGCGCTCGGCTCGTCGAAGACCGCGCGGCCGACCATCAAGGGCGGTGAGACGCACACCAGCACCATCGAGGTGCCCGAGGGCACGACCTCGCTGGACGTCTCCATCGGCAAGGTCTCCGACCTGGGCGCCGACCTCGACCTGTCGGTGTACGACGCCCAGGGCAAGCTCGTCGGCCAGTCCGCGGACGGCGACGCCGAGGAGGCCGTCTCCGTCGCCGACCCGGCCACCGGCAAGTACACCGTCGAGGTGTCCGGCTTCGAGGTGCCGTCCGGCTCGACCGCGTACGACTACCGGGACGCGTACTTCTCCTCCGCGCTCGGCTCGGTCAAGGTCGACGAGTCGGCGCCGGTGAAGCTCGGCACGGGTGACTCGGCGAAGGCGGCGGCGACCGTCACCGTCGCACGGGCCGTGCCGGAGGGCCGTCAGCTGTTCGGTGAGGTGCGGCTGGTCAACACGCGCGGGACGACCGCGGGTGTCGGCGGGGTGACGATCGAGAAGGTCACGCCGTAGTCGTCGGCACAACGACTGAGGGGCGGGCGTCCGAGAGACCGGGCGCCCGCCCCTTCTTGTTGCCGTTCGCTCAGCCCGCGCTGAGCTTCGCGAGGTCGCCCAGCGGGAGCGTGTGCTGGGTCTGGAGGACCTTCGCGCGCAGGTAGCGGACGTTGTCCGGGGTGGCGAAGACGCCGGTCGGGACGCGGCCCTGGACCTTGATGCCGAGGGCGCGCAACTGGTCGGCCTTGTCGGGGTTGTTGGAGAGCAGGTCCAGTTCGTCGATGCCGAGGGCGGTGAGCATCTGGGCGGCGGCCGTGTAGTCGCGGGCGTCCTCCGGGAGGCCGAGCGCGGCGTTCGCGGCGTAGGTGTCGAGGCCCTGGTCCTGGAGGGCGTACGCGTCGAGCTTGTTGTAGAGCCCGATGCCGCGGCCCTCCTGGCGCAGGTACAGCAACACCCCGCCGCGCTCGGCGATGCGCTCGACGGCCTCGCGCAGCTGGGGGCCGCAGTCGCAGCGGGCCGAGCCGAAGACGTCGCCGGTCAGGCACTCGGAGTGCAGACGGACCAGGGGAGTGCTGCCGGGGGCGGGGTCGCCGAGGACGACGGCCACGTGTTCCAGGCCGTCGGTCAGGCCGTGGAAGGTGATGAGTTCGGCGTCGACGCCGTAGCCGTCCTGGAAGCGCAGCGGAACCCGGACGCGGGCGCGCTGGGTGGCGGCGGCGGTGAAGTCGGGCATGCGGGTTCTCCGGGTTCCGTGCGGGGGCCAGCTGCTTCAGATTTGAAGCAGAACCTCGATACAGGACCCTATCCCATGCTTTAAATTTGAAGCAATGAGTTACCTGTGGCGTACGTCACGAACATGGCTTGCTGGACCGTCGCCGCCACGGCACGTCCTCCGCGGTGGCGTGCGCGGTGTCGCCCTGGAAGCCCCCGGCCACCGCCGTGAAGATCTCCTCCAGCTGCCCGACCTGCTCCGGGGTCAGCCGGTCGAAGAGCAGCGCCCGTACGGTCTCCACATGGCCCGGGGCCGCCCGCTCCAGGACGCGCATCCCCTCCTCGGTCAGGGCCGCGATGCTGCCGCGCTTGTCCCAGCGGCAGTCCTCGCGCCGCACCAGCCCGTCCTTCTCCAGGCGCGTCACGGCGTACGTCAGCCGGCTGCGGGTGATCTTCAGGCCCTCCGCCAGGTCGGTCATGCGCAGCCGCCGCTCCGGAGCCTCGGACAGGGTGGCGAGGATGGAGTAATACAGATGGGGCATGCCGGCTTCCTGCTGGAGCTGCCGGTCCAGCGCGTCCTCCACGAGGGCGGCGGAGGCGATGTAGGCGCGCCAGGCGCGCTGCTCCTCGGGGGTGAGCCAGCGAGTCGTCATGCGACCAGTGTAGGTTTGTTTCAAACTTGAACCAAGCGGAGCGTGCCGATGCCGTCGTACCCCTACGTCCTGCTGTCCGCCGCGGTCTCGCTGGACGGCTACCTCGACGACACCACCCCCGAGCGCCTGCTGCTCTCCGGCCCGGCCGACTTCGACCGGGTCGACGAGGTACGGGCGTCCGTGGACGCGATCCTGATCGGCGCCGGCACGATCCGCGCGGACAACCCGCGGCTGCTGGTGAACTCGGCCGAGCGGCGGGCCGCGCGGGTGGCGGCCGGGAAACCGGAGTTTCCGCTCAAGGTCACGGTCAGCGCGTCCGGCGAGCTCGACCCGACGGCGAACTTCTGGCACACCGGCGGCGAGAAGATCGTCTACACGACGGAGAAGGGCGCGGCGCGCCTGCGCCGCGCGCCGGTCGCGGCGGACGTGGTCGCGCTCGGCGCCGACCTGGACTGGCGGGGCCTGCTGCGGCACCTGCGCGAGGTGCGCGGCGTCGAGCGGCTGATGGTCGAGGGGGGCGGCACCATTCACACGCAGCTCCTTCAGCAGGGGCTGGCGGACGAGGTGCAGCTGGTGCTGGCGCCCCTGTTCGTGGGCGACCCGGACGCGCCCCGGCTGTTCGGGCCCGGCGGCTACCAGGGCGGTCGGCTGCGGCTGGTCGAGACGCGGCAGATCGAGGACGTCGTGCTGATGCGCTACGAGCCGACGGCGCCCGGCGCGGGTGTCCTGCCGTCCGCCGCGGACCGGAGCTGGCTGGCGGTGGCCTGCGATCTGGCCGCGCAGTGCCCGCCGTCGGAGACGGCCTTCAGCGTCGGGGCGGTCGTGGTGGCGGCCGACGGCACGGAGCTGGCGCGGGGGCACTCGCGGGAGGGCGGCGATCCCGTGGTGCATGCGGAGGAGGCTGCGCTGGCGAAGATCGCGGCGGGGGACCCTCGGGTGACTTACGCCACGGTCTACACGAGCCTGGAGCCCTGCACACATCGGGCGTCCCGGCCGGTTCCCTGTGCGCGGTTGATCCTCGATGCGGGGGTGCGGCGGGTGGTGACGGCCTGGCGGGAGCCGGACACCTTCGTGGCGGGGGCCGACGGGAGCGGGCTGCTGGCGGGGGAGGGAGCGGATGTCGTGGTCCTGCCGGAATACGAGGGGCGGGCCAAGGCTCCGAATGGGCATCTGCTGCCCTGACCGCCCCGCCCGACGGGTGCGGAAAACACCGTTCAGGGCGGGGCCGGGGAAACGCGTGTGCATCTTGTCCTGCGGATGGCGTACTATTGAGTCATCGCCGCGGGGTGGAGCAGCTCGGTAGCTCGCTGGGCTCATAACCCAGAGGTCGCAGGTTCAAATCCTGTCCCCGCTACTGATGACTCAGGGTCGGAACTGATCAGTTCCGGCCCTGAGTGTTTTCCCCCCGACCGCGCCGCTCGTCCGGTCGGCCCTCACCACTCGCCCCGCGCTCCCGCATCGGCAACCCTGGTGAGGTGGAGCAACGGCGGATCTCGTACGCACGCCGGTTCGTCCGGCTGCTCCCCGCCCTGCTGATCGCGGCCGGATGCGTGTACGACTCCGTCACGCCCACGGACTTCACCGGCGCCCCCTTCTTCACCGCCGCACCCCTGGTCGCCGCCCCGCTCTACTCACAGCGCGGCACCGTACTCACGGGCATCGTGGCCGTCACCGCCCTGCTCGTGCTGCGCATCGTGCGCGGCGGCCTGCCCCGGGCCGGGGCGATCACGGAACTGGTCACCGTGGTCACCGTCTCCGTCCTCGCCGTCCTCATCAACATCCTCGTCCGCCGCAGCGACGAACGCCTCGCCTCCGCCCGCGAGATCGCCGAGGCCGCCCAGCGCGCCGTACTGCCCCAGCCCGCCGAGCGGATCGGCGGCTTCCAGATCGCGGCACGGTACGAGGCGGCGCAGGAGGGCGCGTCCATCGGCGGCGACCTGTACGCCGTGCAGGACAGCCCGCACGGCCTGCGGGTCGTCGTGGGGGACGTACGCGGCAAGGGCATCGGGGCGGTGGGCGCGGTCGCCGTGGTCATCGGGGCCTTCCGGGAGGCCGCCGAGCAGGAGGCCACGCTGGAGGCGGTGGCACTGCGCCTGGAGCGGGCGCTGGCCCGCGAGCGCGACCGGCGCGAGTGGGCCGAGTCCGACGAGGGGTTCACCACCGTCGTGCTCGCCGAGCTGCCGCACGGCAGCGGGATCGTGCGCCTCGTCAACCGCGGGCATCCCTCGCCCCTGTTGCTGCACGCCGACGGCACCGTGCGCGCGCTGCCCGCCGCCGAGCCCGCACTGCCGCTCGGCATGCGGGACCTGGGCGTCTGGCCCGACCGGGCCCAGGAGGCCGACTGCCCGAGCGGGGCCACGCTGCTCCTGTACACCGACGGCCTGAGCGAGGCACGGGACGCCGGCGACCGCTTCTACGACCCCGAGGCGGGACTCGCGGGGCGCGCCAACGCCCGCCGCGAGCCGGCCGCGCTGCTCGGCGTCCTCGCGACGGAGGTGCGGCGGCACTCGGGGGGCGGGATGGCGGACGACATGGCCCTCATCGCCGTACGGCGGCCGTGATGTCACCGGCCGTGACCGGGTGATCCCCCTCCGCATAACAACTGACATACCGTCAATACCCGTGTGACGCCTGAGGTCTGGCCAACTCGCCCGATTTAGGCCGCTCATGACCCGTAAGTCCGGGCGAAAATCGTTAATGATCAAGTGGAACAGCTTGGAATCAGCACCCCGGGTCTATTAACGTTCGATAACGCAGCGCGGTCGTCCCAGCCGTCACAAGAGTCGGCTCCGTGCGCACGCGCCGAATCTCGAAAGGGAACCGGGGAACCACCACCTTGGGGTGAATCGCGCAAATACCACCGTGAACTCACGGGCGGTATACGCGCGTAGGAGACCTTCCTGCTCCGAACCCGTCAGCTAACCCGGTAGGCGAGAAGGAAGGAAAGGAGTACGCCCACGTGGCGTCCAACCGGCCTGCCCCGCAAGCCCCGTTCGTGCCGAGTCAGCGCAATACCGACACCTTCGGCTACGACCGCGACCGCACCGACGAGGGCCCCTTCGAGGAGTGGAACCCCACCGCGGAGTCCCTTCGTCCCGTACGCGGCAGGCATCGCGTCTCCAAGCAGCGCGGCGGGGGACTCGCCCGCAGCTCCACGGTCCTCGGCGTCGGTGTCATAGCCGCCGTCGGCGCGGGCGGCATGGCCAGCGCGAACAGCGGCAAGCCGCCGGTCGCCATCACCATGCCGGACCTGCCCCTGATCTCGGACGACTCCTCCGACCCCGCCGAGGACGCGGCCACCGCGCTCAGCACCATGGGCGAGACCTCCGAGGACACCGCGCAGGGCGGTTCCGACGCCGGTGAGGCGCTGCGGAGCCGGATCATCGCGCAGGCCGAGTTCCAGCAGGACCAGATCGACAGCAAGGCCGCCGCAGCCGCGGTCGCCGCCGCCGAGAAGGAGGCCGCCGACGCGGCCGCCAAGGCGGAGAAGGAAGCCAAGGCCAAGGCCGCCGCCGCGAAGGCCGAGGCCGAGGAGGAGGCCCGCAAGAAGGCCGAGGCCGAGCGACTCGCCGAGCTGGCCAAGCAGTACACACTGCCGACCTCCTCGTACACCCTCACCTCGACCTTCGGGCAGGCCGGCGCCTACTGGTCCTCCGGCTACCACACGGGCCTCGACTTCGCCGCGCCCACCGGGACGCTGATCAAGGCCGTGCACAGCGGCACGATCACGTTCGCCGGCTGGGACGGCTCGTACGGCTACAAGACCGAGCTCACCCTCGACGACGGCACCGAGGTCTGGTTCGCGCACCAGTCCTCGATCAGCGTGAGCGTCGGCCAGAAGGTCAACACCGGTGACGTCATCGGCCGCGTCGGCGCCACGGGCAACGTGACCGGCGCCCACCTGCACCTCGAGGTGCACCCCGGCGGCAGCTCCAGCGGCATCGACCCGCTGGCGTGGCTGCGCGGCAAGGGGCTCACGCCCTGAAGTCCTGACGGCCCGTGCGCCTGTTGAGGCTCGGCCACTTCTGAACCCCGGCTTCCTGCTCCGATCCTCGGCAGTCCTGACGGCGTCCCCCCGACGTCAGGCCTGCCGGTATCCGCAGCGCCGGGGTTCGCCTGTTTACGGGAACTTTGCGGCCCTTCCGGAAGATCGGCCTCCATCACGGACGTTGATGTCGAGCATGACTTCTCTACGCAAGCTCGGCTCCTCCGACCTCGAGGTCTTCCCGCTCTGCCTCGGTGGCAACGTCTTCGGCTGGACCGCCGACGAGCCCCAGTCCTTCGCCGTCCTCGACGCGTACACCGAGGCGGGCGGCAACTTCATCGACACGGCCGACTCGTACTCGGCGTGGGTCGAGGGCAACGTGGGCGGCGAGTCCGAGACCGTCATCGGCAACTGGCTGAAGGCGCGCGGCAACCGGGCGGACATCGTGATCGCCACGAAGGTCAGCCAGCATCCCGACTTCCAGGGCCTCACCGCCGCCAACATCAAGGCGGCCGCAAACGCCTCCCTGCGTCGCCTCGGCACCGACCACATCGACCTCTACTACACCCACTTCGACAAGCCGGAAGTGCCGGTCGAGGAGATCGTCGGCGCGCTGGACGAGCTGGTGAAGGCGGGCAAGGTGCGCGACATCGCCGCCTCCAACATCTCGGCGACGCGGCTGGAGGCGTCCCTCGCCTTCTCCGACCGCGAAGGCCTGGCTCGCTATGTCGCCCTCCAGCCCCACTACAACCTGGTCTCCCGCGACACCTACGAGGGCGAACTCCAGAACCTCGCCGAACGGCAGGGCCTGGCGGCGGTCCCGTACTTCGCCCTGGCGGCCGGGTTCCTCACGGGCAAGTACCGCGCCGGTACGGCCGTGGACAGTCCCCGTGCCCAGGGCGCCGGCAAGCACGCGGAGACGGAGCGGGGCCGCAGGGTGCTGGCGGTGCTGGACGAGATCGCGTCCGCCCACGAGGTACCCGTGGCCGCGGTGGCCTTGTCCTGGCTCGCGGCCCAGCCGACGGTCACGGCCCCGATCGCCTCGGCACGGACGCCGGAGCAGCTGCCGGCGCTGCTGGGGGTGGCGGAGCTGACGTTGACGGAGGGGGAACTGGGGAGGCTCACGGCGGCGTCGGCATGATCCTCCCGCCGCCCCACGGTCACGTCCGATAGGGGTTGTACGCGGGGTAGGGCGCCGCCGCCCCGTATCCCGCGTACCCGCTCCCGTACGGCTGCCAGTGACCGGGCGGCGCCCCGTACCCATGAGCCGGCGGCCAGACCCGCGCCGCGGCCACCGCGTGCTCCAGTGCCGGCCGTGCGACCTCCCGGCGTCGCCACAGCTCGTGCAGCAACTCGTGTTCCCGTACGACGAAGTCGGCGCCGGCCCGCCCGCGGCGTCCCCGGTGCCGTAGGAACGCCAACGACGTGGCGTAGGCCTCGTACTGCGCCACGGCCCGCGCCGCCGTCCGCCCGCCGTGGCGGCGCGCGTACTGCCGGGCCACCCGCCGGTCCCGCATCGAGCCCAGTGCGTACGGCTCGCTCGGCGACAGCCACCCGGTGACGACATAGGCGGGCAGCTCCTCGCGCACGGTCCTCAGCTCGCGCTGCCGGGTCCAGATCACCAGCCAGGTGAGCAGCCCGAACGTGGGCACCATGAAGGCCGCGTACACCGCGAAGAACCCGAACTCGCCGAAGGACGACGAGCCGTTCCACAGGGCGTGCATGCCCATGGCGAGCAGCAGCCCGGAGAGGGGGAGGAGGACGCGCCGCGCGTGCTGCCGCTCGCCGGAGAGTGCGGCGATGCCGAAGCCGATGCCGGTCAGGACGGTGAAGAGCGGGTGCGCGAAGGGCGACATGATCACGCGGACGAAGAAGGTCGCCGCGGTGACGGAGGCGATGCCGCCGTCGCCGGAGAGCTGGTCGGTACCGAAGGCCGTACCGAGGTAGAGGATGTTCTCGGTGAAGGCGAAACCGGTGGCGGTGACGCCGGCTATCACCACGCCGTCGACGATGCCGGTGAAGTCCCGCCTGCGGAAGAGGAAGACCAGCAGGACGGCCGCGGCCTTCGCGATCTCCTCCACCACGGGCGCTATGACGGTCGCGCCGAGGGTGTCCGCGTGCGACGGATCGGCCGTCGCGGTCGCTATCCATCGGGTCGCGAAGCTGTTGGCGACGATCGCTATCAGCGCCGCCGCGCAGGCGCCCCAGGCGAAGGAGAACAGCAGATTGCGCCACGGGCCCGGCTCGACGCGATCCAGCCACCGGAACGCGGCGACCAGCAGCGGCACGGGCAGGACGGCCAGACCGAGCCCGACCAGGAACCCCTCGGTGCCGGTCTGCTCACGCACCAGCGCGAGGATGACCAGCCCGGAGAGCGCGAGCAGGGTGCTGAGCGCGCCGTAACGCACCCATCGCTTCTGCCACCAGTGCGCGTGCCGCAGTGCGCCGCCGGTGGGACCGGTGGGGTGCGTCGGATACGGGGGGCAGGTGGCCACGGCATGGACCCTAACGAGGCAGGGGCGCCGCCCGCAGCAGCGCGAGGGGGGCTCGGGCGCCGGTGGGGTTTGCTGTCGATGGTCTGGTCGGTGCTGGTGCTGGTGCTGGTGGTGATACTTGTGCTGGTGTCAGTGCTGTGCTTTCCGCTGCTCCTACCGCTGTACGCGGCGGAAGAGCAGGTCGTTCACCACATGACCCTTGTCCAGTCCCTGGCCCTCGAAACGGGTCAGCGGCCGGAACTCCGGACGGGGCGAGAAACCGCCGTCTGCCTGTGTGTTCTCGAAGTCGGGGTGCGCGGTCAGCACTTCGAGCATCTGTTCGGCGTACGGCTCCCAGTCGGTCGCGCAGTGCACCAGCGCGCCGGGCTTCAGCCGGGTCGCGGCGAGGCTGAGGAACTCGGGCTGGATCAGCCGCCGCTTGTGGTGCCGCTTCTTGGGCCAGGGGTCGGGGAAATAGACGCGCAGGCCGTTGAGCGAGTCCGGGGCGAGCATCTCGCGGAGCAGGATGATGGCGTCGCCGTTGCCGACGCGGACGTTGTTCAGGCCGTTGTGGTCGGCGAGGTTGAGGAGGTTGCCCTGCCCCGGGGTGTGGACGTCGACGGCGAGGATGTTGGTGCCGGGGTCGGCGCCGGCCATCTGCCCGGTCGCCTCCCCCATCCCGAAGCCGATCTCCAGCACGACGGGGTTGTCGTTCCCGAACAGCTCGGCGAGGTCGACGACACACTGCCCGTCGATGTCGAGCCCCCACTTCGGCCACAGCCGCTGCAACGCGTCCGCCTGCCCCGCGGTCACCCTGCTCCGCCGCGGCTGAAAACTCCGGATCCGCCGCTCGAAGTGCGACCCGGCGGGGTCGGCCTTCGGCCCGTCCGGGAACCGGGGTTCCCCCTTGGCCCGGGTGTGCCGAACGGAGACACCGGGATGATGACCGACGTGCTCGCCGGGGGCCTCGGACTGATGCGGGGTGCCGGGCTGGGGGGCTTCGGGGGCGTTGAGGGAGTCAGACACAGTGGGAACGATTTTACGGGGAGGCGGAGACGTTCCCGCCCGTCCGGCGTCTGAGGACGAGGCCCGTTCAGGGCCGAAGCGGGGGTCTGGGGGTCTGGGGGGCGGCAGCCCCAGGTACGGGACGGGTAGGGGCGGCGGGGGCGAGACGGGGGCGAGACGGGGGCGAGCCGGGCGCGAGCCGGGCGCGAGACGGGGGCGAGACGGGGGCGAGCCGGGCGCGAGCCGGGCGCGAGCCGGGGGCGAGATCACCCCGCCCCAGAACCAGCGGAGCGCCCCAGTACCACCAACGCCCGCCGAGCCACTTCCCGCCCGATCGGCAGCGAAGCCGTCGCCGCAGGACTCGGCGCATTCAGCACATGCACGGCCCGATCCCCTTCCCGGATCAGGAAGTCGTCCACCAGCGCCCCGTCCCGCAGCACCGCCTGCGCCCGCACCCCCGCCGCAGCCGGCACCAGATCATCCGCAGTCACCGCGGGCAACAGCCTCCGCACCGCCTGAGTGAACGCCGCCCGCGACACCGACCGCCGCAGCTCCCCGGCCCCGTACCGCCAGTGCCGCCGCGCCATCCGCCACACCCCGGGCCACGCCACCGTCGCCCCGACCTCCCGCGGCCGGACGACCCCCCATCCGTAGCCCTCGCGGGCCAGCGCCGGCACCGCGTTGGGCCCGATGTGCACATCCCCGTCGATCCCGCGCGTCAGGTGTACCCCGAGGAACGGAAACGCCGGATCCGGCACCGGATACACCAGCCCCCGCACCAGCTCGGGCCGCGCCAGCGAGTAGTACTCCCCCCGGAACGGCACGATCTGCACGCCGGGCTCGTCCCCCGTCATCCGGGCCACCTCGTCGCAGTACAGCCCGGCGCAGTTCACCAGCACCCGCCCCCGCACGACGTCCCCGCGCGTGGTCCGCACGGCGACCCCGAGGTCCGCCCGCCGGTCGATGCGCTCGACCTCCGCGCCGTACCGGATCTCCGCCCCGGACGCCTCGGCCAGCTGCCGCGCGACCCCGACGAAGTCGCAGACGCCCGTCGTCCCGACGTGTATGGCCGCGAGCCCTCGCACCTCCGGCTCGTACTCGGCGATCTGCGCGACGCCCAGCTCCCGTACCGGAATGCCGTTCTCCCGGCCGCGCTGCACCAGTGCGTGCAGGCGTGGCAGCTCCGCCCGCTCGGTCGCGACGATCAGCTTGCCGGTGACGGCGTGCGCGACGCCGTACTCCGCGCAGAACTTGACCATCTCGGCGGCACCCCGCACCGCGTACCGCGCCTTCAGCGACCCCGGACGGTAGTAGATCCCGCTGTGGATGACCCCGCTGTTGCGGCCCGTCTGGTGCCGGGCCGGACCCGGCTCCTTCTCCAGCACGGTCACCCGCGTCCCCGGCGCGGCACGCGTGATCGCGAACGCCGTGGCCAGCCCGACGATCCCACCGCCGACCACGAGCACGTCACAGTCGTAAGCGATCGCCCGCACCTGCTCCACCTCCCGGTTTCGATAATGCACTGCGCCACTGACAACGCACTCAAACCCGGGGGACCGACGCGGCCCGACCCGGGTGAGGGGCTCGCGCACCTCGGCGTGGCGATTTCGAGGGGGAACCTTTGGCAAGGGCGGGAAATCCGGCCACCGACCAGCCGTGATTCAGCCACGGAAAGTTCATGCGCCGCTTCGACGATGCGGCAGTCATCCGGTCTGCCGCTTCGGTGCGATGCAGCGGCACTGAACGAAACGGCCCCGCCATGAGACGCCTCGCCACGAGACGCCCCGCCATGAGACGCCCCGCCATGAGACGTGCATCCCTGAGAGGCACACCCCTGAGAGGCACACCCCTGAGAGGCACACCCCTGAGAGGCACATCCATGAGATGCCTCCCCCCGGCCCTGGCCCTCGGCCTTGCCGCCCTTCTGGTCGCCACCCCGGCCGGCGCCGACACGGGCACCGCCAAGAACGCCGGCACCCGGGACAGCTACGGCACCAAGGCGACGTACGCCCCCGGCCAGAACCCCCGCAGCTACCAGCGGCCCCCCGCCGGCTACACGCCCGTGTTCACGGAGAACGTCTCCCGGCACGGCTCCCGTTCCGCGACCGACGGCGAGGACGCAGACCTGGTGCTCACGCTGTGGCGGAAGGCCGAGGCCGTGGGCGCGCTCACCGCGAAGGGCAAGCAGTTCGGGCCCAAGGTGCAGGCGCTGCAGGAGGCCATGAGCACCGTGGGCTACGGAGACCTCAGCGGACGCGGCAAGCGGGAGATCCAGGACACGGCCGTACGGATGGAGCAGCGGCTGCCGGGGCTGTTCAAGCAGATCGCCGGCGCCAAGGAGAAGATCGACGTCGTCAGCTCGGGGCAGGGACGTGCCGTCGACAGCGCGAACCTGTACGCCGCCGCGCTCGCCGGCACGGACTCCGCCCTGAAGCCGCTGATCGGCTCGACCCGCACGGACGTCGACCTCCTGTACTTCCACAAGGCGGCCGGCGGTGCGGCCTACCGGGACTACATCGCGAACGACCAGCGGCTCGCGAGCACCCTGAAGTCGCTCACCGACCGGCCCACCACCCACCGCGCCGCCCGGGACGTACTGAAGAAGCTCTTCAAGGGCGCCTTCGTCGACCAGCTCTCCGACGACGACCGGGTGGCTGCCGCGACGGCCGTCTACAACCTGTACGCCATCGCGCCCGCCATGAGCGACGAGAGCCCCGGCGCCAAGGGCTGGGGCATGGAGCGGTTCATCTCCAAGGGGGACGCGGCCTGGTTCGGGTACCTGAGCGACGTGGAGGACTTCTACGAGAAGGGCCCCGGCTTCGTCGGCAGCGACATCACCTACAAGATGGCGGACGTCCTGCTCGACGACTTCTTCAAGCAGGTCGAGGCCAAGCGCGCCGGCACCAGTGAGCTGGGCGCAGAGCTGCGCTTCACCCACGCCGAGGAGATCATCCCGCTGGCCGCTCTGATGGGCCTGCCCGGCAGCACGAAGGGCGTGACGGCCGAGCGGCCGTACACCTACGCCGACAACGCCTGGCGGGGTGCGGCCGTGGCGCCGCTCGGTTCGAACGTCCAGTGGGACGTCTTCCGCAAGGGCGGCACCTACCTGGTGCGGATGCTCTACAACGAGAAGGAGACCGCGTTCAAGGCCGGTTGCCGCCCCATCGCCGAGGGCAGCACCTTCTACAAGCTCGACGAGCTGGAGCGCTGCTTCGGGCGCACGAACGGCGCCTCGTAACGCCTGCCGTCCGGACCGCACGGCGGCGCGGCGGCTCAGCCTTGCCGCGCCCCGCGCACGCGCGCGTGCCGGAGATCCCCGGCCAGGGTCTGTTGCGGAAGTGGCCTCTGCCGCGACGCGTGGCCGCCCTGCGGGCGACGAGGCCACTTTCGCAACAGGCCCTAGGCCGGCGCCATGAGCAGCGGCCGCGCCCGCTCCCGCAGCTCGACGACCCGCGGCTCGTCGCCGTACGGCTCCAGGCGGTGCAGCAGGTCCTTCACGTACTCGGTGGTACGCGCGGACGATATCCGCCCCGCGACCTCCACCGCCCGTACGCCTTGCTCGCACGCCGCGTCGAGATTGCCCGACTCCAGTTCGGCGACCGCCGAGACGACGAGCCGCAGTCCGTGCGAGCGCACGAACTCCTCCGTCGGCTTCGACAGCGCCTGTTCCGTGAACCGCCGTACCTGACGCGGTGCCTTCAGGTCCCGGTAGCACTCGGCGGCGTCCGCGGCGAACCGGTCGTAGGAGTAGAACCCGAGCCATGACGGGTCGTTGTCCCCCTCCCGGGACCGCTCCAGCCAGCCCTCCGACGCCTTCAGGGCCGCGCCGGCGGCCTGCGCGTCACTTGCGCGCGCGTGTGCGCGTGCCTCGACGAGGCGGAAGAAGCTCATGGTGCGGGCCGTGGCGAGCCCTCGGTTGCGTTCCAGCGCGGCCTGGGCGAGGTCGACGCCCTCGTCGCCGAAGCCCCGGTAGGTCGCCTGGAGCGACATCGACGCCAGGACGTACCCGCCGAGGGGCACGTCGGCGGCCGCGCGGGCGAGCCGCAGGGCCTGGATGTAGTACCGCTGGGCGGCCTCCTGCTGTCCCGTGTCGAAGGCCATCCACCCGGCGAGGCGGGTGAGTTCGGCACTCGCCCCGAACAGGGCACGGCCCACCTCGTCGGAGTACGAGCCGAGCAGCAGCGGCGCCGCCTCCACCCGTAAGCACTCGGGCACCATGGACGAACGCCAGTCGCCGCCTCCGTACTTGGAGTCCCAGCGCCTGGCGTCCTCGGCGGCCTCCCGCAGCTTCTGCACATCGCTGTGGCCGACTTTGAGCGGTGCGCCGGAGCTCTCGGACGGAAGCACCTCGCGCGCCACCGAAGTGTCGGCCGGGGTTATCAGCCAACGTGAGGCGGGCGTTGCGTACGCGCTTACTGCGAACGATCCGGCCAGCGACTGCCAGATGCCGCCGGTGCCGGCCCGGCGTCCGGCGAGATCGAGACGGTAGAGCTCCGTCGCCGACTTCACCGCCTGTCCGACGTCCCGGGGGAAGGCGAGGCCCACCTCGGGCGCGGGGTCCGCGTCCGCCAGGCCGATCTCGTGGAGCGGCACCGGGCGGCCCAGCTTCTGGCCGATTGCGGCGGCGATGAGATGCGGCGCGGCACCCTGCGGCACCATGCCCTTCGACACCCAGCGCGCCACCGATGTCTTGTCATAGCGAAGAGTCAGGCCCCGCTGAGCGCCAAGGTCGTTGACGCGTCGAGCGAGTCCTGCGTTGCTGATTCCCGCGAGGGCGAGAACGGCGCCGAGCTTTTCGTTCGGCCCGCGTTGCTCCCTGGACATGCGCCACCCCTCGACACAGACGGCTGCCGCGCTGGCATAACCATGCGGCATTCGTAAACCCAGCGTAGTTCGCCGCATCCCAAGCGTTAAGGGGCATTCTTCCGGATGGCGGGATTGTGGTCCGTACTCAAGTGCGCACCCCCTACGCACAGTTGTGACGTGCTCCCGGTGTGTGGCTGTGCGCCCGTCCGTGCGCTCTTCTCCAGCCACCTGGGGAGCGGTTCCATGGCTTCTGCGTGGGTCGGCCCGCTGTACTGGATCCAGTGGGCTGGGGGATTCCGCCGCCTACATCCCCGCGGGCGGCGGAACGGTCCGGGGGGCGCACTCCGTTCCCCGGACTGCGCGCACGACGAGTACGCCGAGTAGTGCGCAGGACTTGCACGGAGCGTGCGCGAGCCTGTCCTTACGGCGCCGATTTGGCCGAAAAGCGACCCCGCCTCTCGCGGGTGATTACCGCTCCGACCACGGGAGTTGAGGGCGCGAAGGGCGTTTTTGGGGAGCGTATCGGGGGCGCATTCGCGTCGCAGGAGTTGTCCGGGAGTTGTCTCGGACGTCCTGCCCAGTCGCCCGATCGCCTTGCTCCGCCCGGGCGTTCGGGCTGGGGCCCGGCGCGTTCGTGGCGGCGCCGGGGCGCCCCCACGGGCGCAATTCCGCGATCTCGAGCGGCTCCGCCGCCGCTCCGGCGCGCCTCCTTCATGGCAGCATGGTGAACCGGTTCGTACGGTGCACTGGTTGTCCACAGCCTGTGGAGGCGGCGATGCGGTGGTTGGTGGGATGGAGCAGCACCACCGCGGTGGCCGCCGGGATGGGCTCCGCGGGGGCGACCGGGATGGGTTCCGCGGGTGCCACCGGAAGCGACGGCGAGACTGTGCACCCGGTCGGATCCCAGCTCCTGTGGGGCGACCCCGATCCCCTGTGGGCGGTCGGCGACTGGCGTCCCGACGAGGTGCGCGTGGTGAAGGCCGACCCACAGACCCGGATCGCGGTACTGGGCACCTGCGGGGCGAGTGACGAACAGCTGCGCCTCGGTCTGTTCGCCGCACGCGGAGGGGCACTTCGGCACCTGACGGCCTGGTCCGGCAGCTACACGGCCGTCGTACAGGTCGGCCGCAGGGTCATGGTGTGCGGCGACCTGGCGGGCGCACGGCCGGTGTTCTACACCCCCTGGGCCGGCGGTACGGCCTATGCGACCGCCGCGCTCCCCCTCGCCGACCTCATCGAGGCCAACCTCGACTTCGGACACCTCGCCGCGCTGCTGGCCGCCCCCGACGTACCGGCGGCCCTGCACGACTCCACCCCGTACGACGGCGTGCGGCGCATTCCACCGGGGCATGCGCTGATCCTGCGCACCGGAGCGCGCGAGATCGCCGGGTACGAGCAGGTCGCCTCGCTGGCGGTGGCGGCGCCGACGGCCGACCCAGACAGCGCGGTCGACGCCGTACGCGACGCCCTGGTGGAGGCTGTACGCGCGCGTCTGTCCGCGCCCCGCCACGTCCCCGGCGCCGACATAGACCCAGGACCGGTACCGGGGATGGGCCCGGCCGAGCGGCGTGCCGCGCGCGGGATGCCGGTTCCGGGCATCGGCGCCGACCTGTCCGGCGGTCCGGCCTCAGGCACCCTGGCGCTGCTGGCCGCCGGACTGCCCGGCATGCCGGGCACGGTCCTCGGCCACGGCACGGGCGCGGGGGAACGCCTCCTGGCGGTCACCTTCAACGACCTCGCGGTCGGCGGCCGTGAGGCCGAGCTGGAACGGGCGGGGACGCTGGCGGCCAACCCGCGCCTGCACCACGTGGTGGTGGCCGGCGGCGAGGAGACATTGCCGTACGCCGACCTGGACGGCCCGCTGACGGACGAGCCCGGCCCGAGCCTGGTGACGGCCGCGCGGCACCGCGCGCGCCTCGCCTCCGGCAGCGCCGACCACTTCACCGGCTACGGCGCCCGCCAGGTCCTGGACGCCCACCCGGCCCGCCTCGCGGACCTCCTGATGGACCGCAAGCGGCGCCACCTGGTCCGCCCGGTCGCGGCGCTGGCGAAGGCGGACGGCTCGGTGCTGGTCCCCGCGCGCGTGTACGGCGCGGCGCGCAAGCTGGCCCGCACGCCGTACCGCACGGGCGTGGAGACCCTGGCCGCCCGTTTGATGGACCGCCGCTTCGACGAACCCGGAGGTGCCGTAGGGGCGTCGCTCGCCGCGCTCACCTGGGCCAGACCGGGCCCGGCGGCACGCTGGCTGACGGGCGAGGCCCTGGCTGAAGTATCGGTTCGCCTGCAAGCGGCGACGAGCCGCAACGGCGTGGGCCCCGGCCAACGCCCCGGCGACTACCGCGCCCGTGCGGCACTGGCCCGCCACTCGGCCGACCTGCGCGTCCTCGAACAAGCCGCCGAGATCCGCTTCCAACGCCTGCACGCCCCGTTCCTCGACAACCAGGTCGTCCGCGCATGCCGGGCCCTCCCGGAGGCCCTGCGCGTCCAGCCCGGCGCCCGCGCAGCGATCCTGCGTACGGTCCTGGAGGGCGCCGGCGTGGCCGACCTCCCACCCGGCTGGGGCGCCCCGTCCCACGCGTCGGCGGCCGTGGCCGCAAGGACAGGCCTACGGGTATCGGCCGACTCCCTGATGACCCTGTTCGGCACCCCCCTACTGGCCCAGGCGGGCCTGGTGGAGGCCCGAGTGGTCCGCAAGGCCCTCCGCGCCGCCGCCGAGGGCGAGCCACTACCCCTGGACGGCCTGGCGGACCTGGTCTCCCTGGAGCTATGGCTACGCCGCCTGCTGGCCCGCCGAGGCACCTGCTGGACGGGAACACCGGCCCGGCAACGGGCGGTACCGGAGGGGATCAAGCCGCAGCGGGGGGCGTTGGGGGCGGGGGCGGGGGTTCGGCCGGTTTAGGGGCGAGGGGGTGCGGGGGGCGAGGGCGCGCGTGGGGGGCGAGGGGGCGCGGCGGAGCTTTGAGCGGCTCGCTCTTGGTGGCGGGTCAGGTGTCTCAGCGTGTCTGGTGTTCGAGGGCGCGGCTGCGTCGTCGCTGGCTCCCACTCGCCGGTAGGGGGCTGCGCACGGGCGCGGGCGGTCCCTCTCGGCACCGGCCCAGGCACTTCAGACCGTCCGGCGTTTGAGGACGAGGCTGCACATCCCCAACCCCCGCCCACCCGCAGGGGGCTGCGCATACACGCGGACGGTCCCTCGCAGCACCGGCCCACGCATTCCAGCCCGCCCGGCATTTGAGGACGAGGCTGCACCATCCCCCGCCCCCACCCACCCGCAGGGGCTACGCACGCGGACGGTCCCTCTCGGCACCGGCCCAGGCATTCCAGCCCGTCCGGCGTTCGAGGGCGAGGCTGCACCATCCCCAACCCCCGCCCACCCGCATTGGGCTACGCATGCACGCAGACGGTCCCTCGCAGCACCGGCCCACGCATTCCAGCCCGCCCGGCATTTGAGGACGAGGCTGCACCATCCCCAGCCCCCACCCACCAGCAGGGGGCTGCGCACGCGCGCGGACGGTCTCTCTCAGCGCCGGCCCAGGCACTTCAGCCCGTCCGGCGTTTGAGGACGAGGCCCGTTCAGGGCCGACACAGGGGGTCTGGGGGCGGCTGCCCCCAGGGGCCGGGGTCGAAGGGGCTGAGCCCCTTCAAGGACGGGACGGTAGGGGCGGCGGGGGCGAGAACTCACCCGCGCGCTCCGAAGGACCACCGCACCCACGACACCCGCCACAAGCCAAACCCACGCCCCCACCACCCACCCCGGGGACAATGAGCCGGTGCGGTACAGAATCCTGGGCGTCACCCAGGCCGAGGACGACCAGGGCACCGTCGTACCCGTGGGCGGCCCCCGCCTCCGAGCCCTCCTGACGGCCCTCGCCCTCCGCCCCGGCCGCGTAACCACCGCCGACACCCTGATCGACGAGGTCTGGGCCCACGACCCGCCCCAGGACGCCCCCGCCGCCCTCCAGGCCCTGATCGCCCGCCTGCGCCGCACCCTCGGCAAGGACACCGTCACCTCCGCGCCCGGCGGTTACCGGCTCACGGCGACTCAGGACGACGTGGACCTCTTCGTCTTCGAACGCCTCGTACACCAGGGCACCTCCGCCCTGACCGACGGCGACCCGTCCACCGCCGCCCAGACCCTCGGCAGCGCCCTCGCCCTGTGGCGCGGCCCGGCCCTCGCCGACCTCCCGGACCGCGGCACCGCCGCCACCCGCCCGCAGGCGCTGCGCTTGGAGGCGACCCGCGCGCGTATCGAGGCGGACCTGCGACTGGGCCGGGGCCGGCACGCGATACCCGACCTGAAGGAACTGACCGCGGCGCACCCGTACGACGAACCGCTGCACGCCCTCCTCATCCGCGCCCTGCGCGACACGGGCCGCCCCGCCGACGCCCTCGCGGCATACGAAACCGCCCGCCGCTCCCTGGCCGACGGCCTCGGCACCGACCCCGGCCCGGAACTCCGCGCCCTCCACGCCGATCTGCTGACACGGGCGACTCCTGAACTGAAGGCGAGCCCCCAGCCTCAACCCGCGACGAAGCCGCAGCCGAACCCCCGGACAAAGCCCCAGCCGCAACCCACCCCCCACATAGCCTCCCCACCACCCCCACCACCCCCACCCCCACCCCACCCCCACCCTCCCGAACGCACCAGCAACCTCCGCCCCCGCCTCACCTCATTCGTCGGTCGGGAACTCGAACTCGACGCCGTCCGTTCCGAATTGCACAGGGCCCGACTGGTCACGCTCACCGGACCGGGCGGCTCTGGAAAGACCCGCCTCGCCGAGGAAGCCGCCGCCGGCCTCCCCCAGGCATGGCTCGTCGAGCTCGCCCCGCTCGACCGGCCGGAGGCGGTGCCCGGTGCGGTGGTCAACGCGCTCGGGCTGCGCGAGACCGTGCTCATGACCAACGAGCTCACGGCCCAGCAGGACGACCCGATCGCCCTGCTGATCGAGTACTGCGCCCCGCGCAGCCAACTCCTGATCCTTGACAACTGCGAACATGTCATCGGTGAAGCCGCCACCCTCGCCGAGGCCCTCCTCACCCGATGTCCGGGTCTCACGATCCTCGCCACCAGCCGTGAACCCCTGGGCGTCCCCGGCGAGTTGGTCCGCCCGGTCGAACCCCTGCTCCCCGACCAGGCGCACCGCCTCTTCGCGGAGCGCGCCGCGGCCGTCCGCCCCGACGCCGAGGTCGTGCTGCGCGACGGGCGCGACCAGGAGGCCGTCGCGGAGATCTGCCGCCGCCTCGACGGGCTGCCCCTCGCCATCGAGCTGGCGGCGGCCCGGCTACGGCTGCTCAGTCCCCGCCAGATCGCCGACCGCCTCGACGACCGCTTCCGCCTCCTCACCTCCGGAAGCCGTACGGTCCTGCCCCGTCAGCAGACCCTGCGCGCCGTCGTCGACTGGTCCTGGGAACTGCTCGACGAGTGGGAGCGGACGGTACTGCGCGAGGTGTCCGTCTTCGCGGGCGGCTGGGACCTGGAGGCGGCGGAGGCGGTGTGCACCGGCCCGGTCGCGGACCTCATCGGCGCACTGGTCGACAAGTCCCTGGTCGTGGCCACCCCGTGCGAGCGGGACGGCTCCGGCGGCATGCGGTACCGCATGCTGGAGACCATCCACGAGTACGCAGTCGAGCGCGCCGCCGAGCTCCCCGAGCTACGCCTCGCGGCAGAGCGCCGACACCGCGCGTGGGTGCGCGCCCTCGTGCAGAAGGCCGACCCGCTGCTGCGGTCCGCAGGTCAACTCCCGTGGGTCTCCCGCCTGGAGACCGAGCTGGACAACATCCGCGCGGCCCTCGACCACGCCCTCACAGCAGGCGACGAATCGGATGCCACAGCCATCGCCCTCGCCATGAGCTGGTTCTGGTGGCTGCGCAACTACCGGGTCGAGGGCGCGGCCTGGGTCGAACGGATTCTGCGCCTGTCCGCGACCCTGGACGCCTCAGTCCCGGGCGCACCTCCAACTACCCCTCCCGTTCCCCCTCCGGCCGCCCCTCCCGCTGCCCGTCCCACCACTCCCACCGCCGCCCCGCTGGACGCCCTCCTCACCGCCCCGGTCGAACAGGCGCACCACCCGAGGCACGTGCCACGCATGAGCCTGCGCATGCTGCATCTGTTCCTCGCCATCGAGTTCGAACCGGTGGAGCACTGGCAGGACGAGCGACGCAGGCGGTACATCGAGCGTGTGCAGGCCCACTTCGCGCAAGGCGGCCCGGCGGCGGCTCGCATCCCGGGCATGGTCTGGCCGTTGACCCACTACATCCTGGAAGACACGGCGAACACCCGTCCCGTCATGGATGCCTCGCTGGCCAACTGCCGGGCGTACGGCGGCGACTGGGAGGTCGGCTGCATCCTGATGTTCCGCACGCACATGCTCGTCGACTCACAGGGCGGCCTGGCCAACGTCGACGACGACCTCGCGGAGCTGCGGATCCTCAGCCGCCGGGTCGGCGACCGCTGGATGCGGGCCCAGGTGTGCAGCGCGGCCGGCGAGACGGCCACGGTGCGCGGTCGCTTCGAGGAGGCCAGGGGCGAGTACGACGAGGCGCTGCGCCTGGCCCACGAGGTGGGTGCGTACACCGAGACCCCGGGCCTCATCGCCCGGCTGGCCGAGATCGCCTACCGCTCGGGTGACCGTACGGCCGCGTTGAGGTTGCTGGACGAGGCGAGCGCCATGGCCGACCGATACGGCGTGGCGGACTCACGGGCGTTCGTCCTGCTGATGCGCGCCCAGATCGCCCTGGACGACAAGGACACCGCCCGTGCGCGCGAGATGTGCGAGGCGGCACGCGCGCAAACCGAGCGCGCCACACCACCGCCCCAGTTCGTTGTGGGGCTGAACGCGGTCGACGCCATGACGGTAACGGCGGAGTCGGGCCCGGAGCATGGTCTGCCGCGGCTGGTCGACGCTCTGCGCCTGGCCGTGGAGAAGCGCTGTGCCAACCAGATCACGGAGACTCTCACGGACGCCGCCGCGGACCTGCTGACCCGCCTCGGCGACCACCCGCGCGCAGTCCGGCTGCTCGCCGCCTCGGAGCACTGGCGCCGCGGCAATACACGCCTCATGCCCGAGCGCGCGCACGCCGAGCGGGCCGAGACCACCGCCCGCACCGCCCTGGGCGCCGAACGCTTCACCGCCGAGTACACCCGGGGCGCCGCCCTCACCCACGACGACGTGCTGTACGACCTCGACCGGGCCGTGCTCGGCCTCCAGCTCCCTACCGAGCAGGCGCCGTAAGCCAAGGTCAGAACCTCCAGCCGAACGCCCCTACACGCAGCTGAACTTCGACTCCGCCCAGTCCGCCGGCAGCAGGGTGTCGAAGGTGCCGTGCGGCTCGACCACCAGCCGAACGGCCTCCCGCCCGGCGAGGTTCACATGGACGGGCACGGCTCGGTCCCCGCCCTCGATCACCGCGGACCGCCACAACCGGACGCCGTCGGCGTACACCGAGAAAGTGAACTTGCCCAGCCCCAGAGTCGAGTCGTCGACGCCTGCCATCGCCGTGTAGGCGGAGCACTCCCGGTTGAGGTCGATGGTGACGGAGGACCGGCCGTGCACGGTGACGCCGTTCGTGTACCGCTCGTTGCCGATCGACACGCCGTGCCGCTGCCACACCCAGCTGCTCTCACCGATCCGCATCTCGGGTTCGGTGCCGTCGCCGGTGATGTCGTACGACAGCTCGCTCCACTGGTAGTCGACAGGCGCGGGCGGGGGCGGCGGAGTGGGTGTCGGTGTCGGTGTCGGTGTCGGAGTCGGCGTCGGGGAGGGCGTGGGCGTCGGGCTGGGCGTGGGGGTGGGTGGCGAGGCCGGTGTCGGGGTCGCCTCGGGATGGTCGGCCGGGACGATCGCCGGCGGTTGCGGGGCGGGCTCCTTCTCCGAAGGCTCCGGCGGCTGCGGCGGCTGCGGCGGCTGCGGCGGCTTGGGTGTCGGTGTCCCCTCGACGATGGGGGAGGGCACCGGGGGTTGCTTGGCGTCCTGCCTGTCGGCAGGCGGCTCGTTGCCGGCGAGCGCGAGCACGATCGCCGCCACCACGCCCACGGCGACGACACCGGCCGCGATTCCGGCCTTCACCGGCGCGCCCAGCCCTTCGGAGGCCGCAGCGCCGCCCCCGGAACTCGCCCCGCCGGACGAACCGCCGCCCGCCGCGGAGGCAGCCCCAGCCGCACCGGCCGCGCCCGCGCCCGCGCCACCGGCGATGAGCCCGGCCACCTTGGCGTACCCGGCGGCGCCGAACCAGCCGATGACCGCGACCGGCACGACGGCCGGGATACCACCGGCGACTTCCTTGATCTGGCCCGCGGCCAGACGGCACTTGGCGCACTCCTCCAGGTGCTTGCGCATGCCCCGCTCGGCCCGGGTGCGCAGGCTGCCGCGGGCGTAGGCCCCGAGCCGGTCGGCATGGCGGGCGCACTCCTCGTCGCCGGCGAGGCTGGCGCTGACGTGAGCTTGGAGGTAGGCCTGCTTGAGCCCCTCGCGGGCGCGGCTGGCGAGCACGCGCGTGCCGTTGGCATCGAGCCCGAAGAGCGTGGCGACCTCGCTCGGCGACTCGTCCTCCACCTCGGTGTGCCACAGCACGGCCTGCCAGCGCTCCGGCAGCGACCGGAAGGCCCGCATGGCCATGGACTGTTCGGCCTCGTGCATCGCCCGCACGTCCGCGCCCAGGTCGAGCGTGTCGTCGTCGGACACCTCGGCGACCCGCGTGGACTGAGCGGCGAACACCGCGAAGTCGTCGACCAGTTGCTCCCGCCGCACCGACTTCGTCCAGTCCGCGGCGGCACGCCGGATCGAGGTGAGCAGATAGGCGCGCACGGCGTGTTCGGGGCCGGAACCTCGGCGTACGGCCTGGAGCATGCGGGCGAACACCTCGGCGGTGAGGTCGTCCGCGGTGTGGGCGTCGCGACAGCACGTGCGCGCGTACCGGCGCACCGCTCCCGCGTGACGCCGGTACAGCTCCTCGTAGGCGGTGTCGTCACCGGACCGCATCCGACCGATCAGGTCGGCGTCCGACGGCGGCAGTTCGCTCGCCGGCAAGTCGGACGGCAGCTCGCGCGGCGGAGGCAGCACGCTGTCCTCACGCCGGTCGCGCTGGGCCGGGACGCTGCCTTCCGCGCGGGCCTGTGGACGCCCCTCCACGGGGTCGCCGCCCGGCGGGAGGTCCGCCCGTCCGCCCTGATTCGGCACCTGCGGAGTCGCCGAGTCACCGTCGCCGCGTGACTCGTCCCACCCGTCAACGCTCATCGCGGAAAGCCCCCGCCGCCAGCTCTACCAGTCCTGGACACCGGGTCAGGGTGCCATATTGGCTTTTGGTCAGGACCCACGCGTACGGACATCCACCCGTCCGTGGGGACTTACCGCGACGCATCAATGGCCCTCGCCCCTACGGGGAAGACGCAACCAGCGCTCACCGCAGTGGTGTTCGAGGCGAGGGCGGCACGGCACCCCGCCTCGCAGACACCCTTCTCGAACCCTCACCCCTTCGAAGTAACTCCTTCGAAGGCACCCTTCGCGCTCACGGCCGACGCATCGGCCGATTCACGCCCGAGGCCCGATTCACGCCTGGGGCCTGACTCACGCCCGAGGTCCGACTCACGCCCGAGGCCCGACTCACGCCTGGGGCCGGGACCGCAACCCCTCCAGCAGGATGTCCAGCAGCCGTGCCGAGGCCGCCGCCTGCTGCGCCGCATCCGGCAGCGAGGGCGCCGCCGTCGCGATCACCAGCAGGACGTCCGACACCGACACGTCGGCCCGCAGCTCGCCCGCCGCGCGCGCCCGCTCCACGAGCTGGCCCACCACGTCGAGCAGCGCCGCCGCGCCCGCGTCGTCCACCGGGTCGACCGGAACCGCCGGAGGATGCTCGGGCACCAGCCGCAGTTCTCCGATGCCCGGCTGCATCCGCTGCTGCGGCACCCGGGCCTCGTCGGGCGACGTACCGTCCTCGGCGACCCCGACCCGCAGCACCTGCGGCGGCAGCAGCCGGCCCGCGCCGGAGGCCACCGAGGTGCGCAGGAAGCGCGAGAGCGCCGACCACGGCTCGTCCTCCTGACCGAGCGCCGCACGTGCCTGGTCGGTCAGCCGGGAGGTCTCCTCCTCGGCTATCCGCCGGACCAGGACGTCCTTGCTCGGGAAGCGCCGGTACACCGTCCCGACGCCGACCCGCGCGCGTCGCGCCACGTCCTCCATCGGCGCGCCGTACCCCAGCTCGCCGAAGACCTCACGCGCCGCACGCAGCACGTGCTCCAGATTGCGCTGTGCGTCCACGCGCAGCGGCGTCGTACGTGACGCGTCCCCACGTCCGTTGCTCGCAGCCGCGCTCATCGTGCCGCCCACTCCGCCACCCGGTGTGATGGTGGATGCGGAAGACCATCGAGAATCCTGAACATGCATAAGCGATCCCCCGGTAATGACGTCTCCCCCCGGAGACTCCCCGTCATTTCAAAGCCGGAGCGTCGCGGAACAAGCCCGGACAACGAGTCCGTTCCGTGTGACTCACGGACCCGATGAGCGCATCCCCCTACACCCCGTCGACACACGAACATAGTTGAGAGGGAGTCAATTCAGAAGGGGCAGGTTCCGCACGGAGCGCCCCTCGATCGGAGTACGAGTCGTTTACGTCCCGATTGCGCCACGTGTGATCCCCCGGCGCACACCCGCTGACCTGCGGGTCTTCCCCGCACTCCGGCAATTCGGCCAAATCGCGGCGCCGACGATCTCCGGTCACACAAATGGTCGAGCCTGTGGACAAACGCAAGCGCCGGGTGCGTCATGGGATGGTGAAGGAACGTGCGCGCATTCTCGTTGTCGGCGGCGGCTACGTCGGGATGTACACGGCCCTGCGTCTCCAGCGGAGACTGCAACCGGAACTCGGCCGGGGCGACGCCGAGATCACGGTCGTCACTCCCGACCCGTACATGACGTATCAGCCATTCCTCCCCGAAGCGGCGGCCGGCTTGATCTCCCCGCGCCATGTGGTCGTACCGCTGCGCCGCGTTCTGCCCCGGTGCCGGGTCATCATCGGCGAGGCCACCGCCATCGACCACGCCAAACGCACCGCGACCCTCACCACCCTCGCCTCCGAGGAGGAGGGCACGGGCAGTGAACAGCTCTCCTACGACGAGCTCGTCCTCGCCCCCGGCTCCATCGCGCGCACCCTCCCCATCCCCGGTCTCGCCGATCACGCCATCGGCTTCAAGACCGTCGAAGAGGCCATCGGCCTGCGCAACCACGTCATCGAGCAGATGGACATCGCCTCCTCCACCCGCGACCCCGCGATCCGCGACGCGGCCCTCACCTTCGTCTTCGTCGGCGGCGGCTACGCCGGCGTCGAGGCGCTCGGCGAACTCGAGGACATGGCCCGCTACGCCACGCGCTACTACCACAACGTCAGCCCCGAGGACATGAAGTGGATCCTCGTCGAGGCCTCGGACCGCATCCTGCCCGAGGTCGGCGAGGACATGGGCCGCTACACCGTCACCGAACTGCGCCGCCGCAACATCGACGTACGCCTGCACACCCGCCTGGAGTCCTGCGCGGACCGCGTCGCCGTCCTCAGCGACGGCGCCCGCTTCCCGACCCGTACGGTCGTCTGGACGGCCGGCGTCAAACCGCACCCGATCCTCGCCGCGACCGACCTGCCACTTAATGAGCGCGGCAGGCTGAGGGGCACCCCCGAGCTGACGATCGAGGGCACCACGCACGCGTGGGCCGCAGGCGACGCCGCCGCAGTCCCCGACGTCACCGCAGCCGAACCCGGCACGGAGTGCGCCCCCAACGCGCAGCACGCCCTGCGCCAGGCCAAGGTGCTCGGCGACAACATCGCGCACACCCTGCGCGGCGAACCGCTGGAGACCTACGCCCACAAATACGCCGGTTCGGTCGCCTCCCTCGGATTCCACAAGGGTGTCGCCCAGGTCTACGGGCGCAAGCTCAAGGGCTACCCTGCCTGGTTCATGCACCGCGTCTACCACCTCAGCAGGGTGCCGACCTTCAACCGCAAGGCCCGAGTCCTGGCCGAATGGACCCTCTCGGGGCTCTTCAAGAGGGAGGTCGTCTCCCTCGGTTCACTCGAACATCCCCGTGCGGAGTTCGAACTCGCGGCCGGTGGAAAGCATCCCCTCAACCCGGAAGACGACCCGAAGGGGTCGTCCTGACCGGACCCAGGAACTCCACCGACCGGGCAGGCGTCAGACGGGTGTCGGCCAGGTCGGCCGCACTGCCAGACTGATCCCCGAACCGATCCCGACCACAAGGCTCTCCCCACTGTGCCGCAACCCCGGGGCGTCACCCCACAGACCCCCGGCCGGGTCCGGAGCTGGCCGAAGACGACGACACGAGGCAAGGATTCGTGAACTTCACGCGCTGGAGCGCCCGGCTCCCCGGAACGCAGCGCCGCGCCGCAGCGCGGACCGAACCCGCGGCGGCGGTCGCCCAGGACCGCCGAGGAGAGGGCCCGGGTGCCGTCCCGGCGGCCCGCGCCGAACACCTCACCGACGAGGCCAGGCCGATCCCCGCCGTCGACGAGCTGCCGGTCCGCGAGGTCCTGGACCGCGTCCCGGCCCTGGTCGCCCTCGTCCACGGCCACGACCACCGCCTCGCGTACGTCAACGACACCTATGCCACGGCCTTCGGCGTACGCCCCCCGGGCGAACCGGCCCGCGAGGCCCTGCCCGAGCTCGCCGAACTGGGCCTGCTCCCGCTCCTCGACCAGGTCCTGCGCAGCGGCAAGCCCCGCACCCTCAAGTCCCGCAAGGCACCCGACGGCCGCTCCTACACCTTCACCTGCACGCCCGTGACCGAGGGCGACGGCGGAGTCCTCGTCTTCGCCACCGACGTCACCGACCACGCGGAAGCCGCCGAACGCCTCCGCGCCAGCGAACGCCGCCAACGCGAAACGGCCGTCACCCTCCAGCGCTCGCTCCTCCCGCAAGAGCTGGAGGAACCGGACGACCTGCGCATCGCCGCCACCTACCACCCGGGCGGCACGGAGGCCGCGGTCGGCGGCGACTGGTACGACGTGATCACCCTCGGCGGCGGCCGCACGGCCCTGGTCATCGGCGACGTCATGGGCAGAGGAGTGCGCGCAGCGGCGGTCATGGGCCAGCTCCGTACGGCGGTGAGGGCCTACGCCCGCCTGGACCTCCCGCCGCACGAGGTGCTCCAGCTCCTGGACGGCCTGGCAACGGAAATCGACGCCAACCAGATCGCCACCTGCGTCTACGCCATCCACGACCCGAACGAGGGCCGCCTGATCTACGCGTCGGCCGGCCACCTCCCCATCCTCGTCCGAGACGAGAACGGCGCAGTCCAACGCGCCGACGAACCCACCGGCCCGCCCCTCGGCACGGGCGGCTGGATGCATGCGTCCGGCTCGATCCCCCTGAGCCCGGGCTCGACCGCGGTCCTCTACACCGACGGCCTGGTGGAACGCCGGGACGAGGACCTCGACGAGGGAATCGCCTCCCTGGAACGCGCCCTGGCCGGCGCGACGGGCACCCCCCAAGTCGTCTGCGACCGCCTCGTCCGAAGCGCAGGCGTCACAGCGGACCACGACGACGACGTGGCCGTCCTGGTCCTCCAGCACCCGGCCCGCACGGGCCCCGACGGCGACCTCTTCCGCAACGCCGCCCTGGAACTCCTCGGCGGCATCGAAGCGGCCCCCCGCGCGCGTGCCTTCGCCTCCGGCGTCCTGACCAGCTGGCGCTTCCCGCCCGACCTCCACGACCTGGGCGTCCTGGCGGCCAGCGAACTCGTCGCCAACTCCCTCCAACACGGCACCCCGCCCATGCGCCTCCGCCTCCGCCGCACCGACCGCCGCTTGATCATCGAGGTGACGGACGGAGACGACCACCTCCCCAGACGCCGCCGAGCAGAACCGGCCGACGAATCGGGCCGAGGAATCGCCATCGTCGCAACGATCGCCTCCGGCTGGGGCTCACGACGGACACCGGGCGGCGGCAAGGCGGTGTGGTGCGAGTTCGTACTGCTGAAGACGGCCTTGGACACACAGAGACCCTGAGCCCTCGACGCCGGTCCAGGCATTCCAGCCCGTCTGGGGGTGCCCCTCTGGGGGAGTTTGAGGACGAGGCCCGTTCAGTGCCGACAGCGGGGGTCTGGGGGCGCCGCCCCCAGGTACGGGACGGGTAGGGGCGGCGGGGGCGAAACCCTCAGGCGCGCGCCGGAGCCTGCTCCGCAGCCGACGCTGCCCCCTGCGCCACCACCCGACTCTTCCCCACCCACGGCCGATCCTGCACCGCACTCAGCTCCCGCCCCAACCGCACAGCGAGATAGGTGATCCCCAACGAGAACAACAGAAACGTCACGACATACGGCCCATGCAGCGACGCCCCCATCGGCCCGCCCACAGCCGGCCCCACAGCCAACGCAAGCTGCTTGACCAGCGCAAACGCCGAGTTGTACTGCCCAGCCATGCCCTCCGGCGCGAGATCAGCCACCAGCGGAGCAACGGTCGGTGACAACATCGCCTCACCCAGCCCGAACAACGCATACGTAGAGATGAAGGCAGCCGTAGCCATCTCCTGGCTCCCGTGCCCCAGCCCGGCATACCCCGCCGCGAGCCACGCCACGGCCCAGATGAGCCCGACCGCCGCAATCACCCGCGACCGCCGCCGCCGCTCGACGAACTTCAGCACGACGAACTGAGCCACCACGATCATCGCGGTGTTGGCCGCCAGCGCGGTCCCGAGCGCCGACGTGGAAACCCCGGCCGCCTCGACCCCGTATGCACTGAGCCCCGACTCGAACTGTCCGTAGCAGGCGAAGAACAGCACGAAGCCCAGCACGCACAGCTGCACCATGGCCCGGTTCTGGAGCAACTGCTTCCAGCTCCCCTTGCCCGCCCCGGCACCCGGCGCCCCCTCGATCCGCGGCGCCCGTGGCATCCGCACCGTCATCATCACCACGACGAGCAGCAGGAACATCGCCGCCTCGATCGAGAACAGCAGAGTGAAGGACGAGACACTCGAAGCGTCGACGAGGTGCCCACCGATGAGCCCGCCGACCCCCAGCCCCAGGTTCTGCAGGAAGAACTGCATCGCGAACGCCCGAGACCGGGTCTCCGCGGTGGAGCAGTCGACGATCATCGTCGCGAGCGCAGGCTGCATCACGGCCTGTCCCGCACCCAGTGCGGCGGCCGACAGCAATACGGATACGGCGCTCCCCGCGAGCCCCAGGCTCAGTGCCCCGAGCGCGGCAGTGACCAGGGCGGCGACCAACACCGGCATTGGGCCGCGCCGGACGATCGCCCGCCCGGCGAACGGCAGCACGACCAGCGCGGCCACGGCGAAGACGGCGAGGACCAGCCCCGCCGTCATGGCACCCAGTCCCCGGACCTGCGCCACATAGACGTACAGGTAGGGGACGGTGAAACCGAGCCCGAATGCGCTGAGTGCGTTGCCCACGTGGATCCGGCGCATCGCTGCGCCCATCGCCCTGGTCACGTTCACCTCTCTCGTATCTCTCAGATGCAGATCTAAAGACTTCAAACCTAAACTTCGAAGCTAAACAGTACACAGTGAAGGACTTCGATGCCAAGCGAGCCCGTGCCATACTCGGCCCATGGGCGACACCCCGGACATCAGCGAACCGACACTCGAAGAACAGATCGCCGCCTACCAGCGCGAGTTCCAGGGCCTCGACCCGCAGGTGGAGAAGGTCGTCTCGGCGCTGTCCCGCCTGAACCGGCGCATGAACGTCGCCTACGGGCGCCAGACCGCCGCCCTCGGCATCAGCAACGCCGAGTGGGAGGTCCTCAAAGCCCTCGTCCTCTCCGGCGCCCCCTACTGCATGGGTCCCAGCGACCTCGCCAAGGGCCTCGGCCTCACCCCGGCCGCCATGACCCACCGCATCGACCGCATGGTCGCCGAGGGTCTGGTCACCCGGGAACGGGACGAGTCCAACCGCGTCCGCGTCATCGTCGAGCTGACCGCCGAGGGCAGGGAGAAGTGGCTGGAGGCGATGCGGCTCGCGTCTGTCTTCGAGGAGGACCTGCTCCAGGACCTCTCTGCGGAGGAGCGCACCACCCTGGGAGAGGTCCTCACGCGCCTGCTCCGTAGGGTGGAGCACGCCCAGCCGGACGCTGGCGGACGTCTCAGCGACCTGGACTGACACGAGGCCCGGCCGCGCAGTAAAAGATCTTGACAAGGGGCGCTTGACAGCCCCCTGCCTGATCCGTAAAGTTCTTCGGGTTGCCACCGAGCCGTAACGGTTCTGCGGCAGCACCTCCCGCCGCGAAAGCGGCAAACCAAACCACCAGCACGATCTCCCGTCAGGGTTGATTTCGGCATGCCCGAATTCAATTCGAATTGGGACTCGGCGGCCCGATTGGGAATCGCCGGGCGGATCCGCTAAGGTTTGAGACGTCGGAACGGCCCAACAGCCGGGAAGGCAAGCCCCTCTGACTGGGACTCAGGCCCGAAAGGATCTGATAGAGTCGGAAACGCCGGAAAGGGAAACGCGAGAGCGGAAACCTGGAAAGCACCGAGGAAATCGGATCGAGAAAAGGTCTGATAGAGTCGGAAACGCAAGACCGAAGGGAAGCGCCCGGAGGAAAGCCCGAGAGGGTGAGTACAAAGGAAGCGTCCGTTCCTTGAGAACTCAACAGCGTGCCAAAAATCAACGCCAGATATGTTGATACCCC